>NZ_JAUFQG010000006.1 GCF_030409605.1 Simiduia curdlanivorans
GAGGTCGTGTATTTACGTCAGTCAGAAATTGAAACAGCCCCCATGTTGGCAATGACGAATCAGCAAAATTCATTCAAGGTGTATGCCATAAAAACAGCGAGCTGCTAATTCTCATCGAGCTAAATAAGCTATTGTCCGGTGAAGAATGGGCCGATGTGGAAAATGTGTAGAGCGGAGGCGAGCAGATGGAACAACTAGTAACACAATTTTCTTCACTTGAAGTCATTCTAGTGGGTGTTGTTGCAATGAGTTGGGTTGCCATTGCGCTGGCTATGAGCAGCTTCGCTAAAGTTAGACGCCAAGAGGTTTTGGTGCGCGAAAGCTTAGAGGACCTTAGAAGGGCTATCCATACAAGCAACAGTGGTTTAGTGGGTATGGGGCGTAAACTACTCTCCATTGAAAAAAATGTGGTCATCAAAGGCACCAACAAAAAGGCGTCCAAAGCTGTAGAAACTCCGGTTCCAAGTCTGAAATATAGCCTGCCAAAAGCCGAGTCTCGGTATGCGCAAGCCGCTAACATGGTGAGCCAAGGCTTATCAGTTGCCCAAGTTGCAGCAGCAGCAACCGGCATGTCTCAAGCTGAGGTGAATTTACTCGCTATGTTGCAAAGGCCTGCGATTGAAACGGTAAGCTAGCGTGAGCAAAATAGGTTTGTTGACACTTAGTTTTTTACTGTTTTCCTGTCATGCAGTTGATATACGTGAAACCCATAGCTACCTATATCAAAATCATCCCTTACCAGAAAATGTTTGGAACTCTATCGATGTTGGCGTCACCAATACTCAGTGGTTACTTCAGCATGTCGGCCCGCCGTCATTTATCGAAAAAAGTAACGACCAGCAGACATTCACTTACCGCTATGAAGAACACGTTAAAAAAACACACGGCGGTGTTTCTTTTTTATCAGCGGCAAAAAACTGACAGGAAGGAAAAGGTTCACTCTGTTATTTTGAAGAATAATATAGTCGTGGCCCATAGCGATATCACTCCTAGGCCACCAGTGTCTGAAACGGGCGTTAGTTTGCCGGCTAATGATGCAGCCGCTGAAGCAGAGAAAGATACCGGCGCTTCTAATCAGGAGGCATCAGGTGCGCAGCCGGCCGAAGGCGCTAGCCCTGAGTAATACTGAGTTCGATCGGCCGAGCTTTACGCTTCTCTAAACTCCGTTGTGTTGAATTGCTTACCACTAACCCCTGCCGAATCTTTACCCATAAAATACAAGTAACTCGGCATGATGTGCGTCGGGCGTTTTAACGGAGCTTGGATTTTCGGCAGGGTAGGCTTTAGCGCGCATAGGTGTGCGTGTACCACACCGGGTTAATACTATTAATGCGCACTTTGCTGGTGCCATCTTCCTCGTCAGCGAGGGTTTGCATTAAATTCTCGGCTGCAGCTTTGCTGGCGGCGTAGGCTCCCCAATAGGCTCGACCTTTGTAGCCAACGCTAGAGCCCGTAAATAATACGCTAGCAGCCTCTGATTTTCGCAACAGAGGGAGCAGGGCCTTGGTCATCATAAATGGGCTGTGTACATTTACTTGGAACAGACGCATCCACACATCTATGGCGTAATTTTCGATGGGGGTTCTGTCGCCCAAATCTGCCGCATTGTAAAGAATGCCGTCGATTAGCCCAAACTCCTCATTTAAGCGATCGCACATGTCGTTGTAATCTTTCTCGCTCGCACCTTCGAAATTGATGGGGTAAATCGCGGGCTCTGGCAAGGCTTCCGACACGATCAAATCATAGATTTTCTCAAGTTTAGAAATTGTCCGCCCCAATAGAACAACGGTGGCACCGTAGCGCGCGAAGGTTAAGGCCGCGGTTTTCCCTATGCCACTACCCGCACCGGTAACAAGAATGATTTTATCTTTCAGCAGTTGATCGGGGGCTTGATATTCATTGATGTTCATAGAGCTTTGTCCTAAAACCGCTTGGATATTCCAGTGTAGCTATAAATAAATTCCGCTAGCTCTTTAGAGCTTTTGGCAATTATATCCGCTTGCCAGTGTGATGCGCATTCGTTTTGACACATGTAGCCGTAGCTAGCGGCTATGCTAAACATGCCGGCAGCCTTTGCCGCGATAATATCGCGCTCGTGATCGCCTACATACCCCACTTTGCTCGGTGGCAAACTGAGCATTTCTGCTGCTTTATACAGCATCATGGGATCTGGCTTTGGCTTTTCAACATCATCGCCGCAAATTAACAGTGTTGGCTGCGCGGGCAGAAAGCCTAGATACCTTTCGGCGTATTTGCGCGGTTTGTTGGTGGCAATACCCCAAGGCTGCCTTTCGTGCTCAAACCGAGCTAACAGCTCGTGCAGCCCTGTATATACCCGGCTATGTTTGCCGATGTTGTGTGTGTATTGATCGAGAAATTTCTGTTTTAAGTCATTGAAATCTTCGTCTATCTCACGGACTGAAAATGCAAGCTGTGTCATGGCTACGGCACCATGGTTGATCATAGGCAAAATTTCACTTAAGGCAAGTGCCGACATGTTCAGGCTCGCGCGAACAGCGTTTATCGTTGCTTCAAAATCAGGTGCTGTATCGACGAGGGTACCATCGAGATCAAATAAAATAACGTTATTAGCCATGAGGCTTTACTGCATGCACGATGTAATTTACAGACACATCGTTAGGGTCTAATTTATATTTTTTAGTTATTGGGTTGTAAGCGAGGCCAACCATGTTTTGCGTTTCAATGTTAGCGGCTCGCATCCATTGAGCTAATTCAGAGGGGCGAATAAATTTCTTATAGTCATGGGTGCCTTTTGGCAACAGTTGTAAAATATATTCAGCGCCTAATATTGCAAAGGCGTAACTTTTTAAATTTCGGTTTAAGGTAGAAAAAAATAAGTGTCCACCGGGTTTTGTCATGGCCGCGCAGGCTGCGATGACCGAACTAGGGTCTGGTACATGCTCTAACATTTCGAGACAAGTGACAACATCAAACTGTTGTTCATGCTCCTGGGCAAATTCTTCGGCTGTTGTTTGGGTGTAATGAATACTTAATTCAGACTCAAGGGCGTGTAGCCGTGCGATTTTGAGCGGTGCATCCCCCATATCAATGCCGGTGACCAGTGCACCTCGGTGTGCCATAGCTTCGCAAAGCAAGCCGCCACCACATCCTACATCGAGTAATTTTTTCCCGGCAACCTTTGACTTAAGATCAATATAATTTGCCCTGAGTGGGTTTATATCGTGCAAGGGTTTAAATTCGCTCGTCGGGTCCCACCAGCGGGCTGCTAGCGCTTCAAATTTTGCGACTTCTGTACTATCTACATTTGTGTTCATAAAATTGTTACCAAGTCCCGCGGGCTTGTAGATTATTCTTTCAAGAGTTAATTGGCGATTTTAGTCTGCCAATCTTGTGTGTTTTTAATAATGCCATCCTGATCAAGGCTGGTGAGCCGTCTATTTTCTACCAATAGCCGACCGTCCACCCATACGTGGCTAATATTATGCGCGCAGTCGGTGTAGACCAGCTGGGAAATAGGGTCATAGACTGGCGTACTGAGGCCATCTATTTTAAGCACAGCAAAATCTGCGCGCTTGCCAACCTCAATACTGCCGATCTTATCCTCTAAACCTAATGCCTTAGCGCCATTAAGGGTTGCCATGGTTAATACGTCGTGAGCTGACAGCACGTCGGCGCGCTCCGCGGCCACTTTGCCTAGCAGAGCTGCCGTTTTCATCTCGCCGATCATATTAAGATCGTTGTTGCTCGCAGCGCCGTCTGTTCCGAGCGCGATATTGATGCCTGCCCTTTGAATGTTATCGGCAGGGCATATACCGCTGGCTAATTTCATATTGCTTTCGGGGCAATGGATCACATGGCATTGATGATCGGCGAGTAATTGCAAATCCACTGCATCGACTTGAGTCATATGTACGCATTGGGTTTTGGGCCCCAAAATGCCTAGCTTGGCTAAGCGCTCTATGGGTCTCATGCCATATTTAGCTAGGCTGGTCTCCACCTCTTCGGCCGTTTCGTGCAAGTGAATTTGAATACAAAGGTCTAATTCTGACGCGAGGGTCGCTACGCGCTCTAGGTGTTCATCAGACACTGTATAGGGAGCGTGCGGACCAAAGGCGATGGTTATTCTCGAATGATTGCGCATTTCATCGTGAAGCTTTAAGCCCTGGCTGAAGTATTGGTCCACGCTTGGCGTGCCCGGCGTAGGGAAATCCAACACGGGAAAACAAAGTTGGGCCCGAATGCCGGAAGCATGCACCACTTTGGCAGCGGCTTGCGGATAAAAATACATATCGGAAAAGCAGGTTGTGCCAGAGAGCAGCATTTCAGCGATGGCAAGCTCTGTACCTTGACTGACAAAATCGAAGCAAACATGTTGTGCCTCAGCAGGCCAGATATGCTGCTCTAGCCAGACTTTTAGCGGCTGGTCATCGGCAAATCCCTTCAGCAGCGTCATTGCTGCATGCCCGTGGCTATTCACAAGCCCGGGAAATAGCAGATGTTCGGGTAGATCATAATGATTAATAGGCTGGTAGCGCTGAGCCGCAGCGGCGCTGGTGCAAATGTCGATAATCGCGCCGTCATGGACTGCGATAGCACAAGCTTCCAATAGCTTGCCCTGCGGAACGACAGGTGCAATCCACCGAGGCTGAATCAAACAATCTATGGTCTTCATTGAATTTGAAAGCTCCAACGGTCTTGAATGGTTAAAAAGTGATCCATTCGGAGTAAAAAACGTGCAAATTTCAGCGCTTAATGGCCTTTTACCGAGCAGTATAACGTCGAACTGATGCCGGAAGCAGAGGGCGTGCCTATGTTATTGAAAATATGGTAATATCCGGCGCCTATAACTACCTCTTCGCGGGTCTTTCAAGACTGAGCTGAGGCAGCCTAGCCAGATATGATTGTGGGGTTTTTACCTCGGGTTAAAACAACAAAAAGGAAAGCTGTATTCCATGGGTGAATTAGCCAAAGAAATTTTACCTGTCAACATCGAAGACGAGTTGAAGCAATCTTATTTAGATTACGCCATGAGTGTAATCGTCGGGCGGGCCTTACCCGATGTCAGAGACGGCCTTAAACCCGTTCATCGGCGCGTACTTTTCGCCATGAGCGAACTGAATAATGATTGGAATAAAGCCTACAAAAAATCCGCCCGTGTTGTCGGCGACGTGATTGGTAAATACCACCCGCATGGCGATTCTGCTGTGTACGACACCATCGTGCGCATGGCCCAGCCCTTTAGCCTGCGCTACATGTTAGTGGACGGGCAAGGTAACTTCGGTTCCGTCGATGGCGATTCCGCGGCGGCGATGCGTTATACCGAAATTCGCATGGCCAAAATTGCCCATGATCTACTTGCCGATTTAGATAAAGAAACGGTCGATTATGTGCCCAACTATGACGGCACAGAATTAATACCAGCGGTATTGCCAACGCGCATTCCCAATTTGCTGGTGAATGGTTCGTCCGGTATTGCAGTAGGTATGGCGACTAACATCCCGCCTCATAACCTAACCGAGGTTGTGAAGGGTTGTTTAGCGCTGATTGATAACGAAGATATTACCGTTGATGAGCTGATGGAATATATCCCCGGCCCTGATTTTCCAACGGCGGGTATTATCAACGGCCGGGCTGGCATTATCGAAGCCTACCGCACTGGCCGCGGTCGCATTTATATTCGCTCTCGCGCTGTGGTCGAAGTTGACCCAAAAAATAATCGCGAGCGTATCGTCATTTCTGAAATCCCTTATCAGGTTAACAAGGCGCGTCTGATCGAAAAAATCGCTGAACTGGTAAAAGACAAAAAAATTGAAGGCATCAGTGAGCTGCGCGATGAGTCCGATAAAGACGGCTTGCGTGTTGTTATTGAGCTGAAACGTGGCGAAGTTGGCGAGGTTATCCTCAACAATCTTTATGCCCAAACGCAACTGGAGAATGTATTTGGTATTAACGTCGTCGCCCTAGTGGATGGCCAGCCAAAAATATTGAACCTGAAAGAAATGCTGTCGCATTTCGTGCGCCACAGGCGAGAAGTGGTTACTCGGCGTACCGTGTACCTGCTGCGCAAAGCGCGCGAGCGCGGTCATCTGCTGGAAGGTTTAGCGGTTGCCATCGCCAACATCGACGTGGTGATTGAACTCATCAAATCCTCTGCTACGCCAGCGGATGCGAAAGAAGCATTACTCTCCCGTGGTTGGGAGTCTGGCAATATTAGCCAATTCTTGGAGCGTGCCGGCAGTGATGCCTGCCGGCCAGATGGCTTGCCGGAGCAATTCGGCATGCGAGAAAACAAGTATTATTTGTCGCCCGAGCAGGCTCAGGCAATTTTAGAATTGCGCCTGCATCGCTTAACGGGCATGGAGCACGATAAATTACTGGCCGAGTACCAAGAAAGACTAGAGCAAATAGCGGGCTACCTCGAAATCCTAGGCTCTTCAGACGTGTTAATGTCGGTTATTCGCGCCGAACTTGAGCAAGTCATCGTTGATTTTGGCGACGAACGTCGCTCGGAAATTGTGACATCACGTCGCGACTTGACCATCGAAGATTTAATCACTGAAGAAGATCGCGTGGTTACCATTTCGCACGGTGGTTATGCTAAGAGCCAACCATTGAGTGATTACCAGGCACAAAAACGTGGTGGTCAGGGGCGCTCAGCGACAGCCGTTAAAGATGAAGACTTTGTTGAGCATTTGCTGATCGCGAGTACCCATGCGACAGTTTTGTTGTTTACCAATGCCGGTAAAGTTTATTGGTTGAAGGTGTTCCAAATTCCGCTCGCTGGCCGCCAAGCGCGCGGTCGACCAGTGGTGAATTTACTGCCGCTGGAAGAGGGCGAGCGCATTACCTCTATCCTGCCGGTACAGGAATACGATGACGATCATTACATCTTTATGGCCACTGCCAATGGCACCGTTAAGAAAACCGTATTGTCACAGTTCGCTCGTCCGCGTAGCGTAGGTTTGCGTGCTATCGAACTAGATGAAGGCGATCAACTTGTGGAAACCGCCATCACCGATGGTAATTGCGACATTTTACTGCTCGCCAGCAGTGGTAAGGCCGCTCGCTTTAAAGAGTCGGATGTGCGCGCCATGGGCCGGACCTCTAGAGGTGTGCGCGGCATTCGCTTGCACGAAGGTCAGACGGTGGTAGGCATGATTGTGCCGCAAGAAGATGGTTACGTACTGACTGTTAGTGAAAATGGTTACGGAAAACGCACAGAAGTTGCAGAATTCCCAACCAAGGGTCGCGGCACTCAGGGCGTCATCGCCATGTCCACCAGTGACCGAAATGGCGAGCTAGTGGGTGCGGTGCAAGTACTGGCCGGCGAAGAAATCATGTTGATTTCTGATCAGGGCACTATGGTGCGCACCCGCGTTGATGAAGTATCCGTGCTAAGCCGAAACACCCAAGGCGTCCGTCTGATTAAAGTTAAAGATGGCGAGCAATTGGTGGGTGTCGAGCGCATTGAAGAGTCTGAAGAGGACGAATTAGAGGATCAGGGTGAGGATTAGCCCCACCTGATTTATGAAAGAGAATTCAAATGAGCACAGACGAAAAGCCAAGTGATAAAACGCCCCTAGAGCCGTTAGTCGCCTTGAGAAATCGCATTGATTCTATCGACGCCCAAATTGGTGAGCTAATCAGTGAGCGCGCGCGCTGCGCGCAATCCGTAGCCGAGGTTAAAAAGGCGTCTGGTGAGCCCCAGGTAACTTACTACCGCCCTGAGCGCGAAGCACAAGTATTGCGCAAAGCCATGGAGCGCAACACCGGCCCTTTGGGCGACGAAGAAATGGCGCGACTATTTCGCGAAATTATGTCTGCCTGCCTGGCTTTAGAAGAACCCATAAAGGTCGCGTTCTTGGGCCCCGAGGGCACTTTTACCCAGCAAGCGTCACTCAAGCATTTCGGCAGTAGCGCTGTTACTCGGCCTATGTCGGTCATTGATGAAGTTTTTAGAGAGGTGGAAGCCGGCGCGGTAAATTATGGCGTCGTACCTGTCGAGAATTCGACCGAAGGTGTAGTCACCCATACACTCGATAACTTTATCGGCTCTAACCTAAAGATCTGTGGCGAGGTTGAGTTGCGTATCCATCATCATTTAATGGTGTCAGATGTTACGCATACAGAAGCCATTACTCGGATTTACTCCCATTCACAATCGCTGGCGCAGTGTCGCAAGTGGTTAGATGCGCATTATCCAAAAGCTGAGCGCATTGCCGTTAACTCCAACGCCGAGGCTGCAAAGCGTATAAAAGGTGAGTGGAATGCCGCCGCTATTGCCGGCGAAATGGCGGCACAATTGTACGGGCTAAAAATTCTATCGGAAAAAATAGAAGATGAACCGGATAATTCGACGCGCTTTTTAATTATCGGCACCGAGCAGGTGCCACCCAGCGGAGAAGATAAAACATCCATCGTCGCCTCGGTTAAGAATTCGCCTGGCGCGCTGCATGAATTACTCGAACCTTTTCAACGCCACAAAGTTGACCTCACTCGGGTGGAAACTCGGCCCTCGCGCTCGGGGGCATGGACCTACGTGTTTTTCATCGACTTCAAAGGTCACATTGAAAACGAAAGGGTAAAGCTGGCTTTGGCGGATGTAGCGGAGCGCGTGTCAGATTTGAAGATTTTGGGCTCTTACCCCAAGGGCGTGCTTTAAGTGGCAAATAGTTTTTTAGTTTGGCACGAGCACAGTGTTAATCAAAAAATGCACGCCATTCAAAAAGGGCAGCGCCCATGTGTGATTTGGTTTACTGGCTTAAGCGGCTCGGGCAAGTCCACCCTAGCTAATGCGCTTGAGTTGGCTCTGCTTGCTCGGAATAAGCATAGCTATTTGCTGGATGGCGACAATGTGCGCTTGGGGTTAACCTCCGATCTCGGTTTTTCCGATGCCGACCGCATTGAGAATATTCGTCGTATCGGCGAAGTCTCGCGTCTGATGGTCGACGCCGGTTTGATAGTGATTAGCGCGTTTATTTCGCCTTTTTCCGATGAAAGGGCTATCGCCAAATCATTGTTACCGAAGAGCCAGTTTTTCGAAATATTTATTGATGCGCCATTGTCTGTGTGTGAGCAGCGCGATCCTAAGGGGCTTTACAAAAAAGCCAGAGCTGGGGAAATAACACAATTTACAGGGATTGATTCAGCCTATGAAGTTCCCGAGACGCCCGATTGCGTGATAAGAACGGCCGAAACTAGCGTGACTTCCTGTGTTGATAAAATTATCGGTTTTTTAGAGGGCCAAGGTGTACTAGCGCCGCCGAAGGATACGGATTAATGTTTGAGCAAAAACCGGCGCCCATTATTGGGCGTTTAGTCGTTATAGGGGTTGGCTTAATTGGTGCTAGCTTGGCGTCCGCACTCAAAAAGCGCTCCGCTTGCACCTCGGTGATTGGTGTTGCTCGTCGGCAAGCGACAATAGATGAAGCCATTAAGGCCGGTATCATCGATGCTGGCGCCCTTGGTTTGAAGGATGTGGCGCAAGAGCTTGTTAAGGGTGACGTGGTTTTTATTGCGGTGCCAACCCTGAGTGTCGAGAGTGTATTAAGTGAGTGTAAGGAATATTTACACCCTGATGTCACCATCACCGATGGCGCGTCAGTTAAAGGCAGTGTTATTGCCGCGGCGAAGCAGGTTTACGGTGAGGTTCCGCCTCAGCTGATTCCAGGGCACCCTATTGCTGGGTCAGAAAAGAGTGGGGTTGGCGCTGCTAACCCGGGGCTGTATGAAGATCATCGCATTATCCTAACGCCCCTGCAGAATGCTGGCGCCAGCCACCTGAACCTCGTTGATAGTATGTGGAAAGCTGTCGGGGGTGAAGTCATACACATGCCTGTTGACGTGCATGATGATGTATTAGCGATGACTAGCCATCTACCCCACGCTATCGCCTTTTCACTGGTTGATACGCTGGCACACGATGCCGATAACGAAAATATTTTTAAATACGCGGCAGGCGGTTTTCGCGATTTCACGCGAATTGCCTCTAGCGACCCCGTTATGTGGCACGACATCATGCGCGCCAACCAATCCAGCGTGCTGAATGCCATCGACCTATTTGCGGCAAACCTTGCAAGGTTGAGATCTGCAGTAGCGGAAGATGACAGTGAATACCTGTTAGGTGTGTTTACGCGCGCAAAAGAAGCAAGAGATCAATTTACTCGATTATTAACTAAGCAGGCGTTTGTTCCTAAAATGCAATCATCAAATATTGAATACATCATGCAACCCGGCGGCCAAGTAAAAGGCTCAATTCGCGTACCTGGTGACAAATCTATCTCCCATCGCTCAATCATGCTCGGCTCTTTGGCCGAGGGTGTAACCGAAGTCGAAGGCTTTTTAGAAGGTGAAGACGCTCTCGCTACCTTGCAAGCTTTTCGCGACATGGGTGTTGTTATTGAGGGGCCGGTAAACGGCAGAGTTAAAATTCACGGCGTAGGTCTGCATGGTTTAAAGAAACCTGCTGGGCCATTATATGTCGGTAATTCAGGCACCTCTATGCGATTACTGGCAGGCATTTTAAGTGGCCAGCCTTTTGATTCAGTGCTCACCGGTGATGAGTCCTTATCTAAGCGCCCGATGAATCGTGTGGTAAATCCACTTAAAGCGATGGGTGCACAAATATCAGCTGAAGGTGAAAAAGGTTTGCCGCCGGTGGTGATAAAAGGTGGCGCGCCATTAAAAGCCATGGACTACACGCTGCCCATGGCCAGTGCACAGGTTAAATCTTGTGTGCTATTAGCGGGCCTTTATGCAGCAGGCGAAACCAAAGTGACTGAGCCAGCCCCCACGCGTGATCACACGGAAAGAATGCTGCGCGGCTTCGGTTATCAAGTGCTGAGCGAGGGGGCGCAAGCCTCATTAAGCAGCGGTGGGGCGCTGAAGGCCACAAAAATAGATGTTCCCGCAGACATCTCTTCCTCTGCTTTTTTTCTGGTGGCCGCCTCCATTACACCAGAGAGCGACCTAACCTTGACCCATGTTGGTATGAATCCGACGCGCGTCGGCGTTGTGAATATTTTGAAACAAATGGGCGCGGATATTGCAGTAAGCAATGAAAGAACAGTTGGCGGCGAACCAGTCGCTGATTTGCGGGTTCGCTATGCGCCACTCAAAGGAATTGATATTCCTGAAGACCAAGTGCCTTTAGCTATCGACGAGTTTCCCGTGCTGTTCGTAGCTGCAGCTTGTGCTCAAGGGCAAACTGTTTTGCGCGGTGCCGAGGAACTTCGCGTGAAAGAAAGTGATCGTATACAGGTTATGGCAGACGGCTTGGCAATACTCGGAGTGAATGCGACACCAACCGAAGATGGCATTATTATTCAAGGTGGAAATATTGGTGGCGGTGTGGTTGAGAGTCATGGTGACCACCGTATTGCCATGGCTTTTGCTGTTGCGTCACTGCGAGCCTCGGGTAGCATCCGGATTCTCAATTGTGCAAACGTGGCAACGTCATTCCCGAACTTTGCAGAGTTGGCCAATAGTGTTGGTATGCAGCTTAGTGTTACTGAATAACAATAGATTGGAATGGATTACTCACGGTAAAAACAGGAATTTTGAGGTAAAGAAATGGAAAGCTTAACGTGTTTTAAGGCTTACGATATTCGAGGCAAATTGGGCTCTGAGTTAAACACAGAGATTGCCTACCGCATTGGCAGAGCCTATGCCGATTATTTAAAACCAAAATCTGTGGTTGTTGGTGGTGACGTTCGGCTTACCAGTGAGGAATTAAAACAGGCTTTTGCAAAAGGCGTTATGGATGGCGGTTCAGATGTTATTGATATCGGCATGTGCGGCACAGAAGAAATTTACTTTGCCACAAGTCACTTAGGTGTGGACGGCGGTGTTGTGGTGACCGCCAGCCATAACCCTATCGATTATAACGGCATGAAAATGGTGCGCAGCCAGTCGAAGCCGATTAGTAACGACACGGGCTTACTGGATATCAAAACCCTAGCAGAGAAAAATACATTTCCATCGGTTTCAGAGAATGGCAAGTATTCTAAAGCATCTATTCTTGATGCTTATGTTGAGCATCTGCTTGGCTATGTAGATATAGCTAAATTAAAACCACTTAAGCTCGTCGTGAACGCAGGTAATGGTGCGGCGGGGCATGTCATTGATGCTCTTGAACCACACCTACCTTTTGAAATTATTAAGATACAACACGAGCCCGACGGCACCTTCCCCAACGGCATACCGAATCCATTGGAGGAGAGTAATCGTCAAGCAACGATCGATGCCGTTCGATTGCATTCCGCCGACATGGGTATTGCTTGGGACGGTGATTTTGATCGCTGTTTTTTATTTGATGAGCAGGGTGACTTTACCGAGGGCTACTATATCGTAGGTTTGTTGGCCGAAGCATTTTTGGCAAAAAATCCCGGCCAAAAAATTATTCACGACCCCCGCCTGTTTTGGAACACCCAAGACATAGTTACAGCCAGTGGCGGCAAAGTAATTCAATCCAAGACTGGCCACGCCTTCATCAAAGAGAAGATGCGCCAAGAAGATGCAGTTTATGGCGGCGAAATGAGCGCCCACCATTATTTTAGAGACTTCTTCTACTGTGATAGCGGCATGATTCCTTGGTTGTTGGTTGCCGAACTGCTCTCTGTTAAGGGGGCTGGCCTATCCAGCTTACTCGAAGAGCGTATCGCTAAGTATCCATCACCGGGTGAAATTAACAGCAAGGTCAGTGATGCTAAGGCTTCTATTGAGCGCGTGCGCGCACACTTTGAGGCCGAGGCGCTCGATGTTGACTTAACCGACGGCGTTAGCCTTAGTTTCTCCGACTGGCGATTTAATTTGCGGATGTCTAATACGGAGCCTGTTGTGCGCTTAAACGTAGAAAGCAGAGGTAATCCAGAGTTGATGCGAGAGAAGACTGATCAAATTTTAGCGCTGCTTAGAGCTTAATGTTAAATTACGCGCCGCCACTTTAGTTACCAAGGAGAAAGAGATGACTGATATCGGACGAAAACCCATCACTAAAGCGGTATTTCCTGTAGCAGGTATGGGAACTCGATTTTTACCTGCTACTAAAGCCATCCCGAAAGAGATGCTGCCCATAGTCGACCGCCCGTTAATTCAATATGCCGTTGAAGAGGCATATGCTGCGGGTATTCGGGAAATGATTTTCGTAACTGGCCGCCATAAACGGTCGATTGAAGATCATTTCGATACGGCATTTGAGTTAGAACACGAACTCGAGTTAGCAAATAAGCACCAAATGCTTGAAATGGTGCGGTCTGTTAAGCCTGATGACATGCAATGTGTGTATGTTCGTCAACCCAAAGCCATGGGTTTAGGGCATGCAATACTGTGCGCTGAATCTTTAGTGGGCAATGAGTTTTTTGCTGTGCTGTTGGCTGACGACTTAATGGTGGGGAAAAGGCCAATCCTTCAGCAAATGGTTGATGTTCATCACCAAACCGGTGGCTCCGTTATGGCCACGCAGGATGTACCCAAAGCCCAAACCTTTCGTTACGGCATTTTGGATGTAAAGGGTGACAAGCAACAAACTGCAAAAATTTATGGCATGGTAGAAAAGCCCGATCCAGAGGAGGCGCCGTCAACCTTAGCGGTGGCCGGGCGATACGTTTTGTCGCCCAGCGTATTCAATAAAATACGCACGCAGCCTCGCGGGGTGGGAGGTGAAATTCAGTTAACCGATGGTATTGCAGCGCTGTTAATGGAAGAGGATGTTTATTCCTATCGCTATGACGGTAAACGTTACGATTGTGGAAGCAAGGAAGGATATATTCAAGCGACCATCGATATGGCACTTGAGCGCGAAGATTTAGCGGCTTACACGCGGGCACATATTGAGCGTATTCGATAAATAGGGTTAAAAATGACGGGGCTTAGCCCACTGCTGTCCCACAGCTATGTCGCGGGAGAGTTTGGTGCCCGTACTAGCGACCGTCACCCGCATGGATGCGGGTGTTGAGACTACATGGATAATGGTATGGACCCACTCCACTTCTAAAGCGGCTTCGCAATGAGCCAAAATGGAAGTTACGAACATACCATTTAACAGAATGAGGAGTGGGTCGAGATGAAGATTACAACGATTGGGCTGGATATCGCAAAGTCTGTTTTCCACTTAGTGGCTGTAAATTTACGAGGCAAGCCGTTAAAGAAGAAACAACTAAAACGGCATCAGCTCTTGGCTTACTTTGCCAAGCTAGAGAGTTGCTTGGTTGTTATGGAAGCTTGCGGCAGTGCCAACTATTGGGCAAGAGAGCTTCAAGCCTTGGGGCATGATGTGAAACTAATAGCGCCGCAGTACGTGAAACCGTATGTCAAAGGCAACAAGAACGACTACAACGATGCGGAGGCAATTGCTGAAGCAGCTCAACGCCCTACTATGCGCTTTGTGCCCATTAAGAATATTGAGCAGCAAGATGTTCAGAACATACATCGACAAAGAGAGCGTTTAAAGGGCGAGCGTACAGCCCTGTCGAACCAGATAAGAGGGTTATTAGCGGAGTATGGCGTAGCGATTCACAAGGGTATTGCTACCTTGAAACGAGAATTGCCATTGATACTCGAAGACGGGAGTAACGCTTTAACCGTAGGTGCTCGGGAACTGTTTGCAGAACTGTTCGATGAGCTCATAGCCATTAACGAACGCCTAGAGCGCTGCGAGCAACGTATAAAAGCGGTTAATCAGGGTAATGAACAGTGCCAGCGTTTAGATGAGGTGCTCGGTATTGGAGCTATTACCGCAAGTGCACTGTATGCAGCGGCTGGTGATGGTAGTGACTTTGTGAATGGCCGACACTTCTCCGCGTGGTTAGGCTTAGTACCGGGTCAGCACAGTACGGGTGGTAAGCCCGTGTTACTGGGTATCAGTAAGCGAGGTAATTGTTATTTGCGCACCTTGCTGATACATGGGGCACGCGCAGTACTGCGGTATTCTGCGGAGAAAACAGATCGCTTTAGCCGCTGGGCGCAATCGTTACTGGAGCGAAGAGGCCACAACCGAGCCTGCGTCGCCGTAGCAAATAAGTTAGCCAGAATTGCTTGGGTGATCATGGCAAAAGGCGAGCGCTATCGCCCTGCGGTATAGAGCAGCGTTTTATCACAGTACGCGATAGCGTACTGCAAGAGTTTAACCCGTCGCGTCAGTTGCAAAGATAGATTGATTGGATGGTGAGATAGGTCAGACCGGCTCGTTCAAAACCTGTTCCGTGCATTGGCTTTAATAAAGCCGTAGGGATGATGAGGAGGACGAGCGCAAATATCCATCGGGGCCAGGAGGACAAAAACTTCCACCAACAGGCCGGATATATGAGAGCAATGACTTTTATCCATTATCAGAATCAAATGTCTTGCAAACGGGGTGGGTCCATATATGTATTCACGTCGTGTCGCTAGTGCGGGCACCAAACTCATGTCCAAGTATACGCCGAGATGTCGCATCTATTGTGAGGCTTAAAGCCTAACGATGGTCTTATCGTTTTTGTGGGACAGCAGCGGGGCTTAGCCCCGTTTTATTTGAATAGTCATTCAGTTGATTATTCAAGCGACAGAAGTTTCTGATCTCTGGTACCAGTTGGCTGCTTTTTGTTTGACTTCCTTGATTGAGTTTTTAATTGGTACATTTGACGTAGGAAATGTCAGACAAAATTTTCCGCTAAAAGCCACATGTCAAATCCCGCTTGTCGGGCTAGTATTAAAACCGATACTGGAGTGACCAGTAATTTTATTCAACTCACAAGGAGGTGTCCTATGCGTATTCAACGCATTCCAATGTTCGCACTCATCGCGTTTCTTTCCTGTTTCAGCGCTCTTTCATCGGTTACTTATGCAGCTGCGGATGCAAAAGTAGTCGCGAGTCAATCAGCTTTGGTAAATATAAATACGGCTTCGGCAGAAGAGCTGGCACAAAAGCTAAAAGGCGTTGGCATGTCAAAAGCGAAGGCGATTGTTGAGTACAGATCCAAAGTAGGTAAGTTCATTACTGTTGATCAGTTGGCGGAAGTTAAAGGAATTGGTGCGGCCACTGTTGAAAAAAATAGGGCGGCTATATCGCTTAAGTAATGTTTCTCGGTTTGGCGATTCTATTGGACAGATGTTGGCGGAGCGGGCAAGGAGCCACAGCCAGTACAAGATGTGACGGTTGCTTCTCTGGCATCTGTCCAATGGAATCGCACTTTTTCTACTAGATACCCCATTCGCTGTAAACACCCCTAATCGAAGCTGGTACAATGCCGCAGGTTTTTGATAGGTATGGTGTGTTTTGAATCCTTTAGTTATCACAATTGATGGTCCCAGCGGCTCAGGTAAAGGCACTGTGAGTCAACGTATAGCCCAAACGCTGGGTTTGCAGCTACTCGATAGTGGCGCGCTCTATCGTTTAGTCGCACTGGTGGCGGTGCGTACAAACACTTCACTAGATGATGCTCCAGCCTTGGCTGCCATTGCCTTGAATTTAGATATCTCGTTTCAACCGACCGATAGCGGTGTGCAAGCCCGATTAGCCGGTGAGGATGTAAGCCTTGCCATCCGGGCAGAAGCCATCGGTTTGGCCGCGTCACAAGTGGCCGCAATTCAACCTGTACGGGACGCACTTTTGGCCCGTCAAAGAGCTTTTGCGGTTGAGCCAGGCTTGGTCGCTGATGGCCGCGATATGGGTACAGCGGTATTCCCAAACGCACAGATCAAAATCTACCTCACAGCGAGCGCTGAAGAGCGCGCCAATAGGCGCTATAACCAGTTGAAAGCAAAGGGGGAATCTGTTAGTCTCCCGCGCTTGCTGGAGGACATACAAGCGCGTGACGCGCGGGATATGAATCGACAGGTCTCACCCCTCAAGCCTGCAGAGGATGCTGTGATAATAGACAGCTCCCTAATGGGTATTGACGAAGTGCAGGATGCGATTTTAGCGATTGTTGACAAGCGCTAGTTTCGCCGCCACACACTGTGTGACGTTCAGCATAATTAGGTGGTCAGGTACTTTGCCAGAAAGAAAGTATTTGAACATTATTACTAACCGGCCCGCATAACTGGCTTTGCGGTACAGCGGTAGACCCCTCAAGCCCAAAGGGCATCCTCGGTCGCCGTGTCGTATATATAGGTAGCCTCATGAGCGAAAGCTTTGCAGAACTCTTTGAAGAAAGTTTGAAATCCGTTGATATGGTCCCCGGTACAATTGTTACTGGTGTGGTAATTGATATCGACAAAGACTGGGTAACAGTACATGCCGGTCTCAAATCTGAAGGCGTAATCCCCGCAGAACAATTTTACAATGACAACGGCGAGTTGACTCTGTCCATTGGTGACGAAGTGCAAGTGGCGCTGGAAACCGTAGAAGATGGTTTCGGCGAAACCCGTCTGTCACGCGAAAAAGCCAAGCGCGCTGAAGCATGGAAAGTGCTGGAAGCGGCGCATACTGCTGATGAAGTGGTTATTGGTGTTATCAATGGCAAGGTTAAAGGTGGTTTCACCGTTGATGTTGCTAGCATTCGTGCTTTCTTGCCAGGTTCGTTGGTAGACGTTCGCCCAGTGCGCGAAACCGCTCACCTGGAAGGCAAAGAGCTCGAATTTAAAGTTATCAAGCTAGATCAGAAGCGCAACAACGTTGTGGTTTCTCGTCGTGCGGTACTTGAGCAAGCTAACTCTGCCGAGCGCGAAGAGCTGTTGGCAAGCTTGCAAGAAGGTATGGCCGTTAAAGGTATCGTTAAGAACCTGACCGACTACGGTGCTTTCGTAGATTTGGGCGGTGTAGACGGCCTGTTGCACATCACCGATATGGCTTGGAAGCGCATCAAGCACCCAAGCGAAATCGTTGCTGTTGGTGACGAAATTGACGTTAAAGTGTTGAAGTTCGACCGCGAGCGCAACCGTGTATCTCTAGGTCTCAAGCAATTGGGCGAAGATCCATGGGCCGCTATCACCAACCGTTACCCAGAAGGTGCCAAGGTTAAGGCCGTGGTTACCAATCTTACCGATTACGGCTGCTTTGCCGAGTTGGAGGAGGGCGTAGAAGGTTTGGTGCACGTGTCTGAAATGGATTGGACCAACAAAAACATCCACCCGTCAAAAGTTGTTAACGTAGGCGACGAAGTGGAAGTGATGGTTCTGGACATCGACGAAGAGCGTCGTCGTATCTCCTTGGGTATCAAGCAGTGTCAAGAAAACCCATGGGATGCATTCGGTCGTCTGTTCGCTAAGAACGACAAGATCTCTGGCAAAATCAAGTCCATCACTGACTTCGGTATTTTCATCGGTCTAGATGGCGGCATCGACGGTTTGGTTCACTTGTCTGATATTTCTTGGAACGAAGCTGGCGAAGAGGCCGTGCGCAAGTACAAGAAGGGCGACGAGCTGGAAACCGTTATTCTGGCCATCGACCCAGAGCGCGAGCGTATCTCTTTAGGTATCAAGCAGCTGGATCAAGACCCCTTCAGTGAGTTCGTTGCTGAAAACGACAAAGGCACCATCGTTACTGGTACCGTTAAAGAAGTAGATGCGAAGGGCGCCGTGATTGTATTGGCACCTGACGTTGAAGCGACGTTGAAAGCGTCTGAAATTAGTCGTGACAAGGTCGAAGATGCCCGTAACGTGCTGAAAGAAGGCGAAACTGTTGAAGCTAAGATCATTAACGTGGACCGCAAGAACCGCGTAATCAACCTGTCTATCAAGTCGAAAGACGTTGAAGAAGAAAAGGCCGCGATCAAAGAGCACAGCAGCAAGCAATCTGACGCACCAGCCTCTGGTCCAGCCACTATCGGTGACTTGATCAAAGCGCAAATGCAAAGCCAAGACAAATAAGCGACAAGCTTACGCGTCAAAAAAGGGGGCCGCTATTGAGCGGCCCCTTTTTTTACTCTGAGCTAACCAGAACAGTGCTTAGAGTTAACAAAATGGGCATAGGCACAACATCTACGTTTCCTAGGAAGGCATATGCTTTTGCTCTTCCTGTAAGCTGTAAGCTTCTTTTCCTGACTACTGCATTTACCCTTTCTCTAATAAAAACAGTAAGTTATCTCCGTAATCAGTTGCGATTTCTGCTCTGCTGGTGTAAAAATAGGCTATGTGCTTGAAATATGGCGATTTATTGCGCTTTTGTTTCAGCAAAGGTATTACAAAGTACCCTTCAGGAGTCAAAGATGACCAAGTCGGAGCTCATTGAGCGGATTGCTCAACGGCAAGACCAGCTGTCAGCCAAGGATGTAGAACTAACGGTTAAACTGCTGTTGGATTTCATGTCAGAGGTGTTAGCAGTAGGTGCGCGCATTGAAATTCGAGGTTTTGGTAGTTTCTCATTGCACTATCGGGAGCCCCGTATTGGCCGCAACCCCAAAACTGGCGATGCGGTAGAATTGGAAGGTAAATACGTACCACACTTTAAGCCCGGCAAAGAAATGCGCGATCGGGTAAACCTTAGTCTGCACGAATATCCCTAGTTATGAATGCCTTCAAGCGCCTAATCACACTATTTCTTCTGATCCTTGCCATTATCATTGGCGCTTGGTTTGGTTGGGATAATCAAGCCAACCAAGAACTACATTTTTTCGGCATCTGGTCACCCGAGTTTCCAATTGGCGTGTTATTGCTTTCAACTTTGATGATTGGTATTTGTATTGGGCTATTGGTTGCTCAGTTTGGTTTATATAAGGTTCGCATTCAGAATAAATTGTTACGGAAGCAGGCCAAGCAGCGGGAGTTGTCCATACGCTCGGGTGTTAACTAGCAATGTCCACTGCAGGTTTTTTTCTACTGCTCTTAATAGCCATACTATGCGGCTATGTCATGGGTATTTATCAGCGCAATGCTGCTCAAGACGAGGAGCCCGAACAATTAGAGAGTGAACAAGACCTCTTAAAAAGCTTGGGCTATATACTGCGTGATGAACCAGATGCAGGCCTAGATCAGTTTATCTATCGCCTCGATGTGTCGCCCGCCACCTTAGATACACATTTAGCCGTCGGTAACCTTTTGCGTCGAAAGGGCGAAATCAGTAGGGCCATTCGCGTTCACCAGAATTTAATCTCTCGCCCCAGTTTGAGTAAAGCGCAACAGCGTTTGGCTCAACTGGAGCTGGCCCAAGATTTTTCTCAAGCTGGCTTGCTGGATAGGGCAGAGCGGCTATTGGTTGAACTAATGGACGATAAGGATGAGGACAAGCAGAAAATTGCTGGTCTATTAGTGGAGATTTATCAGGATGAACGCGAGTGGCAAAGCGCTATAGATCTGGTAGATAAGCTGAACAGCAAATGGTTTTCTAAAATTTCTGAATCTTGGCTACATATGCAATCGCACTTTTATTGCGAGTTAGCGACGCAGAAAATCGCACTCGGGGATTTAACGTCAGCGAGAAAGCTACTAAAACAAGCGCGAAGCCAACAGAAAAAATCGCCTAGGTGTTTTTTATTGGCCGCAGAAATTGAAGTGCTAAGTGGCAATTATCGAGAGGCTATTCACGAGCTGGAATCTCTCGCCAGTTTTTCCTGCGACTATCTTTATGTCGGCTTGCCGTTGCTGTCTGCACTGGCGAAAAATGAAACTCAAAAACCAGCCGTCATGCAGCTATTGCGAAAAGCTTGGACTCAAACAGGCATGTCGGCTTTTTTACTCGAAGAGCTGCTGCAGGAGCCGGATAGAACCGCGGCGGAGAAATCCAAAATTGTTACATCGGCGTTAAGCGACAAGCCCAGCTTGCGTTTATTGGATTATTACCTAAAACAGTTTGGCGATAACTCACCTCTATTGGAGTCTATAGCTTCTCCTTTGAGCGCTATTAGTGACAAGTTTTCTAAACTACCAAATTTTCGCTGTCACCAATGCGGCTTTACTGGCAAACAAATGCATTGGCTATGCCCAGGTTGTAAAACTTGGGGAGCTCTACACCCAATCAAGGGCATGGAAGGGGTTTAAGCGCGTAGCGCTTGGCTTCAGGCCGCAAGCAACAAGCCGCAGCGAAAAAGCTTGACTGGGTTCAGCTGTGGTTTTTGATTTCGCTTGCCGCAACCCCGCTCACCTACACATTGTTAAAGTTTATGAAAATCATCAATACAGCCATCCCTTCGGTTAAAATATTAGAGCCAGTTGTGTTCCATGACGAGCGTGGTTTTTTCACAGAAGCATTTCGCGACAATTGGTTTCGTAGCAATGTTGCTGATGTAACTTTCGTGCAGGACAACCTCGTTCGCTCTAAAAGAGGAGTGCTAAGGGGTATGCACTATCAAATGGAGCAGAGCCAAGGTAAATTGATTAAGGTGACTGAAGGCGAGGTGTTTGATGTGGTAATTGATTTACGACAGGCGTCTGACACTTATGGGCATTGGTTGGGCGTTACATTATCCGCGCAAAACAAACGCCAGTTATGGGTGCCAGAGGGCTTTGCCCATGGCTACCTAGCGCTTTCTACGCATACAAACCTAGATTACCGCTGCACTAATTACTACCACCCGGAAAGCGAAGTGGCAATCAAGTGGGACGACTCTGATCTGGCCATCGCATGGCCCCTCGAGACCAATCAAAAACCACTGTTATCAGTAAAAGATGCCTGCGCCATCCCATTTCAATTGGCCCCTAAATTTAAATGCTAATGATCTTTGAATTAGCCGAACAACACTTGCACAAGGTTTAGTAAATGTTACGTACGGCCCTGTTTGTCTAAATGCCTAAATTAACAACTTCACCTCAATCTTTATTGGTCACCGGTGGTGCGGGCTTCATTGGTGCGAACTTTGTTCATTTTTGGCTTGCTAAATACCCGCAAACTCATCTTGTGGTTTTAGATGCGCTTACCTATGCAGGTAATCGAGCGAGTCTTTCTAAGTGGCAAAGTGTGGCTAACTTTCACTTTGTGAAAGGCGACATAAGAGATCAGTCGCTGGTTGAATCCATTCTGTTAGAGCACAGTATCGATACGCTAGTTCATTTTGCAGCTGAATCGCATGTAGACCGATCAATCCCTAGCCCAGATGCGTTTATTGAAACAAACATTATCGGTACTTTTAGCTTGCTCAAGGCTGCGAAATCGGTTTGGTTAGATAGGTCAACAGCGCATGGTTTACCGCTCAAAAAACACCGATTTCATCATGTCAGCACTGATGAGGTTTATGGTTCACTAGCAGCAGATGAGCCAGCCTTCACAGAGCAATCTACCTACGCGCCTAATTCACCTTACGCTGCGAGTAAAGCCGCATCAGATCATTTGGTGCGAGCCTATCAACAAACCTACGGTCTTCAAGTATCCACATCAAATTGTTCAAACTGTTACGGTCCGTTCCAGTATCCAGAAAAACTCATACCGTTGGTTATTACCAATATTTTACGTAACAAACCCATCCCGATATTTGGCGACGGTCAGCAGATTAGAGATTGGCTGTACGTTGAAGATCATATACGTGCCATCGAGCTCATTTTAAAAGGTAGGGAAACAGGGCAGCGTCACAATATCGGCGGCGAAAATGAATGGAAAAACATTGATTTAGTCAGGTATATCTGCAACAAAATGAATCACCTGTTTAGGGTTAAACCTGAGCTTGCAAAAGCTTTTCCCCAGGCTCTTGCAGCTATCAACAATGAATCTGAAAAACTCATCAGCCATGTACACGACCGCGCAGGTCACGATCGTCGCTATGCTGTCAGCATAGACAAGTCAAAGCAAGATTTCGGCTATGCGCCCACAGAAACCTTCGACACAGGGATACAACGTACCATTGAATGGTATTTGGAAAATCAAAGCTGGTGGCAACCGTTGCTCTCTTAAATGGGGTGGGTATGAACTATGAGAACAAGTAAATAGCGAGCTTATGGGATCTTCAAGTGTTGCATGAGGCCTTCAAACAGGGATAGCTTCACTGGTTTTTATCATGCGTATTGTTCAGGTTAAACAGGATTTATAGCGACTGGTTGACTATCCAGTGCCTCTGATTGAAGGCTGGTCTTTTATATTGGTGTTATTGAGGCAGATTACTTTGATGGGCGCAGCCGTGCCTAAAGCGGTCATTCATGCGAGGAGCGAGCACGTATTTGCACCTAAGGCTTTTAAATAAGGCGCAAAATCAATTTTGTAGCTTGGCGCCCTTTATCAAATTCCACAACGCGCTTACTGGACTGGGGTGGCCCCATTTTTTAGCAGCCATTAGTCGCAGGCCTGTAATATTGCACCATTATCCTTCGGTGAGCCTTACTCCAAGGACTGACGAGCTGAACTTGAGGCCTATATTTGTGAATGCTCAGTCGAAATGGCTGTTGCTACCAGTTGGATGGATCTAGCATGGTTGTTTTTTTATTGTGCTGGCATTAAAATCTGCCGGCTTTTCATAATGGATGCTTTTTGACAGGGGACGGTTATAATACGCTCGCTTAGGATTCTATGGTTTTACATGGCTTGGTTTTTTGCAACCTGCCTTGCGGCTTCGTTTAACGTATTAGCTGCTGATAGCGCCTGCTCAGTCGCGAGCTACTACGAAGCACTCGATATAACACCCCAACAGGGTTATCAAAATGAGCAGAGCTGCCTGATAACAGAGCAGCTTATTGGTCAAGACCAATCAAATCTACAAATTGTTGAGGTCCATCGTGGAGCCGGCGATGAGTCCTCCGAAATTGCTTTGAGTTTGCACCTATCGGTTAACCAATTAATCAATAAGGTTTACCTAAAATCCACGCCCTTGCTATTGTTATCGAAAGACTTTAGTCGAGTGGAGGGCGAGCGACTTTGCTTGAAATTGCGTGAGCAAGGCTTTATGTCCGTCCGAGTATTAGTGGATGGAGTAAGGGCCTACAACAAGCTGCATCGACCTGAGAAATATACTAGCACGTCCACTGTCACGGCCAAGGAATTGATATTTGAGGCCGACAAAGGGGCAGTTGTTGTTATTGCTGAGTCTCGTGAAGTTATCGATAAATTAAAAAAGTTGGGCATGACTGCTTATTTAGTTAACGATGAGTTCGATTCATGGGTATTGCAACAAATAACTGATAACGGATTGTTGCCAGCTGTTTGGGTGTCCGATCGAGATATTATCAGTAACATTACAGCTAGATACGCTCAACATCCTAATTTTTATTTGTTGGCAGGTAGCGCCGACTCGCTGATCCGCTCACTTGATGAGCAGGAATGGGTTAATAGGAGGCGGGTGGGTGTACCAAATCGATATCAATGCTCTGCTAGCTAGCAAATGGAAATGGCCAGCTGCAATCATTATAGTTGTAATGACTTTATTGGCTTGTATTTACGCATTTACTTTTTTCCAGCCTTCTGCGATTTACTCCAAGCAGTTGACTTTACGCTACCAGTTTGAAGTTCGTAATTCGACCAATGAAAATCTTTCATCGGTAGCCTTGAGCATTTTTGCCCCACTAAAGAAAACACAATACCAACGTGTTGACGGGATTACCGCTTCACATGAGTTTGATGTGAGTTCAGACAATTTTGGCCAGCAAAAGTTAATTTTTAATGGAGTTTCGTTGCCACCCCATGGTGCGGATGTCATTACGATTACGTTAGCGGTAGCAATTCAGAAAGAAGGTAATCCAAAAATTACATTTGTTGCTGGGGATGCGTTGTTCGATGCGGAGCATGTTGATTTAGATGCGAGTTCTGTTGCTCTAACGTCTCTGGCTTTGGCTAAAAATGATGGGATAAATCCTCTGTCAATCTACAGATGGCTGAACACCAACATAACTAGCGTTGATTTTTTACCCGAAGACCGTGGTGCTGACTACGCCTTAACCTATCTTCGCGGTGATTGTACTGAATTTATGTACGCATTTCTTGCGTTGAGTCGGTTTAACGGTATTCCCTCGTGGGGTTACGCTGGCTTCGTAGTGGATGAGTCGGAAACGATTTTAAGGTCTGCGGCGTATCACAATTGGAATGAATTCTATTCCGAAGGTGGTTGGCATCTCGCTGATGCTCAGCGACAACAGTTTCGTACATCCGAAAAAATTTATTTGGCGTTCAGAGTTATTGGTCTTACAGACGGTTTAACCTCGAGCTCCAGCCATCGATATATTTCACACGATCCACGCATCGCTGTGCGTATGCTCTAATTTTCAAAGGCGAATAGATTAACAATGTTAAATCAAATACTAAATCGTAGTTTTGTGCTTTTAGCTCTGGTGTTTTCCATGAGCCTATCAGCAGATAATTTATTGATTAACAGTGATACAGTCATTTCCGCCAGCGATACAACCTATGACGGTCATATCGTTACGATTAACGGTGCAACTGTCACCATAGAGGGTTTTCACACTTTTGCAGAGCTGCACCTCATCAATAGTGCGGTTTTAACGCACGCACCTGCAGTAGAGGGTCAGCATGTTGGCATAGACGTTACTGCTAACACCATAGTGATTGATAAAAATTCAAAAATAGACGTCACCGGCAAAGGCTATTTACCGAATTCGAGTATTTCAACCAGCGGCTCGGGTAGTCATGGTGGCGCTGCAGGCGCTGCAGAAGGCCGTACTACTAATCCACTTTACGGCAGCCTGCATGAACCTCAGGCATTTGGTATCGGTGGGCGCAATGGTAGTTCGCCTGATGGCGATGAGAAAAACCGACGTGGCGGTGGTGCAATCAAAATCATTGCAGATACCCTTACCGTAGACGGCACGATCGCGGCCGACGGCCTAGATCGATCTTCCGGAATAGACGGCGCAGGTGCGGGCGGTTCCATTTGGTTGAATGTGGGTTTACTCAGAACCACATCCGCAAGCTTTAATTACCGTGTCCATGCCAATGGCGGCAACGGTTACCACTCAACATCCGCGGGTGCCGGTGGTGGCCGCATTGCTATCTATTACGATACCTTAGAAACATTTGCGATGGGTGGCTATGTTATTACTCAGGGAGGCAATGGCCTCCAATACGGGTCTCCGGGTTCTGTTTTTAGCCAAAACAAACAAACCGGCGCGCAAGAATTGCGGTTTGCTAGCCGCCATGATCCTGAAAAGGTAGCAACCTTTGATCTAACGGGTGACTATCGAAACTATAATTTATTAGTGGTTGGGGTAAACGTTAATGCTCATGACGTCACTCTTGGTTCTGCCTATTTCGGTTCGAGCAATTATTCGCCCAATATTTATCTAAACAATATTGTTGTTGATAATTTAGCAATAGACACCAGCGGGCATGTTACTTCTGCTGGCTCGATTAATATTACCAGCAGCTTTGATTTTGATCGCGCTCAAGTAGCGTCGATGAAAACCTGGTCTTTGCCTGCCAATAAAGATTTGGTGGTCGATAACTTCATTTACGAAATGCAAGGTGATGAAGTTTGGGACAGTCTCATTATTCAGAACACAGGTAAGGTTACCCATTCGGTTGGCGCGTTAACTGATTCAGGTGCAGATGGTGTTGTACTTAGCGCCACTAGTATCCACGTGAAATCAGGTGCGTCTATAGATGTCAGTGGTAAAGGCGCATTGCCTAACGCTGAGGTGTCTACCAGTGGCTCGGGAAGTCACGGCGGCGCTGCAGGTACGGTAGCTGAGCGCACTACCAATCCACTTTACGGCAGCCTGCATGAACCTCAGGCATTTGGTATCGGTGGGCGCAATGATAGTTCGCCTGATGGCGATGAGAAAAGCCGACGTGGCGGCGGTGCAATCAAAATCATTGCAGATACCCTTACCGTAGACGGCACGATCGCGGCCGACGGCCTAGATCGATCTTCCGGAATAGACGGCGCAGGTGCGGGCGGTTCCATTTGGTTGAATGTGGGTTTACTCAGAACCACATCCGCAAGCTTTAATTACCGTGTCCATGCCAATGGCGGCAACGGTTACCACTCAACATCCGCGGGTGCCGGTGGTGGCCGCATTGCTATCTATTACGATACCTTAGAAACCTTTGCGATGGGTGGCTATGTTATTGCTCAGGGAGGCAATGGCCTCCAATACGGGTCTCCGGGTTCTGTTTTTAGCCAAAACAAACAAACCGGCGCGCAAGAATTGCGGTTTGCTAGCCGCCATGATCCTGAAAAGGTAGCAACCTTTGATCTAACGGGTGACTATCGAAACTATAATTTATTAGTGGTTGGGGTAAACGTTAATGCTCATGACGTCACTCTTGGTTCTGCCTATTTCGGTTCGAGCAATTATTCGCCCAATATTTATCTAAACAATATTGTTGTTGATAATTTAGCAATAGACACCAGCGGGCATGTTACTTCTGCTGGCTCGATTAATATTACCAGCAGCTTTGATTTTGATCGCGCTCAAGTAGCGTCGATGAAAACCTGGTCTTTGCCTGCCAATAAAGATTTGGTGGTCGATAACTTCATTTACGAAATGCAAGGTGATGAAGTTTGGGACAGTCTCATTATTCAGAACACAGGTAAGGTTACCCATTCGGTTGGCGCGTTAACTGATTCAGGTGCAGATGGTGTTGTACTTAACGCCACTAGTATCCACGTGAAATCAGGTGCGTCTATAGATGTCAGTGGTAAAGGCGCATTGCCTAACGCTGAGGTGTCTACCAGTGGCTCGGGAAGTCACGGCGGCGCTGCAGGTACGGTAGCTGAGCGCACTACCAATCCACTTTACGGCAGCCTGCATGAACCTCAGGCATTTGGTATCGGTGGGCGCAATGATAGTTCGCCTGATGGCGATGAGAAAAACCGACGTGGCGGCGGTGCAATCAAAATCATTGCAGATACCCTTACCGTAGACGGCACGATCGCGGCCGACGGCCTAGATCGATCTTCCGGAATAGACGGCGCAGGTGCGGGCGGTTCCATTTGGTTGAATGTGGGTTTACTCAGAACCACATCAGCAAGCTTTAATTACCGTGTCCATGCCAATGGCGGCAACGGTTACCACTCAACATCCGCGGGTGCCGGTGGTGGCCGCATTGCTATCTATTACGATACCTTAGAAACCTTTGCGATGGGTGGCTATGTGATTGCTCAGGGAGGCAATGGCCTTCAATACGGGGCTCCGGGTTCTGTTTTTAGCCAAAACAAACAAACCGGCGCGCAAGAATTGCGGTTTGCTAGCCGCCATGATCCTGAAAAGGTGGCAACCTTTGACATTACTGGTAATTATCGAGACTACGACCTCCTGATTATCGGCGTCAATGTTGATGCCCACGATGCGTCATTTGGTTCTGCCTATTTCGGTTCTAGCAATTACGCCACGAATGTCAATTTAAGTAACATTAGTGTTGATAGCCTAGCCATTGATACCATCGGTCGCATCACTTCCACTGGCCTAGTTAGTATTGCCGTTAATTTTAATTTTGATCGCGCGCTAGTCCCCTCGATGAAAAACTGGTCTTTGCCTGCCGGTAAAACGCTTGTCGTCGATAACTTCACCTATGAAATGCAAGGCGATGAAACCTGGGACAGCGTTACGGTTCAAAACGCCGGCAAAATCACCCACGCCATCGGTGCCACCACAAATACTGGCGCTGAAGGTGTGGTGCTAACGGCGCAAACGATTGTAGTAAAAGCAGGCGCCTCCATAGATGTGACTGGCAAGGGCCATTGGCCCAACGAAGACGTAACTAACGGCGGAGCAGGTAGCCACGGTGGCGCGGCGGCTTACTATGAAGGTCGTACCAGTAATCTTGTCTATGGCGACTATAAAGAGCCTACACATTATGGAGTGGGCGGACGATATCTGAATTCTGAAAACCCTCACGCTTACAATACCCGTGGCGGTGGCTCAATCAAAGTTGTCGCCGATACGTTAACGTTGGATGGTTTAATTACAGCTAACGGTGGATCTTACGCTACAACGGCATCTGGCACAGGCGCCGGCGGTTCTATTTGGCTAGATATTGGAACCTTAAGAACCGATGTTATTTCTAACACCACACGTGTCACAGCCAAAGGTGGCCAATCCAACACAGGCCCAGCAGGCGGTGGTGGTCGAGTCGCCGTTTACTTTGATGCGGTAGAAGGCATCAATGTTGCCACCCAGATGTTTGCCGAAGGTGGCGTTTCCCATAATTACCATATCCAATATGGTTCACCCGGCACGGTATACAGCAAAAACAAAATCACTAACGAACAAGCGTTGCGCTTTGAAAATATCGGTGCAGCTATCGATAGACTTCCAACCTTAGATTTATCCGGTGATTACACCGGAATTGATCTAACCATATCCGGCATACAAGCCTATCTTCACGACATCACCTTCAAAGATTTTACCGCAGCACGTAATGCGGTGATTGGCAGCGGTAGTGGTGTGGTGATGTCCGGAATTATGAAATCCACCTCAGCCACGGTTCAATCCATGGCCAATTGGGTGCTCAGTGTTAACAAAGATTTAGTCGTCGATAACTTCACCTATGAAATGCAAGGCGATGAAACCTGGGACAGCGTTACGGTTCAAAACGCCGGCAAAATCACCCACGCCATTGGTGCCACAACCAATGCCGGTGCCGAAGGTGTTGTACT
Organism: Simiduia curdlanivorans; assembly: GCF_030409605.1. NCBI lineage: Bacteria > Pseudomonadati > Pseudomonadota > Gammaproteobacteria > Cellvibrionales > Cellvibrionaceae > Simiduia > Simiduia curdlanivorans. Next base: position 29,367 of record NZ_JAUFQG010000006.1, read on the forward strand.
TACCGCAGACACAATCGACATTAAAGCAGGCGCCTCCATCGATGTGACCGGTAAAGGCCATTGGCCCAACGAGGACGTAACTAACGGCGGAGCAGGTAGCCACGGTGGCGCGGCGGCTTACTATGAAGGTCGTACCAGTAATCTTGTCTATGGCGACTATAAAGAGCCTACACATTATGGAGTGGGCGGACGATATCTGAATTCTGAAAACCCTCACGCTTACAATACCCGTGGCGGTGGCTCAATCAAAGTTGTCGCCGATACGTTAACGTTGGATGGTTTAATTACAGCTAACGGTGGATCTTACGCTACAACGGCATCTGGCACAGGCGCCGGCGGTTCTATTTGGCTAGATATTGGAACCTTAAGAACCGATGTTATTTCTAACACCACACGTGTCACAGCCAAAGGTGGCCAATCCAACACAGGCCCAGCAGGCGGTGGTGGTCGAGTCGCCGTTTACTTTGATGCGGTAGAAGGCATCAATGTTGCCACCCAGATGTTTGCCGAAGGTGGCGTTTCCCATAATTACCATATCCAATATGGTTCACCCGGCACGGTATACAGCAAAAACAAAATCACTAACGAACAAGCGTTGCGCTTTGAAAATATCGGTGCAGCTATCGATAGACTTCCAACCTTAGATTTATCCGGTGATTACACCGGAATTGATCTAACCATATCCGGCATACAAGCCTATCTTCACGACATCACCTTCAAAGATTTTACCGCAGCACGTAATGCGGTGATTGGCAGCGGTAGTGGTGTGGTGATGTCCGGAATTATGAAATCCACCTCAGCCACGGTTCAATCCATGGCCAATTGGGTGCTCAGTGTTAACAAAGATTTAGTCGTCGATAACTTCACCTATGAAATGCAAGGCGATGAAACCTGGGACAGCGTTACGGTTCAAAACGCCGGCAAAATCACCCACGCCATTGGTGCCACAACCAATGCCGGTGCCGAAGGTGTTGTACTTACCGCAGACACAATCGACATTAAAGCAGGCGCCTCCATCGATGTGACCGGTAAAGGCCATTGGCCCAACGAGGACGTAACTAACGGCGGAGCAGGTAGCCACGGTGGCGCGGCGGCTTACTATGAAGGTCGTACCAGTAATCTTGTCTATGGCGACTATAAAGAGCCTACACATTATGGAGTGGGCGGACGATATCTGAATTCTGAAAACCCTCACGCTTACAATACCCGTGGCGGTGGCTCAATCAAAGTTGTCGCCGATACGTTAACGTTGGATGGTTTAATTACAGCTAACGGTGGATCTTACGCTACAACGGCATCTGGCACAGGCGCCGGCGGTTCTATTTGGCTAGATATTGGAACCTTAAGAACCGATGTTATTTCTAACACCACACGTGTCACAGCCAAAGGTGGCCAATCCAACACAGGCCCAGCAGGCGGTGGTGGTCGAGTCGCCGTTTACTTTGATGCGGTAGAAGGCATCAATGTTGCCACCCAGATGTTTGCCGAAGGTGGCGTTTCCCATAATTACCATATCCAATATGGTTCACCCGGCACGGTATACAGCAAAAACAAAATCACTAACGAACAAGCGTTGCGCTTTGAAAATATCGGTGCAGCTATCGATAGACTTCCAACCTTAGATTTATCCGGTGATTACACCGGAATTGATCTAACCATATCCGGCATACAAGCCTATCTTCACGACATCACCTTCAAAGATTTTACCGCAGCACGTAATGCGGTGATTGGCAGCGGTAGTGGTGTGGTGATGTCCGGAATTATGAAATCCACCTCAGCCACGGTTCAATCCATGGCCAATTGGGTGCTCAGTGTTAACAAAGATTTAGTCGTCGATAACTTCACTTACGAAATGCAAGGCGACGAAACCTGGGACAGTGTCACGGTTCAGAACGCCGGCAAAATCACCCACGCCATCGGTGCCACCACCAATGCCGGTGCCGAAGGTGTTGTACTTACCGCAGACGCCATCGACATTAAAGCGGGTGCCTATATTGATGTGTCCGGCAAAGGCCGTTTGCCAAACGCCGAAGTAACCAACGGTGGCTCGGGCAGTTATGGCGGTTTAGCAGCGCTTCTATCAGGCTCAACAACTAATGCAGTTTTTGGTGAAGAACGAACTCCAATGCATTTTGGTGTGGGCGGTCGCAATAAGAATCTTCCCGATGGCGATCAATACAATGTTCGAGGCGGTGGAGCGATTAAGCTTGTCAGTGATCAATTGATCGTTGATGGATATCTAAAGGCAGATGGATCTCGCTACGCAAGCTATACCGAAGGTGCAGGTTCTGGCGGCTCGATTTGGATTAACACTGGTTTATTGAGCACTAGCCGGATCTCGAAAGATTCGCGCATTAGCGCAAACGGGGGAAATGGCAACGTTAAACCCGGCGGTGGCGGCGGCCGAATTGCTGTATTTTACGATTCGCTAACCGGCATCACAAATGACGGTTATGTTGCAGCCCTAGGTGGCAATGGTGGAAGCGGTGCAGGTACCGTTTATTGGGAGCTGAAAGAGTCAGCGCCTTTTGTTATTGATACCAATTTGCCGTCTGTTTCAAACGCAGAAGTATCGTCAATTGAAATTCGTTTCAATGTGGCTATCGATACGCTCACCTTTGATGTCTCGGATCTTTCCTTGCGCGACGAGCTGTCTAACCCAATTCCCATCACTTCGCTTAACTCTATTGCATCGAACCGTTATGAATTAGTGCTCAGTGAACCTTTAGCAGAAGGCAACTATCAGCTCACTGTTGGCCCCGATCTTTTCGCGGCGAATGGCCGTGGCATGGATCAAGATAAAGACGGTATCGAACTTGAAATCGATCAGGATGTTTTCATTCAGAACTTTGCTATCGACCGTTCAGCGCCGGAAGCAATAACCGTTAACTACGCGCTTGCGCCTGTTGTGAATACATTAAAACAACGCGCCATTACCCTTGCGGGCAGCCGTGACGTCGGCAGTTCAATTTGGGTTAACGGCAACTTGCTTGTTGCCGCGGGCAATAGCAGTTGGTCTACAAGTTACAATCTGGTTGAAGGCGATAGCACCCTGAGTGTTACTGCGCGCGACCAGGCCGGTAATGAATCAACCCCAATCAGTATGCTATTTAATGTCGATAGCGTAAAACCCACCGTTTCATCTGTTCTGCCTAGCGGCTCGGTAAATCAACAACCCAACGCTATCACGATTGCGGCCAATGATAACGGAAGCGGTTTGTCGCTGTCGGGCAGTAGTGTGATTGTTACTCGCAACAACGTTTCTGTAGCTGGTCAGCTTACACTTACCGGCAATACTTATTCGTTTGTTCCCGCAGGCAGCTTTCTTGAAGGGAGCTATCAAGTAGCCGTGCAGCTCGCAGATCAGCGTGGCAATATTTCTAATCTTCAACTGTTCAGTTTCAGTCTTGACTTAACGCCGCCACCGGCGCCAGTAATCAATGCGTTTCCAGCCGTAACCTCGGTGAATCAATATCAGTTTACCGGTGTTCGTCAGGCAAACACGGCAATACTGTTGAACGGCAATCAAGTAATTGCGTCAAGTAGCGCTACCGCTTGGTCCTACACAGCGAATCTTGTGGAGGGCGATAACACGCTGAAATTCTCAGCAAAAGATTTAGCGGGCAATGTGAGTACTGAAACTACGGCCACGATTCGATTCGATAACACAGCGCCCGGCATGGTGCCGTTAACTGTAAATGTAAATGGTTCAGGTACCACAGTTGGGCTAAATTGGGCGGCGTACAACGAGTTTGTCAATGGCAACGATATTGATACCTACCTTATCTATATACAAAGCACGCCGTTTGCAGATATCAGTTTTCTTACACCAAAGTTCAACGTTCCAGCAAGCACAAAGAATTTTGAGCTCACCAATTTAGAGCGTGCTACTGAATTTTATGTGGCCGTAGTTGCACAAGACAAAAGCGGGCTAAAGCTCACCAATGTGTTGGCACAAGCTGCAACACCAAAAGATATTCAAGCACCAGACGATATTAGTTCCTTGGCTGTAGTGAGCGGGGCCAATAGCCTGGCATTGCAATGGCTGCCTTCGTTAAATTCCGCAGCGGATTTAGCAAGTTATCAAGTGAGTATCAACGATGCAGTCGCTGGTTTGCGCACGGTTACTATTAACCTTGCTGATCTTGCCGATCCAGCAGCAGCCGTGGTATTTAATGTTACCGATTTGCAAGCCGCCAGTGCGAACCAGATTAAAGTAGTCGCTGTCGATAACGACGGAAATCAGTCGGTAGGGTTGACCAACCCGGGTGTGACTTGGCTAGTGAATCCGCAGCCGTTATCAGCAGATGCCATTAGTGGTCAAATAAAATACCTATGGCCGGCCAACAGTGTTTTCAGTTCTGTTAAGCATTATGCGCTTTATGTGGAAACCAGCAACTTCGGCGATGTGTCTGGCTTAACGCCAAAACTCACTGTCGCGAAAGGCAGCGCTGGCGCGTCAACAGTACAAGCCGCCTTAGCCGGGCTGAGTAATGGCACCGAGTACTTCGCCGCTGTGGTAACGGTTAATGCTTCGAACGGCTTCTCCCCGTTTGTTGTAACCACCAGCGCAACACCCGCAGACGATACCGAAGGGCCAATTATTAGCGCCGTCAATTATCGTCAAAATGCAACGTTGCTAAATTTAGCAGCGGCGCCAACCATCACCGCTGCTGGTGATTGGGAAGTAACAGCGTCAGACACGGGCGGTGTTGCTCGCATCGAATTCTACATCGACGGTCAAGCACAAGGCTCCGTTTTCACTGCCTCAAGTGGTGTCTACAAAAAGGCTATCAATCCACAGCAGTTATCTGAAGGAAACCATACATTTACTGTGATTGCAGTAGACAGTTGGGACAACAAAACCACGCAAGATTTTGTGGTTGATTTGGCGCTTGCAGCACCGCCGGTTCCGAGCCTTACTAAACCGGCTAGCTATTTACTCACCAATGAACCTCTGTTGCAGATTGCGGGCACTAGCGTGGTCGGTGCAGAAGTTCAGGTGTTCAACAATGGCGTCGCCGTAGGGAATAAGGAAACCATTGACAGCCAAGGTAAGTTCATTGGCCAGCTAACGTTGTCTGAAGGCGATAACCTACTGACCCTGGTTGCTAACTATCAAGGTCGCGTGGCTACCAGTGCAGCCAGTGCGCCGCGCTCGGTTCGTTTGGATAGTAAATTGCCTAATGCGCCTATCGGTTTAACCGCTACGGCGGCTGATGCAGGTCAAGTGCATTTAAGCTGGAGCAAAGTCGTTAATAACGACAGCCTAAACCAAGTGGTGGGTTACAATTTATATCGCGCCACGCAAGATTTTTCGGTTGTCTCAGACGTCGGCGTTGTGAAGATAAATAGTCAGCTTATTACGGGAACCACGCGCACTGATATGCCCGCATCTGATGATCAGTACGTTTATCGGGCCAGCACAGTAAACCAAGCCGGTACCGAAAGCGCGCTGTCCTCTGCCGCAACAGTGACTGTTGATAGCACGCCACCGAAAGCGATCAGTGTGAGCTACGAAAGTGCTGGCAAGGTTGATGAGGCGACAGGTCGATTTGCGCCAGGCCTTGTTGCTATTGAGGTAGAATTTAGTGAGCCGCTGCGCAACAAGCCTTACTTTGCCCTAGTGCCCAATGGTGGCGTACCTTTAGTCGTTACCCTGACTAAATCATTCAGTGATGAGCGTTTGTATAGCGGTCAGTTGACCATTGAAACTTCCACACCATCCGGCATTGCTTACACGGTTTTATCTGCCCACGACGTGGCAGGTAACCGCGGTAGTCAAGTGGAGCAGGGTGCTCAACTTTTAATTGACACGCAAGGTCCCGACGTCGCGTTACTCGCGTTAAACCCCGGTGAACCCTTAAAAGTAGATGCGCAAGACGGCCTGTTAGTCGCTATTGCGCTGCATCTAAAAGATGACACCGGCAATGGCCAAATGCCGTTATTGATTCCCACTCTCGATGGTCAAGTTATTGAGGCTTATGCGGCCGGTGTTTCGCTAACCAAAGCGGCTGAATCAGAACTTGGTGCCCCTATTTGGCAAGGCGATATCACCTTGCCCAACAGCGCGGGACTCGATGAGTTCGGTAGCCCCTTGGTGCAAACCTTAAGCTTTTTGTACAGCGCGCAAGATGATTTGCAAAACGTGTCCGAGAAAATTCAAGGTGATTATCGGTTCCAAGTTTATCAAGGCGATTTACCGCCCTTAGATGTGCCTACTAATCTGCAAGCCACTGCGCAGCCAGACGGCAAGGTTGCTCTAGACTGGAAACCTGTAGCGGGTGCTGCATCCTATGCGGTTTATCGCAAGCAAAAAGGTGTTGGTGAATTTAGCCTACTCGAGGAAGTTACTTTGCCAAGTGCACAGGATCTTCCCGATGCGGATCACACCTACCTTTACGCCGTGGCTTCTGTGCGTGCCGAAAATGAACAGCGCGCCGAAAGCGCGCAGTCAGCGCCGGTTGAAGTCAATGCCGACAGAGTGGCTCCAGCAGCGCCCAGTAACTTTAGTTTAGAGCTTAATGGTGCCGGAATTGTGGCGCGCTGGTTGGCGCCAACCACCGATGCGCTTGGTCAGCAGGAAAACCTGAGTGAACTGCGCTATCAACTTTATCGCCTACCTTTGGCGGAAGGCGAAAGTGCAGACGCCGCCTACCTAGAAGGTCAAAGTCCGTTACAACAGGGCATACCAGAACTTATCGCGCTGGATAAAACACCCAATGAGTTGGAACACAGCTACTTGGTCACCGCGGTAGATAAAGCCGGCAATGAATCGGTGCCCAGTGCAACGGTTTATCTGAACTTTGATTTATTACCGGTAAACCAATTGCAAGTTCGCTTAGCCGATCAAGGCTTTCCGCAATTGAGTTGGCAGCACGCCGGCGCAAGTATAGAAAGTTTCGATGTGTTCGAAGGCGCAGACGACGCACTGGTCGCACTGAATACTTCACCTGTGATTCACGTTGGCAACCCAGCTGGTTTTACCGATGCTGCCTACAATGGTGGGCAGGCGAGTCGCGGTGCCAATATGGATAGACGCTACAGCGTCACGGCGTTAGACAACACCGGCGCAAGCAGTCTGGCGAGCAGTATTTTGCTACCGGCGTTAAGTACTCAGCTGACTTTGGGCCAAGATGGGCAAGAGCAGCAGTTACAGCGCGGCGTGATGAACACCGTAAACTATCGCGTGCTTAATAAAGGGCATACAGAGGCGCAGGCTGTTCGACTTATTGCAACAGTCAATGACAAGGGCAGCTTACGTGAACATCAGTCCGAACTGTTTGGTATCGCACCGGGTGGTTTTGCCGATGTTAGTTTGGTTATTGGCGGCTTCGCAAACCTTGAGGGTTACGCCGCTGTCGATTTACGCTTAGAGCAAACGCCGCAACCGGGCCAGGCCGTAATTATCGAACAAACTACCGATATGGTAGTAACCGATGCTTCATTGTTTACCTCACTTGAAACAGATACTTTCATTCGTGGTGGTGTCGGCCGTGCGCGCTTTGTTATTGAGAACACCTCGTCGGTTGAAACAGAAATTTTGCTGGCGAGAGACAACGGTAATCAAAGTTCAAACGAAGTGCGTTTCTCGCTACTCGACAGTAACGAAAACGTATTGAGTACATTCCCTGTCACTCAAATTACCGGCGGCGTGGTCAGTATTTCTGGCGGCCAAGTGGTGGCCCGTATTGCACCGGGGGAAACCTTTACCTCCGCTTGGTTTGATATTCCAGTGCCAGAGGCAGCCCCAGATTTGGTAAACCTCGTGTTGGATATTGATAAATACCGCTACCACACCGGCCGTACCACCGCCGTTATTATCGAAGGCTCGGGTACTCGCCAATCTGTTTCGCTCACTGAAACCGAATACTTGGGCGCCGTCACGTTGGTCAGCCCGGCACTCAGTTTTGGGGGTCAAGAAGCGATTACAGTACAGGGGCAAGCGCGCAATCGAGAAACCGGCTTGGCCAACCCCAACGTACCCTTGTCGTTGGTATTCAGCGTCGACGGATTTGAGAAAACCGCCTACGTCAGTACCGATATCGATGGCAACTTTAGTTACCAGTTTGCGCCGCAAGGCGTGGCCGGTCGCTATAGCGTCACAGCGCTTCACCCTGATAGTTTAAGCAGAGAAGCACAAGCCGAGTTCGTGGTGCAAACCGGTAAGGTCACACCGTCACAGGTTACTGTTCAGGTGCCGCGTAACTACCAACAAAAAGTGCCGGTAAAAGTAGTTGCCGGTAAAGCAACACCGCTCACCCAAGTGCAGCTTGTTGCTGTACCTGCACCTGGTGAAACTGAGCTCGCTATTCCAGCGGGTATTGCCCAGCAATTTGCCACGCCAATCAGTATTGCGCCGGAAAAAACCGGTTACGTAAATCTGTACTTCAGCGGTGACAACAGCGCACCAGAAAACGGTGAAATGTATTTTGAAGTGCGCGCCAATACCGATGTGTCAAACCAACAGGTATTGGGTAGTGTGCGCGTTAACTACACGTTGGCGGAGTCACGGCCTGCATTGGCGGCCAAGCCCGCCTTTGTTGAAACCGGTGTAGGGCTAGCAAAAACCGTTACCGAAACCTTTACCTTAACCAATAAAGGCTTGGATGTTTTACAAAACGGCAGCCTTGTCTTGCAAAACGCCCAAGGTGGCGCGGCGCCAAGCTGGGGCTTTATCAGTTCACCTACACAAATAGGCGATCTTGCTGTGGGCCAGTCCACCCAAGTAGAGCTTACCTTCAAGCCCACGGCATCTGTGCCACAAGATAACTATGAGTTCCGCATAATTGTACAAAGCGACAATGCCCCAGACTTCACGGTGCAAGCTTTCGCGACGGTTGTTTCCTCTGAGGTGGGCAATGCCTTCTTCCACGCCGCCGATATCTACACGGCTACCTTGGATAACAACAACGAGCCGATTCCGGGGCTTGCGGGCACAAAAATCGAGTTGCAAAACGAGCTCTTGTTAAATCTAAAATACACCCTATCAACCAATGCACAAGGCGAAGCGTTGTTTAGCAATTTGCCCGCTGGTCGCTACAGCTATAGGGCCAGTGCCTTCGATCACGACAGCGTTAGCGGCCGGGTTTGGGTTAAGCCTGGATTAACGCAAACCGAAGATGTCTTTCTTATGAACCGCTTGGTAACCGTCGAGTGGGACGTGCGCGAAATAACCTTAGAAGATCGCTATGAGATAACACTCTCAGCAGTTTTTGAAACCAATGTACCGGTTGCGGTAGTGATGCTAGATCCACTCAGCATTAATCTACCCACCATGCGCAAAGGCGATATTTTCTACGGTGAACTTAGCGTAACTAACTACGGTTTAATTCGCGCCGACAATGTAAAAACCTCACTGCCTAGCGGCAATGACTACGTGCGCTTTGAGTTTTTAAATGAGGTACCTGAAGCGCTGGCGGCCGGTGAAGTGTTCTTTATTCCTTACCGTATTCACGCGCAAAAAGATTTCGATCCCGATGCGGATGCTGACACCAGCGGCGGCGGCAGTTGCGGTTTTAGCGCGGCGGCCCAAGTCACCTACGAGAGTAAGTGTGCTAACGGCAGCCAAGTGCCGGGCGGCACTGGAACCCAATGGCATTACTCCAATAGCACCAGCTGCGGAAGCAGTGGCGGTGGTGGTGGTGGTGGCCCAAGTTACACCTACTACCCACGTCATCCCGGCACGGGCGGTGGTTTCCGCGCGCCTGGTGGTGTAGCAGTGGGTGGCGAAGAGCAAGCCTGTGTAGCGCCGCCACTTTGCCCAACGTGTAACGAATCGCGTAACAAAAACTAATTAGCGGCCGGTGCAAAAGCGCCGGCGCTGGATCTATGCGTGTAAACCAAAAGACTTTGCAGATGATTAACACAATGAAGAAATTTTTAGCCACCACGTTCACCAACGCAGTTTCACAACTGATGCCTAGGTTGGTGTTAACAGGCTGCATCAGTTTGCTGGGCGCGAGTTCAGCATGGGCCATGCCCGCCATTGTGCAAGATAACCGTGCGCCGGATGTGGTTACCGGCAGTAACCGCGAAGATTTTCAAGATATGCATGTGAAATCGCCCGCGGGGGAACTGCGCGTTACCCGTCGCTGGGTGCACGATCACTGGGAGTGGAATAGCCGTTGGCGCGATTTGAAATTTTTTGGCAAAGCGCAAGACGTTTTAACTTACTTGAAAACCGGCGAATACGCTGATGCGTCAAAAATTGAGAAGGTTATCAGTGCTGGTTCTGGTTCGGTAAGCGGCGGAGGTGGCGTAGCTCTGCTGCGCAGCTCTTATTTGATTCTCCATGCCGATGAATTGTTTATACCCGCGGGTTTAAGTAATTGGGATAACCAACTTAAGTACTCTATTTCATTAGGTGATACAGGCTACGTCTGGCGTGACCGTCAGGGTAACAGCGCCCAGTACGATAAAGACGGCCGTATTACGTCCTACAGCGATCGCAATGGCGTTGTTACCACTGTGGTACGCAACGCCGCCCAAGATATCATCAACGTGCAAGATGGGCAGGGCAACACGCTCATCACCTACCATTGGCAACAAGACCCCAATACCGTGGGTTTAACCGATGCCGACGGCGCGGCCATCGAACCCCGTAATCGCATTACACACATTGAAGATAGAGACGGCCGCACGGTAACGTACAGCTATGACGATACCCGTGGCGGTTTACTTACTAGCGCGACCGATACCCGCGGTAAAGTTTGGACCTACAATTATTCGGCAAGTAATCAATTCACTGGGCAAACTGATCCACTTGGAAAAGAAACCAAGTACGGTTTTGGTGCTAAAAATACACTGAAATCTCGCTTCAATGCTGACGGCGTGGGTAGCAGCTATAGCACCGGTTACGACAGTGAACAGGAGCTCTTTTACGTCACCAAGCGCGATGGTGCAGGTACGGTAACGGAAACCTGGTACAACGGTTACGGTCTGCCAGAAAGGCGCGATATTCAAGGTGAAACCCAGTTTACGGCGGAGTATGTATTATCCCAAGATATAGATCATTTTACCCAATTCGGCCGAGGTAAAGGCACGAGCGCCGCCACGGCGAATTACACTCCCACACTAAAAGCAACCAGCGGCGCAAGCTCAAGTAGTGGCGGCGGCGGTAGCGTGACTATAAATCAGGCCGGCCCCAACTATGTGGTATATGGCATTCACACCGACGCGCGCGGCAACAAAACTAAAACCACCTACGACATGTGGCAAAACCCGCTCAAAGTGGAATACGCCGATGGCAGTAAAACCAGCACCAGCTTTAACACACATTTTTCAGTACCTAAGCAATATACCGATGAGCGCGGCATCATCACCGAATACACCTACGATGACAAAGGAAACTTGCTGGCCCTAACCGAAGCCAAAGGCTTACCCGAGCAGCGCATTACCCGCTACGAATACACACCCGAAGGTTATCTCTCAAAGCTCATCAGTGGCGAGTCGTCCTTAGGCAATACGCCCTTAGCCGTTACCCAATGGTATTACGACAGCTTCGGCAATGTTGCAAAAGTGATTGATCCGCTTGAGCATGAAACCCTCTATGGCGATTACAACGCCCTAGGGCAATGGCGCACCATGACTGACGCCAATGGCAAAATCTGGACCCGCAGCTACGACGCCGCGGGCAATTTATTGGCTGATTTAAACCCCGCCGGGCGCGGCACGCTGTACAGCTATAACGACGCCGGCCATCTCACTAAAATTACCTTGGCCAGTGGCAAATTCTTTACCCTCACGCACAACGCCGCGGGCTTACCCTTATCGGTGACCGACAACGCCGGTAACGCGCAGGTTTTAACCTACGATAAAGCCAACCGCGTCACCACCGTTACCGACCCGAACAGCAGTAAAATGCAATTGGTGTTTGACGACCAAGGCCGGTTAAAAACCCAAATCGATGGCGAGCAAAATGCCACCGAATTTAGCTACGAAACCCAACTGTTAAAAACCGTACAAACGCCGGGCTTTAGCACCAGCTCAGAGTACGACAAACGCCAGCGCCCGGTGCAACAGACCCAAGTGGCCAATGGCAAAAGTCAGTTGCGTAAAACCCAGTTCGATTTAGCCGGCAACCCCAAGGCTTGGTTAGATGCCAATAACAAATTATCTGAAACCCTGTACGACAATCTAGGTCGCATTAAAACCAGTATCGATGCCAACCTCGGTCGCACTGAATTTGATTACGACGCGCGCGATAATTTAATAAAAGTCACCGATCCAGAAGGGCGCATCACCCAATACACCTATACCCTGCGCGATGAATTAGAAAGCGAAACCAAGCACAACTTTATTGGCACCGATATCAAGCGCAGCTACAGCTACGACGCCAATGGCAACCTCATCACTGCCATCACACCTAATAAAGAAAAGCAGGTGTACAGCTACGATGATCAAAACCGACTAGTAAAGCGCGAAGTCTTTGCCCAGCAAGACCTCTCGCAGCCGGTGAAGGTGATTGCCTATCATTTTAACGCCAAAGATCAGTACACCGGTTACAGCCAGCAGGCCGGCGCCGATACAGAGCACGCCACCGCCGACATTCAAGCCTTAAGTGAAACTTACACCTACACAGCGCTAGACCAAATTGCCACGGTAAGCGTTAACCTGGGCGCCTTCAGCAAAACTTACAGCTACACCTATCACCCCAATGGCTTGAAGAAAACCTACACCAACCCAGAGGGCATTACCTACACCTACCAATACAACGGCAACAACCAACTGGTGAGTGTGGCCATTCCCGGTGAAGGCCAAATGGCCTGGACCAACTTCCAATGGCTGGCGCCACAAACGGTGGTGTTGCCCGGCGGCATTAAAATCAACAGCGTGTACGATGGCCTGTTGCGCTTAGAAGAGCGGCAATTAATTGATGCCGCTGAAAACGCCATTGCTAAAGCCAATTACAGTTTTGATGGCGAAAATAATATTACCGCCATCAAAACCGAACACGGCGACTACAATTACGGCTATGACGACCTCTACCGCTTAACCAGTGCCGACTACCCCAGCACCAGCCCCTATGCTGATGAAAGCTTTGAATACGACGGCGTAGGCAACCGGTTAAAACGCATTGTTAATGGTGAAACCAGCGAGAGCAGCATTAACGAACACAACCAGTTAATGAGCATCACCGGTGCCGATGCCGCTACCTTTACCTACAACAACAACGGCCACACGGTACAAGAAGTGCGCGCCGGTGTGACCACCCATTTTACCTATAACGCCGAAGAGCGTTTGATTGCGGTGAGTAAAAATGGCACTGAGGTAGGTCGCTATGTGTTAAACCCCTACGGTCAGCGCATTCAAAAAATAACAGCCACCGGCACCACCTATTTTTTATATAACGACAACGGTATGGCGGGGGAGTATTCCGCCACCGGTGCGTTAATAAAGGAATACCATTTTAATCCACAGTCACCGTGGATGACCGAGCCGCTGTTTCAGCGCACGGCGGATAATCAGGTGTATTACTATCAAAATGATCACCTCGGTTCGCCACAGAAAATGTTTGATAAGAGTGGCGCGGTGGCGTGGGAAGCTCGCTGGAGTGCCTTTGGTGAGGTGAGTGTGCTGGGTGGCAATGTGGCGGAAAATGCGCTGCGGTTTCCGGGGCAGTATGCGGATCCTGAATCAGGACTCTATCAGAATTATTTTCGGGATTATTCTAGTGGGTTGGGGAGGTATTTGGAATCTGATCCGATTGGGTTGTTGGGGGGGGTTAATACTTTCGGTTATAGCTATGGCAATCCAATTAATTTGTCGGATTTTGATGGAAAACATCCAGCAGCGATAGTTATTGTTGTTGCTAGAATTGCGATCGTTGGTTGGAAGAAATATAAAGACTATAAAAAGTATAAAAAGCACATGATTCGTACATGCAATTTGATATACAAAGCGTACAAAGCGGCGCAGCTTGCTAACGGATTAAAAGGTTCGTCTTGTGAGTTCCGAAGAGATAATGCTAAAAAGGAATGGGAAGGCAGAAAGTTGTATATTCAGTTGAATTGCGACTCACATATCCCTACTAAAGTTGATCACCCGAAGGCTGCAAGGCAGGCCAAGCAAAAATACGATAACCTTAATAAAAAGTGTCCCGATTGTAATGGATAAGAAAACTTTAAAATTCATTGAGCTGCTGCGATCATTGGAAGCTGAGTTCAACCAGGTAGATATAGAGAAAGCTAAACAATGGCTTGGAGGGTTTTTCGAGCCGAATGATTTTCGAATATCTCGAATAATCCCATCGATGAGGATGGAACTTAATGATGACGAATATGCATTTGAGATTTGTCACGCGATCAATGAGTCGGATATAGAGAATATTCTTCGGATTGATAACTGTTACCTTGGGTGCTACCTCGCAGCGGCATACATTTATTTTAATGCGCGCAGACCATTATTTGGGGATTCCGATCTTCTGGCATTTTTTGTGCTCGCAAAAACCATACAGAATTTCAAAAAAATGCAACTCCAATCATTGGCGGTAGGCTTTGTCGAATCTGAGGCGGATGATGATAGTACTGTTAGTGTTAGTCATATAGTTTGTGCAAAATTTTCTCTATTTATACTTCGAGAAATGTTGGAAATGCCTCCTTGTAATTCATTTGATGCAAAGACTATTGGTTTGGCTTCTCTTGGTGATGTGACTTATTTAAGTGGTGAGGAACTTTGGAGTGCTTTTTCCCAAATTTTTTCTCATAATTATGATAATAAGGTTTCTGAGTTAATCAAGACTGGTCAGGAAGTATTTGTTTAGAAAATTAATGCAAAAAAATGGGAAGAACAAATGGGGACAGATTTATTTAACGGTAGTTACAAAAAAAATGGGGACAGATTTATTTAACGGCAGTTAAAACTGCTGGTGAATAAAGAAAAAAGGGGACAGATTTATTTAACGGTAGTTAAAACTGCTGGTGAATATAACCAAGTAACAAAAACAAATGAGGACAGATTCATTTAACAGCAATTTGATTGAGGCTGTTAATAACCAACAAATAGATCTGTCCCAATACAAGGAGACCACCATGCCAAGGACGGCAAGATTGATATTACCCAACACGCCGCACCATATTGTGCAGCGTGGCCACAACCGCAATGCGGTGTTTGTCGAGCCGCGAGATTATCAGTATTACTGGGATAATTTGGCGGAGTGGAAAACAACCTTGGGGTTAAAGTTGTATGCGTTTTGCTTGATGACCAACCACATTCATTTGATTGTGGAGCCCGGCGAATACCCCACGGATGTGGGCGAGTTAATGAAGCGGTTGGCGGGGCGTCAAACGCGGCTTGTGAATAAGTTAGAGCGGCGCACCGGCTCGCTGTGGGAGAGTCGGTACAAGATAAGCCCCATACAAACCGATACGTATTTATTGCATTGCTGCCGTTATGTAGATCTGAATCCGGTAACGGCGAAGATGGTAGCTAAGGCCGAAGATTACCCTTGGTCTAGCGCGCGGGCATCTATTGGTATGCAAACGCTGGATTGGTTAGACAAGAGCCCGAGTTATATGGCCCTCGCGGATACCGAATCGCAGCAACAGGCACGCTACCATGATTTTTTGCGCGCCCAAAGTGACGCGCAGCGCGTGCACAGTTTTATTCAGGCGGCGGCCGAGCGAAATCAGCTTACCGGCAGCCCAAAATTTGTAGAGGAAATCGCCCAGCGCACCGGGCGACGTATTGAACATCGCGGCCCCGGCCGCCCCGCAAAAGCGCACGAATGACGCTTGCGGTTAAACATTTAGATTTTTAGTAAGTGCGTGTGACCACACGCCGTTAGGAGAAGTGGGGATGCAGTTTCAGGTATTGGGTCGTTGGCTCAGCGCGATCGGTATTGCCTTGTGCGCGAGTTTTGCGCAGGCGCAAGACGAAGCCTTATGTGCGGAAGTAAAAATTGAAATTGCCCAAGAGCTCGCGCTTGAACGCCAAGGTTTTGAGGCGGTGATGCGCATCACCAACCCCTTGGATAGCTTCGCGTTAACGAACGTTAATATTGACGTTTACTTTACCGATGCCGACGGCAATCCGGTACTAGCCACCAGCAACAGCCAGGCCAGCGACGCCGCGTTTTTTATTCGGGTAGATGATCACCAAGGTTTTACAATTCTTAATACCGGTGAAAAAGGCCGGGTAGAAGATGCCAGCATTGCAGCCAAATCTGTGGGCGAAGTGCGCTGGCTTATCGTGCCAACGGCAACCGCTGCTGGGCAAACGTCTTCAGGCACGTTGTATTTTGTTGGCGCGACGCTCACCTACAGTTACGGCGGCAAAGATGAAACGGTGCAAGTGGCGCCGGACTCCATTGTGGTTAAACCCCAGCCTTTACTCACTCTGGATTATTTTTTAACGGAAGAGGTTATTGCCGATGACGCTTTCACCCTCGCCATTGAAGCACCCGAGCCCTACACTTTAGGCGTGCGCATGGTGAACAACGGTTACGGCCAAGCGCAGAATGTCACCATCGAGTCTGCTCAGCCCACTATCGTTGAAAACGAACAAGGCCTGGCCATTGATTTCAAAATTCTAGAAAGTTTTATTGCCAACCAGCCCGCTAGCCCTAGTTTGTTAATTGATTTTGGCTCGCTCGAACCTTTTGCCGCCCGTACAGGCCGCTGGGTAATGGAATCTTCTTTGTCGGGCAAGTTTACCGATTTCTCCGCCAGTTTTACCCACGCCGATGAGCTAGGTGGCGAGTTAACCTCTTTGTTGGAAGGCGTGAACGCCCATTTGTTGGTGCACGATGTTCAGGTGGATCTCGCTGGGCGCGATGGCGTAAAAGATTTCCTTAGCTTTAATGGCGCGGGTAACTTGTATTTATATGAGTCTGAAAATACCGGCGTGAGTGATGTGAGTTGTATGCATTGCGCGCCAGTGGCGGAAGTTTCGGCAAGCTTGGGGGCAGATTTAGGTGGTTATAGAAATGTAACATCCACGGGTGAGGCAGGTTTTAGCTATATCAAAATTACCGACCCTTACGCTGGCGCTAAAGTGATTTCACGCGCCGTGCGGAGCGACGGTAAAACCCTGCTAAAAGCCAACGCGTGGCTGTCGAAAAGCCGCAACGCCGATAAAAAAACCTTTGATTACTTCATAAATATTTTTGATGTAAACAGTAACGGCAACTACACACTCTTTTTTGGCGATTTAGCCGAAGTGCCCGTTGCGCCGGTAATTCAAGCGATAACCGATCGCACCAGTTTTGAAGGCGGTCAAGTTGGCTTTTTAGTGCAGGCCAGTGACGCCAACGGCACAACACCAGTATTGACTGCGCAGGCCTTACCCGTAGGTGCAACCTTTGTTGACGGCGGCAGCGGCACGGGCGTTTTTCAGTGGTACCCAAAAGTAGGGCAGGCGGGCCCTTACGCGGTAACCTTTAAGGCAAGCGATGATAAATTGCACAGCCAGCGCATTGTCAATATCGCCATTAACCCGGAAGACGATAAAGACGGCGATGGTTTGAAAGACAGCTGGGAGCAATCTTATTTTGACGATCTAAGCAGAGACGGCACTGGCGATTATGACAGCGATGGTTTAACCGATCAGGAAGAACACGATAACGGTACAGACCCCACCATTGCCCAAGTTGTACCGGGCGAGCCTCAGCTTGCCAGCCCAAGTTTTGGCGCAGAAATTTTAGCCGGAGGCACGGCGCCATTGTTGCCGACCTTATCTATTACGCCAGCCAATCACGACATTCCCGCAGGCGTAAATTATCAATTTGAAATTTATGAAGACGCGGCTCAAAGCCAACTAGTTGCTTCTGGATTAGTGCCGGAAGTGAGTAGCCTAACCACTTGGGCGGTGTTAGCTGAGCACCTAGAAGCTGACAAATTGTTTGCCGATAACCAGCGCTATTATTGGCGCGTAAGAGCGCAAACCGCTGAGCCGGTGCCAGTTCCTAGTGCTTGGGTGGTTGGTGAATTCTTTATTAATACCAGTAATGATGCGCCAACGGCCCCAGTGATTGCGAGCCCTGCATCTGGCGCGACAGTTGCACAGCTACAACCCACGCTTGTAATTAATAATGCGCTCGATGTCGATGGCGATTTACTCAGCTACCGTTTTGATCTGTACGCCATTGGCGATGCAGATCCGCTAATGTCTTTGACCGGTGTATTGCCCGGGCCACAGGGGCTTACCGAATGGCAGCTACCCAATGCGTTGCAGGAAGATCAATATTACGAGTGGCAGGTTACTGTAGTCGACGAACATGGGCTAACTAACGCAACACCACGCGCACAATTTTTAGTGAGCACCGCCAACCATGGCCCCGCAACACCGGCTTTGACTTCCCCTGTTCCCAACAGCCATGTAACCCTGCTTGGCGCTGGCAACAGCACAAATTTAACGGCGAGCGCCGTTAGCGACCCAGAAGGCCAAAGTGTTACTTATTGGTTTGAGTTTGATACCGCGTCGAATTTTAGCAGCCCCGCTTTGCAGACATCGGGTGCACAATTATTGCCTCAGTGGCAGGTCAATAATTTGTTGGAAAACACGACCTATTATTGGCGGGTAAAGGCCAGTGACGGCGCTGTCGATTCGGCTTGGTCGCAAGCACAGTTTTTTGTGAATCAAACCAATGAGGCACCGAGTGCGCCCAGTTTAAACAACCCAAGTGCTGAAAGCGTTGTTGAAACACTGCAGCCGCAATTTGTGAGTGCAGCCGTTGACGACCCAGATGGCGATAGCGTGCAATACCGTTTTGCTATTTATCGCGATGCCGCGCTGCTAAACGAATTAACCAGCGCATTGGTAAATGAGCCACAGTGGACGCCGGATTTCGAATTAGATGACAACAGTCATTTTTATTGGCGCGTGCAGGCCCAAGATAGCCAAGGCTTGTTGAGCGCTTGGAGCGCTGCGCAGCATTTCATGACGAATTTGGATGGCGTCAATGATGCACCGAGTTTCCGCTTTGTGTGGCCAGCGGCAAACACCACCGTCACTGAACCGAGTGTAACCGTGCAATGGGTAGATGCAGACCCAGACTCAAACGCCAACATCAGTTTGTACTATCAGCATGCAGGTAGCCGAGTACTCATTGCAGATTTAATTTCAGAAGATGAAGACGGCATTGCAGATCAGTATCAATGGGATATGAGTGGTTTAGCGCCAGGCGTTTATACCTTAAGCGCCGACATCGACGACGGCGAGACCTTGGTTACTGCCACGGCATGTTGCAGCCTAACGATACTGGGAGCTGACAAAACCATTACCACCCAGTTAGTGGCTGGCAATTTATTAGATGAGGCCGGCACTCAGTGGGCCGAAGTTCGTGTGAGCCTCGCACAACCGTTAACACAAGGTACGAGCTTAACCTTAAACCTCAATGTTTCCGATGCAACTGAAGCTGGCATCGTTGGCGCTCAGTATCTTTACTTCACACCTGAAAATTGGAATGTCGCCCAATCGGTATTTATTACCGGTAAAGATGATTGTGAAATCGATGGCAATCAGCCAGTAAGTTTGCAGTTCACCTCGGCGGTAAGTGACGACGTGGGTTACCACGGTGTAAATACGCCCAGTATTTTATTTGAAAATCACGACAATGAAGTGGCAGAGCAAGTACTGTTTATTTGCCAGCTAAGTTTACTTAGCCAAACGCCGGTAGCGAATACGAGTGACGTAGAAGCGATATATCGCGCACACATGACCAATAGCGGTATTGCGATTGAAGAGTCTAACGCAACCCTTTCACTTTTAACCTCGCCCAACCCGAATTATTCTGTCTCGGTGGTAGGCACCGATACTGTGAGTTTCGGCGTGAGTCAAACCGGTATAACGCTACCTAGTAATGAAACCATTACATTGCGCTACCCAGCCGGCCAGTCGCTAGACTTAGCAAAGTTAAGTTGGTTTATTTTACCCGGTGCAGCAGCAGACGTTCTCGATGGTAATAGTAGCAACGACACACTACACGGCGGTGCAGGTAACGATGTACTAGAAGGCCACGCGGGTAACGATACCTTATATGGCGGCGACGGCGACGACCTATTAATCGGCGGCGCGGGTGCCGACCGTATGTTTGGTGAAGCCGGTGATGATACTTTTGTTATCGAAGGTGATGACCCTTACGCCGATCAATTTAATGGGGGCGAGGGGTTTGACCGCATTATCGGTTCGGACGGAAATGATGCTATTCGCGTCAGCAGCTTTAGTGGCGACAATACCGTTGAGCAAATTGACGGCGGCAATGGCGTCAACGGCATTTACGGTACCATCGCCAATAACGTACTTAATTTTACCAACACGGTTTTAATCAATATTGATTTCATTGATGGTTTAGCGGGCAATGACAATATTTACGGTAGTCAAGGCAACGATCGAATCATAGGTGGCGCGGGTAGCGATAGCCTGTTTGGCAACGACGGCGATGATGTATTTGAAATTATTGGTGTAGACGGTGGGTTTGATAGCGTTAATGGCGGAGCAGGTATTGACCAAGTTATTGGCAGTGCAGGCGACGATATTTTTCGCTTCAGTAAATTTTCTAACGACAATACTGTTGAACAAATAAATGGCATTGGCGGGCAGGATTTTATTGAGGGATCAAGTTCAAATAACACATTAGATTTTAGAGCAACTGAGCTAGGCAATATCGCAGCCATTAGAGGTATGGCGGGTAATGATACGGTATATGGCTCTTCTGCAAACGATATTATTGAAGGTGGCCACGGTAGTGACACCTTGTATGGTGAAGCCGGCGATGACGTGTTCGTGCTAACGCAAGATGACGCTGGTTTTAATCGTTATCAGGGCGGAGAGGGCAATGATATTGTTCAAGGCACACCCTTCGATGATGCTATTTACATCAGTGTGTTTAGCGGTAGCAATACCGTTGAAGTTATTGACGGTGACGGCGGCAACAATCAAATTATTGGCAGCGCGTCTAATAATGTATTCGATTTCTCCAATACCCAACTTTTGAGCATCGCCAGCATCGAGGGTGCTGCGGGTAACGACACCATTACGGGTTCAGCATCCGACGACATCATTATCGGTGGCGAAGGCAGTGATACGCTGTATGGTGCGGCCGGCAATGATCGATTCCTGCTGACTGCCGGCGATACCGGTTTTAACCGGTATAACGGTGGCGAAGGTGTAGACAGAGTAGAAGGCACGCCTGAATCCGATGCTATTTTTATCAGCACATTCTCTGGCGAGAACACGGTTGAAATTATTGACGGTGGCGCAGGAACGAATTGGATTCGGGGTTCGGCCTCCAACAACGTGCTCAACTTTTCTCACACAGAGCTGCTAAATATTTCTGGTATAGATGGCGCTGAAGGCAACGATACTTTATACGGTAGCGCAGCTGACGACCTTATCGTTGGTGGTTTAGGCAGCGACAGCCTTTATGGTAATGGCGGTAACGACACCTTTGTTATTCGCGCGGAAGATACGGGCTTTGATCGATACAGCGGTGGTGAGGGTGTCGATCGTTTGCACGGCACGGATGCGGATGATGTGTTTTATATTGCATCGTTCAGTGGCGAGAACACCGTTGAAATTATTGACGGTATTGCTGGACGCGATCGGATTGTCGGAAGTAATGCAAATAATGTTTTGGATTTTTCATCCACGCAGTTAATCAATATCAACGCAATTTACGGCGGGGAGGGCAACGATACAATAACTGGCTCCGCCTCCGCTGATACGCTTTATGGCGGCGCAGGCAATGATAGCCTCAATGGTCAGGCTGGCGACGACATTTTCTATCTCTCAGTTGATCGTTCAGACACAGGCGATTTACTTGATAGTGGTTTTGATCGTTATGAAGGTGGCGAAGGTTTCGACAAGCTAATAGGTACAGACGAAGACGATGTGTTTCAAATTTCATCTTTCTATGGAAAATACCATGTGGAAGTCATAGACGGTGGAATAGGTTCAAATTCAATTCAAGGTTCCTCTGCGAACAATGTATTGGATTTTTCAAGCACTGAACTCATCAACATTGACATGATCGATGCGGGTGCTGGCAACGATACATTAACCGGCTCTAGTGGCAACGATGTGCTTGTTGGCGGTTTAGGCAGCGACACAGTTATTGGTGGACCAGGAGATGACCTATTCCCGATAACGTTTGAAGATACAGGTTTTGATCGCTACCAAGGTGGCGAGGGCGTCGACAAGGTCATCGGTACAGATGAAAGCGACGTTATAAACATTGCAGTTTTTAGTGGAATAAATCGGGTTGACATAGTTGATGGTGGGCTTGGAGAAAATAGCATTCAGGGTTCAGACTCCAACAACAGTTTAGATTTTAGCGCTACGCAATTACTGAATATCGCGCATATTAACGGCGGTGGCGGAAATGATCATATTATTGGCTCTGCTGAGGCCGATGTCATTCTCGGTGGCTTAGGTAGCGACACTTTGCTTGGCGGAGAGGGTGACGATCTTTTCCTAATTACGCAAGGTGATGCTGGTTTTGACCGCTATAACGGCGGTGCCGGCAGTGACACGATTCGAGGTACGGATGCCGATGACATTTTCTATATCAAGGATTTTAGCGGTGAATACAGCGTCGAAACGATCGATGGTGGCGCTGGTGATAATCGCATCGAAGCGGGCGCGGGTAACGATGTCATTGATTTCTCAAATGCTAGCCTAGTTAATATTTTGTCGATCGACGGTAAAGCCGGTAACGACACGATCAAAGGTAGCCATAACAATGACCTCATCATTGGAGGCATCGGCTCCGACAATCTTTATGGTATGGGTGGCGACGATACTTTCAGAATCACTGAAAATGATTCTGGTTACGATACCTATACTGGTGGTGACGGTTTTGATCAGATTTTGGGTACTGACCAAGACGATGTTTTAAGAATCAATACGTTTACTGGCGATCGTCGCGTCGAGCTGATTGATGGCGTGTCGGGGAGCGATATAATTGTTGGCACAACAGGGAACAATATATTAGATTTTTCTGAAACCTCCCTGCTAAATATCGCGCTTATAGACGGCAATTCTGGCAATGATAATGTCATAGGCTCAGCTGGAAACGATGTGCTGCGTGGTGGCCTTGGCAACGACTTTTTGCGCGGGGGGCCTGGCTCTGATACCTATCTGTTTACCTCGGGCGACGGTGCCGACACGCTCTCCGAACAGGGAAATGTTGGCGATGTTGATAATCTCAAATTTGTTGGAGGTATCGCTAAAGAAGATTTGTGGTTTGTGCGCAGTGGCAACCACCTCTATGTGTTTGTCTTAGCTAGCAGTGACAAGATTACAGTCACCGATTGGTTTGTAAACTCAAGCCAAGTAGTAGAGCTATTTACCTTAGACGATGGCTCAATGCTCTTGGTTGAAAATTTCTCCGCACTTGTAGACCTAATGACAAGTATCGGAATTCCGGTCAACGGCTTGATTTCACTTGATGCTGATCAGATGAATCAAGTGAATGAGCTTCGTGGCAACCTTTGGCAATAATTTATTGGTACCCCCAATAGCTGAATTCGTAAAATTCAGCTATTGGGGCTCTAAAACCTGAGGCTTTCCATTTGACTTATTTACCGATAGCTCTAAAGCTGCCTAAAAGGCCATCCTAGCAACTACGTAACATTGCGCATAATCTATATTATGTTAAATTTAAGAATTACCAGAGCTAGTACGCTTTTGTTTGAATACCGCTCATGCCCGCTTTAATTAACCGTTGAAGCCAATAATCTACCCTCGTCATACGCAGGGCTAACAAACTTAAGTGCCCGCAGCGTCATGACTAGGCATGCGCCTGCCAGATAGACCTCGATTAACACCTGTAGATGTTGGGCCTTCCACTGGGCTAGATTGAATACGAAGCCGCTCTTGTTATAGTCTATTGGACAACACCTACCAATCACTGAAAGCTTTCTATGAAAACTATTTCACTGGCTTTATGCAGCTCCCTATGTGTGACGCTTATCCTCCTATCTTTAGCTGCCTGTAATACCAGTAAAGCAGCATTCGCATGGGAAATCGTACAGGCGATCGGCACTCCCACGGCACGCCATGAAGCTGGCTTGGTTGCAATCGAGAACAATATTTTTCTAATCGGCGGCCGTCGCGTTAATCCCACGGATGTGTGCAACACAGAAACCCAACGTTGGACCCGTAAATCAGCGCCACCTTTCGAACTTCATCATTTTCAACCGGTTGCCTGGCAGGGAAAAATCTACATTTTAGGTGCCATGACCGGACAATGGCCCAACGAGGTCCCCGTGAAACATGTGATTATCTATGATCCACTTTCGGATCAATTCACGATTGGCGACCCTATACCAACTCATCGTCAACGTGGCGCTGCGGGAGCGGTTGCCTACCGCGATAAAATCTATCTCATAGGTGGAATCACCCGCGGACACATGGGCGGCTATCAAGCTTGGTTCGATGAGTATGACCCGAAACACGGCCAGTGGCGCGAGCTCGATAATGCACCTAATGCGAGGGATCACTTCCAAGCCGCGACTGCAGCGCACTACCTATTTGCTTTTGCAGGCAGAACCACGTCAAAGGAAACTGATCAAGATATGTCACTTACCGTCAAATACGGAAATGTCTACGATTTTGATACGGAGCAATGGCTCGCCGTTTCAGAGCAAGAGGCGTTGCCAACCTTGAGAGCGGGAAATAGCGCTATTGCCCTAGGTTCCAACGTGATTATCGCTGGCGGCGAAAGTGTTAGCCAGGTGCCAGCGCACACGGAGGTTGATGTATACGATATCGCAACCAAGACCTGGAGGGCTTGGCCCAGTAACCTAGAAGGACGGCATGGGACAGGTTTGGTTAGAGTGGATGAGTATCTTTACACTATATCCGGCAGTGGCAACCGAGGCGGAGGGCCGGAATTAACAACCATCGAACGGCTTAACCTTTCAGGGATGCCCTTCTGTTCAGCTAGCTGCAAATAATAAATTTTCTAGCAGCAACAAAGCAAATACAGCTTTCCCTATTCCCATTACAGATCCGGTAATTCCAATCTTAGTAAAAAAAATGGTTAGCCCTTTTGAGGCTAACCATTTTCGTAAAAGCTAATTCGTCGCTGCAGTTTCTCAGGCAGAATTAGCTTACTATTTCTCTGAACTACTTAGCTGATTTGTTCAGCAATGCATTTAGTGTTGGGCTAGGACGCATCGCCTTTTCAAGCTTGGCGGCGTCTGGTAGAAAATAGCCGCCCATATCAACAGGCTCACCTTGAGCGTCAGTGAGCTCTTTGACGATAATGGCTTCCTGCTCTACCAGTGCTTTAGCAAGAGGCGCAAAGGCGGCTTGAAGCTCTTTGTCCTCGGTTTGCGCTGCTAAGGCTTCGGCCCAGTATTGCGCCAAGTAAAAATGGCTACCGCGGTTGTCCAGCTCGCGAACTTTGCGCGACGGCGATTTGTCGTTTACCAGCAGTTTTCCGGTGGCCTGATCCAAGGTTTTGGCAAGCACTTGCGCCTTGTTGTTGCCGGTTTTGGCGGCGACATCTTCAAAGGAAACTGCTAAGGCTAAAAACTCACCTAAGGAATCCCAGCGCAAATGGTCTTCTTCGGCAAACTGCTGCACATGCTTAGGCGCTGAACCGCCCGCTCCCGTTTCAAATAAGCCACCGCCGTTCATCAAGGGAACAATCGACAGCATTTTGGCGCTTGTGCCCAGCTCTAGGATGGGGAATAAATCGGTGAGGTAATCGCGCAGAACATTGCCGGTTA
Organism: Simiduia curdlanivorans; assembly: GCF_030409605.1. Lineage (NCBI taxonomy): Bacteria > Pseudomonadati > Pseudomonadota > Gammaproteobacteria > Cellvibrionales > Cellvibrionaceae > Simiduia > Simiduia curdlanivorans. The sequence goes on from NZ_JAUFQG010000006.1 coordinate 55,046, forward strand.
CTGAAATAGTATCTTCACCGCGCTTCAAGCGCTCCATTGTAAAACGAATGGCACTGTCTGGCGGTAGGATCTGGATGTTCAAACCATCGGTGTCGTGATCTTTTAAGTACTTTTCGACCTTTTTGATCATTTGGGCATCGTGGCCGCGGTTGGCATCTAACCAAAATACAGCCGGCATACCCGAGGCGCGCGAACGGGTTACAGCCAGCTTAACCCAATCTTGGATAGGCGCATCTTTAGCGGTAAACATCCGCCATACGTCCCCTGCTTCCACCTTGTCATGTTGCAGCAATACCGTGCCGCTTTCATCAACTACGCGCACACTGCCGTTTGCCGAGATAGTAAATGTCTTGTCGTGTGAGCCGTATTCTTCGGCCTTTTGCGCCATCAAGCCAACATTGGGCACCGTACCCATAGTGCGCGGATCGAAATTGTCGTGGTGCTTACAGAAGTTAATCACTTCTTGATAAATGGTGGCGTAGCAGCTGTCTGGAATAACCGCTTTGGTGTCGGCTAACTTGCCATCGGCGCTCCACATCATGCCGCCGGCGCGAATCATCGCTGGCATAGAGGCATCGACGATGATATCGCTTGGCACGTGGAGGTTGGTGATGCCTTTATCCGAGTCGACCATCGCCAACATCGGCCGAGTCTCGTAGCAACGACGCATGTCGTATTCAATTTCGGAGCGCTTAGAGTAGCCCAGCTTATCGATTTTTTGCAGGGCCGCGCCTATGCCATCGTTAGGGTTAACGCCTAATTCGGCCAAGGTCTTTGCGTGTTTTTCCCACGCTTTTTTGTAATAAACGGTTACCGCATGGCCGAACACAATGGGGTCGGAGACCTTCATCATGGTGGCTTTCATATGTAGCGAAAATAAAAGACCGGCCTTGCGAGCGCCCTCCATTTCTTCGTCGAGAAATTTCCGTAACGCCTTGGTGCTCATAAATTGCGCACTCACCACTTCGTCAGCTTGTACGGCGACTTCTTTCAGGAGTGTTGTTTTACCACCCTCCTCAACCAATTCGATTTTGACCTTACCGGCCTTGCTCATGGTGGTTGATATATCGCTGGCGTAAAAATCGCCTTCGCGCATGTGGGCAACGTGGGTACGAGATGCCTGACTCCACTTACCCATGGAGTGTGGATTCGTGCGCGCATATTGCTTAACTGCACCAGGCGCGCGGCGATCGGAGTTACCTTCGCGCAACACCGGGTTAACGGCGCTACCTAGCACTTTTGCGTAGCGAGCTTTTACGTCTGTCTCTGTATCGTCAGCTGGGCTTTCTGGGTAGCTGGGAATCTTGTAACCCTTGCCCTGTAACTCTGCGATCGCAGCGTTCAGCTGTGGAATAGAGGCACTGATATTAGGTAGTTTAATAATGTTGGCATTTGGGTCTTGAGTAAGCTCACCCAACTCCTTCAATGCATCAGATACCTTTTGATCGTCAGATAGGTACTCTGGGAAACTGGCAAGAATGCGAGCGGCCAATGATATATCACTGGTTTCAACCTCTATGCCTGCAGCAGCGGAAAAAGTGTTAACGATAGGGAGCAATGAGTAAGTCGCCAAGGCCGGCGCTTCGTCTGTTAACGTATAAATAATTTTCGATTTCTGAATTGTCATGTAAACCCCGTTATACCAAGCCAATGAGCAAGCTTGTAAAGCTCAGTCATCCATCTGTGAATTCTGCGTGCGCATCATACAGAAAGATGGCGGGAAATTATAGGTTGTAAAAAAACTACAATGGCCCTGAACCCTCTATTTACCTCAGTTCGTTAGCAAATACCGACAGAGTCTTGGCAATATGGAGCCCTTGAATTTCGAACATTGCGGCATATTTAGTCACAAAACTACAAGACTAGGCAGCGGCGCACCAAAACAGAGCCTAAAATCAACCCTAGGCTCTGCCAACCCTTGCTTGGCTGTGGCATTTATAGATAGCATTCCAGCTCGTTAAATGGGTACTTTGGCGCAACTAAGGTGAGTTTCAGCGCGTATTTGCTTGCTTTTAATGCTCATTAGGCTGCAATTTGCTAAGCTGCAGGAACCCACATGACTTGGTTGGGGTCAAATCTTGGGTTAACCCAGACTTGATTGTTTTCCATCCCGATACCGGGTGCCAATTTTAGATACAGGTAGCACATGAGAAGTACAATTCTGTTAGTCACTGCGCTGTTATTTGCGATGCACGTGGGGGCTAAGGTAGTAGATACTGCTGCTCCATTGACTTACACCGAAACACAATCAAAAACAGCGATAGAGATTATCGATAAGCTGAGCACCCGGCACTATCGCAAACTTGCCTTAGACGACAACCTTTCAAGTGCCTACCTCGATAAACTATTGGAAACCTTAGATCCTGGCCGCGCCTATTTTTACGCCTCGGATATTGCCGGTTTTGAAAAGTCACGGGCAAAATTTGATGACTTCTTCAAAAAAGGCGACTTGGCCATTGGCTTTCAAATTTATAATCAATATACGGCGCGAATAAATTCTCGGCTGTTATCGATCATCGCCGAACTTGAAGATCCGGAAACACAATATAATTTCACTGTCGATGAATCTCTTGATGCAGATAGAGAAAATGCCAGCTGGCCAAAAGACAAAGCCGAGGCTGATGAGCTTTGGCGCAAGCGTGTAAAAGCCGCAGTACTGTCGCTCAAACTGTCTGGGAAAAGTGTTGAGGAAGCGAAAACTACGTTAACGCGTCGTTATAAAAATCAACAATCTCGCCTGCAACAACAGGATAGAGAAGATGTATTTGAAACATTAATCAATGCACTGACACTCCTTTACGACCCACACACTAGTTACCTATCACCCCGCACCTTGGAAAACTTCAACATCAATATGTCCCTTTCCCTCGAAGGCATTGGCGCGGTATTACAGACAGAAGATGAATTTACAAAGATCGTTCGCCTAGTCGCGGCAGGCCCGGCTGATAAAACCGGCCAGTTAAAGCCTAGCGATAAAATTTTAGCGGTAGGTCAAGGTAAGGAGGGTGAGTTAATCGATATCGTTGGCTGGCGCTTAGATGAAGTTGTACAACTGATTCGCGGTGAGCCCAACACCATCGTGCGCCTGCAGATTCAACCCGCCAATGAAGATGCCACCGCCATTAAAACGGTAACCATTAGTCGGGAGCGGGTAAAGCTTGAAGAGCAGGCCGCTAAAAAGGCTGTGTTTGAAGTTAAAGAAGGCAATAGCACCTATCGACTGGGCGTTATTGATGTACCTGCGTTCTACTTAGATTTTGAGGCCTACCGGCAACGAGATCCAAACTTTAAGAGCACCACGCGAGATGTGATGCAGCTACTGCAAGAGCTTGAACAAGAAAATGTTGATGGCATTATCTTGGATTTGCGCAATAACGGCGGAGGCTCCTTACAAGAGGCCACAACCTTAACAGATCTATTTATTGATCAAGGGCCAGTTGTCCAGATTCGACAATCGAACGAAACCATCTCTCGCCACCACCGGTCTCGTGCGCGTGCAGTTTACCGAGGCCCCCTACTCGTGCTAATCAATCGATTGAGTGCATCAGCCTCTGAAATTTTTGCCGGCGCGATTCAAGATTATGGCAGAGGTATCATTGTAGGCTCACAATCTTTTGGTAAGGGCACAGTGCAATCTCTTACGGGATTGCAGGAAGGGCAACTAAAGATCACCGAGTCGAAATTCTATCGCGTTTCTGGTGACAGCACTCAGCACCGCGGTGTTATCCCCGACATTCTGCTGCCTAACCTAATCGACAGCAGTGAGGTTGGCGAAAGCTCGTATGAAACAGCCTTGCCGTGGGATAAAATTCATGCGGTTGCGCACGACAAATATTACGACATAACAGAGCTGATGAAAGAAATTAACCCGCAACACGAAGCCAGAGTTGCGGTCAGCCCAGATTTTAACTTTCTAAAAGATCAGTTGCAGATGGTGGCTGAGCTTAAAGAGAAAAAGGCACTCTCACTCAACGAGAAAACCCGATTAACGGAAAAAACCTTGCTAGACCAGCGCAACTTGGCTAGCGAAAATGCTCGCCGCAAGGCTAAAGGTGAAGCACCCTATCCTAGCTATGAGGCACTAAAGGCAGCAAATGAAGAAGAAAATGCCAATGCACTGAGCAGCCCGGTACAAATTGATACTGAAAAAGATGCCATGCTTCGGGAAGCCGGCTTTGTATTAGCTGATTTCATCACCAGTCAACGTGTAGAGGCTAGTAGCAAGTTAGCCAATTTTCAGGAATAGTGAAATAATCATGTGCTAAGACGAGCCCCCTTGGGGCTCTTTTTTTGCTTAACCGGCCGGCACTCGACACAAAGGACATTCTGTGAACATTATCTCTTTTAACATTAATAGTATTCGCGCCCGCCTTCCGCAACTGGAAGCTATTGTTAAAAAGTACGCCCCCGACTTCATTGGTTTACAAGAAACAAAAGTTCAAGACATAGATTTTCCGATAAGCGCCATTGAGGCTATGGGTTACCACGCAATCTATCACGGACAAAAAACCCATTATGGTGTTGCCTTACTGTCTAAACAAAAGCCTACTGAGATAGTGAAAGGTTTTGAGTCAGATGCTGTAGACGCGCAACGTCGTTTCGTCGGCGGAAAATTTATTATCGGCAATCAGGATATTTGGGTCTACAACGGCTATTTTCCACAGGGGGAAAATGAAAAACACGTAACTAAATACCCTGCGAAACGCAAGTTTTATGCCGACCTACTCCATTTATTGAAATCAAAACATCATCCGAGTGAATCAATTGTGATTATGGGTGACATCAACATTTCCCCCCAAGATATCGATATTGGTATTGGCGAGCAGAACCGTAAACGATGGCTTAAGGATGGAAAATGCAGCTTTTTACCCGAAGAGCGACAGTGGCTTCAAGCGCTACAGGCCTGGGGCTTAGTGGATAGTTTTAGGCATCATCATCCTGAGCAAGCGAGCGAATACAGTTGGTTCGATTATCGCAGCCGCGGCTTTGAAGATGAGCCTCGGCGTGGCCTACGCATCGACAGTATTTTATGTACGAAAAGCCTCGTTGAATCGTCTATTGGCGCAGGCATTGATTATGAGATTCGAGGCATGGAAAAGCCTTCAGATCACGCGCCAATTTTTACTCGTTGGTAGCAGTTCTTGCACCCGGCTAAAAGCTCCAGCTAAAGGCATTGTAGGCATCTTGTGCACATATCCAGTCCTACAATGCGCCATTAGCTCCCCCAGTGAAAGAGCTACTTCTTTGTGTCACTTTTCCCGAGCCAGCGCTTCAAACTGTCTTCTAGCTGGTCATAACTCACGGGCTTAGCAAGATAGTCGCTCATCCCAGCTGCGAAACACTTAGCTTGATCAGAATCACCCGCATGCGCGGTCATGGCCACAATGGGAATTGGGTCAGCGACGTTATCCAACTGCTCCTTTTTTCGTATCGCGCGTGTTGCCCCGTAGCCATCGAGCTCTGGCATTTGGCAATCCATCAATATTAGATTAAATGCCTGCTCATCCAGCGCAACCAACGCCTCTTTGCCATTGTTGGCTAGCGTAACCTTATAACCAAGTTTTTGTAACATACCTTTAGCGACCATTTGATTGACACGATGATCGTCAACTAACAATATTTTTTTACCCGTACCGAGCTGATGATTATGCCCTTCTGTTTCCTCCACAACTGCTGCAGCCAATAGTGTCTCCAGCATGGCTTGATGTAAATTACCGCGCAAAACCGGCTTTAAAAGTACCTTGATATCGTTGTGTACCAGCAACGCTTCCACCTCTGCAGAAGCACGCTGTTGCAGCGTCGCCGCAATAGCAAGGGGCATAGATTTCAACTCGGGGTGCTGCTTTAACCTATGTGCGAATGTTAATAATCCAAGCGATTTCACATGCGTGTATAAGAGTGCGCCATCAAAGGGGTGCTCATCGTTCAACCCCTCCTCAAGACGCGTTAACGCCTGCTCTTCATCGTGCGCAGCGTCTACGTTCATGCCCCAGGCTTCCATCTCAATTAAGAATGAATCTTCAATTGAAGACGGAATGCCCACTAACAAGATACGTTTATTGCGAAGCTGTGGCTCTATGGCGATGCTTTTAGGCGACTTGCTCGTCGTGTCCAGCGTTATATTGAAAAAATACTGGGTGCCACTGTCCTTGTCTTCGAATACCTGTAGAGAGCCATTCATGCATTCAGCCAGACCTTTACACAAAGTAATACCGAGCGGTGCGTTTTCAGTATCGTAATGTACGGCCTCTGCAGTTGCGGGCATGATTTTCTCGTTCGAAACCGTTTCACGCTGATCTATGATGGTGATTTGAAGCTCGCCCTGCTGCTCATTCTTGATAACGAACTCAGATTTGAAAAAAACTTCGCCATGGCTGGAATATTTAATGGCATGACTTAAAAGATTTATTAGTACCTGCTGCAATCGCTGGGCGTCGCCTTTAACTCGAACTGGCGTGTCACTATCCAGCACGTGATTTAGCTCAACCTGTTGTTGATATGCGTCGTGAGAGACATCTTCGACCACGTGCTCAATTAATTTCCATAGGTTGAATATGGCGTGATCGAGCACGAGGTTTTCGTTCGACGCCTGGGAAAAATCGATGGCGTTATTAACCAAATTTAATTGCCGCTCACCGGCTTTATTTGCAAGCGCGAGCAGTTCCCTTTGCTCGCTGGTTAAGCGACTGTCAGCGAGCAAGCTGAGAGCGCCCAATACATCATTAAGTGAGGTGCGCAACTCGCCACCAAAGCGAGTGAGAAAGGTATTTTTTAGCTCCGCTGCAGCCTCTGAGTCGCGCTTTTCAATCTCCAAGTTTTTCGCGTGTTGATCCAAATTGTATTGCGCCTCGAGCCTATCCCAGTAAATGCGCGACGTAACTTCTCCTTGATGATCCAGCAACAAGTAAAAAACCAACATGGTTACACCATAAACATAGCCCTCCCAAGTGCCCAATAGAATGGCAGCCGCCGCGGCTGGAATTTGACCTAAAAATAAATATAAGCCTAAAAATTTGCGATAAGGCGCGAGCACGTTGGCCACGCTAGAATAAAAAACCACCGAATAGAGCCAGATAAGCAAAGTGTCATTTTTCATCCCCACAATGGTTGTGACGCTAGCAATAATCAAACTCCACCAAGCCGCGCCCACGAAGGATGCCCAAAAATAATGGGTGCGCCAACGTCCAGGGGCTCTAGGGTAAAGAGTGTCAAATCGAAATAAAAAATAACCACGCCATAGGGTGATTAAAAGGAGACCTATGGCAAGTCCGAGCGAATAATTCGGGGCCTGCTGGTAAAAGTCACCGAGTGCAACACATAGCAGAAAAGCAAAAAGATTGAGAATTAAGCCTCTTCGGCTGTATTTAGCCATGCGAGCATCCGTCTCGCGCATGATTTTCCGATCTTTTTGAACTTTATTGGCGGGAACAAATAGCTGCAACATTGATCTACCTGAATGGGTCGCGGATCTGAGGTTGAGGCATTGTAGGGCTTGTAAGAAAGAGAATGAACCGGTTTTTGAGGTCTAATCCGTAATTGTGTTGACCATGTACCCTAGTCCGAGGGCTTCGAATCCGTTACATAACGTTTCCTCGCTATGCGGTTACATCCACCTTATGATCACTGCGTCGACGGTCCTGACCTGTGCGCAGCTCGATCAGCGGGCGGCGATAGGCGCGTCCACGCCGCCGCTGCCGGCGCCTCCGCTCCTTACTTGGCGAGCTGTCTGGAAGATCAACGGCCTTTTCTATATTGACGTGCTTGGGCAGTGTTTGGCTGACCGGCGCTACGCTAATAACATTACTCGGTATTCGTATATCAGACATATTACATCTCGTTTTACATGTACCTATACCCTAAATTGTGCCGCGACAGTTTTCAACTGGTCGGCTAAGCCTTGTAACGATGAGCTCAATTGAGTCACCTGCTCGGTATTGTTTTGCGCAACTTTTGATCCATCCCGCATTTTAATCACATTACTTTGAATGGACTTAGCAAAATGCTGTTGCTGTTCTGTTGCCGCAGCAATCTGTTTGTTCATGTCGGTAATTGAGGTGACTTTTGAGGTAATGGCATCCAGGGAATTCCCGGTCTCACTGGCCTGCGCAACACTTTGTTTGGCGCGAGATTTGCCCGTATCCATAACCTGAACTGCTTCTCTCGCCGCGTTTTGTAATTGCTCAATCACTTTTTGAATCTCATGAGTAGATTCCTGCGTTCGAGATGCAAGCGTTCTAACCTCATCCGCCACCACGGCGAAACCTCTCCCCTGCTCTCCCGCTCTCGCTGCCTCAATGGCCGCGTTAAGAGCGAGTAAATTAGTTTGCTCGGCAATGCCTTTAATTACGTCCAAGATGCCTGCAACGCTCTCGGTGTCTTTTTCCAGTTTTACGATAACTTCTGCCGCCCGCTCGACTTCTGTAGCCAAGTTGTTAATGGTAATAACCGTATCGCCAACAACCTTAAGACCCGCTTTCGCCTCCTTGTCGGCATGCGAGGCTGCCTGCGCTGCGGAACCCGCATTTTCTGCAACGTTATTGACACTACGCATCATATCGGCCATGGCATTATTTACATGCTCTGAAGATTGCGCCTGATCGGTGGAAAGTTTTTCCGATTCGTGTGATACACCATTGAGGCGTGTGGCCACATCAGTGAGTGGCGAGATCACTTGAATGACCTCCCCTATCGTATGATGCAGTTTATCGATAAAGGTATTAAACCAGCCAACCAACTCGCCTAGTTCATCCTCTGAGCTCTTTTGAATACGCTGGGTTAAATCGCCATCGCCCTGAGCGATATCCTTTAAAGACTGGGTAATCACGTCGACATTGCGGGTAATAATCAAAGCAATGCTGATAGAAATAACCAGAAGTAGCGCGACAGTGATAAGACCTACGATCAAGCCTACTTTAAGATTGGCCTGCTCTGTGTCGGTGGCTTGGCTAACGGTGTCTTTAAAGCTTGCATCGCTTTGGTCTCGAAAAAGAGTTAGCGCATTGTTAATTTTTTGAAGGGATTTAGTTCTGTTTTCTGCGATAGTGGCTAGTTGAGTAAAATCCACTGTGCCATCGATCATACTGGCGGTTAAGTCGAAAGAGATTTTTAGGTAAGCTTTTAAAGATTGCTCGATCAGATCTATCTCGGCTGCTCGTTCTGGCTGAAGCTGACGAGTTTTGCCAAGATTAGTTTTAATCGCCTCTCCCATACGTTTGGCGCTATTGAGCATATCCATTTCGCCAGTACTAGCGGCGGTGCTCATGGTCTCATTCATCCGGTCTAAGGTAACAATATTGGTGCTGGCTAATTCCAGAACAGGGAAATATACGTTCTGGATCAGGTTTAATCGCTCAACGTTTTTAGTACCCGAATTAATGGTAAACATCAGAAAGAGCGCAAACCCCGTGATGCCGACCGCTGGGATTAGCAAAATTTTGTACTTTATACTGACTTTACTCAACCAGTTCATAGAGCCACTTACCTTTAAGTTTCAATAGAATAAGCATAGCTAATAACCGACTGGATGCTAATCAGTCGGGCTATAACGGGTTATCGACTTAATGGAGGCCGACTTTAGAAAAATACCTCGAACTTACCATTATGTTGGGCATAACCGGTCAATTGTGGCGTTTATACCACTGTAGCTCTGGCTGAAGGGCGACAACACCACCAATAATAAGCAGTGTCGGGGCTTGAATGGATTCTTGCCTAGCGATTTGCGGGAGGCTTTCCAGGGTGCCAGTGTAGGTTTTTTGATCTGGCGTAGTGCCCTTTTCGATCAATGCTGCTGGGGTGGAGGCCGCCTTGCCATGCTTGATAAGGGCTTCGCATATGGCGGGCAGCCCCTGCAAACTCATGTAAAACACTAGGGTTTGATCATCCGCCACTAGCTCTGGCCAGCGAATATTGGTGGCATCAGCCTTCAAGTGGCCGGTGATAAACCTTACGGATTGGGCGTGATCTCGGTGCGTTAAAGGAATTCCCGCATAGGCTGCACAACCCGACGCTGCAGTAATGCCCGGCACCACTTCAAAAGGGATGTTATTTGCGGTCAGCAGTTCAATCTCCTCGCCACCGCGGCCAAAGATAAACGGATCACCGCCCTTTAAGCGCAGCACCCTTTTACCCTCTTTGGCGAGGTCGACCAGCATTTGGTTGATGTCGGCTTGTTCAACCGCGTGCTCGGCCCGCCGCTTGCCCACGTAAACTCTATCGGCGTCGCGACGAACGCGTTCCATGATGGGATCTGAAACCAGCCGATCGTAGAGCACTACATCGGCTTGCTGCATAAGCTGTAACGCTCTCAAGGTGAGTAAATCGGGTGCGCCGGGTCCGGCGCCCACCAAGTAGACCTCACCAAGGGCAGGCGATTGCTGGGCGACGTTTAGGTTTGTTGTTACCCATTCGTGAGCGGCGTCTTCTTTTTCTTGATAGACCAGGTTTTCCACTGGCCCTGCAATCAATTTCTCCCAAAAGTAACGACGCTGATTTTCGGGCAGTGCGCGTTTAACCTTATCTCTCAAGTTACCGCAAAAAGTCGCAAATTTGCCGTATTGCTCGGGCAAAAGCGTTTCCAACTGTTGTTTGAGTTTGCGCGCTAGAACAGGCGCTGCGCCGGCGCTAGAAATCGCCACAAGGATGGGGCTTCGATCAATAATTGCCGGCGTGATGATTGAGCACAAGTCTGGGTTATCAACTACATTTACGGGTAAATAACGGGCCTTACACAAGGCCGACACCTGTTTGTTCACAGCCGCATTATCGGTGGCACACACCACTAGGCAACAAGCCTCTAAATCGGCCGGTGCAAACGCCTTTTTCTGCCAAATACCTCTGTTGGTTGATACTAGTTGTTCAAGTTCGGCGAGGCATTCTGGGCTGATTAAACGAACAATGGCGCCTGCCTGTACCAGCAGCCTGACTTTGCGTAGGGCAATTTGACCTCCGCCGACAACCAATACAGGTTGCTGGCGGAGGTCGAAGAAGAACGGAAAGTAATCCATTAGCCGATAGACTTTTTACCAGCCATATAAGGCTGTAATACGTCTGGAATCAGGACGCTTCCGTCAGCCTGCTGGTAGTTTTCTAGAACCGCCAAAAGCGTGCGCCCCACCGCTAAACCTGAACCATTTAAGGTGTGCAGTAGCTCAACTTTATTGGTTTCGGCATTGCGGTAACGCGCCATCATGCGCCGGGCTTGGAAGTCTCTAAAGCTGGAGCAGGAGGAAATCTCGCGGTATTTATCTTGGCTAGGCACCCAAACTTCGATGTCATAGGTTTTGGCTGCAGAAAAACCGATGTCGCCACCGCACAGTATGACCGTTCTATAGGGCAAACCTAGCTTGGTTAAAATGGCTTCCGCGTTACCTAGCAAACTCTCTAGTGCTTCATCAGACTGCTCAGGCTTTACAAACTGCACCAGTTCAACTTTTTCAAACTGATGCTGGCGGATAAGTCCGCGAGTATCGCGCCCGTGTGAACCTGCTTCACTTCTGAAACACGGCGTGTGGCACACCAATTTTAGCGGCAGCTCGACTTTCGCCTCTAAGATCTCGTTGCGTAAAATATTGGTAACCGGCACCTCGGCCGTGGGAATTAGGTAGAGCTCGCGCTCATCGGTTAACTTGAACAGATCTTCTTCGAACTTAGGTAGTTGACCCGTTCCGTACAACGACTCTTTATTAACGATAAAAGGTACATAAATCTCTTCGTAACCATGCTCATTTTGATGGGTGTCGAGCATAAACTGAATCAGTGCGCGATGCAGCTTTGCTAAGTCGCCACGTAAAATGGAAAAGCGTGCACCGGTCAATTTCGTGGCTGTTTCAAAGTCGAGGCCACCTAGGCGCTCACCCAATTCCACGTGGTCTTTGATGTCGAAATCAAACACGCGCGGTGAACCCCAGCGCCGCACTTCAACATTGTCGTCTTCGCTTAAACCCTCGGGCACTTCGTCGGCGGGAATATTTGGCACACCGGCTAAGAAAGCGTCCAGCTCCACTTGCACGCTAGAAAGCTCAGTTTCGGCGCTCGTCAACTGTGCTTTAAGGTTTTCAACTTCAGCTAACAAAGGCGCTATGTCTTCGCCCTTAGCCTTGGCCTGGCCGATAGACTTCGAACGAGTGTTGCGCTCTTGCTGCAGCGCCTCTGTGCTGGCCTGAATCGCTTTACGGCGTTCTTCGAGTTGAGAAATAGCCTTAATATCCAGCGTATAGCCACGCTTTTTCAGTTTTTCGGCAACTTCTTCTGGGTTAGTTCTTACATATTTTGAGTCAAGCATGAAAAGGCATTCTCGTAACGCGTGGTTTACAGATATTCGCTGCTGATCTTAATAGCGAGGGAAACCGCAATGATACAGGTGGTCACGCTGAGTAGTACATAGCCAGCGGCAGTAAATAGGTCGCCGTTGCGCATCAGGGCAAAGGCGTCTAGAGAGAAGGCAGAAAAGGTGGTAAAAGCGCCGAGAAACCCGGTCATAATCAGGTGGCGCAGCTCAGGCTGAAAATTGCCCCGCTCGATCAATATCACATAGGCAAGGCCCATGAGTATGGAGCCCAGCACATTGGCAACCAGCGTAGCCAAGGGAAATCGCAGTTCAAAAATGGGGAATAACCAAAGGTTTAAGCCGTATCTCGCCATGGCCCCTAGCGCGCCGCCGCAGGCAATCATTATCCAAATCATTGCGTTATCCCTAGCTTAATCAGATTCATAACTTTAACTCGGGCCAGCGCTTATGCTTACTGGCCTGGTCCAGCTCCTTGAGGCGCTGCAACTTCTCGGCGATTTTGATTTCCAAACCGCGGTTTGAGGGCGTGTAATAGCGTCGCGCTGCTATTGCCTGCGGTAGGTAATTTTCGCCGGCGGCATAGGCATCTGGTTCGTCGTGGGCGTAGCGATATTCGGCGCCAAATCCATTATCTGCCATCAGCTTCGTCGGCGCGTTGCGCAGATGCAAAGGCACCTCGAAGCTCGGGTCGGCTTTGACATCGGCCATGGCCTTGTTGAAGGCCTTATACACGGCATTACTTTTGGGTGCGCAAGCTAAATAAACCAAGGCTTGTGCTATGGCTAATTCACCCTCGGGGCTGCCTAAGCGAGTTTGCACATCCCAAGCCGCCAAGGCCAAATCTAAGCCCCGCGGGTCTGCATTACCAATGTCCTCGCTGGCCATACGCACCACGCGTCGGGCAACGTACAAGGGGTCACAGCCACCGTCTATCATGCGGGCAAACCAATAGAGTGCGCCGTCGGCACTGGAGCCTCTAACCGATTTGTGCATGGCGGATATTTGATCGTAAAACTGCTCACCGCCCTTATCGAAGCGCCGGACATCACTGCGCAGCACGTCGGCCAACGCGCTCGCCGAAAGAGTGTGCTGGCCGTCGGCTTGCTCTTCGGCAAGATCTGCTGAAATCTCGATTAAATTAAGTAGCCGCCGCGCGTCGCCGTCTGCCACCTCGCAAAGTGAGTCTTTTAGGGCGTCGTCCAGCGATAAGTTCAACTTACCCAGCCCCAACTCCTTATCGGATAAAGCCCGTTCGAGTAACGCGAGCAAGGCTGGTTTTTCCAGTGGTTTTAGCAGGTAAACTCGGCAGCGCGATAAGAGCGCACTATTGAGTTCAAACGACGGGTTCTCAGTGGTCGCGCCGACGAAGATAAAGGTGCCATCTTCGACGTAAGGCAAAAAAGCATCCTGCTGACTTTTATTAAATCGATGCACTTCGTCGACAAACAGCAGGGATTTTTTATTCTGTACTTGGGCGAGCTGTTTGGCCTGCTCTACCACATTGCGAATGTCCTTCACGCCGGCCATCACTGCCGACAGGGTAAAAAAATGCGCATCCACTTGATCAGCCAAAAGTTTCGCAAGTGTGGTTTTACCCACGCCCGGCGGCCCCCAAAAAATCATCGAGTGTATTTGGCCGCTGGATAAAATCTCACGCAATGGCTTACCCGGCCCGAGCAAGTGCTCTTGGCCAACATACTGAGCTAAGTTATTTGCTCTTAAACGCGCGGCTAGTGGTTGGTATACACGCTTGTCGCTATGAAATAGATCCTTAGTCATTGCGAATGACGTCAGTTCCTTTGGGTGGTGTGAAATCAAAAAGCCCGTCGGCTAGCACAGGGTTAAGTGTGACGCCGTCAAAAACAAAAACCGTGGTGTTACCTATTTTGTCGACGAAGGACATGCGCGATAACACACCGGCAGTAAAACTGGCACTTATTCTGGTGAACGCCGCTTTGGTATTTTTGCTGGTTAACTCAAAGGCTGCCACATTTGAATCCGCAGATGCCGCTTGTAAGATTGTGAATTGATCTTTGAGCTTTTTGGCGTCGCCACTGAGCAAAAGTGCTGGTGTTTGTTGGCTATCGGCATCAATCGCAGAGATGCTAGCCTGCTCTAGATCGGCGTCGTATAACCAAAGTTCTTGGCCGTTACTGATCAGCTGCTGGGGGAAAGGCGATTCGGTTAGCCATAAGAATTTACCAGGCTTTTTGACTGAGAATGTGCCTTGACTAGCCTGTAACTGTTGGCCTTTAACATCAACTAAAGATTGTTCAAATTGCCCAGTTGCCGCGTTCATCCCGCCCAGTAATTGAGTGAGATCTTTTGCTGGCTCTGCGCCAACATAACTCGGCGCCAAGAGATAAAAGGCACAACTAAGCTGGGCGAATAATCTGAACATAAAAATCCTTTGTGTGCATAAATGTGCTTACTAATGCCGCGGCGGCGCAGGCGCCAAGACTTCGCGACTGCCGTTGGTACCCATGGACGATACGACCCCCGCTTCTTCCATGGCTTCAATCAAACGCGCGGCGCGGTTGTAGCCAATGCGCAACTTACGTTGCACCGAGGAAATCGAAGCTTTACGTGTTTCGGTGACAAAGGCCAAAGCTTCGTCGTACAGCGGGTCTGATTCACTGCCGCCCTCCTCGTCGCCTTCGGTTGCCATACCCGGCACCGGAATACTATTAACGCTTTCATCGACAATTTCATCGAGATAATTGGGCTTGCCGCGTTTTTTCCAATCAGCAACCACCGCGTGCACCTCGTGGTCGTCAACAAAGGCGCCGTGTACACGAATGGGAACCGAGGTGCCGGGAGGCAGATAAAGCATATCACCGTGACCGAGCAATTGCTCCGCGCCACCTTGGTCGAGAATGGTCCGAGAGTCGATTTTTGACGACACTTGAAAAGCGATACGCGTGGGTACGTTGGCTTTGATCAAACCGGTAATCACATCCACCGAAGGCCTTTGCGTCGCCAAAATAAGATGGATACCCGCCGCCCTCGCCTTCTGCGCGATGCGCGCAATGAGTTGTTCGACCTTTTTACCGACGATCATCATCATGTCGGCAAACTCGTCAATCACAACAACAATGGAGGGCAAGGTCTCCAGATCCGGGGCCGGGGCTTCCGCGTGACCCGCTTCAAAATGTTCTGACGCTACCCACAAAGGATCTTTGATAGGCGCGCCAGCTTTAATCGCGTCTTCTACCTTTCGGTTAAAACCCGCCAAGTTGCGAACGCCTAGCCGCGCCATGAGTTTATAGCGCCGCTCCATTTCCCCCACGCACCAGCGCAAGCCGTTAGCGGCGTCTTTCATGTCCGTTACCACCGGTGTTAACAAATGCGGAATATCGTCATAGATAGAGAGCTCCAACATTTTGGGGTCAACTAAAATCAACCTCACTTCCTTGGGGGTAGATTTGTACAGCAGGCTTAGCAGCATGGCGTTAACGCCGACGGATTTACCCGAGCCAGTAGTACCCGCAACCAGCAAGTGTGGCATCTTGGCAAGATCAGCGACTACTGGCTGACCGGCAATATCATGCCCTAAGGCAAGCGTCACCGGAGACTTGGCCTTGTCGTAAGTTTCGGAGGCCAAGACTTCACTCAGGCGAACCATGGCCCGATGCTCGTTGGGAATTTCAATACCAACCACCGATTTACCGGGAATAACCTCTACCACACGCACGCTAATAACCGCCAAGGATCTTGCGACATCCTTTGCCAAGTTGGTAATGCGAGAAACTTTCACCCCGGGTGCGGGCTGAATTTCGAAGCGCGTTACCACGGGGCCTGGCAATACCGAAACCACTTCGGCGGTGATACCAAAATCCGCTAATTTCAACTCTAATAGCCGGGAAAGTGCCTCGAGATTCTCTTTACTGTACCCCTTATCGTTACTGTGATCGGCCGCGTCTAACAAGCCAATTTTGGGCAGCTCACCATCCACCGTGGTATCGACAAACAAAGAGCTCTGCTTCTCTTTTTCTACTCGAGGGCTGGGGATTTTTTTACGGATTGGCTGCTCAATAACAATGGGCTCGCGCTTTTCCTGCTTTTCTACCTGCGCAGCTATCGCTTTACGGCGCACTTGTTGTGATTCTTGCACCCGGGTTTTCTCTTGCCGAGTGTCGCGATAGGTGCGAATGCGGTTGGAAACCCGCTCGATCAGTAACAGGGTAATGCGACCGGTTTGATCCATCAGCTTTATCCAGCTGAGGTCGGTAAATACCGTTAAACCGAACAGCAAGCAGGCGAGCAAAATAAGGCTGGTACCAATAAAGGAGAAAGCGCTGTCGAGTGCATCGGACACAGAAGCGCCCAGCAGCCCTCCTTCTGAAAAAGGTAAGTTGGCGTCTCCGGTTTGGTGCAGGGCAATTAAACCGGTGCCGCCAATAACCAACAACGCCAAGCCGAGTAAACGCAAAGCCATCAAAAGCCCATCAAACTCTCTACCGGCTTTGCGATCGCGAAAGATAAGCCAGGCGCGCCAGGCCAGGAGCCCAGGGAATAAATAGGCCATATAGCCGAATAGAGACATGCAAACATCGGCCAACCAGGCGCCAAAAGGACCGCCGGCGTTGACCACAGTGCGATTCATGCCCGTGCTGGACCAGCCTGGGTCGACCGGACTGTAGCTAACCAAAATGATCGTTAAAAAGACACAGAAGACCGAAAGTACGATCAAGGTACCCTCAGTTATTGCCCGACCGACAACCTTAGTTGCCGGTGGCGTCTGCGTTTGCTCCAGGTTTTTCAAAGCGTACCGAACCCTTCTTGATTGCGCGCCCCGCGCTTAAGTGGAGCGTGATGAAAATTATTAACTTACACAAAATCAATATGTTATACGCCTTTCTTAATGTAAAGAAAAGCAATAAAATCACACTATAGTCACCAATTATCCGCTAGATAAATAGATACAATTAGCTAATTTGCACGATAACCCTAGAATTCGGCAGCATTGCCCCCATCTGGGATACAGCGCGTTTAAATCTTTCAATAGGATGCATTCATGAGCGACACCAAGCACCATCGCCTCATTATTTTGGGCTCAGGCCCTGCAGGCTACACCGCGGCTATCTATGCTGCGCGAGCAAATCTCAAGCCCGTGGTCATAACCGGCATGCAGCAAGGCGGCCAGCTTACCACAACCACCGATGTTGAGAATTGGCCAGGTGGCGTTCACGACCTGCAAGGCCCTGATTTAATGGTGCAAATGCAACAGCACGCCGAGCGCTTCGATACCGAGGTCATTTTTGATCACATCGATTCGGTCGATCTGCAACAGCGTCCTTTTACGCTCAAGGGTTCCAGCACCTACACCTGCGATGCCTTAATCATCTGTACTGGCGCTAGCGCCCAGTATTTGGGCCTCCCCTCAGAGGAAGCCTTCATGGGTCGCGGTGTCTCCGCCTGCGCAACCTGCGATGGTTTTTTTTACCGCGATCAGAAGGTTGTGGTGGTTGGCGGCGGCAACACAGCCGTTGAAGAAGCCTTGTACCTCTCTAATATTGCGTCGGAGGTGACATTGATTCACCGCCGCGACACCTTGCGCTCAGAAAAAATTCTGCAAGACAAGCTGTTCGAAAAGGCCAAAAATGGCAATGTGACCCTGATGTGGAACCACACCCTCGAGGAAGTATTGGGCAATGATTCCGGTGTCAGCGGTGTGCGGGTAAAGAGCACTAAAACGGGTGAAACGCAGGATCTGGACACCCAAGGCGCATTTATCGCGATCGGGCACAAGCCCAATACCGATATTTTTGCCGGCCAACTGGAAATGAAAGATGGCTATATCGTGGTTAAGTCGGGCTTAAACGGTGGCGCAACGGCAACTTCGGTGCCTGGCGTATTTGCCGCTGGCGACGTCGGCGATCACATTTACCGCCAAGCGATTACCTCCGCCGGTGCCGGCTGTATGGCGGCGCTGGATGCTGAGAAGTATCTGGACGACTTAGCCTAATCAAAATCAGGTAATGCGGATAGCGAGGTAAGTTGAACGTTGATTCCCTTCCTGCCTCCTATCCCCCCTCAATTTCCCTCCACCCGCTTTGCCTTAAGTGACCCGAATGGGTTGCTTGCCGCGGGTGGCGGTTTATCGCCCGACTGGCTCCTCGCCGCTTACCGCCGCGGCATCTACCCTTGGTACAACGATCCCGGAGAAATCTTCTGGTGGTCGCCTGCGCCACGAATGGTCCTGCTTCCCAGCCACATTCATATTTCTAAAAGCCTGAGAAAGTTTTTAAAGAAATCGCCCTTCACCATTCGCTTCGATACCGCCTTTAAAGAAGTGGTCGCGCGCTGTGCTGATAGCCGAGACGACACCTGGATTTTGCCCGAGATACAAGCTGCCTATTGCCGGTTACACGCCCTTGGCCACGCCCATTCTGTCGAGTGCTGGCAAGGCGAAGCCTTGGTGGGTGGCCTCTACGGCGTGCATCTGGGCCAGCAATTTTTTGGCGAGTCTATGTTTTCGACCTCTACCAATGCGTCTAAAGCGGCCCTTGTCGCCCTGTCTCGTCATTGTCAGGCGTGGGAAATTTCCGCTATTGATTGCCAAATGCACACCCAGCATCTCGAATCCATGGGCGCCCAGCTCTATGACCGAGACGCCTTTGAGGCTATGCTTGAAGGCTGTGATACCCCCTCCAAAGCCGATTGGTGTTTTCGATCAGAGTGGATGAATGTCTAGTTCCATCAACATAAAGCTATTTTCTACCCATCCGCACAAGTGCAGTTATCTGGCTGATCGGGAGGCGACCACGGTGTTTGTCGACCCGGATGCGACCATGGATAGTGCTTTATACAGCCGGCTTTCAGAACTCGGTTTTCGTCGCTCCGGCCAGCACGTATACCGGCCGCAATGTGCCGAATGCAATGCCTGTACGCCGGTTCGCATAAAGGTCGAGGCGTTTGCTTTAAATCGCCAACAAAAACGCACCCTTAAGCGCAACAACGACCTGACACTAGAGCTGCTCGAGCGCATTGATACCGACGAATGTTATGCCCTCTATGAAGCCTACATTAATGTTCGGCATCGAGATGGCGACATGTTCCCGCCCACAAAATCTCAATACAACGGCTTCCTGACCGCGCAATGGGGAGCAACCCGGTTTCTCGCGGCCAGACTTAACGGTCAACTGGTTGGTGTGGCCATGTGCGATGTATTGGCCAATGGGCTATCAGCTGTTTACACGTTTTTTGATCCAAGCCTTACCAAGCGCAGCTTAGGGGCTTGGTTTATTTTGCAGCAAATCGCTTGGACAAACCGGCTGGGCTTGAGCCACTTGTACTTGGGCTATTGGATCAAAGACTGCCAAAAAATGAGCTACAAAACACAATATCAGCCGCTGGAGTACTTTAAAGGCGGCTTTTGGACCAGAATATCGTCAAATTGAGTCAAGCTGTCCTTGGCGGCCGAGTCGAATTAGTGCACAATTGCCGCCTTTCCGAGGTTGGCCTTATTTTCCGGCCGAAGTTGCATCAAAGAGGATATTGCCGGATGGCGCGTGAAGATCATATAGAAATGGACGGTGAAGTGGTTGATACCCTTCCCAACACCACATTTAAAGTTAAGCTAGAAAATGGCCACGTGGTCATTGCTCACATTTCAGGCAAAATGCGGAAAAACTACATCCGTATTCTCACCGGCGACAAAGTGAAAGTTGAGCTAACCCCTTATGATCTATCCAAAGGGCGCATCACCTACCGCGCACGTTAAGAGCCCGTGATTTTTACCAATAGAAAAGGCAGCTAAGCTGCCTTTTTTATTGCCCGAGCACTGCTATTTTTCCCTCGCCGTCACTTATAAACTTCCGCAACTACAAGCGATCAAACAAACTCAATTGACTAATACGCACGAATGTCGATTGTGCAGCCTGCATGATCAGCTCCTGTTTCGATAGCCGACTTGCCGCTTCAGCGTAATCCAAGTCTTGGAGCTCAGATAACACCTCCTTGCTAATCAACTCAGTATCCAAGTGAAGATCCCGCGTGGTGTCAATGGTATTAAATCGTGCACCTAACTGACTGGTTTTTTCCAATATGTTAGTTTGGGCATTGGCCAGATTACCTAAGGTGGCATCTACTATAGATTTCAACAACGCCTTGCTATCGGCACTGGAGGTAACGGACTTCATTGCATCGGACAGCCGCGCTAAGGTCAGCAAAACATCTTGGTTGTCAGTACTGTCGATAAACACCTGATCGCCACCCACGGCTCGCTGGCCATTGACAGAAGCAGAGCCAATAACGGTATCCAGTCCCATCACGGCACTGATATTCGCCGTTCCGCCCTCAACGCTAAAATTGACTCCAGTGGGCATGGCAAAACCAGCACCGGTAACCGCGATACCGAGATTGGCCAGTTTTGCCGCGTTGCCATTACCTGCACTGTTGAGCATGGCCGCGAGGTCTGTGGTATTGGTGACATTGCCATCGAGCACAAACGTTTCCGACCGACCGCCTACATTCACGGTGAAGGTTTCATTCCCAGGCGCAGTAAAATCAAAAGGAAAGCTTACGGCGAAATCTGTACCGAAGTTTCTGGTTGCTGCGACTGGCGGCAAACCAGACGCCGGCTCGCCAATCACGGCAAAGGTGACACCGGCCACCTCTATGGCACTACCGCTGACAAATGCTTGATTGGCAACCAGCACCTCACCCGTCGCCCGATCGGTAACCGTATAGTTTTTGGCCGATGGCACAACGGCTGAATCATGATTAAAGGTAACCACCATATCTTTTGGATAAAAACTATTAAACTCCTCTTGATCAACAACCTGCCCCACACTCACGGCTATGGGTGGAACGGAGCTATTGGCAGCGCTAACACTGGTTCTAAACGTCGGGTTAACAGAGTCCACGTCCATGAAGATCGCTTTGCCGTTGTCGCTCACTGCAATTTTGACGCTTTCCGAAATTTTAACTAATTTCTGCCCATCGTCGCCGCGGTATTCAAACTGGCCCTCGCCCAAGCGAACAAAGGGCTGGGTATTGCCCTTATAGCCGGCAAATATATAGTCGCCGTTGGCATTGCGCGAGTTAACCAGATTTACCATTTCATCCAGTCGTGAATCTACTTCTGCTGCTAGCGCTTTGTAGTCATCAGGTGTCAAGGTTGCTGTATTTCCCGCCTGCACACTCAACTCTTGAATGCGTTGAATTAACTCCAACACACCATTCAGGGTGGTTTCCTCAAGTTGAAGATCATTTTCTGCAGAATTAATATTCTTAGTAAATTGACTAATGCGGCCGATACTCTCATTTAGCTGCATAATTTTTGTAGCAGCAACTGGGTCATCGGAAGGCTTCAATACTCTAAGCCCCGTGGATAGCTGCTCTTGTGTTTTAACCATTGCGACACTGGCATTACTGATACCGCGATTAGCGATATTGAACATTTCAGAGGTAGATACACGCATAGTTTTTTACCTAAAAGCTGCTAAGCAAGCGGTCAAACAAATCCCTAGCAACGGATATTGCTTGCGCATTGGCATTGTAGAGTTGTTCAAATCGTATCAAATTGGCGGCCTCTTCCTCTAAGTTCACACCCGAAATCGAATCTCTTAAGGTCTGACTCTGCGAGAGAATCTTTTCCGCCGCATCGCGATTTATTTTGGAAGACGCTGTTTTCGTCCCTACCTCTTCCACCACTTTTCCATAGGCGCTAGAGAAGGTATTTTTTCCGCCATCGACAATTCGCTCGAGCTCCAAATCGACCATGTTCAACGCATTGCGATTGTCCGCAGACGCGTCAAGGTTAAAATCCAAGGTAAATACGTCACCCGTTACAGGGTGACCGTCGATAGAAGCTTGAATACCCACGTACTTTGATTGTTGAAAATTCGCCGCGCCACTATTACCAAATAATTGACTAACCGTCGGCAAAGTCGTCATGGTATAACCCTCGGCGAGCGTTACATCCACTCTGCCACCAACCACTACGCCGGACTGAACGCCAGGGCCATTAGCGGTTAAACGCATTTGGCTATTAACACCATCACCCACGTCGACGGTGTTGCCGGCTGCTGCCGTTAAACGGAAATCTAAATCGTCACCGAGGCTCGATGTCACACTAAGGCTGGTTCGGCCGGTTGACGCGTCCACGTAAACTGACGCATAAACACCGACGGCGCTTAAGCTACTGTTGGCACCAATTCGGTCGTTCAGATAATTGATAAAGGCGGGCTGATCGGTAGCGGGGTCAGGGATATTATTGGCTAGGACACTCGCTCCGGTGTTGGGATCGATGACATATTCAAGTAGATTTTCACCGTTGAGCGTTAACTGTAAGGGCTCTACTCTGGTAAGGTTTAGGTTATCAATTTTTACATGGGTGTGGGCCGTGGCGGTGACACCAGCAATATTTGACAAACTGCTCGCTAATAAACGGGCGCTGCCATTCTGAGTTGTTGTCAGCGACGTGGTGACAGGTAAACCCGTGCTCGGGCTCACACTGTTAATACGAATGATTTCAGAAGGATAGCGATTTCCGACCACACCTTGCCCGGAAACGCCACTAGCGCCGCCCGCAGTAGTAAATGCAGCGCCTTCAACGTTAAAGCCCAGTAAATTATTCGCTTGCCCAGCGGGTGCGAAGTCAGCATTGCCATCAGGATCGCCATTATAATTCTGCAATGACACATCACCATAACCCAGGCTTCTCATTCGAAACGCTAACTCGCCATTTTGATCTATGTAGGCCACAACATTGGATGCGGCTAAATCGTCGTTAATATCGGCCAGCAGCGACGCGTCATCTAGAATTGAGGGGCTATTAATGGTGACGACAAAGGTGCCATCGTTTACACCATTGAGTGTATTACTCACCACAACATCGAAGGAAAACTGATTTGTGGTAGCCGAGAAATCGAAGACACCATAGTTTGGCGCTACCGCTCCCGTTGGCTGTAGCGACGCTTGCAGTAACGGCGAGCTTCCACTCGGCAAGCCTATGGCCCTACCGTTTGAGCTTACCAATGTTGAACCAGGGTCTTCAGAAAACAATGGATTGGACAGGCCTGGCACGAAGCGTTGATTGCGAATGGGTGGATCTAGCTGAACCGGATTTCCAGGATCAGAGTTGTCTAAAATGTCATAACTGGTGGGCGTGGTAAATTTTACGATTAGCGGAGGTGAAAATTTACCGGCATCTGAAAAAAGCGGCAGCAAATTACCGTTTGCATCGGTGGTGGATAGCACTTCACCAGCACTAATCGCACCATTGCCTTGGTTGGCCAAGCTACTATCGGTAACCACTGGCGACGCGAAGGCGATTTCCTCGGTACGAGTAATTTGCGCATCGATGGAGCGTGCCCCCAAGCGCGTTGGCTGAAGTAGGAATCGATCGCCATTGGTGAAGGAGCCACCAGAAAATTCCAACGACAAACCATCAAACTCAACCTCAAAAGGAAATGACGTTGCCATAATGCCTTTTGCTGCAATACTATCATCACTCAATTTGGTAATGGTGTAGGTACCACTTGGGCCCATCTTCATCTCGTAATCTGACGCGGTTAAAGATGACACATCCACTATATTCAGCATCAGTCGACGATCGTCTGGCGGCAAATTTCCCGAGCTGGCTTTTACCCTCGATGCGGCAACCAGAGGATCATTGGCATCGCTGAAAAAGTCAGCGCCAAAGTCACCATTTAGGTCGAGGCCTTGGGTGTGAATCTCGTTGAAGGACTCGCCTAACACTATGGCTAAACGACCAATTTCATTAATGGCTGGGTCGAGTATTTGATCGCGAAACTTTAACAACCCACCAACACTACCACCGCTAATCAAATCGGTAATACGCTGCGGCCCATTGTTGGAATCAAAGACAATATCGGACTTGGAGGCGTCTAACAGCCCATCCTCAATGCGCAAGTTGCGGGAAGTGGCGCCCACGACTAATGGCTGACCATTGCCAACGAGCACGTTGATTTGATTATCACCTTGATCAAAGGTACTCACCGAAACAAATGTCGCTAATTGCCGCAGCGCCTCATCCCGTTGGTCGAGTAAGTCATTCGGCTCGGCTCCCTGCCCTGCACCGAAGGCCAGTGAAATTTTCCCATTGAGCTCGGCAATAACCGATGTCAGTGAATTAATTTGCGCAATGGCCGTGTCCAGTTGCTGGGTTATTCCATTATTCAACGCATTAAATCGGTCGTAGAGTGTGTTGAAGCGCGTGGCCAGATTGCTCGCTTCGCTGACAATTAATTGACGAGATGGAATTGAGGTTGGATCATTCGCACCGTTTTGAACGGCTGCAAAAAAAGTTTGTAGCCCTGCAGCTATACCCGTAGAAGGGTCTGAAAGTAATGAGTCCACCTGTTGAATACTGTCATTGAAGGTGTCGAGCTCACTGTACAGCGTGGTATCAGAACGGAGCTGATCAATGGCGAACTGGCTCGCGATGCGTTCAATGGAATCCAAGCTAACGCCGTTACCGGCATAATTTCCACCCAATAAGGTCGCAGGGTTGGTTACCGCCAAAGCTCGCTGACGTGAAAAGCCAGCTGTATCCGCATTGGTAATATTATGACTCGTGGTTTTCAGCGCAGATTGGCTAAATTTTAAACCACTGATACTGATTCCTAATAAGTCGGCCATTGTATTTTCATCGCCCCGGGTTATCGAGAGTTACCGGTATAACACCGGCATCACATTAATAACTAGAGCAACTTTCGAGCCAATGCCTGCTGCAAAACGGGATTGCTTGCGATACGCGCAATTTTATCTGCGTAATGAGGGTCGGTTGCATAGCCTGCCGCTTGCAGGGCCGTACCGTAATCTTTCGGCGAACTTTGGCCCAGAACATGTTGATAGCGCGGCGAATCGCTTAGAAACGACATGAAGTCAGAAAATGCGCTAGTGACCGAGGGGTAAACCCTGAATTTCGCCTGCTCGAGTGTCGCTAAACCTTCGTCAAACTCTTGCACCACACGGGAAATAGTGTCGCCCTGCCAACGGGTACCCGCTTTAATGTTGAAAAAATTATAACTGCTATTACCGTCGGCGTCGGCCAGGGTGTGTTGGCCCCACCCGGTTTCCAAAGCAGCTTGCGCAATCACCGACTCAACCTTTACCCCGAGTTTGTCCGCCGCCTCAACTGCAACATCATAGATATCATCGACAAAGCTAGAGATTTTTTCTGTCACGTCTAATGGCTGAGCTTCAACGATTGGGGCTATCTGTTCAGTGCGAACTTGGGCCGAGTTAGCGTAAGCGGTAGAATTCTGATTTTGCTTGGCACCCGTGCTGGCCACCACCGGGTCGCGCGTCTCAGCGCTTCCGCCCGACGGCAATTTACTGCCGTATTGCGCTTTCATTTGATTAAATAATGCCTCTGCCAAACCTAGGCCAGAGCCCTTCGTCAATTCCAAGGACATTTGTTGATCCATCAAGTCCCGGTGAAATTTCATTTCATTGGATTGATCGTAGTTGCCTTCGGAAAACACATCTTCGGTGGCGCGCATGGTTTTCAATAATTGCTGTACAAACAACGCCTCAAACTGCTTGGCAACCTCCTTAAGCGCCTGCTCATCACCGTTGCGGCCCATCTTTTTAATGCTATTTAAACTATTGAGATCAGTAAAATTGTCGCGAAGCTGTGTCGTGGTATTGACGAAGTTAGTCATGAATCGCTCCGATTAGATCACAATAAGTTCTGCGCGCAGCGCGCCCGATTGTTTCAGCGCCTCGAGAATGGCCATCAAATCTCCTGGGGCTGCCCCCACTTGATTCACGGCGCGAACGATATCGTCCAAGCTGGTACCGGAATCGAATTTGAACATAGGGTTAATATCCTCTTCCACGCCAACGTTACTCTGCGGCACAACCACGGTTTGTCCCTCGCCCAAGGCATTGGGCTGACTAACTTGTAAAGATTCGGATACGGTCACGGTCAAACTACCGTGAGTCACCGCAACTGGAGACACCCTGACATGCTGACCAACCACAATGGTGCCGGTGCGAGAATTAATCACTACCCGGGCCGGCTCCTCGCCTAAAACGACCTCAATATTTTCTAACAGCGACAAAAAGTTAACCCGCTGGGCAGGGTCAATTGGCGCCTGCACGGCAATGGAGACAGCGTCTTTAGGGGCGGCAACATCTGGCCCAAGCAGGCTATTAATGCTTTCAGCGACTTGCTTGGCGGTGGTGAAATCTGGCCGATGCAAATTGAAGACAATGGCGCGGCCATTATCGAATTGATTGGGCACTTCGCGCTCCACCATCGCACCGCTGGGAATGCGGCCAACACTGGGAACATTAACGGTCACTTTCGAGCCGTCATTGCCTTCGCCGCCAAAACCGCCCACCACTAAATTGCCTTGCGCAACTGCGTAAACTTGGCCATCAATGCCTTTTAATGGCGTCATGATCAGGCTGCCACCGCGTAGACTTTTAGCGTTACCAATAGAAGAAACCGTGATATCTAGGGTTTGCCCTGGCTTGGAAAAAGGTGGCATTTCCGCGTGCACTGTGACCGCTGCAATATTTTTTAACTGCAGTTTAATACCCTGGGGTAATGCGATACCAAACTGATTTAACATGTTCATAAACGATTGTACGGTAAAGGGCGTTTGATTGGTTTGATCACCGGTGCCATTCAGGCCAACAACTAAGCCGTAACCCACCAGCTGATTGCTTCTAACCCCTTCGACATTGGCAATATCCTTAACTCTTTCTGCTTGCACATGAGCGCATAGCAACAAAGTCGATAAGACCGCGATGCCAGCGATAATATTTTTCATAGTGGCCATACCGGTGAGTTAAAGAATTGCGCAAGCCAACCCATTTGACCGGAATCTGCCAGCGGGCCTTTGCCTGCGTAACTGAGCCTGGCGTTAGCCAAGCGGGTGGATTGGATGCTGTTGTCGAGATTGATATCTTCGCGCCGCACCATACCACTGACGCGAATAAACTCTTCACCTTGGTTCAAGGTTATCCATTTCTCGCCGCGAATGATGAGGTTGCCATTGGGTAACACGTCGGTAACCGTCGCCGTAATGTTACCTTGCAAGCTATTACTTTGATCTGCATCCGACTCGCCATTAAAGTCTCGATCGAGTTGGGTTTCTGTATCGAGTGTGTGCTCGCCGATTCGCGGCGTGACGCCTAAAATGGAGCCCGTAAAGCTGTTATCCGACTCCTTCTTAACGCTTACACCGGACTTTTTGCTGCCAGTCGTTCTTTCATCTAAAACGATGGTAATAATGTCGCCCACTCTGGTTGCCTTGCGATCATCGAAGAACGACATACTGTAATCGCCACGGTAAAGAGAACCATTTGTCGGTGCCGTTGGCATGGGTGCATTAGTCATGACCGGCGCATAAAACGGATCGTTAGGTGACGGTGGCGTAGCAACAACGCAGCCCACTAAGCCGGCGGCGAAAAAACTGATTATCATTAATCTTTGCAACATCATGGCATTACTCCGGCTGTTACAAATTCTGAGTGATAAACTGCAGCATTTGATCCGCGGTAGACACAACTTTGGAATTCATTTCGTAAGCACGCTGTGTGGTGATCATGTTGACCATCTCCTCCACAATGTCGACGTTCGAGTTCTCTAACGTACCTTGCAATACTTCGCCTAGCCCGTCTTCGCCCGGTGTACCCGCTTGTGGATTACCGCTCGCGGCAGTCTCCAGAAATAAATTGCCACCAATGGCCTCCAGACCAGCTGGGTTAATAAAATCCACCAGTTGGATATCACCCACTTGCTGAGCATTTGGGTCTCCCGGTACATATACATTCACAACGCCGTCGGTACCAATAGTGATTCTGTTGGCATCATCTGGAATGGTAATAGCTGGCTCCAACAACAAACCGTTAGCGTTAACAATTTGACCATCCGAATTTAAATGCAGCTGACCATTTCGGGTGTAAGAAATTGTGCCATCGGGTCTTAACACCTGCATAAAGCCGCGACCATTAATAGCCACATCTAGCGACTGATCGGTAACCTGCAAGCTACCGGTGGTAAATTCCTTTTGAGTGCCAACCACGCGCACACCTGTACCGAGCTGTAAACCAGAAGGCAACTGAGTATCCTGGGTCGTTTGCCCACCCGGTTGGCGTTGAACTTGATACAGCAGATCCTCAAACACCGCGCGATCGCGTTTATAGCCAACAGTCGATGCGTTCGACAAGTTATTCGATATGGTGGTTAATTGTTTATCGTGGGCACTAAGGCCTGTTTTACTGACGTAGAGTGCAGCTAACATAATGGCTTGTCTCCGCTTTCAATGGTGTGTCGACTCAATCTAACAGTCGATGTTTTTGCCTGCCGAGCAGCTTAACCAAACAGCTTTACGGCAAAAATCTTACGTCTTTAACTTATCTGTAGTAGTCGTGCCGAGGCTTCTGAATTTGTTTGTGCAGTACTCATCATTTTCACGTGCAATTCATACTGCCTAGCCAGCGTTAGCACGGAGGTAAACTCCTCGACCACACTCACATTGCTGGCTTCGAGAAAACCCGAGGTAACGGCTATGTTGGCGTCTGGCACTAAGGCGGCACCATCGCGCGTGCGCAAATAACCGCTCGGGTCTTTTTCGATATTTTGGCTGTCTGGGTTAACCAACCGAAGGCGATCAAGCTGTGCCGGTGTTTGTGGCCCCTCGCCGGCGGCAACAATGGTAATACTGCCGTCCAAACCAATGTCTATTTTTTCTTGCGGCGGTATCGTAATTGGGCCGCCGTTGCCTAGCACCGCCATGCCCTCGCCGTTGCGCAATACGCCGGTGGCATCTATTTGAAAATTACCCGCTCTGGACATCATTTCGCGACCGTCTGGCAGTTGAACCACAAAATAGCCAGCGCCGTTTATCGCTACATCCAATTCATTGCCGGTTTCATTTAAAGCGCCTTGGGTCAGGTCTACCGCTGGCGTTTCCGTTAACGCATAGGCGCGCGTCGGTAAACCGTCACCATAAAAGACGGGCATAGCCCTCGCCTGCGCGAGATCGGCTTTAAAACCCTGGGTATTAGCGTTGGCCAAATTGTTGGAGTGCGCTGTCTGCGCACGCATATTGTGCTTCGCACCGGTCATTGCTAAATACAAAACCTTATCCATATCCCCTCCTAACAAACGACAATTTTTTGCGCTTGTATTTCGTTATGAAGAGAATTGCAATTATGGTGCCAGAAATAGAAATACGCGGGGACTAAAGCAAGAGGATGAAACTAACCCAACCCTGGCGTTCAGCAGGATTGGGCTAGTCAAGATTAGCGCAGGTTAATAATGGTTTGGGTTACAGCGTCGGCTGTTTCTATGGTCTTTGCACTTGCCTGGAAATTCCGTTGGGCAATGATCAGATTAACCAATTGCTCCGATAAATCCACATTCGAGTCTTCCAACGCGCCGGAATTGATGATGCCCAATGCCGCGGTACCGGGCGTGCCAATCTGTGGGATGCCAGACTCGAAGTTTTCCGCCCACATGGTATCGCCAGCAGGTTGTAGGCCTTGCACGTTGGCAAAATCAGCGATGGCAAGCTGACCCAAAACCTGCGCCTCACCGTTGGTGAAGCGGGCAAACAAGACACCTTCGTCATCCAGATCAATGCCAGAAAGCCGCCCCGTGGTGTAACCATTCTGATCCACGTTATTCACGGCAAAGCTACTACCGTACTGAGAAGTGCCGTCCATAGAAACTTCCATGTTCGAACTGGTTGGCGGCTCGACAACCGGTAATGCGCCACCCTGTAGCCGGTTTTGCGGCCCAAGTGCGCCGTTTGGATTACCGTTGTCATCCAATGGCGTCCAGTTTGAAATTAAGATTTGGTCACTCGACGCGGTATCCAAAGCACCGTTGGAGTTAAAGCGTAAATTAAACGAGGCCTCAGTCGGCAACACGTTGCCGGGTGGTGGCAAGGTTGTGTCTGGGTCACCCACATCGACGCCGTCAACTTGAACATACATTAACCAATGGTTGGGAGACGTCGCTGGGTCATTGGGATCATAAGCTTGACGGACGAAATATTGGGTCATTATGTGACTATTACCCAATGAATCGTAAACATTCACTGACGTTGTATGGTTATAGGTGGTTTGGTCCGTAGGATCAAATTGATTAATGACAAAAGGCGTGAAGCTGGTACTGGTAAATGGACTGTATAAGCCAATCGCTGGCGGATTTGGATTGTTGAGGGTATAACCTTCATCAAGAATGAGATCAATTTCACCGCCCACCACCACGCCGTTTGCTGTCGCACTGGTATTGCCCACGGCGACGCCGTTATTACTGGGGTCAGCCTCTAAGGTTTGCGAAGGAACTGCGGCGTTACCGAGTACTTCTAGCGTATCGCCATCGGTAGTAGAGGTTATGGTGAAAGACAGATCATCGCCGATATTCGACGTTATAATAAGATCGCCGGTCGTAGCATCAAGCTGAGCCGTCACGCCAGGCAGGGTCGAGTTGGACAGGCCATTGATTTCTGCGGCTAAGCTTGTTAAATCATTCGACGTTAGCGGCACATTATTTAAATTAATAATCATATTGCCAGCAGCGTTTGAATAGCCGGCATTCACCAAGCGCGCCGTGGTTGTCGCCGTAGCGGTCACGCCGGCTAAGGCGTTCATCTCCGATGCAATTTCAGAGGCCGTTGCGCCAGCGGCACTAGTGTAGGTTACTGTTTGATCCGGCCCTACAATATCGATGCCTTGTTGCGGGTAACCATTATTGACCGCTGGGGTGCCGGAATTATCCTGTATGGTGCCAGCGCCAATTGCGCCAGCTAAACCCAAGGTACCAGCGTTGGCACTGGCGTTGGTCGCCGTTACTTGCGCCGCTTCACCACCTTGCAGCGCTTGAAACTCTAAATGAAAATTACCGCCACCATCGTCCACAGCCACAGCCAATACATCGATCGGTGTTTGAGGCAAGGTAGGCGAAAATATTTGCCCATTAATAACGCCTTCCAGTGTTCGAAGATCGTTAAAATTATTGATATTGGCCGGCACGCCGGAAGCGGTATTTAAGGTAATGGATACGGTGCCGTTGTTACCGGAACCAGCACCGGCTAATTGTAAATCAAAGGTAATGGTGTTGGCGTTGAAATCAAAGCCGGCGCCGGGCAAGGCAAAATTAGCTGAATCTACCGTGGAGGTTGTTGGCACTTGCAAGCCGGCCTGAGTTACGGCGATAGCATTGCCATCGGTTAGCAAAGTAGAGCCAGAGCGCTGCAGCACCGGCGCGTTTGCATCTAAATTTAAAGCGGAATCAACGAGCGTGGTTTGCCGCGGCGCCTGATTCCCGGTTTGGATTTGCATGTCGCCAAGAACGCCGCCAACAATGCCATTGATGTCGGCGCCAAAACCTTGCAGGCGGGCATTCGAGTTGGTAACGATATAGCCATCTTTATCGAGCCCAAAGGTACCGGCGCGGGTATACAACCTGTCGCCCCCCTGATCGACAATAAAAAAGCCCGCCCCACTAATCGCAAGATCCAGCTCATTTTCTGTGAAGCTGATATTACCCTGGCTAAATTGCTGAGATACCGCTTGTAACCGAACACCGCCGCCGATGGTATTTACCCCGGAGCCTAAAATGGTTGTCGCGTAGACATCACCGAACTCTGCGCGCGACGATTTAAAACCCGTGGTACTGGCATTGGCGATATTGTTGCCGGTGATCTTAAGGTCGGAGTTTGCTGCACGAATGCCGCTAAGAGCTGTGTTAAATGGCATTGTAATCTCCCACTAGAATACTAGTTAAATTGCTTTACATCAGACATTGCAACAGGGCCAATGCCAGCCAGATTTAAGGTCAGTTGACCGCCTGAACCAATCGTCACGCTATTCACGTTTGCACTTAAGGCTGTGTCTAACTGTGTCGGCTCGCCGTCTACACTCGCCATTACTTCAAACCGATAAACCCCGGCCGGAACGCCTTCGGGTTGACTGCTTTGCCAATCGAGCATTTCGCCGTTAGCCTCTAAAAACATACCGTCCCAACGAAAAACAACCTCGCCTGCCGACTGGTAACCAAGAGGAATGGACTCAACCAATGCGCCAGTTTCGCCGTAAATATTGATGGTCATGTCACTGGTTGAGGCGGGTAATTCAGCGCTTCCACTGACCACATTACCCAACTGCAAAGTGGCTGAATTTGTTGGCACTGTGACACTTCTGCCCACGAGTGCCGACGCCTGAAGCGCTTGATTAGACATCATGGCCGATGAGAAATTAGAAAAGTTAGAATTCAATTTTTCTATCTCCTCCAGCTCACTAAATTGCGCCAACTCGGCAATAAATGCCGTGTCGTCTTGAGGGCTCAATGGGTCTTGATTCTGCATCTTGACCATTAGCAGCTCGAGAAATTCAGCCTGACCCAACTCATTGCTTTTTGGCTTGTCGGTATTTTTTGATCCAATGTTCAGGTGATCTAAAACACTGCCAACATCACTGATACTGCTCATAGCGCTGCCCTCACCTACTGACCAATCGTTAATACGCGTTGCATCATCTGCTTCGCGGAGTTCATGACTTCCACATTGGTTTGGAAGCTTCTCGACGCGGAAATCATATTGGCCATTTCTTCAACCACATTAACGTTGGGGTAGAAGACGTAGCCCTCTTCATTTGCCAAGGGGTGATTGGGCTCATAGCGTTGCTGCAGCGGGGCATCGCTCTCGACAATACCTAACACCTGCACGCCACCCTCTACTTCACTAGGTGAGCCCATTAACAACTTGCCATTGGCTTGGTTAAAAGCCGTGGTAAATACGGGATGCCTGGCGCGGTAAGTTTGGTCGATACTCGAACTGGCCGACTCGGCATTGGCCATATTACTGGCCGTGGTATTAAGCCTAAGGCTTTGTGCGTTAAGGCCCGAACCTGCAATTGAAAATATGGAATCTAAAGACACGATTACTCTCCCCGAATTGCCGTCATTAGGCCTTTGAATTTGCCGTTTAGCATGGTGAAACTCGCCTGAAAGCCCAGTGCATTTTTCATGTAGGCGCTGTGTTCTATTTGCTCTTCCACCGTATTGCCATCAACTGACGGCTGGATGGGTGTGCGATAAAGCAGATCGTTTAAGCTGGTGATTGTTTGACCTTCGATATGACGGGCCTGGGTGTTTTCCAGCTCAAAAGTTGAGCGCTTTTGACCGGACAACTCTCGCGACAAAGCCGCCTTAAAGTCGAAATCACGGGCCTTGAATTGGGGTGTATCGGCATTGGCTAAATTATTGGCAAGCAGCTCTGCACGACTTGCTTTTAGCGCAAGAGTGGTTTCAAAAAATCCGGTTGCTTGTTGAAAACTAATCGCCATAACGCCCTCTGCTCTATCTTTGCTTTCAATCGGCTGTAGATAGGGTCGAACACTCCAATAGTGTCTTGCCTGTTACGCCTTCGCTTTAACACTCTAATAAGAATGCAACAGCTGTGCCAACGGCTGACACACGTATCAAGTAACTGATTTAATTAGAAAAAGGCAACCAATGACTTATTGCTGAGGGGAGTAAGTTTGGGCTAAGCGGCAACTTATTACCGCTGGCTAATCACGCTGTATGGCATCATTTTGCCCGGTACAGGATACCAGGGTTGCAGTGTACCATTTCAAAAAACTCGGATGCCCCGGCCAGGCCCTCGGAAGCACCTAAGAAAAGTACGCCGCCCGGGTTTAAGTTGCGGTGTATTCGTTTCAATATATCGAGCTTTAACTCATTGTTAAAATAGATCAGCACATTGCGGCAAAAGATAATATCGAAACTGCCTAGGCCGCCGTAGCTGTCTTGTAAATTCAGCGTACGGTAATTAATTCGACGGCTAACCTGCGCCTTAGCACGCCAGCTATCTTCCCCTAGCTGGTCAAAAAACGCATTTAACCGTTCCACCGACAAGCCGCGCATAACCGACATTTGATCGTAGGTAGCAGCCTTGGCAATTTTTAACATGCTGGGCGACAAGTCCGTGCCAGTTATATTGACGTTTACTAATTTCTTCGGACTAAGACGCTGATACTCTTCCACCGCCATGCTTATGGATAAGGGCTCTTGGCCCGAACTACAGGCAGCAGACCAAATATTGATACTGCTTTTTTGCCCAGCGAGCTCCGGAAAAATATGGCTTTTCAACATTTCAAAGGGATAAGTATCGCGAAACCAAAAGGTTTCATTGGTGGTCATGGCATCGATAACAATATCGCGCAAGGGCGAATATTTATTGCGCTCAAGTTCCTGAACCAGTTCACCCAAGTCTTTAAAGTTGTGGTGCGAAAGCAAGGGGCTGATACGTGTTGTGACCAAATACTGTTTACTTTCGGCTAGGTAAATACCGCAAGCATCGTGTAAGAAATCACGAAACTTGGTAAAGTGCGCGGAATCTAAAAAGGTTTGAGACAAGCCAATAATACTCATGTGGAAACAGCGCTGACAGTTTAACCCGGCAGCGCTGTTATTCTACGTTAATGACCAACAGGTTTATTCTTCATCCAACATACTTTCACCGCACATTGACTTCACTCGCTCATTAACACGCCGCGCCAGGTCGTCGGGGTGAAATTTAGCGAGGAAATCATCTGCGCCTACTTTTTTAACCATTGCCTGATTAAATACGCCGCTCAATGAAGTATGCAGGATAATATGTAGATCCTTTAACGCGGGGTTGCCACGCACTTCGGCCGTAAAAGTATAGCCATCCATTTCCGGCATTTCGATATCAGAAATCACCAACAGCAATTCCTGAGTCACGGTTTTCCCTGCCTCGATCAAGCTCTGCAGAAACTCCAGCGCCTCGCGGCCGTCTTTACATAGCGTTGTTTGCAGCCCCATAGATTCAATAACCCGTTGGATTTGCTTACGGGCAATCGTGGAGTCATCGACAATAAGCACATGTTTCTGCACCACCCGCTCGGCGATACCATCCTCAATCACACCGGCCGTAATTTCTTCGCTAATAGGTGAGACCTCTGCCAATATTTTTTCGACATCGATAATCTCTACCAGCTGCCCCTCTACCTCAGTGACGGCTGTGAGGTAGTTTTCGTGACCGGAGCCCTTTGGTGGTGGATGAATGTGCTCCCAATTCATATTGACAATTCGCTCAACCTTGCTCACTAAAAAGCCCTGAGTTGAGCGATTGTATTCTGTGATAATAACGAAACAGTTTTCGAGGTTTTTTAACGGGCCATGACCTGTTGCCAAGTTCATATCCATAATCGAAATGGTGCCGCCGCGAATATGTGCAACACCCCGAACCACCGGGTGGCGCTTAGGTATTTCATTCAGTGGCGGGCACTGCAAAACTTCCTTTACCTTGAAAACGTTGATGCCATACAGCTGCTTTCCCGCTAGGCGAAACAGCAACAGCTCTAGCCGGTTCTGGCCGACTAGCTGGGTTCGTTGATTAACGCTGTCTAAAACGCCTGCCATTACGGCCCCCGACCAATTCTTGTTGTGGTGTCAGTGTGGTGTCTGTGTATCAGTACCGCTATAAACATAGTTCATATAACTCAATTGCGCACAACGGCATACATGTTGCACTCAGCCTTATATAAACCCGAATACGCCAAATTACTGTCGTCTCGAGTTGTTGTCGGCATAAAGACAAACTCCTTGAGTGTTTAGCAAGCATAGGTCATAAATTCGTGAAATTATTGTTAGGTCTATTAAGCGCGCTCTTTATCCTCTTTACGTCAAGCCCTAGTGGTGGCGAAGAGCGCTGGCACCCTATCGACAATATTGCTAAAACGGTCGATACCGCACTGGCAAGCCATTACTTGGGGCTCTACCCGAACTACGATATTAAAATTACCGTCAACGCACCCGACAATCGCCTTAAATTCCATCAGTGTGACAAACAATTGACGGTGGACACGCAAAACCTGCCCGCTAGCGGGGGCAACGCAACGGCACAAGTGAAATGCGCTGGCCACACACCCTGGTCGCTCTATGTCTCAGCCACTATCGAGATATGGGGTAACGCCGTTACCGCCAATACCAGTATCGCCCGTGGGCAAGTTATCGACGAAAGCAGCTTAACCTTAGCCCGCACCAATATTGCCAGCATCCGCAAAGGTAGCTTGCTCAGCATTGAGGATGCCGAAGGGCTTGAAGCACGCCGCGCCATACGGCCGCATCAAGTGGTGAGAAGCCAAGATTTGATTGAACCATTAGTGATTCGCAAGGGCGACGCGGTCCAGGTTGCGGCGCTACTGGGTAGCCTCCGGGTGATAACCCCCGGCACGGCACTCGGAAATGGCCGCGTTGGCGAACATATATCGGTTACCAACAACCGCTCAAACCGAAAAGTTCGGGCTAAAGTTATCGCTGAAGGCCTTGTTGAAGTGCCTTTGTAAAGGGCTATAAGGTAGCGCGGCTATTGGATGCGCCGGATTTTAACCTTATCTGCCGACAACCTAGGTTAAAATCGCGCCCTGAGCTGACGCCCGTCGCGCCGGCGGTAAAAATAACGGTTAATTTCCACTAAAGATCTAGGTTGGCCTGCCGATAACCGAGCAAGAAAGGTTGATTTATATGAGAGCTTCGAGTCCAGAAGCCAGTAGGAGCCACGGTTTACGCAATATTGCATAATATTTCGTGGCGCCGTGAATCAGATCCAGCGTTTACATTTAGGGTTAAAAAAGGGTACGAGAGGTTCATATGATTATTGATCCCAAAGCTGGGCTAACGGGCCTTAGCAGCCAACAAAGCCAACGCGCTAGCCAAAAGCCCGAAGGCGAGAGCGGCAAAGCAGGTAAAACTGATGCCCCAAAATTGGATAGCGTCCAATTGAGCGACCAAGCCCATAGCCTGAAGCGCCTCGAAGACAATATTGCCGCAGCGCCCGCCGTCAACGAAGACAAGGTGGCCGCCTTGCGCGCCGCTATCGCCGACGGCAGCTATCAAATCAATGCCAATAGCATTGCCGAAAAAATGCTTGCCAGTGAAGGCATTTAAGCGATGACTTTTCTTCTGTAGGCATAGTTCTTGCTGCGCTTAGGTATTACTAGGCGCAATGAGGAACTGACATGGCCACCCCACTCCCCTTCAAAATTGCTCAAACTGTCCAACAAGAATTAAATGCGGCTAACGCACTTTTCGCGCTACTGCAGCAGGAATCAGATGCCTTAGGCAGTCGAGATACCCAATTGCTGGCAACAATCATTGAGCGCAAAAATCAAGAACTGGTCAATCTTGCGCAGGGTGCGAATAAACGCTTTGCCATTCTCACGGAACAAAAACTCGCCCACAATCAGCAGAATTGGATGCTCTTGTTAGGGCGCTGTAGAGATGAAAAATTACTCCAACAATGGCGCGCCTTGGAGCAACAAATTAAGGCCTGTAAACAAGAAAATGAAACCAACGGCAAGCTGTTGACCCGAAGCCAGCGGGTGCTTGCAAAACTCACGGGCGTGTTGCGTGGGCAAGTGGAAAATAATCAAGAACTGTACAACCGAAAAGGCAGCCATAGCGCCGCAAAGCGCAATTTAACCTATGCCCAGGCCTAGTAATCATGCCTGTTGATCATGAAGAAGCACTCGAGGCGCAGCACCTAAACGATGCTGAGGATATCTACCGGACCCTCAGGGCGCTGCAGCTACAAAGAAGTCTCCTTACCGTGACACTTGCCGGCAGTAAAAACATCGGCAGCAGCTTGGTGCTTGAGACTGAGCTAGATAGCCACACCCTGTACATCGATCAACTCAGTGATTCAGCGCTACAAGCTCAACTCGCGCCAGGCCAAACGTTGTTATTGCGTGCGAGTTACGGTGGCGTACAAGTGAGCGGGCTTTTCTCCATTATGGCGATCAGCCGCGATAGTGACGCTATTCAGCTCGCCTTTCCCAGCGAGCTGATGCACCGGCAAAGACGCGCCGCCTTCAGGGTGAATTTAACCGCACCACTCACCACCATCCAGCTTAAAGGGAAAGATAGAGCCGAGCCTCTTGAAGGCGTCATTGTCGATATCTCTGCGGACGGGCTTGCGGTTGAATTCGACAGGTTCGTACGCCCACCTATTATGCCAAGTGAATATTTCCAACATTGCCATTTCAGTTATAACGACGAGGAATGGGAACTAGGCCTGATAGCCAAACACCCCAGCTTCGATAAACAAACCAGTAAATACCGCTGCGGGTTCAGCTTTCGCAGCCTATCTTCGAGCCAGAGTAAATCCATTAATCAATGGATTCTCCAAACCCAGCGCTATAAACAAAAGCGAAGCGCACTTTACCCCAGGCCTAAGTCATAGGCATGAGAGATAAAGATCGTCTAACAATCTAAAAAAGCCACCTAAATAGCCACTCTTTTGTCGCTAAACAGAGCACTATGGCTCAGTTGAGCGATGCAAAAGTTACCGATAATTAACCTTAGGCGACACTTGAAAGACAAAATATCAGTCACAGCGCAATTTTTGAGCATTTAAGGTGCGTTATTAAACACTTCTCGCCTATTGCGGCGAGAGCGACATCCGGCCACGCCCTTGCTGTAGAATCCGCCCCCTTAAACCCCCAGCTTCATCGGAGCCTGTCATCATGTTGTTTTATCGTACTGCGTCTTTCTGCTTAGCACTGGCTGTCTGTTTTACCTCGCAATGGGTCTCAGCGAACACCAAAGCAGAGCTCACTGCAGCACTCAACAACACCCAAGCCAAACTGGAAAACAAAGAAACCAGTATTGCAACCTTAGAAAGTCGCCTTTCTAGCTATGCCAACAGAGAAACAGATGCGCAGGAAAAGCTCGAAAAAGCAAAAGCTGAGCTAACCGCTGCCCAACAAGAACTTACCCAAGCAAGAGCCTCCACCGGAGATGAAGCGGTGGTGCAACAAGAGCTCGCCCAAAAGAAGGTTGAACTTGCCTTAAACGGCTTGGAAAGCCGTAAGAAGCGCCTGGAAAGCACCTCAGAAAAGCTAACAAGCCTCAACACCGAACTAAAAGCCGCTCAGGCAGACCGCCAAACACTCAAAATTAAATCGGCCACACTGGAAACGCAGATTGCGGCAGTAAGAAATACGCCGAGCGCTCCCGCACCAAAGGCTACGCCAACGAAACCGGTTTACACAACTGCACCGGTCACGCCTACGCCGGCGCCCATCGCCTTAAAAGAACCCGAACCAGCGGTTAATACTGTAGCCGCTACCGTTCAAGCCGCCGTCGAGCCAGCGCCAGTCAAAGCCGATACACCGCCGACAGCCCAAGAGCGTTATGCGCGTGACGAGATGAAAGCCTTAGCGGCCAAAACTAAAGGCGCCGATACCTCAGGATACCGCCAGTTTTCTGAGCTCTATGTCGAGGCAAACAACAGGGACAAAGAAGAGCTCGAGTTCCTAGGTAATAACCAGTACTACGGCGAAGTTAAATTAACAGCGGGCAGTAATAAGTTAGAAATTCGCAACCGCACCTTTAAAGTCAACGTGCCGGACGACCAAGAAGGCGATATTTTTGTCGTCATCTACGATGCAGAAAACCGCCAAAAAGCGCGCTTTGTTATCTTTAATAAGAATCTTTTGAAATATTAAGAAAGAGCAGCTTACAGGACAATAAGCTCACAGTTTACAGGAAAGGGAAAAGCTGCAAGCTAAGTGCTTGTCGCTTTTAGTTTTTTAGAGGTCGAAGTGTCGAACCGGACCATCCGCCTTTTAGGGGTAGACCACCCAGCTTGTAGGGGGCGGCCCCCCGCCTTGTAGCCTGTCGCCTATTTTCCTGCCGCTGCCTCAACCTCACATCCTATTCGCTCTTTTACTAGGGCTACAAATTCACGCTGCACCGCAATATCCCCGTGAACGACACGCACATAGTTTGGCCCTTGCTCACAGCCAGCAATAAAATCGAGTAAGTTACGTTGATCGGCGTGGGCAGAATAGCCAGACAAGGTATGAACCTGGGCACCTATCGTCATTTTTTCATTGTCTAGGTAAACATAGCCTCCTTGACCATACTGCTGAATCGCACGACCGGGGGTGCCTCGCGCTTGGTAACCTACGAAGACGATATCCGTGCGCTCATCGGGCAGCAGCGCTTTTAAATAATTCATGATGCGCCCACCACTACACATACCACTAGCGGCAATAACAATCGCTGCCTCACCGGTTTGCACCAGGCGGTTAACTAAGCTCATGTGCTGATCGTGGGAATCGATAATAACGCGATTGGCAAAATCGAGTGGGTCTCTGCCTACCGCTAAGCGCCCTTGCGCCTCCTTATCCCACAAACCTTTGAGCCGGTCATAGTGGCGGGTAAATTTTGCCGCCATGGGCGAATCAATAATAATCGGCAGGCGCTCCCAAAGGGATGCAGAGCGCGGAGCCGCTTGCGCCATGCTGTGCATAATATCTTCAATTTCATAAAGCAGTTCTTGGGTGCGGCCGATACTAAACGCCGGAATCAAGGTTGTACCGCCATTGCGCAAACTGCGCTGTAGTATGTCTTTCAAATTGCGTTGACGCTGATCTCGTCCCTCATGCAATTTGTCGCCATAGGTGCTTTCAATGACCATTACATCGACGAATTTTGGTGGTATTGGCTCCGGCAGCAAAGGCGTGTGCGGAGCGCCCAAGTCACCGCTAAAAACAATGCGCGCTCGGCCTTCGCTGGCGCCTAAATCTGGGGCTATAGCCACCCATGGTTCAAGGGTTGGCCGAGGCACATCCAGCTCTACATAGGCTGAACCGAGAATATGACCTGCCCGCTGAAAACGCAGGCGAACTGGCGCGGAAAAATACTCTAAATAACACCAACGGTTATAAGCGATAGGCACCAATTGGCTTTTCAATTGCAACAGGAATTGCTCAATAATCTTGCGGTTACGGGTAACACCAATCTTGAGCGCGTCTTCAATCACCTCGGGCAGTAAAATCGCCGTTGCTTCAGTGCAATAAATAGGCCCGCGAAAGCCCGCCGCAATTATTGCGGGAATTCTGCCCACATGATCAATATGGCAGTGGGTAACAATAAGTACTTTAACCGCGTGAAGATCAAAACCCAGGCTAAGGGCGCCACCGTCTATCTCGGGTGGATCAGCCGGGTCAAGATCTCGCTCACTTGCCTCAGCCCCTTGAAACATCCCGCAATCAACCAAAAGCGACTCATGGGGTGATACAAAAAGCTCATGACAAGAGCCAGTGACGCCCGTTTTGGCGCCATGGTGAATTGGCTTCATTTTTAACATCCTTGTAAAAGCTGGTAAGGGTACAAGACAAGACGTTAGCTGTTAATAGTTAACATGAATCGCACGCTCGCTACCCGTAGCTTTTCTTGTGGCCTCTAGCTTATAGCTTATAGCTTGTAGCTTGTAGCTTGTAGCTTGTAGCTTGTAGCTTGTAGCTTGTAGCTTGTAGCTTGTAGCTTGTAGCTTGTAGCTTGTAGCTTGTAGCTTGTAGCTTGTAGCTTGTAGCTTGTAGCAAATATTCTACCCTCCGCCCTTCCTGTGAACTACCAACTGTTAGCCCCCCACTTTCGCCCTTCGTGTTAGCTGCCCATCCTGTTTACTGTCAACTGCTCATCCCTTGCAGCTTGCAGCTTGCAGCCCAAGTATTACGTCTATACTACGTTTTTAAAGGCCTATATAATCGCGCCTGACAACGATGTATCGCATGTAGGAGCTACAATCTTGCTGGAAGCACTTTTTAACGCCAAACGCCCCATCAAAAGATTTATCAGCCTAACCTACGATATTGTCGTTTTAATCGGCGCCTATTATTTTGCTAGCGCGTTGCGCTTGGGCCGTTTTGACATAACTTTTGGCCTCAACGAAATTTACGCACTCGCGACCACCTTATTGGTAGCAACTGCGGTGTTTATCCGGCTAGGTCTTTACCGCGCCATTTTACGCTACCTAAATACACAGGCCTTATCCTCAATCGCCATTGGTGTAGGCGCCGCAGCCGTCACACTAGCCGTAGCCAGTTTCTTCTTTAACGCAACCACGCCGCGTTCAGTGCCCATAATTTTTATGGTCATCGCTCTCATATTTGTTGGCCTGCCGCGCATGTTGATGCGCAGCATTGTCGCCCTAACAAATGGTAACACCAATAACGTCACCAACGTCATTGTTTACGGAGCAGGTGAAACAGGTTGTCAGCTTGTACGCTCCTTAGGTGCCACTAATTATCATGCTGTCGCCTTTATTGATGACGACAAATCGATCCAAGGCTCCGTTATTTACGGCCTTAAGGTGTACCCGCCAGAAGACATTAATGAACTGCTACACCAGCACAACGCAAAGATCACGCTATTAGCGTTAGGTGCCGCTGGGCGCCATCAAAAAAGCATTATAATTAAGCAACTCGAACAAATAGGTACTGCAGTAAAGACCATCCCACCTATCCATCAAATTGTTGAAGGTACGGCTAAAATATCTGATCTACAAGATGTTGCTATAGAAGATCTACTCGGCCGGGAACAAGTAGCAGCGGAACCCGCGCTGCTAAGCCGCTGCATTGAAAACAAAGTGGTTATGGTAACCGGTGCCGGCGGCTCAATTGGCTCAGAACTTTCCCGTCAAATTTTACGGCTAAAACCAGAAACACTTATTTTATTTGAAATTAGTGAATACAGCCTGTATGCGATTGAGCAAGAACTGATCTCAGCAT
Organism: Simiduia curdlanivorans; assembly: GCF_030409605.1. Lineage (NCBI taxonomy): Bacteria > Pseudomonadati > Pseudomonadota > Gammaproteobacteria > Cellvibrionales > Cellvibrionaceae > Simiduia > Simiduia curdlanivorans. Next base: position 97,881 of record NZ_JAUFQG010000006.1, read on the forward strand.
GCACCATGCTTGGTAAAGCCTGTACAACAAAGATCATTCCCATTCTAGGCTCCGTGCAAAACCTACCCCATCTTAAGCAAACTATGCGCACGCTTAGCCCGCATACGGTTTATCACGCAGCCGCATACAAACACGTGCCCATGGTTGAGCACAACATTGTAGAAGGCGTAAAAAATAATATTTTTGGTACTTGGCACGCAGCACAAGCTGCTATTGACGCTAAGGTTGAGTCATTTGTTTTAATATCCACAGACAAAGCCGTGCGCCCAACCAACGTGATGGGAACCACGAAACGTATTGCAGAGCTAGTGCTCCAGGCCTTGGCGAAACATCAAAATAAAACACGCTTCACCATGGTTCGGTTCGGTAATGTACTTGGCTCTTCTGGCTCTGTGGTTCCACTGTTTCGCAAACAGATTAAAGCCGGCGGCCCTATTACTGTCACACATCCAGATATCATCCGCTATTTCATGACCATACCCGAAGCTGCCGAATTAGTTATTCAAGCGGGATCTATGGGCTTAGGTGGAGACGTGTTTGTATTGGATATGGGCGAGCCAGTAAAAATTGCAGACCTGGCCATTGAAATGGTTAAGCTTTCCGGCTTATCCGTAAAAAGCGCGGAGCACCCGGATGGCGATATAGAAATTGAATTCACAGGCCTTCGCCCAGGCGAAAAGCTTTTTGAAGAGTTGCTTATAGGCGATAACGTAAGCGGCACAGAGCACAAACGTATTATGCGAGCGGAAGAAAAATCTTTAACATGGAGTGAAACGGAATCTCTATTAACGGCACTAAACTCTGCTTGCTCAAAGTATGATGGCGAAGCAATTAAACACTTACTACTAAATGCGCCAGCAGATTATTCAGGGTCACTGGAATTGAGCGACCCACTTGCGAAGCAAAATTTAAGTCTTACTGGGCAGTTTACGCATTAAAATTAATAGAGACAAATGGCTCTTCTAGTTCACAGCATCACCACTACCACTTCCCGTAACGGTTTGCAGGATATAAGTAAAATAGGCTTTCACGGATAACGAATCAATCATCAACTTATCCGTTTCAGCAAGCAGTTTTGGGGTAGACATATCAATATTCTGAACTTGGGCTAAACCCGTTATACCGGGCCGCACGTCGTAAACTCCTAACTTACTACGCTCAGAAATTAACTCTTCTTGGTTAAACAAATTTGGGCGAGGCCCAACTAAGCTCATATCACCTTTTAGAACATTCCAAAGTTGCGGCAATTCATCGAGTTTTGTTTTACGTAAAAATGCGCCCATTTTTGTGATGGAGGCTGCACTCGCCAAATGACTGGCAACGGAGGCGGTATCAACCGACATTGTTCGAAATTTCACTAGAGTAAATGGACGTTGATTCCGCCCCACCCGCTTCTGTAAAAACAACGGTGAACCTGTGTCAAAAAGACCAAGAACAAAAACGACAAGCAGTATGGGAAAACCAACAAACAAACCTAAAGCAGAGAAAATTACGTCAAATATTCTTAACACGCTAAACCTTACCTTTAGTGAACGCTTCCATAGTAACCTCTATCCCTTCCTTTACAGAATAAGGAGGTTGCCAATCTAGTAATCTTTGCGCCTTTGTCGAATCGACCTGTAGCGAGCCAATCAAACGCTCAATAGTAGCGCGTTTACCGGCTAATGTAGCTATGAACTTAAAACACATTACTGGGACGGGTATTAATCTTGCTTTCCGCCCAATTGATACACGCACATAGCGAATAAGATCCGACAATGAAACATCCTCACCATCGGAAACAATAAATACCTGATTAGCGGCTGCAGGATGGGTCACTGCTTTAACAATAAAATCAACAAGATTACCGATGTATACCATGCTCCTGGCATTGGCAATGGAACCAAAAGGAAGTGGCACAGTTGAACTAGCTATACGCATTAAGCTTTGAAAATTTGCTTTAACGCCTGGCCCATATATCAGTGGCGGTCGAATAATAACGACTTCCATACCTGTACGTTCTGAGATTTTGAGCAACCCCTGCTCTGCTTCAAGCTTTGAAATGCCATAAGGATCGACTGGACTGCAATTGTCGTCTTCCCTGAAGGGACTAGCACCCGTAGTAGATTCGCCATTGACTTTAATACTACTAATGAATACGAATCTTTTTACACCGGCGCTTGCTGCTTGTTTGGCTAGATTTAATGTACCAAAGGTATTGACTTTTCTATACTCTTCTAACGGGTCAGAAATACTTTCCTTCATAATGTGTGCTCGTGCCGCACAATGAACAATGGTTTTAACACCGGTTAACGCGTCCTTCCAGTCCGTATTCGCATCGATATCTCCAACAACGATGTCGCTTTTTGGCACATTAGATGCATTTCTCAAAGCCCTAACTGTCTCTCCTATCATGCATAGCTTCGAGAACAGAGCTGCCCCCAAAAAACCATTCGCACCCGTTAACAGTATTTTTTTAGTCATGAATCAAAGATTCCCTAGAAACAAGCTCAATAAGGCGATCAACAAACACATCAAAACTCAATTGCTTTTTGAGTTCCTGGCGATCGAAATCAAGATGCGAGGTGTCTAACCGTTGATTTTCAACATCAAAAAAGAATTCACAGATAACCTCCGTCTCCGGCCGGATAACTACACCTAGCTGTTTATCCAGCACCCAAGAGGCAACACTCGTTTGCTTTCCGCATATAGCAACAATACAAGCGCCAGAATAAACATAGGAAGAAGACTTGCTAGGGAAGGCAAATCTCGTCACCTCGTCCTCAATGGGCAACAATGCCCACTTATACTCTGAGTTCAACTGCGCTGCTTCATTAGCAGATATTTGTCCCTTGTAAGTAAAGTTCGGATATTTACTGGCGATCACACGAAGGTCAGATGCATACACCCCTCCCCCAGCAAAGACAAACGGCAGCTGGCCTCCCAGATCATAATAGTGGCTTATCGCCTCTGCCAACAGCGGAATTCGCTGAAGTCGGCCAGCGTTTCCACAGAATGTAAATCCATTTTTCTTTGCATCGGGTAAGGTTACTGAATCAAAGGCGACAGCGGGATTCTGAAGAACGATAACGGGCGATTTTGTGGAAGAGCGGCTTGTAATCTCTTGAACCATTTCATCGGTGATAGTAATTATTAAGCCAGCATTACGCATAACAACGGAGTCCAACCAACGGAGCACCGAATACAAGATATAATTGATTCGAACAACAACATTAGCGGCTTCCGGGTGGATATCCTGAAGATGATACACATAATCCGCTTTAAAAATTTTACAATAAAGCATCACTATCAAGGGCACTAGTACTGGGGGATCAGTTGACACATAAACTTTTTTTGGCCTTTTAAAAAGCAACACTAAAAATACGTGTAGCATAAAGTACAGAGCATCTAAAATTCGACGAATTATACCGCTTCCGGAAACAGAGAATGCTTTACATGGATAAAAACTAATGCCACCACCGCGACTTTGCTTGGCCAATTGCGATCGAATATCAACGTGATCCTGTAATATAACCCCAATTTTCATCTTGCTCGACTGCTTTTCCGCAAACCTTAAGAGCGCCTCACCTATAACTGGATAGATTGGCCAAAAGCTCCGATTGATCAAAATAAGATCATGTTTAGCACTAAGCATTAATATTGCTTCCAGACCGTGCGCAGCACATAGTCCCGATAACTATGAATAATTCTCACCACTTTATCGGCGACATTAGGCATACTGTAATCAGCCACTAAGCGCAGGCTACGATCAGCGCCACAAGGCTGACTCTCCAACACCTGTAGGCACTGGAGAACGCGCTCTACTTCAAGGCCGACCATCATGACTGCAGCTTCCTCCATCCCTTCTGGTCGCTCGTGTGCTTCTCGAATATTTAAAGCCGCAAAATTAAGAATCGAAGATTCTTCATTAATGGTACCGCTATCTGACAAAACAGCTTTAGAGGCTACCTGTAATTTGTTGTAATCTTTAAACCCTAGTGGCTTAAGAAGCCGGACATTGGGATGAAAAGTTACACCCATTGCGTCCACACGTTTTTGTGTACGCGGATGCGTGGAAACAATAACAGGGAAATCGTAGTGCGCTGCAACCGAATTAAGGACATCTACCAGCTTGAGAAAATTCTTGTCAGAATCAATATTCTCCTCGCGGTGAGCACTGACCACAAAGAACTTGCCTATTTCCAAGTTTAGACGTTGCAATACATCAGAGGCCTCAATTCCTTCGCGGTAATGATTGAGCACCTCAAACATAGGACTACCTGTTTTGATAATCATATCGGGAGATAGGCCTTCACGAAGCAGGTAATCACGCGCAATAGTACTATATGTTAAATTAATATCAGCGGTGTGGTCGACAATGCGGCGGTTAATCTCTTCCGGCACGCGCATATCGAAACATCGATTACCAGCTTCCATATGAAACGTGGGAGTTTTCCGACGTTTCGCTGGAATTACAGCCATGCAGCTATTAGTATCACCTAAAACCAACAGTGCTTCGGATTTAACGTCGGCAAGCACCCGGTCCACAGCAATAATTACATTTCCGATCGTCTCGGCACTGGACGCTCCCGCTGCGTTTAGAAAATGATCAGGCTTACGAATACCTAAATCATCAAAAAAAATTTGGTTCAATTCATAATCGTAATTTTGGCCAGTGTGAACTAACACGTGTTCACAATGCTCGTCCAGTTTGGCTATTACACGCGACAACCTAATTATTTCAGGCCGCGTACCCACGACCGTCATTACTTTTAATTTAGGCGTATTCATACTAATGGGCTCGCTATGGTATCAGGTTTACTGCGGTCATAAATTTCATTAGCCCACAACATCACTATCAATTCATCGTCACCAATATTAGTTATGTCGTGCGTCCAGCCGGGTACGGTCTCAACAATTTTATACTCGCTGGCATCAGTAGTCAGCTCATAAAACTCGCCGCTGACGATATGCTTAAAGCGATAACTGGCCTTGCCTTTTATTACTAAAAATTTCTCGTTCTTACTGTGATGATAATGGCCACCACGGGTAATGCCTGGATGCGCAGTAAAAAAAGAAAACTGGCCAGCATCTGGCGTTTTTAACATCTCAACAAAGGTACCACGAGGGTCGGTGTAGCCAGGCACGGTATAGGCAAACTGCGTGGGGCTAAAGTAACTCAAATAAGTAGAATACAAGGCTCTGGTGAGGCCCTGTCCTACCGATTCAGTTACCAGACTGTCACGGCTGGTTTTAAATTTTTGCAGTAAAGTTGCAACATCGCCTACGGTAGTCTGATATACCGGAGCTACGTCGACAAAACCAGCAGGCTGCGAGGCTTGCAATAGCTTAATAAAGCTTTCGCAAACGTCGTCAATATATACCAGCTTTAGAGCAGCCTTGGCATCGTTAATGGTTATGGGTAGATCATTTACGGTGTTATAGCAAAAGGTTGCTACAGCAGAGTTATAGTTTGGCTTACACCACTTGCCAAAGACATTAGGTAAACGAAAAACATAAGCAGCAGCGCCGCTGTCAGCATGATACTGCAGTACGGCTTGCTCTGCCGCCGCTTTACTTTTACCATACGGGTTATCCAGCGCAGCCTGAATGGATGACGACAATACCACGGGAGCTTTGTTACCCGCTGCAGATAATGCTCTGAGCAAACTGACGGTTAAATCAGCATTACCTTCAGCGAACTCCGCTTCATCTTTTGGCCGGTTTACACCCGCCAGATGAAACACAAAATCAGCCTTTGTAGCCATTACGGTTAAGTCATCCGCAGTACAGCTACGATCAAAGCGCAAAATATCGGTATAGCCTTGCTCTGCCAAGCGAATTATCAGGCTCTTGGCGACAAAACCATTAGCGCCGGTTACCAAAATTTTCATTAATTAATCCTCTGCTGTTGCCTGCTCACCACGGGCAATAGCCTGCATAAAATCCAGCTTAAGCAGTAATTGCTTCATACCTGCTACGTCGAGACGCTCGGTATTGTGAGAGTTATAATCTTCTAACTGGCTAATCTTCTGATCGCCCTGGTCAAAAAACTTACCATAGTTTAAATCACGATTATCCGGCGGTACCCGATAGTACTCACCCATATCAATGGCGCAGGCCATCTCTTCACGGCTTAATAGCGCTTCATACAGTTTTTCGCCATGGCGTGTACCAATCACGTTAACTGGGTGGCCTTCAGTTTTCATCAACTGCAACATGGCTTGAGTTAACACCCCTATAGTGGCCGCAGGTGCCTTTTGCACAAAGATATCGCCGTTGTCACCATGTTCAAACGCATACAACACCAGATCAACAGCATCTTCTAGCGTCATCATAAAACGGGTCATATTAGGGTCGGTAATGGTTATTGGCTTACCGGCACGCACTAGGTCAACAAACAGCGGTATCACCGAGCCACGAGAAGCCATTACATTACCATAGCGGGTACCACAAATAACGGTTTTAGCCGGGTCCAGGTTACGGGCTTTAGCCACCATCACCTTTTCCATCATGGCTTTCGATATGCCCATAGCATTAATAGGATATACTGCTTTGTCTGTACTCAGGCATACGACCCGAGAAACACAGTTGACAATCGCTGCCTCAAGTACATTTTCTGTTCCTTGTACGTTAGTTTTTACTGCCTCCATAGGATAAAATTCACAGCTAGGAACTTGCTTTAGCGCTGCTGCATGGTATATAAAATCGACACTGCGAGTGGCATTTAATACGCTATTGTAATCGCGTACATCTCCAATATAAAACTTAAGCTTAGGATGATTATACTTTTTACGCATATCATCTTGTTTCTTCTCGTCACGGCTAAAAATACGAATTTCCGCAATATCGGTATCAAGAAAGCGCCTTAGCACGGCGTTACCGAAAGAGCCTGTACCGCCAGTGATTAGTAAAATTTTATTTTTGAACATGACACCGTCCGTATATTTCTTCGTGTTTCTGAGCTTGTGTTGGGTAATTGATTAATACAGCTCTGTAAGGGCCTTTAAAAACAAACAAGCTTCCGGCAGCAACGCCCAGCAAACCATTCTCAGCTACCACTTCACCCAAATCATCTAAGCTACCGGCCCCGCCCATTGCGGTAAAAGGCACCTTGCACGCTGTTTTAAAAACTTTAATCGCATCAAGTGGCATTCCTTTCATTGTACCTTCGTGGTCAATAAAATTAATAACCACTTCGCCAGCACCAAGGGCTTGCACTTGCGCCATGACTTCAAGAGGATCACGCTTGGTGTTGCGTTTACCATTGTGAGTCCACACTTCGTAGTTTCTGCTTAGCAACTTCTTTTTAATATCTAGCACAACAACCACGCTTTGGCTGCCAATCTCGGCTGCCATTTCCGCAATTAAACTGGGGGTTTCTAAAGCAGCCGCACTAATGGCCACTTTCTCTACGCCGAGTGCCGTAATACGTTTAGCCTGTTCCGCTGTTTTAATGCCACCACCGTAGCAAAGGGGCATTCGGCACTCCGCTGCCAAATAGCTTATGCGTTCATAATTAGGCTCTTGCCCCTGAGTTGTAGCATCAATATCTAACACCACTAACTCATCAGCCTCCTTTTCGTTAAAAATCCTAACTGCATTAATAGGATCGCCGACATATTTAGCATCTTTAAACTTAGTGGTTTTAACTAAACCTCCATCCTGAATTAACAAGCATGGTATTAACCGAGGTCTTAACACGCTTACAACTCCGCAAAATTCTTAAGTAAAAGCTCACCAAAGTGATGGCTTTTTTCAGGATGAAATTGTACCCCGTAGACATTATCTTTGTTCACTGCACAGCTGAAAAGCAAACCATAATCACAACGTCCCATACAGTTTTCAGTTGCTTCAGGCTCAAAATAATAGGAATGAAGAAAATAAAAGCGTGTATCGGCTGGCTCAAACTGCTTAAATAAAGCCGCTTCTGGCGTAGCAGTTACATCATTCCAACCCATATGAGGTAGAGGTAAATTTTTACCAGCAAGTACTTCTTTAAATGCCTTTACCCTACCAGGAATCCAGCCAAGCCCTGGTTCCGAGCCTTCTTCACTTGAGTTAGCAAGCATTTGCATGCCGACACAAATGCCAAGAATGGGAACTCCGTCTTCGGTTACCCTGCGAACCACGGTGTCTTTCATTTCAGATGCATTAAAAAGTTGCATTGCATGATCAAAATGCCCGACACCCGGTAAAATTAATTTTGTTGCTTGCTCAATATCCGCGGCTGTGGTGGCCATAGTTACCGGTATATGCAAACGCTGATAAAGATTTAAAAAGGCCTGCAAATTGCCGATGCCATAATCAATTAACGCGATCATCTGTAGTTTCTTCTCTCTATACCCAGCCAGTTCAATAATTTGGCCCCCAACTGGATCAGCCAAAGTTTATTCTTGTAATCACGGTATGTTTTATTCGGCTCATCAAATATGGCTTGTAGTTCGTCAACCGTCATTCCCAATTTATTAGCAACGTATTTAAATTCATTCTTCATAAATTCATCTGCTAACTCAGTGCGAGAAATACGTTCTAACGCTTCTTCTCTGGTCATTTGACCTGTCATAATCAGACTTGAGAAATGAGCCCGACGTTTCTCATATCCAAATTTACGGGGCATCCAGTAATCTTCATAAAACCGCGTAAACCGCGATTCGTGATGCTTATGCTTAAATGGCAGCCACCCAAACTTTTCGTTGAGGGTTTTTTCTGCTTCCTTCTTGATATATGGCACCAGATTCAATGGCTTAAAAACCTTCATCCCCAGTACTCGGTGATGAAACACTTTGTAAACCAATACATCGATAATTGGAAAACTCTTGAGTTTACGCTTACCGAAACGCTTATGAATATCGGTAATCAGTGTCTTATCTATGCCTGGGTACGCTCCCCATTCATTTGGCTCACGGCAGCACTCAGTAGAGTAATTACCGCCAGTCAGCACATACTTGATTTTGTTTTTCCTGGCAAATTTATATAAACCGGAGAAAAAAGAGCAATCCTGGGGGATGTCCTGATCTGATATACCTGATTTAAGGAAAGCTACCTGAAGATCTTTCATTTCTTCCCAATTAATCACATCGGTGTACAGATCTAAACCAAGGCCATCAACGAGTTTCTCAATATTACCTACTGCCTGGTCGGTGTTCCAACCTGCATCCACATGAAACAACAAAGGACGCAGGCCCATAATCTCTTTAGCAACATAGGCCGTGTAAGAACTGTCTAAACCGCCGCTCAGACCGATAATACAGTCGAAGTCTTTTCCTACGCCTTCACGCTTAATTCGTTCAGCTGCCTGCATTAACTCCGTATAACCTTGCTCATTGGTATGCCAATTAGGTTTAATATTTAAATCAAAATTATGGCAATGATCACAGATACCATTTGTATCAAAATTTATCACTGCATCAGTGGTATCCATGATACACCTGTTACATATTGTATATTCTACTGACATTGGTATCCCTTATTTAAGCAATCTTTCGGCCAAAACTGCATAGTTTAACTTTTGACTGGCAAATTCAAATGATCTTTGTGACATCTCACCCAAGGCCTCAGAATATTCAGCACACGAAGCTAAAGCTTCATATAACTCTTGTTCATCACTTACTAAAAAGCCGTTGTCCCGAAATATATCCTGGTGGCTGGGCACATTGTCAATTATCACGACACATCTGGCAGCAATACTCATCTGTAAGGTTGCAGATTGTGAACCCGGTTGCACATAAACATCGGTAGCGCAGAGTAAATCCAATAATTGGTCAGAGTTAGCCCAACCCAGAAAGTGAATACGACTATCCGCAGCAATTAGCGCTTCAGCTTGTAACTTAATCGAGTCTGAAAAGCTTCCGGCAATAAAAAAGCGTGCATGCTCAGCTCTAATTTTCGAAAATGCACTAAGCGATTCTAACAGTCTCTTCTTCTCATCAAATTTTCCTGATTGGAAAAATAAAGTTTGCTCTCCCAATACTGCCAGTTCAGCACGTTTTGTCTGACGCTTTTGAGCATAAGCCTCGTCGTCTAGCACCACGCCCCCCAATGGATAAAACTCTAACTCTGAGTCTTCCAACCTATAAACATCCTTGCAAAATCTCTTGGTTTCATAAGTTATATATAAAAATTTACTAACATGATTTTTGACAGCTCGAATTATAGGGACATAAAATGACTTGTATAACAGTGCCATTGATAATGGCCCTCGCGCGCTGTTATTAAAATCCTCATGACTATCAACATATAGTTTTACACTTGGATTCTGGCGAACATATTTACAGGCCGTCAGCAACTCCCAGCCACAAGCTCCATGGAACATAATCACATCAGGTGCAAAATCAGCAATTAGGCCTAACACACCTGGGTGCATTCTTAGTTTTGTCATCACGGCATGCGGCAACAGTCTTCGATACGGCAAGCGAACTACTCTGGCGCCATCAGTTCCTATGTAATCTCCTGGCGCAACATAAGTTACTTGCTTATCCTCGCCAAAGGTCTCCGCAGAAGCAACCACTAATACTTCATGCCCCGCTGAAACATGCTGCCGAACCAGCATATTTTCTTGATAGGTATAGCCATCAATATAAAAACACGACAAACAACAGTGCAAAACTCGCAACCTATTCCCCTGTTAACTTTTCAAGAAAAACGCTTGGTTCGTTGATGTATTCACCAAGTTCAGTCAACCTATCAGTTGGCAACATCCACCACTCTGAAGCTAATAACTCAGCAATTAATTTCTGATCGAACCGGTAGCGTAAAACTTTGGCTGGATTACCTGCGACAATAGCATATTCAGGCACATCTTTAGTCACTACTGCTCCCATACCAACAACAGCACCAGTACCCACCCTAATACCGGCTTTAATAAAAACACCTTCACCAATCCAAACATCATTGCCAATATATGTTCTTATCTTAGGTAGATACTCATGCCGAGCATACTTGGTTTTTACGCTATCTGTGTGAGAAAGGAAAACCGGACTGGTAGAAACAAAATGCATAGGATGTGAGGCGCAACCTATTGTCACGCGGTTAGCAATTGAGCAGAATGAGCCAATTGTAGTATTAATAATTGTTGAGTGAGATCCTACATATGAATGACGATCAATAGCACACTCAATTACTACAGCACCAGGTTCAATTTTACTATCAAATCCTAGGACTGAATCTTTAAAACCAATCCCTCTTAGCATGCCAATCATCTTAAAATATAAGTAAGAAAACAATTAAACCTCCGAAAGAAAGATCAAAAAAATTATAAAATTGCACGATAAACAAATTTCCGAGGCAATAATGACTTAACTGTAACTCTCATGCACCACAAGCCCAGCATAAAAAAGAGAATCATAACCATATGTTTAAAAAACAAATATCCCGCGATATCTCCTGTCATAACTACGAAGCTTGGCACAAGAAGTTGAATATACAACCGAGCTCTTCCCCGTTGAATCTTAAAGAACTTATCAAATATGAAAAAGCACATTACATAAACAAGCAAATAGTTAAAAGCAACAATAAAAGGTGAAAATATAACAAGTCCTACGCCCCCTATTGCCAGCGCTTCTCCTATGAAAAATGAATTCATAACTCCAGTGGCAGCTTCATCTTTCAATGAAGCGCCGTAAGTTGCCATCATCAAATCTTTATTAAAAATAGGATAGTCCATAAGGAAATTTGCAAAAGGCACTGAATGCCAAATGTAGTTTATGTCTTGAATTACTACTGAAAATTGCTCATATACTCCTTGGATTTGGCCTGTACCTAATCTCAAAAATAGAAAACGAATAAAACCAAAAAAATCAAGATGTGGCATTTGTATCTTAACCACGAAGTACAGACCAAAACTTAGTATGAGTGAACTGAAAGCAAAGTAAGTAGATGCGCGAACCATACTAAGCTTGCTAACTGACAGAAAGCCTAATGAAAAAAGAATCAAAGCTGAAACAACAGGAGCCTTCCCTCCCATGAAACTAGAAAAAACAATTAAAAAAGCCAAGTAAATAAAGTTAATAAATTTACGAAAATAGATACTTGATACGCCGATTGAAATGGCAAAAAGTTTTACCAAAAAATCATAAAAACTCATTAAAACAGTTGGCGTTACCGTCCCATAAGAATTATGAAGTCGATACTCCATAAGGTCGCCGCCGAAAACAATAGAACCAATAAAAGCATGCCGCATGCCAAACAGGTAGAAAACACAAAATAAAAAAAGCAACGTAAACAGCACACTATCCAGCAAAACCTGAGAGCCTTTGCAATTACTCTCACCGCCCTGCAATTTTTTAATCATGAAAAAATTTTTAAGAAAGGTCTTTGATATAAAACCAACGACAAAAACAAAGACAAACAAAGAGTAAAATATAAATATCTCAGTTCTTTTTATAGATTCATCAGTAATGAAAAAATACATATTTGTAGCATCAGGACCCATTAAATTAAATAGAATAGCACCAAGAATAACAAATAAAAAAATCTCGCGAGCCAGCAGGAACCCACCGAAAGTTTTGTTTTTAAAAGAAAGGGAAAAAATGGTACCTTTAAACATTAAAAAGTAAAAAACAAGAAAAGTAATAAAGGCAACAATTATCATCGAATTAATTTCTTATATAATTTTTTTTCTATGCAATCTAAATTGCTATTATGCCAAAGCAGACCAAAACACCCGCCAAATTTGTGACATCTATCTTTTAAATTCATTGTTTTAGAAAGTAATTCAGATGGTTTTGATTTTAGGTTTTCATACTTACTATCCAGCAAGGTTACTTCCATACATATTAATGGCTTTTGCTTTAGCCTAAGTCGCTGTCTTAAAGTCAAATCATACATACAGTACTCATAACAACAACCACATCTAAAACCAGTTTTATCTGCATATGTAAGGCTTGAGTCATAATGGAAATTGTTTTGTTCCCACAACGTTGCTGTTAAAGCAGGGGCCCAACGAAGATAATGCTGCCGGCCTCCGATTTCTTTTTGATTTATATTATAACGATCTAAAATCTTCTCAAAAAATTCCGATGATTCTCTAAAATTTGAAGCATTATTATGTGTGTCATATCCGGGGTGAATACCAATATAGTGCCCTCTGGAAACTATCTCATCTATAACTTTCCGCATCTTTGAAGACGAAAAATCCTCTACATTATCTAAATGCGACGTTACCAGAGGAATGAAGTAGAATGAAACTTTATTATCAGCCTCTTCATTTTGACCCATAATCCAGGATATATTTTCTCTGAATTCGTCATGAATACTAAAACCCATCTTGCTAGCGAAATATTTTGTAATCGTTTTAACGGCAGCAACAGGTGAACGCTCTTTAACAACATGGCGAGCACATGCCCTAAACATCTTGTTAAAAGAGTAATATGCTGGATTAAATGGAAAATCTACGTCACAACTTATGTAGTTATTAGCCGTTCTATTTTTACGTTGTAATTCAGGCCATAACTGCTTTAAGCAGGACCATAAAACTTCAAGATACTCATTTACTATTGGTCGTTCCAGAAAGTTCTCTTTAAATGCTACTGACGCTGTTGCGGGAAAGCGTTGGTGTTGATCCCTGTCAGTCGTTATCAGCTCCTCATAACGAGACAACATAAAAAAAGCAGTCCCAAAAATATCTACATTCAACGTTAGTGATTTGTCAGTTTTAATAATACCCGGTTTTCCATATAGCACAGGTAAACTTGGTTCAACCAACGTTGCAACAATATCGTTTTCAGATGGCGTCCAATATTGCAATGGTAACTGGGGCATGGATTGGGGTTTTAGCCACGCACTGAATGCTTTCTGAAAAAAACTTGAATCTAAAATTAATTCCTTTTCACTGCCTGACTGTGTGATAGTTATCGATTCGCTTGCCGTAACCTCAGCTTGGAAAGTTAAACCTAAAAACTCACCAAGTAAGATATCTAGTGAGTAGCGAAGTTCAGAAACAGAGTAATCAGGTATGTAAACCTTCAGAATATTCATATCAACTTCTAAATTTAACTACTTTTGCAGGATTGCCAACTGCGATAGCATTTTCAGGAATATCTTTTACCACCACGGCACCGGCTCCTATAACGGCGCCACTGCCTATAGCAATCCCTTTAAGGATAGTTACATTAGCTGCAATCCAAACATCATCACCAATAATGATATCTTCCTTTATGTGGGGTTGCTGCTTCATTGGTACACCTAAAGCAGTGCCATGATCACGGCCCCAAATCACTGTTTTGGGGCCAATCATTACATCTCGGCCAAAACTGACATTACCTTGAACATGACAACCCGCATTCATATAAAAATTGTCTCCAATAACGATTTTCGGATCACCCGATACCCTGCAATAAGGCTCTATCACTGCCGTACCTAGAAATTCAACTCCAGAAAAAACCGTATTATTATGAATAGTAACACCTCTGAACTTTAATAATTTTTTCTGCAACCAAAGTCTTAGCGCAAACCGAATCGTCTTAGCCATGCTGCAATCATCATTTTAATTAAAAGAATATTACTATATAGAAAAGGCTTCAAATCACTGGAATCGAATATGGCCCATTCGCGCTTTTCAGCGCCGAAAACATTGTACTTAAAATGTTTCCAATAACCTTTCCGAGCTATCAAGTTCGGAAACTCATGTAGCATTAAAACCAAATGAATTTTATCAACTTTATTTTGTTGGTGTTTATCCACTTTTAAGCCAAGGGCATATTTGTACTGAGCTTCTTGTAACTTCACCCCTGAAACACTGCCAAGTCGATGCCACATCATCGAACGTAGGTTAGTTTCCATTAACTTATATTTGCCATCTCTAAAGTCAAATTTAAATTCGGGTTCAACAATTCCAAACGCATCTAAAGCATGTACTAAAGCACGCCCTTGCTCTGCTACGACATCTGGAGCCTCATTTGAGGCGCTACTGAAAATACCGTAGTTGTCAGGATACTGAGTTAGCTTTTTACCGGTCCATTCATTTAATATTTTACCATCCTGAGACCTGAAGCAGGTATATGCAAAAATATTTGTATCGTCGCCAGGAATAAACTCTGAGACTATAAACTCAACGTCTTTTGAAAGAAACGATGCTAATTTCTTTCTGTTCTTTATAAATTGATCAAGATTATCAAGATATAGCGTTCTAAAAACATCAAGAGTAAGATCTTTTCTGGTTGACGGCTTTACTAGTAGCGGAAAGTCCAATAACTCAATCTTATCAAGGTCGCTATTGCAACGCACATTTAAAGTTTTAGGGTAAGGCACGCCAATTTTTTCGCAGACATTATATTGAAAGAATTTGTCGGTTGTGTTTTTTAGCGTTACCGGATTAAAAGGCAAATAACAAAAATCTCTAATTTCATCGTAAATTGAAAGTAAGCTTTCAAGCTGTAAATCATCTGTCGGATATATAATAATGTAATCAAATAATTCGTTTAGTTTAATTAATTCTGAAAGCAAGGTGGAAGCATTATCAACTTTTATTTTAATTTTAACTTTGTTACTATATCTTGCCAATGAATTACCATCATCAATCAGCACGATGTTAACAGATCCAACATTATACAACTCTTTTATTATAGAATAGCCATTTACATATCCACCTAAAACAACTGCAGCTGTATTATTAAAATTTTCTCTGTACATAATTTACTGTCTTCTTTAAAAAATCTTTTATACCAAGCTGTCTTAGCTGAAACCACTTTATCTGCAATCTCCAGGTAGTTGTTACTTCAAAGGCGTGTATCTTCCAGATGACACTATAAATTGGTTTTGGTAATGTATACAAAAATCTCAACACATTAAAAAAAACTGAATAAAAGATAAGGCCTATTCCTTTCAACTCTCTAACTCTTGGGAAATTGTCATCTTGGACAACGAAAGTTGGTTTAATGCTACTAGTATTCGTACAAAATTCAAGAATTAGTGAAACCCTATTAACCCACCGCCATTTCTTATATGTAATTTTATAAACTGCATGATACATTCGAGTTATATACTTCGTATTCTTTTTAATTTCTTCTGTAGGATATAAAATTTGCACTGGTGGTTCTATGTAAAAATTCGGAAATATAAAATTTCCTAAACACATATAGGCTTGCTTGCCGGCATGATTAACTACTCCTTGTACACGATGGGCATGCATACCTATGATTGTAACAACTCTGTTATCCTCTAACAGTAGCTTTACAAGACTAATATCATCTGCTGGTGGCAACCAAACATGTTCCATACCCCAATGAAAGTAAAGAATCGCTTTCTTTCCAATGGGTAGTCTATCCAAATCATACATAATTGATTCCAGACGCAAGGGGTTTACACCAGGAACTTTTTCGTCTGCAACAGCAATTTGTTTTAAGTAAGGTTTACTAAATTCACAGTAACCTAAAATTGCCAGATCTTCTGTCAACCAATATGGTTGCTTTGCTGATGCTAAATCTGAACCAGCACCAAAGTGTCCGATTTTTGCTGACTCAAGATGCCCTGCAGTCTCCGATATTGCAGCAAGACCTTTATCTTGGATATGGTTATGAGCCAAGTTTACAGTGTTAATATTTAATTCTTTTAGCTGGTCAAGTGCATATGAACCTGTATAGAGAGTACATTTATCTTCCACGTGTACATTATCACTAATAGGCTGCTCTAAATTTACAACTCGCATATCTGCGTTGTTATAAACAGAACTTTCAACTAAGTTACTACATGGCTTTTTTAGAAGATCGCCGCCAAGAAAAACATCACCAGCAAAACAAATCTTCACAATTTCCCCCTTGCAACTATTCTAAGTATATAAAAAAGAAACATGTAATAAGCTGACATTATTATTGTATAAAAAAATATAAAATCTGTAAAAAACACGCTAAAGTAATTTGCGTACAATATAATTGAAGCTGAGATCAATAAGAGGCCCAATTGCCAAAGCAAGGCAATCTTCTGCTTCTCAAATATATTATTAGTATTACTTACAGCAGCAACAATAAACTGCAAAGCAACAAAGGGAAGTATAATTTGAGCGTATTCTCCTGCTATTCGCCATTCGATGCCAAAAACAATTTCAAATATCAGAGGCAAAACAAAGTAAAGGGGTGTAAAAAACAAAATTGATAATAAAAATAGTTTTTTACTTGTTTTATCAAATGTTTTTATGGCTACTCCTGTTCTTTGCTTTTCATTTACCGCTTCCTGAAAGTAGACTTGCCCGATAGAAGCTCCGATAAGCGAAGCCGGTAATCCTAAAATTCGCTGGGCCAAGGAGTAAAAACCTAAGGTACCTACATTATATATAATTGATATGAAAATATTGGTTAAATTATACGCTAAGCTATTCGAAAAAACTGCCCACATTGAAAACTTTGGGAAGTCTATATATCTTTTTGCTAGGCGTTTAATTTCAATAAAGTTAACTTTTTCCAAGTTGTAATTGCTTTTAGCATTTTTTGCCAGTCGGAAATTTGCCGCTAATTGAGATACTATTTGACCACTTATAAGCCCTGTTGCACCTGACTTAATTACCCCAAAACTTAACTGAACGGCAGACATCGCGGTTGCTTTGTATACATTTGCTTTTGCAATATCTTTATATAGCTTCTTCCGCGTATTTAAATAGTTCAGTACATTAAATAACCCCATCATCAATACGACAAAGGGAACAAAATAGAGCCAAAAACTAATATCTGCATTACCTAAAAACCGGGTAATCTCAGAATTGTAAATCGTAATTGGCAGGAAAAGAAAAATAGAGAATGCTATTCCGATTAGAAGGCCTAGAGCTGCTATATTGATTGCCTCGTCATCTTCTTCTGGCAGCATTATAGCTAATTCATAACGACCATTTACGACAGAGCCTAAAATAGCTGTAATTGAAATAAACAACGCAAGAATGCCAAAATCAGCAGGGCTATACATCCTGGTCAGGATTGGTGTTATAGCTATGGGGATTGCCTGAGCTATCGTTGACCCTGTCATAAGAGTCAACACGTTTTTGTTAAATTCAGAGCCAGATTTTAGTCCGCTTAGCATATAATTTTAATTTTACTCGATTTTTATAGGGGCCTTCATAAACTTTCTTTATGAAATTACAACCCCATATACGGATGCATAGGAAGACTAAAAACCTGCTTACACAGCCGTGAGGCAACAGGGAGCTCAGCATCGCTATAACCTAAAGCGCTAAAAGCCGTTTGCTGGTGCATGCAAGTACCATAGTAAATCATGGTTGGAACACCCTGCGCTTTATAATTGGCCATATCTACATCCCGGTTTTCACTTATTACCGTATATTGCGCCCAAGAGCTTAGGTAACCTTGCGGAACAAACGGGATAGTATATTTTCCAGCCAAGGTTTCAGTGTAACGCGCAGCAGCCTTATTTCTGACAATAAGCTCTTTGGGAAATTCAGCTAACTTCTCCAGCAATATCGCCGCCTGAATGGTATCTAGCCTGCTGTTTACTCCAATACGAATGTTGTCGTATTTATCCTTGCCCTTACCATGAACCCGGTATGAGCGAAACAATGCGGCATAATCATCGTTATTGGTAAAAATGGCGCCACCATCACCGTAACAGCCTAAAGGTTTAGCCGGGAAAAAGCTGGTCGTCGCCATATCGCCAAAACTACCAGCTCTTTTACCGTTAATTTCACCACCAAACCCTTGAGCAGCATCTTCAATAAGTTTTAGACCATACTTATTAGCAATAACCTCTAGCTCGGGATAGTTTGCCGGCAAACCAAATAAATCGACCGCAATAATCGCTTTTGGTGTCAATTTACCTTCTGCTATAACGGCTTGAATACGTTTTTCGAAATCTTGTGGGCTAATGTTGAATGTTCGCTCGTCAGAATCAACAAATACTGGTGTTGCACCCGCATAAGCAATAACTTCAGCGGTAGCGAAGAATGTAAAGGTTGGACAAAACACCGCATCACCAGACTTTATATCCAATACCATCATGGTTAGTTGCAAAGCATCAGTGCCATTGGCACAACTAATACAGTGTTTTACCCCAACATAGGCAGCAAGCTGTTGCTCTAACTCCTCTACTTCGGGCCCCATAATGTAATGGCCGTGATCCAACACTGTTTGAATGCGTTTATCAATTCGCTGCTTAAGATGCTGATACTGTGCTGCCAGATCAATGAACTGCATATTAGTTAACCTTGCTTAAAAAATTATTATATAAAATATAACGGCTACCAGTATGCTGACATAATACCTCGCCCTCACCGGTGACAGGTAAGTTTAAACGCTCACCAAACTCGCTCATCCACCCAACTTGCTTTGCTGGTACACCCACCACAAGTGCATAGGCTGGCACATCCTTAATAATAACGGCCCCCGCCCCAACAAAAGCAAACTCACCAATTGTTACCCCACAAACGATAGTACAGTTGGCGCCAAGCGTTGCGCCTCTTTTAACCAGGGTATCGCGATACTCATCTTTGCGTTCAATTAACGAGCGTGGGTTGTACACATTGGTAAATACCATACTAGGGCCACAGAACACGCCCTCCTCTAAATGTACGTTGTCGTACACAGAGACATTGTTCTGCACTTTGCACTTATCACCAATGGTAACTTTATTACCGACAAACACGTTTTGGCCAAGAGACACCCCTTTGCCAATTTTTGCACCGCCACAAACATGGACAAAATGCCAGACACGTGAACCCTCACCAATAACCGCGCCATCGTCTACTATCGCGCTGGGATGCACCTGATAATTGCTCATTTTACTTAACCAGTTTGGACACAAACGGGTGGAAATCGCCTACCAGAGGACTAATGGTTGCATTCCGTATATTGGCAACTGTTTCAATTGCTACTCGGTTTTCCTCAAGACCAAAGCCTCTTCCAGCCAGAATTTCTTTGTAGCTAACGGTGTGGAGATCAGTAAAACCATCTGAAAATTCAATAGATTCGCCATCAGCGGTAATAGCACGATACGTACGTTGCCCAGCAGCACGTACCTCAGCAGGAATATCATTAACATCTACCGATAAGAACCAGCGCACCCGGGCTTTTTCGTACTCTAAATAGCCGGCGGCCTTGGTTGGCGAGTTAAAATGCACTCTATTGTCTTGCAGCTTACCGAACACAAAATGCAGCATGTCATAAAAATGTACGCCGATATTGGTGGAGATACCACCCGATTTTTTTTCATCACCTTTCCAGGACTGCAAATACCAGTGACCTCGAGAAGTGATATAGGTAAGATCTACATCGAACTTCTTATCGGTAGGACTGGCCGCGACTTTTTCTTTCAATGCAATAATGGCTGGATGCAAGCGTAATTGCAAAATGGTATTCACTTTTTGACCAGTCTCGCGTTCTATTTCCTGTAAGCCGTCAATATTCCAAGGGTTTAAAACTAACGGCTTTTCACAAATAGCATCTGCGCCTGCACGTAAAGCGAAGCGCATATGAGAGTCATGCAAATAGTTCGGCGAACAAATGCCAACGTAATCTATTTGGTTACCGCCGCCTTGCCGGCGTAATTTGTCGACATGACGATCAAAGCGCTCAAACTCGGTAAAAAAATCTGCATCTGGGAAGTGGCTATCAATAATCCCCACAGAATCGTTTTTATCTAAAGCTGCAACGAGGTTGTTACCTGTTTCCTTTATCGCTTTCATATGACGAGGCGCGATATAACCTGCCGCACCAATTAACGCAAAATTTTTCATAGTTTAGTTCTCTTAATTCTCTAAAAACGAATATCTACCAAGTTTTTATCAAGTAGGTATTTTAAATCATAAATTACGCTATCAGGCCGGCAAAACTGCCGAATGCCGGTGGCACCCATAGTTTTAAACTCATTGTGGCCAACGGCTAGTATAACGGCATCATAGTTGCCGCTCACCGGTGCAGTAATTGGCGTTATGCCATATTCGTGCTGTGCTTCAGCCACATCAACCCAGGGATCGAATACGTCTCCAGCTACACCGTATTCTTTTAGCTCGGTAAGTATATCCACTACCTTGGTGTTACGAATATCTGGGCAATTTTCTTTAAAGGTTAAGCCCATTACCAGCACCCGGGCGCCATCAACGTGTATGCGCTTTTTCAACATGGCTTTTACCAACTGACCTACGACATACGCACCCATTCCATCATTAAGACGTCGACCTGCCAAAATTATCTCAGGGTGATAACCGACTGACTGTGCTTTATGCGTAAGGTAATACGGATCAACACCTATACAGTGACCGCCGACCAATCCAGGACGAAATGGAAGAAAGTTCCATTTAGTACCCGCAGCTAATAATACCTCTTCGGTATCGATACCGAGTTTGCTAAAAATCACTGCCAATTCGTTAATAAGGGCAATGTTTAAATCGCGCTGGGTGTTTTCTATTACCTTCGCTGCCTCCGCTACGCGAATTGAGCTGGCTTTGTAGGTACCAGCAGTAATAATGCTGCGGTATAGGCTGTCAACATATTCGGCAACCTCTGGGGTAGAACCCGATGTAACTTTTTTAATGGTGGTAACCCGGTGCTCTTTATCGCCCGGGTTAATGCGCTCGGGGCTATAGCCGGCAAAAAAATCTATATTGTACTTAAGGCCGGACATTCGCTCGATTACTGGTATACAGTTTTCTTCGGTCGCGCCAGGATAGACTGTAGATTCATAAATAACGATATCGCCTGGTTTAATCACCTTACCTAAGGTTTCCGAGGCTTTAATTAGTGGTGTTAAATCAGGCTGGCGATGTTCGTCTATAGGCGTTGGCACTGTAACAATGTACACATTCGCATGACGTAAATCCTCCCTCTCGTTACTATAACTCAGCTGGCCAGCATCAGCTAATTCGGCACGGCTAACTTCCAGCGTATGGTCCCAGCCTTGCTGTAACTCGGCAACACGTTTTTCACTAATATCAAAGCCGAGAGTGGGATAATATTTTCCAAATTCGACAGCCAGCGGTAGGCCGACATAGCCAAGGCCAATGATGCAAAGTTCGGTATTTTCTAAGTTGCGCATTCAATTCCCACACTTGAGTGCATCGTAAATTTAATGTAATAACAATCAAATATTTACGAAAAATTACTTTATTGGTTATAAAAATACTTATTTAACAAATATTCTTTTAATCAGCGCTACAAATAATCCGAGCATTCCACCAATTATCAACCCTACAATACAAATCAACGACCTTCTCGGCTTTACTTTAGTAGAATCGGTATACGGGCTATCCACCACCAATGCAAAATCAACCTCCTGCAACTCATCTGGTAAAGATTCAAGCCGGAACAATTTTTCCTTTAAGTCGCTGACACCCCGATAAAAGTTCGGATTCCCAAGCCTAGCCTGCAGTGCCTGCACCTTGCGATTCTCCGCGAGCTCTGCGAGCTCACGATCTATCGCAGCAATACGAGAGTCAGCTATCGCTTCATCTGTACGGCTTTTCAGCGTTTCTATCTCCGCTGTTAGAGCCATGGTTCCCATTAGGTAAAGAGGGGCATCTCTATTATCGATTGTTGTAACCACACCACCTGTAGCAGTAGCTTCACGTGCTTTCGAATCGAAATTGGAAATGGTTCTGGGCGTTTCTATACCTAATTTCTGCGCCGTTGATTTCGCTTCTTCTAGCACCTTTAGCCGTGATAAACGAAGTTGTTTTAACTCCGCCAATATAGAGCTCTTGCGATCCTGCAGTTCGGCAATTTGAACCTTGTCGGCCTCTTTCAATTTGGCTGTTTCGACAGAAACGGAAATCTCTAACGCCTCAACACTCTGTGCAATATTCTTGTGGACATCGGCTACCTGAGCCTTTATCGCCATTTGGTATTCATTTGTATAGGCGTTTAAAACTTTGGCTTCAGAAAAACGATAGTATTCTGACAGTACCCTTTCAGCATCCACGCCTTCCGGCGAAACATATCCAATACTTAGAAAAACGCCTTTACCTTTATCCTTTTTTTCATCTGGAACTGTAAAAATGAAACCATCCCGGAGAAAACTAGCAAAGGCTTTCTGATCATTATTATCTTTATAATAAACCGCAAAGAGCTCTTTATTTGCCAAAAAGAACTCGCGCTTATTGGTTCGACTTTCTAACGCAGAAAATAGTCGATCAAAGGCGCTGGCACTCGTAATGTTAATCACACCAGTGTTATTAATTTCCAGGAAATGTGCCTTTGGCGCAGGCCGTATTTTTGCCTCAGTTTTATAATAAGGCGTGGCAGTTAATGCATAAACTAAAGCCGCTAGGGTAAACACCGAGGTAATCGCAACGATCAACCATTTCTCTGCCCACAAACCTAATATCAGTTCTTTCAGGTCTATTTCATCATCACGAACGGCTGGGTAATGACCGGTTAGGTATTGAACTGCCGGAGGCTGTGGAGTTTGATTATTTTTAGGATCAGTCATAGGAAACTCGGTTTAAAAAGGGTTAAAACTAAGTAAACAGTTCACAGGACAAACAAACGCTGCAAGCCACAAGCTACAAGCTACAAGCCGGATGGCCGGCCCCTACAAGCTACAAGCATTAGAATATTTCTTTTGCATTCCAATGCGGGAAGTGCTTGCGCACCAGCGCATTTAATTCTTTTTCGAACTCACTGTATTGCGCGGGCACCTGCGAACCTGATTGCTCTTTAACGCTGGTTACCATGCCTGCACCCACTGTTACATTGGTTAGGCGATCTATTACGATAAACGAGCCTGTGGCACGGTTATTTGCGTAAGGATCTACTACAACGTGTTGGCTTAGCTCTAGGTTGACAAGGGCAATATCATTTAGGGCTAACTGGTCAGCTGCCTGTGGCTGCTGAGTATTCACATCGACTTTATGTTCGATGGTATTCACATGACCGGAAGTTGTTTTGCTGGCGAATTTAAACAGGTACTCTTTTGACCTATCCAGCGGGCTTTCGCTCATCCAAACTAAATATGCCTCAAGTGCATTGGAGGCGATTACTTTGTCGCTGGCTTTCACTAGCATATCGCCACGGCTGATGTCGATTTCATCGCGCAAGGTGAGTGTGACGGACTGATCAACAAAAGCCTCAGCTATTTCGCCATCGGCGGTGACTATTGCTTTTACAGTACTGGTTTTGCCACTCGGCAAGACTTTAATTTCATCACCTACGGCAATAACGCCGGAGGCCAGTGTGCCGCAAAAACCACGGAAGTTTAAATTGGGGCGGTTTACATACTGCACCGGAAAACGAAAATCTGACAAGTTGCGATCTTCCGCAATGGGAACAGTTTCCAATATTTCCATTAAGGTTAGACCTTGGTACCAATCGGCTTTGGTACTACGGTCTACCACGTTGTCGCCATCCAATGCTGACATGGGTACATAATGCACATCTTGCATGCCGAGCTTTTTGGCTAGCAGCTCATAATCGGCTTTAATTTTTTCGAATACGGTTTCGTCGAAATTTAACAAATCCATTTTGTTAATCGCGCAAACAATATGCTTTATGCCTAATAAAGAGGCGATATAGCTGTGGCGACGGGTTTGGGTTTGTACACCGTAGCGGGCGTCGATCAGAATGATGGCGAGGTCACAGGTAGACGCACCGGTAACCATATTGCGGGTGTACTGCTCGTGACCAGGGGTGTCGGCAATAATGAACTTGCGCTTATCGGTAGAGAAATAACGATAGGCTACGTCAATAGTGATGCCCTGCTCTCTTTCCGCTTGCAGCCCGTCTACCAACAAGGCCAAATCCACTTTTGCGCCGGTAGTACCGTGCTTAGTAGAGTCTTTTTCGATAGCCGCTAACTGGTCTTCAAAAATCATTTTGGAATCGTGCAGCAACCGACCAATAAGGGTAGATTTTCCGTCATCAACACTGCCGCACGTTAAAAAACGCAACATTTCTTTGTTTTCGTGTTGGGTTAGATAGGTGGTGATGTCTGATTCGATGAGAGTCGATTGATGACTCATTTTCAATTCCTCATAGTTCTAGCCACAAGCTGCAAGCTACAAGCCGCATGCTAAATAAGGGCGTCGTTTTTAATTCGATTGATGAGACCGGCTAACATAGAGGAAATTTGGCGCGTTTCTTGAACTGCAGAACTACCAAAAGGTCCATCAATGTAGCCTATCTTCATCCCTATATATAGCTGAGTTCGCAATTCGCCACAGGAGCCTTTTGCGTACCCTAAAAATTTAATGCGCTCTTTGGAGCTATCTCGCTCCATTCCCTCGGCAATGTTACTTGGAATAGAAAGCGCAGATCGTGTTATCTGATCTTTAAAGCCAAAGTCTTTTAATGCTGCGAGATGCAGATACATTTCCACACTCATCGCGGACGATTTTTTCCACACGTCCAGTTTTTCAAAGTCCATTTGCACCTCCATGTGCCAAAATTCAAAATGCCTGCGGCTTGTAGCTTGTAGGGGGTCGAAGTGTCGAACCAGCCCCCCCCACCTTACAGCGCTCAGCTTTTCAACTGTTTCAATATCACCTTCACAAACGCCCGAACATTTAAATATTTCCTGCCCAGCAAAACCTTATCTATATAGGCCCAATCGAGATTCAAATAGTCATGAATTATGGCGTTTCTCATGCCTATGGCGCCTCGCATTTCTTGGACAGCGGGTTCTGTTAATGCAAGCATTTCATAAACACGCTCAATCGCAGCCCTAGCTTCTGCCGGCACCGGTTTCTTACGGCTTTTTAGGAAGTGCTTAGCACATACTATTGCAGCCTCAACTATCACTTGCAGACTACGCTCCACCGAGTTGCGCTCTATAAAGTCCAGCGGCCTGGTTTGAGCCTTTAGCTGTAGCTCATCAAGCGCAGCAATATGCTGAGTGACTTGTTCAGATATTGCCAGAGCGTAAGCGTCATAGTTCATTTGGGAACCTATTAGCCTCATGCTTTACATTTTCCCAGCGCGACCACACCCTACTTTCTTCAGCGTGTTGACGCAGGTCTGACTTACTGTAAAGCACGATACCCTCTTCAATAATATTAAGCGCCAATGGTGTGGGGGCCTTATTAATATCAACGATAGATACCTGATGCTTAAGTGCTTGCTCAAGACTAAAGCGAAGCTCTTCGACTTCCTGCTCTCTCACGACGCCCATATCAAAGGCACAAGCAATATCGACATCACTTTGTTCATTAGCATCGCCTCTGGCTCGAGATCCATAAAGCCAAACAACTTCAATAGCGGCCCTTTCGGCTGCCACTGTGGTTAATTGCCTCTTGATCTGTGCTAAATCCATATAACTCTCTAAGATTCTTTCAAGCTACAAGCTACAAGCTACAAGCTACAGGCTACAAGGCGGGGGGCCGCCCCCTACAAGCCGGATGGCCGGCCCCTACAAACAGGATGGCCTAACCTACAAGTTTGAGCTTTGCTTTTCCTGTAGCCTGTAGCTTGCAGCTCTTTTAACGCCCCGCGTTAAAAGTACCCCTCCTGCTTTTTCTTTTCCATGCTGCCGGAGCTGTCGTTGTCGATTACTCGACCTTGGCGCTCGCTGGTTTTGGTGAGCAGCATTTCTTGAATAATTTCCGGCAGGGTTGTGGCTTCAGATTCGACTGCACCGGTTAATGGGTAGCAGCCAAGGGTGCGGAAGCGCACCATTTTTTCTTCGACTTTATCTTCCGGGCCAATGGGCATGCGATCGTCGTCTACCATGATCAGCACGCCGTCTTTTTCAACCACGGGGCGCTTGGCGGCGAAATACAAAGGCACGATAGGAATGCCTTCCAAGTGAATGTATTGCCAAATATCCAGTTCGGTCCAATTCGATAAGGGGAAAACGCGAATGCTTTCGCCTTTATCGACGCGGCTGTTATAAATATTCCACAACTCGGGGCGTTGGTTTTTTGGGTCCCAGCGATGGTTTTTATCGCGGAAAGAATAGACGCGCTCTTTGGCGCGAGACTTTTCTTCATCGCGGCGGGCACCGCCAAAAGCGGCGTCAAAACCGTATTTATTTAGGGCTTGCTTTAACCCCTGGGTTTTCATGATATCGGTATGCTTAGCGCTACCGTGGGTGAAAGGACCAACACCCTGCTTCACGCCTTCTTCATTAATGTGAACGATAAGGTCCCAGCCGAGATCTTTAATAAGCTTGTCTCGGAACTCAATCATTTCCTTGAATTTCCACGTGGTATCTACGTGCATCATAGGAAACGGCGGCTTACCTGGGTAAAAGGCCTTCATGGTCAAATGCATCATTACCGCGGAGTCTTTACCTACCGAGTAGAGCATCACTGGGTTATCAAACTCAGCGGCGACTTCACGAATAATATGAATACTTTCAGCTTCTAATTGCTGGAGGTGTGTCAGTTGATATTGGGAGGTCATGATATTGGCTATGCTATCCGCTTTCCGTGCTACCTAGATCCGTGATGACATCGTTGTCACCCGAACAGGGAGTGTGTCAAAAATGTGGCAGGATTATACGTAAAATCAGGAGGTTAGTCTCTAATCCATCAGATATATTTAGGAATAAGGGTATGACTGAAGAGCAGCTAAGAGCTGCAAGCTGCAAGCTGCAAGCTGCAAGCTGCAAGCTGCAAGCTGCAAGCTGCAAGCCAGTCAAGAGCACCACATTATCATTCCTAGGAATAGCTATTGAATGAAAGGCTTGCCCGGGGGGCACGCTTCCATGATCTGCTGGGCGTCAGACCACCCTACTTGGCGTTTGCAGTTTGTAGGGCTCGAAGTGTCGAACCAGACCACCCGGCTGGTAGCTTGGGCTTGGGGGGTATCTTTGGCTTGTAGCTTGTAGCTTGTGGCTTGTAGCTTGTGGCTTGTAGCTTGTAGCTTGCAGCTTGTGGCTTGCAGCTTGTAGCTTGTAGCTTGTAGCTTGCAGCTTGTGGCTTGCAGCTTGTAGCTTGTAGCTTGCAGCTCGCACCTAACCAACCCCAACCTCATTAAGAATGGCCCGCAATGCTTCCGCAGGGTCAGACGCTTGGGTTATTGGCCGGCCGATGACCATGTAATCCACGCCTTTCTTTAGGGCTTCAGCGGGGGTTAGGATGCGGCGCTGGTCGTCGGCGGCGCTGTTGGCTGGGCGTATTCCGGGCGTCACTAGTTGAAATAGCGGGCCTTGGGAGCCGCGCAGCATTTCAGCCTCTTGCGCCGAGCACACCACGCCGTCTAAGCCAGAATCTTTCGCCAAGGTCGCTAGGCGCAAAACTTGGCCTTCTATGGAGCAATCCAAACCTACATCGGCCAGCTCGCCCTCGGCGGTAGAAGTTAGCACCGTGACACCAATGAGTAATGGGGCGTCGTTGCCAAAAGTGGTTAACGAGGCTTTTGCCGCCTCCATCATCCGCCGACCACCGGAGGCGTGTACGTTTACCATCCAAACGCCCATGTCTGCAGCAACGGCCACGGCTTTAGCGACGGTATTGGGGATATCGTGAAATTTCAGATCCAAAAATACATCGAAGCCGCGACTGGTTAACGCCTTCACCAGTGCCGGCCCCTCGGCGGTAAACAGCTCTTTACCCACTTTCGCTCGGCAAAGTGTGGGGTCTAACTGATCGGCCATGGCGAGTGCTGCAGCAGCATTAGGGAAATCAAGCGCGACAATTACTGGAGACTTTGATGGCATGGGCATGGCTCTGGCAGAATTTTGGGGGATGGTAAGGAATGAGGCGGGAAGCTGCAAGTGAAAAGCAGTTTACAGGGGGAGCAAGCTGGAAGACACAAGCTACAAAGCTACAAAGCTGCAAGCTGCAAGCTGCAAGCTGCAAGCCACAAGCTAGAAGCGGCAAGCGGCAAGCTACAAGTGAAAAGCAGCTTACAGTGGCTTACAGTGGTGAGGGTGCAGCTTACAGGAAGAGTGAGAAGCAACAAACAACGAGCAGCAGGTTGTGCGCTATGAGCTATAAGCTACAAGCTACAAGCTACAAGCTACAAGCTACAAGCTACAAGTGTTTTGGGTGGACTAACTCGGATCAAGAACGGCAAAAGGCCTAGTAGCTTGTAGCTTGAGGCTTGTAGCTTGTAGCTTGTGGCTTGGGGCCTGAAGCTTGAAGCTTGAGGCAAGCTGATCTGGTGTCGCCTTCAAACGGCTGACATTAAGCGCTCGATACTTCATCAATATACTGCTCAAGCAACGACGTTGCTTCCTTTGTAACAGCGGTAAACAGGACGCCATACTCGAAGTCTTCCCCTTCCCCCGCTGGCTTGGCGAGCACACCTTTAATGCGCCCTTTTAGTCGGATAATTTTTTCATGGCCGTTGATAGAAAGCTTTGTCGCCAGCGCCAGCGGTGTCTCAACGGCGCCTAAATCTTGCTTTGCGGTGAGTTTACAGCCGGACACACTCACATCAACGATACGCGCGGGCACCGTGACGGCACTGGTTTTAACGTTGGCAATAAGTGAGGTGGAAATTCGCTGGGCTTTGCGCGCTTCATCTCTGGCAATGAAAACAGGAAAGCTAAGGTAGGCGTGAGGTAAGGGCTGGTCAATAATATTTACCACCTGCACACTAAACATAACGGAACAGTTTAGCTGCTCCGAATAGAGGGTCACATCCACCAATTCGCCCAACTGCAAGGCTCTAGGCTGCCCCTGATGCATGGGAATAGAAACGACAATACATTGATTTTTCAAGTAACCAATTAATGTAGAGGGCTCTTTTGTATCTGGGTTAGATTGGTGGAACTCCAAGTGCAGGACTGTGCCAGGCAGCAACTTTAGCTGATCAAAATTCATTTGGCTGGTTTCACGTTAATTAAGGGCTACTAAAGGCTTAAGTGTAGGTTAAGGATTAAGGCCTGAACCACCCAACACTCGAATAACGCAAATATAGCCACCGAGAGCAAAATGACATGAAGCTAACGACAAGCTCGCTGCCCTGAAAACCCATTAGTTAGTACATTTGCGCGCGGCCGCCAACCGGCAATCTGTTCAGGGCGATGAATAAAAGCTGAGAAAAGCCTGCTTATCCGCGGAATTAAAGCCAGCAACTTAAGCAACCGAAACAGTGTTAGCAACAAAGCCGAGACAGGTTAGATTTACTCGATAACCTGCACCAAGACGGCTTTAATGATAAAACCCAATAAACACAAACCCAAAACGATAAACAATATAGCCGTGCCAAACTTACCGGCTTTCGACTCTTTTGCCAGATCCCAAACGATAAATAACATGAACGCGATGAGTGCGCCGACACCTAGGTAAAGGGAAAGCGAGTCGAATAAATCTGCGTCCATCACAGGCTCCAGGCGGTTAAAAACATTAACTCTTGGCGCATAAAAAAGCCTGGGTAGACCCAGGCTCTTTTATTCAAGCTTATTTAACTATTCGTACTCTAAGCTTATTTGTATGGTCGGAACGGCGGGATTTGAACCCACGACCCCTACACCCCCAGTATAGTGCGCTACCAAACTGCGCTACGCTCCGAATTCAGTAAATCGTTGATTTGAAATAACTTTAAAGACAAACCAGGATAATCTGAGAGGCGGCATAATACCGCGTCTAACTAATATTGCAAGTGGTTTAGGGCTTTAGAACGAGGAGTAATTCTTCAAGCTCGGCAATCATTTGCTTAATGATTTGATGGAATTGCACATCTTCAGATTGTGCCGGCGTGGGATCGCCTGTCATCTGCTGGCGAGCGCCGCCGATAGTAAAACCCTGATCGTAGAGTAAAGACCGAATCTGGCGAATGGTAAGCACGTCATCGCGCTGGTAATAGCGGCGATTACCACGTCTTTTAACAGGGTTTAGCTGGGGGAATTCCTGCTCCCAATAGCGCAGCACGTGGGGCTTTACCGCGCATAACTCGCTGACTTCACCAATGGTAAAGTAACGCTTACCCGGGATTACCGGTAGTTCATCGTTATTACTTGGTTCGAGCATGTTCCTCTACTCTTGCCTTTAGCTTCTGACCTGGTCTAAACGTGACCACGCGGCGGGCGGTAATGGGAATTTCTTCACCAGTTTTTGGGTTGCGGCCGGGGCGCTGGCTCTTATCGCGCAAGTCGAAGTTGCCGAAACCGGACAACTTCACTTGTTCATTGGTTTCCAAGGCGTGGCGAATCTCCTCAAAGAAAGACTCCACCAACTCCTTAGCCTCGCGCTTGTTTAAGCCCAGCTCTTCGTACAGTTTTTCGGCCAGATCAGCTTTCGTTAAAGCTCCGTCTGACATCTGAAGTCCCCTTTTGCTGTGCCCTTTTACCTCAAGGTCGCGTTGTATGTGGATTCCAAGGCAGCCATGACGGCAGCGATAGAAGCGTTAATCTCATCGTCGTTAAGAGTGCGGGATGGATGCTGATACGTCAAGCCCAGACCCACACTTTTTCTTTGTGGATCAATACCTTTGCCGCTATATACGTCAAACACCTTTAACTTCGTTAAAGCCTCGCCAGCGTGCGATCTAACGCAATTTAACAAGGTTTTAGCCGCCAAATCCCTATCAACTAGGACGGCGAGGTCGCGTCGAACCTCAGGAAATTTAGACAAAGGTGCAAAATCTGGCATGGCACCCGCCAACAAGGGTGCCAACTGCAGCTCAAAAACATAGACCGATTGGTCCAAGTCCAACGCTTTGAGTGTACTGGGGTGCAAGGCGCCAATGACACCGACAACCTCACCCGCCTTCAAAATCTTTGCAGTTTGCCCTGGATGCAAGGCTGGGTGGCTTCCAGCCTCAAAACTGTAGCAGGCACCGGCGCCGGAGGCCTCAAGCAGGCACTCCACATCGCCTTTCAAATCAAAGAAGTCGACCTTGTCTTTGCTGTTGGCCCAACCTTCAGGCGCGCGCTCGCCATAAACCAAGCCCGCCAACATAGGCTCTTGCGCCAAACCAGCCGGCCCCTTGCCACCGGGCACGAAAGTTTGACCAGTCTCGAAGATTCGCACCCGCGGTTGCTGGCGGTTCACATTGTGCACCAACGTACTCACCAAACCTGGCAGCAAGCTGGTGCGCATCACACTCATGTCGGCGCTAATGGGGTTCAGCAAGGTCGCCGCAGCTGTGTCTGGATCAAACAGCTTATGTAGTTTCGGCTCGATAAAACTGTAGGTAATGGCCTCTTGGTAGCCGCGCGCAATCAATTGCTGTTGCACTAAGCTCAGGGGCGTCTGCAACTCTGCCTGCGGCAGAATTGGCAGGTCTGCCTTCAGGCTGGTAACGGGTAAATTGTTGTAGCCGTAAATACGCGCCAGCTCTTCCAATAAATCGGCCTCAATGCTGATGTCGAAACGGTGACTCGGCACCTGGAATGTCCACGCATCATCGGTATTGGAAACGAGTTTCAGGCCTAGACGACTAAGAATATCGAGCACCCGCGCATCCTCGATGGCAAAACCTAAACCCTCTTCGATGCGACGACGGCGCAGGGTTACTGTGGCTTGCGCAGGTAAGCTGTCGGCACGAACTTGCTCAACCACAGGCCCTGCTTCACCACCGACGATGGACAGTAACAATTCAGTGGCGCGCTCTATTGCCGATTGCTGTAAGGCCGAGTCAACACCGCGCTCAAACCGGTGGGACGAATCCGTATGCAAACCGTAAGCGCGTGCCTTGCCGGCAATAATCGTGGGCGCGAAGAAAGCGCTCTCCAATAAAATATCCCTCGTCGTTTCGCTCACTGCCGAAGCATCGCCACCCATAATGCCGGCCATCGCCAGCGCCTTGGACTGATCGGCGATGACCAACGTGTCGCTATTTAAGGTAACGGTTTGACCGTCGAGTAACTTCAAGGCTTCATCTTGTTTTGCCATGCGCACAACCATGCCGGTATCTAGCTTCGATAAATCGAAGGCATGCATGGGCTGACCGAGCTCTAGCAAAACATAATTGGTGACGTCCACTACGGCATCAATACTGCGCAAACCTGAACGCCGCAGACGCTCCTGCATCCACAAAGGCGTGGGCTTTTTAATGTCGATATTGCGAATCACGCGACAGGTGTAACGGCCACAACCTTCGGCTTCAATGGCAACCGGTAGCGCATCTGACACCTTAGCGGCAACTGCAGAAATAGCTACCGGTGTTACCGCTAGCTCATTGAGCACACCTACTTCGCGTGCAATACCGGCCAAGCCCAAACAATCGGCGCGGTTAGGTGTTAAATCTACTTCAATAATTTTGTCATTTAGCGACAAGTAGTCGCGCAAATCTTTTCCGACCGGCGCATCCAGCGGCAATTCCCACAAACCATCGTCGTCATCGCCTGCCTGCAACTCCGTTTGTGCGCAAAGCATACCGAAGGATTCCACACCGCGAAGCTTAGCTTTCTTGATTTTAAAATCGCCAGGTAATTGCGCGCCTACTGTGGCGAAAGGGATTTTTATACCAACACGGGCATTAGGTGCTCCACATACGACTTGGGTTAACTCGCTGCCGAGGCCGGCAACCATACACACCCGCAGCTTGTCGGCATCTGGGTGCTGCTCGATAGCAACGATCTCACCCACAACCACGCCAGAAAACTCGCCGGCGACAGCTTCTATACCGTCAATTTCTAAGCCAGCCATGGTTAACTGATCGCAAAGGGCCTGCGTGGAAATTGAAGGGTTTACCCATTCACGCAACCAGGATTCACTGATTTTCATAATGCAATCTTTCCATTTTTGAAGCTGAAACTTTTAATTCAGCCACCTAAAAAATTTTATTTGTTTCGAATAACCCGAGCACTAAGTGTTAGAACTGCTGCAGGAACCGCAAGTCGTTCTCGAAAAATAAGCGCAGGTCATTAACGCCGTAGCGCAACATAGCCAAGCGTTCTACACCCATACCAAAAGCAAAGCCGGAATATTTTTCTGGATCGACGCCGCTGGAGGTAAACACATTTGGGTGCACCATGCCGCAACCCATCACCTCGAGCCAGCCCGACTGTTTGCAAACGCGACAGCCTTTACCACCGCATTGCGTACATTGAATATCCACCTCAGCCGATGGCTCAGTGAACGGGAAGTACGAAGGTCTAAAGCGAACCGGCACGTCGGCCTCGAAAAAAGCCTTTAAAAACTGATCAACAGTGCCTTTTAAATCGGCAAAACTAATGCGCTGATCAACCACCAAACCTTCCACCTGATGAAACATTGGCGTGTGGGTAATATCGGAGTCACAGCGGTAAACCCGACCCGGGCAAATAACGCGAATCGGCGGCTCTTGTGTTTCCATAGTGCGCACTTGCACGGGCGATGTGTGGGTGCGCAAAACATGGCTGGCATCCACATAAAAAGTATCGTGCATGGCGCGCGCCGGATGATGAGACGGAATATTCAGCGCCTCAAAGTTGTGATAATCATCCTCAACCTCTGGGCCTTCGGCTATTTGATAACCGGCCTGCTGAAAAATTTCACTAATACGCGCCAAGGTTTTTGTCACTGGGTGCAAACCGCCCCCCTGCTGTCCGCGCCCAGTCAGCGTCACGTCAATTTTTTCATTGGCGAGCTTGGCGTTTACCTCTAATTCTTCGAGCTCAGCCTTGCGCTCGTTTAATTTTTCCTGAACAGCCTGTTTGGCGGTATTAATTTCGGCGCCAGCTGCCGGGCGCTCCTCGGCAGATAGTTTGCCCAAGCCTTTTAACAGCTCGGTGATTTTTCCCTTCTTACCTAAATACTCGACGCGAACGTAATCTAAGCCATTTAAGTCTTCGGCTTTGGCAACCAGCTCAAGCGCTTCCTGGGTGAGCGCGACCAGGTTTTCCATGGGTGTTCTCCGGTGTTCATGTGTGTGACTTAGGTTAATAGTAAAGCCACAGCTGAATAAGTTTAATGTTTACTTGGCGCTAATAAAAAAGGGAAGAGGCGTTAGCCCCTTCCCTTCGAAACACATCGGGATGGTGACATCCCCTATCGTGCGACTTAAGCCAGAGCTGCTTTAGCCTTTTCAACGATAGTTGCAAAAACCGCTTTGTCGTGAACGGCGATATCTGCCAACACGCGACGGTCCAATGCAATATTTGCTTTCTTCAAGCCAGCGATCAACTTGCTGTAGCTCAAACCTTCCGCACGCGACTGTGCGTTGATACGAGTGATCCACAAGGCACGGAAATTACGCTTCTTGGTCTTGCGATCACGATAGGCGTATTGACCTGCTTTGATAACAGCTTGCTTAGCTACACGAAATACACGTGAACGTGCTCCGTAGTAACCTTTAGCGGCTTTTAGTACTTTTTTGTGACTGCGACGAGCCACGACACCACGCTTAACACGCGCCATAATTCAATCCTCTACTTAAGGTTACTGCCAATTACTTGGCGCGGAACATACGATCTACCAGTACCACGTTGTCCTTATCCAGAACATTGGTACCGCGCAGGTGACGCTTGCGCTTGGTAGTCATCTTAGTGAGGATGTGGCTACGGTTAGCATGCTTATGCTTGTATCCAGCACCAGTCTTTTTGAAGCGCTTGGAAGCGCCACTGTGTATTTTAGCTTTGGCCATAATAAAACACTCCGCATTTGCGAGTTTGATAATTAAAGTAACAAGGCAGCTAAAAAGCCCGGCTACTTCTTCTTTTTGGGTGCGAGAACCATCATCAGCTGCCGACCTTCCATCTTCGGGTGCTGCTCGACGATACCGTATTCTGCCAGGTCGATTTCAATGCGTTTCAGCATCTCCATACCTAACTCTTGGTGCGCCATCTCGCGGCCGCGGAATCTTAACGAAACCTTAGCCTTATCCCCTTCTTCGAGGAAACGTATCAGGTTGCGTAGTTTTACCTGATAATCACCTACATCCGTCCCTGGTCGAATCTTAATTTCTTTTACTTGCTGTTGTTTCTGCTTTTTCTTGGCAGCAGCCTTGGCCTTCTTGGCCTCAAACACTTCCTTGCCGTAGTCTAGGATCTTACAAACTATCGGCTCGGCATCGGGCGCGATTTCTACCAGATCTAACGTTGCTGCCTGTGCGGCGGCGAGTGCTTCAGCAATGCTGACGATCCCTATTTGTTCTCCGTCGGCACCAATTAGGCGTACTTCTTTTGCATCAATCTGGTCATTAATGCGGGCTTTTTTCGACTTTCCGCTTTTCGCGCTATCTCGTTTGATGGCTAATGCCTCCTAAATAATTGCCCAATATTGGGCTACAACAGCAAAAGACCGCAAAACGCTGATATGCGCACCCCAAAGTACGCATATTCGCTATTTTGTGGCCTTATTAAGCGCTCTTTGATGCTATCTCAGCATTTAAGCGCTCTGCCAGTTCATCCACACTCATGGCGCCAAGATCTTCACCGTTACGGTTACGCACCGTAATTTTGCCGGTTTCCATCTCTTTGTCGCCAACCACTAGCAGGTAAGGAACCCGCTGAATTGTGTGCTCGCGGATTTTAAAGCCGATCTTCTCGTTTCTCAAGTCCGAAAACGCTCTGAAGCCTTTGTTTTTCAAGGATTCTTCAACTTTCTTCACATATTCGGCCTGATTGTCCGTAATATTGAGAATTCCGACCTGCTCGGGCGCCAGCCAAAGCGGAAAAGCGCCTTCGAAGTTTTCGATCAAAATACCGATGAAACGCTCAAATGAACCCAAAATGGCGCGATGCAACATCACCGGCACCTGACGGGAACCATCCTCGGCAACAAACTGGGCACCCAAACGACCCGGCATGGAGAAATCCACCTGGATAGTGCCGCACTGCCACACGCGACCTAGGCAATCCTTCAGCGAGAACTCGATTTTCGGGCCATAAAAGGCGCCCTCGCCCGGCAACAAACTGTAATCCAGGCCCTTCGCCTCCAAGGCATCGGCCAAGGCCTTCTCCGCCTTATCCCACACCTCGTCGCTACCCACCCGCTGCTCTGGGCGAGTTGATAGGCGAATGATGACGTCGGTGAAGCCGAAATCGGCGTAGACCTTATAAAGCAGATCGGTGAAGGTGCTGACCTCGTCTTGAATTGCCTCTTCCGCGCAGAAGATATGGGCGTCATCTTGGGTGAAGGCGCGCACGCGCATCAAGCCCTGCAAGGTGCCCGACGCTTCGTTGCGGTGACAACTGCCAAACTCAGCCAAGCGAATGGGTAAATCGCGGTAGCTTTTTAAGCCTTGATTAAACA
Source organism: Simiduia curdlanivorans (assembly GCF_030409605.1). Lineage (NCBI taxonomy): Bacteria > Pseudomonadati > Pseudomonadota > Gammaproteobacteria > Cellvibrionales > Cellvibrionaceae > Simiduia > Simiduia curdlanivorans. The sequence goes on from NZ_JAUFQG010000006.1 coordinate 134,794, forward strand.
CCTGAATATGACAGGGGCAGTTCATCGGCTTAACGGCGTAATCCCGAGACTCGGATTCGACCGTGAACATGCTGTCGCGGAATTTATCCCAGTGGCCAGAGCGCTCCCACAGAGTGCGATCAACAACCTGCGGGGTTTTGATTTCCTGGTAGCCGTTATCGCGCTGCACTTTGCGCATGTATTCTTCGATGGCGGTGTAGATGGCCCAGCCGCGCGGATGCCAAAACACCATGCCGGGCGCTTCTTCCTGAATGTGGAAGTAGTCGTATTTTTTGCCCAATTTTCGGTGATCGCGCTTTACCGCTTCTTCTAAAAATTGCAAATGCGCCTTGAGCGCTTTTTTATCCGCAAAGGCGGTGCCGTAAATGCGCTGGAGCATTTTGTTGTTCGAGTCACCACGCCAATAGGCGCCAGAAATGCGCATCAACTTAAAGTGCTGACAGAAACGCATATTCGGCACATGCGGGCCACGGCACATATCGACATATTCTTCGTGATGATAGAGCCCAGGCGTTGCCGACTTAGGTATGTCGCGCTCGAGTATCTCCAGTTTATAAGGCTCTTCTCGACGCTCAAAAGCAGCCACCGCCTCATCCCAAGATACGACTTTTTTTACCACGTCATATTCTGTTTTGGCCAACTCAAGCATGCGCGCTTCGAGCTTTTCGATATCGTCATCGGTCAATGAGTGCTCGAGATCGATATCGTAATAGAAGCCATTTTCGATGGTTGGGCCGATGGCCATTTTCACATCGGGCCACATCTGCTTTATGGCATGGCCTAACAAATGCGCGCAAGAGTGGCGAATAATTTCCAACCCATCGGCATCTTTCGCGGTGATGATTTCAAGCTTTGCATCTTGCTCAATAAGGTCACAGGCATCAACGCGCTGACCATTCACACGGCCCGCAATGGTCGCTTTCGCCAAACCAGGACCAATATCAAGGGCAACATCTAAAACAGACACAGCAGCATCAAAACGACGCTCAGAGCCGTCTGGGAGAGTAATAACAGGCATTTTCGTTTCCTGAATCCAGTGGTGACCCCTACCAAAGGCCACGTGTATAAAAGGCAGACTAGGCTGCCGGCGAGAGGGGGTATTATAGGCTGCAAGCCTCAAGCTGCAAGCTAAAAAGGCGAGCAAGCAAATCTGGCCTTTAATTACTAGCTTCTAGTTGCTCAATGCGTCCCACCTGATCCTGCTTGCGGCTTGCGGCTTGCGGCTTGCGGCTTGCGGCTTGCGGCTTGCGGCTTGCGGCTTGCGGCTTGCGGCTTGCGGCTTGCGGCTTGCGGCTTGCGGCTTGCGGCTTGCGGCTTGCGGCAAGGATTATACCTGCCTCCCACTCCTAACCTATTGATTCCCCTAAACCTTACTGGTAAAGTGCGCGCCTCTTTAGGACTATAGCTCAGTTGGTTAGAGCGCTACCTTGACATGGTAGAGGTCTCCAGTTCGAATCTGGATAGTCCTACCAGATTTGCAATAAAAAAGGCTACCCGAGTAGGGTGGCCTTTTTTATTGCCAGTAGCGTTAGCTACCGAACTGTAAGTTCGACCCACAGGGCCGCGACCACAGGGAGCGCATCTGGATAGTCCTACCAGATTTTAAACAAAAATGCCCAGCCGATTAGGTTGGGCATTTTTGTTTAAGCTGCGCAAGCAGCCGAACTGTAAGTTCGACTCGATAGAGACGCGACCGCAGGAAGCGCATCTGGATAGTCCCACCAGATTTGCAATAAAAAAGGCTACCCGAGTAGGGTGGCCTTTTTTATTGCCAGTAGCGTTAGCTACCGAACTGTAAGTTCGACCCATTGGGCGGGGCCGCCATCGGAGCGACCACAGGGAGCGCATCTGGATAGTCCTACCAGATAGTAAATAACTGCCTACAACCGCCCTCCCCCTAAACGCAACGCGACAGACCAAACTGCTAGCTCAACCCGGCTTATCTTACACCCCTGAACAGAACCAACTCCCAACAACCCCCAACAAACCCAAGATAAAACGTCACCTGCACATCAAACCAAATGATCACCCGGAAACAAGTAAATACCCCACGACCAAGCGGCAAGAAACCGCCGCCACACCAAAACAACTTGCCGCCCAAGCGTCAACTGGCTGACTTAACTTCAGTGACCACATCAACAAGACTCGATAACCGTTTGTTTTTATTGAGCTTTTAAAGAAACCATTAAAGTGGCACGGTTTTCGCTGAACAGGGTAAATAGGTAGATACAGCCTAGCGTCATTATTGCGAAAACCCGAGGGGTAGATCATGCAAGAATCCAATCAGGTCACGCCGTTACACAGCAGTAACACGGCCAAGCGAAAATTGACCCGCATTGCCATTCAGGAAGACCCAGACCTGCGCCACAAACTCATCCACGCCTTGCAGACCTCACTGGACTTGCAAGCGCTGCTGGAAATTTTTGTTAAATACTTGGGCCAGCAAGTTCGTATTGGCGGCCTTAGCTATCGCCATGCGGCACGGGGTATTCACCTTAATTTAGGGCGAGATAACTTGCACCACTGCGACTACCGGCTGATTACCCCGCGGGACAACTTAGGCGAAATTCGCTTCAATCGGGCCAAGCGTTTTAGCGAGGCCGAACTGGCCTGTATTGAATCACTATTAGGCACGCTCATTTACCCGCTGCGCAACGCACTGCAGTATAAGGATGCCTTGCAAGCAGCACTCTTCGATCCACTCACGGGAGCGGGTAACAGAGTTGCGATGGACACGGCCGTGCGCCGCGAAATGCAAATGAGTCAACGCTATGAGCAACCGCTGACGCTCATGATGATCGACCTCGATCACTTCAAGAAAATTAACGACTGCTATGGCCACGCACTGGGCGACGAAGTTCTACATGAAGTCGCCCAAACCATCATGTTAGTGGCGCGCACAACGGACATGACCTTCCGCTACGGTGGCGAAGAATTTTCGGTTTTATTAAGCAACACAGATATGAATGGTGCGATTATTATCGCCGAGCGTTTGCGCGACGCCATAGAGGGGCTAGACATACAGCAAGGTGATCAGCACTTAACCGTGACCGCGAGCATTGGCCTCGCACAATTGCAAAAAGACATGAGCGCGAAGAACTTGTTTGAGCAAGCCGACAAAGCCCTGTATCACGCAAAACGAGAAGGCCGCAACCGGGTTTCTACTGCATTGGACTTACAAGCTGCAGCTCAGGCTTAAACAAATAGATCCAATTGTTCTTCGTCAACCTCCGGCTCCACTGGGGCGACTACTTTACGCGGTCGCCCGCGTTTTTTTGGGGCTGCAACTGGCTCCACCAAACCAACAACTTCAGCGCCGACAATAACTTGTTGCTCAACCACAGCGCGAACATCAGCCGACTCAATTCGCTCCAAATCTACGCCAGCGTTGAGAAGTTGCTCAGGATTTTTGCGCGGCCTACCACGTTTTTTAACCACCGGTTGCCCCGCAACATCAGCGCCAGAGTTTGACGTTTCACTAGCGTCAGCCTTTGACGCCACAAGCAAACTATTTTCGTCCTGAGCATCAGAAATTGCATCAGCTTTAGGCTTACGCTTGGCTATGTTTTTTGTGGCAGTTAAGAGCTTACCGACTATCTTACGCGCTGAGTTTTGTTTAAACGTAACAACAGAGTCTGGAGAATTACTGTCTTCAGGCAGGCAATCTTGGCCTGAAGAAACGACAGGTAAAACATCATTCACACGGGCTGATTGTTCAGATTTTTTAAGCGCTAATAGCTCGGGAGCAAGCTCAACCGCCAACCCCTGCCAATCGAGCTTACCCTCAGGCTGAGCAACGCTAGGCGCAGTGCCATCTAAAGGAAGCAGCTGCGCCCAACCCGCGGCCGCATCGCAATAAGCAATGCCCTTCAGATAGCGTATTTGAGCGGCCTGCTGCTGAAACCACTCGAAACTAAAACAAATAGCCACTGCGCTTTGCTCTAGCCATTGCGTAGGCGTTAATGAGCCTTCAACTAAGAACCAAGCCAAACTCGCGCCCTGCAGCTCAACATCCAAACCGCGGCGATACAAACCATCGATTAAGTTACGCAGCGCAGGTTCTTGCGATTCGAAGCGGCTTTTATGAATTTCGCAAGCCTGCTCTGCCAATAATTGGCGCGCTTGGCTGGCATTGGAGGCTCGGAGTGCAATGACAACTTTCATGAGATCTACAACGGGGAAAATCGGCAATTCTAACGACTTTTCAAGGAACAAAACAGCGAAAAAACTGTTTATTCGTTAAGCACCTGCAGCCGACTACTGGCAGACAAGGTTATGGATGACTGGAGACAGCTGTTGTCAGCCAACGCCAATAACAGCCGAGGCTCGGCTATAAAATCGCGCAAGAGCTGCTCTGCGCAGATATCCGATGAAACCACCGCATGGCCTACCTGGGAGAAGCTCGCAAGCTGCCAGTGTGGCAACAACGCCTGCAGCGGCTCAACCCAATCGATGGGCGTAATAGGGTCCATTTCACCGCTCAGCAGCAAGACTGGTACATCAATGTTCGCGAGATCCGCCACCGATAATTGCTCCCTGCCTCTCACCGAACCTAAAACTGACGCCTGACATACATCCGTGCCTGCCATACCTTCCAAATAACGACTGTAGTAAGGGTGTTCAGATAAAGCTTTATTCACCCTCTTAGGATCTGAAATACGATTATCCTTGCACTCAGCTGCATAAAAAACCATTTCAGAAAAATCCGGATCAAAGGCATTATTGACAAAACTTTCCGCCAATTTATCCAGCGCTGCTCGTTGCTGAACAGATGCGGACATTAAAGATTCTCCGATGCTCGGCCACAGATGTTGATCGTAAATAGCGGCAAAAACTATCTGCAAATAACGCTGACCATTGACCGCAACCTGATAAGGCGCCTCGCCATACCAACTGGGTACTGATACCTGAACGGGTCGAGCATCGAGCTGTTCAAGCATCTGCTGAAAGCGCTTTTCTGTGGCTTCTGCAGCTTCGGCAATTGGCGTAAGCACAGAAGCTTCGCGCAAGGAGCAATGATGAGTGTCACACCAATGGAAAAAACGCGTCATGGCGGAACTCATCAATCCAGGCCACTCTTCATTGTGGCCCCGCTCGGGCGGGTAGACAGAATCGAGCACGAGTGATTGCAAACCTTGCGGTTTGTTAGCGGCCATGGCCAAGGCTAGTCGCGTACCATAAGACACGCCCCAGAGACTCCACTGCTGATAACCTAAAAGAGACAGAAGCGCTTGCATATCGCGCGCATCTGCTGCTGTACCTAAGGCATCAACGGCGAGCCGTTTACTTTCTGGATGTGAACTTAACTGCTTATCAAAACACCAGGACATAGCGCGAAAATGTTGCGCATTTTCTTCCTTAGCGGATAAGTCCTGGCTTAAACCCTTGCGGTATTCGCGGCGAAAATACGGGCACTGAAGGCGCGGCTCTGCCATACCGGTTCCGCGCCGATCAACCAAAACAAGATCAGACGCCATATCAAAACGCGCGTACTGCCCCTGCCAATAAATCATATCTTCAGCGCTTAAAAATGTACTGCCACCTGGGCCACCGGATAAATACAACACCGCATGATTGCTAGCTTGGGCAGACTTAAGCACCACAACCGGTAAGGTGAAATGGTGCCCAGCCTCAGTGACGCGAAGATTAAAACAGGCCACCACTCTGCCCGCTTCGGGCGTGAACCAACAGCTGCGGGGCTGAAGTTCGGCGCTGTTTTCTGGTAACGCAAGGTCTGGCTCGGCGCGATAGATAAACGCAAATGCTGCGACCGAGAGAAAAATGAAAATAATCGCTAAAAGCTTATTCATGACAACTTAGGCCACGGCATCGATGCGGGCTCAGCATAATCGGCTATTGCTTCCTTAACCGCCGGGCGCGAAAAAAGCTCGCCCTGGCTGGGTACAGACACATAACAGAAAGGCTTGCCAAAAAAGTTGAAGCTCAGCGCGTAAGCGTGCAAATATCCTCTATCGCTATCTACAGTCGATTTGGCATTGTAAATATCGTCCCCCAGCACCGGCACACCGAGGCTTTTTAGCGCCACGCGCAATTGATGGGTTTTTCCGGTACTCGGCTTAAGCAAATAAAGCCGCAAGCCATCGCCCAAACTCTGACTGAAAAATTGTGTAATCGCAGGGTTACTTAAGGTTGGCTCAAGCTTCCAGGTCTTGCGCCGGCTAGGGCTCATATCGCCCTTAACCAAGCCCTGTTTCTTCTTCGGCTTACCGGCACAAATAGCTAAATAATACTTTTCAATCGCGCGCTGTTCAAACAGCTGCCCAAAAGCCGAAGCAGCCTCGGCAGACTTCGCTAATAACAACAAACCCGAGGTCATTTTATCTAACCGATGTACCGGCCAAAGCGTGCGGCCAAAATATTGGCGCACCAACTCAACAATACCTAACTGACCAGACTCGGTATGAAAATTAACTTCCGGTGCTTTATCTACAACGACAAAATCTTGCTCATCAGCAACTAACGAAAAACCCTCATTCACCAGATTGCAACCACACACAAGCACCACTAGCCTTTTGTAATTTTTCCAGCTTTTTAGTGTGCGCGGCCAACTCATCTTGCGTCGCCATAATGACCGGCAATGGCGGCCTTGCTGCAGACAACCTACGGATACCTTCGCTACCACCCTGCTGCTTTTGTTCATTCGCCGCAGCGAAACTCAACGCCTCCTGGCCGCCGGTCATTAGCAAATATACATCCGCTAAAATTTCAGCATCGAGCAAGGCGCCGTGCAAATCACGCTGCGAGTTATCTACGCCATAACGCTTACATAGGGCATCCAGGTTATTTTTTTGACCGGGATGTTTATTGCGCGCCATGGCCAAGGTATCGAGAATGCCGCAATATTGTGTGATCGGCTTTTTGCCATCGGCGAGTAGGCGAAACTCGCTGTTGATAAAACCAACGTCGAAGGGGGCGTTATGGATAATAAGTTCTGCGCCGTTCACGTAGGCTAAAAAATCATCGGCTATTTGCGCAAAGGTGGGCTTATCAACCAGAAATTCATTGCTAATGCCGTGCACTTCCATTGCGCCGGCATCGACTTCGCGCTCTGGGTTGATGTACTGGTGGTAATGGCGCCCGGTTAATTTGCGGTTAACGAGCTCAACACAACCAATTTCGATAATGCGGTGCCCCTGGCTAGGCTCTAAACCAGTGGTCTCGGTATCTAAAACTATTTGACGCATAATTATGATTCGCGATTAGAAACGGATTAACGTGGAGTTCACAGGTTAGGCAGGCAACTGTTCGATGCCGAGGTTGGCTAGCTCATCGGCCATCTCATTTTCCCGATGCCCCGAGTGACCTTTAACCCAAGCCCAGGTGATGCTGTGCCGAGCAGACTGTTCATCCAAGGCACGCCACAAGTCTTCATTTTTTACGGGTTGCCGGCTAGCGGTTTTCCAACCATTGCGCTTCCACTTCTCCATCCAACTGGTAATGCCTTGGCGCACATATTGGGAATCGGTAGTCAGTATGACCTCGCAATGCTCGTTTAGTGCCTTTAGCCCTTCAATGGCCGCCATGAGCTCCATACGATTATTGGTGGTATGTTTTTCACCACCGCACAGGGACTTTTCGAGTTCGCCATAACGCATCAACACACCCCAACCACCGGGGCCAGGATTGCCCTTACAGGCGCCATCGGTAAATAACTCGACCTTCTTCAATCTAACACCGCTTAATTTTCAAAAGCCTGAAGGATACCAGATCAGGATTCCGATGGCGGCTTTTTGTATCCAGATTGACGTGCCTTTTGGCCCACTTGTGCTCGTGGTACCGGCTCTGCCTGACGATTCACCACGCTTAGACCCGGCAGGGCTTGACGCGCCTTCCACATAGGCCGAATTGGCGTTAACGGGGTAACCTCCTTGCGCGCCACCAAGACGTAAAAACCGCCGCCCAGCCACTGCCAGCGCTCGCACCAGTTATCCCAGCCGTGCAAAAGGGATAGACCCTTGGCCGACTGCAGCGGGAACCGATAAAACCCACGGCTCAAGCTAGACACCTCCAGGTCTAACAAACGCAACCAATCATTCAAACGCCTGACGGAAAATGCCTGATATCGCCAATGGGGCTCGTTACCTAGGCGCGCTAACTGCTTCCATAGGCCCATTAAGCTCCAGGGATTAAACCCCACAATAACCAGGTGCCCCCGGGGCATCAGAACGCGGCAGGCCTCGCGCAGCACCTGGTGCGGCTGGTTGGAAAACTCCAGCACATGGTGCAAAAGCACAACATCTGTGCTCTCGGCCGGCAAAGGCAATTGTTCCGGGTGCGCGAGAGCCGCTGGACCGTGCAGCTCATTGCTAGCCGATGCGAGGGGATTGATATTGAACCGGTGTAGAATCCGGCTAGTTGCGGTCAACTCTAAATTTCGGCAGACGCTCATTTGACAGAGGTGGTAGCCAAATAAACACTGCAATACCTCATCGACCTGCTGTAATTCTCGGCTTAACAGCTCGCGCCCCACAGGCGTACGAAACCAAGCCTCCATGGCAGGCACCGCCTCAGATAAGGGCGGCAGGCCCCGGCCCCAGTGGCTAAGCCTCGGTAAACGCTTAAATCTTTCAGGTGGGGTAAGATAGCCCATGTTATCTCCTGCGGTGCACTTTCACGCTAGAACAAATAGCGCAGCAGTACAGCATCCAAGCAACATACAAGGTTCAACAAAGTACAGCATTGAAACAAATTTTGCGCAATTATTCAGCGCTCAACCCCTAACGCCCTTGGGGCTCTGCGCATGGTTTAATAGTATTGGCAGAGCACTTGATAAACACCACCATCGGATTAATTAGATAATGCTAGACCTTACACCCATACCCAGCTTTTCCGACAATTATATTTGGGGCCTAAGCGACGGGCGACAAGCTTGGCTAGTGGACCCAGGAGACGCCGAGCCAGTCATTACATGGCTAGAAAACAAGAAGCTAGACCTGCGCGGAATATTAATAACGCACCACCATGCCGATCATATTGGTGGACTTGCTCAACTCTTGGCCTATCGACCCAATACACCGGTCTACGGACCTGAAACCGATAAAATAAAAGCCGTAACAGATCGGGTGCAAGACGGCACCGAACTCAATATCGGGCCTTGGCATGCAACAGTACTCGATGTGCCCGCGCACACCCTGGACCATATCGCCTACTATCTAGCCCCAGACGCCAGCCAGCCCGGCGTATTATTTTGCGGCGACACCCTATTTGCCGCTGGTTGCGGCCGCCTATTTGAGGGCACGGCAAAGCAGTTAAACCAGGCCTTTAAACGCTTTAAAGCCCTCCCTCCCGAAACACTCATCTGCTGCGCGCACGAATACACCCTGGCGAATCTAGCTTTTGCCCAGCAGGTAGAGCCCGGCAACCCGAAACTACAAGAGCGCTGCCAACAAGAAAAATGCAAACGCGAGGCTGGCCTGCCCACCCTACCCTCAACACTGGCGATAGAGCTTGCAACCAACCCGTTTCTGCGGCCCCATAGCCCGGAAGTACAGGTGTCGGCAAAGCATTACGCCAAAGCGGATCTGGTTGGCGAGGAAGCCATTATCGCAACGCTCAGGCGCTGGAAAGACAATTTCTAAGCCCTAGCAGCGCGGAGGCACAGGTTCACATCCAAAGATAAAAAGACTATAAGTATCCTAGGCTTTTATGAACGTTTGTTGACCAGTGCCGCCTCCAACCCTACAATCGCCCTCAATTACGCAGATAGTTTCTAAAAATACGCATGAATTTTAAGTTAAAGCCTTTAGCGCTCGCGCTAGCCGCAAGCAGCCTATTCATTGGCTGCACGCAAATTACTACACCTAAAACCCCAGCGGAAAAGGAACTCGCTGCTGTCAATCCCGATGTATTTTGTCCGGTGGATGAACTGGCATGGCAGGAGTTTGCACCCAGTGCAGATACTAATCTCTGGGATAGGGTAAGAGATGGATTCCAAATTCCATCGGTACACAATGAACGCGTCGATACCTATATCAGCTGGTATTCACGCAATGACAATTACATGAAGCGGGTGTCGGAGCGCGCCAACCGCTACCTTTACCACATTGTCGAGCAGCTCGACGCCAACGATTTGCCGCTAGAGCTGGCGTTACTACCCATTGTTGAAAGCGCTTTTGATCCCTTTGCCTACTCCCATGGCCGCGCCTCCGGCATCTGGCAATTTATTCCCGGCACCGGCAAACACTATGGCCTCAAGCAGAATTATTGGTACGACGGCCGGCGCGATATCGAAGCCTCCACCGAAGCCGCGATCCGCTATCTAAGCAATCTGAACCGGCAGTTTGATGGCGACTGGCTACTTGCCCTAGCCGCATACAACACCGGCGGCGGCAATGTGCGCAAAGCCATAAAGCGCAATAAAGCCAAAGGCAAACCAACAGACTTCTGGTCACTAAAACTGCCAAGAGAAACCAGTGCCTATGTACCGCAGCTGCTCGCGCTCGCCGAGCTAGTACGCAACCCGGACGAGTACGGCCTGACCCTAACCGACATTCCAAACAACCCCTATTTCGAACGCATAGATTTAGATTCGCAAATGGATCTCGCACAGGCTGCAGAATTAGCCGGCATGGAGCTGAAGGATTTTTATCACCTAAACGCCGGTTACAACCGCTGGGCCACAGATCCCGACGGCCCGTTTCATTTTTTAGTACCGGTTGAGCAAGCCGAGGGCTTTCTAGAAAATCTGGACGCCCTGCCCGAGCAGGAACGCATCAGCTGGAAAAGTTACAAGGTTAAATCTGGCGACAGCTTAAACCTCATCGCCAAGCGTCACCACACGAGTGTTAGCGCACTCAAAAGTGCCAACAATTTAAGCTCCAATTTAATTCGCCAAAACCAAACCTTGATCATTCCCGTTGCCAGCCAACCGGTGGAATCCTACGCCTACAGTCACGAGCAACGGGTCAAAGCCAAACAAAATAAATCCAGCGGCAAAGCCGGCACCTCTAAATCAAACTACGTTGTGCAAAGTGGCGACAGCTTGTGGAAAATTGCCAGCATTCACCGCGTAAGCGTGAGCGAAATTGCACGTTGGAATGGCATGGCCCCACGCGATCCGATCAAGCCAGGGCAAAAACTCGTGATCTGGTCAAAGGTGGCAACCAACAACACTAGCTACGCCAGCAATAACAGCAACGGCGTGATTCGAAAAGTCAATTACCAAGTTCGCAACGGGGACTCGCTCGCAAGAATTGCCGGCAAATTTAATTTAACCGTCAATGACATTTTAAAGTGGAATACGATGAATGCAAAAAGTTACATTCATCCAGGCCAGCGCATTACTCTTTTCGTTGATGTTACGCGTGTAAACTAAAGCAACGCAAAAACGCCAAACATAAAAAAGCCTCGCAATAGCGAGGCTTTTTTATGGCCGCCAATAAAATATCGACGGCAAAAACATAGGTTAGAAAATTTTAATATCAGCAGCTTCTTTTAGCACCGCTTCATAGGCTAACACTTCGGCGTTAGCCGTGTCATAGCTTAAACGCTGAGCCAAAGCCGTGCGCTGCTCCGCAGACAAATTCTCCAACTGACCGTCTTCCACTTTGACCAATTTTAACAGCACCAAGTCACCGGTTTGACTATAAACCTGCGAATAAGCAGGCTCGTCGTCCGCAGACTGGTTCATATCAAACACCTGCTGCAGCATGGCGCGATCATAGCGGCTGTCTGCGCGCTTTACACCGGTGCTTACCTGCCAGTCATAACCAGCGGCTTTGGCAACAGACTCAACATCGGCACCAGTCGCTAGGGACGCCAACAAGGTTTCACCTTGGGCGCTCAAGGTTGCCTGCGCTTTTTCTTCTTTCAACTGAGTTTCGATTAAATCGGCAACTTCTGCCAGCGGCTTAACTTTCGCGGGCATATGCTCAGCTAATCGAACAACCGCTACGCTGGTTTCTGATAGTTCGAGCACCGGACTGATGCGACCGTCGACCAAAACCTCATCGCTAAAGGCCGCACTCACTACCTTGCTATCGGCAGCTAAGCCATTGCCGCCAGCACGACTAAAAGCAGGCACGCTAACAGTATTTACGCCGAGGGTTTGTGCGACCAGCTCGATATCATCCTGCTTGAACGCTTCTTCTTTGAGCAACTCAAGTTTTTCAACAAATAGTTGCTGAGCCATCGAGTCGGCCAAGGCCATACGAATTGTTGGCATCTCTTCTTCTAAGCTTGGCAACTCAGCATTTTCAATGGCCACCAATTTAATCACATGCCAACCAGCATCCGTTTTAACGGGTGCCGATACCGCACCAACTTCCAGCGCCGCCAGTGCAGTTTCAAACTCTTCCGGAAAGGTATCACCAGAGGTGAAACCTAAATCGCCGCCCGCTTCGCGCGTGCCAAGGTCATCTGAAAAACTTGAGGCGACTTCTGCAAAATCTTGACCGCCTGCGAGCGCCTGCTCGATCTCGGCGAGTTTTGCCTGCGCTTGGGTATCATCCTCGACTTCAACCAAAATATGGGCCGCGTGACGCACCGGTGCCGTCTCGTAAGACTTCATGTTCTCTTCGTACTGCGCCGCTACCTGCTCATCGCTAACTTCAACACCGGCGGCGATATCGGCAACATTTAACTCAATCGCTTTAACGCTAACCATTTCAGGAATTTGGTACTGGGTTTGATTGGCTTGGTAGTACGCATCGATAGCCGCTGAATCAATTTCAGTAGCAGCCATGACGGGCGCCAAAGGCAGAGTGACGTAATAGAAATCCCGCGTTTGATCACTTAAGCGCACGTGCTGCGCTAACTGTTGTTCAGTCACAAAACCACCCAGAGCAACTGACGACATGTATTGCTGCGAAATAATTTCTTGGCGAATCATCTCGCGATAACCCGATGCGGTGTAACCCATGGACTGCACCATGTAGGTGAATCGCTGTGGATCAAACTTGCCATCAACCTGAAAAGCTGGTGCTCCAACAATCAGCGCGTCTAATGCTTTATCGCTGATGGTCATACGCCCTTCGGTGGCACCTTGAATACGCAATTGGCGGCTCACTAATCCATCAACAGCAGGGCCGCGCAAGCGCTCATCAGACAAGAAGTCAGCCGGTAATTGATCGCCAAAACGCTGGCTTAATTGATCGCGCTGCATACCAATAGCGCGACGCACTTGATCTTCAGAAACCACATCGCCATTAATACTGGCAGCCTGTCCAGATTTCGCATCACCGGTAAATAAGCTATCAACGCCGAAGAAAATAAAGGGTATTGAAACCAACACCACCAAGAACATCGCTACGGTGCCCTTCAAGTTGTCACGAAATGATTGCATCATGGCCTAAAAACCCCAGCATATTTAAATGACCGCGTGTCAGCGGCGAAAACTGTATGTGACCGACTGTACTTTTTATCTTGTCGGTTATATGAAAAAGGCGCATCGGGGATGCGCCTTTTTCGCGATCGATTGGGTTGGCAAGGCCAAGCCCATACTGCTCTAGGCAGAATTAACCGTTTACTGCATCCTTTAACGCTTTGCCGGCTTTAAAGCCAGGCACTTTAGCTGCAGCGATCTGAATCTCCGCACCTGTTTGCGGATTACGACCGGTACGCGCTGCACGATCTTTCACTGCGAAGGTACCAAAACCTACTAAAACAACCTGATCGCCCTGCTTCAGAGCACCAGTAATTGAGTCAACCATTGCGTCCAACGCACGGCCAGCAGCAGCCTTTGGAATGTCCGCAGAAGCAGCAATCGCTTCGATCAATTCAGATTTATTCACACTAAACCCCTTTTATTATTTCAAGTTCCAAATTTACTACGAAATATGTCACTACCAATGAAAACACTATGCTTATACAAGCCATCGAACGGCTGCACATAACAAAACGAACTGCGATTTATACCAACTGAACCAAGGCCGGTCAAGGCATGAATCGCAGAATTGGCGCGGCCTGCACAGCTTTTCATCGTTTTTTAACGATCCGAGCAAAGCCTCGCCAGATAGATCAAAAATCAACCAGCACTAGTGTGTACTAATTCGCTTTGCACTTTCCTGTGCCTGCTGCTCAAGCACCCGATACTCTTCATCAGAATAGGGTTTTGGCACCTCTTGCAGCGCAATCTCGAGCACTTGATCAACCCACTTAACGGGAATAATCTTCAAATCAGCTTTGATATTGTCGGGAATATCGCGTAAATCCCGTTCGTTCTCTGCAGGGATCACTACCGTATCGATACCACCGCGATGGGCAGCAAGCAACTTCTCTTTCAAGCCACCGATGCGAAGCACTTCACCGCGCAGGGTAATTTCACCGGTCATGGCAACATTCGCGCGCACGGGAATATTGGTTAACACCGACACTAACGCTGTGCACATGGCAATACCTGCACTTGGGCCGTCCTTAGGCGTAGCGCCCTCCGGTACGTGAATATGGATATCAGTTTTTTCGTGGTAATCCGGTGCGATACCCAGCGATTGTGCACGGGACCTCACCACGGTTAATGCCGCCTGAATAGATTCTTGCATTACATCGCCGAGGGAGCCGGTTTTGACCATGCGCCCTTTGCCTTTGACCGCAGAGGACTCGATAGTTAACAGCTCGCCGCCAACCTGGGTCCAAGCAAGGCCGGTCACTTGGCCAATTTGGTTGGCAGAGTCAGCCCGACCATAGTCGTACTTCATCACACCCAAATAATCTTCGAGGTTTTTGTTCTCGATAGTTGCGCAATCAAGCGATTTATCTTTAACGTGCTGGGTAACCACCTTGCGGCATAATTTTGCCACTTCGCGCTCTAGGCTACGCACACCGGCTTCGCGCGTGTAATAGCGAACGATACCGAGAATAGCTTCGTCGGTAATATTAATTTCTTTCTCTTGCAGACCATTGGCCTTCATTTGCTTAGGCACTAAATAGCGCTTAGCAATATTCAACTTTTCGTCTTCGGTGTAACCTGGAATTCGAATCACTTCCATGCGATCGAGTAGCGGGCCGGGAATATTCATCGAGTTAGAGGTGCACACAAACATCACGTCAGACAGGTCGTAATCAACCTCTAAATAGTGATCATTGAATTTACTGTTCTGCTCTGGGTCTAATACTTCCAACAATGCACTAGCCGGATCACCGCGATTATCCATGCCCATTTTGTCGATTTCATCGAGCAAAAATAATGGGTTTTTAACGCCCACTTTAGACATTTTTTGCACCAACTTACCCGGCAAAGAGCCGATATAGGTGCGACGGTGACCGCGAATTTCAGCTTCGTCGCGCACGCCACCTAAGGCCATACGCACAAATTTGCGGTTAGTTGCGCGCGCAATAGACTCACCTAGCGAAGTT
Source organism: Simiduia curdlanivorans (assembly GCF_030409605.1). Taxonomy (NCBI): domain Bacteria; kingdom Pseudomonadati; phylum Pseudomonadota; class Gammaproteobacteria; order Cellvibrionales; family Cellvibrionaceae; genus Simiduia; species Simiduia curdlanivorans. The sequence continues at coordinate 150,106 of NZ_JAUFQG010000006.1, forward strand.
TTACCAACGCCCGGCGGCCCAACTAAACACAGTATTGGCCCCTTGATTTTTTTGACCCGTTTTTGCACCGCCAAATATTCCAAGATGCGCTCTTTTACTTCTTCTAAGCCGTAGTGATCGGCTTCTAATATTTCCTCTGCGCGCTTTAAGTCATGGCGCACTTTGCTGCGCTTAGTCCAAGGGACATTGACCATCCAATCGATGTAGGAGCGCAACACGGATGCTTCCGCCGACATAGGCGACATCATTTTTAATTTTGCCAGCTCGGCTTTGGTCTTTTTATCGGCGTCTTCAGGCATGGAAGCGTCGGCGATTTTTTTCTCTAGCTCGTCAAATTCGTTGCCTTCTTCGCCAATATCACCCAACTCTTTTTGAATAGCCTTCATCTGCTCATTCAGGTAGTACTCGCGCTGGCTTTTTTCCATTTGCTTTTTGACGCGGCCGCGAATGCGCTTTTCAACCTGAAACAGGTCGATTTCCGCCTCCATTAAACCAAGCAAGTGCTCGAGGCGTTCGCGCACCGACACCATCTCAAGAATGTCTTGTTTTTGCGCCAGCTCCAGTGACATATGGGCCGCCACGGTATCGGCTAAGCGCCCTAGATCATCGATACCCGAGAGCGAGGTCATTACTTCTGCGGGAACTTTCTTGCTCAAGGTCACGTACTGCTCAAACTGCGTCATGGCAGAGCGCAGCAGCACTTCCGCTTCGCGCTCGGCTACCTCTTCTGAGGGCAGCGTGCTGATACTGGCCTGATAGTATCCACCCATATCGGTAATTTGCTCGAGCTTAGCGCGCTCGCCGCCCTCTACCAGCACTTTGACGGTGCCGTCGGGTAACTTCAGCAGCTGGAGAATGGTAGAAACAGTGCCTATCCCGTATAGCCCTTCGGCGTCAGGATCATCGTCGGCTGCGTTCTTCTGTGCCACCAGTAGCACCTGCTTGTCAGCCGCCATGGCGGCTTCCAACGCCTCTATCGACTTGGTTCGGCCAACGAACAAGGGAATGACCATGTGAGGATAAACAACCACGTCGCGTAGGGGCAATAGTGGCAATTCAGCTTGTAATTCAGCTGGAGCATCGGAAACCATAAGGTGCCTCATTGAATCAATACTGTCCGGTTTAAGAGCCTAGCAGCACAGCTAAAGCCAGGACAGAACTGTTAGTTTTTACGTTAAACAAAGAGTGGGGGCGAGATGGGCCTTTTACAAGCAATCTTGGCCCCGTAAGCGAAAAAAAGAGCCTCCAGGGCTCTTTTTTAGACACTTTGACGCGTTTTTAGTCTTGTGGAGCCGCCTTTGCAGGCTTCTCCTTAGTCTCGTAAACCAGCAAGGGTTCAGACTCACCTTTGATCACAGACTCGTCGACCACCACTTTACTAACACCCTCTTCCGAGGGGATTTTATACATAGTTTCAAGCAGCACGTTCTCCATGATGGAGCGCAAGCCACGGGCGCCGGTCTTCCGATCCATTGCTTTCTGCGCCACAGCTTCCAAGGCATCTGGCCGGAAATCGACTTCCACCCCTTCCATTTCGAACAAGCGCGCGTATTGCTTCGTTAAGGCATTGCGTGGCTCAGTTAGAATCGTGATAAGGGCTTCTTTATCCAACTCTTCTAGGGTTGCGATCACCGGTAGACGCCCAATAAACTCGGGAATCAAACCATAGCGCACCAAATCTTCCGGCTCTACATCGCGCAACACCTGACCAACGTTACGCTTGTCGTCTTTGCTCTTGACCTCGGCACCGAAACCGATGCCGCCCTTTTCAGAGCGATCCCGTATAACCTTATCTAGGCCCGCGAAGGCACCACCACAGATAAACAGGATATTGGAGGTATCGACCTGTAAAAACTCCTGCTGCGGGTGTTTTCGGCCGCCCTGGGGCGGCACAGAGGCAACAGTGCCCTCAATCAGCTTCAATAGCGCCTGCTGAACACCCTCACCGGAAACATCTCGGGTAATTGAGGGGTTATCGGATTTGCGCGAGATTTTGTCGATTTCGTCGATATAAACAATGCCCTGCTGAGCCTTCTCGACATCGTAATCACATTTCTGAAGCAGCTTCTGGATGATGTTTTCGACGTCCTCACCCACATAGCCCGCTTCCGTCAGGGTGGTTGCATCGGCGATGGTGAAAGGTACATTCAGCATGCGCGCCAAGGTTTCAGCGAGCAGGGTTTTACCACTACCGGTTGGACCCACCAGCAAAATATTGCTCTTGCCCAGCTCCACAGGCTCTTTATCTTTACCGGTCTTTTCACCGGTACGCAGGCGCTTATAGTGATTGTATACGGCAACCGCCAGGACTTTTTTAGCCGTGCGCTGACCAATAACATACTGATCTAAGGTACCCGCAATCTCTTGGGGGGTCGGCAACTTACCACTATCGCCTTCACTAACCGCCTCTTGGATCTCCTCGCGGATAATGTCGTTACAGAGATCCACGCACTCATCACAGATGAATACCGACGGACCGGCTATCAGCTTGCGCACTTCGTGCTGACTCTTGCCACAGAAGGAGCAATACAACAGCTTGCCGTTGTCATCTCCACCTTCTTTTGTGCGATCGGTCATCGACCCACTCCACTTACCACTATTTGAATGTTACAAGATGCTAGCTTTACCCCTACTTTTCAAGTGCAGGGGCGGTAATTTAATGCAAGTCTTAGCAGACCTGCGCACATCTTAACCAATTATCTTATTTTTCAGCCTTCGGGCGGCGACTTACCACTTCGTCAATCAATCCGTAGGCTTTAGATTCCTCGGCACTCATAAAGGTGTCGCGCTCAGTATCCTTCGCAATTTGCTCGACACTGCGACCCGTGTGTTCAGCCATAAGGCAATTTAGGCGCTCGCGGATCTTTAAGATTTCTTGAGCCTGAATATGGATGTCACTAGCCTGACCTTGCGCACCGCCGCTGGGCTGATGAATCATGGTGCGGGCGTTAGGCAAACAGAAACGCTTACCCTTTGCGCCTGAACCCAGCAAGAATGCGCCCATACTACAGGCCTGCCCCAAACACATAGTGCTCACGTCGGGTTTAATGAACTGCATGGTGTCGTAAATTGACATGCCTGCGGTCACAGAACCGCCTGGTGAGTTGATATACAGGTGGATATCCTTATCGGGGTTTTCCGCCTCCAAAAACAGCATCTGAGCCACCACCAGGTTCGCCATATGGTCTTCTACCTGACCAACCAGAAAGATTACACGCTCTTTTAAAAGGCGTGAATAGATATCATATGAACGCTCGCCACGCGCGGTCTGTTCGACAACCATCGGAACTAACGTATCAGTGATAATAGTGGGCGATCTGTCTACTAGGTCGAAATGTGCCATCTAAATGTCAATTCCTTTTACTGGGACTTATTTTATAGATACTGAGCTCCGATGAGTCATGGCCTAGGCCGCCCTCATCGGAACTATAGATTAGTACGTAAAACTACCGAAGCCTGTCTGGATATTTGGCCTTAGCACCAACGGCTAGGTGCAAGATTAAAAATTGACCAAATCAGTTTTTCTGGTTTCGTATAGAAGGGAGCTTAACCGAGATATGCCGATGTGCCAACAAAACAAGCATAGTTAATAGAACAAAGCCGCGAGTTTTACGTCGCGGCTCAAGAGTACACTGGATGAATTAGGCGTCTTTATCCGCCGGTTTTATCACCTCATCATAGGTACTCTCTTTGTCGGTAACTTTGCCAGCCGCTAACAGAAAATCAACCACTTGATCTTCGAGTACTGCTGACTCAACACTGGCCAATAAATCGCGATTGTTATAGTAGTGGTTAACCACCTCTTCTGGCTCTTGGTAGGTGGAGGCTAGCTCTTCAACCATGGCCCGAACGCGATCGCCATCAACTTTAATGCCATTAGCTTTTACCACTTCACCTACAACCAAGCCCAGTTTAACACGGCGCTCAGCTTGCTCAGCGAACATGTCATCAGGCAGTAACGAGGCGAAATCTAGCTGTGCATTATTGGCCGCACCACCGAAACGCTGAATCATTTGATTGCGCAAAGCGGCAATCTCAGACTTTACCAAAGCCTTGGGTAAATCGACCTCGTGCTTGGATACTAAAGCATCCATGATTTGCGTTTTGACTTTAGCCTGAGCAGCATTCTTCAGCTCGCGCGCCATATTGTCTTTTACTTCAGCGCGGAACTTTTCTAAACCGCCCTCAGCAACACCGTACTTTGCAAAAAATTCGTCGTCCAATTCAGGCAACTTCTGCGCAGAGGTGCTATTAACAGTCACTTTGAACTGAACCGCTGCTCCGCGAAGCTCTTCGGCTTGATAATCCTCAGGGAAAGTTAAATCAAGCACATGCTCTTCGCCAGCCTTACAGCCAATCAAGCCCTTTTCAAAACCTGGGATCATCGAGTCTGAACCCAGCACCAAGAACTGGTTCTCAGCCTTGCCACCTTCAAACTCTTCACCGTCTTTGGTGCCCACGTAATTAATGTTTACGCGCTCACCTTTTTTAGTCTTGCGCTTGGTATCTTCCCAAGTCGCCTGTTGCTTTTGCAGCACTTCAATCATTTTATCGATATCGGCATCGGTTACGTCTGCGGTTAGGCGGGTAACTTCGATATCGCTAAACTCAGATAGAGTTACTTCAGGGTAAACCTCAAAAGTTGCCACGAACTCAAGGTCTTTACCCTCTTCCATCTGCTTTGGCTCAATGCTTGGTTGGCCGGCAGGTTTAACGTCTTCTTTACGCACTGCATCGTAGAAAGAGCGGCTCATGACTTCGCCAACCACTTCCTGACGAACGCCAGCACCGAAACGCTGCTTAACCACTTTCAACGGTACTTTACCTTTACGGAAGCCATTGATGCGAACGGATTTAGCCGCTTGCTGCAGACGCTTATTGATCTCGCTTTCGATTTGATCGGCGGGTACGCCAACAGTCAAACGACGCTCTAGACCTGAAGTCGTTTCGATAGAAACCTGCATTTTTATCCTCGTGAATTTTGAAAGGATGCCTTTGCATCCCAGCAACTCGATATGGTGCGAAAGGAGAGACTCGAACTCTCACGACTTGCGTCACTGGAACCTAAATCCAGCGTGTCTACCAATTTCACCACTTTCGCATGGTCTGTCCGGCGCATTCTAGCAGTACCGACACAGTAAAAACTAGCGCTAACTCTTTGTTTTTACTCAATTAAATGTGAAATTTAACGAGTGGTTGCGCTCAAGGGGTGGAGATTGTGCCACAGTCATCTGCACGGTTCAATAACCTTGCAAACTAAAATTTACTCGCAATAAAACCCTTGGCCCTTAAAAGGCTAAGCAACCCCTCTTGGCCCAGTAAATGCCCCGCGCCCACCACCACAAATAGGCTTTCCCCCACCCTTACTTGGCCCATCAATTTCTCGACCATCGAGAAATTGCGCCGTTGGAACAACGCCCGATAAATAGCCTGCCCCTCCGGCGCCGTTACCATTGGCTCCAAAACCAGCAGTCGCAAAGCATCATCATCGCCATGCCGCCAGGCATCGACCAACTCGGTAACCTTATCGCTTCCTGAATTGAACTCCATCAAACTCTGGCTTAAAAAATCCGATTGGGCCCTCGCATCCAAACCACTAAACGCTTGCATCTGCTGGGTAAAGCTTTCCAATTCAATGACATCTTTATCTTTGGCTCGACGTAAAAAATAACTGTCTACACCGAACTGGGTTTGGAAACCTGAATTTGCGAGCATGGCCGTTGCGAAGTGCAAACCTAAAAACCAGGGTTGCATGGCTTCCATCTGCGCTTCTGGCGGGCAATGTACTTTAAGATCTCCACGACAAAATACGGCCAAGGCCTGTTGCGCCCCGGGTGTTAACACCGACGATAAACCCTGTTTATTTTGCAACTGCTGGTCGTCGAACATACCCAACTTGCGAATGGCAGCGGCAACCTCGGCGCCATCTAACGCAGTGACATCCAGCTCCACAACCAACGCGCTCGCGGTCTCGAAAGCCTGCTCGACGGCATCGTCAAATGGGTAGAAACTTTCGTCGCCAACATGAATTGAACCGAGTAGAACGATGTTGCCGCGGGCACTTTCAAGCAGCCACACAGAGGGCCTTGCACCAGCCAATAAAGGTGTTGAAAAAACCAGACTTAAAAGGATAAAAAATACGGCGAAGGGCTTCATCAATTTATCGCACCAAGGGATAGGCATAAAGAAAAACAACCTCATCGGCACCGGCATTTTCCAATTTGACTTCACTCAGTGCGGCGGGAAGCAATCGCGCTTGCATAGCGGGCAGCTGACCACAGCCATCAATATTTAGATCACCGCGCACCGCCATCAGCAGGGAGTATTCAACACCCAAATCTAAATGCAGTGACTTGTACGGCGATAGCGTGATGCGCTCTACGGCAAAATCATCAAACCTAACGACCTCTTCGCGCAGAACCTCTTCGGTATTTAAAAGGACCGGTAAAGGAGCCTCCAAGGGCGCTTCCACACTAACATCGGACATAGCAGATTCTGTATCCCAGTGCGGCTGGGTCAATACTTTTTGAGCAAAGGACAAAATTTTTCGCTCGTACACTGGCGTTTGAAACTCTACGGTTGTCACGCCATGCAGCAGAGAGTGTGGTGTAAAACAGGGAACCTTTACCACATCGCCAACGGACAAATTTTTAACCGTAGCATAAGCATCCAAGGCCTGCCGAAGCGCTAGCTCTTGCTGACTTAACTCACTGGGCAATCGAGCCACCCAGCGCTTAATAGTGTCGGCATTAACTGGCTCGTTAATGGCAATACCCAGGTCCTGGCGAAAACCATCAAAAATACTATCGATTTTTCGTCGCACGCGCTCGTAACATTTAACCGCAGTTAAATAAGCGGCGCGGAAATCAGCATCGCTTGCAAACTCTGCCCGCTTAGCCTGACAAAAGCCAAAACGAATGCCACCTACGGCATCTGGCCAAGCAGTTTGGTCCACATGGGTAACCACGTAAACTTCGCGCTTTTTTTCGTGCATTTCGAAGTAAAGGTCGCCGTAAACAGGCTCAGGCAGAGGCGCAAGAATTTTTAGCAGAATAACATCGCGCGAATAACTGTTCGTTAGCGCCTGGGGAAAGGTTTCAAGCAGCCATGGCAATGGAACACTCAGGCCGGCGCTATCGAGAACCTTTGACTGGCCCCTCGCCTCGATTCCGGTAAACCATATTTCCTCGCCCCAAGGTTTAGCAATATGAACAGGCGACAAAATCAGGGGCTGGTCAAGTGCGATACAAGCAAGAGCATTTTTTTTCGCCCATGCAAGCAATGCAGCGCGCTGACTAAACAAATTTTTCGGCAGGGGCTCGAGTAAGGGTGCTGAGGTGTCAAATATGCAAACGAGAACCGGTTTGCCGCTTTTCAGCCAAGCGATAACAGAGAGCGCTATTGCGGGGGCATCTGGCAGATAGTATTGCTCCAGCCTTTGCTCAACCACAGCACACTGAACCGGTAAATGAGCATCAGCGGCTGATGCCAGCGCTGCCTCTGCCGTCTGCCCTTGGTTTAGGTCAAGGTTAAGGTTTATATTTTGTTCCACCAGCACCCCAGCCTACGGATTTTAAAGCAGGCAAGTTTACCAGATAGTCGCCGTTTCACCACGGCATAAAAAAGCCTGCCGAAGCCACTGCTGTCCGACAAAAGCGATATGACCACGTTAGGCTTTAAGCCTCACAACAGATGCGACATCTCGGCATGTACTTGGACATGAGTTTGGTGCCCGCACTAGCGACACGACGTGAATACATCCTTGTAGTCTCAACACCCGCCCTTTGGGACCGGCCCACAATGACACATTGTGGGCGTTGCTATCGCTGCAAAGCATGCTTTGCAGCGATAGCAACCCATGCGGGTGACGGTCCCTAGTAGGGGCGCCAAACTCTTCCGCGACATAACAGTGGACAGCAGTGCGCCGAAGCGGGCCTTGTGGTAGGGCGGGCTCAAACAAGTGGATTAGTTAAGTCGCTCAATTACCGTAGTAATGCCCTGCCCTAAACCGATGCACATGGTAGACACGCCGATAGCAGCGTCTTTATTTTTCATCGCCGTTAACAAAGTACCGGTAATGCGCGTGCCCGAGCAGCCGAAGGGGTGCCCTAAGGCGATGGCGCCGCCATAAAGATTGACTTTATCCTCCATCACCTCGAGCAGCTGCAAATCTTTTAACACGGGTAAAGCCTGGGCGGCAAAAGCTTCGTTAAGCTCGACCACCTGCACATCATCCATGGTCAAGTTAGCCGCTTTAAGCGCTTTTTCAGTCGAAGGCACGGGGCCATAACCCATAATACTTGGATCAACACCCGCCAAAGCCATGGAGGTAATGCGGGCGATGGGTGTTAAGCCAAGGGCCAGCGCTCGCTCCGCCGACATTACCAACATGGCAGAGGCGCCATCGGAGAGCTGGGACGAAGTACCCGCTGTTACCGTGCCGTTTTTCGGATCAAACACCGGGCGCAATTGCGCCAAGGCTTCTGCGGTTGTCTCCGGTCTTATGGTTTCATCTTGCGTCACCATGACCGGAAAACCGCGACTGTCGTGCCCCATTACGGGAATAATTTCTCTCGAAAAAATACCGGCCGCCGTCGCTTTCGCCGCTAGCTGATGGGACCGAGCACCAAAAGCGTCCATTTGCACACGTGAAATACCGTGCAACATCGATAAGTACTCCGCCGTCATGCCCATATTGCCGGCGGCTTTAGCAACGGTTAAACCCAACATGGGGTTAGGATTTACCGCTTCGTACATGGGTAGATGCCCCAAATGCTCGACCCCGCCAACGAGATATACATGGCCCTGACCGGCGCGAATATTAACCGCCGCCGTGTGCAGAGCACTCATGGATGAGCCACACAAGCGGTTAACGGTTTGCGCTGGTATGGTGTGAGGTAGGCCAGCCTGCAACACAATATTGCGTGCAATGTTGAAGCCCTGCTCTTCGCGCTGCAAGACGCAGCCCCAGATAACATCGTCAATTTCCGCAGGATTAATTTCGGGGTTACGGGCTAACAAATGCGAAATAACGGCAACGGATAAATCGTCAGCACGAACATTTCGAAAGCAACCATTTTTAGAGCGGCCCATGGGGCTGCGGCCAAAATCAACAATAACAGCGTCTCTTGGATTCAAAGTCACAATAGGTTCTCCGTCGCTTATGCGTAATAAGTTTTGTTAGCTTTTGCGAGCGCTAACATGCCGTCGGTTGGCTGATAGAGTTCGCCCAAGGCTTGGTATTGCTTCGCCATCGCTACCACCGCCTCAACGCCAAGGCTATCTACCCAGCGAAATACACCACCCCTGAAAGGTGGAAAACCCAGGCCGTATATTAACGACATATCGGCTTCTGCCGCCGTTTCAACCACGCCCTCTTCCAAGCAGCGCGCCATCTCCGTGACCATGGGCACCATCATGCGGGCGATAATTTCTTCGTCGCTAAATTCTTTAGTTTCGGCGCAGTGAGGCTTGAGCAATTGGTAGGTTTTGTCGTCTACCAGCTTCGCTGGTTTACCCTTTTTATCGGCTTCATAGCGATAAAAGCCCAGGCTGTTTTTCTGACCGTATCGCCCCGCTTCGTACATCACATCTGTACACGCCTTAAAGGTTTTACCCATGCGCGTTGGAAAACCTTCGGCCATCACAGCTTCGCAATGAGCAGCCGTATCAATACCGACCACGTCGAGTAAATAGGCTGGGCCCATGGGCCAACCCCAGGCCTGCATGACGCGATCAACCTGCTGGAAATCTGCGCCATCGCGTAGCAACATTGAAAAGCCGGCGAAATAGGGAAACAGCACGCGATTGACCAAAAAGCCGGGGCAATCGTTAACCACGACGGCCTTTTTACCCATGGCATTGGCATAGGCCACAGTGCGGGCAATGGCCTTATCGGAGGTCTTTTCACCGCGAATTACTTCGACCAGCGGCATGGCATGTACTGGGTTAAAGAAGTGCATACCGCAAAAATTTTCGGGCCGCTTAAGTGCCTGAGCCAAATAGCTAATAGAAATGGTTGAGGTATTTGAGGCAATCACGGCATCGTCGCCCAGCGACTGTTCAACTTCAGCCAGCACCGCGTGCTTAACTTTTGGGTTTTCCACCACCGCCTCGACGACCATATCCACGGCGTCAAAACCCTGATAACTCAAACAGGGTTCAATGCGGGTCAATACCTCGGCCATTTGTGCCGGCTTCATACGGCCGCGCTCGACTTGCTTGGTGAGTAACTTCGACGCTTCCGATAAACCCAAATCGATACCCGCCTGGGCAATATCTTTCATTTTTATCGGCGTGCCTTTTAGTGCCGATTGGTAGGCAATACCGCCACCCATAATGCCGGCGCCTAAAACAGACGCTCGGGCAATTTTCTTGTCTGCCTTCTTTTCCCACTGTTTGGCTTTTTTGGCAATTAACTGATCGGATAAGAAAAGCCCCACTAGCGCTTGCGCTGCTGAGCCTTGAGCTAATTTAGCAAAGGCTTCAGCTTCCGCCGCCAGCGCACCGGCGCGATCTGCTTTGGCCGCTTTCTGCATAGCTTTGACTGCAGCAACTGGTGCTGGATAGTTGCGGCCAGCCTGGGCACCAATAAATGATTTGGCGGTTTCAAAAGCCATCAGCGCCTCGGTGTCATTCAGCAGCATGGCACCGGTTTTTCGAGCCCTTCGGGTTCGAATATCGAAGCTGCCGTTCATGCATTGCTCTAGGGCATGCAAGCCGGCCTCCCGCAATAACTCAGGCTCGACCACGGCATCGACCACACCGGCTGTTAACGCCGCGTCGGCGCGCTGATCTTTACCCGTGGCGATCCACTCGGCCGCGGTATCGACGCCGGCGATGCGCGGTAACCGCACCGTGCCGCCCCAACCAGGGATCAAGCCCAATTTGGTTTCCGGCAAGCCAATCTTCGCCGCGCTGCTAGCAATACGATAATCGCAGGCCAAGCAAAACTCCAAGCCGCCGCCCAGCGCAAACCCGTTAATAGCCACCACCACGGGCACCTTGAGATCTTCGAGACGGTTATTGTTTTCGTTATTTTTACTCAGATGAGCAATCACTGCGTCCGGCCCTGCACCAAAAACGCCACCGAATTCAGTGATGTCGGCACCCACAATAAATACGCTTTTTCCCGACGTTGCCAATACCCCGCGCAGATCGGGCATGGCCTCCAAGGCGCTTATCGCCTCGCTCAGCTCATTAACTGTCGCGACATCAAACTTGTTGACCGACTCGCCTTGGGCATCAAAGCACAACTCGGCAACACCATTGTCCAGCGCTCGCACGGCAACTGATTTACCTTGGTAGACCATGGAAACCTCTCAGATTGGGAAATAATTCATTTTAAGGCCGATGGACGCGCCTTCAGCCAAGATCATTCAAACGTATGTTTTAAATACTATAAACTGTTAGGCCGTAAAGGTGAATAGTGTAGACGGGCTAGGTTAAAGTTTGAGGGTGAATTCGTCAGCATCATCTAAAACAGGGAACCTGTCGCGCTGTTGTGCCAACTTGATGGCGGAGAGCTCGGTGCGGACGATAGTTTCACCACCGACATTTTCGGCCATGGGCTCACCTTGGCTATCAAATATCTGGCTATCGCCAACGTAAACGAAGCCCTCACCGTCGATGCCCACCCGGTTTACTCCAGCGACGTAAGCTTGGTTTTCAATGGCGCGAGCTGGCAGCAGACGGCTCCATTGCGCGACCCTAGCCTCGGGCCAATTGGCCACATAAAAGAGCAAGTCGTAATCGGCGCGCGAGCGACTCCAAACCGGGAAGCGAAGGTCGTAGCAAATCATCGGGCAGCAGCGCCAGCCATTGCAGCCAAACACAACCCGCTGCTTACCAGCACTGAATGTCCTGTGCTCACCAGCCATGGAAAACAAATGGCGCTTATCGTAAACACCATAATCGCCACTCGGCGGCATCCAGATTAAGCGGTTATAAAAATGCTCACCTTCGCGCACCAAATAGCTGCCGGTAATGGTGATATTTCTGTGCCCCGCCAAATTGGCCATCCAATCGAGCGTTGGGCCTTGAGCTGGCTCGGCCAACTCATGCGCCGCATTGGTAAAACCGGTGGTAAACACTTCGGGTAATATCGCGAGATCTAGGCCCAAGCCCTCTTCATCGAGTAATCGCGTCATAAGACGGCGATTTTCCTCGGGCGACTGCCACATCAAATCGGCCTGCAGCAGGCCAACAGAAAGACGCTCTTTCATCGCAGACCAAGGTGGAATTGATAGACGCCAATAGCGCTGTTAAAGCTATTGGCTATCATTGAGCGCTAACCACGGCAGTTTGCTGTAAGCGCTCGGCCTGCAGACGCGCCTCTGTAGCCGGTTCAGGCTCCTCATCCTTATCCCAATAGAGAGCCGCCCTGTACCAAGAAGCGACACCCTGCTGGCGGTAATAATTAATGTATTGGGCCTTAGAGCGGGTTTGTTCACGCCAAGAGATCATCACTACCGATGTTTCGGCCGCCGACTCCCATGCCCGTGCCGCCTCGGGGTAATCTTTGGTTAATGACGCCAACTCGGCCGCTTGCTGAAAAGCATTACCGGCGTAGCGCAACACGTTCATCGCAAGAACTAACCGCTTTTTCTGCAGCTTTGGATCAGTTTCAGCTCGGTCGGCCCAAAGACCACGCGCGGTGATGTAAAGCAGCTCGCCCCACTCTTGAAGTTTTTCATAGCCGGCTTCAGCGACGTCGTCAGCTTCACCCTTCTCATCGAGCGCGCGCCAACCATCGTAGGCTTGGCGGGAAATACCGTAGGCGCGATCCAGTGTTGCCGAAAGGTTTTTATACACCGTTAGCGAATTGCCATAGGCTGATTTATTTTGATAATTATCTGCACTTTTCAGATCTTCTTGAGCAGACCAGTACATAGACTCGAGTAGAGCCAATGACTTTTCGACATCGTCTTCGGTGGTGAATTGTGGTGGCAAATCATAGAGGCTAAACGGCAAGGGCGACGCGTTTAATCCGGCAATTTGACAGTAACCCGTGAGGTTGCCGGTGGCCTTGCAATCTGTCTCTAGCGAAAGCTGCTGTTTTTCACAGGCCAGTTTATCCCCGGCCGAGGTCAGCGCCGCGCAATCACATTGAATGGTCAAACATTGATTAGCAAAACTCGGAAGACTAGATAGTGCGAGTATCACCCCGGTAAAAAGAAGGTGTTCAAACTTAGGCCTAAATAGCGATGGCATTTGCATAAGGGGCCCCTTGTTAAATTAGGATTATGATGGGCTGCACGTTTTAAGTGTCTACAGGTTCACATTAAAACGAGCCAAGCGTGAGTGCAATACGTTATTAAAAACTTAATTTCTTATTCTGACAAATCTCAGGCTTAGCGCCACCATTAAGCCCAGGGCGGCAATCGCGCTGGCGCCAAAGAAGGTAAATTCTGCCGACCACTGCCAAGCCGAACCACTTAACAGCGCGCCAAGGGCACCGCCAGCACCAAAGCTCAGGGATGAATAGAGCGCCTGCCCCTGGCCCGGAGAGCTGTCAGAAAAGGCGTTTCCTACCCACTCAATCGCGACTGCGTGCGCCAAACCGAAACTTGCCGCATGCAGGAGTTGCGCTACCAGTAAAAGGGATATCGCCTGAGGATAAGCGCCAATGAGGTACCAACGTACAACAGTTAGAGCCAGCGCTATGGCTAAAAGGTTGAGCAAGCTTATTCGCACCAATAAACCACGTGCGAACCAAAAGAGAATAATTTCCGCGATCACACCTAGCGCCCATAACCAACCAATGGTGCCCGCCGAATAACCCAAATCATGCAGATAGATCGTGTAAAAGGTGTAGTAAGGGCCGTGGCTCACTTGCAACAAAAAGCAAACGAGAAAAAATAACAGGGCCGATGGCTGCCTAAGCTTAAGCCAAAAGGAGGTTGCCGGCGGCGCAGCCTTGTGGCCAGCCACATCCGGCACGGCCAGGGAGGAAAGCCAGATCAACAACAACAAAGTAAAGATCACCAAGGGTAAATGGCTAAGGCTGATCCATTCAAACACATAACCCAAAGCCAAGACTGCGGCAATAAAACCCACCGAACCCCATTGCCGAATTAAGCCGTAACGACCGGTTTGAGGAGCCAATAGCGCCAACGTAAGCACTTCAAATTGGGCGAGTACTGCGTTCCAAAAAAACGAGAAGCTCAGCACCACCCAAACCAACCATTGATAGCGGGTGGAGATAAAAATACTGCTAAAGCAGAGCGCCGCGGCAAAGCTACCGATGCGGATAATGCTCAGGCGATTGCCATAGCGATCGGCCAACCAACCCCAAATATTCGGTGCTAGCACCCGAGTGGCCATGAGCAGACCCGCAATGACGCCTATTTCATAGGGGCTGTAGCCAAGATGCTGCAGATAAAGTGTCCAGTAGGGAACTAAGACACCGACTAACGCATAGTAGAAAAAATAGAAACTCGATAAGCGCCAATAGGGAATTGGCGCTGAGGTGTTAGGTGTCACCGAGGCGTAATGTTGGGCATATTGTGCACAACACCGCCATTTTGGCCGCGCTGACGTAAGAAGTGATCCATAAGCACAATGGCCATCATGGCTTCAGCGATGGGGGTGGCGCGAATACCCACGCAGGGGTCGTGCCGCCCTTTGGTGATCACTTCGACTGCGTCGCCATTCACATCAATGCTGCGCCCAGGTATGTGCAAACTAGAGGTCGGTTTCAAGGCGATATGCGCGACGATGTCTTGACCCGATGAGATGCCACCCAGAATGCCGCCGGCGTGGTTGGACAAAAATCCGTCTGGGGTCATTTCGTCGCGATGCTCTGTGCCCTTCTGCGCGACGGCATCGAAGCCGGCGCCAATCTCTACGCCTTTAACGGCATTAATACTCATTAAGCCATGAGCCAAATCCGCATCCAATCGGTCGAAGATAGGCTCGCCTAAACCAGGTGGCACACCTTCGGCAACAACCGTTATTTTTGCACCGATTGAGTTGCCCTCCTTGTTCAGTGCCTGCATGTAAGCTTCCATCTCTGGGACCTTGCTCGCATCGGGGCAAAAGAAGGGGTTTTGGTCAACTTGCGCCCAATCCACAGTCTCGACGATTATGGGGCCCAATTGCGACAGGTAACCGCGCACCTTGATCCCGAGAAACTGCTGCAAATACTTCTTCGCCACGGCCCCTGCAGCCACGCGCATCGCTGTTTCCCGCGCCGACGAGCGGCCGCCGCCGCGGTAATCGCGCACGCCGTACTTATGCATGTAGGTGTAATCTGCGTGGGCTGGGCGAAATTGATCTTTAATATTGCTGTAGTCTTTCGAGCGTTGATCGGTATTTTCGATCACCATGCCAATGGGGGTGCCCGTGGTTTTGCCTTCAAACACACCGGACAGAATTTTGACTTCATCGGCTTCGCGGCGCTGGGTGGTATAGCGCGACTGGCCCGGTTTGCGACGATCCAATTCGGCCTGAATGTCCGCTTCGCACAGCGCCAAGCCCGGTGGGCAACCGTCGACGATGCAGCCTAACGCAAGGCCATGGCTCTCGCCAAAGCTGGTGACAGTAAAGAGCTTTCCAAAGGTATTACCAGACATAGAGATTCCGAATTATCCAAAGCATCGCAATAAAGGGCGCGAATTATACGCGAAACAATTCAAATATTGCCAAAATGCTTGTCGAGATCTTGCGCAGTTAATAAAAACACACCATGGCCACCGCGCTCGAACTCAAGCCAAGTAAACGGCAAACTCGGAAACGCCTGCTCGAGCGCTACCCAGCTGTTGCCCACTTCGACAATTATCACGCCCACATCACTCAAGTGCGCGCGGGCCTGCTGCAACAGCGAGCGAGTAAAGTCCAAACCATCTAGGCCTGAACCCAAACCAATACTGGGCTCACACAAATATTCGGGCGGCATAGTGGCAAGATCCTGCGCGTCCACATAGGGTGGATTGCTCACGATCAAATCAAACTGCTCACCCTTTAGCCCCGCCAAGCCGTCGGATACCAGGGTTTGAACCTGAGTCTCCAAGCCGTAGCGGCTAATATTGCTCTCAGCCACCGCTATAGCATCGGCGGAAATATCAGACAGCACAACTTCGGCCTCGGGAAACTCCAGCGCGCAAGCAATGCCGATACAGCCACTGCCCGTGCACAAGTCCAACACCTTGCGCGGCTGTGCCGGCAACCAGGGCTCAAAGCCGTTTTCGATCAATTCCGCAATCGGTGAACGTGGCACCAAAACTCGGGCGTCAACATTAAATGGGATGCCCGCAAACATCGCCTCGCCGGTCAGGTAAGCCACCGGTACACGCTCTTTCACGCGCCGGGCAACTAAATGCATAACCTGTTCGCGTTCAACTAGCGTTAACCGGCAATCGAGCAACTGGGTATTTTCACTCCAGCGCATGTGAATCACATGCAACACCAGCTGCAGGCTTTCGTCCCACGCATTGTCCGTGCCGTGACCGAAAAAAACGCCGGCCTCGAGCAGGCGAGAAGCTCCCCAGCGAACCCAATCTCTCAAGGTCTCGAGTTCGGCAAGCGGATTAGATTCGGTGTTGATCACGGTAGCTCCATTGAGGCGTGGCTAAAAAACGCTATTATGCGTATTTGGGAAAAATACATCCAGTTCGTTTCAGCAAGCGTAAAACACTAGCACTCCGGATCGTAATAGCGATAATACACACCCTCAACGTCATCAAGGTCGAGCCCAATGAAACAAGAATTTGCAAATATTATTTCCGCTATCGGCGAAGACCTCAACAGGCCCGGCCTTGTCGATACGCCGGAGCGCGCGGCAAAAGCCTTTGAATTTCTAACGCGTGGCTATCGACAGTCCCTCGACGAGGTTGTAAACGGCGCCCTATTCCCGTCCGACTCAAATGAGATGATCATCGTTAAAGACATCGAACTCTATTCTATGTGCGAGCATCACCTGTTGCCGTTTATCGGCAAAGCACATGTTGCCTACATTCCAACCGGCCAAGTTGTTGGCCTTTCCAAGGTCGCACGCATCGTCGATATGTTTGCCAGACGCCTGCAAATTCAAGAACAACTTACCCTGCAAATTGCCGAGACAATTAAAAGCGTAACCGGCGCCGAAGGTGTTGGCGTGATTGTTGAAGCCAAGCATATGTGCATGATGATGCGCGGGGTCGAGAAACAAAACTCGGTGATGAAAACCTCTGCAATGCTGGGCTCCTTTCGCGACGACCCAGCCACCCGCACAGAGTTTTTAAGCTTAGTCCGGTAAATTCAACAAACCGCGCCGACGCTATCGGCGCACCAGATCGACCCGAACGGATTGGCGCCCGCGCCCGGCTGGCGCCAAATTACCCACACTAAAAACGTCGAGTTGCGCTTTAATATTTTTCGCTTTCAGTAAAGCCAACACCAGCTGAGCGTGTTGCTCAGCAAGATTCATAACATCTTTACCCGACGAGTAGTCGTGCCCCACCAAAACAAAGGCAGCACCGCGTTGACTCTGAATATAGTCCACTATTGCCTGGAGCTGGGCCGCGGAAACTTGTAGACCTTGGCGCTCACCATAACTTAATGGAATGGAAAAATACCCTCTTTCATCGATACTGGTGGCAATCGAATGGGTCGACGTCACCAGCCGCCCGAGCTCGGAAGCCGCCACTTTAATGCGCTCTAACTGCACATAGACACTGCCGTTCCCACGCTTAACAGCATAGATTACCGTGTAGGCAACAGCACCATCCGCTCCTTGAGTTTCAAACACACCATAGCGCTGATTATTGTCGAGACCATAAAGCATTGCCTTACCAAAATGCGTATTTGCCCAAGCGTTGCTAGAGCCGCATAAAAGGTCGACACAAGAAAACAATTCGCGCCGTTGATCGACTGAAAGCTGCTCTTTAAAAGCCTGATAGGCAGCTGCCTCACTCATGCCTTTGGGCAACTCTATGGTCTTACGCTGTAGGCGACCACTGATAATTTCAGCGCCTTGGGTACGCCACTCGTTATTAATGCGCTTATAAATACCGAGCAGTAACAGGTAGTCATCGACATTGGACTCCTCTTGAAATACCACGCGGCTATCATGTGGCATCTGCCAGTCCATTTCAGCTAGGGCATCGAACGCGAACAATGATGCAAACAACACAGACGAAAATGTTTTGAACACAGTTTTAAACTCGGTGTTAAACACGATTTTCATCACCCTGATGCTGTTGAATTTTTTGGTTAAATAACGCTGCCACTTGCACCACTTCATCTTCCAAATGCAGGTGATGACTACCCACTAAATTAACCATTTCTATATTAGAGAAAGACTGCAAATTTTTAGCGAAAAATGGGAATAGCTTGGGCATTCCTTCACTTGCCAACACTAGCGTGGCGGGCACTTGGATATCCGCAACGAGCGCGTTAATTTGTTCTGAGGTGAGCTTAATCATGGATGGCGCCAATAATTTAGGGTCCACGCGCCAAGTCACGCCCGCGTCAACCGGTTTCGTCCCGCGCTCCACAATGGCATTAGCTGCCATTTCACTCAAGGGAAACATTCCTTGGTGCCGAATTTTCGCCGCGGCAGCAATTGAGTCATAAATGGGAAAGGAGCGAGCCGCGTGGCGCTTAAACTCTAATATAGCCTTGCGTAACTGAGCCGGAAACTTAGCGCTGGGCACAGGCTCGGGAACTAAACCATCGATGAGTAATACTTGATGGCAGCGCTCTGGCATAATTGCCGCGTACATGGCGCAAATTATCGCTCCGCGCGAATGCCCCAGTAACCCAACTTCAACGCCACCCAGCTGCTCAACAATTTCTTCGAGATCAATTAGGTCGTCCCAAATATGGTAAGGCGCTTCTGCGTTGCGATGATAACTTAAACCATGTCCGGCTAGATCTAAGGCAATCACCGTGACATTTAACAAAGGCGCCAAACGAGAAAATGACGCGCTATTATCAAGCCAGCCATGCAGCGCGAGAAATATCGGCGCATCAGGTCTTTCCCAAACTTGAGCACAAATTTCGCGCCCGCCCGCAAGGGTAAAAACTCGCTCAACGACCGGTACGTTCGCTGCACTTACATCAGGATTTATTAACACAGTCATCGGGGTACCAATGCGGGCGTGATAGATTTCAATTCAGCTAAACCTTTGGCGAGGACACTTACCTCTAAATAGGCTAACGAGGCGGTATCCATACTTACTTGCCACACCGGCGTATCACTTAAAAAACTAATTAACTGACTCACCAAAGGCTGGTGGCTGACTAACAAAACCGGTGCCCCTGCTATAACTGGCTCCAACCCGCGAATCACCTGTTCGATTGCTACATCCGGGGTTAACCAAGCTGCTTCGTGGCGGCAGGCGTTCGTCGCCCCTGACAACTCTGCGAAGAGCTCATCCGCGGTTTGCTGCGCACGTAAAAAAGGGCTGACATAAACCTGTTCGACAAGAGCCAGTTCAGGCTTAAAACATGCCGCTTGTGCCCGCGCCTGCCGACGACCAAAATTAGTCAATTGCCGAGCGGCATCGGTTGCGGCCTGCATTTGTGCCTCGCCGTGCCTTAAAATATAGAGCTTTGTTCTTGCCAAACTCACTCGTCCTTGGCGTCGGGCCAGTCGGAAAAAGGAAAGGGTTTGTCTTCGCTGTTGTAAGTTAAAAAAGCCAAGGTTTGGGCAATATAGGCGGTCAAACTAGCGCCTAACTGACGCAGGTTTTCATTATCTTTACCGGTAATTAAGGCAAAAATAAATTGCAGCACCACCACCACGCCAACAACAATACTGGCCACCTGCAACACCAAACCAAATAAAATCATAAATAATAAACGCACCCAATGGTCAGGCTTAAGGATGTTGGTTTTAATATTGTCTAAATTTGTTTCTTTTTCGTTAGTCATGGCTTTCCCCCATAAATTCAACATCGTAGTTTTGCTCACCCACCATCAGCTTATGCGCTACCTCACTGATGGGCAAGCCATTAAAAATCACTGCATATAAACCTTTCACCAGCGGCATATACACATCCATCTGCTTGGCTTTTTGCGCCACAACTTGGAGTGTATTTACACCCTCTGCCACCTGCCCTAACTCAGTCACGATATCATCTAAGGCTCGCCCATGCCCCAAAGCGAAACCAACGCGATAATTACGCGACAAATCAGATGTACAGGTCAATATTAAATCACCCACGCCCGCTAAACCGAGAAAGGTCATCGGGTTTGCCCCTAATTTGCTACCCATTCGGCTCATTTCTGCCAGCGAGCGCGTTATTAACATAGCGTGGGTATTGCTACCGGCGCCGAGGGCTGTGGCCATACCGCTGATGATGGCATAGATATTTTTCAGAGCTCCGGCGAGCTCGACGCCGCGCTTATCCTTATTGGCATAAACGCGAAAATTACCAGAACTCAGTACCGCTTGAATGGTTTTAATGAGATTGGCATCATCGGACGCGATAACCGTTCCTGTTTGTTGCTGTTCAACAATTTCCTTGGCGAAGTTGGGCCCA
Organism: Simiduia curdlanivorans; assembly: GCF_030409605.1. Taxonomy (NCBI): domain Bacteria; kingdom Pseudomonadati; phylum Pseudomonadota; class Gammaproteobacteria; order Cellvibrionales; family Cellvibrionaceae; genus Simiduia; species Simiduia curdlanivorans. Next base: position 170,574 of record NZ_JAUFQG010000006.1, read on the forward strand.
CTCAGCACGCCAACAGGATGCTGGGGTAACTCCTGTTCTAAGATTTCACTCATGAGAGTAAAACCATTGCCTTCGATGCCTTTGGTTGTGCTCACCAAAAGTGCATCGGCGCGCACTAAGGGTTGAATAAGTCGAACCACTTCGCGAAAACCGGAACTCGGCACCGAGACAAAAACAATATCGGCATCGACCACCGCTGCGCGTAAATCGGAGGTTGCAATCAAGCTAGGTGCAAACTTATAACCCGGCACGTAATGGCTGTTCTCACGCACCTGCTGACACAAAGCAGCGCGCGCCGCATCGCGCATCCACAGGTAGGTTGGGTTGTTATTGAGGGCACATATATTTGCGATTGCGGTGCCAAAACTGCCACCGCCGAGAACGGCAATGCGCTTTCCACTTTGTTTCGGTGACATGGAAGAATTCGCTTCTGTCATTTGAGTATCTTCTATTGCCTAAGTCGTACAGGCTCATCAATTATTTTATATAAACCGGCAAATGGCGCCTGCCGGTACCGCTCAATATACCCTATTCTTGCAAATTGTAGGGTCAAGATATGACAAAGGCCATTACCCTTTCGAGCAACGGCCTTTCCATTCATCAGGGGCGATGAATTAGTGACTCAGTTCCAGTAACAACTTGTTCAAGCGCGCAACATAGAGCGCAGGGTCTTCGAGTTGCCCACCTTCGGCTAAATGCGCCTGATCAAACAGCACCATGGCCAAATCCGCGAAACGCTCTTCGTCCGGCTCTTGATCCAGCTTAAGCAGCAAAGGATGCTCTGGATTAATTTCAAAAATTGGCTTGGATTCCGGTACCTTTTGACCAGCCTGCTCCAACAATCGACGCATCTGCGCGCCCATATCTTGATCACCCACCACTAAACAGGCGGGAGAATCCGTTAAACGATGGGTAACCCTTACCTCAGACACTTGGGCTTCCAGCGCTTTCTTCACTCGCGCGATTAAATCAGCGTGGGTCTTGGCGCTCTCCTCCTGGGCCTTTTTCTCCTCATCGGTATCCAGCTCACCCAGATCTAAGGCGCCCTTGCCCACGTCCTGTAGTGGCTTGCCATCGAAATCGACCATGTGACCCATAAGCCATTCGTCAACCCGATCGCTCAGCAATAACACTTCAATGCCCTTCTTGCGGAAAATCTCCAAATGCGGGCTGCTTTTCGCGGTATTGAAGTTTTCTGCAGCCACGTAATAAATCTTTTTCTGCTCTGGCTTCATCCGAGCAACGTAGTCTTCGAGTGATTGGTCCTGGGTCGCCACATTGGTATGTGTGGTGGCAAAGCGCAGCAATTTGGCAATTTTTTCGCGGTTAGCAAAATCTTCCGCCGGCCCTTCTTTAAGTACCTGGCCAAATTCCTTCCAGAAGCTGGCATATTTCTCTACGTCATTTTTCGCCAATTTAGACAGCATATCCAGCACGCGCTTGGTCAACGCGGTGCGCATTGCATCGATATTTGGATCTTGCTGTAAAATTTCCCGCGATACGTTCAAAGACAAATCGTTGGAATCGACAACACCCTTGATAAAGCGCAGATACATCGGCAAAAACTGCTCGGCGTCATCCATAATAAAGGTGCGCTGAACATACAGTTTCAACCCACGAGCGGCTTCGCGATTATACATATCGAATGGCGCGCGCGCCGGCACATACAGCAAGCTGGTGTAATCGAGGTTGCCTTCTACGCGGTTATGGCTCCAGGTCACCGGTTCGGCGTGATCATGGGATACGTGCTTGTAGAACTCTTTGTACTCTTCTTCAGATACGTCCGTGCGCGAACGGGTCCATAAGGCCGTAGCGCTATTGATGGTTTCAAATTCAGGCGCCGCTTTATCTGCTTTCTTGTCCGACTCATCATCGGCAACATCATAATTAATCTTTTCCATGACCACAGGAATAGAAATATGATCCGAATATTTTTTGATAATTGAACGCAAGCGCCAGTTATCAGCAAAATCTTTTTCGTCTTCTTTAAGATGAATTACGATAGTGGTGCCGCGGCTTTCGCGCAGGGTATCTGCCACGGTGAATTCCGCTTCGCCGTTACAAACCCAATGCACCCCCTCAGCCGCCGGTGTGCCAGCGCGACGGCTAAACACTTCGACCTCTTTTGCCACGATGAAGGCAGAATAGAAGCCAACACCAAACTGACCGATAAGGTGCGCATCTTTCTTTTGATCGCCGGTCAAGTTTTGGAAAAACTGAGAGGTGCCGGATTTGGCGATAGTACCCAAGTTTTCGATCACTTCGGCGCGAGACATACCGATACCATTATCGGTAATCGTGATGGTGCCGGCTTCTTTATCAAACTCTACCTTTACTTGAAGATCTGAGTCACCTTCAAAAAGGCTATCATTGGTGAGCGCTTCGAAACGTAGTTTATCAACCGCATCAGAGGCATTGGACACCAGCTCGCGCAGAAATATCTCCTTGTTCGAATACAAGGAGTGGATCATCAGATGAAGCAGTTGTTTTGCCTCTGTCTGGAAGCCGCGGGTTTCTTTGTTGCTCTCGACGTTGTTCTCGAAGTTGTTCTCGGTATTGTTTTCGACGCTCATGCGTGCAAGCTCCTGTTATCTCAGTATTTCTTTGCCTTGGCCGCCAAGCGACCAGTTGCCCTTAAGATGGGGCCGGCAAATGAGAATTCAAGCGTGGCAGAGGGCTTAATCGGTGAGCAAAAAATGAGCGCGAGCCCTAGCGATGGGCTCCTCAGGCGACTCTTGCCAGGCAGCTACGCCCATATTGACCAATTTTCGGCCCTGACGAACAATTTCGCAGCTAACCCGGGTATCGCGTAATTTACCGGCGCGAATATAGTCGATGGAAAAATCGACAATTTTAGGCAGTTTCAGGGTGTCCATTGCCATCAACAGGTGCAGCGCCGCCGACATTTCCATAAAACCGCCAATAGCGCCGCCGTGCAGTGCCGGCAGTGTTGGGTTACCCACATTGCCGGGGCTAGCCGGCAATAGAAAACACAGTGTTTTAGCGCTCTGATCCACGGTCATACCGAGCAACTTGGCATAAGGTATGGCATCCGTGATCAAATTTACCTGGCCGCTTGCGCGAGCCTCACGCACCAGATCAGCAAAAGTTCCCTGTTGACTCATGACTCGGCTCCGAAACTGTCGATAACTGCACGAAATTGCTGCGCCACCTGGGAAGCGATGGCCTTATCTAAGCGAGAGAAATTGGCCACACAGTAGGCAACAGGCTTGTCTTTATCGTCATGATAGGCAACGCCACGGGTAAAAATCACATGCTCAGTCACCTTGTAAACCTCGCCTTCGGCATAGAGTGTCTGGCCGGGTGTGGCTGGGCGCATATAGTCGATGCGTAAATCCATGGTGGGGCAGAGCTCTGGCTCTTCAAGGGCCGTACAAGTGGCGAAACCACAACAGGTATCGAGCATAGTGGTTAACACACCGCCATGAATCACGCCGGTATCGGGGTTACCCACAAGGTGTTCGCCCCAGGGTAACTTGACCGTCACCCGACCATCGCCCACCGCCTCAATCGCCAAACCCAATCGATGAAAGTGATCGCCCTTGTTAAAAGACACCATAAATTCAAACAACTGTTTGGCTTTTTCAAAACTAATCCCAGACTTCAGCATGCACACCTCAAAACCTCAAACGCTCGTTTAAGCATTATAGGGCTAAGCAGCGGACAACCACTAGCACACCGATGCCCAGGCCCAAACAAGGACTTAAAGCCAAATAGCCCCTTAGACCAAAGTCGAACAATACACCTTGGCAATAAATTAGGTAGACTGCAAAAAAATAACGAAAACAGGCTCTTATGAATAGTCAGCTGGTACTGTTACTGGCGTTTGTCTATGCCGGCTTACTCTTTTTAGTGGCCTGGAAGGCCGAGCGGCTTACGCAGATTTCGCCAAAAATTAAAGCCCTCATGTACGCCTTATCACTTGCGGTTTACTGCTCTTCGTGGACATTTTTTGCCGCCGTGGGGCTGGCGGCAGAGAGCGGCTGGGACTTCCTGCCCATCTATCTAGGCCCAGTTTTACTGTTTGGCTTGGGCTGGCCTTTTCTGCGCAAGCTTTCGGTCATCAGCCAACGCAATCGCGTCACATCCATCGCCGACTTCATCGGTTCCCGCTACGGCAAACATCAACTGTTGGCCTCTGTAGTGACCTTGTTGGCGGTCATTGGCACCCTGCCCTACATTGCTCTGCAGCTAAAGGCGGTGAGCTTGGCCTGGCAAACCGTCGATGCACAATGGCCATCGGTTAGCACCAACCTGCAAGCCAGTAACAGCCTAATTGCCGCCATCATCATGGTATGGTTCGCCATTTTGTTTGGCACCAGAACACTCGATGGCCCGCACCGGCATCAAGGTTTGATCTCCGCTATCGGCGTTGAATCCCTAGTAAAGTTATTGTCGTTCATATTGGTAGCTTGGCTCGCCTTTAAAGTGCTCAGTAATGCAAATTCGACTCCCCATGAATTAGCAGCGCTTCCTTCTGCTCTCAAACAATTGCCGGTTATAGATGCTAATTTTTTGACCCAAACCCTACTCGCACTCGCCGCCATTATTTGCCTGCCTAGGCAATTTCATCTGACCTTTGTAGAGCACCACAGTAGCCAAGGTTTGAGAACGGCACGCTGGCTCTTGCCACTGTATTTAATTATTTTCAGTGTGCTCGTCGTGCCTATCGCACTCGCCGGCCAAAGCCTGTTCGATTTACAAAGCGTCGCTGGTGACACCATCGTACTGAGGCTGCCGCTTGCGGAGAATTCACCGACGATAACAGCCATGGCATTTCTCGGTGGCATTTCCGCCGCGACCGGCATGGTAGTGGTCGCGGCCATCACCCTGTCTATCATGATATCCAACGAACTGGTGGTGCCGTTATGGTTGCGCTTTGGTTCAAACCGTCAATTTAGAGCCGAGCAACTGGGCCAAAACTTGCGTAACGTTCGCCGCTTAGCCATCGCCATTGTGTTGATGCTGGGTTGGTTATTGGAACAACATTTATCGGCAGACAACTCCCTACCCTCCATCGGCCTGATTGCCTTTGCGTCCGCCGCACAGTTGCTCCCCTCCTTAGTGGCCGCTTTGTATTGGCAGCGCGGTCACCGCAATGGTGTGCTGGCAGGGCTTTTGGGTGGCGCAGGTATTTGGTTTTACTGTTTATTGATACCCGCTCTGCTCGGTGCAGACCATCCACTGGTGACCGATGGCCCAGGCCAAATTCACTGGCTAATACCGACCAATTTATTTGGCGTTGATAGTGTCGACCCGCTCACTCAAGGCGTGTTTTGGAGCCTGTTGATTAATTGCTTGCTGTTTTATTTGGTGTCGTCGTTTAGTCGTTTCAACGCACTCGATATTCGCCAAGCCAATGCCTTTACCCAATTGCACCGCCGGTTTCATTATGCGCAACAGGATTTCGATTTAAGTGGCATTGAAATTCGACAGCTACAACGGGTTATTACCCCGCTCATGGGCGAACAGCGCAGCCTAGCGCTATGGCGAGAGTTCGAACAAAAGTTAAGCCATCGATTGTTACCTCACGATAAAGCACCACGCTTTGTGTTGGCGAAAGTCGAATCGGCATTGGCCGCCATTATTGGCGCCGTGTCCGCACACCGAACCATGGAGCTGCTACGCAAACAACAGCCCTTAATGCTTGAGGACTTGGTCAATCTTGTCGGCGGAACCTCTAAACAAGTTCAGTTCAGTCAAGAACTACTACAAACAACACTGGAAACCATTCCACAAGGCGTAAGTGTGGTTGGCGCGCAGTTACAACTAGTGGCATGGAATAAACGCTACGAAGAAATGTTTAACTATCCACCGCGCTTACTTTACGTTGGCTGCCCCATATCCCGAATCTATGAGTTTAACGCTGCTCGTGGTATTTTTGCGCAGGACGATAAGGATTTAGATGCCGCTATTCAGCGCCGACTCAACTGGCTCAAGGACGGTAAAAGTTACCGTTTAGAACGGCGACTGCCCAACCATACGGTAATAGAGATCAGAGGTATCCCCTTGGCCAACGGTGGCTATGTAACCACCTACACGGACATCTCTGAATATCGCCGGGTGCAAGAGGAGCTGGAGCAATCCAAAGATCAACTCGAAAGCCGCGTGGCGGAGCGAACCACTGAGCTGATTGAATCAAATCAATCGCTACAAAGAGAAAATCAGCTGCGCGCTAAACTGGAAAAAGAACTTAGCGCGGTTCATGCCAGTAAGACACGATTTCTGGCAGCGGCCAGTCACGACATGGCTCAGCCCATCAACGCGGCACGGTTATTTGTTGCGGCACTAGCCCAAAAGGCGGAAAAACGTGGCGACGACGAACTCTTAAACGACACTCGTCACATAGGCGATGCATTGGCGTCTACCGAAACCTTAATTGAATCGCTACGAGAAATTTCCCGATTAGATGGCGGCAAGCTGTCACCTAAGCGCGAGCACTTTTCCGCGTCGAGTTTACTTGAACCTTTAGCGCGAGAATTTAGCGCTATCGCGCGCGAAAAGGGGCTTATCTTTCACTGGCAAAACAGCCGCTGTTGGCTCTATTCAGACCCGCAATTACTAAGGCGCATCGTGCAAAACTTTTTATCCAACGCGATCAATCACACGCGCGCGAAAAATAGCGAAGGCAAGCGCAATAAAATTTTATTCGGCTGCCGGCGTCAAAATGGCCACCTATGGCTCGAAGTCTGGGATACCGGGCCAGGCATAGCGCTCGAAGACCAACAGCGCATCTTTAACGAATTTGAACGGGTTCAATGTCCATCTGGTGAGGTTGGCAATGGCTTGGGCTTAGGCCTTTCCATCGCTCAGCGCATGGCGCATCAACTGGGCCACAGTTTGGAATTGCGCTCGACCTTGGCACAAGGGTCTATGTTTCGCATTGCAGTGCCACGGGGCAATAAAACACTTCAGAACATTAAACCTGCCAATCAAGTTACTGAGCTCACTGGGCTGAAAGTGTTATGCATTGATAACGAACCGCAGATACGCTCGGGCCTGTTGGCACTTTTAACGCAGTGGGATTGCCAAGTTATCACGGCCGCAGATTTAGGCACGTCACTAACGCAATGGCGTTTCCTCCAAGCGCCAGATGTGGTGTTAGCAGATTTTCACTTAGACAACCAAGAAAATGGCTTGGACTTGCTACAAGCGCTTTGCTTACATTGGCACACAGACTTAGCCGGGCTGATCATTAGTGCGGATAACAGTGACGACATTAGAGCCAAAGTTAACGAAGCAGGCTTTAGCCTGCTGACAAAACCCGTACAACCTGCTGCACTCAGAGCGGCAATGCGCAACCTAATGAAAAAAAATTAACTCATGCAACTGACATCAAGACTTAACATCCAATTGCTGCAGTGTTAAAACGGCTTGCGTGCGCGAGTTGACACCGAGCTTCCGGTAAATCTCCGTGGCATGGGCCTTCACCGTGGCTTCCGTAACAGACATCTCATAAGCAATTTGCTTATTCAATAAGCCTTGGCCAATTAAGTTTGAAACCCTAAATTGCTGCGGGGTTAAGGTGGCTAATATATCTGCTACAGCCTCCTCATTATTCGTATCAATGTCTACAGCGGAGAAATTTTCCGGCATCCATTGGCCACCGTTTAAGATGTCTGTGACCGCAGTACTGATTTCCTCTAGAGAGCAACTTTTCGGAATAAATCCAGCGGCACCATGGCGCAATGCACGGGTCATCACCTCCGCTGTAGCATCGGCAGACACGATGACGACAGGCGTTGACGGGTAACAAGCACAAATATGAATGAGCGATGAAAAGCCCTGAGCGCCCGGCATATGTAAATCCAATAGCACCAACGAAACCGATGGATTATGACTTAATAACTGTTGTAAACCATCAACCGTATCGGCTTGGTGTATCGCTGCATGTTCAAATCGAGTGGACACGGCCTGCGCCAGCGCTGTTCGAAAGAGCGGATGATCGTCGGCAATAATAAAGGTATGTGACGTTTGTACTGTGGCAGTTGAGTTCATAGTGTCCGCTTTTATGTTTTTTTCAGACGTATACAAAGCTAAAGCAATCTTAGCCTTTCGTCTATGTAGACATTGGTCGATATTAGACCAATCGCTAATAGAATACACAAGCCCCAAACCCTATGGTCGATGCTGAGCATTCACTATAAAAAGGGGATACACCCATGCTAACAAAGAGCGTTTCACGAAAGTCACTCCTTGCACTCGCCATTGCCCCTGCACTGTTAGGCTTAACCGCTTTGCAGGCGCAGGCACAAACCGATGTCAGCCAAAAGGTCTCTGCGCTCGAAGCGCAGCTGAACCAGCTCAAGGCTGACCTCGCAAAAGAAAAAGACGCAACTACCACTAAAGGTGTAGAAACCAAAAAAGGCACGCGCTTTCAATTTGGCGGATTCATCAAACTAGACGCTATGTATTCGGACTACTCAGACGGTGACCGCGCCACAGCAAGCATTGGTGACGATTTTTACATCCCCTCGACCCTGCCCATCGGCGGTGAGTCTGGTAGCAAGTTTGATATGCACGCCAAGCAGTCGCGCTTTCATGTGAAATCAACCACTGATACCGATGCCGGGCAAGTTAATGGCCTGATTGAGATCGACTTTCAATTGAGTGGCCAGGGCGACGAGCGTATTAGTAACTCCTACGCTCCGCGTATTCGCCACGCCTACCTTAGCTGGGATTACTCCGAGACAACGAGTCTACTCGCCGGTCAAACCTGGTCGACCCTGTTTAACGTCAGCGCTCTGCCCAATACCGTCGACTTCGTAGGCCCGGCTGGCACCATCTTCGTGCGCCAGGCACAGCTGCGCTGGAGCAAAAAGTTGAGCGGCGGCAATGCCTTTCACTTTGCCTTAGAGAATCCTTCGACTGGGTTAAATGGCGGCAGCAATAATTACGATAATAACGAATTACCGGATGTTGCTATCCGCTTTGATGGTAAGGCTAATAGCTTTACCTATAGCCTCGCGGGTATAGGGCGGGAAATCCATTACAAAGATACCATTGGCGGCCAAGCCATGGATGAGAGTGAGTTTGGCTATGCCCTGAGCGGCTCGGCGGTGTGGAAGTTCGGTGCTGACGATTTCAAAGTTATGCTCAACTACGGTAACGCCATCGGTCGCTATATGGGGCTTCAGTCCTTTCGCGACGGCTCTATCGCCCCAGATGGCGCCATTGAACTGAATGATCAAATAGGTGGCTTTATCACCTACAAACATGCTTGGAACGATCAATGGCGTTCGAGCCTTGTGTTATCGGCCAGCCGCTCTGACAACCCAGATTTCGTTGCCGCCAGTACACCCAGTGAATATCAAAGCGCCCACATCAATTTGATCTATTCACCTGCCCCTGCGATCAACCTAGGCGCCGAATTTATCTATGGCGAAAAAACCATAGAAAACGATGACAGCGGCAGTATGAATCGTTTGCAGTTTATGGCGATGTACAGCTTCTAAGCTTGGCCGAACCGGTACAGGGTTAGACCAATGTCCAATGGTTTAACCCGGCGCGCCGGTAGATGATCATCAAGACAATAACAATCGAGGTAATGACAATGGCCTTTAAATCGAAAGACGATCAAATCGCTTATTGGAAAGAAAACGTACGGCTCATGCTTATATTGCTGGCCCTCTGGTTTTTCGTTTCCTTTATCTGCGGAATTTTACTGGTAGATGTACTCGATCAGTTCAAGTTCTTCGGCTTTAAACTGGGCTTCTGGTTTGCCCAGCAAGGTTCCATCTACACATTTGTGCTGCTTATTTTTGTTTATGTAAATCTCATGAACAAATTAGACCGCAAATATCACGTTCATGAAGACTAGGAGCCGATAATGGATATTCAAACTTGGACTTTTCTCATCGTCGGCGTTTCTTTTGCGCTGTATATCGGTATCGCCATTTGGGCCCGTGCCGGCTCCACTCAGGAGTTTTACGTGGCCGGTGGTGGCGTTCACCCCGTTGCCAATGGTATGGCGACTGCTGCTGACTGGATGAGTGCGGCGTCGTTCATTTCCATGGCCGGATTAATTTCCTTTATGGGTTATGACGGTGGCGTTTACCTCATGGGTTGGACCGGTGGCTACGTGTTACTGGCCTTGTGTTTAGCACCCTACTTACGCAAATTCGGTAAATTTACGGTGCCAGATTTTATAGGCGATCGCTATTATTCCCAAACGGCGCGCACTGTCGCTGTGATCTGCGCAATTTTCGTGTCCTTCACTTACGTGGCTGGGCAAATGCGTGGCGTCGGGGTTGTCTTCTCTCGATTCTTGGAAGTAGACATCACCACCGGCGTGGTTATAGGCATGGCCGTAGTGTTCTTTTATGCCGTGCTCGGCGGTATGAAAGGCATTACCTACACTCAAGTTGCGCAGTATTGCGTGTTGATCTTTGCCTATATGGTGCCCGCCGTTTTTATCTCCATGATGATGACCGGTCACGTTTTCCCACAACTCGGCTTCGGCGCAGAACTGACTGCTGAACCGGGAACATTTTTGCTCGATAAGCTGGACGGGCTGAGCCAGGAACTTGGTTTTGCTGCCTATACGGACGGCACCAAAAGTACCATCGACGTATTTTTCATTACTGCGGCGCTGATGGTGGGCACGGCGGGCTTACCACACGTGATCGTGCGTTTTTTCACTGTGCCCAAAGTGCGCGACGCCCGTAAGTCTGCTGGCTGGGCGTTACTGTTTATCGCCATCTTGTACACCACGGCCCCAGCAGTGGCGGGATTTGCACGCGTTAACATGATCGAAACGATCAATGGCAAAGACAGCCAAGGAACGCTTTACACCGAGGCGCCTAGCTGGATCACCAACTGGCAACAAACCGGCCTAATCAGCTGGACGGATAACAACGACGACGGACGCATGTTCTACTCCAATGATGAACGCAATGAAATGAAAGTTGACCGCGACATCATGGTATTGGCCAACCCAGAAATTGCCAACCTTCCCGCTTGGGTGATTGCCTTGGTAGCGGCCGGCGGTATTGCGGCCGCACTATCCACCTCGGCAGGCTTGCTGCTGGTGATATCCACGTCGATTTCGCACGATTTACTAAAGCGTAACTTGATGCCACAGATTACCGATAAGCAAGAACTATTCTACGCCCGCCTAGCGGCTGGTGTAGGCGTTGTGATTGCGGGTTATCTCGGTATTCACCCGCCAGGATTCGTTGCCCAAGTGGTTGCCTTTGCCTTCGGCTTAGCAGCGTCGAGCTTCTTCCCGGCCATTATCCTCGGTATTTTCTACAAGAAAATGAACAAGGAAGGCGCCATCGCTGGGATGGTAAGTGGTATTTTATTCACTGCCGCCTACATCATCTACTTCAAGTTCATTAACCCAGGCGCCAATGTACCCGCCAACTGGCTTTTCGGCGTGTCACCTGAGGGCATTGGTACCTTAGGTATGATTATCAACTTTGTTGTCGCTATTGCAGTCAATAAAATGACCGCCGATGCGCCTGAAGACATTCAGGACTTGGTGGAATCTATCCGCTACCCCAAAGGTGCTGGCGACGCGGTGAGTCACTGATTTAACTATGCTCCTAGATAAATAGGCTCCTTCGGGCACTGCTTTCCCACAGCTATGTCGCGGGAGAGTTTGGTGCCCGCACTAGCGACCGTCACCCGCATGGATGCGGGTGTTGAGACTACATGGATGTATTCACGTCGTGTCGCTAGTCTGGGCACCAAACTCATGTCCAAATATACGCCCAGATGTCACATATGTTGTGAGGTTTAAAACCTAACGATGATCATGTCTTTTATGTGGACAGCAGTGCTCCTTCGGGAGCCTTTTTTATAGCAGAGATTATTCACCCTATCTTCCAGAATACTCAAACTACAGCGCCTCTTGTTCGTGACGACGTTAACATTTGTACATGGCACGAAAGCGCGCGATTTGCCATACTGACTAACCGACTATAAGCGACTCGATAGGAAACCTGAACCACCTTGAAAACTTTACTACTCGCTCTTGTTCTTCTCTGCCCTTTCGTGCAAGCACAAACCTTTCATGCTAGCGAAGACAAGGCACAATTGATTGAACTCTTTACCTCACAGGGTTGTAGCAGCTGTCCAAATGCCGAGCGCTGGCTAAACAACTTTAAAAGCGATTCCGATTTGTGGGTAACGCTATTTCCCATCGCTTGGCATGTCGATTACTGGGACGACCTCGGCTGGGTCGACAAGTTTTCCAGTACCGACGCCAATCATCGACAATACCGGTATCACCATCAAAAAGTCACATCGGGGGTTTATACCCCCCAGGCTGTCATTAATGGAGTTGAGTGGCGCGCGTTAATGACACGGTTCAAGCCCGAGCTCCCTGAGACAAAAAAATCCAGTCAACCAAAGCTCAGTTTGCACGTAAGCGGCAATAAATTTACCGCGCAAACCGAGCTGGAAAACACCCTTCTAAATCTGGCAGTCATCGGCATGGACTTCAGTATTAACGTCAAACGCGGAGAAAATTCGGGGCGCATTCTGGAGCAGCAGTTTGTGATGCTGGGTTTTGCCCAATATCCGCAACAAGGTGTGCACTGGCAAGGCGAGTTACCCGCCAGCAAAGACAACATACCCCCTCAAGCTGTAATCGCCTGGATTACAGAACCGGGCAATAATACGCCGTTAAGTATTACCGGCGGCCCGCTGGCACAAAGTACTGCAGACAGCTCGCATCCCTAGCCTGACAGCCCTACCTGCGCCAACCATTGTTCGACAATTGATATTTAATTGATTTGCAACAAACACCTGAGGCAGAACACTTGATATAACCCACTAACGAATACCATGTGGCGAATGACAATGAATGACAGCAGCCCAGAAATAAGCGCGGTTATTGAGTTTCTAAAGCAATGCCTCCCCTATAATGAATTAAGCCCTAGCCAGCTTCAATTTGCCGCCAACCATATGGACGTGGCCTATCTACGAGCAGGCAGCCAAATAAAGCCCGACTATAACGCACGCAACATACGCATTTTGCGCTCGGGCGCAGTGGAACTTCGCTCTGGCTCCAACCAATTACTCGACCGTTTGGGTGAAAAAGAAAATTTCAATCTGTGTAATTTGGCGGCAGAAGAGCCGGATATTTCTGCACAGGTTATCGAGGACTGCCTGATCTATTTACTCGACAATAAATACCATGCGCAATTGCGCCAACAAAACCGCAATTTTGATCGTTTTTTTCACAGCCAACGCAACCGACGCCTGCGTCGAGCGGTGATGCTAACACCGGCCAACAACCTCCTGATGGGCCCTATCACCGCACTAATGAGCCACAGGGTTATTGCCGTTGAACCGACGATGAGTGTAAAAAAGGCCGCCCAAATAATGGTTGAAAACAGCGTTTCTTCGGTCATGGTATGCGAGCAGGAAAAGTTATTAGGTATTGTCACAGACCGAGATCTGCGTAGCCGATTAGTGGCCAAGGGGCTCGATTACCAAACCCCTATCAATGCCGTCATGACCGAACAGCCGCTCAGTATAAACCGAGAAGCAAGCCTCTTTGATGCCATGTTGTTAATGAGCGAACACGGCATTCATCATCTACCGGTATTGGAGACCACAGCTGCAAATAACGAATCGATCGAGCACGCGCCCTTCACGTCATCACATGGCAAGCCCTGCGGTATGCTCACTATGAGCGACATGATTCGCAATCGCGAACAGGACCCGGTTTATTTAGTGCAGTTTATTCACAAGCAAACCTCACTGGCCGGCTTACAAAGAGCCTCCGCCACACTCCCCAACCTACTAAGCCAATGGAGTGACTCGGGTGTTCGCGCCTACCAATTGGGTCAAATTTTTACCAGTGTGTCAGATGCCATCACCCGCCGCTTGCTACAACTGGCTGAACTCGAATTCGGGCCAGCGCCCGCGCCTTTCGCTTGGCTAGGTTTTGGCTCTCAAGGGCGCGCGGAGCAGGCCATTGGTGGAGATCAAGATAATGCGCTAGTGTATAGCGATGTTGCACCTAAAAATGCAGACGGCTACTTTTCCAAACTTGCGCATTTTGTTTGCGACGGCCTTAATAGCTGCGGTTATGTGTATTGCCCGGGCGGCATCATGGCCACCACCGATCAATGGCGCCAGCCGCTTAGTCGCTGGCAGCAACGGGTGTCTAGCTGGACCGACGAACCGACCTTAGATGCGGTCATGCGCGTCAGTATATTTTTCGATATTCGCGCGATTTTCGGCGATAAAAAACTGGCCACGCAACTGCAAAACCACATGCTGAAGGTGGCGCAAAAGAACGATATTTTTCTCGCCGCACTCGCGCGCAATGCTGCAACCCATCGCCCGCCCCTCGGTTTCTTTAGGCGCTTTGTGTTAGAGCGCAATGGCGAACACGCGCATCAACTAGATTTGAAACACCGTGGCATTATTCCCATTGTCGACATGGCGCGGGTTTACGCCTTGGCTTACGGTTGCGCAGCGGTGAATACGCGCGAGCGCCTTAAGGTCTTAGGCGAAATGCAAGCGTTGACACTGGCCGACAGCAGAAACTTACTCGATGCGCTCGAATACATATTAAGCTTGCGACTGCAAAACCAGGCAAGGCAACTTAGCCATCAACAAGCCACAACAAATTACCTAGACCCAGCCGCCTTGCCAGAAATGCAACGGGAACAACTTCGCGACGCCTTCACAGCGGTAAACGACGCGCAAGAGGCCCTGATCTTGAAGTTCAGCCGAGGGCTTAGCGCATGAACTGCATTAGCTATCACTGGCTAAATTGGCAACGAAATGCCGCAAAATCTAAAGTCATAGAGCCCGTCTTTAATGATTTTTTGTCTTGCAGCTTGCCAGAAAGAGGCGCGGATTGGCGCGATGTTGAGTTTATAGCCGTGGATCTAGAAACCACGGGACTAAACCCTTTGGCGCACGAAATTGCTAGCGCCGGTTGGGTTGTGATCAAGCAGGGTGTCATCAAATTAAACAGCGCGAAGCATAAACTGGTTAAAACCCAAATGGGCGTGGGTAACAGCGCCACTATTCACCACATTACCGATACCGAGACGAGTAAAGGTGAGACATTAAAAACTGTGCTGACTGAGCTCATACACGACAGTACAGGAAGAGTGCCGTTATTTCACAATGCCTGCTTAGATCTTGGTTTTATTAACAACGCTTGCCTAAGGCACTTCGATAGCCAATTTATTACCCCTTTTATCGACACCTTGCAGTTGGAGAAAGACAAGGTATTACAGCATGCGGATATCATAGGGCCTGGTAGCTTGCGGCTTCATGCATGCCGCTCACGTTATGGCTTGCCCAATGCACCGGCACACAATGCCCTAGAAGATGCCTTGGCCACCGCTGAGTTATTTCTTGCTTGGGCGGCCCACAGAGCGGGGCCAGAAAAGCTACCCTGGGATGAGGCTATTTAACGCACTAGTCAGACATTTCACACTTGCGAAATATATCCAAAGATTCGCTCATATGGGATTTCAGCAAGGTATTCAAGGCGCGGTAAAACATCGCATCACTATCGGCGGTAAAAGAGCGAGTGGGATTTTCCAGCTGATAAAAACTAACATGTCCCTGATCGCGATTAATAACCAAGCGCCAGCGCTCTAGCCCTTGGTCAGCGGCGAGTTCAATTTCAATAACGTGGTTGTGGCTTTTTATAATGTGGTCAATAAACTGAGGACTTTGCACTGTTAACGAACCTTGCAACAGCGCTAACTTATCCCTATCGCGGGTTTGCCACACCTCGCGCTCACTGTTAGTGGTACAAAAAATCGTCGTCATCGCCAGCCATTCTCGCTCCGAAAAATCCGGGCTCACAGGCTTTTCGCTACAGCCCTGTACGCTAAGGCCGCAGAAGATAACAAGCGCGAGCGCAGTCAGGTTAGATAATGATATTGTTTTCATAAGACTCAAATTATCAAAAGGCGTTATCAAAAAGTATTTTCATACAGCGAAATCAAACAGACAATAAATCCCACAGTAGTTTCGCCGACAAGCTAAGGGATAATACCACCAACAGGGGCTTAACTAACCCCGCCCCTCGCGCGAAAACCAATTTAGCCCCCACCCTACCACCGGCAAACTGACCAACGGCCATAATCAAGCCAAGGGTCCAGAGCACTTGACCACCGAGAGTGAAAAACAACAAAGACGCCAAGTTAGAGGTGAAGTTAAGTAGTTTCGTATGGGCCGTGGCCTTGCGCAACCCCATACCCGCTAGGCTTATAAAGCCCAAGGCATAAAAAGATCCTACGCCCGGGCCAAAAAAACCATCGTAGAAACCGCACCCTGCGCCGATGCTAAACGCAAAAGCCCGCTCGCTTAGGCGCCGCTCAGAATCATCATCGCGCATGCGCGGCGAAAGGATGAAGTAGATCGACATGGCGATCAATAAAAACGGCAGCAGCCAATCCATCAACTGACTATCCACCTGCTGCACCAATAGGGTACCCAAAGCGCTACCGAAAAAGGTACAGACTAAGGTGAGTAACATGGGTTTTAGCGCCAACAAACCGCGCCGCCAGAAAAACCAGGTGGCCGAGGCTGAGCCGAAGCAGGCTTGTAGTTTATTGGTGGCGAGTGCTTGGGCGGGGCTCAAGCCACAGGCGAGCAGCGCCGGCACCGTTAACAGGCCGCCGCCACCGGCAATTGCATCGATGGTGCCGGCGGCGAAAGCAACCGCGAGCAACAGCAGTAGGGTTGTTAGTTCGAGTTCAATCACGCGCCATTCACACCGAATCCAAGGTTAGAATAGTTAATCCACCGGCAACAAAAAGGGCTCGTGCGAGCCCTTCCTACAACGCCGAATAATTACCCGTATCAGTTCGGGCAGCGCTGCTCTTTGGCTGCTTTACAGGCGGCAATGGCCGCGAGGCGCGCCGCTTTAAACTCGCTGGTGTCAAACCACTTTGGAAAAAAGTCGCCCACGGCCAGCGCATAGCCAACATCGTAATACAGCTGCATATCTTCTGCCGCGCCGAGTAAATTCCAAGTCGGGTCATACTCGTCACCAGGCTTATGGTAGCGATGCGAGCCGTAGTCAGCCGCTTGTGCTGCGCCGTAACTGTGGCCGTGCTCGCGATTTTCCAGGCCGCCTTTAGCGTACAGCACAGGAACGCCAATTTTAGACAGGTTGAAATGGTCTGACCGGTAGAAATAGCCCTTTTCCGGTGTCGGCTCGCGCACTAACTCGCGCTGCTGTTTTTCTGCGGCGGTTTTTAACAATCCCTCCATTTCACTGGAGCCATAACCAATAACAACCACATCTTTGGTTGGGCCGTTGACGTTCATGGCATCCATATTTATGCCGCCGACCGTCTTATAGGATTTAAACACCGGGTGCTGGCTATAGTAGGCAGACCCGAGTAAACCCGATTCTTCGGCGGTAACGGCCACAAACAAGATGCTGCGCTGCAGTTTGTCCTCAACCGCCATAAAACTCTTGGCCAGACCTAACAAGGCGCTGGTGCCGGTAGCGTTATCCACCGCGCCATTAAAGGTGTGATCTTGGCCTTCGGCACCCGGCTTTTGGCCGAGGTGATCCCAGTGTGCCATATAGATCACCACCTCATCAGAGCGCTTATGACCTGGAATTAACGCGAGCACATTTCGACTTTCCGAATAGCGCAACGCAATAGATAAGGTGACACTCGCCTTGGCTGCCAATGGCTGAGCTTTAAAATCCCGGCTACTGGCCTGCTGCTCTAATGCCATGAGGTCGAGACCCGCTTGGGCAAATAGGGCCTCAGCCTTTGCATGGGTTATCCATCCCTCCACGGCCACCCGTTCGGCACCCTTGCTGTCACTGGCCAAACTGATTTGCTCGCCAGACCAACTGCCGCTAACCACTTCCCAAGGATAGCCCGCCGCACCAGTTTCATGAACGATAAGCACAGCCGCAGCGCCTTGGCGGGCCGCCTCTTCGTATTTGTAGGTCCAGCGACCGTAATAAGTCATGGCATTGCCATTAAAGAGCGCGCTGTCTTGGGTCGCATAACCAGGGTCATTGACCAGTACCACGACGGTTTTACCCTTCACGTCAACGCCGGCATAGTCATCCCACTGGTATTCTGGCGCGACGATACCGTAACCCACGAACACCATGTCGCTAGCGTCTAGAACCACACGTTCTTGCTCGCGCTTGGACCAGAGCATGACGTCGACGCCGCTTTTCAACTGCATCAGCTCCTTGCCGGTAATGGTCATTTCAGGACTGGCGGTCAAGGACGCACTCACCACCGGCACGTTTTGGAACCAGCTGTCGTTGTTGCCTGGGATTAGGCCTAGCTTGCCGAACTCGGCGGCCAAGTAATTAACGGTTTTTTCTTCACCCGCGGTTGCGGGTGCACGGCCTTCAAACTCATCAGATGCCAAAACGGCAATGTGTTTGTGTAAATCCGCCGCAAAGGTTTCAACCTGCACTTTGGGATCGACCCTGTTGCTCGGCTGATTTTTCGCTGTCTGGCTTTGCGCTGGCGGCTGATCAGACTCACAGCCAAGCAGTGAAATAAAGCAGGCCATACTCAGCGCAAGCCAAGTGGAATGTTTCATGGGATTGACTCCTAGAAGTATCTGCACAGCCCGCTAAAGCGGGCTCAATTTTCTTGTACTTCTAAGACGAGCGGATAGGTCTTTGCCTCAATCTAGAGCCGACAACACAGGCAATGGTGTGACCTAAGCACAGAAAAGTCACCGCGAGCGCTAATTCGCGGAGACTTTTTCAAATTCTAGCGTGTTTGAAAGGCTCGCTCGTGCAGCTATGCCTAACTCACTCGAGACACTGCAGTTTCGAAACCTTAGTGCGCGCGCATATTGTCTTTGATGACCTTCACCGGCGCGCTGCCATAACCTAAAAACTCATTGTGAAAAGCTTTCAAATTAAAGTCCTCGCCCAAGCGTTGCTTTTGCTCTTCTCGAAAAGCGTAAATTTCTTTATAACCGGTAAAGTAGCTGGTCAGCTGCACCTGGCTTAGGCTAGCGCGGCGCCACTTGCCTCTCGCTTCAGCCTCTTCTTGGAAGGCCTCATTCATTAACAGCGCCAGCGCAGCCTGCTCGTCCATACCCAGCACTTGAATGGAGTAATCGAGAATCGTGTTTACCACCGTGCGCAAATTCCATTTGTAATACATTAGCCAAAGTTCCGGCTGACCTTCACCGTAGCCCTGTTCCAACATCATTCGCTCGGTGTATACCGCCCACCCCTCAATCATTGCACCATTGCCGAATATGGCCTTAATTAAACTCGGCGACTTATTAGCGTGCACCAACTGTGTATAGTGGCCCGGTACTGCCTCGTGAATATTTAAGATCTGCATGGTGTAGCTGTTGTACTCGCGCAAATGGCTTTCCTGCATTTCAGGGCTCAAGTCATCCACCGGCGACACATTGTAATAGGTGTTAGCGGCGCTGTCGTAGGGGCCTGGCGCCTCAATGGAGGCGATAGAAAAGCCGCGCTGATAAGCCGGTGTTTCGCGCACAACCAATGGTTTATTTCTATCGGTATCCATCAAATCATGTTCGACTACGAAGGCATCAAGCGCGGGAATCTGTGTTTGCACGGCAGCCACGAACTCACTTGGCTTGGCGTGCTCGAGTGAAACCTGTTCAATCACTCGACCGATCAAGATCAACGAATCCTCGGGCATTGGTTGCTCGGGAAAATAGCGCGGCCAGAGTTGTTCGGCCAGAGTGGCCATCTCCACGTGAATCTTAGCTTTTTCCGCTAAGGCCATTTCGTACACCTGTTTGGCGCTGAACTCAGACACAATGTCGAAGCTAAACTTCTGCTCGTACAGCGCTTCACCGATGCGAAAATCCTTCGCGCCACCCGCTTCTAATGCCGGTACCATCTGTTCTAAAAATTCCACATAATGTTCGATAGCCGCAACCGCTTGTTGCGTGTGCATCACGAGATCCTGCTTAGTTTTTTCAGATATGGCTGCACTTTCAATCGCCTCCTGTAAACCACCCTCTAAAAGCCCAATAGCACCCCTATTTTGATCAATAGCCAACAGGGTTTGTGGTAGCGCCGGGGAAACAATATTCGCCTCTGCGGCTTGATAATATGCGGGTACCTTGATCAAGCGCTCGTTGATCGCGGCAAGCCTTTCTTCAATAGGGGCGTATTCGGTATTCAGAATCAGGCCGATTGGCCCGGCGACATTATAGTGTGAAGGGTTCCACTGATAATCCTTAAAAGTGGACAACCGCCACTGCCAAGAGCGCAACTCATTATCAATAATCGCCCAGTCACCTTTATTGGTGCCATTTAGCTCATCGACCGAAAACTTAGCCAACAACGCCATGTGTTGACTTATAAATTCTGCGTCGGCGGCACGTGCGGCGGCATCATTAATACGTAAGTGCGACGCAAATTCATAGCGACCATTGTATAAGGCATATTCTGGCGATACTTGCCAAAAGCTTTCCAAAAAGGCATTTTTATATTGATCAAAAGCCACATTTGTATCAATTTCTGCTTTTTCTGAAGGTGCTTTAGAGCAACCAGCCAACAGGAATGAAAAAGCCAAGATAACCCCAATTAGTCCACGCGAAAGAGTAAGCACAGTGTGTCTCCAAACTATTTATTGTAGAAGCAAGCTATTAAGACGAGCTGGAAAGCCAAACCCAGCAAGGGATATCCATAATATATTCGCTTAAACACTTGAAAATCGCGCGCCGCAACCACACTATTAAGGCACATCGCGCGAGGTTCAGCGGCGTTTATGCATCAGCTCAAAAATCAGCTCCCCTTAAGCATCTCCAAGCTCTTTCATATTGCTGGCACCATTGCGCTGGCGCTGTTATTTGTCACCTCATCCGCCAATCAAGACAGCCACCAAAACCAGCAGGCTAAAACTTGGAAACTAGAAGTTTCAGCCTGCCAGGCATCGGAGCCACAAAGCCAAGACGACCAACCTTGGGCTGGCAACAGCGACGCACACCCACTCACAACCACTCAGCCAGCCTACAAAGGCGGTCGATCCTACTCGCATCACGCCAACCAGCACAGCTACGCCTTCAGCATTCGAGCACCACCACAACTTTCCTAGGGAACCTCTGAATAACTCTGGTACCGCTCTGCGTGACCTGTAGCGGTCAGCCGCAAGACGAGTTTCGCAGCTAATGGCCTTAGCCCTAAGCAAGAAGCTCAACGCAGCGGATGGCCGCTAAAGGCCGCGCCCTGCGGGGCTTCCAGCAAATCCCGTGTGAGTTGGGGGCGGCCATCCGCTTGCGACTTCTCGACAGACCCCGGTATGCCTTCGAAGCCGCGCCTAGCCCACGAAATTTGCTGGAAGCCAAAGCGGCACCAGAGTTATTCAGAGGTTGCCTAGCTATCTCTTAAGCAACAACAACTGTGCCGCAACGCATCCAACCCGATGCCGGCCTTGCTATGTCTATAACTAGGATAAACCCATGAAAACGTTAAATTTATTGAGATTAAAACAACCGCTGACTATCGCCACCCCAAACACTGCGCAACTTTTACTCACATCACCTGCAACCAGCGTCATGCACGACTTTGAGGTATCTGCCCCCTTGCTAATTGAAGCTAGCACGCTAGTAAGAGATGCCGCGTTAATCATGCAGCGGGCACACGTACACTTTAAATTAGTGCTGGATGACGCCGATCTATTGGTGGGAACGCTCAACTATAATCAGGTATCGCTACAATGTCAGATGATTAAAAAAGCGGAGGGCTACGATGTAGATTCGCTGACAGTGGTCGATGTCATGACGTCCATAGACGCGCAAAGCGCACTCGAGTATGACGAGGTCAAGAAGAGTACCATTGGCCATGTGCTTAACACCTTAGCGACAGACGGACTGCAACACAGCTTGGTGATTGATAGCCATACAAACACCATTAGAGGCGTCATCAATGCCGAGAACCTCGCCCGCCAAATAAACGCCCCCATTCAGCTAAGACGTAAACCAAACTTTGGCGAGCTGTTTAAGGAATTGCACGTGAATTGAGATAAACGTTAGAAGGATAAACTTTTAGATTCAGACATGGTCCAACAGCAATAGCCAGGCCACTAAAAACCCCATTCTCGATGGGGTTTTTAGTTTGAAAATAAAAGATTTATCAACCATGACATAAACATTATGATTGCCAATACTCTTCGCCGCCCTCGGCACTAGCGCAACTAAGCACACGGCTAGATAGCATCAATGGATAGATATAGACAATGGATAGATATAGACAATGGATATTGCCAGTAAAATTCGACGCGCGCTGAACAGTTTTTCCTCGAAACCCTTATGCCAAACCAAAGACGAGTATGGTGATGTTTTCGTATTTGAAAATAAGGGCCTTAGAGTACTGAGCTTTGACGAGCGCTTCGAGCAAAGCACCATGGCCATTAGTACGCCTAGCAAACCCATGCACCGCTATATTCGCGCGATGCTAATTAGTCTAGCGTTTCACCAGCCGAACAATATTCTACACCTTGGCCTTGGCGGTGGCGCATTGTTAAGGGCTTGCCATAAAGTAAATCCACTGGCAAAGCAAACCGCAATAGAACTTAGGCCTGGCGTTAAGCGCCTAGCGGAACAATACTTTTTAACGGAAGAATTTTATTCACCGCAAGCGCATACCACTATCCTGTGCGACAACGCCCAACGCTATATCGCCGGCCAAAGCCCCGGCCGGTTCGAGTTAATATTTTCAGATATTTACATGGCCAGCGGCATGGATATCTCACAGAAAACAAACCGCTACCTAGCGAACTGCGCCAAGCTGCTAACCGACGACGGCTGGCTAGCTATTAATTACACGCAGTTACCGGCCTTTGACGACCAATGTTTCACCACCCTCAACCAGCACTTTAAAACACTACTCATTGCCAGCATCGACGCTCTGAACCATATTGTGCTGGCGGGAAAAAAAGATCTTGAAAAGCCATTGACGGCTTATGCCAGCCAAGTAAAGGCACTGGGAGAAAAATTAGACGTAGCTTTACTAAAGGAGTTTAAACAACTCCAACATCAGCAAGATTTTTACAATTTATAAATTAACAATGGCGTCTATAACTCATCGATCGCAGCGGTGCTGTAATATTTTTTTACAATAGTTTGGTAGCGCGCTAGCTCGAGCTGCCAATCCGCCTCGGACCAAAACAGCTCTTCTTGGCACAAGATTTTTAGCGCGGGAAACAGCTGTTCGGCACCATGAGCGAGGGATAAACCTAGGTGCGTTCTACGCAGTAGTAGGTCGTCCAAATGCACAACCTGCTCATACCGCAAGGCCCAGCGCAAATCGGCCAAGCTATAGTGCGTATCCAAGAGCGGCGCAAACTCATGCTGGCGCGCTTCACTCACGCAAGTGTCGATCAAACCTTTGGCGTCATCGCCATAGCGTGCGAGATACTGAGCTGCGAGTGGTGCACCGCAGCCCTCCAGCTCAGTCACGGTGACCGACAACGGATTAAAATAATGAGCTTTCAACTGATCCAACTCGGCTTTGCCGCCACATTTACCCGTGATTTTGGCTACTGCGGCTAACACGTCTAAGGCAATCAATCGAAATGTGGTTAGTTTTCCGCCGCTCACGGTTATTAGCGACCCATCGACCCAAACCGCGTGATCGCGCCGCTCCTTAGAGGGATCTTTGGCATTATCGGACGCGATAATCGGGCGCACGCCAGACCAAGTGGACACAATATCCGCACAGGTAAGTTTGGCCTGTGGAAAGGCGTAGTTGGCAGCGAGCAACAAATAATTTTGCTCCTCGGCATTCAAACAAGCCTCTTGATCGAGATCGGTTTTGTGGTCGAGATCGGTTGTCCCGATAACGGTTTTACCACCCCAAGGGTAAATAAAATGGTAACGACCATCCACAGGATGCATTAGCGTAAGCGCAGCCTCAACCGCCAAGCGCTCGCGAGTGACCAAAATATGACTGCCGCGCTGCGGCCTAACACGCACTTCTGGGTTTACTCGATTGCGCAGCCTGTCGGCCCACGCACCAGTGGCGTTCACTAATACTGCTGCGCGAAGCGTTAAAGCGTCGCCGGTGCATTGATCGACAACATCGATTGCAACGCCTTGGCCTGGGTCGTCATTGCTTTGGTCTGTTTCGAAATTGACAACTTTTACGTAATTCAAGCAGTGCGCACCGGCTAATTTGGCTTCGCCAATCACCCGTTGCACCAGTCTACTGTCGTCTGTCACTGCATCGGTGTAATAATAGGCGCCACTTACCTGCGCAAGATTCAACCCGGGTACGGCGCTGCTTAAGTTCGGCCGGCTAACATACTTATGATTATCAATACCGGCAAACCAGTCGTAAAAAGAAAGCAGAATTTTCACGGCAAAGCGCGGCGGCGCCTTTCTACCCAGCACATAGTAGTAACCCATAGGCGCTACCAAGCCGGGTAGCGCGCGAATCAAGTACTCCCGCTCCTGAAGCGAATGTCGGGTTAAATTGATATCGCCCTGGGCGAGATAGCGCAAACCACCATGCACCATTTTTGAGGATCGACTCGACGTGCCCCACGCATAATCTTGTTGCTCCAACAAAAGCACACGCAAGCCCTGACGCGCAGCGGCCAGTGCAACACCGGCACCGGTAATACCGCCACCCACAACAACCATGTCCCAGGGTTCAGCTTGCTTTAGCTGCTGCCATAAATGCGCTCTAGAGGTCAAAAACCTTCTCCTTTATAAAGTTTGACGCTGCGCCAGTATGACACGGCTATTTAGCGCTTGCTTGTTCGATCGCAACAGCTTTAAGTACAGGCCGAGATACCGAAGCGATAGAGAGGGCTAATACCCGAGATAATCGCCCCGTTTGCGCGAGTGAGCAGTGAGTCAGCACAGCCGTTTTCGTGTTCTATTATTCCAACGCATCCTGAATAAAAGAATTTCCTTCGCAGTAGGGCTTGCTTAAAAATATCTCTGAGGAATCCACTAACGCAACTTTCGACAAGAAAGATCGCCCCAGCAAAATGGAATAATTAAATTTACCTCTGTTGGCCAAACTAAACTCGGCTTTATAAACTTGGTGATACAAACAAAACTCCATCGCCACCACTGGCCGTGTCACATTCTTAGCACCATGGCGCTTAATCACCACTTCCCGCATAAGCTTGCCTTCCAAGCGATGGGTTTCGGATTTTCCGGTATCTAAATTCTCATCGGTAAAATCAAAAGCCACATAGGTATCCTTACCTCGGGTAATATATTTTAGGTTAGTCGCTTGTATGGACGATGTTTTTGCGCCTGGGTCTAGCTTGGTTTTAATGCGCATACCTGATGACATCAACCGCGTTGACTCCAACCAACCCAATACCATTTTTGGCGACTTCTCATTTGCCTGAACGAAACCTGAGAAGAATACAAGACTTAACATTGAACACAGCAACACCATTTGTATTTTCACGAAACACCTACTGATAATCATTGAACATCGTTAAACATAATTGACCGAAGGCTTAATGCTCTATATATCGAGCGGCGCCATCACCGGCCCAGCGCCCAGTCGCAAAACAAGCGGTTAACAAATAACCACCTGTTGGCGCCTCCCAATCCAGCATTTCACCGGCGCAAAACACACCGGGCATGGCGGTCAACATAAGATTTTTATCTAGCGCGCTGAATCTAACGCCACCAGCGCAACTGATGGCTTCGTCCATTGGCCGCATCGCCTCTAATTCCACAGCTAAGCGCTTAATATGAGCGGCCATTAACAGTGGCTTGGCCCATTGGCTTTTCTCTACACACTCGAACAGCAATTGCCTTTTCGCGGCGCTAAAACCGAGTTTGCTCGAAAGTAACCTCGATAAGGTTTTACCTTTGGGCGCCTGCTTAAAAACCGCGAGAACGTCTTGCAGCGACCTATCGGGTAATAAATCCAGATACAGTGTCGCCTTGCCTGACCGCAACAGCTGTTCGCGCAGCTGGGCCGAGAACCGATAAACCAAACTCCCCTCAATACCGTCCTGGGTCAGTAATAGTTCACCGCGAATTGGACTGCGCGAGTCTGTATCCTTTACCCAACCGGCAACCGCCTTTATGGGACAGCCTGCCGCGGTAAATTGTTCCGTCCAAGGCCGAGTAAAGCCACAATTTGCCGGCTTAAGCGGCTCAATACCCACCTGTTGTTCTGCTAACCAGGGTTGCCAAACGCCGGTAGACCCCAGGCGCGACCAGCTTGCGCCTCCCAAGGCTAATACAACAACCTTGGGCTTGACGCTGGTGCGGCCTTTTGGGCTATCGAATACCAGGTTAGCGCCCTGCCAACCAAGCCACTGATGGCGGGTAAAAAGCTGTAACCCAGCCTGCTTTAAGCGCTGCAACCAAGCCCGCAGCAATGGAGCCGCTTTCATTTCAGTGGGAAACACCTTGCCGGAGCTGCCAACGAAGGTATCTATGCCCAACTGGTGTACCCAATCGCGCAACGCATTAGCGTCAAAGGCTTGCAACATGGGCCCGAGCGCGTTCTGGGCCTCGTAATAATGGCTGTTAAAACGATCCGAGGCTTCCGCCTTGGTAATATTCATACCCCCTACTCCGGCCAGCAGGAATTTCCGCCCTACCGATGGCATGGCGTCATAAAGGGCAACAGAAACACCAGCGGCCAACAATCGCTCTGCAGCCATTAATCCAGCAGGGCCACCGCCGATGACCACCGCATCAGGGCACAAAACAGATATATTCTGACGGGTCAAACTGATCCAACCTAGGCGTTATAGAAGGCGTGCAGACTAACCCAAAGCCGGTAACCCGGCCAAGTACCCTCCGTTAATTTTGCCAGTGCAAAAGTGCATTTGGGCAATTTGATTCATTTGGTGTCTATCGGCACTGGCACACAATGGGTGCCTGCCCTAACATAGCATTTTGTGCCAATGATTCAGGGACCAGCAGTACCATGGACAAGGTAAAACTTACCGCAATCTGCCGTAAAATCTTTCTCGCCTACCTAACCTATGTCGCCGTTTGCTTAGCGCTGATTCTGCCAGCGCTCAATATGACCTTAACTCAGGTCTATCAGCAATTTACCGGCCGGCAACTAGACTACCAGCTAGTGGGCTTCAATCCATTTTCGCTGTCTGTGTTTGCCTACGGCTTGCGCGATACCAACCCCGATGGTAGCACCCTGTGGGCGATGGATAGATTAATCATCAACCCCTCGCTAGTGCACAGCCTATGGCGCGGCGCCATCGGTATCGACGAGGTGCGCCTGCTCGGCCTAACAGTGCAACCCGAAAAGCTCGCTCAGGATAGCTTTAACTTTTCCGATATCCTCGAACATTCAGAGGCCCGCATTGCATCTGAGCCAGCGCGTGCACGCACCGAGGCCAACTTCACTTTACCGAGAATCTGGATCGGCGAGTTCGAGTTGAAAGCGAGCCTGCTGCAATACACCGAGAGCCATAGGGAAAAACCTTTTAGCGCAGGGCTGAGAGATTTCCACTTTAGCCTGCAAGATTTTTCCACGTTAAGCGAGCAAGGCGACGGCTATAGTTTGCGCGCAGAAAGTGCACAAGGCGGAGTACTGGCGTGGCAAGGCGACGTCTCTGCATCAGGCGCGAAAACCTGGGGGCACTTCTCCCTCTCGCAGTTCAAGCTGCTGCCCATTTGGCAGTTTATGGAACCGGCATTACAGTTCACCCTAAACAGCGGCACATTTTCCATTCAAGGTGAATACGAACTGGATTGGAACAATGGCTTCAAATGGCAAGTTACCAACACCCATGCAGCCCTAGAAAACATCGATTTAAGCCAAAAACTGGCCAGCACCCTTGCTGGCCAAACACCAAGCAAAGTGCGATGGCAGAGTTTTGATGCCGACATAGCCCGCATCGACAGCCAAGAAAAAATTGCCGCCCTAACATCCCTCTCACTAAACAATTTTCAACTCTCGAGCTGGCACGAAAGCTCACGCCTCGGGCTGGTCGATATGTTTGCCATTGATACCAGCCCCAATGAAAATAATCGCACGAATAGCGAACCCATAAATACGGATCAGGCCACCCCTGAAACAGCAAATGATTGGCAAGTATCGGTCGAAAAATCGGCCGTAAACAACGCTAACCTAAGCTGGCTAGTGCCAGAATTAGATCGTAGGCGCATCAATCTATCTGCCATCAATGTTGTCATTGAAAACCTCAGCAATAGCACCAATGAAGCACAGCTACACGCTAAGATGACCCTGGATAAAACCGCCAAGCTCGCCATCGATGGCTCATTTACCCCACTCACCCAATCGGCCAACCTAACGGCAAGCCTAGACAATTTTCCACTAAACTGGGCCAACCCCATCGTCGCCCAGCAGGCAAATGCCCAGCTCGCCTCAGGCGAGCTGGGCACAAGCGTTCAAGTCGTTATTGCGAACGCAGAGCCCCACCAGGTTACTGCGGCCGTCACCATCGATAACTTCAATGCGGTTGATCAAAAGAATGCCTCTATTGCCAGCATAAAAAAATTAACTGCGCCAATGATCGAGATTAATCCGCGCGATCACACCTTGCGCATCGACAATATCAACGTTGAAAATCTCAGCACAGAAGTGGCAATAGCCGCAGATGGCAGCACCAACTTCAATCATTTAATAAAAACTGGCGCTAACCGGTCGCACGCAGAGGCAACCACAGAAGTAAATACCGAATCGTCCATTGGCACCAACACAGAAACAATTACAGAAATAAATACCGAAACTGTCACAAAAACAAACACAGAAAAGCCACCCGCCGCCAGCCCCTATCAATGGCAAGTCGACAGAATTAACTTGCACGACGCGACGATAAAATTTACTGACGAGACACCTCTCTCCACCTTCAGCACACGGATTGAATCCTTTAGCGGCCAGATCCTAAACATCAACAGCAATGCTCAGCAAGCATTAAGTGTCGATCTAAAAGGCCAAGTAGATGGCTATGCGCCTGTGACACTGGCAGGCAAGGCAAAACCCTTTTTAGCCGACCCCGCCATGAATCTCGCACTCGAATTTAAATCCATCGACCTCGGCCTATTTAACCCCTATTCCACGACGTTCACCGGCTGGAAAATTGAAAAGGGCTTGCTTAACGTCAAGCTAGATTATCAACTGGAAGATAAGCGTATCGTCGGTAAGAACCGCGTTGTCTTGGATCAACTCAGCTTGGGTGAACGGATAGATTCCCGCCGACTAGTGGATATCCCCTTGCGCCTCGCGCTAGCGCTTCTCACCGACGAAAACGGGGTTGCAGATTTGCAAGTACCGGTTTCCGGGACCACGGACGACCCCTCTTTTAGTATCGGCGCCATCGTGTGGGCGGCGGTACGTAACAGCATTATGAAGGTTGTTACGGCGCCCTTTAACCTATTGGCTTCCTTAGTGGGCAGTGACGAAGATCTGGGCGAAGTCGCGTTTGAGCTGCACCAGGCGTGGCTTACGGATGACGCGAAATCGAGCCTTGCCGATTTAAAGTCGGCCTTAGACCAACGCCCGCAATTGCGCCTAGGCGTTACCGGTGAGGTAAACCTGAAAACCGAAGCCCTGCCCTATAAACAAATGGCGTTGGACGCAAAATTCACAGCTCAAGGCCTGTCCGCGTCTGATATCGAAGGGCTGAGCGCAGCTTGGCGCAAGGTCGCCCTCACACTATTAACAGGGCCAAAAGTAGCCGATCTCGATAGCCTATCGAACGCACAATTATTGGACCGGCTCCTGTCGGCACAAGCCACTCCCCTAGCCGAGCTCGAGCAGCTAGCCAACGCGCGATCTATCGCGGTGAAACAGTACTTGCTGACGAGTCTCAACCTAGATGCCGAGCGGGTATTTATTCAAACCAACACATTGCAGTGCAAGAAAAAGCTGAGCTGCAGCAAAGCCAGAGTTAAGTTCACCATTGAGTAAACGCCAAGCCAAAGGCCGTCGCAGACCAGTTAAATGCCATGACGCATTAGTGCATTTCAGTTAACATGCCAGCCCAAACCTCAGGATCGCCTTATCGCCCATGAAAGTACCGAAACGCCTGCAACCCCTCGTCGATGACGGCCTTATCGACGAAGTAATGTTCCAACTTATGAGCGGCAAAGAGGCGCAAGTATTTGTCGTGCGCTGCGGTGATCAATTGCGTTGTGCCAAGGTGTACAAAGAAGCAAATAAACGCAGCTTCAAGCAGGCTGCAGCCTATCAAGAGGGGCGCACGACGCGCAACAGCCGGCGAGCCCGAGCCATGAGTAAAAAAAGTCGCTATGGGCAAAAGGAACAAGAAAGTTCCTGGTTGAGCGCCGAAGTGGATGCGCTATACCGCTGCGCTGAAGCCGGTGTTCGCGTGCCTACACCGCACGGATTTGTCGATGGCGTGTTACTGATGGATTTAATTACCGATGAAGAAGGTGACCCAGCACCTCGATTAGATGATGTCGCCTTCGATGCCGAAACCGCAGAAGAGTTTCACGGTATCATGATGGTGGAAATTGTCAGAATGTTGTGCGCCGGCTTAGTACACGGTGACCTCTCGGAGTTCAACGTGCTAGTGGAACCCGAAGGCCCAGTGGTGATTGATTTACCGCAAGCCGTGAATGCCGCAGGCAACAATAACGCCAAGATGATGCTCACCCGCGACGTCAACAATATGACCGCCTATTTCGGCCAGTACAATCGCGGCCTGCTCGTAACCCACTATGCCGACGAAATTTGGGACCTATATGAGCACGGCAATCTGCACCCAGATAGCAAATTAACCGGCAAGTACAACAAGGTTGCGGTTGAGGCCGATATCGCAACCATGCTGCGCATTATCGAAGATGCCAAAGAGGAAGAAGAGAGCCGAAAAGAGCGTAAGCGCGCGGCTGATGATGGCGTATTTGATTAACCCGAAACTATCGAATAGCCCGTAGAAAACCTTCAAAAAAAATGCGCCGAATTCGGCGCATTTTTATAGATCGGATAATTTATAGATCGGACAATAAGCTTAAGCCACGCGCTCTAAGCTCGCTTGACTGGCCAAATACTCATCGTAGGTACCCTGAAAATCAATCAGGGTTTGATCTTTAATTTCAATAACACGGGTCGCTAGGCTGGAGACAAACTCCCGATCATGGCTTACGAAGATGAGCGTGCCATCGTACAATTTCAAGGCATTATTGAGCGCTTCAATGGCTTCCATATCGAGGTGATTGGTGGGCTCATCCATAATCAGCACATTGGTGTCCATCATCATCAACTTGCCAAACAGCAACCGGTTTTTTTCACCGCCAGAACAAACCCGCGCTTTTTTATTGGTGTCATCTGCGGTAAACAACAGGCGCCCCAACATGCCGCGCACCTGTAAGTCATCATGCTTGGGCGTGCGCCACTGAGACATCCACTCAAAAATTGTTAAGTCGCTGTCGAAATCAGCCGTGCTATCTTGCGGACAGTAGCCAACAATGGCATTTTCAGACCATTTGATAACGCCCGCTTGCGCCTCAAGCTCGTTCATCAAGCAACGCAGCAGTGTTGTTTTACCGGAGCCATTTTCGCCAATAACCGCTAACCTTGCCCCAGCCTCTAAGATTAAATTACCGTCCTTGAACAAAACCTCTTGCTCAAAGCCGTGTTTTAAATCCTCCAGAATAAGGGCTTGGCGATGTAACTTCTTGCACTGTTTTAAACTGATTGAAGGCGTTAATCGGCTCGAAGCCTTAACCTCATCCAACACAATTTTATCCATTTTTTTCGCCCGCGAACTGGCCTGCTTGGCCTTGGACGCGTTGGCACCAAAGCGATTGACGAAAGCTTGCAGCTCGTCAATCTCAGCACTTTTCTTGGCATTTTCGGTCAACAATTGTTCGCGAATGAGCGAAGACGCCGCCATAAAGTATTCGTAGTTACCGGGGTAAATACGCAATTCGCCATAATCAATATCGGCCATATGGGTACACACAGCGTTGAGAAAGTGACGATCATGGGAAATGATAATCATGGTGCACTTGCGTTCTTTGAGTACATCTTCCAACCAACCGATGGTGTGAATATCCAAATTGTTGGTTGGTTCATCCAAGAGCAAAATATCGGGGTTGGCGAACAGAGCTTGCGCCAGCAGTACCCGCAACTTCCAGCCCGGCGCCACTTGCTTCATCAGGCCGAAATGGTACTCCTCCTCTATGCCGGCCTGCAGTAAAATTTCGCCTGCACGGCTCTCGGCGCTGTAGCCATCCATTTCGGCAAATTCCACTTCCAGCTCAGCCACCGCCATGCCATCTTCTTCGGTCATTTCGGCTTTTGAGTAAATAGCATCGCGCGCCTGCTTAATCTGCCACAAACGGGTGTCTCCCATAATAACGGCATCAACCACGCTATATTCTTCAAAGGCAAACTGATCCTGGCTTAACACGCCCACGGTATTGCCGGGAGTGATAGACACATTGCCAGCGGTCGGCGTTAACGCCCCGCTGAGGATCTTCATGAAGGTAGATTTGCCGCAGCCGTTGGCGCCGATAAGCCCATAGCGGTTGCCGTTACCGAATTTGGCTGAAATGTTTTCAAACAATGGCTCGGCGCCAAATTGCATGGTGATATTAGCGGTAGAAATCAAAGGACTATCCTAGGGGCTCAACAACTCGGCCAAGCGGCCAAATGGGCACCGTTTAAGAGGCAAATAAAGGGGGCGCACTATAGAGAGTTAAGGCCCGAAAGTCGAGCCATTCTGGCTATTATTTAACCTAAACCAAGGCCGAGCCGCGCCGACTTACAAGCCAGAGCAAGCCAGTTAAACCACGGCAAGCATCGGTTTGACCGACTGACAAATACCGGCTTTCGTGTAAAACTGACTTTAGACATCGCTGTGCAGCAAGCGCTTGGTTGTTGAACAATAACGCCATAACGCATTTTAGCCGCCGCCCCTTCAGAGCAACCTCACTATGCAAGATACGAGCGCCACCCAAACAAACACCGAAACCGCTGTAGAGGCCACCACAACGCTTACCGAGCAGCTGAACCAGCTAGACTCTTGGCTGCCCGAGTCACTGCAAGCCGCTTGGCTCGTTCTGGTTAACTACCCTTTAGTGGCAGCCCTCGTTATTGCCTTAGCCTTTTATATTTTAGCGATTACCTTGCGCAGCTTAATCGTCCGAGCACTCGGTAAGTTGACCGGCTTTACTACAACGACGCTCGACGACGACATTTTAAATCTGCTACGCAAACCTGTTTTCATTACGGTGCTCTATTTCGGCCTTGCACTGGCCGTCGCTGTCGCACAATTGCCAGCGGGTGGCGAAAGCCTCATTAAAATTCTCGTATCCATTATTGTCGCCAGCTGGATGAGCGCCATGATTCGCGCGTCTTCCTTAGTTTTAGATACACTCAGCACGACCAGCCGCTTTAAATTAATTGATACACGCACCGTGCCTTTGTTCGATCTCACCACCAAACTGCTGATCATAATGATTGGCAGCTATTGCTTGCTGATGATTTGGGGCATCAACCCCATAGGCTGGTTAGCCTCCGCAGGCATTGCCGGGCTAGCCATTGGCTTTGCCGCGAAAGATACCTTGGCTAACTTATTTTCCGGCTTTTTTATTGTCGCCGACGCGCCCTATAAAATTGGCGATTATATTAATTTAGACTCCGGCGAACGCGGCAAAGTATGCGCCATTGGTTTGCGCAGCACTCGCCTACTCACCCGTGACGACGTGGAAATTACCATCCCGAATGGGGTCATCGCCAACGCCAAAATCATCAACGAAAGTGGCGGGCCACAGAATATTCGCATTCGCATCGTCGTCGGTGTTGCTTACGGCTCCGATGTGGATTTGGTGTCGGAGCTGTTGATGAAAGCGGGTACTGAACATAGCGAAATTTGCCCAGACCCAGCACCCAGAGTCAGATTGCGCGGCTTTGGCGCTTCAAGCTTAGATTTCAATCTCATGTGCTGGATTAGCAAACCGGAAGACCGGGGCCGAATTGCCCACGAATTGCACATGACCATTTATAAAATGTTCAACAGCCACGGCGTTGAAATACCCTACGCAAAACAGGATGTGTATATAAAACAATGGCCGGATGCGGGAAAGCCCAGTCTAAACTAGGCTAAGCCGTATCAACTCGGGCCAGCGCTAAGACCACTAGCCCGCGATAATTAAGCGGAAATGACATCCAATACCGAAACCTCGGTATCGGCCATGGAAACTAAACGCGGCACCAACACAGCGGCCTGATTCTTAACCGAACGCAGCGGGCAAAGGCCTGCAGCCAGCAACGCCGCCGCGGTTTTATCGGTCATGTATATTTCAGCACAGGCCTTCGCTTGGCTGTCGCCATCGCTATCGGTGTAAATAGATTGCGGTAGATCCTCTACCTGCTGGCATACGCCGGAGGCGAGATCCCAAAAATTTTGTTCGAAAGTTTTAGCCACTAAATAACTGGCCAAATAAGCCCCCTGCGCCCACAAATAGTATTTATGCTCGCCCGCTTCGCCCAATTCCTCAAAGGCGAAACTGTCGATGGGTTTCGTCTTGGTGCCATAGGGCAGCCGCAATAGAAACCGCGGTGCGGCTACCAGTAAACATTCAGCCTGCGGCTCTTCGCGCAGTATTTGCCAGAGTTCTTGGAACTCAGTATCAACCTGGTAAGACCAATCATCGGTGTCTGGCGTTTCTGCCAAGCTCAAACAGCCAGCTATTTTTTCACTGCCGCTGATCAACGCTATTGCATCTGAACTGGTGGCAATTGCCGATAATCCAGCGGCAATGGGAATATCTTCAGCTTTATCCGTTAATGTTACATCGCTCACAAGCACGGAGAAGCCAACACTGCCTGGGACTTGATATTGACTAACAATCCGTTGATACAGCTTGGCGTCGGTAATCTCCAAACATTGGCTAAAATCACTGCGTAATTCCGCCGCGGTCACATCTAGAATAAAGAGTTTTAAATTGCGCCCTGTCTCGATGTTGCGACACAGCCAATAAAGGCTGCGCCAGTTTGCCTCTAGCTGTTGAAATGCACCGGTATGCATAAGGGTGCGCAAAGCTTCCGCCGTAGCCAGATCAACGCTGCGCATCAACTCTTCGGCACGCGGGTCGGCCTTAGGCTGAACGAAGGGCGCCACAATACTGTTTATTAGCGCATCCACTGTCTGAGCTTTGGCATCGCTCGTTTGACTAGACAAGACAGACTCAAACAGGCCTGCCGGTATTGTCACGCCCGCCGGTGCCGGCGTCGCGACTGGGCCTAGGCCTTGGGCCAGCATATCTTTGGCGGCGGCGTCAAACGTCGCTGGCATCGACAATCGCCGCTTAAGGTCGCGCAAACGCTCGAATAAGGGCAGCTGTTTGTAAAGTAGGTCTGGGTGTAAGTCATCCAGTTCATCAAAAGCAATGGGGGCTGCGCAACTTGGCAGATGTAACTCTACGGCAAGACGGGAAAATACGTCGTCAAAATTATCGCGATTAATTTCAAGGATTTTTCGATTTTGTAGGCTCTGAGTATCAACCACTGAGCGGCTCGCTCTACCACTAAAATCACCGACAAAAAGAATGTGCATGGGCTGACCACTATCTTCTTGCTGGAAGTGTGTGTCATCCGACCTTGACGCTGTTCCAGCGCCAAATACTGCGCCACCTGTAGATATGCTCGCGCGCGACATAAAGATCCCTCTACTCTGTAAATAAAATAAGTAAAGCGCGAGTCTAAACCGCAGCTTAGCTGAAAAAAATAAAAATCTTGTAAGCCGTCAATGACAAGGCTAAAAGGCAGCTATTCAGAGCGAAGTCGAAGCATTGCCGGCCTTGCGACCGGGCAAAGTGGTACCAACGAACTCATTAGGGCATCAGCAATAGAAGTGTAAACAAATAGCAGCAAAGGCTACAGCTAGTGCTTTCTCGCCGCCGCAACAACCTTGGCGATATTAGCATCCGTTGGATAGTCGCCATTGGTCCAGCCGAGGCGCACGAACACCAAATTATCCGACGGCATGATCATGACAATTTGCGAGCGATTGCCCATGGCAGCGTAGGCATCTTCTGGCACATTGGGCCAACGTAGCGACGCATCACCGGCATTTAGCCAAAACTGAAAGCCATAAGCCTTTTCATTTTCCGAGCCATTGGGGCTAGACGCCATATCGACAAACTCTTTGCTGAGCAAGCGCTGGCCATTTATCTCACCTCGGTTAAGCATAAGCAAACCGATACGCGCCCAATCCCGGGCACTGGCGTAAAAATAGGAACTGCCTACCAGCGTGCCGCCGGCATCGCTTTCAAACAGTGCATGGGTTAAACCTAAGGGGCGATATAAATGTTCATCCAAAAAGCTCACATTGGTCTGTAAAGTTGCACCACTGCGCTGCTGCACCAATGCAGATAAAATATTCGCGCTTCCCGATGAATAATTAAAGTGCGAACCCGGTTGATAAAGCGCAGGGCTTTGTAACGCAAAGCTGGCGCTATTGGGCTCGGTAAATAACATACTGGTGACATCTTTGCCGGGCGCGTAGATTTCATCAAAATCCAAACCATCGGTCATGGTCAGCAAATGTTGCACGCTAATTTTTTTGCGCTGATCATTGCGCCACTCACTAAAAAGATCCGTTTCTTCCAGCCCTAAACGCTCCTCATAAATGAGCCGGCCGATGGCAATGGCAGTGACACTTTTACCCATAGACCAACCTAGCAATTGCGACGCGGGGCCTATGCCTGGCGCATAACTTTCAGCGACAATGTGGTCACCCTGCACCAACAATAGGGCCCTAGATTCCAAACCTACGGCATTATCATCGATCAACATTTGATCTAAAACCGCTTGTAAGTCTGGCTCAATGGTATTCACCTCAGAACCTAGCGGCCAAGCACCGGCGGCTGGCGCCAACTCGG
This sequence comes from Simiduia curdlanivorans, assembly GCF_030409605.1. Lineage (NCBI taxonomy): Bacteria > Pseudomonadati > Pseudomonadota > Gammaproteobacteria > Cellvibrionales > Cellvibrionaceae > Simiduia > Simiduia curdlanivorans. Next base: position 207,360 of record NZ_JAUFQG010000006.1, read on the forward strand.
GAACCACCACACTGTCACGGGCGTTGACGCCAGTAAAATCAATGGCACAACCGAGACCTGGGTGGAAACTTGCCCTAGCTTGGAAACCATAAAAAGACGTAGTAACTGACTGTGTTTGATCATCGAAGTCCACATTCAGTTCAGCCAATAGGGGCGAGTAGCTGGTTAAATCAACTTTTGCTTGTTGCTCCGTTAGGCCACTTACATACTTCGAGGAGCAGGCAAGTTTAGCACCCATACCCGTGGCAACCTTCGGCGCCGCTATAATATAGCTGGGGCCAAGCCAAAAAATGCCGGTTAACAAAAGTACAACCACAAGAGCCGACAACGCTAGAGCAACTTTTTTCATTATGCACCTCGAATCCTTGCGTCGAAGGCTAACAGCCATGCGTTAGCAAGACAATCTAAAAACGAAAATTCGAACGCGCTGTAGCCATAAAAAAAACCCGCACTTGGCGGGTTTTGAGGCTATCAAGTCATTGAATTTTATAATCGAATGGTTTTATCCACCAAGGTTTTCAACACACCCAAGCCGATGAGCTCGGCGGCCCTCTCGATATCTGGAGCAAAAAAACGATCTTTGTCGTAAAAAGGTACATGGGCACGCAATTCGGCCCGAGCCTGCTCTAGTGGACCGGACGTGGTTAAGCCGTCGAGAAAGTCGAGACCCTGACAAACCGCCAACCACTCCACCGCCAATATACCCACGGTATTTTCGCTCATATCTTTCAAGCGCCGAGCGGCAAAAGTCGCCATAGAGACGTGATCTTCTTGATTGGCAGAGGTGGGTAGCGAATCCACACTGGCTGGGTGGGCCAAAGATTTATTCTCGCTCGCGAGCGCTGCCGATGTTACCTGTGCAATCATAAAGCCCGAATTGACACCGCCATTATTCACTAAAAATGGTGGCAAACCAGATAACTTACTATCAATTAATAACGCCATGCGCCGCTCAGATAGAGAGCCTATTTCCGCGATGGCTAAGGCCAGATTATCAGCGGCCATGGCGATGGGTTCGGCATGAAAATTACCACCGGAAATAATATCGCTCTTGGCAATATCCTGTTCCACAAATACTAACGGATTATCCGATACCGCATTCGCTTCGGTAACAATTATATCGCGCGCATTGCGCATTTGCTGTAAGCAAGCTCCCATTACCTGGGGCTGACAACGCAGCGAATAGGGATCTTGAACTTTCTCGCAGTCGATGTGGCTGTGTTCAATTTGCGAGTGATCCAGTAAAGAGCGATAGGCCAATGCCATATCAATTTGCGATTGATGACCGCGCGCCAGGTGGATGCGCTCATCAAAGGGTTTACGCGAACCCTTAGCCGCCTCAACGCATAGCGCGCCAATAACCGTGGCCGAGGCCAATAGATTCTCGGAATAAAACAACCCTTCAAGCGCCAAAGCGGTGGAAGCCTGGGTGCCGTTCAATAGTGCTAAGCCTTCCTTGGGGGCTAAGACTAGGGGTTTTAGGCCGGCGATCCGCAGCGCCGTTTTCGCGGATACTTTTTCTTTTTTGTAGAAAGCTTCGCCCTCACCCAGTAGCACACAACTCATGTGCGCCAAAGGCGCCAGATCGCCAGAGGCACCGACTGAGCCCTTGAGCGGAATACAGGGGTATATCTCATGGTTGAGCAAGGTTATTAGAGCCTGAATAACCTCGAGGCGAATACCGGAAAAGCCGCGAGCTAAGGCGTTAATTTTTAACACCATGAGTAACCGCACCGTGGCATTTTTCATGGTTTTTCCAATGCCGGCGGCGTGACTCAACACGATGGAGCGCTGCAGCTCCTCCAGCTCTTCGGGCTTAATACGGGTATTGGCGAGTAAGCCAAAGCCAGTGTTTATACCGTATACCACGCGGTTGTCATCAATCACTTTTTTTACCACCGCGGCCGAAGCATTTATGCCGGCCTCACAATCGGGATGCAAGGAAAATTGATGGGGATGCGCGTGCAGCTTAAACAAATCGTTATAGGTTAGTTGGCCGGGGTTTATTTCAAAATGGTCCATATTGAAATCTCAAATGTAATAAATAAAAAGTCGTCGGTTTTCAGCGTTTACGTAGCCATTATTTCAACATAGGCAAATCTAAGCCCTGCTCTTGCGCGCACTTGATGGCGATATCGTATCCGGCATCGGCATGGCGCATCACACCAGTACCCGGGTCATTGCGCAGCACGCGCCCTACGCGCTCGTGCGCAGCCTGGCTACCATCGCAAACAATCACCACACCGGAGTGCTGGCTGAAACCCATACCCACACCGCCACCGTGATGCAAACTTACCCAGGTGGCACCACCGGCTGTGTTCAACAAGGCGTTGAGCAAAGGCCAGTCGGACACGGCATCGCTGCCATCTTGCATCGCTTCCGTTTCACGATTAGGCGACGCCACCGACCCGCTATCCAAATGGTCGCGACCGATAACAACCGGCGCCTTTAGTTCCCCACTGGCAACCATGGCGTTGAAGGCTTGGCCCAAGCGCGCCCGATCCTTTAGACCGACCCAACAAATTCGCGCCGGCAATCCTTGAAACTGAATGCGTTCGCGCGCCATATCCAACCAATTGTGTAAATGCTTATCATCGGGAATAAGTTCTTTAACTTTTTGATCGGTCTTATAAATATCTTCCGGGTCACCGGATAACGCCACCCAACGGAATGGCCCTATGCCTTCGCAAAACAAGGGGCGAATATAGGCCGGCACAAATCCGGGGAAATCGAAGGCATTGGCAACGCCCTCTTCCAACGCCATCTGGCGAATGTTGTTGCCGTAATCTAAGGTGGCGGCGCCCGCGGCTTGTAAATCCAACATGGCTTGAACTTGGATCGCCATGGATTGCTTAGCCGCTTTTACCACGGCGGCCTCATCTTTCGCGCGCTCAATTTGCGCCTGCTCGAGGGTCCAGCCCTTCGGTAAATAACCATTGAGCGGGTCGTGCGCCGAGGTTTGATCGGTCACCACATCAGGGGTAATACCGCGCTTGGCAAGCTCCGGGAAAACGTCGGCCGCATTGCCCAAAAGCCCGACCGAAATGGCTTGGTTTTCAGCCTTTGCCGCCGCCAACAGTTCGAGCGCTTGATCGAGCGTGGTTGCCTTTTTATCCACATATCCGGTCTTTAAGCGAAAATCGATACGCGACTCATCTACCTCCACCGCGAGCATAGAAAAACCGGCCATAGTTGCCGCCAATGGTTGTGCTCCACCCATACCACCCAAGCCGCCGGTCAAAACCCAACGGCCTTTAGCGCTGCCCGCGAAATGTTTTTTCGCCACGCTCACAAAGGTTTCATAGGTGCCCTGCACTATCCCTTGCGAGCCAATGTAGATCCAGGAACCGGCCGTCATCTGGCCGTACATCATCAAACCCTTTTTATCGAGTTCATTGAAATGCTCCCAATTCGCCCAGTGCGGAACTAAGTTGGAATTTGCTAATAAAACCCGCGGCGCATTTTCGTGGGTTTTGAAAACACCGACGGGTTTACCGCTTTGAATGAGTAAGGTTTCGTCGGCCTCTAAGCGCGTCAGTGTTTCGACGATACGGTCGTAACACTCCCAATTGCGTGCGGCCCGACCAATGCCACCGTACACCACCAAGGCCTGAGGATGCTCGGCAACCTCGGGATCGAGATTATTCATTAACATGCGCAAGGGCGCTTCGGTAAGCCAACTTTTTGCCGTTAATTGGGTGCCACGCGCGGCGCGAATGACCCGGCTGTTATCAATTCGAGGGTTGTGCTCTGCCATGGTAAGGCTCCTTTGCAATAAGAGGCGTGAAGCGCACTCGTGATGGCTTCACGTTTGACATTAATAATTAATATGACCACCTAAACGGAAGCGACTGCCCGGGTGATACAAGTGGGTATAACTCACCACACCGGCACTGGAAAACGTGCGCCGGCTAACTTTCAAACAAGGTTCGGTTTCGGCTAGGTGTAAAATTTCCCGTAAAAAATCCGATGCCGGAACTGCTTCAATTAAGTGGTCGGCCTCGGTCAGTGGTGCCATTTTGTTGAGAAAGCGGCTGGGGGTTAAATCATCAACCCCAAATGGCTGATCTAAATAGCCAGCGGCAAAGCTTGGGTTAACCCAGCGCTCTTCGAGCTGTAATGGCAAGTCGTTTTCAAAGTGAAGTAGGCGGGAAAAATACACCTGTGTATCAACCACAACTCCCAGCTGCCGAGCTTGCTTCTGGTTCGCGAACACAGCGTTTAAAGCTAACACCTGGGCACGATAAACATGGCCGCGCTGGTGAATCTCATCGGCGATGTTGCGAATTTCCACCAAATTACTGTTCGGGCGCTCATCGGCCACGAAGGTGCCCAAGCCTTGGGAGCGGACTAACACTCCATCCTCAGAGAGCTCATCCAAAGCGCGACGGGCCGTCATTCGGCTGACCGAGAATTCGCCGGCCAGCTCGTTCTCCGAGGCCACCCGATCACCGGCACACAGCTCACCGGCGTCAATGCGACGCAGCAAGGCCTGTTTAATCGTCAAATAACGGGGCTGATTCATAGTGGCACATACTAAACCGACGCACTTGTATATACAAGTATATACAAGGCAGGTAGCAACTAAACCATCAGACTGAGCGGACATTGCTCCTACAAAGAATAATGTATACAATATACCCAAATAACAAACGCGGAGTTTCCACTTCGCCATCAAACAGCAGCCCAAAGCGTCAAAGGGCCCTATAGAAAGACATGCCGGTGCAGATACCAAAGGTCAATTTGAGCGAGATAACGCGATGGCTATCAACAACCTAACTGCCAGGTTCGTCCGGTACGAGCCCCCACTACCGCGCTCGCCGCAGCTGCTGCCGGCCATATTAAAGACACCCACTTATTCAACCACCCTCCAAGATCTACATAAGCAGGTTTGATTTTTTGATGACTAAAGTAATTCCGCTCGAATCGATTCAGCGCCGGCAAAAGCTCCTCAGAGCGCAACTGCACTCGAGGCGACTTAATGCCTACATTGTTTTTTCACCGGAAAATTTACGCTACCTAACGGGATACACCGGCGAAGCCGCCTGCCTACTGTTTAGCCTCGATTATTGTTACTTAATAACCGACTATCGTTTCGTCCAACAGGCGACCACAGAGTGTCAACTCACCCAAATCATTGAACGCGACCGAGACGCCCAAAGCCTCGGCCAGTGTTTAGCTGCACTGTGTAATGAATTTCATCTGACCGCGATTGCTTTCGAAAGCGATAAGGTTTCCGTTGCGCAGTGGCAGAAGATTGCCTTGGATTTAGCCGGCTATCACTGCACGCCCTTGAATAGCTGCATTGAAGAGCTGCGAAAAAAGAAAGAGGCCTGGGAAGTTGAGCAGATTCGGCAGGCCGCGAGAATCGGCGATGAGGCCTTAGCCATCGCGCTTCGTACACTAAAGCTCGGCGTCACCGAAAAAGCCTTTGCCACAACCCTAGAGTATCAACTTGCGCAATTAGGCTCTGAGGGCATCGCCTTTGCCACTATCGCGGTTTTCGGTGAAAACACAGCACTGCCCCATGGCATGCCTAGCCAAAAGTCTTTGGCCGATGGCGATTTTATTACCATTGACTTCGGTGCTGTGGTTAACGGTTACAGATCTGATATGACACGAAGTTACATTTATGGCAGTGCCAGCGACAAACAACTCGCATTGATACAAACGGTATTAAAGGCCCAGCAAGCGGCCTTAAATATTCTCCGTCCGGGTATTAGCGCTTGCGAGGCAAATACCCGGGCTCAAGAGATACTTGAGGCATCGGAATTTGCACAGCATGCCGGCCCAGGCCTAGGGCATGGCCTTGGATTATTTTTACACGAACAGCCCCACATAGGCGCGCACTGCATGGATCAATTATCGAGCGGTTTTGTCGTTACCGTTGAACCAGGCATCTACATACCAAATTTTGGCGGCGCGCGCTTTGAAGACGACGTTCTGATTACCCACCACGGCATAGAAATACTGACTCAAGCGCCGAAACACTATAGGTTGCCCCATGAAAATAATTAGTGCAGAGCAGATTAACAATGCCTTGAACTACCCAGACCTGATTGACCACTTGGATCAGGGATTTTCTCGTCCATTCAACATGCCTAAACGCCAAGTGTTTAATATAAACCCCGGCACAGAAAATAAAGATGCTTTTGCGGTGTTACCGGCGTGGAATGAAGACTATCTGGCGGTAAAAGCTTTTACCTACTTTCCCAGCAACTACCGCCACAATAAATCCGCTTTGCACTCAAATATACTGCTGTTTAATAGAAGCCATGGCGAACCGCTAGCCTTGCTCGAAGGCGCAAGTTTAACTCATTGGCGCACAGCGGCGGTATCGGCACTTGCATCGCGCTACCTCTCCAATCCGGATGCATCACGGCTGTTATTGTTAGGCACGGGAAATCTTGCGCCACATTTGATTGCGGCACACTTAAGTGTTAGGCCCATAGACTCAGTCATTATTTGGGGCCGTAATACCGACAAAGCGCAGGCGTTGGCCACAGGGTTAAGCGAAAAATTTCGCCGCGTTAACTTTAGCGTGCACCTCGATGTGAAACCCGCCGCTCAAGACAGCGATATCATCGTTGCAGCTACAGCGAGCCCTGCACCGGTTTTGTACGGCAATTGGGTTGCCCCTGGCACCCACGTGGATTTACTCGGCAACCACAATGCAGACCAGCGCGAATGCGATTCGGAACTGATTGGCAAAGCGCAGGTTTTTGTCGACAGCAAAGTGAACGTTTTGAACGAAGCCGGGGAACTTTTGATTCCCATTCACGAAGGCGTATTCAGCGAGCAGGCGATCTTGGCTGAGCTAAGTCAATTGTGCAATAAGTCTATCGCTGGCCGGCAATCACTAAGTCCTATCACACTATTTAAAAGTGTTGGCACCGCAATCAGCGACCTATTAGCTGCGCAATACGTATTCGAAAAGCTTAGCTAAAGCATCTCCTATCCATAAAAGATAATAAAAAGGCCTTCGCTTGAAATTTCCCCGAGCTTTTTACATCGCCAATACCCTAGAGATTTTTGAACGCCTCGCTTGGTACGGTTTTTTTACTGTGTCGTCGCTGTATATGAGCAGCCCCAAAAGCCAAGGCGGCATGGCGTTTACCGATGCCGAGCGCGGTTTTCTTCAGGGCTTGATTCCCTTTCTGCTTTATCTATTTCCTGTTATCACAGGTGCCCTCGCCGATCGCTATGGCTATAAGCGCATGTTTTGGATTTCGTTTTTTATTATGTGCCCCGGCTATTACCTGCTCGGCCAAGCACAAGGCTTCTGGTCTTTCTTTTTCGCCTTTCTCGCCGTTGCCATTGGCGCGGCCTGTTTTAAACCCGTCGTGCTCGGCACCATTAGTCGCACCACCTCAGCGCAAAACAGAGGCCTAGGTTTTGGCATTTTCTATACCATGATCAATTTAGGCGGATTTCTCGGCCCCTTCGTTGCCGGCTACGTACGCGCAATAAGCTGGGAATGGGTGTTTATCATGTCTGCCTGTTGGATAGCGATCAACATGCTCATACTCGGGCTATTTTATCGCGAGCCTGAAAACGAAGCGTGCAAAGAAATAAAACTCGATGACAGGAAGAGCAAGGACTCGCGTAGCCTAAAAGTCGTATTAGTAGAAGCACAGGAGGTGCTTGGAAACGCTCGATTAGCCTTTCTGTTAATCCCTCTGATTATAGGATTATTGGCCTGCGTAAAATTTAATGTCGATATTTCCTATTACATTTATGCAGCGCTGTGTTGGCTTGGCATTAATTTAATCTGGAGCCAGTGGGTTAAAATCAATGAAAACGCTAGCTTAACCAACAGTTCCCACCGAAATCCACTCCACAACTCGCCAAAAAGACCTTTCGACGAGCTCCCAAGCGGCAAATGGTACCAACAGCCGATCGTCATAGGCGAGGCAAATTTTTTACTGTATCTGCTCATTCTGGCCGGCTTCTGGACCGTGTATAACCAACTTTTTTTCACACTGCCGCTGTACATTCGCGACTTTGTCGACACCTCAGACCTCGTTCGCGCACTGTATACCATACACCCTAACCTCGCCAACTTCATGGCTCAGGTCAATGTCGAGCAACTCAGCAGCATAATTGAAACACTCGACTGGAATAGACCGGCGGGCGAGATTAGATCAAGCCTCACACACTACAAAATTTTGCTGCCCATAGAATTGGTTGAATCAACCAGAACGGCCATCGCCAGTGGCATACTCGAACCGCAATTCCTAGCAAAAAATTGGGCCCAACAATACCGGCAAATAAACCCGGAATACATTATCAACCTCGACTTTGGTGCCATTATTTTATTTCAAATTGTATTAAGCCAGTGGCTACAGCGTTTCAGCTCGCTCAAGGTTATCGCCCTAGGCACCGTTGTTCTCGCCTTGGCAAACTTAATCGGCGGGCTAGCCCATATGGTTGTGCTGAGCGGCTTCATGGTGGTAGCTGGCGTCCTAGTGTTCGCTTTGGGCGAAATGGTTGCGTCACCCAAAAGCCAAGAATATATTGCCGCCCTCGCTCCCGCGAATAAAGCCGCGGTATTTATGGGCTATTACTTTGTGTCTATGGCCTTGGGCATGTTGTTTGGCGGCTTGTTATCGGGTTGGGCTTACGGCACCTTGGCGCACGCCAAGCAAGCACCCTACCTCATGTGGGGTTTATTCGCGCTCATAGGGTTAGTCAGTGCCGCAGCGCTATTTATATTCCAGGCTCGCCTGTTAAATGATAAAACCATGAATTGAAAACTTATATTCAATCACATCGTCTATAGACCAAATTTTATGAAACACGCGTTGTAAAAGACAGTTAATTTTTTAACTGTCTTCATCTAGGCTTAAATTACTCAAGAGCTTCCAGCCACAGATAAAAATCGTCATCCATGGATGTGCCCCATTGAGTCACCAGCGCCTGGTAGCGTGGAAAATCGCCAGAGCGAGTAAACATCAACATTTGCTGCACTTTTTCAGGTTGCTTTTCCATCATGTAGCGCACCGCTAAATAGCCCCAGCGGTAAATACGATCGACACCGCTATGGGTGGTGTTATTAAAAATATCGCTTAATGCAAGAGCATCCTTCTGTGCAAGCGCTACAGCGGCTGGATTGCTATCGCCTTGCGCCACATACTCCGCGACGCCCTCCGTCCACCAGGTGAGGTGCGGTAATAGAGGCGACGGCTCTGGGCAAAATTCCGGGCCCTCGTGGTTGTCGTGCAGGCCGGAACAGAAATCACCGTATATATTAAAGCGACCATCAAGGTAATGAACCATTTCGTGACGTAAATTCCAGATTCCTTCATCGCGCTGATACGCAATGAAATTAGCCGCATTATCCCGCCACTGGGGGTAGCCCTCTAAGTACATACCACCGTTATCCGTACTAATGCCGAAATCATCGCCCGCATGGGCGCGATACGCATCGACATTGGAATAAATATTGGCTGTCATGAAATGGTTGTAGTCATGTTCAACAGGTTTTTTATCGGTTGGAAATAGACGGTGAAACTTTATCTCGTTTTGCGCCATCATGTCGCAGGCTTGCTGTACCTGTTGATCGGTTAAAGATTGATGGCGAATCGCCCAGGCGCTATTACAGCGATGGTAGTTAACCAACACACTAGACGCCGGTGCAGGCGCCGGCAACCAGTGGCCGGGTGGCACGAAGGCAACAAGTTGTTGCTCGTTTGTTGGGCCGCAGCCCAGAAAGGTTAATAGCGAACAGGCGCAAGCCAATGATAAACAGGTCTTCTGAACAGGTAGCGATGAAAGCACAGCAGTCTCCTAACGATATATTGCCAATGTATTGCGGGCTACCTAGATACGTCGAAGTATCTAGGATTCCGTAAACCGGAATATCAAGAGACTACCAAGCGACATAAATGGGTTATTGATGTCGCCCGAACTACCAACAAGGTTAAATCGATTTCTTTGCTTCTTGTGCAGCTAAGAGTGCGCGAATTTCTGATTTGGCCCCCAAGATATGGTCGGTCAAACACTTACAGGCTCGCTTCACATCTTTGGCGCGACAGGCGTTAATTAACTCGCGATGTTCAGGCCCAGCTTTTTTAACGCCCCCGGCCAAGAGAAAGTGCATGCGAATATAGCGATCGGCATTTTTATTTAAATTTTCTACCACATCCCGGGTTTGCGGGCGGTCGACCTTATACAGGCCCATGTGAAAACGGGTATTCAATGCAGACCAACGATCCGCTGCATTTTCATGCTTCAACGCCGCCTCAAGCTCAACCAAAATAGTTTCAGCTTGGGCCAAATCTTCATCTGTTAGCAATGGCACTGAGCGGGCCAATAAATCCGCTTCCAACATGGCGCGCAGCTCAAATAACTCATCGATTTGTTCAAGGTTAAGTTCGGTGGCAGTAGCTCCTTTGTGGGGTTCAAATCGAACCAGGCCTTCGGCTTCCAGCTGCAGTAAAGCCTCGCGCACCGGAATCCGGCTAACATTAAGCTCTTCTGCTAAGGCCGCTTGGCGCAAGGGTTCGCCGGCCTTAATAGCACCAGACAAAATGCGCTCGCGGATGGCTTCCACCACAACCTGAGTTCGGGTTTTGTACTCTATCGCCATTGCAACTCAACCTTATATTGAAGTGGCGGCTAGTGTACCTCTTGCGCAGGTTAGGAACAATTCGCCTAACTGCATGAAATCTCTGCGATTTTTTACCCGAGCCTAAGGACTCTCGGGAAAAAATGCCGGGGAAACCCCGGCCAAGTGCAGATTGGACTGCTCACTAAAACCGACGTTTTATCGAACAGACCCAGGGAAACACATTTATGGCGCTATTTCGTCAAATAACTTCAAAGCCATAGGCATAGGGATCTCGGTCGTCGACACAGATTTGATTGGCACCGAATACATGGGCCCAACCCTCTATACTCGGCACTATCGCTGTGATGCCCGCAACCTCTGTTATCGATTCGATGCAGCCGGTAAATTGGCTACCGATAAAACTTTCGTGCACAAAGCTATCGCCAACACCTAACAAACCCCGGGCAAAGCGCTGCGCCATGCGTGCCGAGGTACCGGTGCCACAGGGCGACCGGTCTATGGCTTTCTCGCCATAAAAAACCGCGTTAGCGGCATGGGACCCCGCTGTCTTAGGCTGCCCCGTCCAAAGCACATGGGACAAACCCTGAAGACTTGGATCTAAGGGGTGAACAAACGGCTGAAGCGCCCGTCCAGCGTCGCGCAATAGCGGGCTGTATTGCAGCACCTGGGCTGCGGACCATTGATCGACGCCTGGAAAATTTTTCTGTGGCTCGACAATGGCATAAAAATTACCGCCGTAAGCAACATCAAAACTGATATCGCCGAGGCCGGGTACAAACGCCACCAAGTCTTTCGCATAAAGAAAGGCAGGCACGTTCACCAGTTTGACCGAGCTCACTCTGTCGCCATGCATTTGGTAGGTCACCGACAATTGCCCGGCCGGCACATCAATGATTAACTGACCCGCCAACTTCGGCTTCACTAAACCCGACTCCAAAGCCGCTGTTACCGTGCCGATGGTGCCGTGGCCGCACATGGGAAGACAGCCTGAGGTCTCAATAAACAGAATTGAAAAATCCGCATTTTCTGAACAAGCAGGGTATAAAAATGCCCCCGACATCATGGCGTGGCCACGCGGTTCAAACATAAGCGCCTGTCGAATCCAGTCGAAACGCGACATGAAATCAAGCCGCTTTTCACTCATGGTTTTACCCCGAAGCTCGGGGTGACCAGAGGTCACTAGCCGCACGGGGTTACCGCAGGTATGCGCATCGATACAAAAAAACGTGCCTTGTTTCATGGTGCCGCCTTAAAGACCAAATTTAGACAAGTCGATACGGCTGTTCATGGCCTCGCCGTAGAGTTTTTCTACAGTGGCTTTTTCTGTATTAGTCAGTGCCAATCTCGGGGCACGGGTGCGCTCTGAACCCCGCCCCGCGAGCTGCTCGGCAAACTTAATACACTGCACCAAGGTCGGGATGGTATCTAAGCGTAATAACGGTAAGAACCAACGCCAAATTTCCAACGCCTCTCGGTATCGGCCCTGTTGTGCCAGTTTGAAAATGGCAACCGACTCTTGCGGAAACACATTGGTTAAACCGGAGATCCAACCGGTGACGCCCAACATTAAACTTTCTAAAGCAATATCATCGACGCCACAAAAAACGCCAAAGCGATCGTCGAAGCGGGTATATAACTCGGTGATACGACGGGTGTCTGTGGTTGATTCTTTAATGGCGACAATATTTTTTTCCGCGGCCAAAATCTCCATGCTATCAAGGCCCAAGTCGACGCCGTAGGTCACCGGATTGTTGTACACCATGATAGGCAGTGCCGTATGTCGAGCCACCTGTTGGAAATGATGTATCGCCTCGCGCTCTGTGGAACGGTAAACCATACCCGGCAATAGCATGAGGCCATCCAAGCCTATTTTTTCTGCCTGCTTGGCAAAATCTTTGGCAAATGCCGTTGTGGTTTCTGCCACCCCCGTGAGCAAAGTCACGCGGCCTGCGACAACTTCCTGTGCCGCTGCCAACACCTGTAATTTTTCTGCAGCCGATAGCGAGCAGTTTTCGCCAACCGTGCCGCACACGATGATGCCATGCACACCCTCGTCGATGAGTTGATCCAACATCTTTTGCGTTGCCGATAAATCAAGGCTGTCGTCGGCCTTGAACTGTGTTGTAACAGCAGGAAAAACACCTTTCCAATTAACACTCATCGCACCATCTCCAAAACTAAATGACCGAGCAAAACCCAGCACAGGACTATGAACCAAGGCGCCTGCCTTGAATGGGTGCAGACTAAGGTATATTGTATACAATTACAAGCACGCCATTTAATGAGAAACCCTATGTCAGACAAAATTGCTATTGTTGGTGCTGGAATAATCGGAATTTGTACGGCGCTTAGGGCCTTGGAAGCCGGCCACCAAGTCACCTTAATAGACCCGCAAGAACCCGGCAGCGGCTGCTCAGCCGGCAACGCGGGTCACTTTGCCACCGAGCAAGTCTTCCCGCTGGCCGATCCCGCGCTATTGACTCAAATACCCGCCATGCTTCTAAACCCGCATGGCCCCTTGGCCATTCGCCCGCGTTATTTCGTAAAAGTACTGCCTTGGTTGTGGCGATTTATCTGGCAAATGGTCAGCACAAAACGCCGAACCAACACCAAAGTGCTGCGCACACTCTGTGAAGCTGCCCTACCCGCATGGTGCAGTTTGTTACACCTATACGATCTAGAGCACCATCTGATTCTTAATGGCAGCCTGCTAGTTTTTGAAACAACGCCACTAAAAGAGATTCAAATGCTGCAGCGTCACTATCAACAGGAAGGCGTGGAAGTCAGCTTGTTAAACCGGCAAGACCTGGAAAAGCTGGAACCAGAACTTTCTAACACCGTGTCCCATGCACTTTTTTTTGAACGCGTTGGCCACACCGCAAACCCACTCGCACTTAGCCAAGCACTTTATAGAAAATTTATTGAACTCGGCGGAAGCTATCTACAGGAAAAAGTAACCGCCCTAACCTTGCACCAAGCTCAATGGCAAGTAAATCTGGAAGCCAGTCAGTGCTGCACGCAGAAGCCCACATCATGCTTTGATACAATCGTTCTATGTGCCGGCGCTCACAGTAAACAGCTGTGTGGTCAACTAGGTTACTCGGTGCCTCTTGAGGCAGAGCGAGGCTATCACCTGAATTGTGTAACGAAACACTTGCCTCAAAGACCCATCGCATCTTATGAACGCAAGTTTATTATGACGCCCATGAGCATGGGTTTACGCCTAGCGGGCACAGTAGAATTCGCGGGCGTAGGTGCCAAACCTAACCCGAAACGGGCCGACGGATTTTATCAACACGGTTGTGCGCTTTGGCCTCGCCTTGTGCAAATACAAGACCCGAGAGTGGAACAAAATCGCTGGATGGGCCACAGGCCAAGCCTGCCCGATTCGCTGCCGGTTATTTCCGCTGCGCGAGAGAAAAATCTATACTTCAATTTTGGCCATCAACACTTGGGTTTAACCCTAGCGGCAATTAGCGCGGAACATGTCATGCAACTGGTAGGCGCAAATAACAGCCAGCAGCTCGATCAAAAGCAGGACCAGAATCAGGAGCAAAACCTAGATAACAACCAAAGCCATTGGCCCGGTGCACCGGCACTGTCGATTCTACGCTTTCATAAATAAGCCATATTTTTTTGTTAGCGTGAATTATTGACTATTGTAAAACTTTATCACTGCGAAGGCCGATTATGATAAAAATGCTAGCATGGGCTATTATCAACCGATACTTTCTTCCTCAGAACAAGGATGCACAGATGCAACAACGCACCAAATTAGCCGCACTTTTAATCGCGGGCGCCAGCCTCGGCGCTTGCAACAATACAGATGGTGTAGGCGATATGGCCATGAGTTTAGCTGGCGGTTATTTAGGGCAATATCAAATCACCGAAATTGAGGGTGAAGCGATACTAGCCGATAGCAAGCCTGAGCTTTCATTGAGCGAAGACGGCACAGTCTCAGGCAACACCGGTTGTAATAATTTTTCGGGAAAATACGAGTGGGTGGGCACAGCGCTCAGCTTCGGCGACATGGCTAGCACTCGAAAAATGTGCGCACCCGCCCTGATGGGCCAAGAGCAAAAACTTTTGGGCTTACTCACCTCGGTCAAAGGTGCAAAACTCGATGGGCTCGACTTGGTGCTAACCGATGGCGCCAAAAACCCGTTGGTGCGTGCGGCCAAAATACAATAGTAAAAAAGCCCCCGTTACTGGGGGCTAATCTCAAAATCTTGGTCTAGGCACACGGTCTATCCATTTGATTTATTTGATCTATTTATTTGATTTATCCATTTGAGCAATTTATTTGGTTATTTAGCTGGCCTATTTTTTTGATCTATAGGCAATCACTTCAATCTCCACCAACATACCCGGCACGGCCAAGCCCGCAACTTGTACGGCCGACCTCGCAGGCAAGTTGGGTTGCGCCGCAGTGCCAAAAAATTGTGTATAGGCTTTCATCATACCGCCAAAGTCCATCTGCCCGCCTTTCGCTTGGTCACCCACGAGAAACACCGTCATTTTAATCACATCGCCCATACCCAAGCCTTTGCTTTTTAACGAGGCCTCTATCTGTTGCAACACATCCAGGCTTTGTTCCTCAGTATTGCCCCAATAGGCTGCGCTGTACTTTTCTGCTTTAGCATCCTTAGGGCCTGGCACCTTACCACTCTCGAAAATAAGGGCGCCACCGCTCACTTCCACTGCCGCTGCAATGGGAAAATTACTATTCTCTAAGGGGTAGCGCTGAACCTGATCTGCAGCGGTGGCCGTAGATACATACACCATTGAACAAATAAACGCACCTAGGGCTAGCCAGTGGAAACCAGCTGCCAATTTTGTTTGGATATTTGAAAAATTCATGCAATCTCTCCTAAGCATCATTGATGGAAAATTAAAGTGTTGATATGTAAGCCAGCAAGGCATCCAAGGTTTCATCGCTCATAGGCCAAGTGAGTGCTTGCGCCATTTGCTGACCGTAGATATCGTCAGCACTAAAGCCGCGGCGCCCTAGGCCAAATGACACCAACTGCGCTTTCAGATAGGCAAGGTTTTGGCCCGCCAAAGGCGGCGCGTGCAATATCTGTTTGCCCTGCCCTTCGCTTCCATGACAGCTTGCACAGGCGGCGAAGGCAGCCTTACCTTGATTTATTCTCTCGGCAACCAGGGTGCTTTTTTTTACCACCGAGGCCACGGGTTTCAACTGCTGCTTCACACTGAGCGCGTCAGCTATTTGCGTAGCATTTAGGGCTCGGGCCACGGATGCCATGTCATCGCTAATACTGGGCTGCTCGGCGCGCTGCCGCCAACCCTTTTGGTAGGATTGAATTTGGCCCGAGATATACCAGTCGGGTAGTATATATAGATTGGGCGAGGCCAAGATTGAATTCCCCTGCCAATTGCTGCCATGGCAAACGGCGCAATTGGGTTCACTGACATTTGGCTTCGCGCCGGCAGAAGGGTTAACCATAACATCGGTGTCGGCATGGGAAAAACCTTGCGGCAACAAAACCAACAGCAGACAACAAAAGCGCTGAATACTCAGTTCAACACACAGGCGACGGGAAAAGCCGAACCACTTTATCAAGCAATCTCCCCCTGTAATACGCGCTCTTGCACATGCGCGAGAGCGTGCCAGGCCGATCTCACCGCGCCTTCTTGCCAGCCAATCAGGGTCGCCATTTGGTCGCCCATCATATAATGCCGCCCAGCCGGTGCTTGCAGCCTTTTATAGCCTTGGTTGTAGGTTTCCTCGGTCCAGATGCTACCGCAACCTAATAAGTGATTCATTCGGTGCCAACACACGCTCACACCGGTTTCGATATGTTGGCGATAATTAGCGTGCAGCCTTTCACCTTGCTGAATAGCCAACTCGATACGCGCACTCGGGCTCATGGCCGCAATGCGATCGACAATTTCAGGCACCCAAGAATAGGCGCCTAAGAGCACACCTTTAGCCATAAACGTGCCGTGCTCCGGATACCAAATTTGCGTGATATCCTGGTTGGTCCAACTGATACCGCCGTATATTTTGTCTTTTTCCCAAAAGCGTTCGCGCGCTTGCAAACCAATTTTCACCAATTTACCGCGCTCCGGTAACGTTAAGGCGTGGGCGTAGTCGGCCGGAAAATTATTTTCTATGGCGTGCACCAAATGGGTGGGAATACAATTTAAACAAACGTCAGCGTTTATGGTGTGCGATTGATTATTCTGCCGATAGGTCACCCGAACACCGGCATCGGTGAGTTGAATGCGGTTGACAATGGCACCCAAGGAAACATCCGAACCTACATGCTGTAAAAAATGTGTGACAATTCGATCCATCCCACCCACTGGCGTCATCATCGCTGGGCCCTGATCTTCAATTTCTGCAAAGTGCATGGCGCCAAAGCAATACTCACTCGCCAACAGAGATTTAAAATCTAGCGGGCCTTTAAATTTTGGCAATTCTAAAATGGAAGTACTGAGACCGGTGCGCTCGCCACCACGGTACTTGCCATCCTCTTGCAACTCACCATAGGCATGTAAAAAAGCGCGCAACCGCTCTTTATCAATTTCATCGAAGGGTGCATCTAATTGGCCGGGTGAAAGTAAAGACTTATTCATGAGCTCCGCCATAAAACCGCGCAAGCTCGCGTGGAATTCACCCAAGCGAATAGGCTTGCCATTAAAGGCTTTATCATCTTGGGCGTAGCAATTGCGATTGTAGTTACAAAAAAACTGCAGCGGTACCTGCAGCTCGCGGCAATAGTGCATAACACCAGTATGTTCTGCAGGAATACGCGCCGGGCCAGGGTTGAAATACAAGTTGGGTTGGTTGTCAAACTGGCAGATTTGTTCGCTGCCCAGTTCGTCAATGCGGTCGCCGTGACGCAAGGTTAGATTGCGGCCACCGGCTCTATGGGAGGCCTCCAGCACCGTACAGCGATAACCAGCGCGCTTTAATTCATAAGCCGCCACCAACCCGCTGATACCTGCGCCCAAAATCAGAACATGGGGTGCACGGCCACTGATAGGTTGCAGGTGGATAGGCGCGTGGGGTGTAACCTCGGGCGACACACCAAAGGCGCGAGCGGCATGCATCACACCCGATGCTGTGCCCATCGCTCCCGCTAACAGCAGTAAACATTGTCGCCTCGAAAATTCCCTTTCCACGCGTTCCCCATAGCCAATGCCGATTTTCCTACGATATTGAAATCATTGTTCACTTTCTACCCGCGATCCTATTATGAATCTATTATTTTGCTGTATAAATTCGCGTAGATATAACCAGAGCAATAGCCCTAATCCTTTTGCGCCGAGTGAAAATCGCCGCCACAACCGTGGTTCAAATTCAACTAAACTTGAGGGTGTCAAGTGTTTTAGCGTCATAGAGCACGAACCCACACCACACAGATACCGCCAGATGACCGCTCAATTAGTGATAACCAACATTAAGCTCGCCACGGCTTCCGACCCGAATAAGCCCTATGGCGAAATCGCTCCTGCCGCCATTGCCGTTGCAAAAGGTAAAATTATCTGGATAGGCGCAGCCGAGGATGCCCCCAGTGCTCACACCCTCATTGATGGAAAAGACGGTTGGCTCACACCAGGGTTAATTGATTGCCATACTCATCTCATTTTCGGTGGCAATCGCGCCAATGAATTTGAATGGCGCCAGCAAGGTATTAGCTATACCGAAATATCAAACCGTGGCGGCGGCATCATGAGCACGGTACAGGCAACGCGATTGGCAACAGATAAAGACCTACTACAAAGTGCGCAAAAAAGATTAGATGCACTCATGGCCGAAGGTGTTACCAGCTTGGAAATAAAATCTGGCTACGGGCTCAGTCTGGAACAAGAGTTAAGAATGCTGCGTTTAGCGCGACAGCTAGAAAATCAAAACCCAGTAAAAATTGCAACCACCTTGCTGGCTGCCCATGCTCTGCCACCCGAATTCACCTCAAAAGATTTTTATATCGACCATATCGTAAACGCTATTTTACCGGCGGCGGTGGCAGAAAATTTAGTCGATGCCGTAGACGTGTTTTGCGAAGGCGTGGGCTTTTCCGTCGCCCAGTGCGAACGGGTTTTTAAAGCCGCCACCGCCTTGGGTTTGCGCGTTAAGGGCCATGTAGAACAATTGAGCAACTTGCACGGCAGTGCACTGGTGGCAAAATACCAAGGGCTTTCCGTCGACCATATCGAATATTTATCAGACCAAGATATCGCGCTATTAAAAGCCGCAAATACGGTAGCCGTATTACTACCCGCCGCTTATTTCTTTCTCAAAGAGACCCAGCAACCACCCATCCACGCACTTAGAAAAGCCGGTGTTGCCATGGCGGTGGCGACAGATTGCAACCCGGGCACAGCGCCACAGGCTTCGCTGCTAACGGCGATGAACCAAGCGTGTGTGCTATTCGGTTTGACCCCAGAAGAAAGTTTTTATGGCGTCACTCGGCACGCCGCAAGCGCGCTTAATCTGAGCAATAAAGGCCAACTGGCCGTGGGCTTTGACGCCGATCTATTACTCTGGGATATCGAGTCGCCAGCCGAGCTAAGTTACGGTATTAATCTAGTCAAACCGATAAAGCGCTGGGTTGCCGGAGAATTACAGGCATGAATTTATATCAACCCAATGATGGCAGCCAATGGACTGGGCGTATCGATGCCGAAGAGACGCGACCGGCACTGCGCTGGCATCAAAAAATCCAATGCATAAATTTGGATCAATCCGAAACCCTGGCAAAACCGGAAGCTTACCGAGATCACCTTGCCCTACTCGGCTTTCAGTGCGACGCCGGCGTTGTGCGCAACAAAGGCCGCCCAGGCGCTGCCGAAGGGCCACAATCTCTGCGCGTTGGCCTCGCTAACGCTGCCTGTGCAGATCAACAGATCTTCGATGCTGGCGATGTCACTTGCCTCGGCGATAATTTAGAAGTGGCGCAAACGGAACTCGGCAAAAGAGTTGATCAGCTTATTACATTAAACTTGCGACCGGTCGTGCTCGGCGGTGGCCACGAAATAGCTTGGGCGAGCTTTCAAGGTTTAATTCCCACGCTGCGGGAAAAAAAGTTGGACCTCGGTATAATCAATTTCGATGCGCATTTGGATTTGCGCACACCCTCGCCGAAAGGCTCTTCGGGTACACCCTTCCGACAAATTAACGAGTGGTGTAAAGCAAATAACCAAGCTTTTAATTATTGTGTGCTCGGCGTTAACCCCAGCGCCAATACCCAAGCACTATTCGACTACGCCGATGAACACAGTGTGGCGTGCATGGACGATATCGCTTTCGAAACCAACGAGCCACTGCAGACGCAAGCTTTCCTCGATCAATTTTTAAACCGCGTCGATGCGCTTTATATTACCGTGTGCTTGGATGTGTTTAACGCGGCCTTTGCGCCGGGGGTAAGCGCACCTGCGGCCTTGGGTATTAGCCCCACGAAAATGTTACACACCTTTCAACAACTACTGAAACACGCGCAACTGAAAGAAAAGCCGGTGCTACTACTCGATATAGCCGAGCTAAGCCCGCCCCACGACAGAGACGGTATTACCGCCAAGCTCGGTGCTCGGATCATTTGGCAATATCAGCAATTTTACCCTACGACAGTGGCGCCTAAGTAGACATTCCGCGCTCGAGACAGCACACTTACGACATTCATTAAAAGCATAGCAACTAAAGAAGCCGGCATGGACAGTATCAACCAATTTTTAGCCACTTCTGTGAGCGCCATTAACGACGTCTTGTGGGACTCCATTTTAGTTTACTTGCTGGTGATTGCCGGTGTTTGGTTTACGGTGCGCTTAGGTGCCGTGCAATTTCGCTTGTTTGGCCACATGTTTTCCATGATGAAGGGCTCAACGCGGTCCAATGCCGAGGGCATTTCCCCCTTTCAGGCACTCGCCACCAGCCTCGCCGCGCGCGTGGGCACGGGCAATTTAGCCGGTGTGGCTGTGGCCATTACCTTAGGCGGACCTGGTGCGGTATTTTGGATGTGGATGATTGCACTCTTGGGTATGGCCACCGGCTTCGTGGAGTCAACTCTGGGGCAGTTTTATAAAGTTAAAGATACTAACGGCGAGTTTCGCGGTGGCCCTGCCTACTATATTCAAATGGGCCTTAAGCAACGCTGGCTCGCCATCGCCTTCTCACTGTGTTTGTTATTTGGCTATGGCTTTGTCTTCTCTGCCGTTCAAGCTAACACCATTGGCGATGCGTTAAACAACGCCTACGGTATTCCCGCACTCTACAGCGGCTTAACGATGACCATCGTCGCCGGCGTCATTGTCATCGGCGGCTTGAGAGCTATTGCCCGCTTTGCCGAATTTACCGTGCCCTTTATGGGCGTCGCCTACGTCGCCATGGCGCTGTTTATTGTCGCGGTCAATATTCAGGAGGTGCCGGCAATTCTCACATTAATTGTCAGCTCGGCTTTCGGCTTGGAAGAGGCTGCTGGTGGCTTTTTAGGCGCTGCCATCAATGGCATCAAACGCGGCCTCTACTCGAACGAAGCGGGCTCGGGTAGCGTGCCCCACGCCGCGGCCGCAGCCCAACCCTACCCCAACCATCCCGTATCTCAGGGCTTAGTGCAAATGCTGGGTGTGTTTGTCGACACCATTTTAATTTGCTCTTGCACGGCCATCATAATTCTCTTAGCGGGCGGCGGTTCAGAAGCGGGTTTGACCGGTATTCGCATTACCCAAGACGCCATGGTCAGCCATGTGGGCAATTGGGGCATGGACTTTGTGGCTATTGCCATCGTGTTTTTTTCCTTCACCTCGGTTGTGGCAAACTACGCCTATGCTGAATCCAATTTGCACGTATTTAGGCTCGACCACAAACCCGGTCGCCTCGCCTTGACCCTGGGTTACTTAGCCATGGTGTTGTGGGGCACCATGGCACCACTGCGTACCGTGTGGAATATGGCCGATATGGCGCTCGGCTTAATGACCGTGATCAATATTATTGCCATTGCCTGGTTAACGCCTACGGTTGTCATGTTGCTGAACGATTATCAAGCGCAGCGTAAAGCCGGCAAACTGCCCGAGTACCAACTGCACAAAAATCATCAATACCAAGGTGAAACAGAACCTGGTGTCTGGAGTAAAATCGATTGACTGAAAGTACCAGCGATAGTCCCCAAGCCAACTATTATGCAGCTGTCGATCTAGGCTCTAACAGCTTTCACTTGTTAGTGGCCAAAGTGGTCGGCAACCGATTAGAGGTCGTCGACCGCCATAAGGAGATGGTACAAATTGCCCGGGGGCTGGATGATCGCGGCAACCTTGCCAAAGAAACCCAGGCAGAAGCTATTGCGGTATTGTTGCGCATTAACGAGCGACTCAGAGATATTGCGCCGGAAAATATTCGCGCTGTGGGTACCAAAACCTTGCGCGCGGCCCGCAATGCCGACAAATTTTTACGCAAAGCGGAAGCGGCGCTAGGTCACTCAATCAATATTATCTCTGGCTTCGAAGAAGCGCGCCTAGTTTACCAGGGCGTGGTGCGCTCGCTCGAAGATACCAGCCAAAAACGCCTCGTTATTGATATTGGCGGCGCCAGCACCGAATTTATTATCGGCGAAGGCCGTGGCCCTCGCTTACTCGAAAGCCTAAACCTAGGCTGCGTAACACTGGCAGAACGGCACTTTAAATTTGGCCCAGTGACAAAAACCAGAATGGATGCGGCCTACATTGCTGCCAGCGCCGCGATAGAACCCATAGCTCGGGCTTATAAAGCCTTTGGCTGGGATATCGCGCTTGGCACTTCTGGCACCATGCGCGCAGCAGCGGAATTGATGGACGCCAAAGATCAAGGGCTAATCACCCGCGCCAACCTCGAAAAAATCATTCAGCAAACCATTATCGACGGCGAAGTATTAAACAACGAAGTACCTAAATTGCGCCGCGATGTATTGCCGGCCGGCTTGGCCATCATCAAAGCGTTGTTTGACCAACTAGGATTAGAGCAACTGCATATTGCCGATGTCGCCTTGAAAGAGGGCTTAATCTTTGAGATTTTAGGCCGCGAAGCCAATACCGATAGCCGCGAAGACAGCGTCAATCGCCTCGCCCAAACCTACCAATGCGATCAAACCCAGCGCGAACGCGTGGCGCGGCTGGCGGAGCGTTTTGCCTCGCAATTACAACTTGCCGACATCAACGATACCAAGGCCGCGCAACTAGTGGCCTGGGCCGGTACATTGCACGAAATTGGCTTGCACATCAGCCACAACGGCTTCCATAAACACGGCTATTACCTGCTGCGCCATCACGATATGAGCGGCTTCTCGCGCTACGAGCAACACATGCTTGCGGCATTGGTCCGGCTACAGCGCAGCGCTATAAAAACCTCGCTCATCAGCGAACTTGCGCCGCACAACCGCGACGATTTTATGTGCATGGTGGTTGCCTTGCGCTTGGCCGTGATTTTATGTCGCGGCCGCGAAGCGCTCGACATCACCCCAAGGTTAACGCTGCTGGCCAACGGCGAATTGACCTTAGCACTACCCCAAGGCTGGCTAGAAAAACACCCTCTCAGCGCCATCAACCTGCATAATGAGGCCGAAGAGCTGCTGCTGGCGGGCGTTAAATTTCACTTTAGTTAACCGAGTAAATCATCGGCCTTTATTTTCAATGCCTGGGCCAGGCCGCGAATAATGGCCGGGCTCGGCTCGCGCTCGCCTCGCTCAATTTGTTCGCAATAGGCTGGCGATATACCGGCATCCTTGGCTATTGAACCGGTGGACTTACCCTGCTCGGCCTTGACGGCAGAAAATTTTTCCGCATTAAATTTGGCATTGCTGTTATCGGTGGATTTCATCCCAGCGAAAAAAGAGTTGGTCTTGGCCGCAGCGCTAGGCGCTGGAGCTACTGCGGTTGGCGTTGGCGCCCGTGCTGTATCGGCGGGCATTTGCCCGGCGGCAGCCAATAGTGCCTCGTACTGGGCGTAGGGTATCACCGCCCATTCAGGCCGCCCGTCCTTCATGATAACCTGTACACTCATCATCTTTCTCGATATCAATAAAAGCGCAATTGTACGCAATCCTAAAGGCAGACCCAACACCTCATGTCACGCTTAATCCCTTTACTCCTCATTCTTCTGCTTGCCTACTTAGCCTATCGAAAGTATCAGCGCTTAACCCCTAGCGAAGGCAAAAAGTGGCTCTGGCAACTCGGCGTTGGCGCATTTTTGGGACTGGTGCTTTTCGCCCTGTTTACCGGGCGGCTCAATTGGTTGGGCGCTTTCATCATGGGCTTATTGCCCTTTGTCAAAAACATCGGTGCACTGGTTTTGCGCGGCATGGCGCTCATGGGTTGGTGGAAAAAAATGCAAAACGCCAAACCCATGGATTCGAGTAGCTTAGTGCTGACCCTAAAAGACGGTGTATTTGATGGCGATATTCGCAAGGGAACAAGAGCTGGGCAAAAATTATCCGATTTGAACGCCGAGCAGTTGGCGCAGTTGTTTGAAGAGTTTAAACACCAAGATGCGAGTGCGGCTGCCCTCCTTCAAATCTATATTAAGAATCGGTTTGGCGAGAGCTGGCAAGGCGGCCCACTGAATCAACAAAGTCCAAATGGCGACTTAAGCATCGCGGAGGCCTGTGCGCTGTTGGGCGTGGAGGCCAACGCCGATAAAAAAGCTATCATTGCCGCGCACCGGAAATTAATTCAAAAATTTCACCCAGACAGAGGCGGCAACGATTACTTAGCGGCGCGCCTCAATACCGCGAAAGACCTGTTACTCAAACACGTTAACAGCAGTGACGCCTAAACCACAGGAGAAATTCCAGTAAGTTTTCGACCCGGTGGCTTGCGCCCGAAAAATCATGGTGCGCCGAATAGTCGTTGGGGATCACACAGGTTCGTATACCCGCCGCCACCGCCGCACGCAAACCGGAAGCGGTATCTTCAACGGCAATACACGCATCCGCCTTAAGCCCCATAACCGTTAACGCCTGTTGGTACACATCCGGTGCAGGTTTATTATTGGCCACCTCTTCACCGCTGGCGATGCACTCGAAAAACTGCCCCAACCCTAAGCCGGTCAAATTCGCCTCCAAGGCAAAGCGCGCAGAACCGCTAACCACTGCCATACGTATCCCCAGCCCCTGCAACGCCAGCAGCACTTCCTCAACGCCTGGCATCAGCGGGTAAACCTGAGTTGCGTGAAACTGCTTAGCCTGGGCGCGCTTAGCTGCCACTAAATTTTCAACACTGTCGGTCAGGCCAAATCGCGTTTTGATGGCAATGGCCGTGTTCAATTCGCTCACCCCGGTAAAATGCAACCGGTAATCATCTTCAAGAAAACCAACGCCGCGATCGGCTAGCACGTCTCGCCAAAATTGGAAGTGCACAACCTCGGAATTTGCCAAGGTGCCATCGTGGTCGAACAGAACTGCTTTTATCGGCGTCATTTGCAAGCCTAAGGTTGAGATGTTTTAGCGGAGGGAAAATGAAACTTAACCTGTAAGCCACCCAGAGCGGAGGTGCCGAGACGTAATTCGCCGCTATAAGCGGACATGATATCTTGCACCAACGCGAGACCTAAACCCTGCCCGGCGTGTTTTTCATCGGCTCGCTGGCCGCGACTAAGAATTTTTTCGCGCAAATGATCCGGCACCCCGGGGCCGTCGTCATCGATGGTAAGAATGCTATATTGCTCACCCCGATATTTGTCAAAAGCAACACCAAGCTCGATCGTTTGGGCGCCGTATTTACACGCATTTTCCAAGGCGTTGCCTAAGAGTTCAAACACATCCTTTTCATCAATACGTAAAAACAATTCAACCTCAGGCACCTTAAATTGCACCCGTGGATACAGTTTACTTAAACTTTTTACGATGCGTTGCACAATCACGACAAGATCGATAGCGGTTAGAAAATCGCTGCGCGCTATTTGAGCACGCTGTAATTGATGGCTAACAATATCTTGCATGCGCTGCATTTGATCCCACAGCAATGGTTTATCTAATTCGGGCTCGCGCAAGGCATTTTGCACAACCGCTAAGGGGGTTTTTATGCTGTGGGCCAAATCTGCTAGGGTATTTCGGTAGCGTTCACGCAAGCCCTTTTCCGACTCGAGCAACGCATTCACATTGCGGGTTAAACCCCTTAACTCCATGGCAAACTCGCCCTGTACTTGGCTAGTTTCACCACGGCTAAACGCCGCAACGGACTGAGCCAGCCGACGCAAGGGCAACAGCCCCCAAACCAACAAGACAGATTGTGCCAACAAAGTAACGATGGCTATGGTTGCCATCCAGTAGATTAATTCGGCGCGAAAGGCGGTTAAGCCGCTATCGAAGCCGGCCTTATCCTGATAAACCGAAAACACCAAGGGTAAATGGGATTGATCATCGAGTTCCCAGCGCACGCGGTAATGTAGAATGAAAAATTGTTCGCTTTCGGAAAATTCTATTAACGCGCTAGAGAGAGTGTGAGCCGATTCTATCTGCAATTGTTGCGCATTCAGCCATTGCGCAGAACTCGAGCGCCAGCGCTCATCTTTACTGCTGAACTTACCGCCATCATCGCGATGAATAAAACCGTAGAGGCCGGAGCCAGGCTGGGAAAATTGTGGCTCGGTAAATACCTTGGGCATATTTATCTGGCCGTCATCAACATCCGCCGCTGCCAACAAAAGATAAACCTGCGAGGTTAAGCGCAACTTTTCAGCGGCTACGAGGCTCTGCTGAAACGCCCTATCTAAACCCAACCCAGTGGCGCCGATTAGCAAGGGCAACAAGAGGAGGCTCGCCAACAACAAGCGGCCCATGATCGATTGCAGCAACCATTGGGTCGAGAGTTTAATCAACGCGCTTACCCGTTCCAGCATCGGCGGCAATGGAGAATTGGTAACCCTGCCCGCGCACGGTACGCAGCGGTTGCAGCTTGCCGTCTGGGTCCATTTTTTTACGCAGGCGCGCGACCAGCACCTCGATAACGTTGCTATCGCGATCGAAATCCTGTTCGTATATGTGTTCTGTCAATTGGCTTTTTGATATTACTTTGCCATTGTGCAGCATTAAAAATTCGATCAAGCGATATTCAAAACTGGTTAAGGTCAAGGCCTGCTTATCTCTTGCCAGAGACTGAGCGCTGGTATCCAACGCAAAAGGCCCGGCGTTTAACACCGACGTCGCCTGCCCTGCAGCGCGCCGGGCCAAGGCATTAACGCGGGCGAGTAACTCTTCCGGCTGAAACGGCTTGGTTAAATAATCATCTGCGCCCGCCTCTAGGCCCTCAACTTTTTGCTGCCAATGATCCCGCGCCGTGAGTATAAGTACCGGCACTTTATTGCCCGCTTGGCGCCACTGCTTAATCACATCCATGCCGTTCAGTTGCGGTAGGCCTAAATCCACAATCGCCACATCGTAGGGGTTCTCGCGGCCTAAATACGCGCCCTCCTTTCCATCGCCGGCGATATCGACACTCCAATGCCGCTGGCTAAACAGTTGCCGAACTTGTGTTTGCAGCGCCGGTTCATCTTCGATAAGTAGCAATCGCATTTATTGCCCCTGAATGGTCACTTCCTTTACCCGACCATCGTCGAGTAAAAGGCGAACTTTGTATTTGCGTTTTTTGCCTTCACCTTGCGCCTGTACTTTCAGCACCTGACCACCAAAACGATCGCGCGCTATTTGCGCCGCTTCGCTGCTCGAACTCGCCTGGCCATCTTGCATAGGCCCCTGGTGCCAAACGGCCGCCTCTACCTGCGGCAGGTAAAGCGACACGCTGGCAAGAGCCAAAATGAAGGTGAATATGATAAAACGCATTGTTTGCTCCCCTAAAGGCGCCGAAGCGCCCAGTATTTAACGGTTTAGCCGATCAATCACCATGGCGACGATCCTTACCACCGCGACCTTTATCGTGCCTATCGCGATCCTGCCCGCCGCGGTGATCACCCTTGCCCCGATGGTCGTCGCGACGGTGGCGGTCATTACCGTGCCTGCCTTTGCCATGGTGGCCATCATACCGATTCTGATGGCCGCTGTGATGCCCCTTTCCATGGTGCTTGCCATGATGGCCATCGCGATAACGGTAACCGTGATGGTAAGGAACTGGCTTACCCCAGTAGCGGCCATTCCAATGGTGGCCGCAATTATGCCCGTGCCTATGGCCATGGCCGCTAATATAAGGGCTGAAATTACGGTAGTGCACATCGGTATAAGGCGTGTGAAACACCACCGACACACTACTGTGGTCGTGGTCTCTATGCCCCGCCATGACCGGCAAGGCCACACCCACCAACAAACCGACACAGAGTATTTGATTGAGTAATCTATTCATGTGACTTTCCTTCTTAGTAGATAGGCGTTACAGAAACCGCAACTTTGATGCGCTTACCAGGGTCCCTGTCCATGCGGGTGGTATAGGTATCACCGTTGTAGCGATAGGTGACGTCATAACCCATTAAGCGATCTTCGTAGTGCTTAACACTGCGTGTTTCACAGCGCTCTTCATCGCGATACTCAACCTGTTTGCTACCCCCATTTTTGCCTACATCGTGACCGATACTGCCACCTAAGACCGCGCCAATGGCGGTGCCGGAGCGGCGATCGTTTTTACCAATGGCGTGGCCTATGGCACCGCCGATCACGGCGCCGAGTAGCATGGGTGTGGCAGACTTACTGCGGCTATCGCGCTCGTAGGCTACCGTCTCTACCCAGCACTCTTGCTGCGGACGGCTATAGGCAACTTGTTCGTAGATGGGTGTAGCCGATACAACCTTGGCAAAATCTTGGCGCTCGTTGTGACCTGCAAACGCAGGTTGCATCAGCAACGCCGAAACACACCCAAGAGACACTAAAAGACGGTTGTTCATGGTACTTCTCCTTAACGGTTTAGAGGTCTTTTCCGACCTTGAAACCAGAATACAGAGGTGAAGCTGAACCGAAGCTGAACCGAAGTGAACAACCTAACTAGGCAAAGAAAAGATTTAACGCTTTTGTAAAATGACGTGTTGATAGCGCCCTAGGCTGCGAAACGGCTCTTCACGCGACAGACGTAACTCGAGATCGAGCAGGGTTTGCGCACTCATAAGGCGGCTTTCGGGGGTCAACTGGTAATCTTGAAACACGCGTATGCCGCTGTGGCAGAGCAACTGCCAATCGGCTTCCAGCCAGGCCAAAACCTGTGCCGGATCGAGCGGCCGGTTCGGCGTGAGGCTACCGCGATGAGGGCGAAATTCGCCCGTGAGAATGGGCGGCGCTTGGCCGCGCAACAAATTCTTCATAACTAAACCGTGCCGATTATAAAAGGTCAACGACAGGTAGCCGCCCGGCTTTAAGAATTGGCCTAGTGCCTTCAATAACCCCTCCTGATCGACAACCCACTCGAGCACGGCGTGGCACAACACCAGGTCGTAACACTGGGTATGCCGAGCCTGCTGGGCAAGGTCTTGGACGCTAGCGTGGATAAATTCAACCTGTGCGGCCGCCATGGCCTCGGCTTGCGCCTTCGCCAATGCCAACATTTCGGCCGATATATCACACAGCGTGAGCTTGTGCCCGGCCTGCGCGAGGCTTAGACCAAACTGGCCCTGGCCACCGCCGGCATCAAAGATATCAACGCCTGTGGCTTGGCCTAACAAGTGATCTAGATGTTGTCCGAAATCGCGCTGCAATACCGCCAAGCGCAGCGCTCCCTTGGCGCCACCGTAAACGTTGCGGGCAAAGCGCGGCGCCAAATCATCGAAATTTCTATCGGAATTTAAAATCGGAGGGCGTTTACTACCAGGTGGCTTGTGCATGGTTTTCGCTAAGACGGGAGACAATCGCCTATGTTAATGACCGAGCGATCCCTTGTCACCCGAGCTAGATGGATATTGCGAGCAAACTGTCTCTGCCACCAAGCCAACGCAAGCGCAACATTAAAAGCCACCCAGCAAGGCTGGGTTGCTACCCATTAATCTTACTGCGTTGCGTCGTCAGGTCGGCCCTTACCGCCTCGCCCTTTATGACCCTCTGGCACCGCGACCAACTGTTCATCGATCAACACACAAGTTGCGTTAAGCGTATCGCCACGCGGGCTGGTAAAGCTGACAGAGGCGCCCTCACTCTGACTCTCGCAGGCCGCAATAGCCTCTTTCGGTGGTTGGCGTTCGCCATTTCCCTTGCTCGACTTTTGCGCGAGAGCCACACCGCTCAAACACAACAGGCTGGCGCATACAGTAACAATCAATAAGCTTTTCATACAGAGATCCTCTTGGTTAGATTGCAACAGGCTAATGAAGCAATACGCACAAATTAGGTAGAAAATGTGCAAAAAATAAGGATTTGCAGCGGCACCATTAGGCGAGCTGCTAGGAAAAAGCTAAACTCCTATAAAATCCAATCAGTGCGCGCCCAGTGTCTATCAGCAGTAAACTTTTTTTAACCTTACTTTTATCCTGCCTCATTGCCACCTCTGGCATGCTGTTGACAATGCGCTGGAGTATTTCCAGCGGCATGGATAGCTTTCAGTTGGCTAAACAACAGCAACAACTGCAGCCCCTGTTACAAGCACTGGGTAACTTTTACGACAAGGTCGAAGGCTGGAACCTTTCGCAAAAAAATGAACGGGAGTTAATGCGGCTGCTGCTTAGCAACATGCCAAACAAAACTGAAATAAAGGCACCAAGGCCGCCACATCCGGGCCCCAATTTCCGAGGCGATTTTCCATCCCGCTTCCCGCTGCGCGATTTAGCGTTGCTAAACAAAGCCAAAGAAACGCTGTTTCCGCCTCGTGGCAGGCCCACAAACGATCAATCCAACTGGGTCGAGTTCCCTATTTACTCGCAACAAGATCCACAGGAATTAGTGGGCTGGATACGATTAAGAAAGCAACCAGCCATTAACGAAGCCTATGAACAAGTTTTTTTTGAATTCTTGCAAACAACCCTTTGGTTAAGCGCTCTTGCGGTATTTATATTAGCGGGGGTTTTAGCGACCTTGTTATCAAGGCATTTTCTAGCACCACTACAACAACTCGCTGAGCGAATTTCACTGCTGGCCCGAGGCGACTATTTAACCACCGTTCAGCACGGCACACGAGCAGATGAACTGGGGCAGCTAGGGCGCGACATAGATGACTTGCGAGCATCCCTAGCCAGCACCGACAATGCGCGAAAGCGCTGGCTAGCAGACACTTCGCACGAGCTTAGAACACCGCTCGCCATCGCTCGAGCACAGCTAGAGGCCATGCAAGACGGAATCAGGCCGCTAAATAAAGAAAATGTCAACGCGGTACACGAAGAAATTCTGCAATTACAGCGTTTAATCGAAGATTTAAGTGAACTGGCCAATAGCGACATTGGCAACCTACGCTATCAAAAAAACGCCATTAACTTTTCGCAACTGTGTCAACACGCCATCGATAAAAATATTGACCTGGCCGAAAGCGCTGGCTTGACATTAATATCCACCATTGCGCCCAACTGTTGGATCTGGGGTGATGCCGCGCGACTAGAGCAACTGCTTGCCAACTTATTCAGCAACAGCCTGAAATACACGGATAAAAACGGCACCGTCCAACTTCAATTGCGAGAAGATAACCAACAGGTGCGATTGAACCTTGAAGACAGTGTGCCGGGCGTTAGTAATGAGGAGTTGCCGCTACTATTCAACCACCTCTACCGGGTAGAAAATTCAAGAAACCGAAAAACCGGCGGCAGCGGCCTAGGCCTCACCATTGCCAAGCGTATCGCACAAGCACATGAGGGCGAACTCATGGCAAAAAATTCATCCTTAGGTGGGCTCAACATTGAGTTAACCCTGCCCACAATAGCCCCTCAGAGCTGATTCAACAATGACGCAATATTGTATTCTAATCGTCGAAGATGAAGAAAAACTTGCCCAGGTTCAGGCCGAATACCTGAACCACGAAGGCTTCAGAACCCATCAAATTCACGATGGCAACTTAGTCCTTGATTGGGTTAAAAACCATCAACCAGATGCCATCACACTGGATATTATGCTACCTAATGTTGATGGTCTCACGCTGCTCAGGGAAATTCGGAAATTCAGTAATATCCCAATTATTATGGTGACCGCGAAGGTGGAGGAAGTCGACAGGCTCATAGGCCTAGAGCTGCAGGCGGACGATTACCTATGTAAGCCTTTTAGCCCGCGAGAGATGGTGGCGCGGGTAAAAACCATATTGCGGCGCACCGCTGTACAAAAAAAGGCCAACATCGAACCTGTGACAAACTCACCGAGTCTAGAATTAAAAGTACGGGAACATAAAGTTAGCTGGAAAAATCAGGTACAAACCTTAACCACCGTGGAGTGCCAGCTGCTAGAGCGGCTAATGAACCACCCAGGGCATATTTTTTCCCGCAGCCAACTGATGGAAAGCATCTATAATGATCATCGCATTGTCAGCGAAAGAACTATCGATAGCCATATTAAAAAATTGCGCAAAAAACTCGCAACAATCAACCCAGGAGTGGAATTCATCCACTCCATTTACGGCGCGGGTTACAAATACGAACCGGAGTAAATACTAGTCCTTGGCCACACCGAACCTTTGTTCATTCAATTTTTGTTTAACCTCAATAGCGTCATCCAAATCTAGCCCGAGAGCTTCGCATAGGGCAAATAGATAGAGTGCAACGTCAGCTACCTCACTACCTACCTTGGCGAGTTTGTCAGCCGTTAATTCGCAGGACTGCTGATCGGTCAACCATTGAAACTCGGCGCATAACTCGGCAGACTCTTGCAACACGGCTTGGGCTAAATTTTTAGGGGTATGCAAATCGGCCCAGCCATTAACCTCAGCAATGGTTTTAAACGCGTTATGATAGGAACGATAATCTAACATGGCTACAACTCCTGTGAACACACA
The DNA here is from genome assembly GCF_030409605.1 of Simiduia curdlanivorans. Taxonomy (NCBI): domain Bacteria; kingdom Pseudomonadati; phylum Pseudomonadota; class Gammaproteobacteria; order Cellvibrionales; family Cellvibrionaceae; genus Simiduia; species Simiduia curdlanivorans. Next base: position 239,752 of record NZ_JAUFQG010000006.1, read on the forward strand.
ATCAACCTGGGTTGTTTACATCATACTGGCGAGTGATAACAGCCTTTACACGGGAATATGTACGGACTTGGATCGGCGTTTTAACGAGCATGCCAATGGCCAGGGCGCGAAATATTTTCGAGGCAGAACACCACTGCGCGTATGTTTTCAAGAAAACCATCCAGATCGCTCAACGGCCTCTAAACGAGAGTGGCAAATCAAAAGACTCAGCAGAACAGAAAAACTGCGCCTTATTGATCTTCGCGAAGAGTAATTTGATTCGAGTCTTCGGTAACTTGAACGAGCGTTTTTAAGGCCTTGGAATGAAATTCCCGATGATAAAGCACCGCCACCACCAACAGCACCGACAAAGCGAACAGTACCGGGCTCACCAGCCACGCTAAAAAAGACATGGCGAAATAATAACCGCGCAAGCCCGCATTATAACTGTGGCCAGCCTGATCGATTACCCGCGCTGTGTTAATCGCAAAACTATCTCGAACCGATTGTTCGACATTTTCTTCCACCAGCGGAAAGGCACCCACCAACACCGCACAAAAGCCGTATTTGCGCATGGCCCAGGTGAAACTAAAAAAAGCGTAGGCAAAAATGACAAACAACAACATCAACTTAACTTCCGCATCGTGGGGCGACGCAGGCGTGCTAAACGGCAGCGAATTAAGTAAGTTAGTGGCTTGGCCAGCACTGCCTAAGGCAGTCACAATACCGGCCATTACCAGTACGGTGATATTGGCGAAAAAACTGGCATTGCGCTCGAGACTAGCCAGCAGGGAGGAATCGGTCACACGATTATCTCGCCGCATGACCCGCTTCATCCACAAGATTCTAAAGGCGTGCAATTGCGACGCTAAGCAGTGGGTTCTTTTGGCCCGATAGCGCGCAAATTGTGCATAACTTACCCAAACAAAAAACAACCAAAAAGTACAGGCGATAAGCGCTCCGTAAGTCTCAAACCACGCTGGTAACATCGCAAGCCTGCCCTTTAGCACTATTTAGCCTTAACACTAGCGTGAGCCAGCTATTTCTGTCTAGTTTTCTATCATGTCGGTACGTTTTTTAACCAAGTCGTGCCTCGCACAGAAGTCAAAGCGGGGTTACAATGTCGCAAACCCCAACAGGCCTAGTAGCAAACCCATGAATGCCCACTCCACTTTCGAGTTCATCCGTCGCCAGCCCGTCAATTCCTTAAACATCGTGCTTGAAGAGTATCGGCACCGAAAAACTGGCGCACAGCACATACATATCGCCTCCGACAACAACGAAAATGTATTTTTGGTCGCACTGCGAACAGTGCCCAAAGACTCAAGGGGTGTGGCCCATATTTTAGAACACACGGCACTGTGCGGCTCGGAAAAATACCCTGTGCGCGACCCTTTCTTCATGATGATTCGGCGCAGCCTAAATACCTTCATGAACGCGTTCACCAGCTCCGATTGGACCGCCTACCCTTTCGCCAGTCAAAACAGCAAAGACTTCAACAACTTGTTGGATGTCTATCTCGACGCCGTATTTTTTGCGCGCTTAGACCCACTCGACTTTGCCCAGGAAGGTCACCGAGTTGAATTCGAAAAGGCTGACGACGTCGAATCGCCACTGGTTTATAAGGGCGTGGTGTTTAATGAAATGAAAGGGGCAATGAGCTCTGTGCCTTCGCAACTTTGGCACACTCTATGCCACAACCTCTTCCCTACCACCACCTATCACTACAACAGTGGCGGCGACCCTAAAGATATTCCCGATTTAACTTATGAGCAGTTAACCCAATTTTATAAAAGTCACTATCACCCAAGTAACGCGATTTTCATGACCTATGGCGATATGCCCGCCGCTGAACTGCAAAAGCAATTTGAAGACAAGGCACTGAACCGATTTGAAAAACTTGACAGCGTCATTGCCGTCGAAGACGAACAGCGCTTCAGCCAGCCCATTACCGCCGCCCATACCTATCCTTTGCCTGCGGAAGAGGATGTAAAAGATAAAACCCACATCGTAATGGCATGGTTGCTGGGTAAAAGCACCGATTTGGATGACACGCTGGAAGCACAATTGTTATCGAGCTTGCTGTTTGATAACAGCGCAAGCCCCCTGCAGCACTTACTTGAAACTACGAAGCTCGGTAAGTCGCCGTCGCCACTGTGCGGATTGGATGACTCGCAAAAAGAACTCGCCTTTCTCTGTGGCATTGCCGGCAGTGAAGCCGAACATGCCGAAGCATTTGAAGCCGAAGTACTCAATATTTTTACCACCATAGCACGCGACGGCCTAGCACAAGACCAAGTAGAGGCTAGCCTGCATCAGTTGGAACTACAGCAGCGCGAAATTGGAGGCGACGGCTACCCCTATGGCTTGCAGTTGATATTAACGGCGCTCACGTCGGCAACCCATCGCGGCGATCCGATGACGCTATTGAACTTAGAGCCCGCGCTGGCCGAGTTAAGAGAAAAAATTAAGCAACCCAACTATGTGCAGTCGCTGGTAAAAAAATGGTTGCTTGATAACAACCACAGAGTTCGCTTAGTGATGACACCCGATCACGGCCAAGCTGAGGCAGAAGCGGTCGCTGAACGGCAAAAGCTAGCAACCTTAAAAGCCAGCTTAAGCACAGCTGAAAAGCAAAAAATCATCGAACAGACCCACGCCCTGCTAGCAAGGCAAGACCAGGAGGATGACCCCAGCTTACTGCCGAAAGTTGGTTTAGAAGATGTACCCGCACAGATGCATTATGTGGCGCCAAGCGCGGTGGATAAAAGCCAAACACCATTGACACAATACGCTGCTGGGACCAACGGTATTGTTTATCAGCAACTCATTATGCAAATGCCGGCACTCACGCAGGCTGAATTTGACTTACTACCTATTTATACCTTTTGCACCACGGAGCTCGGCGTCGGCGAAGACGACTACCTGGCAACACAGCAGCGCCAGTCGCGAGTACTGGGCACCTTGAGCATGTTTAGCAGCTTGCGCGCCGGCACAGATAACGTCGACGGTATATCGGCAAATATCACCTTGTCCGCTAAGGCCTTAGCCTCTAATCAAGCGGCTACCACGGCACTCATGCACGACACCCTTAACCGCGTGCGCTTTGATGAAAAAGATCGGGTGCGCGAATTGGTTGCGCAAATGCGCGCTAGGCGCGAACAATCCGTGACCGGCCAAGGCCACTCCTTAGCAATGACGGCGGCGAGCAGCGGTCATTGCACCGCCGCGCATTTAACCAATCAACTCTCTGGATTGGTGCGCATCCCGTTCATTAAACAACTCGACGAATCGCTCAGCGACGACCAAGCGATTAACCAATTGCTTACCCAACTAGCGTCCATTCACGAGAAAGTAAAATCCGCACCTAGGCAATTTTTGCTGGTTGCCGATCAACAACATTTACCGCCAATGATCGATGCGCTTAATTCATGGCGACAGGAAAGTGTGCCCACACAATTCGAAAACTTTAGCTGGGGTAGTATCAACGAAACCGTGGCGCAAGCCTGGATCGCCAATAGCCAAGTCAACTTCTGCGCAAAAGCCTATAAAACCGTACCCATGGAGCACCCGGATGCACCGGCGCTCTCCGTTCTAGCCGGTTATTTACGCAACAATTACCTGCACAAGGCCATCCGCGAACAAGGCGGCGCCTACGGCGGCGGCGCTAGCCATGATAGCAACATAGCTTCTTTCCGGTTTTATTCTTATAGAGATCCACGCTTAACGGAAACCTTAAAGGATTTCGATAATTCACTAATTTGGCTCGCCAAGCAAAAAGAAGATCCGCGTTTAATTGAAGAATCTATTTTAGGGGTTATCAGCTCTATCGATAAGCCTGGCTCGCCTGCCGGCGAAGCTCGGCAAACATTTCACGCCGAACTGTTTGGCCGAACACGCGCCATACGGGAAAATTTTCGCAAGCGCATTTTGACGGTGACCTTTAGCGACATCAAGCGCGTGGCCAACACCTATCTCAAACCAGAGCTGGCTAGCACCGCGGTGATATCCCATAAGGCCAAAGAAGATGAACTTAAGCAATTGGGCTTAACGATTCACTCATTATAAGCCCAGAGAAAGGTTCACTTAAGGAGCAACCTAGCCCATGTTCGAGAAAATTATTCAGCCGCGCTTTTCTGAAACCGATGCGCTAGGCCATATCAGTAACACCACCCTTCCCGTGTGGTTCGAGGAGGCGCGGCAACCGGTGTTCAAGATATTTACGCCCACCTTAGCGATTCAAACCTGGCCGCTCATTTTGGCCAGGTTTGAAATCGACTTCACGGCGCAAATTTATTACGGGCAAGAGGTATTAATTAAAACCGGCATTTCAAGAATAGGCACAAGCTCGTTGAATGTTTATCAGGAAGCTTGGCAGAATCAGCAGAGGGTCGCTATAGGCACCACAACATTGGTGCACTTTGACTATGAAACACAAAAGCCAAGCCCAATCAGCGAAAGTCAGCGCGACGCCCTCGCCGCGCACGACTTTCAGCCCGCGTAATTTACGGCTCGTTTACGCGCCCTGGAACAAACTGGCTGTATAGTCCGTTGGTATCGTAGACGGCCACTTGGAACTCGTAGCTACCATAGAGATCACCAATGTACTTTGCGGTTTCGTAACCGTCCTCAATCAGCACGTAAGTAAACTCCGTCTCGCCCGCTAAGCGATAGCGTACTTCGTAACCGCCAAGTTCCGACGCATCTAAGGCATCGCCATTTTCACGCGCCGTTGGCTGATCCCAATTTACCGTCACGGGGCCAGACACAGTAACCGGACCCGTGGGGGTTGGCGTCGGGGTTGGCGTAGGCGTCGGGGTTGGCGTCGGGGTTGGCGTAGGCGTCGGGGTTGGCGTAGGCGTCGGGGTTGGCGTAGGCGTCGGGGTTGGCGTAGGCGTCGGGGTTGGCGTTGGTGTAGGTGTTGGCACAGGCGTCGGTGTAGGCTCGGGAGTTGGTGTTGGCACAGGTGTTGGCGCAGGCGTCGGTGTTGGCACAGGCGTTGGCGCAGGCGTCGGTGTTGGCACAGGCGTTGGTGTCGGCACGGGTGTCGGTGTGGGCCCTGGCGGCACGGGAATTGGTGTTGGCGTAGGTGTCGGCACTGGCGTCGGAGTCGGTGTTGGCCCTGGCGGTATAGGAATAGGGGTTGGCGTTGTTGTCGGCGTCGGTGTTGGCGTCGGTGTTGGAGTCGGTGTTGGAGTCGGCGTTGGTGTATTCGTCGGCGAAGGCACTGGCTGCTGAATAGCAGACTTGCCCGATTCACCCGACCCACCGCCACCACAAGCGGTATTCATTAGCGGTGACGCCAGCACCATGAGCATGGCGGTCTTCCGTAACACCAGCTGCCAGTTCAAATTACGCCTTAACTGCCAGCGGTTAACATAGCCTAACTCGATTAAAATCGAGCCCAACGCGTGGCGCTTATAATCAATGATGCCAGCAGCAACATCTGCTGCCCTGCGCTCTTTCTGCAGGCGCATAGCGGCCTTAAGCTGGCTGCTATTTATATAACCCTTTTCTAATAAAAGGTCGCCCAAACGGACATTTTGCTGGCTGTGTATCATCTTACTTCTACCTCTGCTGACATCTTCAAACAGTCTAGCCCTTTAAATTACACCGCTGGCTACCAGTTAATTATGTCAAACAGCAACAACTAGTCCGCTCAGATATAAGCAGGCAAACCCCTTCACAATTTAGCTAAATACGCTAAAAGTTCTGCAGCGCAAAGGGTTAAGGTAAACTAGCGCCCTAGCCTCTAATTCGAGCCATCATGCTTAGCTACAGACATGCCTTTCATGCCGGCAATTTTGCCGATTTACTCAAACACACCACATTGGTCGCCATTCTCGAACACTTGTGTGAAAAACCCGGTGCCGTGCATTACATCGAAACCCATGCCGGCGCGGGAAAATATCGCCTAGATAGCCAAATGGCCCAAAAAACCGGTGAGTTTAACCAAGGTATCGGCAGGCTCTGGCACGCACCCGCACTGCCTGGGTTGCTGGGTGATTACCTCCGCGCCGTTCAGGCTGTGAACCACGGCGAGCTGCTTTTCTATCCCGGTTCGCCGCTATTTGCCGCCCAAACCCTACGCCAACAAGACCGCTTACACCTGTGCGAACTCCACAACACCGATTTTCCCTTGCTGCAGCAAAGCCTGCAAAACGACCGGCGCGCTACCTGTTACCACGAAGATGGCTATAAAAAGAGCCTCGCACTGGTGCCGCCATTATCCAAACGCGGCCTCGTGATGATTGACCCCTCCTATGAGGTTAAAAGCGAGTATCAGCAGGTTGTCACGCAGCTTAAGCAGCTGCACAAGCGCTTTGCCACCGGCGTTTACGCACTTTGGTACCCGGTCATCGACGCCACCAGAGTCAACGAACTTAGCCGCGCGCTAAAAAACTCGGGCATTAAACGCATCCAACGTTTTGAATTTGGCCTAAGTAAAAACCACGAAACACCCGGCATGAACGCCAGCGGCATGATCGTAATCAACCCACCCTGGCGCCTTAAACAAGAACTCGAGGAGAACTTTACTTGGCTAATCGACAAGGTTTATCGCGATACCCAAGCCTATTGGCTAGCTGAAGAGCTAGTGGGCGAATGATCAAGTTTCACTACACTCCACCACCGGGCCTGCCTGAACTCTTGTTTCAGGACGATCATCTTATCGTGGTCGCCAAGCCTTCCGGCTTGCTGTCCAACCCCGGCATAGCGCCCGAAACCAAAGATTGCCTACTGTCGAGATGCCAAGCGGCCTATGGCGAACTGTACCTAGTGCACCGGCTCGACTGCGACACCTCCGGTATTCTGGTACTGGCAAGAACAAAGGCGGCCGAGCGCCACCTCAAAATCCAGTGGCAAAATCGGCAAGTGAAAAAGCGCTATATCGCCGTAGTCGCGGGGCATATAACGCCAGAACAAGGGCTAATCGATAAACCGCTGGCGGCCAACACCGAGCAGCCGCCCTTGCAAAAGGTGTGTTATTACACCGGCAAACCAGCACAAACCGAGTACCGGCTACAGGCGCATCAAGGACCGAACAGCAAACTTGAACTCTACCCGCTCACCGGCAGAACCCACCAACTACGGGTACATTTGTGCGATCTAGGTCACCCCATTATTGGCGACACTTTTTACGGTCATGATCAAGCCCCAACGAACACGAATAACCGACTGCTACTACACGCCAACCAATTAACCTTCAGCCACCCGGTGAACAACGAAATACACACCTTTTCTTGCCCAGAAGATTTTTAAATCAATAAAATACTGTTTATTTGTACAGCGAAATAGCGTAAGGTGTGGCACACCACCCACCATGGAGAAAACACCAACATGGCTATCGAAATTGTTTATCGTGTGATCAAGCGCAATGGCGAACAGGCAGGAGAGTATATGGACAAGAAATTGGCGGACGCCCACGACCAAAGGCTCGATTGCGTTTACACCATTGTCGACCTCATCAGCGCCGAAGAAACCGGTTTAACGGAGGCGGCCATTGAAGCCATAGCCGAGCGCTTGATTGAAAATCGCCAAGATTTAATGACAGCATTAAAAAAGGTAAAGGATTTACCGGTAGAGGAAGCTGACAGCAATATCACACCGCTGTCTGAGGCGAGTTAGCGCATTATTGCCACCCGTATCCCCACACAGTAGAATCACTGAGAGCGCCCTTAGGGGCGTTTTTTTATTTACACTACTTTTGGAATCGCCTAAAAAGGAATTGAAAATATTATTACGAACTTTCACCGCGCTTGCTATCAGTGTTTGCAGTTCAACAACTATGGCTGAAGACAAAGCCTCCAACTACTACTTGGGGATTTCAACGGGAACGGTAGTGCTAGAAAACTCCACGAAAGACCCCATCAACGCCGCAGTAAATATCGGCTACAACTTTTCAGAAAAATGGGCTTTAGAGGGACAATACACTACCTCCATTCGCGACGGAGAATATGACTCCAAGAAAGTGAATAGCGTCAATGGTGATTTTAATTATCAAATTGAATCCCTGAGTGCCTACGGTGTTTTTCGCTCCGGCGGTAAAGTATATGTTAAGGGCAAAGCCGGGCTCGCAGACGATATTAATTCGGAAGGCAAAAGACTTACTTGGGGCGCGGGTATTGGCTATCGAGCAAGCGAAAACCCTGCAACTAATATAGAACTGGAAGCAACAGCACTTGATAGCGGTGCAACTTACTATTCACTTGGCGTTAATTTCGGTTTTTAATAAGATAAAAAAAGGCCCGCAAAGCGGGCCATCAATTGTACTAGAGAGAGTAACTAAGGGACAAACAAATGGGCTGAATAACCTACAGCCCAGATTCTTTAAAAGCTGTAATTCGCTACTACAGCAACAGTCGCTGGCGCCCCGTAGAAGCCGGTCACGAACGCGCCGCCAAAATTATAGCCAGCAATGCGGTACTCTTCGTCGGTTAAGTTTTTACCCACTAAGCCCACCTGCCATTTGTCATCAGCACTGTAAAACGTCGCGCTGATATCAAGCAATGTGTAGGCTTCTTGATCGATTACGCTGGGCGTTTCGAAAATTTGGGTATCAGAACGGTAAGCAAGCGTTGGGTTAATCACAAACCGAGCACCGCTAGCGAGCGGGTAATCATAATTCAGCTGAAACATTGCTGTAGTGTCTGGCGTGTTCTGCATATCAACGTCATCTGCAACGTCTACACCTGCGGTAATGAATTCTACGAACTCAGTATCGATAATGCCCAAGGTTAAGTTGGCACGTAGGTTTTGTGTCATGGCGAAAGAGCCTTCTAGCTCAAAACCTTGAATCTTCGCTTTTCCCGCGTTCAATACTGCACTTGAGAAACCACCGGTAGTATTAAACTCTTGTACGGTTACCTGCATATCATTGTAATCCGCGTAGAAAGCTGCGGCATTTAAACGCAAACGATTATCGAACACTTCAGTTTTCACACCAAGCTCGTAAGAACTTACAGTTTCCGGATCGAAGCCATCCACCGTTGATGGCAAGGTGCTGGCGTCACCGCGCATATCGAAACCGCCACTTTTGAAGCCAGTACTGTAGGTAGCGTAAAGCATGGTGTCTTCAGTAACGGTGTAGTCTATACCCACATGTGGTGTAAATTCACTCCAGGTATCGTCATTCTCGTAATCGGTCAGCGTATTCAAGTAAGTAGCTGCCGGTTGACCGGAATTATACTTTTCCGCAAATAAAGGACTATATTTCCCAAGGAAGTTTGCCTTATAAACATCGGCGTCCTTCTTATCTTCTGTGTAGCGGCCACCTAAGCTCAAGTTCCAATCAGATGACAATTGCAAATTATAGTGGGCATAGGCCGAAACACTTTTGGTATCGACAGAACCCGCAACCTGTTGCGTTAATCCTGCGCCGGCAAATTGAAAGCCAAGCACTGCATCAAAAGCACCTTCCGCATGACCAGAATAATAATACAACCCAGCCACTAGGTTAGAGTTTTCGCCATCCCATAGGAGCTGAAACTCTTGTGTGGTTTGATCATCTTTATAATAAGCCGGCACATCGAAATCAGGACTGTTAACACTATCAAAATCAATCGCTGTTTCGGTATCGCCCTGGCGGTAAGCCGTGGTTGATTTCAACATTACGCTTTCAGACACTTGCCATTCAGCCGTCAGTGAGGCACCGCTAGATTCCACCAAATTCTCGTGCAACATGTTTGACTCAGTGTCATAGACACTATCAAGTACGGGTGCTGCGGTTAGAGAGGGATTCATGCGGTAGCCATGCTTTGGTGATGACTTATCAACCGTTTGGTCAGCAGCTACGCGAATCCAAAGTGTATCAGTGGGCTCAATTTCTAAGCCAATCCGTGCAGTCAATACATCTTTATCGTACTGGTCTTTGCCGGTTAGTACATTTTCACCGTAACCGTCGCGCTGAAAACTTGCGACCGCACCGCCAAGATAAACGCCGTCCGCAATTTCAGCAGAACCAGCAACTTTTACATCCTGTTGATTATAGCTACCTAAAGCACCACTCATGGTCAGACGATCTTCGTTACCGGCCATTTTCTTCGTCACATATTTAACGGCACCACCGATGGTATTTTTACCATAGAGAGTACCCTGTGGGCCGCGTAACACTTCCACGCGCTCTACATCGAGAATATCCATTACTGCGCCCTGCGGGCGACCGATATAGACATCATCTACATAAATTCCCACACCGGGTTCAAAACCCCACAATGGATCTTGCTGACCAATACCACGAATGAAGGCGGTCAGCGTTGAGTTAGTACCGCGGCTCTGCTGAAGCGTCGTGTTAGGAGACAACTTTTGAATATCTGTTAAGTCACTGATGCCATTTTGCATCAGCTGATCTTCACTAATAGCCGTAACAGCAACCGGCACATCTTGAATAGATTCTGCGCGCTTCTGCGCGGTCACAACGATTTCCTCTAGAGCAAATTCTTCTGCAGAAACGTTCGTATTTAGAAAACCACCGGCAACTGCGATAGTTAACGCAAGAGGGCGGACATGGAATTTATGACTGGACATGTGATTTACCTGTTTATCTATTTTTATGGACTCACGCAATGCTCTAAAACAAAGGGCTAGCCAATGTTTCGATAACAGTCTACCCAGCAATTACCCATTTGACTGCACGACCAAGGTATGACGCTGCACCATACCTTGGTCTACTTTCACTTGGTGGTGTAACCCCGATAATGGCTCGATCTTCAAAATAATGTTAATAAAGCACACATTTAAAGGTGGAATTGCCTATGTTCAGCTTATTGGGTTTGTTGTTTGCCCTGAGCTTACTCATTTACCTCACCATTCGAGGTATGAATTTACTTATTGCAGCGCCACTTACCGCTATTATCGTCGCCCTGTGCGCAGGCTTGCCACTGTTGCCGAGCGAGGGTGAATCTGACTTTATCAACGCCTATATGGGTGGTTTCACCGATTTTATTAGCTCTTGGTTTTTTATGTTCCTGCTCGGCAGTTTGTTCGGCAAACTCATGGAAGCCAGTGGCGCTGCCGATCGCATCGCATCGGATATCGTTGGTCGACTCGGCATGAAACACGCTACGGCCGCGGTGGTACTCGCCTGCGCCCTACTCACCTATGGTGGCGTCAGTGTTTTTGTAGTGGCTTTCTCGGCCTACCCAATGGCGGTGAGTCTGTTTCGCCAAGCGGACTTACCGCGCCGCTTTATTCCGGCAGTCATGGCCTTTGGCTCGGTAACCTTCACCATGACCTCGGCCGGCAGCCCAGAAATTCAAAACTGGATTCCCATTAAATACCTTGGCACTTCGCCTTACGCGGGTTGGCAAGTCAGTTTAATTGTGGCCATTTTTATGGCCAGTTTAGGCTTCGTTTGGCTAAACGCCATGATGCGACGAGCAAAAGCCAACGGCGAAGTTTTTCACCGCCGCAGCGACGACCCAAGCCTAGAAGAAAAAGTACTGCCCTCGCGCTGGGCATCCTTTAGCCCAATCTTAGCGGTGCTGGGCGTTACCTTCTTTTGTCATCAATATTTTTCCCAGTACGCGTTGATTTTAGCGCTACTCGCCGGTTGCTTAGTCACTTGGGCCTTCGCCCTGAAAAAGATAGACGGACTAGAGGCCATCATCAGCGCGGGCACTACCGGTGCCTTATTAGCCATTGCCAACACCGCCGCCGTAGTGGGCTTCGGCTCGGTGGCTAAGGCTTCCCCCGCTTTCGATATCGCCGTGGCCAGCATCACATCCCTACCCGGAAACGAGTTGATCGGCGCCGCCATCGCCGTAACCGTGATCGCCGCCATGACCGGATCTGCCTCTGGCGGCCAATCTATTGCGCTGCCTGAACTTGCGCCGCATTATTTGGACGCCGGCGTCGATCCCGATGCGCTGCACAGGGTGGTCGCTATTTCCTCTGGCGCACTGGATTCCCTGCCGCACAATGGCTACGTGGTTACTACCATTCGCGCCATCTGTGGCGAAACTCATAAAGCCGCATATGCGCCTATGGCCGCCCTCACCGTTGCCGTGCCGCTGCTAGGCACTGTGCTTGCGCTGTTTCTTTTTATCGTTTTTTAAGGTGCCACCATGCAACCGATGATCTCTATCAGTTTACTTAGCCTGGCCGTTGCGCTAGCGGCCTGCACCGATAATGCAAAGAAAGAAATAGATCTACCCTTAGAAGCAAAAAAGCCAAGTTTTGCCATCGATCAGATAAGTGAACTTCAAGTCGATGGCATTAACGACGATCTAGTCAGTGCCGGCTTAACCTTAAATCAATTGCGTACCAAACTCGCACCAGCCGAAGACAGCGCTAACCCGACCGCTTCGGAACTCAGACGCGGCGCCTATCACCAAAACTATCAATCGCTGCTAGCGCTGGCAGAGCAAGATGGCTACGGCCAGGCCTACGCACAGGCAATGCAAACCGATAACTTAGTGGCCGGGAGCGAATATTTGTTACCCGTGCGCTACAGCGATCACAGCATTGCCGCCATGTTAATGGTGCAAGTCCCGACACATTTCGATGGGAAAAATCCTTGTTTGGTGGTGACGGCTTCATCCGGCTCGAGAGGTATTTACGGCGCCGTTGGTGTCGTCGGCGCATGGGCGCTACACCAAGGCTGCGCCGTGGCAAGCACCGACAAGGGAACCGGCACAGGCTTCCACTGGCTGACGGAAAACCTCGCTCAATCGACAACCGGGCAAGTAAAAACTGGCTCTGCCATAGACAGCCACTTCCACGCCAAAGGGTCTAGTAAACTCGACGCACTTATCGACCAGTACCCGCATAGGATCGCCACCAAACACGCTCACAGCGGTAAAAAAATCGAACAGGAATGGGGTCAATTTACCCTGCAAGCGGCGCAATTGGGCTTTTATGTTCTGAATCAATACCATCGAGACAAACAACAGGCTGGCTATTTCACTCGAGCAAACACATTGACCCTTGGCGCCGCTATTTCGAATGGTGGCGCAGCCGTTTTACAGGCAGCGGAACTAGATCAAGACGGTTGGCTAGACGCTATCGTGGTATCCGAACCCAATGTATTTCTGCCCAGTAACTTTTCCTATCGACTTAACGGCGCAACCAAAACTACACGCTCGCTGCCGCACAGAGCAATCGAATACGCCCTCTATGGCGCCTGCGCCAGTCTTGCAGAAACCGTCGACTCACCACTGAGTGCGATGCAACTGCCCTACTTTACCGGCCACTTTGCCAACCGCTGTGAGCAGCTCAAAAACCTCGGGCTCATTCAAGGCGAGGATCAACAGGCACTCGCCCAGGCAGCGCTGGTGAAAATGCAACAAGTGGGATTAGCACCCGAAGCCCACACCTTGCTGATGACCTCCAGCGCCATTGGCTTATGGGAAAGCATTGCCGTCAATTACACTAACAGCTACTTAGGCAGCTCGGTAGAAGATCACCTTTGCCAACTCAGCTACGCCTTTGTCGATCAAACAGGCCAGCCCATTGCCACCCCCGAGGCAGTTCGAAATCATCTATTTGCGAGTAGCAGCGGCATTATTCCGACCAGCGGCTTGCACATCATTAACGATCAATCACAAGAAGGCCCTAGAAGCCTGTACTTTTCAAAAAACCAAGCAGGCCAGTTAGACTACGGCTTAACAAACATGCTTTGCTTGAAACAGGCTATTAACTCCCCAGATTTTGACGCACAGGTGAACCAACTCGCTTTCTCGGGCGATTTGCACGGCAAGCCTGCGTTAATTGTGCAAGGCGGCTCAGATAATTTAATTGACCCGAGTCAGCACAGCCGCGCCTATCTGGATTTGAATTATCACGCCGAGGGCAACAAGAGCCAGTTGCGTTACATAGAGGTAGACAGAGGCCAACACTTTGACGCATTTCTCAACTATCCCCCACTGCGCACTTACTACACGCCCTTACATGGTTTCTTCGAGCAGGCGCTCGATATCATGCTCGCGCACCTCAACAGCGCCAAGCCGCTGCCGCCCAGCCAGCGTATCCTGACCGAGCCTTTAGACGATATGAACCAAAGCCTTGCTAAGCAGCCCGACATTGCATTAAATGGTGCTAGCCTTAACGGTCTCAGGTCACACCGCGCCATAACAATCGATAAGTCCGGTGTGACAATTTCCGAATAGATTCGGCTACTCATAAAACCGACAAGCGATGCTCAGTTATCTAGAACTGCTTCTAATTTCCTTAGCCTATTTGTTGATACTCTTCGCCATCGCTTGGTGGGGGGATCGACTGGCCGAGCGCACGGTTCAAAAATTCAAGCCCTACATCATCGCGCTGGCGACCACGATTTACTGCAGCGCCTGGAGCTTCTACGGAACCACGGCACAGGCGGCTTATAACGGCTGGTATTTTCCGCCCACCTTTCTCGGCTCCATCATACTGCTCATTTTTTTTGCTAAGCCGTTAAAAAAATTAATTGACTCGGCAAAGCAAGGCAACGCAACCTCAATTGCCGATTACCTGGCCATGCACTTTAATCGGTCGCGACCACTTGCGGTGATTGTCGCCGTCATCTGCCTCATCTTATTGATTCCCTATATTGCGCTCCAGCTCAAAGCGATTACCGAAAGTTTTCATGTACTCACCGACAACCTCGTACACTCCCATTATTTACTCGATCAACCGCTGATTCAGGACACGGCTTTTTATATTGCGCTTATTCTCGGCCTATTCTCCATCGCCTTTGGCACCCGCCACTTAGACGCGCGCGAGCACCACAACGGCCTCATGCTCGCCATCGCCTTCGAAGCCATGATAAAAATTACGGCTTTTGTGGCTATCGCTTGGTTTGTGACCTACACGCTGTTCGATGGTTTTAATGACATCGCACTACAAGCAGCGCGCAATGATGCCGTCGCGCAAATTCTACAAAGTCACGATGCCGATCAAGGCTTCCTTGCCGCCACGGTGTTGGGTTTTATCGCCATCTTATGTTTGCCGCGGCAATTTCATGTGCTCATTGTCGAAAGCGAATCCTCTAAAGACCTCGATACCGTGCGCTGGGTACTGCCCGTCTACCTGATCCTTTTTGGCATTTGTATTTTACCCATCGCCTATGGCGGACTACTAAGTTTTCACCACCTTGATATCAGCGCCGAACATTTTGTCCTGCGCCTGCCCTTGGCGAACGGCCGCACTGATCTTGCCCTACTCGCCTACCTAGGCGGGCTGTCGGCGGGCTCGAGCATGGTGATAGTCGCCTGCGTTGCCATGGCGACCATGATCAGTAACGAGCTTGTTGTGCCGCACCTACTCAACAGTCGCTGGCTAAAGCAACACCCGCAACTGGATGTGAGCACACAATTGCGCACAGTGCGACGCATTATTATTTTAATGATCATGGGCTTCGCCTATGGCTACTACCATTTATTCGCCAATAACAATGCTCTCGGCGCTATAGGTCTACTATCCTTCGCACTGGTCGCACAATTTGCACCGGCCCTGTGGCTCACACTGCACCAATCCCACCGCGATGTTACCGCTGTCATTAGCGGCATAGGCGTCGGCTTTCTGTTTTGGTGTTACACACTTTTACTGCCTATGCTGGCGCGCGCCGGCTGGATAAGCCTTACCTTTGTCGACCAGGGATTTGCCGGCATTGAATGGTTAAGGCCCACGGCACTATTCGGCCTTGAGGGCTTATCGAGCATTAGTCACGGCGTATTGTGGAGTTTAATAGCCAACATCCTGACGGTATTTGTGGTTATTCGAATTCGCCACCAAGACCCGGCGCCGCCAACAGTTGAAAGTAAAAGTTTGCCTGTGCATCAACTGCAAGCACTGGCCAGCCGGTTTCTTGGTGTTGAACAAGCCCGGTTAGCACTTAGGCAATACAGTGAACATCAATTTCCGCAATCCCAAGCGGAGCCCGACTATATTGAATTTGTCGAAACCCTATTAGCCGGCGTTATTGGCTCGGTGTCGGCGCGCCATGTTATTGAACACGCTTCCAGTTCAGAGCCGGCGCCCTTGCTGGACGAAACATCGGAAATTTACCATTTTTCCCGGGAACTGCTACAGGCCAGCATTGATAACATTAGCCAGGGCATTAGCGTTGTCGATAAAAATTTACGCTTAGTGGCGTGGAACCGGCCCTACCTCGAAATTTTCGACTACCCAACCAACCTGGTTCACGTTGGCCGACATGTTGCCGACCTACTGCGCCACAATGCGATCAATTTAGAAGCTACCGAAACATCCGATGTCGAAGCCTTCGTCGAAAAACGCCTGCAGTATATGGCCGAAGGCAGCCCTTATGTGGTTAAAAGAACGCACAACAAGCGCGTGCTCGAACTGCGTGGCAGCCCAATGCCCGGCGGCGGCTTTGTCACCACCTTTACCGATATCACCGATTACCAAAAAAACCTGGAGGATTTACAAGAACATCGTAACCTCTTAGAACAGCGGGTAAATACCCGCACCGCTGAATTGCAAGAGTCTAATCAGCGCCTTGAAATAGCCAACTCCAGTAAAACACGTTTCTTAGCCGCAGCCGGTCACGATTTAGTTCAGCCACTCAATGCCGCAAAACTGTTTACCAATGCCCTATTACAACAGGCCTCGGCCGAGCCAGCCCTACCGCAAAATATCCAAAAGACACTGATGCAGTTAGATGCATCTTTGCATGCCGCAGACAATATTATTAGCGAGTTACTCGCCATCGCCAAACTCGATGCCGGGGCTATAACGCCAAACCCAGAGGCCTTTAAAATTGGCGAGCTACTGCAAAGTCTACAACAGGACTTTCAGCTACAAGCTACCCTCAAGGGCTTGGCACTCAACAGCCGCTACCGCAATGACGCGGTGTTAACCGACTTCAAATTACTCAGGCGGATATTACAGAACCTGTTGTCAAACGCGATTCGCTATACCGATAAAGGCCGCATTTTAATTAGCGCACGAAAAATAGCTAACCAATTAAACGTCCAAGTTTGGGATACCGGTGCTGGCATTGCGCCCGAACATCAGCAATCTATTTTTGTGGAGTTCAAGCGCATAAACCCCGACCAAAACGACGGTGGTTTAGGCCTAGGTTTGGCAACGGTAGAGCGCCTATGCCGGCTACTCAATATTACCATCGCACTGACATCACATCCCGGTAAAGGCAGCTGCTTCACTCTAACTCTACCTATTACGTCGCAGCCGACGAAAGTGATTACCCCTAGCTCGCACACTAAACAACAGCGCCTTTTCAACAATATCCGGGTGCTATGTCTAGACAATGAACCGGCCATACTCGCGGCCATGGGTGCACTACTAAAGCCTTGGGGCTGTGAGGTAATAGAAGTATCTAACAACGCGCAGGCGATAGAGTCTGCAATAGCACAGGCGCCAGACTTGATTCTCGCAGACTATCACCTAAACAATGACGAGCGCGGCATTGACACAGCGGCAAGCATTCACAAGCGACTTGAAAGGAAGATCCCAACGATCATCATATCCGCAGACTATGACGACAAAGTGAAAGCGGAGGCAACTAAGCTGGGCTACTACTTTTTGAAAAAACCCGTGAAAATTCCCGCCTTGCGCGCCCTGATGAACCGGCTATTAAAACAGAGCGGCAAATTTTAATTGGCCAACTTCTGCGCCAGCAATATAACTTCCGTGCGCTTGCGCACACCGAGCTTTCGCATAATGGCGGTGACATGAGATTTAACTGTGGGCTCGGCGATTTCCAACTCGAAGGCAATTTGTTTATTTAACATGCCTTCGCAGAGCATGGAAAAAACGCGAAATTGATGCGGTGTCAAATTGGCGATACGCTCGGCCACTTCATCCACCTCAGGCGAGTCTTGTGCCGCAACCTTATCGAACCACAAATCCCCCGCCAACAAACGGCTAATAGCCAAGGCAAGTTCGGCCGGCGCCAAAGATTTTGAAATAAAGCCAGATGCTCCAAGTTGCTCGGCTCGAGTCACTCGAGCCATACTGTCATCACCGGACACAATCGCGACGGGTGTCTCAGGAAAACAACCACGCAAACTGGCTAAGCCGGCAAAACCCAAGGTGCCGGGCATATGCAAATCCAACAAAATTAAATCCGGCTCAAGCCCCTCTTCCAACAACTTTTGTACTGCGGAAAGACTCTCACACTCAACGCACTCGGCATCAATCACGAGGTTTGATTGCACCAAAGTCTGCTTTAGCGCTGCGCGAAATAAAGGGTGATCGTCGGCAAGTAACAGTAATGGCATAGCGTTACCGGGTAAGGTATTGGATAACGACATCATAACTGTCATTGCGCGGTCCAGCCACCATCCATTGGAATCGCCGAACCGGTCATGGTGGCCGCACTATCGCTAGCTAAAAAGGCCACCAGGTCAGCAATCGCTTGAACGGAGGTCATGTGGGACATAGGTTGTTTTTCGGCTACCAGCTCGCGACGCGCCTGCTCGTCACTGATGCCCTGCATCTTGGCTTTTGCCTCAATTTGCTTGGCGACGATAGCCGTATCCACCCAACCAGGGCAAATGGCATTACAGGTAATGCCTTGCTCGGCGTTTTCTAGCGCCACAACTTTGGTTAAACCAACCAGCCCATGTTTAGCGGCCACATAAGCGGACTTTTCCTTAGACGCCACCAAGCCGTGAACAGAGGCGATATTTATAATGCGGCCAAATTTTGCGCTTTGCATAAAGGGCAAGGCCGCCTTAATGGCGGTAAAACAAGCCGTTAGATTAACCTCTATCACTTGACGCCATCTATCAATCGGGAAATTTTCAACCCGAGCGGTGAATTGAATGCCGGCATTATTCACTAGGATATCCAACCGCCCCAATAGAGCCTGAGCCCGAGTCACAAGCGCAATAACAGCCTCTTCGTCAGCGAGATTACCCGCGACAAAATAACAATCCACATTAAATTTAGCCGCCAAGTTCGCAGCTAGTTGGTTGCCCTCCTCGTCGCTCACCAGCCCGTGAATAACAAGGCTCGCGCCTTTAGCCGCCAAGGTTTGGGCACAGGCCAAGCCGATACCGGACGTACTGCCAGTAACAAGGGCGGACTTTCCAGATAATGGCAAAGAAGATATTTGGGCTGACTGCATGGGAAACCTTATCACTGTGAAAAAAGCAAGGTTAGCAAGTCAAGTAACCGCTGGCACTAGTACCTTAGTCGCATGACAGCCACATTAGGGCAAATAAAGATGAAATTCGCCACCGCCGAGGTCACCGCCATTTGAGAGTGAAATTGACCCACAAGCGAGTTTAGTTTTATGTAAAGCGGCAACGGTTTGCGCAAAATATAAGCCCAAATTCGTACTACCAGATTCAAAGGAAACACGGTTTTTCATATTAACCGGTTGATCCAACATCAGCTTAGGGTAACCGCCGCCATCATCGGAAATTTTGATATGCAGGCCATTATCTTCATAGGCCACTACTTGCAACTGACTGCGCGTATAACGAGCGCAGTTGACCAGTACATTATGGATCACACCACCCACGAGTTCAGTGTCAAAGTACCACATTAAATCATCGCTACACTGGTAATCGACATTGAGCCTACGACTAACAAACAAAGCATCGTTGCGCGCCAATTGTTCATCGAGCATATCGCGCACGTAATTTTCCTCCACCATAATGGGCATCGCCTGATGATCCATGCGATACAGCGATAACAACTGAATCAATTCGCCATTAATACGTGAGGCTTCGTATTGCAAGGTCGCAAAGCGTTGTTGCTGGGCGGGGGTTTTGGCGGGCATTTCCTGCATGGTTTCTTCGAGTGAATTTAATAACATGCCCAAGGAGTTTTTCATATCGTGTACGCTAGAGGCCAACACCAAGGAAAAATCCACAACCTTATCATCTCGATCTTGCTTGTTATTCATAAGTGTTTAACTCTTTTTCAATTTCTTGGTTTTACGGTCTAGCTCCACCTGACGCACCATATCCTGTAACTGGCGATAGCGTTGAAATTGGGCATGAGTTGCATTAATGGATGACTCGACGCCTTTTAAACAGACAAGGGCAACATTCATCCACTCATCGGAATCGTCGCCGGTGTTCATCTGCCCAACCAACGCCTGCACTAAATTTAATTGAACCCCCAAATGCATGGGAAATAATCGCTTGGCGCGCTGGAAGCATTCAATCGCCTTTAAATAGGCTTTCTGTTCATACAGGCGAATGCCTTCTTTGTTGATTTTCGCCACCTGCTGCCGGCTTTCTTCACTCACAGGCTCATCTAATAAACGATCTATTTTACGCAGCGCCGCCTCGTCATCTTTAAAGGCGACAATTAATCCTTTTAAGCTATCCCTGGCCTTGTCAAACTGCTCGAGTGCCTGCATGGTAAGCACGCGATCTAGCTCGGTGTCGATATCGCGCAAGCCGGCAGCATCCATTTCCTGGCTGGACGCCAGGAACAATTCCGTTGCACGCTTTTTATTGCCCTGCTTTATCTGTAGTTGCGCCTCGATAAGTTGCAATTGCAAATGCCGAGTGTCGTCTTTGCCAAATTTGTGTTCCATTTGATCGACCACAGCTAAGGCATCGCGCAACACATCGCGGCCGACACTTTCGTCTTCGCTAAATACCGCTGCCGCCGCGCGGCTAAAGGCCAAATGATTTTCGACCTTATCATGCACAGAGTTTTCGGAAAGTTTGATTACTTTTCTATAGGTTTGTGCGGCGATAACTTTATCGTTGTTGTTAACCGCAACTTCCGCTAAGGCCTGTTGACGCAAGAGTGCCACGGGTGATACTGCAACGGCGTGTTCCAACACCGATTGTCTTAGATCATCCTTATTCTGGCGCTGATGGCAGTCGGCAAGTTCGTCGTAGGCCAACATACAAAGCGGGTGCTGTTGCACAATTTGCGTTAACCATTCAACCGCTGTATCCAAGTCGCCCTGCGCCTTTTTGATTTGCGCCATGCCCACCTGCGCCCAATCCATCTCCCGCACTTCCAAAACCTGTCGGTATACGGCCTCGGCTAAATCGTATTGCTCGGTTTTCAAATACAAAGCGCCGAGCATTTTTTGGCATAGGGTTGTGTAGCGGCTACCTTCATCGAGTTGCACCAAGCACAGTACAATGGCCCGGTCGATATAATTATCTTCAATAGCGCGAAAAATAGGCTTCATGGTTTGGCGCTGATGTAGCAGCCGGTCTAAGCGCTGGCGCAAGGTTTTAGCAGTAAAAGGCTTGGTCAAATAACCGTCGGGCTCGTAGTCGGATGCCGCTAGCACGATATTGCGGCTGGACTCAGCACTCACCAGCAAAAAGAGATTGCTGCGCCGCAATAATTGCTTAAAGCGCAATTCCTCTAAAACCTGCAAGCCATTGCGACCTTTGCCCAAATTGAAATCGCACAGAATCAGATCGTAGTCTGTCTCCACGCACAGTCTCATTGCCTCGGCACCGTTGACAACGGTATCCACCTGCTTGCAACCAAAATCGAGCAGCATTCGGCTAACCGCCATACGAAAGCTATCGAAGTCGTCCACAACCAGCACTTTAATTGATTTGTAGTTAACCAGCGCCTTGCTCCTCGCCTTTATAGTAATGGGGATTTTAATCGCTAAAGCTTAGTTCAGTTTTATTGCCTGTGTAGCCCTAGGCCGCTAGAATTGGCGGTTTTTACGGCTGTAGTTCGCGATGACCCAACCCAAAGATGATTTGTATGCTAATCCGCTTCAAGATTTAGCCAGCTTTCGCTTCGATCAGGGCGTAGTGAACGTATTTCCCGATATGATTAAGCGCTCGGTGCCGGGCTACACCACCATCATTAGCATGATCGGCGACCTAGCTGAACGCTACGCTCAGGCAGACTCCACCTGCTATGACTTGGGCTGCTCTCTTGGTGCCGCCACCTTGGCTATGCGGCACCGCATTCGCAGCGCCAACTGTCGCATCGTTGCCATCGACAACTCGCCAGCCATGATCGAGCGCTGTCAGCTGGTGGTACAGGCCGATAGCGGCGAGGTGCCGGTTAGCCTGCTCTGTGGCAACCTGCAAGAGCTGCAACTCGAACCCGCCTCAGTGGTGGTATTGAACTTCACCCTGCAATTTATCGACCTAGCCGAACGCGAACAGATACTGGCGAAAATTTATCGAGCCCTGCTGCCCGGCGGCGTACTCATACTGTCAGAAAAAGTCGCCTTTAACGACACGCCCCACCAGGATTTAATGATTGAGCTGCACCACAATTTTAAGCGAGCCAATGGCTATAGCGACCTCGAAATTGCCCAGAAACGCACCGCTTTGGAAAATGTACTGATTCCAGAAACCTTGGAAGTGCACCGAAACCGCTTAAAGCGCGCCGGTTTCGGCAGCAGTGATGTTTGGTTTCAGTGTTTTAATTTCGCCTCCTTGATTGCCATAAAAGCATGAATTATCTAGATCTATACCAACCTCTGCTCAGCTTTCTAGCGAGCGATACTCGGTTCGAACACTGGGCAAAAAAATTACCCACTGACATAACCGAAGGCCTATCGGAAACGCGCTTTGGCGATCTGGCCCAGTGGCGCGATAGCTTTTTAAAATTGCCAAACCTAAAAGCTAAGACAACAGTATTTGATAGTGAATTTTTGATCGACGCCGATATTGCTCAAACGGAAAAAGATCGCATAACCCAAGCACTAAGAGAATTAATTCCCTGGCGCAAAGGTCCTTTTTCAGTCTTTGGCACGCACATCAATACCGAGTGGCGCTCCGATTGGAAGTGGGACAGAGTTAAACCGTTTATCGACGACTTAACTGGCCGACATGTATTGGATGTAGGTTGCGGCAATGGCTACCACTGTTGGCGCATGTACGGTGCCGGCGCGCGACGGGTTATCGGCATAGATCCATCACCGCGATTTGTCATGCAATTTTACAGTCTGAAAAAATTTATTGGCGACGCGCCGGTAGACGTACTGCCCATTGGTATTGAACATCTTCCCGCCAACCTAGGCTGTTTCGACACCACCTTCTCCATGGGCGTTTTTTACCATCGCCGCTCACCGATGGACCATCTGCGCGAACTTAAAGAAACCTTGCGCCCCGGCGGTCAGCTGGTGTTGGAAACGCTAGTGATTGAAGGCAAACTGGGCGAGGTGTTAGTGCCCGAGGGCCGCTATGCCAAAATGAACAACGTATGGTTTTTACCCAGCGCGCCCACCATGCTGTCTTGGTTAACAAAATGCGGCTTTAAAAATCCACGGCTGGTGGAAATGAACATCACATCGTTAGCCGAGCAACGCACCACCGATTGGATGCTCTACCATTCACTCAATGATTTTTTAGATCCCGTGGATAAAACCAAAACCGCCGAGGGTCACCCAGCGCCCATTCGCGCCACCTTTATTGCCGAAGCGCCCTAATTCGATTATCCCCTGCGAATGTTTGCTTCGTGCGCCAGCAGCCACTGTTTACGGTGCAAACCGCCGTTGTAACCGGTCAGGCTACCGTTGGCGCCGATAACGCGATGGCAAGGCACCACAATGGCGATGGGGTTGCGGCCATTTGCCGCACCCACGGCACGCACCGCCTTCGGATTCTTAATAGCACTGGCAATATCGCTGTAACTGCAGGTGTCAGCGTATTGAACATCGAGTAACGCACGCCACACGGCGCGTTGAAAATCTGTACCCACGGGTGCCATTGGAAAATGAAATTGTGTTAGCTTACCGGCAAAATATCCCTGCAGCTGATCGATTGCCTCGCACAATAGGGGCGAGTTAACCGCTTCGCTTGCGCCGTCGCGAAAAACGATTTCAGCAACCCCGTCATCCTGCGCACCAACCCATAAATTACCAATGGGTGTGGCCAAATGGTTATACGCTAAGGGCGATTCATTTTTCATAATTGACTCCACATTTGCACCGTTAGATAACTTCGCCAAGGTTGGGCTAGGCTGTCGTTAACAGCGCCGAGCTTAGCCAAGCTATGTTTCACACCTAGGTCACCACTCAACCAAATATCCGTGTCGCCTTGGCCACGCATACAGGCATAATCCACTGTCCAAGGGCCAATCCCCTTAAGCGCCAACCAGTCGCGCGCATTGGCGCTGGGCTGCTCAACACAAAACTGCGCCAGCCGGCGCAACGTATCGCGCCGCTGCCCCGGCATTTTTAGAAAATCCAAGCTGTGTTCGGCTAAACGTTCGGGCAATGGAAACCAATGCAGCTCGCCATCGCGCTCGCCCAAGTTAGCCACCACCTGCGCCACTAAATTTCGCGCGGCCGCAACAGAGACCTGCTGCCCTAACACCGCCCGCAC
Organism: Simiduia curdlanivorans; assembly: GCF_030409605.1. Lineage (NCBI taxonomy): Bacteria > Pseudomonadati > Pseudomonadota > Gammaproteobacteria > Cellvibrionales > Cellvibrionaceae > Simiduia > Simiduia curdlanivorans. The sequence continues at coordinate 263,925 of NZ_JAUFQG010000006.1, forward strand.
ACCCGCTTCGAAACAACTCGGGAACTGGGGAATGCGCAGACCTGCGTTTAGTACAATAGTCGGCGCTGCGCTGGCAAGCGCTTGATCGATAAAAAAGCTGTTGGCGTTTAAGTCTAACATCCTGCGAATTTTATCTACGGCTGCAATTAACAAACGCCAATTGCTCAACTGAATTGTCACCTGAAACTGACACTGCTCGGTCTGATGCAGTGCCACAAAGGACACTTTTTCTGCACCGAGATAAAATTGCCGCCCGTAGTGTTCAGCGCTCACAGTTTCTAATCCAACGATCGCTCTGGCGCGTAAAAAGTCGCACACCCAGGGCCAATTGTAGGGCGGCCTATAACTCAAATTTAACGTCAAACTTGGCTGGTTTTTTGCGGCCGTTTGACCTGAATCTTGCGCGCGCACAGCAGACGGCGTCAGCTTTAGTTGCTGGGCAAAACAATCGTTAAAACGCCGCACACTCTCAAAGCCGCTGGCAAAGGCAATTTGCGTGATCGGCAAGGCGGTTTGATGCAACAGTTGTTTCGCCAGCAAACAGCGCTGATACAGCTGGTACTGTTTAGGCGCAACGCCAAGCTCAGTGACAAACAGCTTGCGTAAATAGCGATCCGAAATCGCTAATTGCTGGGCCACTTGTACAACAGACGCACCGGCATTTAGCTGCCCCATGGCCGTGGTTAAGGTCGCGCTCGACGCCGGCGCCGGTGCTGCGTCCGGCTTGCAGCGCAAACAAGGCCGATAACCTTGCTGAGCGCAGGCGGCGGCCGAGGGGAAATAACGAACATTGGCCTCTTTCGGCGGCCGGGCTGGGCAAATAGGCCGGCAGTAAATGCCGGTGGTTAGCACCGCGGTATAAAAAACGCCGTCAAAGCGGCCGTCGCGGGCGAGCCGTGCGGCTTGGCATTGTTGTGGCGTCAGGGGCATAACCGACATGAAATGACCTGTGCAGTGCTATGTAAAGAAGCTGCAATCTTAACCCATAGGCGGCCGAGTACTAGCCAGAATCGGAACTGACCAAAAACAGCGGAATTTGAGGCTGGGTAGAAGCCGGTGTTGGGTAAGCCGGCCTCGCGTGGGCGTCAGTCGTCCAGCGGGCTTAGCGCACCGTCAAAACCAAGGGCGGTATGAACTTGCTGGCACCAACGGTTCAAACGCTCACACGTGAGATTCTCTTGCTGGTCTTGATCGATGGCCAAACCCACAAATTTCGCCTGCCCTGGCACCAGGGCTTTAGAAGCGTCGAAATCATACCCAGTGGTAGGCCAGTGGCCGACGATGTTGGCACCATTTTCCACAACGACGTCGTGCAACATACCCATGGCATCGAGAAAGAAGTCGCCATAGCCGAACTGATCACCGAGACCAAATAGCGCCACTGTCTTACCGGTAAAGTCTACCGCTGAAATATCGCCCCAGAAATCTTCCCAATCCGACTGGATTTGACCAAAGTCCCAAGTGGAAATACCGAGCATAATTACGTCATAGTCTTCGAAATCGAGCACCGTCACGTCGGCCACATCGTGCACATCTAGGCGGTCTGCACCAAACCGCGCTTGAATGCGATAGGCAACAGCTTCCGTATTGCCTTCGTCGCTGCCAAAAAACAAACCAATCTGTGCCACAAAAAACCTCAATTTACCGACGTTAGGCGTTTAGTGCCCATTTTTATCGCTGATTAAAACCAATAGCCGCCATCGCGGTAACCTTGAACATCGAGCCGCGCAACCAGCCTACCGCGCGCCACAATGCGGTGATTTCGAATCACCCAACCTACTGCTAATCTCACAACTACCTCTACCTATTGACCCTTAAGCTACAGAGCAAACCGCGCCAACCTAGGGGCATACACACCTAAAACCGACTTTCCGCGGCCGCGCATTATACCTAGTTCCGCTCAAAGATTAAGCGCCAATCAGCAATTCGGCTGACTCTCTAGTCGTACCACTTTGACTAACTAAGTGCGGCAATTTAATCGCCGTTACGTATAATGCCCGCATGAACCAAGCAGCCCTTAGCATACTCAATACTACCTTCGGTTATGCCAGCTTCAGGCCACCGCAGGATGCCATCATCGATGCCCTGATAGACGGCCAAGACGCCCTAGTCATCATGCCCACGGGCGGTGGCAAATCGCTTTGCTACCAAATTCCCGCCATGGCGCGCCCAGGTTGCGGGGTGGTGATTTCGCCCTTGATCGCCTTGATGCAAGATCAAGTCAGCGCCCTAGAGCAACTCGGCGTTAAGGCCGGCTTTCTCAACTCAACCCTGTCCGCTGCCGATACGCAAAAGATCGAGCAACAGCTCATGTCCGGCGAGCTCGATCTGCTTTATATAGCACCGGAACGCCTAAACCAAGCGCGCACCATTAATTTACTGCACCAAGTGCCGCTAGCACTCTTCGCCATTGACGAGGCCCACTGTGTTTCCCAGTGGGGCCACGATTTTCGCTCGGATTATCTACAACTCGGCTTGCTCGCCGATCAGTTTCCCGACGTACCACGCATCGCCCTAACTGCCACGGCCGATAGCCGAACCCAAGCGGAAATTATTCAGCGCTTACACCTGCAAAACGCTAAGCAATTTGTGGTCGGCTTTGACCGCCCTAATATTCAATATCGCATCACGCCAAAAAATAACCCGCGCAAACAAGTGTTGGCTTTTATTCGCGCGGAGCACAGCGGCGACTCGGGCATTATCTATTGTCTATCGCGCAAAAAAACCGAAGAAACCGCAGCCTTCTTATGCGCCGAAGGCATGACCGCACTGCCCTACCACGCCGGCCTACCGGCTGAAACTCGAGCGGCAAATCAACGTCGTTTTTTGCGCGAAGACAACATCATCATGGTTGCCACCGTCGCCTTTGGCATGGGTATCGATAAACCCGACGTTCGCTTTGTTGCGCATTTAGACCTACCCAAAAGCATAGAGGCCTACTACCAGGAAACCGGTCGCGCCGGGCGCGATGGCGCACCGGCCACCGCATGGATGGCCTACGGTTACCAAGACGTGATTCTACTCAGCCAAATGATGAGCCAGTCTGAAGGCTCGGCCGAACACAAGCACGCCGAGCGGCAAAAGCTCGATGCGATGCTCGGCCTGTGTGAAATTACCAGCTGCCGCCGACAAACCTTGTTGCGCTATTTCGGCGAGCAAAATCACGAGGCCTGCGGCAATTGCGATACTTGCATCAACCCCGTCGCAACCTGGGATGGAACCGACGCCGCGCGCAAGGCCCTCTCCTGTGTTTATCGCTCGGGTCAACGTTTTGGTGTATCGCATCTCGTCGATATTTTGCTGGGTAAGGAAAATCAGAAAATACAGCAGTTCGATCACCAGCAGTTGAGCACCTTTGGCATTGGTAAAGACCTGGACGCCAACCAATGGCGCTCTGTCTTCCGGCAGTTAGTGGCGCGCGGCTACCTCGCTGTGGATAGCACGGGTTTTGGCGGTTTACGGCTGGAGGAAAGTTGCCGCGATTTACTCAAAGGCGATGAACGCATTCAATTGCGGCGCGATGTGAAAGATGTAAAAACCAGCAAATCAAAACACAGCCAAGCACTTGCCCAAGCCGATACAGCGCTCTGGGATGCCTTGCGCGCGTGCAGAAAACAACTTGCCGAAGAACACGGCGTACCACCCTATGTGGTGTTTCACGATGCCACGCTAATGGAAATGGTGCGCTATCGCCCCACGTCGGAACAAGCCATGCTCGCCATTAGCGGCGTGGGCCAGTCCAAGTGGGACAAGTTCGGCGAGGCGTTTATCGACGTTATTTTGCGCTTCGACAGCGAAGCGACAAACAACCAAGATAGCGCAACCTTAGACACGACGGCACAATTGCTACAAGCGCAAATGACCGTGGAGCAAATTGCCAGCCATCGCGGTCTCACCGTCGACACCGTGTACAACCACGTGGCCAATCTGCTGCAGGATAAACGCATTGCCTTATTAGACGCCATCGACCTAGACGAGCGCGAGCTTGGTCAAATTCAAGATGAGATTTTGCAATACGATGGCGGTGAAGACGGCTTTCGCTTTAAGCCCGTGTTTGAAGCCTTGGCTGGCAACTACCCCTATGGCCTTTTGAAATGCGTGCGCGTGGCGATGCTTAATCAATAAACTTCGCTACGCTACATCAACATCACTGGTCACTGCTGTCCCGTTAACTTTAATACAATACTTCCGGACCTAAGTATTTATTGGGATTAGGATGACCAAAGTGCCAGACATGAATTGCGCACTTATGCTGAAGACGCGCCGTATATACGTCCTTGTAGGCTCGTCACCAGCACAAGCACCCAATTCATGCTTGCAGAGTTAACGGGGCACAGTGATCACTGGTTTAAAAATTCTGCGTGAAACCTAATATGCGCCTCGATAAAACTGGCGATAAAAAAGTAGCTGTGATCATAGCCCTTGTGTTGAAGCACCTGTAGCGGGTAATTTTGTGGCGCAGCCGCTATCAGTTTTTCAGGCATCAACTGCGTCGTTAAAAAGTTATCCGCCAAACCTTGGTCAACCCGAATGGGGATCGATTTTTTGGCCGATGCCAAGAGCACACTGGCATCGTAATCTTGCCAAGTAGATCTGTCTTGCCCCAAATAATAACCCAAGGTTTTTTCACCCCACGGGCATTGGCTTGGCGCACAAATAGGCGCGAAGGCCGAGATGGATTGATAGGTGTCGACGTTACGCAAACCAATCACCAGCGCGCCGTGGCCACCCATGGAGTGCCCCATAATACTCATGCGTTTGAGATCTAACGCTTGCACCTCGCGCGCCAGCAGTGCCGGCAACTCCTGCACAATATAATCGTACATTTGATAGTGTTCAGCCCAAGGCGCTTGTGTCGCATTGACATAAAAACCTGCGCCCATACCCGCATCGTAAGCCTCGTCATCGGCCACACCTTCGCCGCGTGGGCTGGTATCGGGCGCGAGCAACGCTATGCCTAACTCGGCTGCCACTCTTTGGGCACCGGCTTTAGTGACGAAGTTTTCATCTGTGCAGGTTAAACCCGACAACCAAACCAACACTGGCACCTTGGCGTTTTTTGCTTGCGGCGGCAAAAATAACGAAAAATGCATGTCGCAATTAAGCACCAGCGAAACGTGTTTAAAGCGCTGTTGCTGGCCGCCAAAGCACTGCACATCCGCAACTTTTTCTATCGATAAATTTGTCATCTCACCGCTTTCCATTAGTAGAGGACGACCGAGCGAATACTCTCGCCACTGTGCATCAAGTCAAACGCTTTATTGATGTCATTGAGCGGCATGGTGTGGGTAATTAAATCATCAATTTTTATCTTGCCCTCCATGTACCAATCGACAATTTTCGGCACATCGGTGCGCCCACGGGCGCCACCAAAGGCAGTACCGCGCCAGCTTCTACCGGTCACTAACTGAAACGGCCGAGTGGAAATTTCTTGCCCCGCCCCTGCGACACCCACAATACAACTTTGGCCCCAGCCTTTGTGACAACACTCTAACGCGTCGCGCATCACTTTAACGTTACCAATACATTCAAAACTGTAATCCACACCACCACCGGTCATTTGCACAATGGCATCCACCAAGTTCGGGTGATCTTTCGGGTTGACGAAATCCGTCATGCCAAATTGCTTGGCAAGGGCAACCTTGGCAGGATTGGTGTCGACACCAATGATGCGCGTCGCGCCGACCATTTTCGCGCCTTGAATCACATTCAAGCCGATACCGCCTAAACCGAATACCGCAACCGTAGAACCCGGCTCTACTTTCATCGTGAAGGCCACGGCACCGATCCCGGTAGTGACGCCACAACCGATGTAACAAACTTTATCAAAAGGTGCATCTGCGCGGATTTTTGCCAAAGCGATTTCAGGCAGTACGGTGTAATTGGAGAAGGTCGAGCAGCCCATGTAATGCAATATAGGCTGGCCATCTAGGGAAAAGCGACTGGTGCCGTCGGGCATTACGCCCTTGCCTTGGGTGGAGCGAATGGCTTGGCACAAATTTGTTTTCGGGTGCAAACAGTAATCGCACTCGCGGCACTCAGGCGTGTACAGCGGAATCACATGGTCGCCTTTTTTAAGGGATTTTACACCCGGCCCCACGTCGACCACCACACCGGCGCCCTCGTGGCCGAGAATGGCGGGAAAGGCGCCCTCCGGGTCATCACCCGACAAGGTAAATGCATCGGTGTGACACACGCCCGTGGCTTTAATTTCCACCAACACTTCGCCCGCCTTAGGGCCTTGTAAATCAACCTCGTGAATCTCAAGTGGCTTTCCAGCACCAAATGCAACAGCGGCACGTGTTTTCATGGGTATTTCCTTTAAATATAACGAAATGAGGCAGCTACCAAGAGCGCAAATCTAACGCCCACCCTAACCAATAGAGACAACAAAATAAAGTTTAATGGGCTGCGTAAACTCGGCGCTGAAATTTATCTGTTTAATTCGGTTAATTATTCGTCAATCATACGAGCCGGCATTACGCCATTTGGCACTAGCTTAGCTCAACCACATTCTGCCAACTAAAAAAATGGATACCCCTATGATTCGCGCCACATCCATCCAGCCGCTTGGCTGGTTGCTCGCAACCTCCTTTGCCGTCATCTTGCCACTGCGTGCCCTGGCCGCCGAAGCGGTGCCAAGCTTTAGCAAAGCCACCCTTGCCCATGCAGAAACCATTCGCCTCGACGCGCCCGAAAACAATCACGCCATGAAAATATTGGAGTCATTAACCACCGAAGTAGGCCCGCGCCTGGCTGGCGGCCCAAATGACGCCCGCGCCGTGGCTTGGGCCAAGGCCAAATTTACCGAGCTTGGCTTTGATCAAGTCTGGCTAGAGCCGGTTAGCTTTCCAACTTGGCAGCGCGGCGTCGAGACAGCCGAAGTGCTTAGCCCCTACCCGCAACCGCTGTCCATCACTGCCCTCGGTAACAGCATTGCGACTCCAATAGATGGATTGACCGCCAACATCATTGAATTCGCCACCCTGGCCGATTTAGAGGCAGCAACAAAAGCCGACGTGACCGGCAAAATTGTTTTCATCAACAAGGCCATGAGCGCCCATATTGACGGCGCCGACTATGGCCCCACCGTGGGCGCACGTAGCCGTGGCGCGAGTGCAGCAGCCAAACTAGGCGCGGTCGGTTTGCTGATTCGATCCATAGGCACCGATCACAACCGTTTAGCACACACAGGCTACAACGGCTATGAAGACGGCGTAGAAAAAATTCCTGCCGCTGCCTTGTCGGTACCCGATGCCATTCTGCTCAGCAATATGCTAAAACGCAGTAAACCTGTGTCGGTAAAAATGAACCTAGGTTCAGGCCCTGGCCCGGAGTACACGTCCTACAACGTCATCGGGCAAATTAATGCCAAAAGGAAAACCAATAAATACGTATTGATTGGTGGCCATTTAGATTCTTGGGATCTCGGCACCGGCGCTATTGATGATGGCGCCGGCTGCGCCGTTACCATGGCGGCAGCGGAATACATTGCCCGTAAAAAATTACCCATCGAGCACAATATTCGCGTGGTGTTATTTGCCAACGAAGAGCAAGGTCTATTTGGCGGCAATCAGTATCGGGATGCCCATAAGGGCGATGTGAAAAACATTATTGCCGCCGCCGAATCAGACTTTGGCCAAGGCCCAGTGTATGCACTCAACTCGCGGGTCAAACCCGAGGCGCTGCCACTGGTGCAGCAAATGCAAAAAGCCATGAGTGGCTTAAATATCCAAGCCGGCCACAACGACGGCAACGGCGGGCCAGATTTAATCGCGCTCGGCGCTGAAGGCGTTGCCCTGTTCGGCCTAGCGCTGGATGGAACCGACTATTTCGACCTGCACCACACCGCCAACGACACCTTCGATAAAGTTGAAGCCAAGCGCTTAAATCAAACCGCAACAAGCTTCGCCATGTTCGCCTTTTTAGCTGCGAACGCACCGAGCGGCTTTGGTTCGGGTGAGTCCTATTTAGTCGAAAAAGCAAAAAGCACAAAACATTAAAACTAACCCGGGCCTTTAGTTAAAAGGCTCGCAATACTCTCCGCGACGGGTATTGATAAAAACGGAGATTATAAACAAGCACGCCAGGCGGAAATGAGCCGGTCGATACTCGACCGGCTCACATCTAAATGCGTCACCAAGCGCATACCTTGATAGCCCGGCGAAATTAAAATGCCCTGGGCTTTTAATGTCGACGCCAGCGCTTGAATAGCCACCGTCTGATCGACATTCAAAAACACAATATTGGTTTGCACGCTGGCCTCATCGCAGCTAACACCCGGCAGGGTATTTAACTGCGCGGCGAGATAGCGCGCGTTGGCGTGATCTTCAACTAGCCGAGACACATTTTCCGCCAGCGCCAATTTACCGGCCGCGGCTAAAATACCGGCCTGGCGCATACCGCCACCTACCATCTTGCGCAAGCGTCGAGCCCGCGCAATAAATTCCTGGCTACCAAACAACAGTGAGCCCACCGGCGCACCCAAGCCCTTCGACAAACATACTGTCATGGAATCAAAGTGCTGGGCAATCTGTGTAACATCAACATCTAATGCCACCGCTGCGTTATACACCCGAGCGCCATCGAGATGCATCGCCAAACCCTGGCGCTCTGCAAAACCGCGCGCCTGCGCTAAATAAGCCATGGGCAACACCTTGCCACCCATGGTATTTTCCAAACTGAGCAACCGGGTTTTGGCAAAGTGGTTGTCGTCGGGCTTAACAGCTTTTGCTAACTTTGCTAGATCCAGACTACCGTCGGCCGAGTTTTCGATCGGCTGTGGCTGAACCGAGCCCAATACGGCCGCACCGCCGGCTTCATATTTATAATTGTGCGCGTCTTGACCACACAGGTATTCATCGCCGCGACCACAATGGCTTAAAATACCGAGTAAATTCGCCTGAGTGCCGGAACTGGTAAACAGCGCGCTGGCAAAGCCATGCCGTTCCGCCGCCCAGGTTTCCAAGTCATTTACCGTTGGATCGTCGCCATAGACATCATCGCCTACTTCTGCCTGCGCCATTACTGTTCGCATTTTTTCACTCGGCCGAGTCACGGTATCTGAGCGGAAGTCGATCATCTAAATTCTCCTTAGGCAAGAAAGCCTCATGCTAACCCAACATCGGAAATTTAGAAAACAAAGCCTTCGCGTATCTGCCAACTTCCAAGCAACAACCAACCGCCAACCAACCACCAAGAACCAAGAGCCAAGAGCCAAGAGCCAAGAGCCAACAACGAACTTCTGAGCCAGACGTAGAGCAAATATCACGATAGGCCAAGTCCAGCCGGCACTCCGAATACAGGAAGCGGATTAAAAACTCAACAACACCGATGCATCAACGGAGGAATTTGGATAGTAAACGGAATCTTCATAGCCCTTTACTTGCACCTTAAACAGCAACGCATCTTTTGCTCGCCACTGGCCAAAGGCTCTTGCACTGGCAATAGGCTCCAAGCTGTCATATTGGTAATCAACACCCAGCCCAAATACCCAGGGTTTATCTTTTGGGCTGGAAATTTCCGAGCCCACATAGCTGTAGCTATCGTATAAATCAGCGTTCACGCCGCCCAGTAAATAGTTATAACCGACGAGAAATAACAGCGATAAGCTTTCGTAATCCTTAATCGCCACAAAATCTAGATACATGTCGCGGGTACCGCTGCCTAGTTGCCGCGCTTCGTCGGCGTTATCGCCATCGTAACCCAAGGTCCACATCCAATAGCCGTTCGTATTAGCGAAAGCGCGCCCATAGCTGGCATAAACATTGACGTCGCCTACGCCTTCTTCGGTATTGTTTTCTTGGCTTAGCGTGGCACAGCGTGCCACCAACCTATCCCGATAAGGCTCCAATCTTGGAGGTAACTCTGTACCGCTCGCAATCAACTCACAATTGCGCTCTTGCTGGGCACTACCGCGAAAATTAAACACACCTTCAACCCGCTGATAAGGCAAGTCAACACCTAGAACCCAATTATCATAAAGCACATAAGGTGATAGCGTTGTCGACCACAAACTCGCGTCGCTGCCACTGTATGTTTGCGTTTGGTAACGAAAACTTAGATCGATGGCAACCTCGGCCGGCCCGCTTTCTGCGCCATGAAGCGCAACAGGCGCAAAAAGCAACACGATCGGAAGCACGCTTCGTGTCAACAAGCGAAATAAAACCATAAATTAAATCCTTGAGCTTACAAAACAGTGATTAACGGGAAAAAGCAAGCATTAACGCCGTTGCCGCGCCCTTTTCTGCATAAGCCGATCGCGCAAAGCCTGGCGCTGCTCAGGCGTGGCCGAGCGCAATCGCTCGCGTAAAGCTGCTCTTTCTTCTGGGCTCATGTCTCTAAGGTTGGATTTCAAATTTTCGCGCTCCGCTTCGGGTAATTGCTGGAACCACTCAAAGCGTTTACGCAAAGCGTCTTGCTCTTCCTGCGGAAGTTGTCGAAAGCGCTCATAGCGTTGTTTTAGCACTTCCCGCCTTTCCGGTGCTAAGCTTTGCCAGCGCTGAAATCTAGCTATCACTCTTTGGCGTTGCTCGCTCGTCATCCCTTGAAATTTTTCCGCCCTATTCAGCAATTGCTGACGCTGTTTTTCATCCAAATTGGACCACTGTTGCGCAAACGGCTGCAACAGCGCCTGTTGTTCAGCGCTTAAAGTTTCAAACCTTTGCGCGCTAGAAAAGGCGCTCATTAACAATAGCCAGGTTAGCAATAGCATCTTAGCAATCACTCGGGCCCCTAAAACACATGGATAGACACTGCGCCTCATAACTCCTCCTCTCCGACTTGAAAGCTAGAGCTATCGCGCCCTTGATCGGCCTTTTCAGTTTCATCATTCATCGTTGTTACATCTTCCGTCGATCCTTCCTGCACCACAGCATCTTGTCGCTGCATCAGTTGATCGAGATCCTCTGGGTCAAAAACGCTACCGTTACTGTCGCCATACTGGCTAAACCACAACCAAAATTCAGCTTGCTGAATCACCGGGTTAACATCTGGCTCGATGGTTTCGGCATTCAAGCGCACCAGCGGTAAAACACTCACCGCACTCAACAAAGCTACCCAGCGATTCATCGATTTAGAGCGCACGCATTTCTCGCTCTGCCAAGTCCTCGACCGCCCACAATAAGTCCATGGTTTCCAGCAGCTCGGGCTCAACATCGTACAGACTATGGGCGTCCAAGCTCGGCTCTATAGGCGCGTGAGTAGGTACTGTTAAACTCGGCAAAATAACAATCGCCAAGAGTGCGGCCGCCAAGGCCGGCCAATAAACTACAGGGCTAAACACACGCCAAGTGGGCCGCTTGGGCTCCGGTTGCGGCGCCAAGGCCGCACGCCGCGCGGCGGCAAGTTTCGCACTGAGCTCGGGCTCTAACTGCTCGACATTTTTATCTAATTGTTTGCAAACTTGATGGGTAAACTTTTCAGCCATCACCCTAGCTCCTGTAAATTCGAACGCAGCGTTTGTAGTGCACGAAAATAATGGGTTTTAATACTGCCTTCACTGCAACCCATGATGTCCGCCGTACTGGCCACATCATAGCCCTCCCAAGCGCGCAGCAAAAACGTTTGCTGTTGGCGTAAAGGCAAGCTTTCGATCGCCGCCATCACCTTTTCCATGTTCATCGCCAGCACCCAACTATCTTCGGGCTCCTCAATACTCGGCGCCGCAAGGGTTAAACTGATATCTTCTTCATCCAGCGCCGTCGGCTGCCAAAACCAACGTCGTTGTTTTGATTGATCCCTGTGCCATTGGGCAATTTTGTGTTGCAAAATCCGATGAAACAAAGGCCCCCACTCACCCGATGGCTTACCTCGGTAGTACTGCACCAGTTTCAGCATGCTGTCTTGTACAATATCGAGCGCGTCGCTCTCTTGTTTAGTGGCGAAAAGCGCCATGCGAAAGGCACGGCGCTCCACGCTCGCTAAAAAGCTATCCAAGTTCTGCGGCTCAACCAACCCTAACTCCCTACCTCGAGATATCTCGGTACACTAAACGCCGCCGCAACTTGGTGCAAGTGCATCGCGCTACCCAACGCGTTTGTTATTGGCCAGACCTATCAGTACTCACCTCAACCGTACGCGTGGTCGATTCACCCTCCGCGTTTACGCGGGTAATTTCTTTGCTCACTACACCTTCGTCCCTATCTACCGTTGCCACCACAGAGCGAGATTGGGTTTCGCCTGCACCGTTGGTGCGCTCACTGCTTCTGATGTAACCCGTCTCGGTTTTTTGTTTAACGCTAGAGGAAGAAAAACTGTCGCCGGCAAAGTTTTGACCCGAGCTGATTCGCGTGACCGATTGATTTTCCGCATCGCGAGTAACCTGCACATCCCGATTCGCCATCTGTCCATCGGCGTTGATACGGCTACTGCTACTGGTAAAACCATTGTCAGTTTTCTGCTTGACCGAACTAGCGCTGTAGCTGCCGCCATCAAAATTTTGCCCTGTGGTTGTACGGCTTATGGTTTGCGATTCGATATCGCGGCTGACTTCAGTGCTGCGCGATGCAACCTCGCCATCGGCATTGGTGCGCGTCGCGTTTCGGGTATAGCCTGAATCGGTCTTTTGCACCACGGCGCTGCCACTGTAATTTGAGCCATCGAAACGCTGGCCGGTGGTGTCACGCGTAAGACTTTGCGACTCCGCATCTCTCGTCACCACCGTGTCGCGGCCCGCCACCTGACCTTGCGCATTAGTCGCCCTGGTGCTGCGGGTAAAACCAGTGTCCGTTTTCGCTCTGCTGATCTCCCGGCTAACTGCGCGCGACTCGCCATTGGCGCGCATCGCACTTTGGCGCTGCACCCTATCAACCCGATGTTGCTGACTGCTAGCCCGCTCGGTAACGGACGACGCGTTTCTATCGGCTAAACTCAGTGCGGGAACAAGTGTTAACATTGCCAAGGTTAAGAGCTTCATCTTCATTGTTATATCCTTTAGTAGACTCGGTGTTAATGTATTTACACTGTCTACAACGGGCCTGTAGCCATTTGGTTGACACGGCCTAGAATATTTTTTTGCCCGAATGGGCCAAACGCGGCCTATGCTATAGCGCTAGGCATCATGAGCGCTTGCAGCTTGTAGGGGGCGGCCATCCGCCTTGCAGCTTGCAGCTTGTAGGGGGCGGCCATCCGCCTTGCAGCTTGCAGCGATCATAACCCCACCTAGCCTCTTGGCAACCCAGCCAATACTCGCCATTATCATCCAACCTGCCCGGCGACACGTAGAATCGCCACTAACCATCAGGAAACCCACTATGACAGCAAAACTATTGGCCAGCGCCACATTATTGATCTCAGCCGCCACGCACGGCGCCTGCCCAGACTTCCTCAACCAAGACTATCGCAAGCTGCACAGTACGGAATCTATTAATTTATGCGAGGCATTCGAAGGTAAAAACCTGTTGATTGTGAATACCGCAAGTCACTGTGGTTTTACACCCCAATTCAAGGCACTCGAAGCCGTGTATCAACAATACAAAGATCAAAATTTTGCGGTGATTGGCTTTGCCAGTGATGACTTTAAACAAGAAGACGCCAAAGAGGCCAAAGCCGCCGAAATTTGCTACATCAACTACGGTGTTACCTTTACCATGCTCGCGCCCACAGCGGTAACAGGCGCCGATGCCAACCCGACCTTCAAAGCCTTGGCGGCTGCAACGGAAGCGCCGGGCTGGAACTTCAATAAGTATGTGGTCAGCGCTGACGGCAAACAGATCAGCTACTTTGGTAGTCGCGTGAAGCCCGATGATGTAAAACTCACTCGGGCCATTGATGCCTTGGCAGCACCGTAGACGATAAAATAGTTTACTAATCAGGAACGCAGCTTTACGTGTATTGAAAAGCTGCGTTTATCATGATGACTGGGCCAGCATTGCGCCGAACCATTTTACAGTACTTCCATCTTTTCAAAGAGCAGCCAACATTAAGCGCCGCCACAGGAACCACAGCACACGTCCACACCATGGGCTTGTTTCGCGCCTACATCGTCAAACTGGGCACTAGATTCTGGTGTTTCGAACAGAATATTATTTTCAAGATGAATGTGCTGCTTTAAATCGTCGACAAAAGCTTGCAAACCCGCAAATAGCGCGCGCCAGGTATTGCAGGCGCCCTTGGGCAAGGTTATGTTATCAGTTAGCGCATAAAGCTTATCCAAAGCGCGAGCGTGATCGTCATGTTCGTGGCGCATCACACGAATGGGCCCCTGTGCCACGACGCGCTGGCCGGTCTTAAGCATAGGAAACAAAATTTGTTCTTCTTTTTGCATGTGACTGTTAAGCTCTTCGTCCATCAGCATTAAGTGCAACGCTAAACCATTTGGACATTCGGGCTTATCGCCGTGCACATGCTCAACGCGATTAGCCAAGCGAATAAGTTCGGTGAGCTGCTCGCGGTGTACGTCGTGGTAACGGGTGAGAATATGATCAATCAGCTCTGCTTCTGATGCGCTCGACCAATCCTTTTCATCGCTGCCGCGCGCAGCCAAGCTATCTAAGGCCGTGATAACTTGCACCTGATCGAGATTGTGTTCAGCTAGCGCTTGCTTAAGCTTAATGTTACCACCGCAGCAAAAATCTAAACCTAGTTGATTAAACAGAGCGGTTGCACCGGGAATTTGGCGAGCTAATTGGCCGACAGTTTTTTCGAGTAAGGGCATGGCATTTACCTGCTGAGTGTTTTACAAAGATGTAAATTAAAAGAATCTTTTAGACCAGTGTACGCCCGCTTTGCGCGGGCGACATCTAGCCAAGGGGGTTAGGCTTTCTACCTATTTATCAGTAGTCGTGGCGCTATCGCATTGACCGCAACAAATACCTTCCCGTGCCAAGGAATCAGGGCTAGCTTCACACCAAGCTTCGGTTAATCCGTGCGCTGCTGTAGGGCGAGGCCAGAGAGCAATCCACACCTGCCACGCCAAGGCTAAAGCGCCAACAATAAACACCACGTCGCCAAAGGTGCGAACCCAACGCAAGGTCACCAAAAGATCTGACTGCATAAAAGATTCACTGCGGGCATACCAAAACCCTTCTTGCGCGCTGGCGATAAACTGGATGATGCCAACCGGTAATAAGCTGGTAAACAACATCAACGCCAAGCCCACATTTAGCCACCAGAAAGCGGTTTTCATGAGCCTTTCACTAAACATCAAGCTGGGCCGAATATAGCGCAAAATCAACAAACAGAACCCAAGTGCAAGGAAGCCATAAACGCCGAATAACGCTGCGTGTGCATGAGTCGCCGTGGTGTTAAGGCCTTGAATATAATAGAGCGCAACGGGCGGATTAATAGAAAAGCCCAACACCCCTGCGCCCAACATATTCCAAAAGGCTACAGCCACGAAAAACATCACAGGCCATTTTAAATTGGCCATCCACGGTGCACGCTGTTGCAACTTCCAATGTTCCCACGCTTCGTGCCCAAGCAATATTAAAGGCACCACTTCAAGCGCTGAAAAGACCGCACCTACTGCCATAACCGGTGTTGTTGTGCCAGAAAAATACAAGTGGTGAAACGTTCCCGGCACACCACCTAACATGAACAAGGATGCCGAACCTAAAGAGGCCACAGTCGCTAAACGTTTAGAAACTAATCCTAGTGAACAAAAAATAAAAGCGAGCGCTGTAGTGGCAAACACCTCGAAGAAGCCTTCCACCCACAGGTGTACAATCCACCAACGCCAGTATTCCATGACCGAAAGGTGTGTGCGTTCGCCATAGAAAAACCCAGCGCCATAAAACAAGCCAATAGCGGCTACAGATGCCGTCAGTAAGGCCAGTAAGTTTTTGTCACCGGGCTGACGGAGAGCCGGAATTACGCCACGCAACATCAACACCAACCACAGGACAATGCCGGTAAATTTTCCTATCTGCCATAGACGGCCTAAGTCCACGTATTCATAACCTTGATGACCGAGCCAGAAATTAAGCTCTGGTGGTAACCATTGGGCTATAGCCAGATAGCTGCCTATAAAAGTACCGCCCACAACCACAACCAACGCCCAGAATAAAATATCGACACCGAGTTTTTGATATTTGGGATCGCGACCGCCATTAATAATGGGCGCGAGAAACAGCCCTGCGGCTAAGAAGCCCGTGGCAATCCAAAACATGGCGGCTTGGATATGCCAGGTACGAGTCAAGCTGTAAGGTAGCCACTTGGACGTCTCTATGCCATAAAAGCTTTGCCCTTCAACGGTGTAGTGAGCGGTAAACCCACCAAGAAATACTTGCAAAACAAACAGCCCCATCACCACCAGCACATATTTGCCTAAGGCCTTTTGTGAAGGTGTGAGTTGAATGAGGCTCAAAGGGTCGTCCGCTGGCGCCGCTGGCTCGACCTCGTCTTCACGTTTCATAAACGCCCAAGCCCACACCAAACTGCCAATACCAGCGATCAGCAAAACCACACTCACCACCGACCAAACGATATTTTCCGCGGTAGGTTTATTGCCAATGAGCGGTTCATGTGGCCAGTTATTAGTATAGGTAGCGCCACTAGGTTCGCGTTCGGTTGCGGCGGCCCAAGCGGTCCAGAAAAAGAATTCCGTCATTCGTTTGCGCCGCTCTGGATCGGGCAACGTTTGCTCTTTCATGGCATAGCTAGCGCGGGTTTGCTGTAACTCAGGGCTGCCGCCGAAAAGACGGTGATAATAATCAGCCGTTTGCTTCATGGCCGCCAAGCGTCTAGCGGAGATGATGAGGGTGCCGGTTGCGACGTCATAGCTATTGTGGCGATAAGCCTTTTGCAACCAGCTGCTCACCAACGCTTTCTGGTCGTCATTCAGCTCTTGATAAGCCATGCCCCACTCATCTAACGCGGCAAGTTCACGCCACGCCACGAGCTCGCGATGTAGCCAGTCTGCTGTCCAATCTGGCGCTTGGTAGGCGCCGTGCCCCCAAATGGAACCTAACTGCATACCGCCAACGGATTGCCAAGCACTCTGGCCATCCAATATGTGTTCTCGGTTGCTGAATAGCTCGCCACTAGCCGTCATGACCTGCTCAGGAATTGGCGGAGCGGCCCGATACACTTCTCGGCCAAAATAGCCAAGAACTCCGAAAGTAAGCGCCAGAATGCCAATAAGCGTCCACCATAGTCGGTAGTAGCTCGCCGTATTTCCTGTCGTTGTGTGCATAGTTAATATCTCCAAGGTCATCGCATACCGTTCATTCTTTAAGATGCATTAAATATGCATCTTTTAAAATACTAGCGCATCCCCCATAAACATGTAAACTAAATACATCTTTATTAATGTAAATATTTAATGCCTATGCACGTAACCCGATTTACCGACTATGCCTTGCGCGTGCTCATGTACCTCGCAGCGCGCGAAAACAGGATGTGTACCATTGGCGAAATTGCTGGTGCCTATGGCATATCTAAAAATCATTTGATGAAGGTGGTGCAAGAGTTGAGCGCCCAGAACCTTGTTGAAGCCACCCGCGGGAAGAATGGCGGCCTAATGCTCGGTAAGCCCAGTAGTGAAATTTCAGTGGGTGCCCTAGTGCGAAGCATGGAACAAGGCATTGCCTTGGTGGAATGTTTTGGCGATAGCAATGCTTGTGTGATTACCCCCGCTTGCCAACTAAAACACGCCTTCAATGAGGCGCTCGAGGCGTTTTTTCAGTCTTTGGATAGATACACATTGACCGATTTGGTACCCAACAAGCGTTACACGGAGCTGCAACAGTTATTAGCAATTCCGGTCTAGTGTGCACTTAAAAAAATTAACCCTAGGCAGCCATTGGGATGACTCAGTACGGCTGCTAGATACACCTCAGTAGCCGCCAAACTTTTTAGCTATAGTAAGCCATAAATCGATGGAATGAAGTTAAGTGCGGCTCAGTATTCGGCATGAGAAAGCCATAAAGAAACGCTCCTAAACTCTCCCGCGGCATTCACGCTAAGGTTTGATATTTCACAATGCAAGGATGACCGACCAGTCGTATAAGTAATTGATTCTGGACGGATCAGCCAAGCCTGACTAGCCTGCTATCTCATAATTGTCGATGGATGTCGTGCAATTCGCGCCGTAGATTTCAGCCGCCGGCTGTGCCTTAACTCCCCTGCGACGCCCCATTGTTCAGTAGTCTTCCTGCAGTTTCGACGGCCTAATAACTTAGCGCATGGGGAAGACAATGAGAGCATTCTTAATCGCTGCTTTATGCAATTTATTTCTATTAATGTTACCAATACACCAAGCCGCTGCAGAACCGGGTGACTACGGGTTTTGGACGACATTAGGAAACTTGATCAAACCGGAAAAGGCCAATGACCCCGTCTCATTTGCCGAAACCCAAGGCATGTACCCACTCAATCAACCCGTGTCCGGATTTAATGATGGTTTCTCGCCAGGTAGTTACGATAAATGGCAAAAGGTCGACGTACCCATCAGCACCGGCGCCATGTGCGGCAACGGCTCGCCGTTTAAATTTTTCGTTTATCGTGTGCCAGATACCAACAATACGATTTTCTATTTTGAAGGTGGTGGCGCCTGCTGGGATTATGCCAGTTGTTCAGGTCAAACCGGCATTCGAGGCGCGCGCAACCCCAACGGCATTCCCAATAACTATGTGCAAAACATAAACTTATTGGATTTCCAAAACTCCGCCAATTTAGGTACAGCGGCGGCAACACCGCTTATCTATACCCATCACCCCTACAACCAATTTAAAACCGGCGAGTGGAACATTGTTTATGTGCCCTACTGCACCGGCGACATCTACGTGGGCGACAAAACGGCAGTCTATGAAGATCCCGCCGGTGAAAACCCGCCCTTGGTTTGGCATCATAATGGTTTACGCAATGTTCAAGCCGTGACCTCGTGGGTGAAAAACAATTTAAAAAAGCCGACACAACTAGCGATAGCTGGATGTAGCGCCGGCAGCATTGGTGCCCTACTCAACTACTCTAAAATGCGCGCCCATTTCGACAGTAACTACGGTTATTTGGTGGATGATTCAGGCCCCATTTTTAACGCCCCGCTGTCCAGCAACGACACCAACAGCTACCCGTCACAACCACTACACCGAGAGGTACTTAACTCCTGGACCATGTTCAGCGCAGGCGGTGATCCCGCAGCGGAAAACCCCATCAATATGTTAGATCAGATCACACCAGGGTTCGAGTCTGACCGGCTGGCGAGTTTGTACGCTGGCTTATCGGCAAAATTTCCCAGCGATAGATTGGGTATGACGCATTTTTTAGCCGATGGAAATTTCAGCTCCTATTCCTACGAACGCTTTTATAGCGATATTGAAAATGACCCGAACGCGGCATCGAAACTGGCGAAACTACGCGCCAAATGGCAGCAAGATACCGCCGACAACTTGATTCCACTCTTGGCCAGCACGGGTAATTGGAGTTACTACTTCCCCATGTATCGGGATTTTAACGAGAGCCACTGCACCTCGGTGCTCGATTTCCGCTACGGCGAAATCGAAGAGTTGGGTTTATCCTTGTACGACTTTATGAACAACGTGGTCAATTATCGAGGCGGTGCTCCGCTGCGCGCGGTGGAAACCGATGCGAGTTCCGACTTTATCAACAATCACGATTGGTTTTACGATTTGATCGACGGTCTATTGTAGAAAGCAAGGGCTGGCGGTATCCCGCTGGCCCTAGTTTTCAGCTCCTTCGCCATAGGCAGCCATGCGTGCGGCCAACAGTTTTTCTCTTAAGTAGGCTTCGCGAGTTAAACCCCTTGGAAAAGTTTCCATCTGGTTAACGGCCCGAATTATATCAAGCTCCTGCGCCTTGTAGCTTTTAAATTCTGGCGTATTTTCAGGATTGTATTGCGCGGCAGCTACTTGTGACTTTTCTTGATACTGCGCCAACAGGTCTTTTGCTTTTGCCTCAAACGCAGCGCGGTCGGTGCTATTTTTCTCCAGCCAGGCCATTTTCAGATGCAGTGCTTCAAAGCCAAGCACCCCACCCTCGGCTTCTAACGCCTCTATCTGCAACCAAACAGCCTTGGCCTCGTTCGTATCATTATCAGGGTTGTTAAAATAGTCTTGCAGCGCTTGTTTATCTGTTTGACGTTTTAGATACTGCTGAACCCTGTCATGGTTTAACAACAATTGCTGTTGTAAATTTTCCTGGTCAGACGTAGGGGCATCATCTGCTGTATGCCTGCTATTACTTGCGACAGGCTCATGGTGCGCAACGGGTGAATAGGAGGGTTTAAACAAGAACCAAGTGCCGGCGATTAAAGCCAAAAACAAACCTATTCCAAACCCTATTTTGTACATAGTACTTTTCCCCAGCGGCGGCTAACAAGCAACTATTATAGTTCACTAAATGCAGACAGGTACTCTCTGACAGCGCGCTACAGCCGACAATTCAGCATTAACCAATACTCAATAAACCACAGCATTGGCCATTTAAACATTAATTAAAGCAACAACTAACGATAAAGTATGAGCTCTACCTACTAAACTAACAAATTCTATTTAGTACTGCTAAGATGATGACCACCGCCTCTGACTTATAGAACGACCTAACCACCCAGATTGCTGCGCGTGCACTTACAAAACGCATCATTTTAAAACACATTAAACGCCCCTTAACTATCCATTACATAGCGCGAATTAAGACATACTTAACATCAATAACCGCGCGGTACTTTACAGTTATTTTTTACGATTACGCTTACAAACACTCCAACTCGAAGGACAAGAAAAATGATATGCGTACTTTTCTTCATCAGCGTTTTCTTGCTTATCTATATTGGTGTCAGCACCCTAACTGCCGCCGCGCTCTTAACCTGTGCCACCCTGCTGGGCCTATACCTGGGCGGCTGGCAATTTTCCAGTGTTTTGGCGGGCGGGCTAATGTTAGCGATAGCCTACACCCTCCTGTTTCCGAACCCCTGGCGAAAAAGAATACTCAGTGCGCCGTTACTCGCTTGGCTTAAAGGTCGGCTGCCCAAACTTTCAGACACAGAATCCGAGGCATTAAAATCTGGCAATGTCGATTGGGACGGCGAATTATTTTCCGGCCGGCCAAACTGGAACAAACTTTTGGCATCAGTGCCAGCTCGCTTGTCCGCAGAAGAGCGGGCATTTATTGATGGCCCGGTTGAAGAACTGTGCGCCATGCTAGATGACTGGAAAATTACCCAGGAAATATTTGACCTACCTGAAAACGTTTGGGCGTTCATTCGCGACAAGGGTTTTTTTGGGCTAATGATCCCAACAGAAAGAGGCGGCAAAGGCTTTTCCCATTCAGCACACTCCGAAATTGTCATGAAGATTTCGACCCGAAGCGTATCCGCCGCCGTAACCGTTATGGTACCCAACTCACTCGGCCCCGGTGAACTGTTGATGGAGTACGGAACAGATCAACAAAAAGAATTTTACCTGCCCCGTCTTGCACAGGGTAAAGAGACCCCCTGCTTTGCACTCACCTCGCCGGTGGCAGGCTCGGATGCGGGCGCGATTCCGGATAAAGGCATCATTTGTCGCGGCACCTGGCAAGGCAAAGAAGTTCTGGGGTTGAACGTTACCTGGAATAAACGCTACATCACACTCGCACCCGTGGCCACGTTGATTGGCTTAGCCATCAAAGTTTACGACCCGGACAAAATATTAGGTAACGCAACTGACATTGGCGTGACCTGCGTACTTATTCCCCGCACTACCGAAGGTGTCAACAGCGGCGCCCGCCATCTGCCGATGAATACGGTATTTATGAATGGGCCTACTTGGGGCACAAACGTATTTATACCAATGGATCAAGTCATCGGCGGCCAAGCCATGCTCGGTAAGGGCTGGACCATGCTGTTGGAATGCCTGTCTATTGGGCGCTCCATCTCCTTGCCGGCACTAGGCGCTGGCGCCGGTAAACTCGCGTGCTTGGCAAGCGGTTCATACGCCTTCACCCGAGAGCAGTTTGGTCGCTCGATCAGCCAATTCGAAGGCGTACAGGAAGCACTGGAACCCATGGCCGGCTTCAC
This sequence comes from Simiduia curdlanivorans, assembly GCF_030409605.1. Lineage (NCBI taxonomy): Bacteria > Pseudomonadati > Pseudomonadota > Gammaproteobacteria > Cellvibrionales > Cellvibrionaceae > Simiduia > Simiduia curdlanivorans. The sequence goes on from NZ_JAUFQG010000006.1 coordinate 285,880, forward strand.
CTATATGATGGATGCCGCGCGACTACTAACAGCGGGTATGCTCGATCGCGGCATTCGACCCGCCGTACCCTCGGCGTTGCTTAAATACCGCAACACAGATCTCATGCGCAAGGTCATCAACCACGCCATGGACGTAACCGCCGGCCGCGGTGTCATTACCGGGCCGCGTAACTTTCTGGCAAACGCCTATCAGGCTGTGCCCATCGCCATCACCGTCGAAGGCGCAAATATTTTAACCCGCAGCTTAATGGTATTTGGCCAAGGCGCGATACGTTGCCACCCGTTTATCGGCGCAGAAATTGAAGCCGCGGGCTTAGAAGATAAAACCGCAGCCGTTGAAAAATTTGACGCCCTCTTCTATCGACACCTCGCACACACCAGTCGAAATGCTCTGCGAACCTTTGCTCTGGGTCTTACTAACGGCTTGCTACAACCGGCAATTAGAAAAGGCGGAATTGGCAAATACTACCGACAACTCAGTCGATTTTCGTCGGCCTTTGCTGTCATAACGGATATTACACTCATCTCCATTGGCGGCGGCCTAAAGGCACGGCAACGGCTGTCCGGCAGAATGGCAGACTGCTTAACCCACCTCTACTATGCCTCTGCAGTGATTAAATTTTGGCACGAAGAAAATTATGCCGAAGATCAGCGCCCACTTGTTGAATGGTGTTTGCAAACCTGCCTTAGCGATCTTCAAAAATCACTTTACTCGGTGGCCTGCAACTTTCCGGTTTCGGCTTTGCGCTGGCCGATGCGTGCACTTATTTTTCCGTGGGGTGCGCCAAACCTGCGCGGACCAGATGATAAGCTGGCTGCGCAAGTAGCCATGACTATCGTCAACGACTCGCCGATACGAGAGCGCCTCAGTAGAGGCTGCTACATAAACCCCGCACCGAAAGACGTTTTAGGGCGCGTGTTAAATGCCTATCGTCTGGCGAATGAAACCCAAGCAATGCGCGACCGCCTACACCAGGCGCTAGCCAAATCAGACGCTGAAAACCTAGGCGACATCTCCCTACGCATGGGCCATGAGCAGCAAGCTTTAGTCGATTGGGCCTGCGCCCAAAAGGTCATCACGCAAGCCGAATCCGAAAAACTATTGGAAGCCTTAACAGCCCTCTATGACGCACTCAGGGTTGATGCCTTTGATCAAGACGAACTTAGAAAAATGGCCGAATGTTCGGTTGGCACACGAAAAGTGGTGGAGCGCCCGGCGGATAAAAAGGGGGCGGAGGGATAAAAAGAAATTATCGCCCGAAGCATGGTGCGCTCTGCTAACAAACAAAGGCCCAAGGATGGGCTATGTCCAGTTTAACCAGGACAGCCACGCTAATAAAACACTACCATCCGCCACAATGCAATTCATGCTAACTGGCTGTAAGCGACATGCTATTTTGCGCGTGTAACTAATTCAAAACCGCTACCGGTGATCAGGGATGACTCAAGCTAACCGGACACCCACACTAATAACTTATTATTAGATCAAGGGCTAGATGACGACATCCAAATTATATGGTTTTACGATGGATGCCTCTGTAATTTCCGTAAGGCTGGACGCCACACCCCATCCGCGACCGCAAAAAAGGCGCGGCCAGCGAGGCCCCTAGGTTTTCACATGTGCAAGCTTTTACATCGCAAAGAGCTTCAAACTTAGTAGCTGGATGGACTTGTAGCAGCCTAGGGGCTGAAACAACCCTGCGGGCGCCTGCCGGCGGTCTAAAATGCTGGCGCATTTTGTCGAACCCGAGGGGCTCTTGATGCACAGGGACGTGCGAATGTCGCGAAGGCAGGACGCCGAGAGCGACCATCCCCATCCGCGGCCATACAAAACAAAAAGGCCCCATGCTTTCACATGGGGCCTTTTTGTTTTGTATGGCGCGCTTGAAGGGATTCGAACCCCTGACCGCCTGGTTCGTAGCCAGGTACTCTATCCAGCTGAGCTACAAGCGCGTGTTCCGACGTGTCGTCTGGAGGCGCGTATAATATGGATGCCCCCCAATTGAGTCAAGCCCTTTATTACGAAAAATAGTAATTTTATTCAAAGGCTTAGCGCTCGGCACTGGGTTGCTTAATAAAGCATCCATTTGCCGTTTATTTGTCTGACCCTTGCGCCCTTATGGTCTTTGTGACACTATCGTGCATACACCAGTCTAGGGGCTGCAGCGCAGTTCAGAAACAGGTAGCATCCCAATAACGATAATTAAAACAGAAGCGAGTGCATGGATAAGCCGAGCATCTTTATAGTGATGGGCGTCTCGGGCTGTGGCAAGTCTAGCCTTGGCGCAGCATTAGCTGAGGCCCTAGCTATCCCCTTCTATGAAGGCGATGAGTTCCACCCTCAGAGCAACATCAATAAGATGGCCGAAGGCATCCCGCTACAAGACGCGGATAGATGGCCGTGGTTAATGGCACTTCGAGACGTCATTAAATCCCACTTAAAACAAAAACACGCCATGGTACTCAGCTGCTCGGCATTGAAACGTAGTTACCGCGATTTGCTAGGCCGCGAACCTGCCGTTATCTACATCTGCTTACAACTAGACCAAAATGCTTTGCATAACCGCGTTGACACCCGCACAAACCATTTCATGCCATCGAGTTTAGTGCTCTCCCAACTGCAGGCGCTTGAGCTGCCACAGCAGGACGAACGCTCAATCACATTGGATGCCACCCAGCCACTCGCTAAGCTCGTGCAAACAATATTCGAATCGCTGGAAACCAAGATGTGTGGGGCCTCCGCATGAATCCGCTAATTTCCGGCCTTATTATCGCGATAGCTTGTGGCACCTTAGCGCTTGCTGCTGGCCCGGCCAAAAATACCGAGCAAAAGCCCTTAACCGCAGAAGTTGTGCACTGGTGGACCTCCGGCGGAGAGTCGGCGGCTATTCGTATCGTCGCCGATGATTTCAATCGCCGTGGCGGGCATTGGGTAGATACCGCCATTGCCGGCGGCTCAGCGGCGAGAACCACCGTTATCAACCGAATCTTAGGCGGCTCGCCTCCGACGGCCATGCAGTTCATTACCGGCAAAGAATTGGATGACCTAATTCATGCGCGCATGGTTAATCACATCGACGGCGTCGCCAAGCGCAATCACTGGGATAAGGTATTACCACCGCTTTTGGTTAGCAGCGTCACAAGAGAAGGTAAGTTTTATGCCATTCCGGTTAACATTCACGGCGCCAATTGGCTTTTTTACAATAAAAAGCTGTTCAACAAGCTAGGGCTTTCCGAGCCCCGCTCTTGGGATGATTTTTTTCACGCCGCCCGCGTATTAAGAAAGAATGGCTATATCCCGCTAGCCTTTGGCGGCCAAGCTTGGCAAGAGCGAACCACCTTCCTAAACGTGCTACTCAGTTACGGTGGTAAGGAGCTCTATCTCGATGCCCTCTCCAATCAACGCCCCGGTGCCATCACCAGCCCGGAAATGGAGAACGTGTTTAGAGCCTTCGCCCGGCTTAGAGATTTCGTCGACGCAGGCAGCCCAGGCAGAAACTGGAATGACGCCACCAACATGGTGATTACTGGCAGAGCCGGCATGCAATTCATGGGCGACTGGGCCAAAGGTGAATTTCTCGCCGCGGGCATGGTGGCCGAGCGCGATTACGGGTGTGTGTTAAATTTAGGCAATCAACCGCTGTTGATGGTGGGTGGCGACGCCTTTGGCTTTTCCCGCTCGGACGACCCCAACGTTATCGCCGCGCAGGAACTGTTGGCGGAAACACTCATGAACCGCAACACCCAATTGGCCTTTAATCAAGCGAAAGGTTCACTGCCCTCGCGAACCGATGTGGACCCCCAACAGTTAGATGCCTGCAGCCAAAAAGGCCTCAAGGCGCTGCGCGATCCGGCCAAGCAGGTGCCCGATGTTGTTATGCTCATGACGCCAGACCAAAAAGGCTTACTCACAGATATTGTGACTGAGTTTTGGAACAGGCCCTCCATGACACCCGAAGAGGCGACCGAAAAATTAGCCGCCGCGCTAGCTGCGGTCATTTAGCCATGGGAAAAATACGACCGAGAAGAATTAACCCCGGCGCTGCCGCCCTCTCCCCCGCCATGCTAATTGTGCTAGTGGTATTCGTTTTCTGTGTTCTCTATTCACTAGCGCTGTCGCTAACGGACTCGAAGCTCGTACCTACCTACAATTTTGTCGAATTTAAACAGTATGCGCGGCTATTCGTCTCCTCGCGCTGGATGACTTCGCTGCAAAATTTAATGGTTTTCGGCGTGGTCTACATTTTGGGTTGCCTAACGTTAGGGCTGTTACTTGCTATAGCGCTCGATCAAAAAATCCGCGGCGAAAATGTTTTCCGAACCATCTTTCTATACCCTCACGCACTGTCCTATGTGGTGACAGGGCTAGCCTGGCAATGGTTTATGAACCCAACCTTTGGCTTGCAGGAAATTGTCCGAAGCTTCGGCTTTGCCTCATTCACCTTTGATTGGCTAGTCAATAGCGACACAGTCATTTTTGCCATTATCATCGCGGCGCTTTGGCAAGGCAGTGGTTTCATCATGGCGTTATTGCTCGCTAGCCTAAGAGGCGTAGATCAGGAAATATGGAAAGCAGCAAAGATTGATGGCATTCCAACTTGGCGCACCTATTTACATATTGTACTGCCCTCGATAACACCGATGATTACCTTCTGCGTCGTGCTGCTAGCAGTTTCCGTGGTGAAAAGCTACGACCTAGTGGTTGCCATGACCGCAGGCGGCCCTGGCATAGCCAGTGAGCTACCAGCCAAGTTCGTGGTCGACAACTTATTCGAACGCAACAACATTGGTCTGGCCATGGCCGGTGCCGGCATGCTGTTAGTGTCGGTAATTTGCGCGGCTACCCCGCTATTGGTTTTACAGCTGTTGCGGAGTAAAAATCCGTGAGAAATAATAACTCGCTTATCTTTCCAAATGTAGGTCGCATCGGCCTCTATTTTTTTCTATTTATTGCCGCCTTATATTTTTTGATTCCGCTGTATCTCATTTTGGTAACGTCCTTTAAATCTATGGCGGAAATACGTTGGGCTAACATCTTAAGCCTGCCACAAGAAATCAATTTCGAGTACTGGCAACACGCCTGGTCGGCAAGCTGTACCGGCTTAGACTGCCAAGGCTTACAGGTTGGCTTTTGGAACTCCGTGCGCATACTCATTCCTAGCGTGGTCATCTCGGTTTTATTTGGCGCGTTAAATGGTTACGCCATGAGTTTTTGGCGGCCGAAAGGCGCTAACCTACTGATGATAGCGCTTATTTGCGGCGCGTTCATTCCCTATCAAGTCATGCTCTACCCGCTGGTGAGAATCACCAACACACTGAATATCTATGGTTCACTTACGGGCATAGTTACCATTCATGTCATATTCAGCCTACCCATGACCACACTCATATTCCGCAACTACTACTTAACACTGCCAATGGAACTCTTCAAAGCAGCACGCGTAGATGGAGCGGGTTTTTGCCGAATATTTATATCCATTGTATTGCCGCTCTCGGTACCGATTATCGCCGTAGCAACTATTCTACAGGTCACAAATATTTGGAACGACTTTCTCTTAGGCATGATTTTCGCCGGTAAAGAAAATTTACCTATGACGGTACAATTAAATAACATCGTCAACTCTCAGCTTAGCGAGCGCACCTATAACATCGACATGGCGGCAACCCTATTAACCGCTGCCGTCCCGCTAGCGGTCTACTTTTTATCCGGAAAATATTTTGTTCGCGGCATTGCCTCCGGCGCCGTGAAAGGTTAACTCATGAATAATACTGTTATCGTCAAAAACTTAAAAATAGAACGCGATCACACCACCGTTATCAAAGACTTATCACTAACCGTTGATAATGGTGAATTCGTTGTATTACTTGGCCCTTCCGGGTGTGGAAAATCCACCTTATTAAATGCGATAGCAGGCCTGCTCAATGTGAGTTCTGGCAGCATTAGTATCAGCGATCGGGACGTCACCCACGCCGAACCAAAAGACCGCGGCTTAGCCATGGTTTTTCAGTCTTATGCACTCTACCCGACCATGACAGCATACGAAAACCTAGCCTTTGCTCTGAAGGTCGCTGGCGCGAAGAAAGCCGAAATAACGGCACGTGTAAAAGAAACGGCGAACACCTTACAGATAGAATCACTGCTTGATAGAAAGCCCCATCAGCTTTCCGGCGGCCAGCGACAGCGGGTCGCCATAGGCCGTGCACTGGTGCGACAAAAAGGTGTTTTACTGTTTGATGAACCGCTCTCAAACCTAGATACAAAACTTAGAACCGAATTGCGGCTAGAAATAAAACGCCTGCATCATAAGTTCAATAACACGCTTATCTATGTCACCCACGATCAAGTGGAAGCCATGACACTGGCCGATCGAATTGCCGTGATGCACGCAGGCGACATAGAACAAATTGGCAGCCCGATGGATATTTATCACAACCCACAAACTCGATTTGTGGCTGAGTTTATCGGATCGCCAGCAATGAATTTTATCCAGGGTCATATTGAGCTAGGCGACGCTAAAATCGAGTTTGTGTGCGAAACATTGCGCTTGGACATTAGTAACTACCAAGCAAAACAACCGTTAACACAAGGCCAAGCCGTTTGCTTTGGCATCCGCCCTGAGGCATTAACGGTAGGTAAAAAAAGCGGTCCTTACGAACTCGATCTGATCGAACAAATGGGCGCCGACTGCGTGGTTTGGTGCCATGGCTTAAATCACCACTGGGTGGCCAAGGCTCACGGTGACTTCACTGCCGAGGTTGGAGCGGCTTTAGACATAGATTTCGACTGCCAACAAATTTCACTATTCGACCCAGTAAACGGTCAACGCCTGTAATGGAGTAACTATGCGTTCGCAATTTGAAGACAATTTTTTATTTGGTGCGGCAACATCGGCCTATCAGATTGAAGGAGCCACTGACGCCGACGGTAGAGGGCCAAGCATCTGGGACAGTTTCTGCGCCAAACAAGGTACCATTGTCGATCGCTCTAACGGTGACATTGCCTGCGATCATTACAATCGCCTAGGTGCAGACGTACACCTCATGAAAGAGTTGGGCCTGAGCGCCTATCGGTTTTCAATCGCATGGCCGCGCATTCAAGCGAGCGGCCGAGGCAGCGCAAACCCGAAGGGCTTGGCCTTTTATGACCGCCTGCTAGACCAATTATTGGCGCACGGTATTACGCCTTACGCCACACTTTACCATTGGGATCTTCCTCTCGCGCTGGGTGAAAAAGGTGGCTGGGAAAATCGCGACACCGCGGAACTTTTTGCAGATTACGCCCATTGCGTGAGCAAACATTTTGGCGACCGCATTGCCAACTGGGCAACTTTTAACGAACCTCGTTGCGCGGCGTTCGTGGGTCACTTAGAAGGCCGGCACGCGCCAGGCTTAACCTCTCTGAAAGCGACACTAGCAGCGGCCCACCATATGCTGGTGGCGCACGGGCTAGGCATTCAAGCCATGCGCAGCAACACCAAATCGAAACTCGGCATCGTGCTGGACATGAAGCCTTACCATCCGATCGACGACGATCCAGCGAACGAAATTGCCGCGCGCCATGGCGACACTATATTCAACCACTGGTTTGCCGACCCGCTGTTTGGCAAGGGTTATCCTGCCGATGTTGTCGAGGCGTTTGGCGAAGCTATGCCGACCATTCAAGATAATGATTTAAAAACCATTGCCCAGCCCATCGATAGTTTGGGGATTAATTATTACACCCGCAACCTAACGCGCGCCAATCACAAGCTACCATTCCCCCATGCCGAAGAGGTAAAAAATCCAGCGGCTCGCTATTCCGATATGGGTTGGGAAGTTTTTCCTTCGGGCCTAACAGAAATCTTAACGCGCTTGCATCAGCGCTATAACGTGCCCGACTACTACATAGCGGAAAATGGCGGCGCCTTCCCCGACAAGGCCAACGACCATAACTTCGTTAACGATGCCGATAGAATTTATTACATGGAACAACACCTACAGGCTGTCGCGAAAGCAAAAGCGCAAGGTGTGCCGGTGAGCGCCTATATGGCTTGGTCGCTATTAGATAACTTCGAATGGGGTTTAGGTTATACCAAGCGCTTCGGTATTGTACGGGTTGACTATCAAAATCAAACCCGCACACCAAAAGCCAGTGCCCATTGGTACAGAGATTTTATTCACGGTAAAGCTTAAATCCTAGCCAGTGCCGATAGCGCTTTCAATCGTGTAAGCGCTTGCCCGTGCACTGAGCCACTGGGGTAACCCGCAGCGGCATCGAGCTCGCCTGCGGGAACACCTAACAATATTTCCAGCGCCTGATCGATATCGTCCACTGCATAAATAGTAAATTTACCATCGGCCACTGCGTGCACCACATCGTCGTCCAACATTAAGTTAACTTGATTCGTTTTGGGAATGATAACGCCCTGAGTGCCGGTTAAACCACGCTCTTGGCAGAGCCGAAAAAAGCCCTCAATTTTTTCATTAACACCACCAATGGACTGCACCTCACCGTGCTGATTGATAGAACCAGTTACCGCAAGCGACTGATCAATGGGTAATTGTGTCACCGCAGAGATAAGCGAGCAGACCTCAGCCAAAGACGCGCTATCGCCATCAACTTGCCCATAAGATTGCTCAATCGCAATATTTGCCGAAATCGATAACTGAAACTGTTGGCCATAGGTGTGCCCGAGGTATCCGGTTAATAACATCACACCCTTGGAGTGAATGGCGCGGCCCAGCTCTGCCTCGCGTTCAATATCGGTTACACCTTGCTTGCCCGCATACACGGTCGCGGTAATTCTGGCAGGCGTCCCGAAACTATTATCTCCCACCGAAAACACTGTCAAACCGTTTATTTTACCAATAGCTTGCCCTTCAGTACTGATTAAAACCTGACGCTCCTTAATTTCCTCCAGCATAATTTCGCTGATACGCCCGGTCCGATTTTTTTTGTTATTGCGCGCCCCGGTAATGTGACGGCCAAGTAAACTGCCACTACTGCCTTCTTTACGCCATAAGTAGCATGCCTCATCTAACAGCTCATTCCACTGCTGAATATTGGCCGATATTTTGTGTTGATGCTCGGCGTGACGCATCGCCATCTTGGCAAGCAGAGCTACCGCCTCATCGCTGATATCCGGATAGCCATGGCGCTTACCGCGCTCGCGAATAAGTGCGGCAAAGGATTGCACGTTGGCATCAGAGGGCTGAATGTAGCGATCAAAATCCGCCAACACTCTAAACAGCTCGGCAAACTCCTCATCATACTGCTGCAAGGTGTAATAAATTTCGGGCGAACCCAAAAGCACAACTTTTACGCTCAGCGGGATTTTTTCAGGTTGCAAATTATAGCTACCACCCGGTGTCAATTCAGACATTGGATGATCAATTTGAATCTGCTGGGTTTTCAACACCAACTTGAATTGCTGCCAAATAGCTGGCTGCGTAAGCAACTTTTCCGCATCGAGCAACAAATACCCACCATTGGCTCGATGAAAGGCCCCAGCTCTTATCATACGGTAGTTGGTTTGCAAAACACCCTGGGCCATATTGTAGTCAACGGCTCCAAATAAATTTTGAAACGTTGGGTTTTGCTCATAGACGACGGGTGCGCCCTTTGAGGCATCGCGAGATTCCAAAAAATTCGGTAGAAACTTCCGCTCAAGCTGGTGACGAAACTTTCGATCATCGGGATTCTCCTCGTCTTCATTGGCCAATATATCCAACAAAGTATCGGCAATATGATCGCGAATTTCCCGCAAAAATTTCTGCACACCAAGATTATTGCTGTATTCACGCCCAAGCTCTTTTAATAATGGCCGCACCACCTGCTCGATCGTTTCATACTTCAACTTACGCAGTTGATCAACAGCCTCCCGCTTCCACACCGGCAACTCCAAAAGCTGCTCGGACAACATTTCTTCTAAATTAGCTAAGAGTTGATAGTAGTGGTTACGCTGCTCATCAGTCAGTGCGGCAAACTGCGCATCGTCGATAGCCTGCCCTTCAACCAAGGGCGCAAAAGTGACCGAGCCATCTTCCTCATACAAGCCAACATTGTTTGCCAGCGCATCTTGCTCCACCGAGGCAATAGCTTGTTCGTATTTTTGTGCGAAATTCCGATCAATGATTTTCTTTTTGCGCTGATAGGATGGGTTTTCAAAAACTTCTGGGAATAACACCAACAGTTCATCAATAAATTTATTCATGCGCGAGGTAAGAACTTTGCCCTCGCCTGGGTTAAGCCACAGGGCCTGTGGCGCATGGCTATTTTCAAAATTGTTAATGTAGCACCATTCCTGACCAGCGGGTTCTTGCGCCGCGTGTGCAGCTAAGGATTGGCTAATAAGGGTTCGACGACCAGTACCAGTATCGCCTACTGCAAAAATATTAAAGCCCGGTATTGCCATAGACAAACCAAACTCAATTGCATCGCGCGCGCGCTGGTGGCCGATGACGCGCAAGTCCGCGGAAGCCTGTGAGTTTGCAACCTCGCCACATAGTGCAGCATTAATTGATGTGGTCAGTTGATCTGGGGTCAAAGCGCTGGAGTGTTTGGCCGTGGGCATGGAAAATCCCTTGATGCATGCAATTGGGTTTAGCATACACCCAAAAACAACCAAGGCTAAAGCGCTGATTTTGGACAAGTTCGGCACAACAATAGGCGAGCAAAAAGCGCACACACAGGGTGCTTTTTAAGCAAGGCGGCCTAGTGTTGAAAGTTTTGAACAAAAAAAAGCCTGTCTTTAAGACAGGCTTTTTATTATGGCGGTGAGGGAGGGATTTGAACCCTCGATACCTTTCGATATACACACTTTCCAGGCGTGCTCCTTCGACCACTCGGACACCTCACCATAAAACTGATCACGGATTGTTCGTTTGCGTATTGCCAACGTCAGGGCCGCAGCCTGTATGCTCTTGGTCAAAGCATTATGGCTTTCATAATCTCAAAATCAGAAACCAGCGATTTTTAATGACGTCTAATTTTGAGGGCGCAACTGTACACAATGCCCCTAGCAAAAACAAGAACTCAAATAGGCTTTGGCCAGACTTCAAAAAAATCAGTAGGATTCAATTCAGGGGCTTGCTTGATGGGACCATCAACATGACCTAAATAGAGAAACCCGACAATCTCCTCCCCCGCATTCAAGCCAAGGCCTGTTGCCACTTGGCGATCAAGAGCCATCTCTCCAGTGCGCCAAAAAGCACCGAGCTCCATCGCAAAGGCCGCGTTAAGCATATTTTGTACCGCACAAGCTGCGGATAACAATTGCTCTTCTCGCGGCACCTTTGGATGTGCCTGGGTCTTTGCAATAGCCACAACAATCATCGGCGCACGCAAAGGTAAACTTCTAAGACGAAGCTGCTGCGCATCATTTAAGTCTGGGTTAACAAGAAGCCCGGCGTCCAAATACAAGGCGCCTAGCGCCTCCAAGCCAGGCCCTGCCACTTCGAGAAAGCGCCAGGGCCGCAAGTTGCCGTGATCTGCGGCCCGAAGTGCCGCCCTGCGAATGCTGTCCAACTGATCTGCTGAAGGCGCAGGCTCAATCAACTTAGGTGCGGATACCCGTTGAGTTAGCGCTGTAATCGCGTCCATAAATAGATACCTTGCTATAAAAACGTCCATTCTACAGACACTTACACCATTAAAAAGACGTAAAAGTCGCCTAAATGCACCTTGTCGCCCATAATGTAAGCAATCAAAAGGCATAAATTCAAATAGGCTTATTTCAAATTTTCTCGAGAGCGCTTGATGGAATTTTCAGAGTGGGTCGTATACACCGTTGCCGAAGTGCTTTTAGTGCTCACCATCGCCTGCCTGCTATTATTTCTGCAAACCAAAGGATTGAAGGCTCTTATCAGTAGCTTGCAAGGCAAGCTAACGAAAGCCATAGGAGAACTGCGGGAAGCAAAGGGCAAGCAGGCTTCGACCCCTGAGGGTCCGAGCTATACCGAGCAAATTGCGGTGCAGATTCAGGCCACTGAAAAATACCATGCCGAGCAAGATTCGGATCTATCCATAGAGCAGGACATCACGGCGAAAACACCTAAAGAGCGACTCGTGGCCGCCATGAGGTATCGTTTTTTACGAGCTGAGCAAGATGGGCTAGCCGAACACGCCGACTTACCGGATTGGCCCCGTATTGCCCTGCACTATGACCAGCTCCCCGCCCCCCAATCACAAATCGATCCCCAGCCGCCAAGCACACCAGAAACGGCACTAAAACTCTCTTACGATGAGCAAAGAGACGAAATTGAGCGGTTTAAACGGCTTTTCACAACAATGGAGCGCCAATGGCAAATAGCAAAAGCCAAGGCTCAAGACTACTACAACCAACTGCTCAGCCTAATTGGCGACTCCTCGGACCCAACCCACCTAACCTTGAAGAAATTGGCGCAAGAACAGATTGCCCATATCGATAAAGCCGCCGCCAGCATTAACGCCCCGCCAAGTAATTCAGCCAACCGTCAGGACGTCGACAAGCTCAAAGCAATTAACGAGCGTCAAAAAAATGAAATTGCGGCCCTTCAAGACAAGCTGGCAAACGCGTCGACAGACCAGCAACGCTTAGCCATTACAGCCGACTTTGAACGGCAGCTGGCGCAACAACAGCAATTCATGAAGGAATCTGAAGTCTGTATCGACCTTCTTGAGCGCGAGCTTGAAGCCGCCAGCCGGCGCATTGAGCAACTGGAAGCGCAAAAGCCCGTGGCGGGCTCGTCAGAACAAAATGCCCTATTAAAAGACAAACACACCCTGAATAAGCAAATCCAACAACTTCGAAGCGAGAATGAGCAACTGGTCAACCTTGCCGAACACGCAGAAGCAGAACAAAGGCGGCTTATCGCCGTCAAGAACAAAGAAGTTGAAGCCATCAAGGGTAAATTTGCCGAGCTGGCAAAGCGCTACAAAGCCTTGGCCAACACGCACAAACGAACCTAATTACTTGAATATCTTATAAAAAAACCATTATATTGCACCACCCAATAGACAAAAGGGCGCGAAACTCATTTAATGGCCCACATAACCATGGAATGTCGCGCAGCTAGGGATCAGCTTATCAACAGGGAATGCAGCGCAAACAACAATAAATAGGATCAACGACTAGGCAGTCCATGACCAGTTCAGAATCAACCCCCTTATTTCAATACTACTTTCGCGCACTGATCTGCTTTGCGGCTGCAGGCACCTTAGCCGCTGATATCGACTGGGATCACCTGCGCTTAATACAACCCCTGTTCATTATCGTACTACTCGGCTATACCTACGCCGCCTATTACTTATCCAAACGCCTAGGCGGCGATCAGCTCATTCTGCTGACCAAGATTCTCGCTTGGACAGATGCGGGCTTGATCGGCGTGTCCTTAAGCTTAATCGACTTCAGCCTACTGCCCTGCATCCTGTTTTTGACCATGATCCAATTCAATGCCCTATTGAATGGCGGACTTAGAAAGTGGGGCGAAGACAACGCTGCTTTTTTAGTGGGTATATTACTCAGCTTTTTAATTTACGAACCCAAGTGGATGCTTTCCGGCCGCCTAGAAATCAGCGCCGCGAGCTTGATCGGCGTTATTACCTATTTTTGCGCCTACGCCCTTTTCACCCACGCGCGCATGAGCAAGCTCAACTTAGAAGCTAAACGCCTCGACCAAGAACAACAACTGCACAAAATGCGTACCTATAAGCTGTCCCGCTACCTGCCACCACCGGTTTGGAAAGCTATCAACGAAGGTCGCGATAAATCGCTGCAAACCGAGCGCAAACGCCTCACCGTCTTTTTTTCCGATATTAAAGATTTCAGTGAGCTGGCTGAGGAGATGGAAGCCGAGGCGCTGACGGACCTACTCAACACCTACTTAACCGAAATGACTAAAATAGTGCACCAATATGGCGGCACTATCGATAAATTTATGGGTGATGGCATCATGGTCATCTTTGGTGACAGCAGCTCTAAGGGCGTGAAACACGACGCCTTGCGCTGTTTGTCCATGGCCTTAGCCATGCGCAAGCGCATGAAAACCCTCCAGCAACACTGGCACCATCAAGGCATCAAGCGCCTACTGCAAATACGCATGGGCATCAACACAGGCTATTGCACCGTTGGCACTTTCGGCACCGCTAATCATTTAGATTACACGGCCCTAGGTGCGCACGTGAATCTGGCCAGCCGCTTAGAGTCAGCCGCTGAACCAGGTGAAATTTTGGTTTCTCATGAGACCTGGGGCCTAGTGAAAGACACCATTATGTGCCGCGATAAAGGCAACATCCTAGTGAAGGGATTCAGTCACCCCATTAAGGTTTATCAGGTGGTTGATTTGCGTAAAAACCTCGGTGCCAATCAAAGCTACTTCGAGCAAAACCTCGATGGTTTTACCATGTACCTCGATATGGACAAAATTCGCAACTACGACAAAGAGAAAGTACTGCAGTCGTTAGCGGAGATTTCTGAAAAGCTCAGAGATAAAGTAATCCAATAAAAAATACCGCCGAAAGGCGGTTTTTTTATTGGCGCACTAAGCGAAGTCTTGGCGGCTTATCGGCACAATTTGTGCGGAAGGGGTTGATATCTAGCCCGCCTCTTCGCGTATAACGGGCATACACAGTCAACGTCTTGGGCTGACAGCGCTGCATGATATCGATGAAAATGGACTCTACACAGTGCTCGTGAAAATCTCGGTGATGGCGATAAGAAACGATATAGCGCAAAAGCGCCTCTCTATCCATGGCCGGCCCGGTGTAACGAATCGATAAACTCGCCCAATCGGGCTGACCAGTCACTGGGCAATTAGATTTCAACAGATCGGAACAGAGGTGCTCAGAAACATTCACACCGCCCGATTTTAGTTGGAGTATATTGGCATCTGGCTCATAGGCCGTACAGGGCGCCGCCAGAGCATCAATATTTTCGCCGCCAAACGCTGCAACAGTAAGTGCTAAACCTTCCTGCAACGTCATCAACCGGACCACGACAGCGGCCTGCGTCAAGACAGATAGGTCGCGAACTAACACAGCCTGCACCTCGGTCCAGCTGGCAAAAACACTTTGATTAAAGGAGTTCAGATAAAGCTTGAAGGATTTCGACTCGACAATCGCTTGCGAGTTATAGGGGAATTCAAATTCGGCCATCGCCACTATCGGCTTGCCTAGAACATCGAGCCAAGAAATTTCGTAGGCCGTCCACACATCCACACCACTGAAAGGCAACGCCTGCCCTGCCGTGGTTAAAGATGCCCGCGCTAGGGATCGGGGAATAGGATCGAGCAATCCGGCATCGTATTGATCGGCATACAGCGTTGCCTTACCTAAGTGCACAGGCCCATGTGTTTCGACGCTATTTTTTGACATACTTAACACCTTCACCCTTGTCCATTTACACTTTCGCCTTTATTTTCTCATCTTCAATACAGGCACTAGCACTAGCAGCGCAATGTTACGCTAGCTTCTTAAGCGCTTACCGTGATTCAACAGCCATAAACTCAAGCTAAACAAGGCAATAATAAATACCATAACACCCACAAGTGCGACACCCACATCGATATCGCTGACACCCAACACGCCATAGCGAAAGGTATTAACCACATACAAAATAGGGTTCAACTTTGAAACGCCTTGCCAAAACTCAGACAGTAAGTCTATAGAGTAAAAAACGCCCCCCAAGTAAGTTAACGGCGTTAATACAAAAGTCGGCACGATGGAAATATCATCGAAACTGTTGGCAAAAACAGCGTTAATCAACCCCATCAAACTGAATAAAATGCTGGTCAGCAACACGATCAACAAGGTCACGGACAAATCGTGTATGTGCAATTTAGTAAAAAATAGCGACAACAAGGTGACGATGAAGCCAACGGCTAGCCCTCGGCACACCCCGCCCGATATGTAACCGGCCAGGATAATGTAATTAGGTGTGGGCGACACCAATAACTCTTCAATACTGTGTTGAAACTTTGCCGAGTAGAAAGACGACACCACGTTCGAGTAAGAGTTGGTTAAGACTGACATCATAATGAGGCCTGGCACTACAAATTCCATATAGGAAAAGCCGCCCATGTCACCAATTCGACTACCGATTAACGCGCCAAAAATAACAAAGTACAGCGCCATGGTGATCGCCGGTGGCACCAGCGTCTGCACCCAAATCCGAGTGAAGCGCTGAATCTCTTTGCGCACGATGGTTTGGTAAGATATCCATTGAGCCATCAGTTCCATTATCTTCCCGCCTCGCTATTTTGTATGAGAGAGACGAACATCTCTTCGAGTCGATTAGCCTTATTGCGCATACTCACCACCTGAATACTGGCAGACTCCAAAGCATTAAATACCGCGTTTAAAGACTGGCCTTTTTCCACCTCCACCTCAAGCGTATGATCATCAGTCTGGGCCACTTGATACGACCTGATATCAGGTAGCGACGCAATTGGCTCCAAGGTATCAATCACAAACACCTCTTTGTTTAGCTGCTTCAGAAGCGCCTTAACACTGGTCTTCTGGATGATTTCACCATGATTAATAATGGCAATATTACGACAAAGACTTTCAGCTTCTTCAAGGTAATGGGTCGTCAGAATGATGGTCGTACCGGCGGCGTTAATCTCTTTAAGAAAATCCCACATCGACCGCCTCAATTCGATATCCACGCCCGCCGTTGGCTCATCGAGAATCAATAAACGCGGCTCGTGTACAAGCGCTCGAGCAATCATTAAACGACGCTTCATACCACCCGAAAGGTTGCGCGAAGGCTGCTCTCTTTTATCCCACAGGCCCAACTTAATTAGATATTTTTTTGCCCGCTCTTTTGCCAGCGCTTTTGGAATACCGTAATAACCCGCTTGATTGACAACAATATCTTCAACCTTTTCGAACTGGCTAAAGTTAAACTCTTGCGGAACAATACCTATTTCACGCTTAGCGGCTGAGAAATCCACATCGATATCAATACCAAATATGTGAACGCTGCCCGAGGTCTTTCGCACCAATGACGAAAGAATACCGATAGTGGTCGATTTTCCGGCACCATTAGGCCCTAGCAACGCAAAGAAGTCGCCCGGCTCGATACTTAAACTCACGCCTTTCAGCGCCTGAAAGCCGCCTGCATAGGTTTTTGCGAGATTTTCAATCTGTAATGCTTTCATAGGCTCCAGACATTTTAGTGGATAACAATAACCATACATTTCTCAGACAGAATCCGTAGGTTACAATTGCAGTTTACAGGTATATCAGTCTTGGAATTAACATGAGCACCAGCAGCCACCTCGAATATCACCTCGCGCTACTGAAGGAGCTAACCGACACAGCATCGAAATTACATGTCATGGATGCATTTGTTGAAGAGCAACACGACATCATTCACGACGCTTTGCGCAACCTTTGCGAGATGCCAGCAGACCAACAATTTTACGAATTAGGCCAAGATACCCTCTGTAAAATTGTCGCCGCCTGGCCTCAATTAACACCGATGATTGCGCGCGACTTGTTTTGGTTCTTCGGCGGCGACTGCCTTCAGTACATGCCAGACCATGAAATCGCAAACTATCAAAGGCTCGACGAAGCGCGATATGAGGCCGAATCACAGGGTCAGCACTTTGATTTTGCCGCCGCGAAAGGTCAAATATTTGGGCTACATTAATTAAATCAAGGCAAAACCCATTTTTTCGTGCGAGAAAACGGTAGAGACAAAAAATGATCGAAAAAAAAGGCCCGTGTAAGCACGGGCCTTTTAATTTGGAGCGGGAAACGAGGTTCGAACTCGCGACCTCAACCTTGGCAAGGTTGCGCTCTACCAGCTGAGCTATTCCCGCAAAAATGGCGTCCCCTAGGGAAGTCGAATCCCTGTTACCGCCGTGAAAGGGCGGTGTCCTAGGCCTCTAGACGAAGGGGACGGAAACTTTGCTTCCTATCCTAGGAAATAAAAAACGCAGCTTACAGTCTGCTGCGCCTTTACATCTATCTCGGTAAAATAACCGAATAAAGCCCTCATGTACATTCGCTACGCGATTCAGATGCCACTCTGATGTACCTGAGATCATAATTTGGAGCGGGAAACGAGGTTCGAACTCGCGACCTCAACCTTGGCAAGGTTGCGCTCTACCAGCTGAGCTATTCCCGCAAATGGCGTCCCCTAGGGGAGTCGAACCCCTGTTACCGCCGTGAAAGGGCGGTGTCCTAGGCCTCTAGACGAAGGGGACCCGGACCCTCATCAGCAGTTGTGCTGCCGTTGAAGTGGGGCGCATTCTAAGTAGAGGCAGGTGGAGTGTCAACACCTTTCTAGTGTTTTTTACACTTGCTGAAACAATGACTTAGCGACATCGAGCCACTCCCCCGCCGGCCCATTCTCTGGCCAAGATCTGGCCCTGAAAACGCCACTTCCACAAGGGCCAGTTTGGCACAGTTTTTGTGGTACCAAGCGCCACAAGCGCTATACTGCCTAAATACGCTATGCCAACAAGCGTCGCATGATAAAAGCCAGCCTAAGTACGATTGGTGTGCGAGCAATATAAGCGATGACATATTCCTATAAATGAGGCCAGCCCCGACTCTATGTCTGCCATATACACAGTTGCCACGATCATAGCCCTACTGGGCGCATTCATCTGTTATGTGTTTATCACTCAATCACTTGAGAAGAAGCGCAAGCAAAAGCAGCGCCTCACCCAGGCGCTCAACCAAAGAGCCAAAGTGTTTCGCTACATTCTCAGCGGCTTTCCTCCTAACTTTCTCACCCGAGAACTGACACTACTGGTTCAGCGCTGCCTGACTGACGTACTGCAACAATTGGCGCGGCTAAACCCTAGCGATAAATCACATGTTGAAGAGCTAGCACTCGTCGCGGGCCAAATACAGGCCACCCAGCAACGGGACGATGGGCACAAACGCCCATCGCTGCAAAGCCCTCAGCAAGTTAAAGATGTCAAAACCCATCTGCAGGAACTGTTTAAATTCTTAACCCACCTGCAGCGAAAAGGCACGATAAAAAAAGTTGAAGCCGATGACTTTGGCCAGCAAATTAAACAATTGGTTTTACAAATTTCCATAGACTCTTACGTTTTACAGGCCAAACAAGCCCGCCAAGCAGAAAAGCCTAAGCTCGCCATTCACTACTTTAGCCTCGCCCAAAAACTCATTGAAAAAGATGAATCAGGGCAATACGCTAAACAATCAGCGAAGCTGAGCCAGATTATTCAAGCACTCGAAGCCGACGCTGGCGAGCCGGCGAAAGCGCCAGAACCTGATGAAGCTGCGCAAGATAAAGAGTGGGAGGAAATGGAAAAACCCGATAGCTGGAAAAAGAAAAACATCTACGATTAACTCTCGCCACATCCATGTGGCATATTGGCCTCAATAGCTCTCAGGCTGCTATTGAGCACTGGATTTAATGGCCGCTAAAATGCGCTCGATACGCTTGGCGTTCGCACCCAAATCACTGCGCCCAACCCGCGACACAGAGCGCAAATCAATTTGACTGCCAGCCTCCACGGGCATAACCCGAATCACCACATCATCTTTAAATCCAAAAAACAGCGTTTCTTCTATGGCCTCTATGTGGCCCGTGGATTGATCTGAATGGGTAACCTCCAGACCAAGGCCTTTGCAAGCGGCCAATGCCAGTTCAAAAGACTGCGCCGGTGTATGCGCCAAGGTTAGGCTGCCAAGCTGAGGGTAATAATCACGCTGCATGTCGCGCACCGCGTCGCTCGGCGCATCCAAACTGTTCAAGCCTTCAGCACGGTTTTCATAGGCCAAAACAAATTCAGGCGGGTTTTGTAGATCCGTGGTGATGTTGTGTATCGCTGGTACCTTGAGCCCCTGCCCTACTATCGCCAACACCATAAGTACCGGCGCCAGCCCCAACAAAACGGTGAACAAAGCTGGGCGAATGGAGGCAGTTTGTTTTCGCCACCAAGCAACGATCAAACCCACCAGACCTAGCGCACTGACTAGGATGACCACTTGAATAGCTTTGTAAAAGGTGAGAAATGCCAGCTTAAATTCCACCAAGGCAAATTTGTTAGCCAACATACTCAGCAAGAGCACAACCAACAACCCGACTTGTATCCACAACAACCAACGCATCCAAGGCTTATTCATTTAATACTCCTAATCGAAAACAGTGAGAGATAAGGTTTTACTGATAAACGCCAGTGGCAAGCCGCTTTCTCGCTGCCAGTGGTTAAACGCTTCCTGTACCCGCGCTAAATCTTTTTTTGCGGTTGGCATTTTGTTGACGATGCCATCGTGCTTAAGTGCCGCAACCACATCATCGGTTAAGATAAAGGTGTCTTTTCCCACCATGCGTAAAAACCTTGCCCCCGAGTGGCCACCCATTTGATTGCCCTGCTTCTTAAGCCACGCCCATAGACCAATAATGTCTTCGCCCGGCCAATCCGCGATAAATCGGCCGAAACTGCCGTGCAGCTTAGCCGTTTGCACCACCATCGCCGCATTGGCCCGCACCGAGCGAATTTTGCCCAGATGGCGAATAATGGCGGGGTTGCTGGCCAAGCGTTCGAGCTGCTCGTCTGACATTAATTGCACTTTTTCCGGCACAAAACCCCAAAAGGCCTGCTCAAAAGCCGGCCACTTAGCATCGACCATGGCATGCTTCAGACCCGCCCGAAACACACGACGGGCTAGTTCAGACAAATACCGGTCATCACTCAGCCCAGCCAGCACTGCTGGGCTGCTGACCTCGGGCATTAACGCCGCCACGGCCCGGCGGCCGCCCTTGTGCAGTTCGGCGATGGCACTAATCTCTTTGAAAGACCTCACGCCTCGCCCTCTCCGTCTGGCGTATCAAGCTTGGACAGATCTTTCTCATGGGTAATGGACGCCGAGTTAATGCAATAGCGTTCGCCGGTGGGCTGTGGGCCATCTGGAAACACATGCCCCAAATGACAGCCGCAATGACGACAGGTGACTTCGGTACGCACCATGCCATGGCTTGAGTCCATCACCTCTTTGATATTGCCCTTGTGTAAAGGCGCGTAAAAGCTGGGCCAACCGCAACCGGCATCAAACTTAGTGGCCGCATCAAATAGGGGCTCGCCGCAGCACTTACAGGTATAAAGACCCGGGCGCTTTTCATCCCAGTAACGGCCGGTAAACGGCCGCTCGGTGCCCTTTTCTCGGCACACATAATATTCCTCTGGCGTTAAATTGGATCGCCAAAAGCCGTCGTTATTTTTACTGTCATCTGACATAATCGCCCCCCTAAAACAACAAATGCGCTAAATTTGCGCTTTTTTATTACATTCGTTCCACAGAAACCTGATACGGGCAGTCTACTGCATATGGACCACATCTATAAATCCAACAAATTGCACGGCGTTTGCTACGAAATTCGCGGCCCAGTGCTCGAGCATGCGCATCGCCTTGAAGAAGAAGGCCACCGCATTTTAAAACTCAATATCGGCAACCCAGCGCCCTTTGGCTTTGAAGCGCCCGATGAAATCATCTTGGATGTGATTTACAACCTGCGCAACGCCCAAGGCTATACCGAATCGAAAGGCCTATTCGCCGCCCGTAAGGCTATCATGCAAGAGTGCCAAACACTCGGCATACCGAATGTCGACATCGACGATATTTACCTCGGCAACGGCGTGTCTGAGCTGATAGTGATGGCCATGCAAGCGCTACTCAATAACGGCGATGAAATTCTAGTGCCGGCGCCAGACTACCCGCTGTGGACAGCGTCCGTGAAGCTCGCCGGTGGCAACCCTGTACATTACTTATGCGACGAGCAAGCCGATTGGTATCCAGACATCGAGGATATCAAGGCCAAAATCACCAATAAAACCCGCGGCATTGTCATCATTAACCCAAACAACCCAACCGGTGCTGTGTACAGCAAAGACATGTTGGAGCAATTGGTAAAACTTGCCAGCGAACACAAGCTGATTATTTTTGCCGATGAAATTTACAGCAAAATCTTATACGAGGATGCCGAGTTCATTCCCGTCGGGCGGTTAGTTGAAGACGTGCTGTGCTTAAGTTTTAACGGCCTATCAAAAAACTACCGGCTAGCCGGATTCAGAGCTGGCTGGATGGTACTGAACGGCGCAAAACACAAAGCTAAGGGCTATATCGAAGGCTTGAACATGCTCGCGTCCATGCGTTTATGCGCCAATGTACCGGCGATGTATGCTATTCAAACAGCGCTGGGTGGCTATCAAAGTATCAAAGAGCTCATCGCTCCCGGTGGTCGCTTATACGAACAGCGCGAAGCGGCCTATAACACCCTAGCAAAAATCCCTGGTATCAGTTGCGTGAAACCCAAGGGCGCTCTCTACATGTTTCCCAAAATCGATCTGAGCCAGTGCAGCATTAAAGATGATCAACAGATGGTATTGGATTTCCTATTGCAGGAAAAAATACTGATTGTACAGGGCACCGCCTTCAACTGGCCGACGCCCGATCACTTCCGCGTGGTATTCTTACCCCGCCAAGATGAGATCACTAACGCCTTAACGCGTTTTGGAAAATTCATTGGACGCTACAGCCAAGACACATGAGTGATATCCATATCGATGACTTCTACAAGGACAGCGCCCTCGTTTTGAGTCAGCTGTTCGCGTTCTTTCCACGTCCAAACGCCGTGTATGTGGAAGATATTGCCGGGGCCGATCACACAGATGATTTTGGTCTACATAGCCAAAGACACATGGCCTGTTTGGGCGCCATGCTCTGGCTAGCGCAGGCCGGTTACCTGCATTATGCCGACACCATTCGGCAGGAAGCCATAGACCAAGCCGTACTCAGCCATAAAGGCTTCACGCTGCTATCCTCACCCTGTGAAGATGCCGCGAGTCTTGCCCTCGTGGCAAAACTGGCACCCGCGGCAGATCTACCGCCCTCCGTTATTCAGGAACGCTACTCCAATATTAATGTCATGCGAACTTTGGTCGCCCAAGCTACATCGGGGGATATTCGCCAGTTTATGACTTACCTGATGAATTGCTCGCGCAACCATTAATCAACCGTTCACAAGAAACACGGCTAGAGCGAAAAATGCAGCAGCTTGAGCGCTTTTTCGGCATCGGTATCGGGAAAATCACCACTAGCAGGCAATCTTTCAACAAAGTTTGCCTGCGGGCAATAGGCATCAAACTGTTGGCGTAAAAAACTAACTTCTAATTCCGGCGCATTCAAACACGCCAACACATCCCCACCCGGCACCAACAACTCCGGCAACCGGCGCAGTAGCTTCGCATAATCTTTTTCTGCCACAAAACTGCCGCGCTGAAAGGACGGAGGGTCGAGAATCACAATATCGTAGGGGCCCGATTTTTTGATGCGGCCCCAAGACTTCAGTATATTTTCGGCCAGAAATGACACGCCGCGCAGCGGCAAATTATTCAACCTATGATTTTTACGGCCACGGTTAAGCGCGCTACTACTCATATCGACATTAAGCACAAAAGCGGCGCCCGCAGCCTCAGCAACCACCGAAAATGCGCAGGTGAAGGCAAATAAATTTAACACGCGCTTACCGGCGCAGCGCCGCTCTAACCACAAACGCCCCGGCTCCATATCGAGAAAAAAGCCAACATTTTGCCGATCGCCCAAGCTCAGTTCAAATTTGAGGCCCTGGCGCTGGGCGTAACAACTTTCTGGTAATTCACCACGCACAACTTGCGTTGGCGTGTCGTGTAGGTAGCGGTGCTGAAGTAAAACGCTTGCAATATTGTCCCCTTTCGCGCTTGCGGCTAGAACCAAAAGCAGATTATTGAGCCAATCTTGCGCTGGCTCTTTAAACAAGGTCACCAATAAAACCGGTGCGTACCAATCCACCGTTACCATATTAAGATCTGGATATAAATTGCCCCGGCCGTGAAACACACGGTAGCTATCTGTAAATGAACACGTCGACGAATCTTTCGATGGTTTTGGCGCACTTAACTTATCTGTCAGCAGACTAAGCTTTTCACGTAAAGGTTCAAACATCTTGCGCCCCATAACCCAAGGGATAGAGCACAGAGTCGCGATAACCGGTGATCACGGGAATATAGCCTTGCCACTGTGCATCTAACTCTGGATCATTACTATCGATCAACAAAGGCCGGCCCGCCAAGGCTTCGAGTTTTGTTTTGGTCGCCACAACGATCACATTATCCCTACCAATTTTTTTCAACAATGCCGGTGATAGCTGCTGATTGCCGCGGCCAATGATGTGCCCTTGGCCGCCAATGGCCGTGATGATTAATTTAACTGGGCCAGCATGGGATAATATCGCTTCTTGTAGCGCTTTCGCCCCGAGATCCTTAGCCATTAACTGCTTATCGAGCACTATATCCACGCCCAACAAACTTGCCTCCAAGCCCAGCGCCTCGGTAATCGCAAAGGTCGTAGAACCCGGTGCGAATAGATACAGGGTGTCGGCTTCCATAGCCTCTATGACGTCGGCAGCTATGTCGTCGAGCACT
Source organism: Simiduia curdlanivorans (assembly GCF_030409605.1). Lineage (NCBI taxonomy): Bacteria > Pseudomonadati > Pseudomonadota > Gammaproteobacteria > Cellvibrionales > Cellvibrionaceae > Simiduia > Simiduia curdlanivorans. Next base: position 310,285 of record NZ_JAUFQG010000006.1, read on the forward strand.
AAGGCTTCGACTTCTCGCCCACCCTGCTTTACCGCTTGCACATAGCGCGGCTCCGAGGGCACCAATAGCTCACCAAAATATTTCGATTGCACCTGGCCTTGGCGAAACAGCGCCTCGTCAATATCGCGCACTTCACACAAAGCTAAGGAAACCAATTCACCGCGATTAAGCTGGATAATAACTTGCGCTGCAGCCTCGGGTGCAATGGCATAAACCCCCGAATGCATTTTCACCCCACTCGGCAAACCCAACACCGCTTGGCTCGAACCAACGGCCTCGAAAATATTGCGGGCTGTGCCATCGCCACCCACAAAAAGAATCAGATCGACACCTAGCTCATGTAACCTCATGGCCGCCGCGATCGTATCTGCTGCCGTTGAAGGCGTTGACGACGGCTGGCCAACCACCACTGGGGTTAAGCCAGCAGAAATGGCAGCATCTTGCCCCAACTCCCCGGCAAAACAAAAAATCTCAATGGGTAAACCTTGGAGTAGTTGTAAGGTTCGTTTAGCACGGGCCGGCGCGCGAAACTCTGCCCCCCGCTCAAACGCGGCTTCAACTGTCGCGCTGCCATCACTGCCTTTTAAACCAACTGAACCACCAAGGCCTGCATAGCTGTTGACAATGAGCCCTAATCTAAATTTTCGGTTCAATATCAGCGGAAATTGAGATTGCATCAATACCTACTTTCTATCTGAATAATTAATGACTGGCGCTTAAGCCGGAATGCTTGAGAGCTATAGGTTGATATCGCGAGCATTATAAAAAGGAGAAGCCTAAGGTTTCTAAACAGCGAATAGCCGCCGGGTCTGCGGGCTTAACAATCGGCTGCGAAAAACGAAACTCCCGGCGTTCGGGATAATGTCGACGCAATACATCAAAGCCACGTTCAATCTCTTCTTTACCCTGAGCTTTGGCAACCATGGCACGTAAACGTTGATCATCGCCGGCGATATTGTAACTTTGCAAAATCGCTTCTCGCACTTGCTGCCAAGCGTCCGATGACATTGGCAGGGGCATGAGCTGATTGGATACAGCCGCGCCCAACTCAGCTTCGCTTGGCACAGTGCCGCCCCAAAAGTGAGCCAGCGCCTCGGCGATCATACGCGTACCGGTGACCTTGCCATCCCAAGAGTAACCGGCAATATGCGGTGTTCCAATTATCACTTGCGCCAACAGCGCTGGGCAAACCCATGGTTCGTGCGCCCACACGTCCAACACAAGCTTTACATCGGGGCGTAGCTTTTTCACGGTCAGTAGAGCTTCATTGTCAACCACAGCACCGCGCCCCGCGCTGATCAATAATGCCCCAGGTTTCAACTGCATCAACTCAGCTTCAGCAATCACATGATGAGTTGGAAACTCGCCGACGCGGGTTAAAGGTGCATGAATACAAATAACATCACGCGTTAGTACTTGGCTTAAACTGCCCATGTTGGGAAAGGCCTGTTGGTCAATCAGCGGATCGTAAGCCATGACATCAGCGCCTAAGCTGGACAAGGCCCGATATACGCTGCCACCCACATTGCCACAACCAATAATACCGAAACTGAGATTTTGCCAATCCACCTCGGCATAGGCCAAGGCCGCTATAACATACTCCACCACCGAATTTGCATTGCAACCTGGAGCACTGGAAAAGCCGAGGCCCTGGCTTACTAGCCATTGCTGATCAACGTGATCAGTACCAATAGTGCAGGTACCCACAAACTCAACTTGACTGGCAGACAACAGCGAGGCATCTACCTTAGTCACAGAGCGAACGATTAACGCCTTGGCATCACCGATATCCCGCGCTGATAAATTGCGACCAGCAAAGCGTTGCACCCGTCCTAAAGGGCCAAAATACAACTCCGCCTCAGGGATATTTTCATCGACAAGGATTAGGGGTTTCATCGCGTGACAGCTTCCAGACGTTAGTTAACAATAATGTTGATCAAGCGGCTCATTCAGACCCTAGCTTATGAGCGCGCATTAATTTTTTGTTCAAATTTTTAATTCCCAGCTGCTCAAACAGCGCTTGCGCCAAGTCAATATCCATAGGTTTGAGCTCTAACGCCGTAGCGCTAGCCACCAAGGGGATATCGCAAACAATCTTGGCTAAACGTTGTGCCAGTGAAATTTGCTCAGCATATGCGCTTATTTTCGCAGCGAGTTGCTTTGCGCCTCGAACATTCACACACGCCAACTCAATCGGGTTTAACTGCCAATAGCTGAGTGCTCGGCCATTGGCTAACAGAGTTGCGGCGGTTTTTTTGCCAACCCCAGGCACACCGGGAATATCATCGCTGGCATCGCCAACAAGCGCGAGATAATCAACCAACTGTTCGGGCCAGACGCCAAATTTTTCAGCAACATCGGGTCGAAAGCCTCGAATATTCGCGGCATAATCCCAAAGGTAGTCTTGCTCGCGAAGCAATAATTGACTGAGGTCCTTATCCCGGCTGAGTATTGCCACCGGCTCAAGATCGGCATGCAAGCTGGTTAACAAAGACCCGATCAAATCATCTGCTTCATATTCGGTGCTAGAAAAGATCGAAAAGCCAAGTGCTGCCGCCACCTCTTGGCACATCAATAATTGAAAGCCCAGAGCTTCATCGGGTAGCGCACGACTGGACTTATATTCCGGGTAAATTCTATGCCTAAAGCCCGTTTCCAAACTTTCATCGAAACAAACGGCCACATGGCTAGGCTGGCCAATGCGTAGATCTAATAAAAAGTTAGTAAAGCCATAAACCGCTTCGGTATCGTAGCCACTTTTGCTTTGCCAATTCGGCGGTAGGGAGAAATAAGCTCTGAAGATGTAGATAGACGCATCCACTAACCATCGCCGAGAGAACGGCTTAGAATTATTTGTTATATTCATGAAAGTTATAGTGTGCAGCTGTTACCGCAGAGTAAGAGGCTGAACACCTCTCCCGCTAGAGTGTTAAAACCGAGTCAAATATCCACCAGAGCGCTCGAATTTTAACCTAATATTCTCCGAACTCTGCTTGCTTAGACAAAGTTGGAATATTGAGAGTATGGCGCAAACTTCCCCTCTTGTGTACCCGCCCGATAGGATTTAACGTATGGGCAGATATAAGGTGCTTTGCAACGTTCTACTGACTCGGTTTCAGTAGCCCATATCGCGCCCGAAGGGCTTATTGTCTCAGGAGGTCATTTTATGCGTTCCTCATCTGACCAGAGCAACCACAACGTTTTCGACTTCTTCACTGGCAAACGCCTCGACGATGCGCGGCGCGAACGCTTTATCCGTATATCCCCAGAACTCGATGGCCTCGAAATACTCTATGCCAACGATTCCGATAGCAATAAATTATTTAGTTTGAAAATCCTCTGCTGGGCACTGCGAGAAAACGGCGAAGTTGTCGGGCTAGTCCCCTGGCTTAACAATATTGTCGCCTGCCCCGAAATTAACGACCCCCTGAACGGCAAATTCGAAGGTTACTATGACCCAGGTTTGGAGGAGATTTTCCATCACGCCCCCATTCATAAAATTGTAGAGTTAGAATCGGCGGCAGAGTATTACGAAAGTAGCGCCGACAGCCCCGATGCCATAGTGCAAGAAATACCCGATACCATCGGTACCCACGCGGTATTATCTAAGCGCGGTTCACACAGCCTCACCCTGTCAGAGGTAGTGAGCTGGCGTCTACATTTTGACGGCAGTATCAGCGGTATGTTGGTCGACCCGGAGCAAGTTGCCAGCACCCCAGTATTACCCGGCGACAGCTGTTTATTTGCCGCCGACACCTGCGATAGCTTTCGCTATTATTTTCAACACCAAATTGCCAATAAAATTAAATCCCAAGACCCTGAAGCCATGGCCGCAATATCGGCGTTGGTTGACGAAGGCAGTTAACTCGCCTTCGCTAGGAGATAGCAATATTTTCCATCGTGCTCACCGCTGGCGATGAGCAGATGGCTAAGGAACTGGCAAAATTTAGGAATGTCCCTCACTGTGGAGGGATCTGTTGCTAGCACCAGAATCTTGTCGCCCGGTGCGGCATCTCGCACCACATTGTGTAACAACATGACGGGCTCTGGGCAAAACAGCCCGCTCGCATCAAGCGTATGCTTTGCCTGCGCCTGTAATTCAGCCCAATCTAGCTCTGACATAAATAATTCCCTGAAATCAATTCTCATTAATCGTTAGATCTTGATATATCTTAGCAATCGCCGTTAAATTGACGACTTTGCTATTGCTGAGAAATATTTACCATGATTCATGTATTAATTGAACGCTTAATCGCACACGACATGCCGGAAACCTATGAGTTGGCTGCACGAAGTACCTTACATCAAGCGTTTCAAGCGCAGGGTTTTATCCGCGGTGAAACCTTCACCGACATTGAAAACCCCTTGCGCCGCTTCGTCATGTGTAAATTTCGCACCTTGCGCGACTGGCAAACTTGGGCCGAAAGCGACGCGCGTCGCGATATGATGAACCATATCAACCCCACCTTGGCCGAGCCAGAAAAAGTCACACTACTGGAAAACTAACAGGCCAAAATCTCGCCGGCACGACTTAATGCGATACTCTTCGCGCAATCACTGTTATCTCTTCGCGATCGTGATAGAGCTGCCGCGCGCGTATCGCAACCGGCGTGGCCGCGGCTTCGCACTCAGATTCAATACGCAACAATAATTTTTGCACTTCTTGGTAGCGCTGCTTCATCGGTAGCTTCAAATTAAATATGGCCTTGTGGCAGTTACCTTGCACGAACCAGCGCACAATCATCGCCGCCACGCGCGCCGGCTTATCGACGATATCACACACCAACCAATCCACTGGCTTTCGAGGCTCGAACTGAAAGCCGTCGACCTGATGGTGGGTTACCTGGCCTGTTTCCATCAGTTCATGTTGCATAGGGCCGTTGTCCACCGCCTCCACGAACATACCGCGCTGCACCAACAGCCAAGTCCATCCACCGGGGGCAGCACCTAAATCCACGGCTTTCATACTGCCTTGCAATTCCTTATCCCAATTATCGCGAGGAATAAATTGGTGCCACGCCTCCTCAAGTTTTAAGGTGGCGCGGCTGGGTGACTCCTTAGGTAATTTCAACCGCGGTATGCCCATAGACCAGGGTGATCTATTCGTTTTAGGACTAACCCCTAAATAAGCCGATCCGGTTGAGGTAAACAGTAAATGCAGGCAGTATTTCCCCTTGCGCTGAATCATATTTTTCTTTTCAAGCGCGCGCGCAAGCGGCGTCGAAAACTTTTTTGCCAAACCGGAAAGCTCTTTGCCTTCATTGGTATCAACAGTTTCGACCAACCACTCGCTACACAAAGGCAATTCACGTGTTGCAGCTAAAATTGGCGTGAGACGATCCTCGACTGGCAGCTGAGTTAACTCACCCCGTGTAACGAACCACTGCCGAGTAAAAATCAGCCGGTCAAAGGCCAAACTATCAATAAGCTGCAAAGCGCCTTCGGGTTCGTTGGTCACAAAAATCACACAGGCGCTATGAGCCTTCGCTTTGGCGTAGCCAAATATGCCTAATTCGCTTGCCTGCTCAGAAATCTCTGCAGCGCACTCACCTTCAAATCCACCGCGACAATGTAAAAACAAATGATTCATTCTAAATCTCTATTGGATTAAGGCTTTAATGGGCGATCAAATCTGAGGTGAAATTGGCGATAAGCTGGGCCGCTCGTTGCATGTGGTCGATATGGCTAAGGCCGGATTTCACTCGGGGCTTCAAATCGTGATCGCCATCCGCCAGCCAGTGCAGCACAACACTTTCAGGCAATGCTAAGGCCTCGAATTCAGCTCTATTTCCCAGTAAATCTCTATCGCCCTGAACGACTAGCAGTGGACACCTGCGCACCAGCAGCGGCTCAAGCCTGAGCTTCTCTGGCTTGCCCGCAGGGTGAAGCGGGTAACCTAAGGCAATAACAGCGCGAACCTCGGGCAAGTCTAACATGGCCGCGACGCGGCCTCCCATTGACTTGCCGGCAACAAACAAAGGTAAGTGATCAAAGGCTGACCAGGCCCGCACCTGTTGCGCTAAGAATTCTAATAATTGCGGCATGGGGTTAGGCGGACGGCGCTTACCGGTTTGCCGGCGCTCGGCCATATAGGGGAACTCAATACGCACCACATCCAGACTGTAGCCACACAACAGTTCAGTCATGGTATTCATAAACGCGCTGTCCATGGGCGCGCCGGCCCCGTGGCAAAAAAGCACACGTGCCACTGGTTGTTTAGGGCTATTGCGCAACGCGCCCGTAGGTACTTTATTCGACATCAACCAACCACACATAAAAAGAGGGGCATTATAGCCCCTCTTCCCTCACCAACCCCAACATATCTAGTCTACGGCCTGCACCTGCCTTTGCAGCTCCTCGTACTGTTGCCGGGTGAGGATATTGGCCTGCTCGTCTGCTAGGTTATACACAATCAAAACCTCTCGCCGCTGCAATTGAGACTTCACTTGGCTGACCTTTTGGGCAAGATTCATCTCCTCCTGACCATAGTCTGTGCCGTCGCGGGTGACAAACTCCTCGATTAAGCCTTGCAATGCGTCTGCTGGTAGTTGATCAACAGGGATGACGATCATAGATTACTCAGGCTTACGAAAGCGCAAGGTCATGCGATCGCTCTCGCCAATCGCGAGGTACTTATCTTTATCTTCGTCCTGCAGAGCCAAGGATGGCGGCAAAGTCCAAACACCTTTAGGGTGATTGGCCGTATCCTTGGCATTGGCGTTCACCTCACTTTTAGCGTCCAAGACAAAGCCGGCTTTTTCAGCCAGACGAATCACTTCAGCCTCGGTCACATAACCCGACACTTTCATGGCTTCGAGCGTAGTGCCCGCTTTCGCGCGATGCTCTACCACACCTAAAACGCCGCCTTTAGCTAACATGGCGTAAAAGTCGACAAACGCCTGCTCGCCGCTGCCGGCCTTTATCCAATTATGCACATTACGAAATGTTAGCACCTTGTCTGCGCCGCCCAAGGGGCCTGCAGCCGCTGGGTTGCCAGGGATAAATTCTGTCACCTTGACCTTGTCATAAACGCTAGGCTCGGCGGCCAACTTCTCCAAAAAGGCCTGCCTGGAACGCTGGTAGTAAGGGACGTCTGTTTGCGCAGGAAAATGCGCCGCGTAAAGTTCACCATTTTGATACAAGGCCGGCGCCAAAATTTCCGTGTACCAACCGCCACCTGGCGAAATTTCGATCACCTTATCCGTCGGTTTGAAACCAAAAAACGCAAGGGTTTCAGCTGGATGACGCGCTTCATCACGCGCACTGGATGCCTCGCTGCGATGTTCGCCCGCAATAGCAGCCTGTATTGACTCGGCCGAGCCAAACATAGGCAAAGTAGCCAATAGGATAACCGAACCCATTTTAATAATCCGAGACAGCATGGTATTCCCTCTTTATTTAATAAATGACGTTATGAGAATCGTCGACTAGTTAAACCGACTCACTCCAACAAGTCAAAGCCCTGAAATGTAACACAGCTTAGGTTACACTCGATCTATCTACTGTAGGAGCCCATTATGAAGCAGCACTTAATCGTCACTATTATTGCCAAAGACAAACCAGGCATCATCGAAACCCTGGCTCAGGTTGTCAGCGCCCACGATGGTAACTGGGAAGAAAGTCGCATGGTAAACCTGTGTGGCAAATTCAGTGGCCTAGTACTTGTGACCGTAGACGACGAAAACTTAGAAGACCTTAAGGCTGACTTAGCCGCTCTTACCGCTAAGGGCATCCGAACCTTAGTCGATGTCGCCGACACTGAAGAAGAGCCTCAGAGTTATAAAGAAATTCGTTTTAATCTCATTGGTAACGACAGGCCCGGTATCGTTAAGGAAGTGGCTCAAGCGCTAAGTGCTCGAAATATAAATGTCGAAGAATTGGCAACAGATTTTAGCAGTATGCCTTGGTCTGGCGAACCTTTATTCGAAGCCAATGGTATTTTACAAATTCCCATGGACAGTGACGTGGACGAGCTTGCCGAAAAGCTCGATCAAATTGCCGATGAGCTGGCCGTCGATATCGAACTAGAAATTCCAACGCCCACCACTACCCACTGATGGCAAACAAAATGAACGGCTAATCACAGCCGTTCACGCCAAAATATGATGCGATCATGGCCGCGGTAGCTGGCAAAGTTAATATTGAACTGCGGGTGTGACACATCGCCATAATTCCCGTCGCCATTCCAGTCAAACCGTAAATAGGGATAATTGGCAAGGTTAATTTGCACCGGAAAAGTCACTATTGCATTGGTCGCGCCGTAAAAGCGACCCGCGTAGCCTGCACAAAAGCCCACGCCGGTGGCCGTCATGCAAGTCTGCACCCCTAGCGGATCAGCAAAACTAAAGCTTGAGGTTACGCCGCCCAAGGTCACCGCAACAGATTGCGCCGCCGCATTGATAGCAGTTGTAGCGCCAACAAAATTTATTTGACTGAACGCCAACTCGGTACAACTATCGCTGCCATTGCGCACAAACTGGGTGCCATCGAAATACTCAGCTTGCCAAAACATAGGAATATTAGTGGACTCCGGACCAAAAGCATCCTTGGCATACAATCGGCCAAATAACTGCCGTGTTTGCCCCAGCAACCCATGATCACCTAAGCTATCGCCGTCAACATCTAAATCTAAACTCGCACTACTGAGGCCAACACCATCCGCATCCGTAACCGCGATACCCAATTCAAGATTGTTTAAGGGGCCGTCTGGGGAGCTGTTTGCCTGCCGCATAAACGTAATTGGGTCAACCACCACAGTACCCACGCCATTTACCCAAGAAATGGCATTTGTCGCGCCGGCAACGCGGCTGGATAGATCAACACCTAAACTCTTAGCGGCATAATCAAAACTGCCCAAACCAGTACCTAACTTGGCAAATGTGCCCTGATAGTTTTGCGTTGTTTGCGGGCTTGCTAATCCATTCTGCGCCGTCAGGCGATAGCTCAGATCAAAAGGCTGCTCCATATAGGTAAAACTCGAGCAGGCTTCGTTAACCGAGACGGGCGTTAATGAAAAGGAGGCGGGCGTGAAACGGCCAACGTAGGTAGAACCTAAAATTTTTGCGGTGCGCGCAGCCGAGGCGCCAAGATAACTTGTACCCAACAGGCGTGCATTTAACTCAATGGCCCCGACCTCGGGATAATAAATATTACCGCTTTGTATTGCGCCATTACTAAAACCCGCCACAACTCGGCCATCACCACTGGACTCGCCGTTACCTAAACCCGGGTCATTGCCACCTGAGGGCGCAACCAATACGGCGCTTAGCAAGCTACCTTCACTTGGCGACTCTTGACCAAAGCGAATCGCTGCAGGATTATTTGCCAGGTTGGCGCCGGTCGAAGCATCGCCGTCGGCGTGGCCGTCAGGCATACCGTCGCCATTGTTATCGTCAGCGGCTTGCCATAACACAGCGCGCAGATCTGCCACAAAGTTTTGACCGGCTGCTCCGAATACTGCGCCCGTCGCGGTAACGCCCTTAGGATTTCCCGGAACACTAACATCAAAACCAAATGGCCTGACGATAACCGTGCCACTATCACCAAGAATCGGTTGATCTGAAAAGCCACTGCTATCGTCTTTAAAGTAAATGGTGTATCTACCAACATCCGTCGTCGCTAGGCTGAAGGTCGAAGCGCCGCTGACAAAAGGATAAGTCACATTCGCTGCGCCGGGTTCAGTTAGGGGTAAGGTCACAGCGTTGATATTGGGCGCTGCACCGCTGGGGTCTTGCGCGTGCCGCACCAACCATGTTTTTATACTGCTGGCAGCATAATTCGACGCCACTGCGCAATCGCCGGTTGTGGAATCACGCCGATACATCTGAACGCGGAAGCCGTGATCTCTACCTGCCACAACATCGTCGTTAAGTGAATCATTAAAACTAACCACAAACGCATTGGCCGAAAACGTTAAATTACTGCTGAGCGAAAAAGTACCCGAATTAGGAAAAGTTTCCGTGACTCTAACCCTGAGCGTTTGCGCGTGCTGATTACTTAAATTCAGTTGTACCTGCCCCGCATCACTCGCGTTAAAAGTAAAACTCGCCTGACCACTATCATTAGCTCCCGCGACAAATCGCGGCGCTACAGAGCCATTCACCACGCTCCAATCGCCATGGTTCGTGGTGGTTTGGATATTTACCGTACCTGTATAGCCGGTGAAAACATTATTATTGGAATCGCGGGCCGTAATAGTCACTTGCTTAGGCGAACACACACTTGCGCTGCCGCCACCCACATCAATGTCAAAACTGCCTAAGGTTGGTGTATTTTGACAAGGATGGGTTCTGTTCATGAGGCCGACAACTTGTAAAGCAGTCAGCTTTTCCCGAAACAGATTCACCTCATCTATACGCCCAACAAAGTTTCGACTATCAAAATTCCAATCCGTACCAATGAGTAAGGGGTCGCCATTGGTAGTCATATTGCCATTGTAATTGGTTGCCGCGCGCTCAACGCCGTTAATATATATTTTCTGTTCGCCTAGCTGATAGGTAATGACGACATGGTGCCAAGTATTGAGCGCCAAATTCAATCCACTTGTAGCTAAAGAACGCGAACCGCCACCCCACCACCAAAATATATTGCCACTACTATTTAGGTGAAATTCAAAGTTTTCATCTTTAGAGACAATAGTGTGTAAACCGCCACCAGATGGCAGAGCCGTTGGATAAATCCAAACTCCTACCGTCAAGCTAGTCGGCAAATCCAAAGCATTGCGGTCTTCAATGCGCAGGTGACCACTCGAGGCGCCGTTAAAAATACCATAGCGGCAACTGCCGGGGTCGCCTGAAATTGCCGGCGTCGTATTTGAAGATCCGGGGTAACTACCACCGTAGCTTATTGCCCGCCCGTTAAAGCCACTGGGACTACTATCAATCACTTCATTTGCAGCACCAGCCCAGGTTGTGGCTTCTAGTCGATACTCAGCAAGCGCTGTTGGCAACGTCGCCGTGTTAGTACAAAAAGTTCCGAAGTCAGTGAGCGCTAGTTTATTTAGGTTGTAAGTAACAAAGCTTGAACTGCCCATGCTGATATTACGCCTTGCCGTGATACCACCGAATATTTGCGCCTGATTATTCAGGGAGACATCTCGGTTTGCATAAATAAAAGCATAAACCGTCGACGAGGAAACCAAAGTAACATTTTCTTCACTGTATAAAAAAATGTGACGGCTTAAACTGTTAACACCAATCGATGATTGATTAGCCACACTTATAGTATCTTTAGCCCATATTCTCGCGCTACCATCGGAACTCAATCGAACGGCGCTCAGGTAGCCTGTGCTTACCGTGCCGCTAAAAGTATAATCACCGGGCGACAATAACAAAGTAGATTCGGAGTTCATCAATAAATTACCGTAGGCGCCCGGCGCCAAACTCAGGGTCTGCTGGTAATTTAGGGTAACATTAGACCCGCTAGGTATCGACTTGGGATTACCCGCCGGTACAACATTGTTTGACTTGGTACAAATAACCCCATTACAGCTCAAGTTGTTATAGTTCGGCACAGATAGAGTTCGGGTATCGAGAATATTGTCCGGTGAATTATAAATAGTAGATCCATTGCCAAGCGTAATACCCCCACTATCATTACTGTTCGAAGCGGCATCGGGAAAAATGGACTCACAGGTCTGCGCATCAACTCGCCAAGAAAAGCTCAGCAATAAAATTGATAAAAAAAACAATAATTTTTTCATTTCATGAAGGCCGATAGTTCAACGGTGCGCTGCGCAAAAATAGGCGCATTACCACACGCTGCAGCGCTGGTTATGCGGTAGTAACTAATAGTATTGCTGCTATCGACATCAATAACACATTGAAGTTGCGTGCTACAATTTTTTAGGCCAACCACATCGAAGCTCACGCCTTGACCCGCTAGCGCAGTGCAATTAGCATCCACGGACGCGCGCGATATAGCACCCGAGGTGTTATAAAATAATCTATTCATTCCCCACTGAGCGCCGGTATCTGCCGCGTAAAAGGCTTGAATGGAAATCATAGTTTGTGTCGCACTAGAGTTAGTTTGCGACGTTGTTCTTGCCATACCCAAGGCGAAACCTGCCATGCTAACGATGATAAAAATCGCCAATGGCATTAAAAATCCAGCCTGCCGCTTTAATCCATAAAGCTTGTATCTAGAATTAAGGGACATTGCGCACCTGCACCTGATGCTGAATATTCATAGTCTCACCCTGCCGGCTCAAAGCGAACTGAATAGCGACGAGGGTATTTCGCGATTCGGTGGCGGGAGATAAGGAAAATACCGGCGCTATTGCGCTTACATCATCGCTCATCACTGCGCTATCGCCCATCGGAGCGCTATCGCCAAGTGTGCCCGTATCCAAACCATAATTACTGTAATGCAGCATTTGCCCTGCACTGACGCAAAACCGTTCAGGCGAGTCCATCACGTAAGCTCGGCTATTAATGGAATTGCGCAGAAAAGTATGCGGCTGCGAAAGATTTATTTGGCTGATGGGCGCCCCTGCGAGACTAGCAATGGTGGCACGTGACGCGATAGCAGAGGTCGTATAAATTTCGCTAGCATGCATAGCCCCAACAGCTAGATGTACACCCGCACCTAGCGAAAGCTCAAAAGCTGATACCAGAATACTTGAAGTTGCTGCGGCGCCATTAGAAGAATCAGGTAAAATGCCTTCGTAGTTAGCGCCGCCCGTTAGCTGCATAAACTCAATGCAGTTTCCACTCGCGCTAACTCGCAAAGAATAAGGTAAGGCAATACGGAGCTGGCGCGAGATGCGTTCAACCACCGCCCGGCTTCTCTCCACTAGTTTATTGCGTTCCGCCGCCTGATTGTAGGCCGTTATAGATGTAACAACAAAGCTGCTACCCATGGCAGCAATAATGCCAAAAACCACCAGCACCACAACAAGCTCAATGAGTGTAAAACCTTTACTCATTAGAAATTCACCTTATAGCTGGCCAGCTGTATAGTCTCGCCATTCGGCATGGCAACTGCCACGGTAATTCTTCTCGCCTGGTCAGCCGCCAAACCTAAATCTGCACCGGCATTAACTACGCTCGTGGTCAACGTATAACCAGTAAGTGGCGATTCAACTTGACCATCAAAGTCACCCACATCGTCATATACACCATTGGGTGAAATACCCGCGCAGGCAACGCTACCCGGCTCTGCCGATCCACAGGCAGGCACGCCACCGGTGGGACTAGCGGCATCGAATTTACGCGCCAAGATCTCATCCATTTTGGCTTGTGCTAATTCGATGGCTGATATCTGAACAATGGGGTTCACCGAGTGGTACATCGAACTATTAAATACCGATAAAATGCCCACCAGCGATACACTCACTACAACAATAAATACAATCAACTCAATTAATGAGGCACCTAATTGATAGGGTTGCGGCCCTGCCCTATTCATCGCGCATACCCGGCTGCCGAAACATTTACCACTGCAGTATCACTGCCGCTGGTCAGTGTAATTGCGGAACTAGTGGTTTCGCCCAAACGATTAAAGGAAAAACTAGCACTGGAGACCGCGACCTCTAAAATCAGGGGGTAGGTTACCGATCCAAATGAAGCAGGATTACCGGCAACCAAAACATTAATCGTATTTCCTGAAGTCAAAACCGAGACGCTCTCCGTTTGATCCATGGCCTTCTGCTGGGCAAACTGTAAGGCGGCTAGGATATCGTCGCGGGAGGTTTGCAATTTTCGGCTATTCTCATCGGCAAAGCGCCCGATAAAACCCGCGCTCAATATACCAATTAAAATCATCACCGCGACCAACTCAATCAACGTAAACGCCAATTGAAAACGGCGCTTAAAAGCGCCGTCATTCCTTAACACTGAATCCAAACGCATATATCAATCAACGACGTGAATATTTACAATGACAGTATTGCTGCCAGCAACGGTGCTAATGGTGCAAGAATCGGTTGTTACTGGATCAGAAACCGCAGCAAGAGTCTTAGTTTCTATCGTGTAAGAAGTAGTATCTACCGCTGTTTGCAACAGACCAGTTATAGCCGCCGTACAAGTAGCTCCAGCAGTAACAAATTGCTTAGCCGTTGTACTCAATCCAGCCTGGTCGGTGTAATAAGCCGCCAAATTAATCGCCGACGAGCTCTCAATTCCGCCTTTCAGGCCATTTAATGCCGCGACAGCCGCCTCATCTTGCAAATTGATAAATCTTGGCACAGCGGTTGCCGCCAAAATGCCTAAAATAACGATGACTGCAATTAACTCGATTAGAGTAAAACCCGATTGCATTTTGTTCATGGACGCTCTCCAAAATTTCACTGATTGTCATTGGCACACGGGGCCAACTGATTCCAACACCTAAGGCTATCGGCCTTCCCAGCCCTATTGCACTCAATTCACGCAAGTTTAATAAGCATAGCGTAAGTTACAGCACATTCCATATAACTTAAGAGTTTACATTAACAAGGGCCGCTAACCAATTAGCGAGCCTATAGTTCACTCCAATTTTTGACCGGTCACCACATCAACACTACCGTTGATCACACTATAGTCGAAGTAATGCAGCAGATTGCTTGGCGACAGCATTTCAAAGCGGCAAACAGACCCGTCCACAACGCTGACACTGAGCGTGCCGTCTGGCCTTAACCCTGCGCTATCCTTAATGCGAATATCGCCGGCATTTTGCATGATTAAATCCCACACTTGCTTACAACCCAGCGCCGATAAAGGGCGCCCATGTAAGCTCTTCTGGCTGTGGGTTGGCCAGCCGAACTTATTCACAAATAGTGGCATGGTATCGATAACGACCGCGCCATCAGCCTGATCAGACGCCTGTACAACATTCACACCTTTAACCAACCAGCTCCAATGCACCTGCGCAACAACGGCGGTAAATGCCCTAGCCTGGGTTAACAACGCGACCCTGCGACTGTCATCCATGATTTGGCCATAATATTTTACCCCTGCCGCCGCCAGAACGCCGACGATAGTAACCACCAAAATCATTTCAAATAAGCCAAACCGGCCGGATAAATTAACACTCATCCTTTTTGCACACTGTACATTTCCCACATGGGGAGAAAAATACCTAAGGCCAAAATCAACACAAAACCAGCCATTACAACTATCAATAGCGGCTCTATGCGATCGCCAACTTTCTTTAAGTCGTAATCGACTTCGCGCTCATAGTAAGACGCAACCTCAGCAAGTAACTGATCGACCTGCCCGCTCTCTTCGCCCACCGATATCATTTGCATTACCAAAGGCGAGAATAGCCCGCTGGCATTGTGCGTTCTGGTAAGCGAATCGCCGCGCTCAATCCCCGATCGGATGGCCTTAATTTTTTCTCCAATATAGGGGTTATCGACCGCCCGTGAACACAACTCGATCGCTTGAACAATGGGCACACCGGACTGCAGCATCAAGGCAAAGGCACGACAATAACGTGCAATCGTCGCCCGCTCTAAAATATCACCCACCACCGGCAACTTAAAACTCCACTTACCCCAGTTTTTTGCGCCTTCCGGAGTCTTGAAGTATTGCCGAATACCGACGGCCAACAGGATTGAACACACCAGCAGATAGGGCCAGTAGAGAACGAAAAAGTCCGACACGCCAACTAATATACGCGTCGGCAAAGGTAGCTGTGCCGAGAACTTCGCAAACATGTTTGCAAAGGCGGGAATCACCCAAATGTTGATTACCACCATTGCCACGGCCAGCGCCAGCAAAACAAAGCTTGGGTAACGCAACGCCGACTTCACCGACTTACTGGTTTCTAGGTCTCGCTCTAAATAGAAACTCAACTGATCAAATACTTCCTCAAGTCGACCGCTGGTTTCTCCCACCACAATCATGGCTAGAAAAAGTGAATCGAAAATATCGCCGTGATGACGCATGGCCGCCGACAACTCAACCCCAGATTCCAACCGCGTGACAATATCCTCCAGCGCGCGCTTAAAATGGCGGTGACTCATAGATTTAGACAAACCCTGCACACCCTTAATTAAAGGGATGCCGGCTTTAGTAATGGTATACATTTGCCGGCAGAACATGATCAAATCTGCCGGCTCGACACGTTTGCTCGCAAGAAAGTCATCTATCGTCTCTTGCCAATCCTCCGTCTGAGATGACGCGTGAATCTCTATTGGTGTTAAACCGCGATTAAGCAGAGCCGTAGCCACCGAATCAACAGAAACGCCCTCGAGATTGCCCGTAACCTTGTTGCCCTCGGCATCGCGCCCAATGAACCGGAAAGCTGTCATTGTGCCTCCAGCACAATGTCTGCTACTTCATCTTCAACTTGAGCCGAGACCCGCATAACTTCTTCCAACGTGGTAATGCCTTGCATGGCAAACTCTAGCGCGCTATACATCAACGGCTGGAAAGTCGGATTTTTGTGCACAACATCGTTAAAGGCGCGAACGTTGTTGTCCCTGAGCGCATCTGCCATGGCGTGATTAACCTCGAGCAACTCAAACACACCTATGCGCCCACGGTAGCCGGTATTGAAACAATGTGGGCACCCGGAACCCCTGCGCAGGTTACTACCTTCGAGGCCAAATCGCTTTTTACCAAGCGCAATTAATTGCCGCTCATTAGCGTTGGGCTCATAGGCCTGGCTGCAGCTTTCGCACACTTTCCGAACTAGTCGCTGCGCCACAATAGCTTTTAAAGACGCGGCCACTAAATAAGGATCGACACCCATATCTATCAAACGCAACGCCGAAGTGACCGCATCGTTGGTATGCAAGGTAGATAAAACCAAATGCCCGGTCATCGCTGCACGCAAACCAATTTCCGCCGAACCACTATCTCGAATTTCGCCAACCAAAAGTATATCCGGATCTTGACGCAAAGTTGCCCGCAATACCTTCTCAAAGTTCAAGCCAATTTTTTCATGTACTTGAACTTGCTGTACTCTTGGGAGCCGATATTCCACTGGGTCTTCTACGGTAATGATTTTCTTATCGGGGGTATTTAACTCCGACAAAGCACCGTACAAGGTAGTGGTTTTACCGCTACCCGTTGGGCCGGTAACCAATATCAAACCATTGGGTCTTTGAATCAACTCGCGAAACTTAACAAGTAGATCTGCGGGAAGACCAACTTCGTCTAGGGAACGTACGCCGTCGGTATGATCCAGCAACCGCATAACCACCGACTCGCCAAATTGAACCGGCATAGTTGACAAACGAACATCTATGTTGCGCCGCTTTACGCGCAAGTTAAACCGGCCATCTTGAGGCAAGCGCTTTTCAGAAATATTTAAACTCGACATTAATTTCAAACGAACCACGAGTGCTGCAGCAATACGGCGCTCATTCATCACCTGCTCGCTTAGCACACCATCAATGCGCAAGCGAATACGCAACACCGCTTCGTCTGGCTCAATGTGAATATCCGACGCTTTAGCGTTAATTGCGTCTTCAAAAATCCTTTGCAACAATTTAACAACCGGCGCATCCTCTTGACCTGCATCGGTAATAACATCGGCGAGATCAACAGCAGTATCTTCTAATTCGGTATCCAACTCCTCGGCAAGGGACGCTATTTCCTGCTTATGGCTATAGGCGATATCGAGCACATCCAGCAATTCAGACTCTCGCACAACCGCTGGATGTAGAGGCTTATTAAAGACTTTTTGCAATTCATCAATGGAAAAAATATCGGTCGGATCTGCCATTCCCAACAAAATACCGTCGGCACTTTCCTTTAGCGGCATTACCCGATAACGTCGCGCCTGGGTTTCTGGGAGTGTCTGTATTAAATCGCGATCGAAGCGGAACTGCTTTAATTCCACGAAGGGGATTTTTAGCTGAGTAGATAATAAGGTTAGCATTGCGTTTTCATCCACGTAACCTAAGTCGACCAGCGTTCGACCGAGCTTTCTACCCGAGAGTTTTTGTTCTTTAAGCGCTTGCTCCAATTGAGCTTCGCTAATCATTTGATTGCTAACTAAAAGGTCGCCAATTCTGATTCTTTGCCTTGGTTCGCTCACAACAGTCTCCGCTTATTAACCGCCGCCAAGTTCTCTGACCCGCTGCTCGACATATTGCCGCGCCGCATCTTGAGCAGGCAGAGTTAAGGTCGCCTTTTTAAACGCACCTAATGCCTTAACATTGGCTTGCGCATCTAGCGCCACAGCATAGCCAAGCCAGTAGCTGCCGGTTTCTGGCGCAACAGCTAGTAATTTTTCATAGGCCTGCTCGGCGTCAGCATAGCGTTGCACTCGGTAGTACAAGCCTGCCAACAATCCGTAGTAACTACTATCTTGTTCGTAGCTTGGCAAGTTCTTTTCGAGTACCGCAATGGCCTCTGCAGGCCGACCGGACTGAATAAACTCTGCTGCCTGCATTTTTGCGATGTGGTAACTCGGTAACGTGCCCTGTAAGGTCACCCTTAGCTTCAACGCTTCTGCACTTTGATTGGAGTTCAAATAAGCTTGGTGCAATAGCTCGACAAACTCGCCATCAGTTGCACTCTGGGGCATGAAGCCACTCAGCAGAAGTGCCGCATCGCGAGCCTGCCCTGCCGCGATATATTTTTTAGCAAGAAACTTAGCGTCATCAGCTTTACCATTGGAGGAGCGCACCACACTCGATTTTACTTGCGGCGACTCAATGGCTGCCTGCGTAATATCTCTATCGCGTTCAATAGCGCTGTTCGGTTCTGAGGCATGTGCAGCTGGCATTTGCGCAATTAAATCCCCCAAGCCGATTCTTTGAGGCGCAACTGTTTCAGCTCTTTCCAGCATTTGCGCCGCTGCTGTAATATCACCTTTTTTCGCAAGACTTATCGCAAAGGCTTTATAGCGCTTTGCCACCTGCTGCAAGCCGGCTAGCGCTCTAGGTTCCGTTGCATCAAGATCCAACATGGCCTGAAAGTAATGCACGGCATTATCTGACTCAGGTGTCATCAATCGATCCTTAGACAACGCAATAGCAGCGTTTTTATACAAAAGGTCGATCTGCTGCTGGCGTAACAAACTTAACTCTCGCTCCTGCTCGGCCTGCAGCGCCAGCGCCTTAGTCTGTTCCAACATTGCCTCTTGCGTTAACTGCGGGTCCGATTCTGCTAAAGAGTTTGGCGGAAGCATAATTGGTGATTGACTGGCCGCCACTGCCTGCTCAAGGTTCGAGCCAGCTGATGGCACATTGCCTTGCTCATTCATCGCAAGCGTCTCAACAACGCCAGGTGTTTGATCGGTAAGCTCGCCTAAATCGAACAAATAGAATTGATGGGCAGAAAAAGCAAACAGAAAGGTAAACAACCCGGATAATTTTAACCACCTAGCCAATGGCGTCGCGCTAACGAATTCAACCGAGTGCACATAATCAACGGCTGGCAAAGGATCGCCCGAACTGTCGCTCTGAGCCCTTTGCAGTTGATGTAATGTAGCTTGCGTTTCTGTCATGACATAACACTACCCAAATAAGCCGACAACAAGATACCACCGGCACCACCAGCAACAGGCCAGAGCCAGTTAACGCCCTGAGCAACGAAGCGCCCAAGCCGTCGCGCCTCGGGGGTATTGTTGATTGCAATAGCCAAGTGTTCTGAGTTCACCGACGTATCGCCAGCATTAAACGCAGCGATTAAGGCTTTATGAGCCAACAAATTTACCAGCCGAGGAATGCCACCGGAGCTCCAGTAGAGATACAAAAGCGCGGATTTAGAAAACACCAACCTATCGCAGCCGGCCGAACTCATTCGATACCCCACGTACTCTGCAACGCCCTCGGAGGTTAACGGCTGTAATCGTGCAGTAAATACAATTCGTTGTTTTAATTGTCGCAGATCAGATCTTTCGAGCGTTTCATCCAACTCGGGCTGACCAATCAACACCACCTGTAACAGTTTTCGTTTTTCCGTATCAAGATTAGTCAAAAGGCGCAAAGACTCTAAGGTATCGCGAGGCATGGCCTGCGCCTCATCAACAATTAACACCACCTGAACACTATCTTTTACCAACTGTAAAAGTTTGCGGTAAATCGAACCCATCAGCTGGTAAGCAGGCATATCTGCCGCGAACTCTGCACCTATTTCCGCAGCTACCAGCCCTTTTAGCTCATTGGGTGTTAAATAGGAGTTGGGGATATAAATAACCTTAAATTTGCCGTCTAACAGTGACAATAATTTACGGCAAAGCAAGGTTTTTCCTGTGCCAACCTCACCAACAATCTTGATAAAACCTTCATTATTCTGAACCGCGCCGAGCATAGTGTTAAGCGCGGCCCTATGGCTTTGCTTATTAAAAAAGAACTGGGTATCCGGCGTCAGCGAAAAGGGTTTTTCTTGCAGGCCGAAGAATTCTGTGTACAAGCGTTACTCCTTACCAAAGATTTCGCGATAAGTAACACCTAAGTCCTTAACGCGCTGATTGCTTGATTCAACATCTTTCAGGTAGGTGTTTGCGTCGACGACAGTTGGCCGCAACAGTATTACCAGTTCAGTTTTAACTTTTTTATAATTACGGGTATTGAACATGCCACGCACACCGGGAATATCACCCAACAGCGGGGTTTTTCCGTCAACTTCTTGCAGAATTTCCTGCATCAAACCACCAAGCACAACCACCTGACCACTCTCGGCTCGAACAATACTATCGGTTTCTCTAATATCCCTCACTGCCAAAGGTAGGGAAAACTTCTCATCACCTATTGTCAGGTTCTTTTCCTGATCAGAAACGCTACTGACCACCGGATGAATATGCAAAATAATATCGCCCGTGGCCGCGATCTGCGGAGTGACATCAAGCGCAATACCACTGAAAAAACTCGCCAAATCAATATTTGGCGTACTGGTGGTAGAGGAGGCATTAGAGGTTGTATTGCTCGACAGACCCGTCACGAAAAACTCATCTGTGCCCACGCGAATCACCGCTTTCTGATTATTCACGGTAGAAATTCTTGGACTACTCAACACTTGCACATTGCCCTGCTGCTCTAGCAAGTCTAACAGCTGGCTAATATCATTGACCTTCAATAGCGACGAAAATAGCTCGCCAGTTTCGGCACCTACGGTAATATTATTTGGCAACTCGAATTCAGACACATTGCGCGCCATGATTAATTGACCGCTGATTGCACTCCAGTTAATTCCAGCGGCAAACTCGTCACTTAATTTTACTTCGAGAATTTTGGCCTCGATAACCACCTGACGCTTTACGGTCATGTCTGATCGCTCGAGAAACTCCCGAACCGAAAACAGCTCGGCTGGTAGCGCCTTGACGATAACCATGCCCGCTTGCGGCGATATCATCACGCGACGCTGATCCGATTCACCGCCGATGATTGCGATAAGAGTTTCCCTTAAAGATGACCAAAAATCTGTCTTTGACAAAGTTTGGACTTGAGAACCTGCAGAAATTTGACCGGAGGAGGATTTATTATCTTCAGCGCTGCCAAACATGCCAAGTAAGTTGGGGTTAGAGCCGCTATTTGATCCACCTGAACGTGAGTTTCCACTGCTATTGCTATTACTGTTATTGCTGTTATTTGAATCTAGCCGACCGACCGGAACCGATGTATCGGAAATACCAACGCGCCGAACGTCCAAGTAATCAATCGGGAACATTTCCGTTCGATACTCCAACGGGTAGATCGTATAGATGCCGTTACGCTCTTTAAATTCGTAGCCATAAATATCGCGCGCCACTTCGAGCACCTCAAGCACAGTAACGTTTTTGAGGTTTAACGATAACTGCCCAGCAACCGCTGGGTGCACCACGACATTTGTACCGGTGCCATCAATAAGCCCGAGAAAAAAATCTTTCGCATTAACGTTGTGAACGGATACATCAAACCTAGGCACCACCGCGACAGCTGGCGCAGACTGGCCTAGCAAAGTGTTATTCACGCTATCAGGTACAGCCTTAGGCGCGGCAACCTTTTCTGCCTCAACGACCTGCGCCATTTCCTTTTCAATAGAAAAATCTGCTTCGCGGGTTGAGGATGTGCAACTCACAAGCAACGTCAATAAACACGGTAATAACCAACTTGGCGCAATCGCGCGCTCGCCCCGTAAATGTTGTTTCAACATAAGCTCCATCAAAACATCCTATTGAGTTGCACTATTCTTTTTAATTTGGCCATGCAACGCTAAGCGTTGTACACCGTCTTTGGTTTCTACCGCAACTTCTGCATCGCTAATCGCGAGTATTTTACCGCCGTTAACCCAGTCACCCACTTTAACCAATTTACCATTCACAATGGCTTTAGACTGAGTTGCAGATATAAAAATCGAATTCAAGGTGAAAGGCTGTGCCTTCGCTGACTTTTGGTTAAAACCTAAGGGCGAGGTTGGATCGGACAAGGGAACTTCCGCTCCGGTTCTAGCGGCACAAACCAGCAAAAGTAAACAAGTTAAGATTTTCACAGGTTTAGCCACCGACAGCACCTCGCTCAGTCGACAAGGTATACACCTTCAGCTCAATGTCGGCTTGCGGATACGAACTCACCTTGTAATCCAAGCTATCCCAATAAAAACGCCATGGTAGCGCCTCTAGGGTTTGTAAATATTCATTCAGGGCAAAATAGCCACCTTGAAGCGTTAATTTAACTGTATGACGGTAAACTCCTGTTGTCGGTGTGGTATCGGCTTGATCTTGCTGGGTGCTAAGCTGCAGCTCTTCAATGGGTAAGGTTTGAAGACCAACTAAAGACAGTTTTCCGGTTTTCAATAAGACGCTCTCTAAGATTAGCGGCAATTCGTGCGCGGGTACTAAGCCGACCGACATTGCAGCGAGTGATTGATCCAGCTGTTCGATGTCGCGCGCCAATTGCACTGCTTCTTGGCGCAATAATTTATCGGGATCTTGCTGTTGCCTTAACGCCAAACTGGCTAGCTCTGCCTTTTGGCTAGCAACCTTCGCATCCAAATCAATCTGCGTTCGCTGTAGCAATTTAGTCTCAGCGTCAATTTGCGCGCCAATAGCGAGCGACCAAATTAAATAAACCAAAGCTAAAACAACCAATAATACGAGCGCTCGCTCGCGCGTTTGCAGCTTCTCAAATTTTTCACGGTAATTTTTTATGGCTGACATGTTAACGCCCCGCCTTTGAAACTTGTGCGTCGCGGCTCAAACTAAAGGTAACGGTGCTGCCTTGCGAGCGCTCTAAAACTAAATGGCCGAAGCGACTATTTTTAAATGAAGCCTCAGATTGTAACCGCTGGAGATACTGTGGCACAGCCTGAGCAGATGCGGCGCTACCGCTAAAATTAAACTGTTTACCACCAGCATTGATCTGAAAGGCTTGCACTGAGATATTTTTCTGATGCTGCCTTGCCAAGGCCAATAGCTGGCTGGAAAAACCTTCGCTATTGCCTAAATTTTGCTGATTAATCAGTTGATAAATTCGCTGGCGCCGCTCCAAATCCAAACGCAGCTTGTCCACCTCTTGCTGCACCTGTGCCGCTTGGCTCAATGGTAATGCGGCTTTAATTGCAGTAATTTCCTGCGCTTGCTGGTCGAACTGCTGTTGAATTGCTTGGGTTGAGGTTAACAACTGGCTATTTTCAACCTTGCCAACAACGCTCAACAGGATTAATAACACACAGACAGCAGCGCACAGATATAGCGCCGCATTAAAACTTAACACTTCGTCCTTGGGCTTAAGCTCGGGTAGGTAAAGATTGACCTGCTGCCAACTCATGGCGCAACCTCTTGACGCAAACTGGCGCCGACGGCCGAAGCACACTGTTGCAGAATAGCTTCGTCAAATTGCTCGCTCGGCGCGACTAAATCGGTTAAGGAAAGCACGCCAAAATTGACGCCAAAGAAAGCACCGCGCAGTTCTTCGGTTATTTTATCGGCGCTGACATGTTCACCAAACAACCAAACATGAGCTGGAGGCACCTGCCCGAGTTGCCGCTCGTAGTAGTCAAAGGAACGCTGTAACTCGAGTACCAACGCTTCTACCGGCAGGTCATCTAACAATCCGGCCTGATAATTAATGGAAAAATTGCGGGATAAATACAAACAGTCGTTTTTAACCAGCGACAAACTGCCCTTTCCAGCACTTAAATGCACCAACGCAGCACCTCGGGGTCCACTGGATGCCACTCCGGCGAGGTTGCGGGCAGACATCTCATCGATATCAATGCTTTCTAGGTGCAGCTTAGCGTTTGCAACCGTCTCGATAGTGGCAAGAATGAGATCTTTTTTCGCCACGACGGCATAAACCAATTTTTGCCCAGAGCGGCCACAATCGTCGGCCAATGGTATGACATCGACCACGGCTTGCTCGAGCGGGTAGTTAATCAGGTCTTTCACTTTCCATTTAACGGCATCTCTCAACTCTTCCTCGGGCACCTTAGGCGCATCCATCATAAACAACTGGTATTGATCTTGGTTGAGTACCACGTTGCAACCTACGCCCGAAATACCCAACGCTTTAACGCGCTCGCCCAGTAATTGGCTCCGCTCGGGCCAGCCATCGCTAGACGCCAAAGATTCGCAGGCTTTCAAGTGAATTTGATCTGGGTTTCGCAGTGTGTAGACAAGGTTTATCTCGCCGCCATTAAACTGGAGGCCGCAGCGACCATCAGGTTGGGTGCGAGACCACAATTTTTTCAGCAAACCGCGTTCTCCTTGATAAGGCAGCAGATGGCGTTATTCCCTCTGGCCGACATAGAGGCTATCTGCCAGCGGTGAGGAAACTTAAACCAGTGATTTGACCGTGGCTATGGCCGGCAAAAAACGCAAAACCCCATGAGTTGTGCAAGTAATTACCGTAACATACCCGACTAGTTGTTATAACTGTAGTTTTATCAATAACTTCCCGCAAGGTTATCAGGCAAATACTCAACATTAACAACGCCAGTAAATTTGGCCCTGATCGGACATCAACATGATCAATATTGTACTTTACGAACCTGAAATTCCGCCCAACACGGGCAATATCATCCGCCTGTGTGCCAACATGGGTGCTAATTTGCACCTCATTGAGCCGTTGGGGTTCGAGTTTGACGACAAGAAGCTGAGAAGAGCTGGCTTAGATTACAGCGAGTGGGCTCAGGTAACGCACCATAAACACTGGCAGGCCTTTACCGAGATTGCCAATCACGAGCGACTGTTCGCGCTGAGCACCAAAGGCCAGCGAAGCCACAGTAAGGCGCAATTCCAAGCTGGCGACTGGCTGGTGTTCGGGCCCGAGTCTAGAGGCTTACCGGCCGATATCCGCGAATCGCTGGTGCCCGAGCAGGTATTGCGCATCCCCATGGTGGCCAACTCGCGCAGCCTAAATCTATCCAATGCTGTGGCCATAATGGCCTACGAGGCCTGGCGTCAGCTGGGTTTTATTGGTGCCGCTTAGGCACTAAACTAGGGCCTGCTCACATTTTTTGATTGTCACTGCTGGAACCGCACTTTCGTGTCCAGCAAGACCGGTGTAGCGAGTTACATAAGCGACTGACAACGCAATGGGACGCGAAAAAAGGCCAGCCCTTCGGATTGTGGCTAAAAATTCGCCAGCCATCGTTACTCATCACTTATTTGGAATAACACCATACCGCGCTCTTCGCGCTAAAAATGGCTGTTTTTATACCGCAACAGCGACAGGCAACATAGAGTAGACAGGCCCTAACCCCAAAATTACCAGCAACCGAGTTTAGTCATGGCAAATATTATTATCTTTGTCGGCACTGTCATGGGTACAGCCCAAGGCGTTGCCGAAGCAATCTCGAGGCAACTCAACCAAGATGGCCACACGGCCAGGGTGGAGATGGCTCCGAGAGCGATCGATCTCACTGAAAACAAGTCGGCACTTTGGCTATTTTGCACGTCCAATACCGGCGCCGGCGACTTGCCGGACAATATCCAGCCTTTTTATGATCAACTCACCACTGAATTTCCCGCCATTGCTGGCCAGCATTACCGCATGATTATCTTGGGCGATAGTTGCTACCCCACCTTCGCAGAAGCTGGTCACCGCCTAGATGCAGCCCTGGCCGATATTGGCGCCGTGCGCGACGGCGAACCCCTAGTTATTGATGCCATGGACGGTGACGACCCACAAGCTCAGGGCTTGGCCTGGCTCAAGACTTGGATAGATGACGTATGAGCCACGCACCCATTGGCCTGTTTTACGGTTCGTCTACCTGCTACACAGAAATGACGGCTGAAAAAATCCAACGCTATCTTGGCAGCGACCTTGTGGACAATCTCAACATTGCCGAAGCGCCGCTGAACCTTGCCAATCAATACACCTTTCTGATCCTTGGCATACCCACTTGGGATTACGGCGAGATCCAGGAGGACTGGGAAAACCTATGGCCCGAGCTAGAAGGTATTGATTTTCACGGCAAGCATATAGCCTTGTTCGGCCAAGGCGATCAGGTGGGCTACCCCGAGTGGTTTCTGGACGCCATGGGTTACTTGCACGACAAGCTCGTGGCCGCCGGCGCCCTTCCCACGGGCTATTGGCCTGTAACCGGTTACGAGTTCGAGGCCTCGCAGGCACTAACAGCCGATCAACAGTGGTTTGTTGGCTTAGCGCTAGATGACGAAAATCAATTTGAGCAAAGTGAGGCGCGGATACAACAGTGGTGTGACGGGCTAAGGCGTGACTGGGCGCTGTAGGGTTTGGCACTTCACCGAAGCGCCAAACCCAAGCAGCAAGGAGCGAGGTTAGGGCAATAGCAACTTCCAAAGAATCAAAATGGAGGTTGCTAGCATCACGATCCAGTTGACTAAAATGCCGATTTGACGAGGTTTAGTCGGCCCGGCGCTGTGACCTAGGCCCCAGATATGTAGCAGACGAGCGACAAACAAAGCGCTCCCCGCGGTGTGAATCAACCAAGCGGCGCCGCCGGTGGCTTCCAGCGCAACAATAAGCAATAAGCTCATGGGCACGTATTCAACGGCGTTGCCGTGCACGCGAATTATCCGCTCTAAATCAGCGTGACCGCCCGAGCCAACGCCAACACGGTATTTCAACCGAGCGCGCACCACTAACATGGCGAGCACTAGAATTAATAAACCACACAGTGCGATGTACAAAGGTGAAACAATTAAGGGGTAGGTCATAATGTCCTCAAACGCTTTATAAGTATTATGGCAAGAGCGAGTTAATGGCGTGAATTTACCCCATTAGACGTAAAATTGCAGCTTTACCACAGCAAAACTCCTGAGCTAACCACAAATCCAGTGACCACAACCTTGAACGCAAATCCGCCGATACATACGCCTCACACCTTAAGCTGGTCCGAGGGGCTACCCTTTTCCACCCAATTCGGCGACGTTTATTTTTCCATTGACTCTGGCTTAGAAGAGAGCCGCCACGTGTTTCATCAACACAACAACTTAGCGCCACGCTGGCAAGCGCTTCCAGCCCAAGGCCAGTTTGTTATTGGTGAAACGGGCTTCGGCACTGGGCTCAATTTTCTCGCAGCGGTTGAGCTTTGGTTGCGCACCGCGCCGGAAGATGCCCGCCTCTATTATCTTACGGTGGAAAAATTTCCCCTCAGCAAGATTGAACTGCAACAGGCACTGGCGCTCTGGCCGGATTTATCGGCGTTGAGCCAAGCGTTAATTGCCGCCTACCCAGACCAGCTGGAAACGGAAATTTATCCCCTCAGCCTGTTTAACGGACGAGTGCAATTACTACTGACGATTGATGATGCGACAGCAGGCTTCAATCAACAGATACATCGCCAGCACCCGGACTTCATCGTCGCAAAAACGGCCGTGGATGCATGGTTTCTCGATGGCTTCGCGCCCAGCAAAAACGCCGACATGTGGTCTAGCGAACTTTTCGCGACACTGGCTTTACTGTCCCATCCTGAAACAACCTTCGCCACCTACACCTCTGCAGGGATGGTGCGCCGCGGCCTCGCTCAAGTCGGTTTTGCGGTTGCCAAACAAAAAGGTTTTGGCCGTAAACGGGAGATGTTAAGTGGGCGTTTCCGTGGCCCACCGCCGGCCGAAGATGAGAAAAAAAATACCGCCGATTCTGCTCATATACGGCTAAAGAAAACGACCCCCTGGCAAGCCTTTAAACTCCAACCAAGCGGGCGCCGCGCCTGTGTTATCGGCGCCGGTATTGCCGGTTGCCACACAGCGCGCGCGCTGGCGGAGCTGGGCTGGCAAGTGACGCTGGTGGAAGCCAAGGCGGCACCAGCACTCATGGCTTCAGGCAATGCGCAAGGCATCGTCTACGCAAAGCTCTCGCCAAAACGTCACCCTCAAGGGCGCTTTAACATCACCAGCCTTAGCTATGCGCAAGCCGCCTATCGTGCATTTTGGCAAGCGCGACCCGATCACGGTGACGCCTGTGGGGTTTTGCAATTAGCCGCCAAAGATGAAACCGCGGAACAACAAAGCGCCTCCGCCGCCACCCTAGCGCCCTCCCTTGCCCGCGAAGTAACTGCCGAACAGGCGAGCGAACTGGCTGGCCTTGCATTGAACAACGGCGGATTATATTTACCCAATGCCGGCTGGTTGAATCCGGCCGAACTGTGCGCGTGGCTAATACAGCACCCAAATATAAACAGCCGATTTCACACCAACATAGAAACATTTGAAGCCACGGGTGACGGGCGCTGGCACATAGCCTCGACAACTCATACTCAGGTGACCAGTCAGACAGAGTGTTTTGACACCGACTTACTGGTGCTCTGCTGCGCCGACCAAGCCAAACACTTCGCCCACACCCAACACCTGCCACTTAAGCGCATCCGCGGGCAAGTGACACAACTACCGGCCACCGAAACCAGCCAACAGCTGAAAACAGTGGTCACACAAGAGGGCTATCTCGCGCCCGCCTTTGGCAATAGTCACTGCGTTGGCGCAACCTTTAATTTGAAGCTCGATGACCCAGCACCAAGGCACGAAGATCATCGCGCCAACCTCGCATTTTTAACCAACCTGAAGGATTTTTATGGGCAAGCACTACCCGATGCCTCAACCTTAAGCGGCCGCGTAGGCTTCCGATGCACCTCGCCCGATTACCTGCCACTGGTGGGCCCAGTTGCGAAGGAAGATGAGATGGCTGAGGCTTACGCGCTGCTGGCCAAAAATGCCAAAAGAGTGATACCGAGCGCTCACCACTACTGGCCCAATCTGCTGGTCAACCTCGCCCATGGTTCAAGAGGCCTCGCTTACACGCCCATTTGCGCACAATACATCGCCGCCCTCGCCAACAACCTTCCGGTTCCCATCCGACAAGACCTGTGCGCTGCACTGAACCCGGCGCGCTTTTTAGTCCGCGATATCGCCAGAGGTAAGCGCTAAAGCCAAGGCTCTTCTACACTGTAAGGATTCATCGCGGTCAACCAAAGGTAACCCTATGCTATTGCACGCCGGCAGACGCAGACAACAACTGCAACCTGGAACCGATTCCATACATAACTTTTACGAGGCCCAGGTTATGGACGAAATCATCAATCGTAGCGAGCGAGCCCAAGAGGATGCCGACTTTCTCGCCGACGTCGCCTGTGTCGCACTCAATCACCTACCACCCCGTTACATCAGGCACGATGTCGATATGAGCTTCTTCCTCTCGCCGCAGGAGCAAGAAGAAATGCAAAAGAAAGTACGCAAGGCAGTCAAAGACGCGATCAAATACGTGAAGTCGCGGGAGCAAGAAGCCGAGATAGCAACAGACGCTACTTAAACAGCGCTCGATTGAACATCGACCGGCCGCGTGAGCAACTGAGAGCCAGCACCACAGGCAATCACCGTTTTCATCGCCGCCTCCACAGACACATGGGGCAACAAAATAATGCAAGAAGCAGGCAAGTGGTACACGATACCCGAGGTTGGAATGGGGGCTGTTGGCATGAACACAGAGTAATCACCATTATCGTGTTTAGCCGTCACAATGACGGTCACAGTCACCGGTGATTCAGGGCCATAAATTTTAGCTAATGCCACTTGCCCCGACAGCAGCGAGCTCGAGGAGCCACCGCCTAGGAACTGCCCGACAACATCACTAATAGTCTTATAGCCGGGCGCAATGCGCTTCAGCACGCGCTCTATTTGGCCCAGCAACCAAGCCCCAACGCGGGTTTTAACCAGCAGACCGATTAAACAAAACAC
The DNA here is from genome assembly GCF_030409605.1 of Simiduia curdlanivorans. Taxonomy (NCBI): domain Bacteria; kingdom Pseudomonadati; phylum Pseudomonadota; class Gammaproteobacteria; order Cellvibrionales; family Cellvibrionaceae; genus Simiduia; species Simiduia curdlanivorans. Next base: position 340,297 of record NZ_JAUFQG010000006.1, read on the forward strand.
CACCAGCAAGCAGCCGATCACCACGGCATCCACTAAGGTTGCCGATAGGCCTAAATGCGGCCGCAGCGCCGCAGTCACTGGCGCGATGAGTGCACTGATAACATCGTAAAACCAGGTAAACACCAGCAGAAAAATGCTGATTGGCAACACCACGGTTAAACCGCCTAGCAGGGTCAACCAGATAAATGATTTAATACGCTCCAATGATTTTCCCCCGAGGAATGATGTGCGTGCGTAATGTAATCGCAATGAGCTCAATTGTCATGGTTATGTTGTTGACCTCAACAACACTCGTGGCGGCCAGTCGCAGCGAATCAACGCCAAGTAACTTAGCATACCAACAGATCGGCACCCGCTCTCACCCTAACCTTGCCTTCACCCAAGGCTTAATCATCGATCAGCAAGCATTCGTTGAATCGAGCGGCTTGTACAAACAAAGCTTTATTCAACGCTACCCCATCAAAGAAGGTTCTAATGCGCCAAGCCTAACAAAATTATTATCGAAGTCAGACTTTGCCGAAGGCTTGGCGTCTATTGGTACGCATCTTTGGCTCATTACTTGGCAACAAGGCATTGCCCGTAAATTTACCAGCGACACGTTAAAACAAGTAGAAATAGCGCGCTACCGGGGCGAAGGCTGGGGACTGAGCTTCGACGGCAAGCACCTGATCATGAGCGACGGCTCAGCCAAGCTACAATTTCGCACACCCGATGATTTTGCCCTGCAGCGCAGTCTCGAGGTAACCCTGAACAACCAACCGCTAAACGCCCTCAATGAACTCGAAGTGGCGCGCGGATTCATCTGGGCCAATGTCTGGTTTGACCCTCGCATTTACGCTATCCACCCGGGCACGGGACAAGTCGTGGCGATGATCGATTTATCCACCATCATCGAGCAGGAAAAAAAACTGCATAGTTTTGGTTTACAAAGGGATTCGGTCGCCAATGGCATTGCCTATGACGCCGAGGCGGACGCGTTGTGGGTAACCGGCAAGCGCTGGCGGAAACTGTATTTGATTCGGCCAATCGAATGGCCGAGACCCTAATCTTTAGGCAATTTGTAGCCGATTAACCCACCACCAAGGGCTGCCAACGCACGCCATTGCGACCTGCCTTCTTTACCAAATACATGGCCGCATCGGCCTGACGCAATAAAGCCGCGCCCAGCTCGACAATAGGAATTTTATGCTTGCGCGGCTCCCAACTGCTGACGCCAATCGACGCCGACAACGGAATGGGTTGTCCGGCGCTGGTTTCAATCGCCATGCCCTCTATGGCGGCTCTCACCCGCTCGGCCGTTTCCATCGCCTGCTCTGCATCGCAAGCCGGCAACAAGGCAACGAACTCTTCGCCGCCAAAGCGCGCCAACACATCGGTTTTACGCAATTGCTCTTGTAAAACGCTCGACACTTCGCGCAACACCATATCGCCATTGGCATGGCCGAAATTGTCATTAATTTTCTTAAAATGATCGAGGTCGACAAAAACGCAACTCACCGGCAAACAACTTCGTTCTGCGCGCGCTAACTCTAGTGCAAGGTCTTGCTCAAACGCCGCCCGGTTGCCCACTTGGGTGAGGGGGTCTTGCCGGCCTTCACGGCGAAGCTGCTCTTGCGCGACACAATGATCAATACACAGCGCTAGGATTGCCGCCATGTGCTGAATAAAATCCACCGCCTTATCAGGGGTAAAGCGCTCGGCCGTTTCGCTGGCCAAATGCAAGCTCCCCTGCAAAATACCTTTAGAGTAAAGCGGAATTAAGGCCGTACTCGCCACCGTGCCAGCGCCTGGGAACAAGCGCCCGTGGGTTAGCGCATCCAGCTCACCCAAAATAGGCTGCGTCGCCTGCCCCAATAACTGGTCAAAGAAATCCTGCCGATGGCGCAGCTGCACTTTGGGCACCCAGTGCTTTAAGTCCAGCGCTTCGAACAGCTGCTCGAACACATAATCTGGGTCGAACAACACCAAACTCATCGCTTTTAGTTTGAAGTGATTTGGCCCCTCCTTAATTAGCACCTCGAACAGCTCAGGTAAACTGGCAGCCTCGAGTAACCTGAACTCGAAGTCATGAAAGCGCCGCGCTATTTGTTGATTTTCATCAATCCGCAGCACCAGCTTTTCGATCAGCCCCTGTAGCCGCTTATTTTCAGCTTCGTGATCCAAAGGTCCTCCTGAGCACAGCCACCTCTCCCACAGCGTGTATACCGGTAAAAACTACCACGTTTAAGTTACCCCAAGGATATCGACCAAATCGCTGCCGACCCAAGGCGATTACGGTAGAATAGCCCGCAATTGGTAATTACGACTGAGACACCCATGACTGAACTACTCTCCCCAGCCGGCACACTCAAAAGTATGCGCTTCGCCTTCGCCTACGGCGCCGACGCAGTCTACGCGGGCCAACCGCGCTACAGCTTGCGCGTGCGCAATAACGAATTCAACAAAATCGAGAATTTGGCCTCCGCCATCGAGGAGGCCCATGCCATGGGCAAACAGTTTTACCTAGCCAGCAATATCGCGCCCCACAACGATAAGGTTAAAACCTACATTAGAGACCTAGAGCCGGTCATCGCCATGGGCCCTGACGCCCTGATCATGTCGGACCCAGGTCTGATCATGATGGTGAAAGAACAGTGGCCTGAGCAAGAAGTGCACTTATCCGTGCAAGCCAACGCCATTAACTGGGCCGCGGTTAAGTTTTGGGCCAAACAAGGCATTTCCCGCGTCATTTTATCGCGCGAACTTTCACTCGATGAAGTGGAAGAAATCCGCCAGCGCTGCCCTGAGGTTGAGCTCGAAGTCTTTGTTCATGGCGCACTTTGCATTGCCTATTCAGGCCGCTGCTTGCTCTCTGGTTATATGACGCACCGCGACCCGAACCAAGGTGCTTGTACCAACTCCTGCCGCTGGGAATACAACAGCCACGAAGCCAAAGAAAATGAACTTGGCGATCTGATCGCGGTAGAAAAACCCCAGCTCTTCGATCCAAACGACGAAGTACAACCCGTGCTGTTACAAGAAAAAAGCCGACCGGGCGAATACATGCCTGCTTACGAAGACGAGCACGGCACTTATATTATGAACTCTAAAGATTTACGCGCCGTGCAACACGTCGAGCGCTTAGTCAACATGGGTGTGCACTCTTTAAAAATTGAAGGTCGCACCAAGAGCCATTACTACGTGGCGCGCACGGCGCAGGTCTATCGCAAAGCCATCGACAATGCCCATGCCGGCATCGCTTTTGATATGAACATGATGCGCGAACTGGAGCACCTGGCAAACCGTGGTTACACAGAGGGATTTTACCGTCGCCACGTACCCAGTGAATTCCAAAATTATACGGCGGGCAATTCAACCAACGTCAATCAACAATTCGTCGCCGAGACCTTATCGGCGCAAGACAATTGGTTAACCGTTGATGTGAAAAACCGCTTCGAAGTGGGCAACACTATGGAGCTGATTACGCCACAAGGTAACCACCGCTTTAACATCGAACACCTCGCTAATAAAAACGGTGCAGCTATCGATTGCGCGCCGGGTAGCGGCCACATTGTAAAAGTAAAAATTCCAGATGAGATTGCACTCGGCGAACAAACCGATTTCGCTATGCTGATGCGCTATATGCCCTAACGACTGAACAAAACACTAGGCAGTGTGCCTAGTGTTTTACCGCGACTCGACAAGGTTCAACAATTGCGCGCTACCGAGATCGTGGCTTCAGAAGTCGGCCAATTTTATAACCCTGCCAACCCAGCATACGGGTAGCTGCCATAACGCCGCCCATTAAAGCCCCACCGACACCGGCGGTGACAACATCCGAGCCGGTGAGGTAGAGGTTTTTGATGGGCGTTTGTGGGTGCAATTTCGTTTGTTTAAAACGTGCCGGCGTGTGATCTAGGCCGTAGATTTCTCCCACTTCGTTCCATTGAAACCACTGAGTCGACAGCGGCGTTGACAGCTCTGAAAAATCGAGCGCGTCGCGCAATTGCGGCCGATGCTGGTACAAAATTTCCAACAAGCGTTCGCTGATCTCCTGTTTTAGGGCATCGTAATTATCGCCCCGCTTACTCCATTGCGTGCCTGTCCAGGCCATAAATTGATCGAGGCTACCGGTGGTCACAATCTCTACCGTACTTTTGTTTGGATAGTTTTCATCCCATTTCGGATCTTTGGTGGAGGGAAAGGAAATATAGATCAATGGAAATTCGCTATTATTGCTCGCCTTCGCCTTTTTCACATTGGTGTCGTGATCGGCATTTGGATAAATCCACAAATTGGTGCTATCCAAACCTAGCGCTTTAGCATCGCCCTTAAAGCCAGCATAAAGGCACAAATGCGCGGAGCTTAAGGGTATCGTCATTTTATCGGCCGCAAATTTTGGCTTTGCCGCCTCGGGCAGCAACTTGTTGACCGTTGGCCAGTAACCCGTATTACTCACCACTTGGCTCGCTAAAATTTCATCGCCATTGTTCAAGCGCACGCCAACTGCTTGGCCGTTTGTCACCAGTACTTGCTCGACGCCGGCGTAGGTAAACACCTCGCCGCCGGCTGCTTGAATCACCGGAATAATGCCCTGCGCTATAGCCCAGCTACCACCCACTGGGTAAGCGGCGCCGGCCAGGTAGTGCTTGGCGACCATGGCGTGCATGAGAAAACTCGACTCACAGGGCGGTAAACCGTAGTCGCCCCACTGGCCCGTTAACACGCCGATTAATTTTTCATTTCGAGTGAAGGTTTCCAACACTTGACGCGTGGTTTGAAAAAAATAGGCCGGGAAAAAACGCGGCCTTAATCTGTTGTAGAGTTTCGCAATACCGAAGGGTAGCGCTTGACCGGCGAAAAACAGCGGTACTTTGCTACTCACCGCTTGCAACAGCGCCACGTAATCTCGAATAGCCTTTTCCTCGTCCGGAAAATGCTGCACCAAGCCGCTAATAAAATTATCTTTACCGGCGACAAAATTAAAAGTTTCGTCACCCAAAATGATGCGGTCATAGCATTTGTTCATCGCCGCCCATTTGATATTGCCATCACTGATAACATCAAAAATACGCCGCAAAATCGACCAGCGCTTATGGACTTCGCCAATGTAGTGGACGCCAACATCCCACTCGTAGCCGGCGTTTTCATAGCTGTGGGTGTAACCACCGGCGGTATAGTGTTGCTCTAACACGCAGACCTTTTTGCCTGCCTTGGCCAATAGAGCCGCCGTGCACAGGCCGCCTATTCCAGAGCCAATCACAATGACATCGTAGTGCGTTGCCGCTCTGCCGGTTCGATAGCGTTTACCTGTTCTCACCGAGCGCTTGGCCGAGCGCTTCGCACCAGGTTCTTGGTTCGATGTCGCCTGAGTGTTAGCTGTCACAGCAAAATCCTTATCCGTTAGAGACCGAAGGGAGGCATAGCCACCACCACGGAACTATGCAACAATTTGCATAATGTACGCCACACCGCCAACATATGCAATAATTTGCATAACCGAACCAAAACGTCACATCAACACCCCGTTTGAGACCAGCCATGTCACTTAAACACAGCCTACTCGTTATGCTCGCGGAACACCCGGCGTCCGGTTACGATTTAAGTCAGCATTTTAAGGGCTCGGTGGGCTTTTTCTGGAACGCCAGCCATCAACAAATCTACCAACAATTAAAGGCCCTTAGCGAGGCTGGCTGGGTGCGCTTTAGCACCGAAACACAAGCCGACAAGCCCGATAAAAAAATCTATGAACTTACCGCCGAAGGTCGGCAAGCCATGACGCAGTGGTTGCGCGAACCCGCGGAAGTCAATAAATACAAAGACGCCCTGCTCATCAAGGTCTACGGTGGAGCACATATTGAAGCCGAGGTGTTACAGGCCGAAATCCAACGCCACCAACAGCTACACCAAAAAGGTCTCGCCAAACTTAAAGCCATAGAAGAAGAATACCTAGGCCTGAACCGAGACCAACAAAAGGCCATGCGCCTGCCCTACCTCACCTTAAAATACGGTATCAGTGCAGAAGAAAATTGGCTGCAGTGGGCCAACCAGTGCCTGGAGGCGATCAATGACAATACCTGAATCGAAAACGCTTAAATCGAAAACACCTAAATTGAAAACACCCAAGGTAGTGGTATTAACGGGTGCAGGCATTTCGGCCGAATCCGGTTTAAAAACCTTCAGGGATAACAATGGCCTATGGGAAGACCACAGGGTTGAAGACGTGGCCACCCCCGAAGCCTTCGCCCAGAATCCCGCCTTGGTGTACCGCTTTTACAACCTTAGGCGGGAAGGATTACTGGATGCAGAGCCCAATGCGGCACATTTAGCCTTGAAGGATCTCGAACACGCACTCGGCCATTCATTTTTATTGATTACCCAAAATGTCGACAACCTGCACGAGAAAGCCGGCAGTCGACAACTACACCATATGCACGGGGAGCTGACCAAGGCGCGCTGCACCCACTGCCATCAAGTTTTTAAATGGCAGCAAAATCTCGATGAAACCGATCACTGCCCGGCCTGTAATAGCCAAGGCAGTCTAAGACCGCACATTGTATGGTTTGGAGAAATGCCGCTATTTATGGATGAAATCTACCAGGCCTTAAGCCAATGCGAGCTCTTTATCGCCATTGGCACCTCGGGTAATGTCTACCCGGCGGCTGGCTTTTTTGACCTTGCCCGTCAAAACGGCGCCAAAACCGTCGAGCTAAATTTAGAACCGTCACTGAATGCCAGCGCCTTTAATGAAGGCCTCTACGGCCCTGCAACACAAGTCGCACCCGATTACGTGCAGCGGCTCATCAACACACTTAGTCCGTCGTATTGCTAATAAGCGTATGCAAGCGATCTGGGTAGTCGGTGATGATACCGTCCACACCCATCTCAATAAGCTCTCGCATTTCATCCAAGCTATTCACAGTCCAAATTTGAACCCGAACGCCGCGCTGTTTCATATCGCGTAAAAAGGATTCGGTAACCACCGTGATAGCGCCCGAGCGCATGGGCACCTGCAAGGCAACACCGGGCAAATCATACAAGTGTGATAAACCCATTTTTTGAAGAATGACGAGCTTCGTCACCTCCTCTTGCGACATAGACGTTGCCACCGAAGGACAATGCTGGCGAAATGTCTCCAAGGGCTCAGTGAAAAAGGAGCCCACTAAAACCTGCCCCTGCATATTGCGCTGCTGAATTAATTCGCACAGAGATTCAGCAATACTCGGGCTCAGCTGCTTAATCTCAATGATGTAGCGAGCGCCCGGCAGCGCTGTGAAAACATCTTGTAGTGCCGGTATTTTTACCCCGGTACCCTGCAGCGGTGAGCCGCTTAGTTTTTTAAAGCCCAACGCCGCGTCTAAACTTTGCAATTCTTCAAAAGTCTTATCTTTTATAAAACCCGTACCGTCGGTCATATCGTCAACGGTTTCATCGTGACTTAGTACCAACACGCCATCGCTACTAGCATGAATATCAATTTCAATAACATCAGCAGCGAGCTTATGGGACAGCAACGCCGCCTCTAGGGTATTCTTTGGCTGCAAGCCTTGGCCAGCGCCGTGTGCTATCACCTCAAAGCCAACATCTTGGTAAAAAGGATGATGAGTGGGTGCCGCCGAAACAAAAAAGCGCAACCCGGCATAAACTGCTAACAGAGCCACTAAAACCAGTGCGATTTTCTTCATAATTCCCATGGGTATCTGCTGTTCAGACTTGAAAGGCGCCCATGCTAACGCCTTAGCTAGCCATTGAACAAGCCTTCACCGGCGCGCATCTAGAGCTTTATGTAGATTTTCCGGCTGTGCAGCCACCAAGCCAACAGCCACAACAGGCCGAGATGCAAGAGGGCAAACACGAGCGAGGCTAGTTTAGCCGGCATGGCTAGGGCCAAGCACAGAAACAGCGAATCATATAAGGTGCCGTCTTCTGTAGCTACCAAACTGTAGCTTCGCACCCAAAGCCAAGACAAGGCGTAGATAAACAAGGGGTTTTGCCCCAGTATGGAAAACGGCTGCATTACCCAAGCGCCTAGCCTACCCCGCTCAAGCACCAATAAACCGGCTAAAAATAGCAACGCCAAACCACCGGTTAACAGCACGTATGCTGATGTCCAGAGGGATTTATTAATGGGCTCGGGTAAGCCATACGCCACAACAACAGAACAGATACCAACCACAACAAGCCCCAACACCAGCCGCCAAAACGACTGCCCCGATCGCAACCAGCGCGCGGCTTCAAAGCCGATTAGCACCGTGGCTGTTGCGGCGACAGTGCCCAATAAATTTTCCGGGTCAAACGCCAAGCCTTTGCCCGCCCACAGATGCGACTCCCCCAAAACCGCGAGATCAAAAGCGCGAAGAATATTGCCCTCTAACCCGTAAGGGTCGCTCGCACACAAAAGTAACGCCGAGTAAAGCACCAATATCGCCGCGATTAACACAAGGTTCCAATGCGGTCGAATGAACACCTGTATATAAGCCGCTAACGCGTATGCAAGACCGATGCGCTGCAAAACGCCGGGCAATCGCAAGCTTTCTAAATTCGTTAAAAACGGGTAGTACTCTAGGAATACACCTAGGGCCACCAACATAAACGCCCTGCGGGTGATTTTTTTACACTGCTCGAAACGCGTTGGCTGTGCGGAAGCCTGCCGGCTAAAAAAAAGAGCCGCACCCACAATAAATAGAAAAAATGGAAACACTAGATCGGTAAACGTCCATCCGTGCCAATCCGCATGCAAGAGTGGCGCATAAACAGCAGACCAAGAACCCGGGGTATTAACCACGATCATCAAAGCCAAGGTTAGGCCTCGCATAGCATCCAAGGCAATATAGCGACCTTTTGACATCAACCACTCCGTTGCAAAATAAAAAAAGGGCACACAAAGCGCCCTAAAGAAAACTGAAAAACATCAACCAAATTACCACTGACGTAGTTTGTGGCCTTTCAATGCATAAAAAAGAATAAAAATATAACAGGGAATCATCACCCAATAGGCCATCTGCGGATTTTCAGACACGGAAGAGAAGTGACCGTAGGCCAAGGGCAATAAAGCGCCACCAGCTATTCCCATGATTAGGAGTGCAGAACCAGTACCGGTGTATTTACCAAGCCCTTCGAGTGCCAGTGGCCAAATGGCAGGCCACACCAACGCGTTGGCGAACCCCAGCAAAGCTAAAAACATCACCGTATTGGGTACTGTGGGAATACCTGCCCAGCCAAATAATACGCCGCTAATTAAATCCGACGACGGGGAGGCAAACATAACACCGGCGGTAAACACAAGACCCAGCAAAGCCGACATCAACAAGGCGCGCTCTTGACTCAAATATTTAGGAATAGCAACAACCCCCAATATATAGCCAAGCACCATAAACGACATGGTATAAGAGGTTAGCGAACCAAAGTGCGCCACACCTAAACTGCGGCCGTAAAGGCCTATAGTATCGCCGGCAATCACTTCCACACCCACGTACATGAATAATGCCAATGCGCCCAAAATAACTTGTGGAAACGCTAAAATGCCAAGCTTATCTTCTACCTGCTCAGCTTCTTCCTCTAAAGTTAATTCCGCCAGGGGTGAAAGCTTCACAAACGCCGCTAAGCCCAACAGCGCAATAGCCATATAAATATAGGGCGGCACTAAACGGGACGACAGCTCTGCGAGGCGGGTTGCGCGCTCAGACTCAGTCAAGGATGCCAATACAGCGTCATCAAACTGATCCATACCAGTTAGAATCCACGCGGTAAACAGTATCGGCACTACGATACCGGCAGCCTTGTTGACCAACCCCATCACGCTGATGCGCATCGCCGCACTCTCACGCGGGCCGATACAAACGATATAAGGGTTGGACGCCGTTTGCAGTAATGTTAGGCCAGTGCCTAAGATAAACAGCGCGGCTAAAAAGAGCGCGTAATGACTCGTTTGGGCCGCCGGAATAAACAACAAAGCCCCAACAGCCATCACGACCAGGCCAATGACCATACCACTTTTGTAACCTGTTTTTTTCAGGATCATGGCACTGGGTAGCGCCATAAAAGTATAGGCTATGTAAAAAGCAAAGGTTACAAACAGCGCTTGAAACTCGTTGAGCTCGCAAACAATTTTTAAAAAGGGAATCAACGAACCGTTAAGCCACGTCACAAACCCAAAGATAAAGAAAAGTATGCCAATGATGAGCATGGGCACAAAGGTACTTTCTTGCTTCTGAGAAACCACAGCTGAGGAGCTCATATTACACCTACTCTTATATTTTTTTAGTTTTTAAACGTTACTATTGAACAATAATTTCATCGATATACAAGGTTACAGGAACCATTTTACTGTCTTCTGTAGAAAATCGCTGCGCTTGATTTTCTGCTTTCACCTTTAAATAGCGCATGCGCGTCGGCTCAAATTTTAAGCTTGCTGAAACCGACTGCTCATCAATTTCTGCAGCTGTGGCACTTGCCAGCGCCGACCAGTTCTCACCATCCTCAGACGACCATAACGCTAAGGCAGTCGGCCCATAAAAATGACGAAACCTGCCAGCATTAAACCCGAGATTAAACAGTGTTGCTTGAATGGTTTCAGGAAATTCTACGATGGCTTCGAAAGATTCACCTGGAAAAGTGGCCCAGTCATCCAACTGAAAAATTTGATCGCGTGCTAAAACACCATCCACTAGCGAAACTTCAGGCTGCGTGTTCCAAGCTCTATCGGCATCAACCTTAAGGGTCACCTTTGCGCCAACCGCCTTATGTGATTGCAGAGTCAATCGACGCTCTAGATACATCTCACCGGTTAGTTTGCTCTGTGCTCTGGCACGAACGATTGCACCCTTAGGTAGCAATAGCGGTTCAATATAGAGCTGAGACTGGGCGTTAGGTAAAGAGCCGTCTAACGTATAAAAAATATTAACCTCAGGCATATCATTCGACAAATGCACCCTAAAGCCCGCTGCCGAATGACTTACCTGTGCATTCACGACATAAGTACTTTTGGCAACATTCAAACCTTTGGTAGAGAAACGCTCCATTAACGCAGGCAAACGTTTAGAAAAGTCTTCCCAGCTGCGCTTAGAAACATCAGTCCAAACAACTTCTGCCAGTGCACTCATACGCGGCAGTACCATGTATTCCGCTTTCGCTGGCGAGCGCACATACTCAGTCCAAAGATGGCCCTGTGCGCCCAATATTCTTTTCGCCGCATCAGTGTTTTGCAATTGTTCAGGGATAACCTCAAAACTATAGGTTTCCCGAATCGGGGTTAATCCATGAATCGCCAAAGGCTCGTCAATTGAGCGCGACTGATAGTGATCAAAATACAAATGCGAGCCAGGCGCCATAATGGCATCATGCCCCTCTTTGGCCGCGTGTATTGCACCTTCGATACCACGCCAGGAGGTGATAGTTGCGCTAGGTGCAACATTGCCTTCGAGAATCTCATCCCAGCCGATAATTTTACGACCCATTTTGTTGATCGAGGCCTCAACGCGGCTTATGAAATAACCCTGCAAGGCTAGATAATCTTTGAGACCTTTTTCCGCCATGATGGCGCTGCAATCTGCACAGCTCTGCCACTGCTCGGTTTTGACTTCATCTCCGCCTACATGAATATAGGGCGACGGGAAAAGCGCTACAACTTCGCTGAAAACATCGTCTAAAAAGGAAAATGTTTTTTCAGTAGGACAAAGTACTTCAGGAAAAACACCAAAATTCTTCTGAACGCTAAATTCCTTACTGACGCACCCGTACTCAGGGTATGCTTTGAGAATCGCCGACGCATGACCCGGCACATCAACCTCAGGAATGATAGTCACCTGACGCTGCTGCGCGTAGGCTACGATATCTCTAATCTCGGCTTGAGAGTAAAAGCCACCGAGTTTCTGGCCGTCATATAACCCATCCCGATCGTAGGTATGTCCCACCACGGTTTCATCTCGCCAAGCGCCAACTTCTGTGAGGCGGGGGTATTTTTTAATCTCAATACGCCAACCCTGATCATCGGTCAAATGCCAATGGAAGTAATTGAGCTTATGCATCGCCAACAAATCGATGTATTGCTTGATAAAAGACACCGGGAAAAATGTGCGGCTCACATCGAGATGCATGCCACGATATGAAAAGGCGGGCTGATCTTGAATATCGACCGCAGGAAGTGGCCAGGCGTGTTTATTTACCGGCGCATTCAGCTCAATATCACTGCCAAATAACTGCCGCAATGACTGTACGCCCCAAAACAAACCAACGGCCGTTGACGCCTTAATTTGTACACCTTGCTCGGTTACAGTTAGCTGATAAGCCTCTTTTGCATAGGTTTTATCGTCCAGTATCAAGGCAATAGCATTATCAGCCGTTTGATTAGAAACAATAGGAAAACGATAGCCCGTAGCAGGCCCAAACTGCGATTGAATATATTGTGCAATCGGTAACGCATCTTCCGTTGCTACAATTACCGTTTGCGCATTGACCGAAAACTGCCCTTCAAGCCGTTTTACCGACGCGGGCAATGGAATAATACGAGGGGGTTGTGGCTCCTCGCTCTGAACAAAATCGCCATTCACAGCCACATTAACTGGCGGCGCAAAAGATTCAGATTTGCCACAGCCAGAGACAAAAACAACAAGTAGTAATACGTAGGCTAACTTCACAAATGACCTCGTCATCAAATTATTATTAGGCGGTTTTGTCTAGACTCAACAGTTCTCGCTTGGCAAATAAAACGGCACCGAATTCAGGCTGCATTTGCGCCTGTGTTAAACGGGAAACCACATCCGGTGACATCCAGCGCTGTAATCGCTCTGAAACACCTCCAATCATGGAAAGCCGTTTTGCACCTTGCGTTAAAAGCTTTGTCGCTACGGCCGAAATATAATCAGCGCCATCTTGTACCATGGCTACACACACAGGATCTCCCTGTTCGGCAAGATCCATCACTAGGGGTGCCAGTTGGGCATATTCCTTCGACGTTGCTCCCACCATTTTTCCCACAAGATCAATGCCTTTTGCCTTAAGGCTGTTTTCAACCTTAGCTTTCAATGGCGAGTCATCGGCCAGCCCGTCCGAGGCGAGTAACGCATACTTTAACGCCTCCAATCCAAACCAGGCACCACTGCCCTTGTCGCCAAAGGGAAAGCCATGTGCACCGACAATGAGTGACTTACCTTTAACTGTTGAGTAACCACAGCTACCAGTACCGGTAATAATGACCGCACCATCCGCGCCAGAATGAGCGCCCAAGCAAGCAATATGCAAATCAGTGGTGAGGAAAAACTGGGCGAAAGGGTGATCCCATTCAGTCATGATCTTGAACAGATCCGGTAAATTCACCCCAGCGAGCCCCGCTCCAACGACCAAGCGAGAGAGCTGACTGCGCGCTATGCCCGCAGACTCCAACGCAAGCTCAGCGGCGAGGGTAATTGAAGTAATGGTTTGCTCTACACCGTGCAGCGGGTTTGCTGCGCCAGCAATACCTTCACCCAGCAGCTGATTTTTCTCATCTACAAGAATGGCTTTGGTTTTACTGCCACCACCGTCAATGCCAAGGTACATCACACCCTCTCCGATTGGCACCTGCCCCATCACTCACCTCAGCTTATTCACTTATTATTAACCGATAAACAGCCGATGCTGCCTGTTCCGAATTCATACCTCAATCGCGCTAAAAAGAAGGGTTGGGACTGACAGGCCACCAACCCGCAAGAGAGCATAGCTACGAGAGGAAAGAGACAAAGGTGTGTGCGGTTGCGAAGCAGCACGCCTTTGAAACCCACGCTAGCAATGGCCTAAGCCAAGGACAACGTTGTCTAACAGTACCCACTTGGGACAACGTTGTCAACGAGTGTTTTTACTTTCTGTATTCTGAAATTAAATCCTTATGGGGAACCGCCTGATGACAGATTTCCGCGACCTTTTTGTCGTGAGCGTCCCGGGTGCGCTCCAATTCGGCGACATCAACATCGAGGCTTAAAGACGGAAAATGTCCCATTCCATATAAGACATATCGATAGTTCTCATCGGTGAAGGTCGTGGTATAGCCACCGGCTAAATCAAGGTACTCGCAAATCTTGGATCGCCATACCCCGAGTTTTTCACCTAAACTTGGGCAACCATTAACTGAGGCCTGAGCCTTGCGCCAAAAGGCATTATCATCGCGATCCGTTAAACAGTAATGCAAAACGATAAACTGCTTTAAGTCCTGATAAACACCCGACATAGCCTTGTTATATGACAATCGGACATTGTTATTCAGGTCTGAACTCGAAAGATGGGTAGACAGTAGTTTTGCGCCAATATTTATAATGTGCAGCCCCGTTGATTCCAAGGGTTCAATAAAACCCCCAGACAATCCCACCGCAATACAATTACCAATCCAGAATTGCTTCCTACAACCTATCTTCATTTCCAGATGCTTAGCTGTACATCCCTTGCTGGCTTCGCCAATATGAGCTCTTAATTCGCGCTCAGCATCCTCTTTAGAGAGCAGCGAACCATCATAGACATAGCCAGTACCACGCCTATTGGCCAAATCGATTTCCCAAGCCCAGCCATAATCCAAGGCAGTGGCAAGCGTATAAGGTTTAATGTCAGTCTGCTCCGTATAACCAACCTGTATCGCCACAGCACGATTACACGGCAACACATCTTCAAATGACTCCCAGTTTTCAGCCTGCAGTTGATCAATTAACAAACCTTTGAAACCGGTGCAATCGATAAAGATATCCGCTTCAAGCATCTTACTGTCGGTAAAAACAGCTGTCACCGAGCCCTTTTCGGTCTTAACCTTGGTGACTGTATCAACAATATGCAAGACACCCGCTTCTGTAGCCTTGCGACGCAGGAAGCGAGCCATCAACACAGCGTCTATGTGGTAACCATATGGGACTAAACCGGAATAAGGCCGAGAGTTTTTCGACTTAGGGCTAAGGTGGGATTTTATCAGATGGGATGAGGCGCAAACCCCTTCATCATAACGTTCAGACTGAAATCGCTCGCCTAGCATCCAATGTGTGGACACATCAAACCGATCTGTTTGATCGTTTGGCTCAAACGGATGAAAATACTCATGCGTCTGACCATTTTCTGGTTTCATCCAATTTTTGAACATTATCCCTGTTTTATAAGTGGCGTTAGTTTCTTCAATGAGCTCTCGTTCATCTAACCCCATAGCAGCAAAAAAGAATCGAATACTATGAACCGTAGCCTCACCAACGCCAAGTATCCCTATATCATCACTCTCTAAAACAGTTATCTCAAAATTACTTCGGTTTTGATTAAAGTATCTATTGAGATAAATAGCTGTCATCCAACCAGACGAACCACCACCAACGATCAATATCTTTTTCATATGTTAAACCAAAAAATTTAGATTTTCTGAATTCCATATCGATGAATTTTGTCTATAAGCTGCCTATGAGGAAGCAAAGTCTTTTTCTTGCTGTCCAGAGTTTTAGACATATAGGCACTAAAATTTAACATGGAAGAAATGTATTCATTTGATATACATTGCCCTTTCAAGCTAGGATTGAAACCCATACCATAAAGAACATACTCAAAATTCTCTCGATGAAAAATGCCGAATTGATCACCAAAATCAAAATCATTTGGTGCACGCTCTGACCAAAGAGAAAGCCGATCTGACAACCTATCAGGAACTGAGCTAATATCTCTATTATCCTGCCAAAATGAAGTATCTGATCGGTTTGAGATACAATAATGCAGTTTCACAAAGTCAATAACCCCCTCCCATGCGAATGCTACACGATCGTTAAATCTATTAGCGGCAGCCGATATAAGAGTGGGATCGCAAGGTAATAAGGCTGCAAGCATTTTTGCCGTCACATCGAACATCAACAAGCCAGTTGCCTCCAACGGCTCAACAAAGCCTTGCGCCAAGCCTATAGCGGCGCAATTTTTAATCCAAAACCTATCTCGATAGCCGATTCTCATATTAATGGTTCGAAAATCGCTAATTAACGCATCATCACCAATGTGCTTAGCGAATACGTCTTCAGCTCGCTCAGAGGAACAGTGCTGAGAGGAGTACACATAACCTAGCCCTCGCCTATTAGATAGACCTATGTCCCAGATCCATCCCTCCGATTGAGCTGTGGCAATAGTTGAACAAGGTATTTCAGAATTAGCCTCAGGGTATTTAGTTTGTGCAACAAGCGCTCTATCAGAAAACAGTATTTGTTTTTTATCAACGAAGCGCGCCCCCATTTCCCCTTCTAAAATGGCTGCAGAAAAACCAGTGCAATCAACAACAAAATCAACGGCAATATCACCTAACGCATCAGTTTTAAGCTTTTCTATGTACCCATCCTCTGATTTAACAACACCCAATACATTGGCTCTGTAATGAACCACATTAAAGCCTTCGATCGCCTTATCTTTCAATAAGGTTGAAAATTTTCCTGCATCAAAATGATACGCATAACTAGCCTCGCCCTCGTACTCCCTATCGGTTACTTTCTTTGGCCCCAGACCCGCGTCACAAAAGCCCGCTTGAATTGACACACTATGCGCAAAGCTTCTACCTTCACAATGCCCGTATAGCCAATACGGCACAGTATCTATTGGGCTTACAATCGGATAATCAAACAAATGATGATAATAATGCGTACCTGCAACATCTGGATTATTCTGCCAATTTACAAACTTAATGCTTTGTTTGAAGGTTGCATCACACTTTAATATCAAGTCAGACTCAGGTATCCCAAAAGACGCCAAGGATTGACGAATAGAGGGCACAGTACCCTCACCTACGCCAACGGTAGGAATATCTGGAGATTCAATTAGGATGACTTTAACACTACCATTACCGTTCGAGCTTTTTTCTTTGGCGATATGACAAGCTGCGAGCCAACCTGCCGTCCCTCCACCAACAATTGCTATGACATTTACTGGCTTAATATTCAAGATAAAAACCCACTAATGATTTAGGAAACTGCCAAATTAAGGCGAGCTAGTTCACGCAACTTTTGCATTGAAAGTAACTGAGCGTAAACAGCCGTTAGAAAACCACGACGCCTCAGCTCAATAAACTTATCATCAGCTAACTGTGATAACCTTTTCATATCTACCTGATAGACGCCACCGATAGAAACACTTTCAGAGCCCACTAGGTCAAGCGTGAGATTCTGCTCCGCCAATAGATCAAACTCTAATAAGGTTTCTAGGTACCGAGCCGTAGTTTCCTGCTTACTTTTATAATCCAGTAACTTTTTTACGATGCTCATAAGATATTCGGTCTGATCACCACTCGCTTCAAATAGCGGCTGCCCAATATGAGCATTAAACTGATCAGAACTCTCATCGACACACAATACGTACTTATCCTCTTCAACGCTTGCCATTACAAAAGGTAAGTTTTGTACACAATATGGAATATGGATACCTCGCCAAACCCCATTATCAAAGAAAACATTGCTATCTACTGAAAAGCCCATGAGTGCAACAAGCTCAAAACTTCCCGTTTCTGAGTTTTTGACGAAAAAAACCGGTAATTCTGCTGCGATACTCGCTAATTCGCTAACAACAACGGTGACCATGTTAGTTTTCATCAAGCTCCTTATTGAGCCTTCTGCATTGACCCTCATGTGGCCGTGTTGCTCGAAACTTAACGGGGTCCAATGACTAGCCATAGAAACAACCTTAATAACATTTACTAGAATGCAAAAAAGGGGGCAAGCCCCCTTTTTCTACTTACCTAACACATATCACGGTTAGAACTTTACGCTTGCACCGAGAACAATGCGACGCGCTTGCTCATACTCATACAATGGGAAGCCTTCGGCAAAACCACTGTAATTAGTTTGGTAGTTATTATTACCATATTGATGTGAAGATTCACCCGTAATATTAATAACATCTAATTTTAAATCAATATTATCGGTCACATGCATTGATGAACTGAAGTCTAGAGAACCAAAGTCATCATGCAGACGATTACCGTACGAACCTACTTCGCGAATCATATACTCAGAACGCCAATTGTACGAAAGGCGAGCTTGGAACATATCATTTTCATAATAACCGGTAAGGTTATAAGCGTGCTCTGAACTATCGCTCAGCTGCTCATTTCTATCGGTGTATGAATCTTCAGACGTAGTCGCATCCGTATAGGTGTAGTTCACAATGGTACCGAAACCGCTATCCCACGATTGCTGGTATTGCAGCTCGAAACCACGGATATCGCCTTTGTTGCCATTTGCTTTACGCTGCACTGTCCACTCGAGTTCATCTGGGCGAAGCGTTCCGCCGAAACCGGGTACAGGCAGATCATCAGTCGCAACATTTTCTTCGTTAGAGAAGGTTACAAAGTTGGCCACATCTTTCTTAAATAGTGCAAATGAAACCATTGCACTGTCATCAAAGTACCACTCCAAACCAACATCATACTGATTAGCAACGTATGGTAACAAGCCAGGGCTACCCAAAACATAGAACTGGTTCGATGGCAAATCGTCATTGGCGCCGCGTACATCTGGATTGTAATACATATCACCATACTGCGGGCGTGCCATAACACGGGCTGCAGAAGTACGTAAGATTAATTCATCCGTTAAATCCATCTTGACGTTTAAGCTTGGCAATACTTCAGAGTAATCACCTGACTCAGTGCGACGCTCGGTACCCACATAATAGATAGATGACGCTTCTGTTTGAACATAGCGAACACCAAAGTCACCGCTGATGCCGTCAGTTTCAAAATTGGCCATTACATAAGCGGCCGCATTATCTTCTTGCACGTTACTATAGGAACCTAGACTCTCTTCACGGCCAGTAATCGAGGCGCGCGCCAAATTTTTCATGGCGCTATCACTCACGTGGAGAATTGAGTAGCCACCTGCGCCTACGTCGAGAGTGCTCGTAATACCACTGGTATCTAGAACCAAGTTCGCCGTTGGGTCTTGAGTGAACTGAAATTGACGACTGGTTGTTTCATGCTCAGCATAACGAGCACCTGTTTTAATAGACGTGATCGGACCAAGGTCTACATCAAACTCGATATCACCTTGCAGGTAATCTTCGCCATCGGTTTTTGGTGTAGCATTAAAGGCCGAACCAGTGCCCATTACGATCGAACCAGGGTTATATTCAGATAAGCTCGCACCCTGAATACCGTTCGGCAGATCCCATGTTTGACCACCGCCGGTAAAATCATAAGTCCCGCCAACAATCGGCGTGCCACCTGTACCATCATCAAAGACGGCTTCGAAGTCTGTACCACCCGTGGAGTTCGTACTTCCAACCTGCGCATGAACTTGGAAGCCGTCACCATGAAAATTCATTTCCAGATCAACCACATCAGAATTCATGGTCGCTTCGCGTGGACGAGCCTGATAATAAGCAACATTCAAAGGCCCAGCGGCTTGAGTTCCGTCGATCCAATCTGTTGTGGTGCCACTTCCCCAGCTTGTATCTGCCTGCGTCAACCACAATGCGTAGTTGGTATTGTTGGCTTCCATCTGCATATCCATTACGTTTAATGCAAATTCAAGCGAATCCGTAGGCTGATACTGAAGTGTCGCGGTTAAAGCCTGACGCTTACGATCATTGGTAAAAGCAACTGGGCCTGCGCCCCACTCCCAAAAGGCCTCATTACCTTGACGCTGCAAAGCGCGCTCTTGGTATACAGCAGAAACCATCACGCCGATTGTTTCTTCGTTGTTTTTGAAGCTATACATGCCAGAAAGCATTGGGTCCCATTGCTCTGAGTCGTCGCCATAGCCCCCTTCTATGGATGCATATGCAGTATTTGCATCGAGATCAAGCGGTTTACGCGTATTAACAACAACGGTACCACCAACGCCGCCCTCAAGAAGATCTGCTCGAGACGATTTGTAAACTTCCAGGTTACCCACGAGCTCAGAAGGGAGCAGCTCGTAATTAAAGGAACGCCGTGCTTGATCGAGCACGAACCAACCGGTTGATGCTACGTTTTGACCATTTAACGTGGTCAGAGTCAAATCCACACCAGCACCGCGGATCGAAACGGCGGCACCCTCGCCAAATTGGCGCTGAATTGTTACACCCGGTACACGCTGAAGCGATTCGGCGACGTTCTTATCGGGAAACTTACCCATATCTTCTGCAGTGATAACGTCAACAATTGACTTGCTATCACGCTTTACATCCATAGATTTTTGGATCGAGGCACGAATACCCAACACCTGCACTTCTTCAATTGAGTCAATCGCGGATTGTTCTTCGGCACTGACCTGCGCCATTGCAGCCGTACTCATAAACGCCATCGCACCCAAAGATCCGCAGGTGATCAGGGCGCGATTGACTGTTTTGATCGCATCGCTAAGTTTTGTAGACATGTATGTCCCCTTCTGTTCTAACTTGTTATTTGAATGACCTAGAACTTCCTAACAACCGCCGTGAGCCTCTTTGAGCCTTGAAGACAACGTTGTCGGTAGGCTGACATTATGACGTTTGGACAACGTTGTCAACAGCTTTTGGTGTTTATTTTAGATAACAAAG
The DNA here is from genome assembly GCF_030409605.1 of Simiduia curdlanivorans. NCBI lineage: Bacteria > Pseudomonadati > Pseudomonadota > Gammaproteobacteria > Cellvibrionales > Cellvibrionaceae > Simiduia > Simiduia curdlanivorans. Next base: position 360,754 of record NZ_JAUFQG010000006.1, read on the forward strand.
AAATGCAACTGGAGATACCGCTAAGGGTATATCAGCAGCCACTGCTGGCTCTGGGCGTTAAAGAAGCCTGAGTCTTTATAGGCTTGCTCGATCTCTCCGCTTTTACGCATCTCTTTAAGGCCAATTTGTAAAGCCGTAAACAGAGCTTGGGAAAAGGGTGTGTTTTTACTCACAGCAAAAGCGCGCTCGGCCGGAAATGCAACCTTCACACCCGGAATAGGCTCTAAGTAACGCCCGTCACCGGCATCTATATTCAGCGAGGGGCCCGAGGGGAATGGCGCCAAGACAAAATCTGCACGACCCGCTAAAACCATCCGCACCATAGAGTCCCAACTGCCGGCATATTGAAGCTGTCGATAACCCATTTGCTCTAAAAGACTCCAGTCCATCTTCCAATTACGGTTGGTCACCGGTGTCAATTTAAGCAATTCAGGCAGTGTCTGCGATTGTAAAACGGCGGTATTGCGTTCCCGCGTATACAGGCCCACCACAAACTCCCCCCGGCGCACCATGGCATCGCTGACCCACATATCCTGAACTGACTCTCTCGCGTCGAAGTCCCACACAGTGGTGCCGGTGACCGTGATTTTGCCTTCAGATAGCTGCTGAAGGATGCGTAAATACCCATCCACAGGCCTTATTTCAATGGCTTGGCTAAACCCGCCGAGCACCAGCGCTCGTTGCAGAAGGAACAACTCGACTACATCGCGGCGAGAGTTTGGGTGAGCATAACTAGGTCTGGTATAGAAGGAAGACGGCTCTACGAGCAGATAATCTTGATAAACGTCTGTTGGAACGCCGATAAGCGCACTACTCACCGCCGGCTCAGCAGATGCAAAAAGGCTATTTGTTAGATAGAAAACAAATAGATAAACGATGAGATGCCTAACCACATAGTTTCTCCCACTCCCACAGTGGAGTTTAGCAGCTAGGGGGAGCTTAACTTGAAAAAGAGCATTTAGACGATCAACCATCGTCTAAATGCTCTTTTCTGCGCTAAATAGCCGGCGCTACGAGGTTGGTATCCAACCCGCCAAACCCAGAGCTCGCCAAGGCTATTACAGGGTCTTTTTGTTCGGGCAGGGGTTCGAACCGAATGGTCAAAAACGCCTTACCGTTAATGATGATCACTTTGATAACGTCCCCCGGGTAAATTAAGTTGGGGTTTTTTACCTTGGGGTTTTGCTGCCAAAGCTCAATCCATTTATAAGGGTCTTTAAGAAACTTCTCTGCGATATCCCAAAGTGTATCGCCTTCTTTAATGTGGTAGCTTTCACTATATCCAGGTTTTAACTCCGGTAATGCCGCTTCTTCCGGAAATAAAATCGGCGTAACCGCATTGCTCTCTGCTTCATCGGCAGGCTTTTTCTTGCCCTCCTCTTCGTCAGTTTCCGCGCCAGCGGCGGTAGCATCAACAGGTAATAAAACCCCGGCAACGAGACGATATTCACCCGTGGCAACCGCATCCGCACTGGCACTATAAGGGCTCACGGCCTCAAAAATAGCCGGGTCGACTTGTGAAAAATCTTCCACCGCCGTTTGCACAGCACTCTTAACCCCCTGCCCCGCCTGCTCGCCATAGACCGACTCAATTCGATCACCGGTAAAGCTAGAGGTTACAGGCACAACACCCACATACAAAGGCTCTACAAAACTCAAGCCAACAAAATTTACACTCTGGCTAACATTCATTGTCACCGGTGCAAATTGATCGCCGATCGCAAGGAAAGGTTCTGTATTGGTACCTAATACTAAATTTGCGGCGGTGAAATTGACTTTGTTTTCAACAACTGACAGGTTGCCAATGCCTTCACTTGCTAAATCTATATCGCCTGAGCCGGCATTAATTGAATTAATTTTTATATCATCTTTAACGACTAAGGCAATATCAATGCCTGTAGATTGGGTATCAATGCTTATCAAATCTACATCCGTATAGATATTGACATCGCCCGCAGACGTGATGCTAACGTCGCTAACGCTCACGTCGCCACTCACCGCACTCTCAGATGACGAATTAACGGTAAGCGCGAGTGTATTAGCGTTGCTAAACTCTAAACTCATACCACCCGTCATCAAGCCAGTGCCCGTCAATTGTGTATCGGCGAGGGATTCAACCTGAAGATTTTCGCTACTATCGAGTAGAGCCTCAAACTGTGCAAAGACGTAATTGCCCAAGCCGCTTTCACCCTCAGCAGTGGCCGCCAAATCCCAACCCAATCCGGCAACGCCGGACGCTAAAGTATCATTGCCTAAGCCACCACTTAAACTCGCTGGAGCAAATTCATGGCTTAGTATATCGAGCCGGTCATCACCAACACCTAAGTCTAAGGTTTGCAATCCACCCGTTTGCAAACTCACGCTGTCATCGCCGCCGCCAGTATGCATCGCCGTTAAGCTTGCGCCATTGACAACAACAGAATCGCTACCGGCTCCAAGCTGTAACGCATCTATTCCAGCAAAAGAAACACTGGATGCTTCGTTACTAAAGCTTGAGCTACCTGAAATGAGGTTCCAGCTTAGGTCTACATCTGCCCCAACCAAGGTGTCAGCAGCGCCATTAGCTTGTAAATAATTTAAGCCATTAAACGTCATGCCTGCATATTGCAATTGGTTTACATCGGTAAATACATATTCACCGCTTAATGCAGCCCCATTGAAGCGACCCGTATTATTGACGCTTTCTAAATTCGTGAATAACACCGACACAGAACCTAAGTTTGCCAACGCAGTTCGCTCAGCCAATTCACCTTCGATAACAAGCGCGCGCCACTCGGCACCCTCGTTCATTACCAAATCGCTACCGCCTGCGCCATCCACCTGAGTTACACCAGTAAAAACCATGCCAGCAGCTGCAATGTCACCGGCAGCACTTAAGTCGAATTGATCAGCGCCAACGGTGCCAATTATCCGATCACTACCGGTACCAGCTAGAATCTCAGAAACACCGGCAAAATTGACACCCGCTACAGCTAACGTATTAGCATTAATACCCAACTGGAATTCATCTTCTACATCAGTACCACTCAGTACCAGAGCCTGTCCGCTAACGTCGCTCATGCCAGTGGCAAGCAAACTAGCGATTTGTACTTGACCAAAGGCATTGGTCAGCGCAAGAGACTGTCCAGCGCTGAGGCTCAATGCGTCTTCACTACCTGCTATTAACCTAGTGACACCAGAAAAATCTACTCCCGCGACAGACAGCAATGCACCCTCAGCACTCACGTCGAATAATTCGGCAACCCCGGTGGCATGGATTAAGCCCGCATCCGTTGCCGTAACCAATTCCACTTGCTTGAAATTTACACCACCAGACTCAAACTCGCCGCTACCGAGTAACTGCCAAACTTGACCGTCAGCGCCGATCAACTGATCTTGCCCAAGCCCTGCATCCAATTCACTCAAGCCCGAAAAGCTTACACCGCCGAGGCGCAGGCTGTTGCCAGCAATCAGTTCATAGGTTTCATCAGAATCGCCGGTAGAAAAGAGTTTCTCAGCGCCGGAAGCGAAGCGCATCCCCGTGAATTCAACGCCGCTATTTGTCAATTTTTCGTTGCCATCAATAAGCCAAGTTGAGTTCACCGGCGCTTGCACCGCATCCTCACCACCACCCGACGCCACGGAGGCTAAACCTGAAAAGGTCAGGCCCGAAACACCAATTTCTCCATTTTCAAAGAGCACATAATTCTCAACGCCAGTGCTACCAATTAATGTATCCGCCTGAATAAACTCTACACTATCTAGGTTATAGTCAGCTGCGGTAAATTGAGTCCCGCCCAGCAAAACAACAGCACCTGCGTTAGCGATGCTATCTTGGCCGCCCGCGCCATTAATAGACACAAGCCCTTCAAACTCTATCAGTCGAGCGGCGATGTTAGAATTTTCTAGCACCGTAAAGCTATCATCGCTCTCCGTTCCGCTTAAATTTGTCGCCAATACTTTGTCAACACCACTTATTAATAGGGTTTCGACCCAGATAGATTGGTCGCTATTCTCAAGCTTGACGTTATCTGCACTAACTTCATTAGCCCCAACACCAAGATTGAGTTGCGAAAATCCACTGACGGCCAGTGACGTGAAGTCAATATCCTGTAATCTGAAATGCGCCGCATCGGTAACCGAAACAGTATTTGAATCGGCAACACTTGAAATGACATTTGCCGACGTTTCAACACGCTCAATAGCGGAAAACTCAATGCCATCTGCAATGGCAACCCCGGGCGTATTGAGTAACTGCCAAGCGCTACCACCAGATACGGAATCGAAAACGTTAGACCCAAAGAATTGAGTTGCGCCAGAAACAGTCATATCGCTAACAGTAATCTGATTGTTACCATTAATTGCAACGGAGGAGCCACTTGCATCAGCCAAAACTGTTTTAGCATCTACCAACTCAATGCGACTAAAAGTAGACTCAGAAACTTTGCCTTGGCCAGACACCGAAGTGAGCTGAAACCCATAAGAATCATCTACAATTAACGTATCTTGACCACCCATACCATCAACGGTGGCGAGCCCAGCGACTGCGCTAGAGCTATACAGCACGCCATTATGCGAAACACCTGCAGCATCGATAGAAAATAGATCGTCATCGACAGTTCCAATTAGCGTATCAAAGTCGCCGCTCACCTTTTCTAAGCCGCTGAATACAATACCCGCGTGTTCGGATTGCGCGGCATTTAAGGTTTCCCATTGCGCACCCGCCAGACTGATAACCTCATCGGCATCCAGCACAGACTCGCCAGCAGTAAGACTAATCAAATTATTGAAATCCATTTGATTAACGCGAACATTGCCCAGACCTTGAACAACAAATATTTCACTCTGTTCACTACCAATTAAATGCCCGCCGTTGATAGTCTCAACGCTGCTAATTGCTAAAGAAAGAGCATCGATAGAAAGCCTACCAACTTCATCCGTCAACGAATATTGGGTTTCCGAGAAGCCGGTGAATACATCGGCACCAGATCCGGCGTGCAGTGCGTGCAATCCATTTTGAAATTTAACGTCCATATTATTTGCACGTAAATTTCCATTTGACAGCAAGCTAAAGGTATCGCCTAACGCACTTCCGAATATTTCTGCCGAACGGCTAACGATATATTCAATATCAGTAAAAATTTGCGCCATATTTCGGGCAGAATTGGAGCCTAAAATAGTCCAAGCTTCATCATTTTCACTGGTCACCGTATCGTAACCACTGCCACCAGAAATACCATTAGCATTGGTTACATCTAATCCGCCTGCAGTAACCTTACCATCCACATCGATAATAAAATTAATACCCGCTTCACCACCTATAATATTGCCATTTTCAACCCGCTCGACGCTTAGGAAAGTAATTCCATCGGTAATAACACTCTTATCTTCGGCTAATAGCTCAAATGTTTGGCCATCTCTCGCGCCAACCACATCGTCCCCGCCCAACATATCCACACGGCTCAAACCAGCGGCTGCGGATGATTCCAGCGTCATGTTATAGGCAGATATCTTATTGGGTGCAATTACGTTAACAATGTCGTCATCAGCAGACATAAAGGCACTCGTTGCAGCACCCGATAAGGCTTCAAAACCAAAGAATTCCGTGGTGTTATAAACAGCGTGCTTATTCCCGATTAATGACCATGAAAAGCCATCGGCTCCACTTGCAGAATCTTCCCCGCCTAAAGCATCGACGGACAAAAAGGATTCACCGCCAACAACCGTAAAATCAATGTCATTAGCTGTGATGATATTGCCATTGATTGAAAAAATATCAGCACCGCCGGAACCAACAAGTACTCGAGAACTACCTTGAGCCGAACCAATATGGCTGAAACGAATATTCTGACTTTCAGCAATTGCTATCGAAGGATCAAGGTCATCCCAATCTAGAGTCCAGCTTGCACCACCAGACACACTATCACCGCCCGCTAAATCCCCACCATCAACTTCACTCACACCAGTAAACTGTATCGATTTCACGACCAGTGCTTGATTGCCAGTAATAATAAATTGATCGACACCCGTCGAACCAAAAATACTGCCCACCTGAACAGCCGCGAGATCTTCAAAAAGGGTGTTACCCCAAAGCACTGCATTTTCATCACTGACTAAAGTAACCGCTGCAGCACCAGCAAATAGCGTGTCACCAGTGGTACTACCACCACCCAAGACCTTTTCAAACTCACCACTATTTTTACTAAATTTAATTCCTTGGAAAGTTACCGAGCTACCACTAACATCCGTAAACTCATCATCGAGCGCCGAACCAGTTAAGATAGCTGCATCGGTATTGGCCGCATCGAGGCCGATAAATTGAATGCCGCTGTTGGTAGCGCTATTGGCTGCAATGTCTGTCCAATCGCTTGCGCCTATACCTGTAACCGTATCACCGGTATCGGTGCCAAGATCAATCGCGCTAAAATTACCGCCACCCGCAACATTGAAGGTAATGTCCCACGCCTCAATACTGTTAGCGGCGAGTACGTCGACAATGTCTGCCGCGGCTGAACCTTTCAGCGTTGTGAGCGCCGAATTCGCAAACTCTATGTCCTCAAAATCAATGCCGTTGTTGTGGGCACTATTGTTACTACCCAGCATTGTCCATTCGCCAATGCCATTAACTGTGTCCGCATCTGAACTGCCGGCCTTAACCTTTGTTAGACCACTGATTTTGATACTGGCCACATCAAGAATATTGACGTCATCAAAGGCATAAGTACGAGCAACACTACCATCGTCTACCAGTGCGGCCGCCGTCATAACATCAATGCCGGTAACATTAAGTGCGTCAAATACCCTTACACTTTTTTCACCTGCATTAAGCGCGACAGATAGGCCCGTTGCACTAAGCGTATCCGTATCAGCACCCGCGTCAATAGTGGTAAAATCACCCCCGCCCGTGCGGGTAAACTCTATGCTGTTAGCCGTTACTTTTGCAGCACTATTTGAAAGGGTGAACACGTCATCAGACGCCGAGCCCGTTAAAACACTCAATGAGCCTACGGCTGTATCCAGTCCAGTAAAAGTAACACCGCGACTCTCGGCTTGCTTAACCGCATTACCACCGATTAACGTCCAACCCGCACCACCGGTCGCTCTATTTACGCCGTTGGCATCGCCGGTTAACACGGTCGATACAGACGTAAAATCGATAGCTTTAACGGTTAATGCGTTATTTTCAGTTAATGCGAAGGTCTCACCGGCATCTGTTCCTTGAATGACCGCGCCATCGATCAGATCCAATCCGTAAAAATCGATGGTTTCAAATACAACATTATTATCGGTGCCCCTTAACGTTACTGTGCCACCCTTCGCATCTAGCTCGTCAAAGGTATCACCACCGGCGTTAACTACCGTAAACTTCGACGCGCCATCAGCTACGGTAAAGCGAATGCCGTTGCCAATAACGGTATTACCCTCGAGTGAAAAACTGTCTGCATCGACGGAGCCGGTAAGTACACTACTGATACCATCGGCAGAGTAGATGTTTTTAAACTCAACCCCACGGCTTTCTGCGGCTGCCGTGGCGTTATTCCAACCCAAGGTCCATGCATCACCGTTTATGACAGTGTCATTTCCACCTTGCCCATCGACCTTGCCGACGTTGGTGAAATTTATTCCATTAACCTTGAGTGCATTATCGTCAGTGGTCGACAGCGTAAAGCTATCAACGGAATTGGTACCGGTAATATCCGCGCCAGCAACGGAAAATAAGTTTTCGAAGCGGGTATTATCCAAAAACACATCGTTTGAGCCGTCGGCAACCAACGTTACATTGACTCCTGCAGCCGTTAAGGTATCTTCTCCGCCTGCGCCGACCACATTAATAAAGTCACTCGCCGACGTTGTAAATTTGATGCCGCTAAAGGTGACTGAATTACGAGAAACGTCAGTGAAATTATCGTTGCCGGCGGTGGCGGTTAAGGTCACTGCATCGGTTTTTGCTATATCTAAGCCAGTGAATTTAATACCCGCGTTAGTGGCGCCCTTGCTTTCGGTAATGTCAATCCAATCCTCAGCGCTCAGACCGGTAACTTCATCTAGAATGAACTTTCCGTCAGAATCTACATGATTACCCAAATCAACCTGAGTAAAATCGTTGCCACCCGTAACATTGAAGGTTATATCCCACGCTTTAACACTGTTAGCGGCAAGTACGTCGACAATGTCTGCGGCGGCTGAACCTTTCAGCGTTGTGAACGCCGAATTCGCAAACTCTATGCCTTCAAAATCAATGCCGTTGTTGTGGGCACTATTGTTACTACCCAGCATTGTCCATTCGCCAATGCCATTTACTGTGTCAGCATCTGAACTGCCGGCCTTAACCTTTGTTAGACCACTGATTTTGATACTGGCCACATCAAGAATATTAGCGTCATCAAGAATATTGGCGTCATCAAAGGCATAAGTACGAGCAACATTACCATCGTCTACCAGTGCGGCCGCCGTCATAACATCAATGCCGGTAATATTAAGTGCGTCAAATACCCTTACACTTTTTTCACCTGCATTAAGCGCGACAGATAGGCCCGTTGCACTAAGCGTATCCGTATCAGCACCCGCGTTAATAGTGGTAAAATCACCCCCGCCCGTGCGGGTAAACTCTATGCCGTTAGCCGTTACTTTTGCAGCACTATTTGAAAGGGTGAACACGTCATCAGACGCCGAGCCCGTTAAAACACTCAATGAGCCTACGGCTGTATCCAGCCCGGTAAAAGTAACACCGCGACTCTCGGCTTGCTTAACCGCATTACCACCGATTAACGTCCAACCCGCACCACCGGTCGCTCTATTTACGCCGTTGGCATCGCCGGTTAACACGGTCGATACAGACGTAAAATCGATAGCTTTAACGGTTAATGCGTTATTTTCAGTTAATGCGAAGGTCTCACCGGCATCTGTTCCTTGAATGACCGCGCCATCGATCAGATCCAATCCGTTAAAATCGATGGTTTCAAATACAACATCATTATCGGTGCCCCTTAACGTTACTGTGCCACCCTTCGCATCTAGCTCGTCAAAGGTATCACCACCGGCGTTAACTACCGTAAACTTCGACGCGCCATCAGCTACGGTAAAGCGAATGCCGTTGCCAATAACGGTATTACCCTCGAGTGAGAAACTGTCTGCATCGACGGAGCCGGTAAGTACACTACTGATACCATCGGCAGAGTAGATGTTTTTAAACTCAACCCCACGGCTTTCTGCGGTCGCCGTGGCGTTATCCCAACCCAAGGTCCATGCATCGCCATCCAAGACAGTGTCATTCCCACCTTGCCCATCAATCTTGCCGACGTTGGTGAAATTTATTCCATTAACCTTGAGTGCATTATCGTCAGTGGTCGACAGCGTAAAGCTTTCAACGGAGTTGGTACCGGTGATATCCGCGCCAGCAACAGAGAATAGATTTTCGAAGCGGGTGTTTTCCAACATTACATCGTTTGAGCCATCGGCAATCAACGTCACATTGGTTCCTGCAGCCGTTAAAGTATCTTCTCCGCCTGCACCGACCACATTGGTAAAGTCACTCGCCGACGTTGTAAATTTGATGCCGCTAAAGGTGACTGAATTACGAGAAACGTCAGTGAAATTATCGTTGCCGGCGGTGGCGGTTAAAGTAACAGCATCGGTTTTTGCTATATCTAAGTCAGTGAATTTAATACCTGCGTTAGTGGCACCTTTACTTTCGGTAATGTCAATCCAATCCTCACCACTCAGGCCGGTAACTTCATCTAGAATGAACTTTCCGTCAGAATCTACATGATTACCCAAATCAACCTGAGTAAAATCGTTGCCACCCGTAACATTGAAGGTTATATCCCACGCTTTAACACTGTTAGCGGCAAGTACGTCGACAATGTCTGCGACGGCTGAACCTTTCAGCGTTGTGAACGCCGAATTCGCAAACTCTATGTCTTCAAAATCAATGCCGTTGTTGTGGGCACTATTGTTACTACCCAGCATTGTCCATTCGCCAATGCCATTTACAATGTCCGCATCTGAACTGCCGGCCTTAACCTTTGTTAGACCACTGATTTTGATACTGGCCACATCAAGAATATTGGCGTCATCAAGAATATTGGCGTCATCAAAGGCATAAGTACGAGCAACATTACCAGCGTCTACCAGTGCGGCCGCCGTCATAACATCAATGCCGGTAACATTAAGTGCGTCAAATACCCTTACACTTTTTTCACCTGCATTAAGCGCGACAGATAGGCCCGTTGCACTAAGCGTATCCGTATCAGCACCCGCGTCAATAGTGGTAAAATCACCCCCGCCCGTGCGGGTAAACTCTATGCTGTTAGCCGTTACTTTTGCAGCACTATTTGAAAGGGTGAACACGTCATCAGACGCCGAGCCCGTTAAAACACTCAATGAGCCTACGGCTGTATCCAGCCCGGTAAAAGTAACACCGCGACTCTCGGCTTGCTTAACCGCATTACCACCGATTAACGTCCAACCCGCACCACCGGTCGCTCTATTTACGCCGTTGGCATCGCCGGTTAACACGGTCGATACAGACGTAAAATCGATAGCTTTAACGGTTAATGCGTTATTTTCAGTTAATGCGAAGGTCTCACCGGCATCTGTTCCTTGAATGACCGCGCCATCGATCAGATCCAATCCGTTAAAATCGATGGTTTCAAATACAACATCATTATCGGTGCCCCTTAACGTTACTGTGCCACCCTTCGCATCTAGCTCGTCAAAGGTATCACCACCGGCGTTAACTACCGTAAACTTCGACGCGCCATCAGCTACGGTAAAGCGAATGCCGTTGCCAATAACGGTATTACCCTCGAGTGAAAAACTGTCTGCATCGACGGAGCCGGTAAGTACACTACTGATACCATCGGCAGAGTAGATGTTTTTAAACTCAACCCCACGGCTTTCTGCGGCTGCCGTGGCGTTATCCCAACCCAAGGTCCATGCATCACCGTTTATGACAGTGTCATTTCCACCTTGCCCATCGACCTTGCCGACGTTGGTGAAATTTATTCCATTAACCTTGAGTGCATTATCGTCAGTGGTCGACAGCGTAAAGCTATCAACGGAATTGGTACCGGTAATATCCGCGCCAGCAACGGAAAATAAGTTTTCGAAGCGGGTATTATCCAAAAACACATCGTTTGAGCCGTCGGCAACCAACGTTACATTGGCTCCTGCAGCCGTTAAGGTATCTTCTCCGCCTGCGCCGACCACATTAATAAAGTCACTCGCCGACGTTGTAAATTTGATGCCGCTAAAGGTGACTGAATTACGAGAAACGTCAGTGAAATTATCGTTGCCGGCGGTGGCGGTTAAGGTCACTGCATCGGTTTTTGCTATATCTAAGCCAGTGAATTTAATACCCGCGTTAGTGGCGCCCTTGCTTTCGGTAATGTCAATCCAATCCTCAGCGCTCAGACCGGTAACTTCATCTAGAATGAACTTTCCGTCAGAATCTACATGATTGCCCAAATCAACCTGAGTAAAATCGTTGCCACCCGTAACACCGAAGGTAATATCCCAAGCTTCAAGTTCTGAACTCGAAACAATAGTCACGCTATCAGCAATTTCAGAGCCTTTAAGAACCGTTGCTTCTGACAAGGCATATTTAATACTGCTAAAATCAATATCGCTATTCCGTGCACTGCCACTAGCACCTAATAACGTCCACTCGCCAATACCTGTTACTGAGTCATCGCCCTCTCCGGCATCAACCTCGCTCAACCCAGTAAATTCGATTGAAGCGGTATGAATCCCGAGACCTGTAGCTAAATCATCCAGCTCTATTGCGTCATCATCGCTAGTTAACACAAGCCTGCGAGTATTATTTACCGCTGCAACGCCCTTGAGATGAAAACCACCAGTACCGCTACCATCACCACTGATAACAATCTGACTATTTTTGGCGCCGGCGCTTCCGCCTGTCTTTTCTACGAGCCCGAAAGCGTAGTTTGAAGGGTCATTTGCATCCGAAACGTCCACACTGACATTTACTTTTTCACCCGTAAAATTGACCGTGCTCTCGCCATGAATCTCTGCATAGACAGACAAGCCTTCTGCGTTAACCTTAAGTGATTGAACATCTTGCCCGCCATCGTTCTTAATGACGTAATCAGCGCTAGGATTTGAACTGTCAGTTTCAAACGAAAAAGTAACTTTTCCACCTAAAGCATAAGCCAGGATAGATGCAGCATTAACCTGACCTAGCTCAGCGAGTATCTCAGCATCACTCAGATCAGTACCGGCGAGCAACTCGTCACCAACTTCAATAGTGACAGTTCCTGCACTGGTAATTACTCCATTATTTTCAAAACCACCACCAGAACGACTACTGAAACTACTTACCTCAATTTCACGATCCTTCGCGACCACCACATCACCAACAGCTGTGGCGTCAAGTGCGCCGGCGCCAAGGTTAATATCGCCATTGAATTCAATATCTTTATTTGAAATAAGTGTTAGATTGACGTTGGCATCTGCTTCACTCGTGATATTTCCATTTAATTCAATGCCGAGAGCATCACTAGAATCCAAGGCGCCATCAGCAATTAACGTCAGCGTGTGACCAGCAGTACTTTCAAAATGTAAATCAGCCGATAACTTTATACCCGTTCGCTGGCTATTTTCGACCGGGGGTAAATAAGTACTTGACTCTATAATTAAATTATTTTCAGATAAATTTTCCTGAACCATGCTAACCGAGATTTTATTTTTATTTTTAGTTGAATCAGCATCTAAAACTGAAACAATCTCTAACCAATCGGGATCAATCAACCAGGCACCAGCAGCTGCGCCACTGGCGCCTCGAGTGGAAACAGTTATTTCATTGAGGTAGATTGAACGCGCAGAGGTTTCGATAAAGCCACCACTGCCAGTGCCCGCGCCGTTCGCTTCAAATCGTCCGGAATAAAAACCTTCAGCATCAGCCCAGGCCACAATGGTGCCGCCGCTACCGTTATCGGTCGCAGAGGCGGCAACCCTAGCACCTTTCTCCACAATTGATTTTTCAGCGTGAACAAGGGTTCTATCTTGACCTTTGTAGCTACCACCAATACGGATATCGCCACCACCAGTCGCACCAAGTGCGTCGACCGAGCTGCCCGAGAGAAGCGCTACTTGCTCGCCCAATATATCGACAGCGCCTGCTTTCCCAGCAGCTGAGTTAGCCCTTACCTGGCCCGTCAACTCAACGTGATCGCCTTCAATATGCACCAAACCACCTTTTAAGGCGTCACCGCTAGCATCCAAGCTGCCGGCAACCTTTACCGCGCCGCCGGAACCAAAAAGCCTAATTTTTCCACCGCTCGTATCTATGCCCTGCGCCTTAATAGAGCCAGTGTTATTCACCGCTGCATCAAATAAATCTTTAGATACAGATGCGTCCAATAAAACCTGCTTGCCTTCGATGGTGCCGGCATTTAATACGGCATTTTCCACCCCGGCCTCTTTCTCGAGAACTGCCTTGGAGATTTGCACACCAATAAGCCCATCGGAATCAAAGGTAACTATCGCCTCGTCCGCCGCTGACAGGGAAACAACATCAGCCTTTATGAGGCCGTGGTTTTCAACACGCTTTCCAAGCAATGCAGCACTAGAGGCGTTAATCGTACCGTAGTTGATAACAGAACCTGACTTCCCCACTTCACCGCTTAACTTATAATCCCCATTCATAAAATCATTGGGATTAATATCTAAACCGGAAACCGCAATACCACCGACGTTTACACTGGCAGATTCAGTGAACAACACACCATTCGGATTCACCAACAAAACATGGCCATTCGCGTCAATCGAGCCGCGAATAGTGCTAGCGTTATCGTCTAAAATCCGATTTAACACCAAAGAGGATGACGACGGCTGAACGAATAGCACTTTTTCATCGGCAGCCAAATTAAAAGATTGCCAATTCACGGCCATCAAATCAGTAAATTGATTGACCTGCGTCACTTTATCGTCATTTGGTGCATCAATAGACCCTGAGCCACCCACCACCACACCACCCTCGGGTGCAGCAGCCACCAAACTTGAAAACCCCATTACCGAGCTGAACAATCCACCCACTAATAACGTATTCAAACTAACTGAACGCGCTAATAACGTAGACACGAACAACGAGCAAGCTTTGCCTTTCACTTCTGTGGTGTTAGCGTTCATAGGTATATCTCTGTAAAATTCGAATCTATTTGAAGAAAAATGTAAAATCCGCAAAAACTTGTGCGGAGTTAGCGTCATCACCCAATCCTTCGATTGAAGACTCAGACATCAAAGGGTGAGAAACAGAAAACTGAGCTGCAAAAACTTCTTCCCAACTAAACTTCATGATCACACCGGCGCCTGCCAGCCGAGCCCAAGAGTTTGATTGATCTTCATTGAAGTTAACAACGCTGCCGTAACCCGCATCCGCTAACAGACCAAATTGCAAGACATCATTAAGACGGGTTCCCGTCGCGATTGTGGGATTCAGCGCTGCAGGAAAATTGAAATACCACTCGCCGCTGATTAGGGCTGCCTGATCGGCGGAGTAATCGCGTACGCTATACGCTCTAACGCCGTTTGCACCGCCTAAAGACAACTGTTCAAACGCTGGCAACAAGCTATCGCTATACTGCCAGCGCGATTTCAACACCAAGCGCGAACTCAAATCGGTAAACGGAAGGGGCACAAAAAACAAACTATTGGTATCGAGAGCAAACTTGTAGAAATCATCCCCACGACCTTCGGCAACCTCATTCTGATGCTGCCCATACTGAAGCTTGACATTGGCGATATTTAACATTTGCGTACTCGTTCCCAGTGCATCGACATAGAACCCGAGCTCTGCACCACGCACATGATCGCCACCACGATAGGTTTCAACCACAGAATCCATATCGGTCTCTTTATCCGTTAGACTGAAGCCGCTGGATAGGTTGAAGTCTCGCGAGCGCCGCCATTTATGATCAACACTCGCGGCATAGGTTTTATTGACCCCGGTTAACTCCAACCTATTGATAATGTCCTCACCGTCATCGGTAAGTTTGAATTGGTTATAGTCGGCTGAAAACTCGAAACGTGTACGAGGACTAAGAGCTGGAAAGCTATATCGAATCTGACCGAGGTTAGAGTTACCTGGAGTATGTGATTTCAAGAAGCCGAGCGTTAGGGTGTCACCGTAACCTAGGGGATTCAAAGCATCGAAAAGCGCATAGGTTCGCTTGTCACCAGTGAAGGTAGAGCCATGATTATCCGCACGCAACGCTAACTTCCAACGCCGCTCCTCACGCACTTTAAGGTTCAAAGCTGTTTCACCGGGGTTATCGCCGGGGGTAAAATAACCGGTAACACCCAACCCCGGAAGGTCATTAAGAAGGTAAAGCCCTTCCTCTACGCTGACATGATCAACCAGTTCGCCAATGTTGTCTTCAAAGGGCGCAGCCAATCTACTTTGGCTGTAGTTTTTTTGGTCATGGGCGACAACTTTGCCTAACACGCCCTCCTGCACCGTCAGCGCAACCACCCCCCCTCAACTTCCTGAGCGGGAATTTGCACCTGCGCCAAAAACAAACCTTTACGTCGATAATAAGCTGTCACTTCTGCAGCAATTTCTTCGATATCCGCATAGCTCATACCTCTATCGGCATTTTGCTGCTTAACGATATTCACCAATCGTTGCAAGTTCTTTGGTGTTACTTGCTCGGGCATTTCCCGCGCCCCAATCTCATTGAGGTAGGCGGCCAGCTCCACCAAATTATCCTGAGTAAAACCGTGAGCGAGCTCCTGATCTTCCTTCATGTATTCACGGCGTAACTTCTCAGTCATTGCCTCAATGTCTGCTTTTGTTATACCCAATTCTGGAAACTCTTCCAATCGAACATAAACAAATTTCTTGACGGAAATGCGCGGGCCTTCCTCGCGCATACTTTGCACGGGAATATCTGTATTCAATTGAGGATCATTAGTTTCGATAGTACGCAACAAAAACTCTTTTGTTACATCCTGCTCCGCTATTG
Source organism: Simiduia curdlanivorans (assembly GCF_030409605.1). Lineage (NCBI taxonomy): Bacteria > Pseudomonadati > Pseudomonadota > Gammaproteobacteria > Cellvibrionales > Cellvibrionaceae > Simiduia > Simiduia curdlanivorans. Next base: position 376,719 of record NZ_JAUFQG010000006.1, read on the forward strand.
GTGTTACATCATTTTCGAATGCCGATCTAACTGAGCTCCGAAAACTAGACTCCCCGTCGGAAGCCTGGGCTAACACAACACAGGGAGCACTAACACAGCCAATGAATAGCACTGAAGTCATCGCATTGAAAAGCGGCTTCAAACTCGATTTCATATTTTCCATAATATCCATCTATAAATTATTTCTTTGCCTATGCACTACTTCAGTGCTGCATCCCTAACCACACGAAAACCAACCAGCTGCCGTGATGTTTCGCTGTAAAGCCGTTTTGTCGTTGCGAGACAGGCACTCATGGTATCTGAGTGATGACCTCCCACCTCCAATAGCTCGCCGCCATCGCCAATAACTATCTCACTCGCATTACCGACATGATTCACCAAACCAAACTGGTTAGCCTTGCCCAGCTCCGTGGCAATAAAGTCACCACCCTTTTCTATCCCGCCATATTTTAAGTAGCAATTTCTATCTGGCTGTTCGCGCTCGCCATTGGCACTGGCTGCACCGAACCATTCACGATAGGTAGGCAACCGATATTGATACCCAGACTGCTGAGACAACCAAGCTAAATATTGCTGCACCAGCTCAACCGACATACCCACGGCAGGAAGATTCTCACCCGATGAAACCCAGCTACCGCAAGACTTACTGGCCTGACAAAACAAGGAAAACTCTTTACCCGAAACCTCAAAACGACCTATGGCAATCTGCGCTCTAGCCTCGCCATTGACGCGAACCAACGCTGGACCATCCAGCCCATTAAGCAAGCGATCCGAGCAAGAATAACGAGCACCCTTACCACCAGAGCCAGCCTCTAAATGACCGCAATAATCGACTTTAAATTTTGCAATGGTCGCCTGAGCGGGCAGTAGTGATTTGGCGGCATCGACTAAGGGTTGCGCCCTGGAGGGATTTTCCAGCACGAGCGTTTTCAAACAGGTTTCTATTTCCTTGGCCACAATCGGCCGAATCTGCAATGACTTTTTATTATCTAAAGCCTTCAATTCGGCTAAAGAGGCGCTTAACCCAACGCCAATATCCATACTAAAGCCGCAGCGTAATTGACGCTCAATCTTGCTAACGACAAGGTCAATTTTTTTTGCATGCTCTTTTTCTTGTGCTAATTTTTCAGCGCGTCGCTCGGCTTGCTCAAGCGCGGCTAAACGAACCTTCTCGGCATGTTCTTCCTGAGCAATACGCTTCTCTAAATCTGCTTTCTCGGTGAGTAACTGTTGCTTTATCGCCTCGTAATCGTCACCACCTTGCTGCCACGCTTCTGATCTAGCCAGCGCGCGCTCGCCATTACTGAGTTCGGCGGCAGCAATGTACTCTCTTGCCGACGCAAGAAATAACTTAGCGACATCAACACTAACCTGCGACGTAAAATCAGTATCAGCGGGTGCTAAGCCTTGATATTCAGTTAGCTCTAAACGTAAATCCCGCTCCCAATCCACGCTTAGGCTCGCCATAGATAGAAGCCGGGCTATAGACTGCTTTTTATCCGCTATCCGGGACTGTAACAGCTCAGATTGAAGCTTTTGCTCAAGCTCCGCTTTATATACCGCGTCCACAGCCGCTTGCTCTCGATATTGCACAATGAAAGCTGCAGCCAAAGCCGATAAAGACACCACAAGCACCGCGGCGCCGAGCAGCAAAGTTCTTTGACCACCAAAAAATTCGCGCTGAAATGCGGCCGCATCAACCGTGCGCCTTTCCCGAGAAAACTCTAAGGCACGCTCCAACGCCTTCCACTGGCGCCTTGATAGCTGACGAATTTTCCGCGGCCGCATTTTCTGCTGCTGCGCTTTATCTGCAGGCGTCTTGTTAAACGGATGGCGGCCGGTGAACAATTCATAGGCCACACAACCTAAGGCATAGACATCGTCACTCTGGCAAGGCTCCTCACCCTTAAGCATTTCCAGACTGGCATAGGCCGGTGTTAAAGCGCCTAGCGTGCCTGCATCAAACAAGGTTTTTTCGCCTACGGCATCCGTCATGCCGCCAGAGACGGCGCGAGCAATGCCAAAATCAAATACTTTAGAACCTTTCGATTTAGTTACGAAAATATTTCCCGGCTTAAAGTCTGAATGCACAATCCGTTGTGAATGCGCATGCATTAGCGCCGCGGTTACATCTCTTAAGATTTTATGCGCCGTTTCTGGATCTAACCCCTGCCCAGCATTTCGGCGAATTATTTTATCGAGTGGCGCGCCCTCTAAGAACTCCATGGTCATGAAAACCATATCGCCGTCGCGGTCGAAGTCGTAAACCGTCACGATATTTGGGTGCGCTAAGCTCTGAGATTTTCTAGATTCGCGCTGAAGCGAGATAAACGCGTCTGGGTGCTGCTTAAAATCGTCATTCAACAATTTCACAGCCAAATAAGGGTCGCTGTCGCTGGCCTCCACCTTACGCCTATCCAAAGCGCGATATACTGCCCCCATGCCACCCACACCCAGCAAACTAACCAATTCAAAGCGATCTTTAATTAGCGTTTTGCTACTGGGTGGCGCAACCTCCACTGCCGCACCACCAGGGGATGCGAATACAGTTTTATCGAGAGATGTAATAGAGGCAGCGGAATGCTGCTTGGAAGCGGAGGCTTGACGAGATGCAGGCACCCCGACGAACACAGTCGAATCTACACCAGACATAGCCGTGCTGAGGGGCACCCTCGGTGGCATATTGGCTGCGTGCGCCTCGACTTGGGTCGGCTTATCGCCTTTGCGCTTGGCCGCAAGACTAGGAACAACGCGGGTTTTATCTTCAATATCCATATTTTACTCACGCATAACAGCGAGCCCATCCAGGGCGTGACCAGCATCACTCGACAAAGCGCACTAGGTACACTCGTACCCGGTAAGCCAAAGGTTTTTTCGAAAAAAATATGTTACTTGAAATCGAGGGCAACCCCCAAGAAAGTATTAGTAAATTTTCTTCAATAAATACGGATGTACCAAATCATGTCTAATTCAATCCAATTAGCGCGTTTTTTCTCAAAGCGTGAAACAACCAACTACTAAAGAACGAGTAGCTGCGTTAGAATTCGCCGACTCGAACTACTCACCCGAAAATTCTGAACGAGTAAAACGGTATAAAAATGGATTTAATACTGACGGTAATTGCTGAACCCGCCAGCACCAACATGCTAAACCACACCAAGGTCTTTTCCCAAAAAGGCGGTACGCTCGGGCGAGCCGAAAGCAACCAATGGGTGCTTCCCGATCCTAGCCGCGTGGTTTCCTCACAGCACTGCCAAATTAAATTCGACGCATCTAGCTACCTACTGCTAGACGTGAGTACCAACGGCCTGTTCGTCAACGAAAGCGAGCAAGCACTGGGGGCAGACAAGCCTCATGCCCTTAAAGATGGCGATATTTTTACCTTAGGTGACTATAAGTTACGCGCTAATTTGCGCGCCGTGAAAGAGAGCACTAAGTTACCAACGGGTCTCGGGGCGGTGGATTTTCTTGATGCATCAGACAAGACGACCTTTAGCGCAGGCATGGAACCTCAGCTTGAAGCGCAAAAAAATGCTCAACAGTTTGACAGCTGGCTGGACGGCAAAGGCCCTAGCCCAGCGCCTAGCAGCGATGAATGGGGATACAACCACGACAACGCCAGCTCACCCCTAACCAAGCCCGACACCCCAGCTGACCCGCTTGACTACTTTAATCAAGCACCCCAGCCTCATATTGATCCCTTAGCACAGTTCGGAACGCCCTCTGTCTCTCAATCGGCACCAAAGTGGGAAGACGACTGGTGGAAAGAAGGCACAACGGATGATCATGCAGAGCCTCTTAGCCACAACATTTCAACGCCAAAGGCGAAGTCAACGATCCCAGCGCCCTCTAACGAATTTGGCGCACCTAGCATAGCGCCCATCGTTAACCGCACACCGGCAATCCCACCTGCGCCCGTTAACCCAGCACCACAAGAGCATTCGGCGGCAGCAGAGCCAAATCCTTTTGCGGCCTCAGCAGAGTTATTACATGGGTCTACGGCGCCCAATACAGCAGCGCCCAACAACCCAATTCCTGTGCAACAGCCGCGCCCGAGGTCTAATCCAGAACCGCAGGCACCAAGCACCGTACAAACTCCACCGCCTAAAGGCCTAATTGAAGAGCTGGGCCTACAAGAGCTCCCAGCCGCTCAGCAAAGCAAAGCACTCAGCACCTCAATGGGCGTTGTGAAAGAAACTATCGCCCGGTTGATCGATTTATTACGCGCGCGTAACAGCATTAAAAATGAGCTGCGCGTACAGCGCACCATGATACAGTCGGTCGACAATAACCCTCTGAAGTTTTCCGCAACCGCTAACGACGCTATACGCACCATGTTTAGCGGCCAAGGCACAGCCTTTATGGGGCCAATAGAAGCCGTACAAGATAGCTTCGATGACCTGTCAGACCATCAAGTCGCTGTATTGGCCGGCATGAGAGCAGCTTACCAAGCCATGTTTAAACATTTTTCACCGAAAGCGATGGAAGCTAGGTTTGCACAATCAGGTGGCCTTTTAAGTAGTAAACAAGCAAAAAACTGGATTGCTTACAGCGAGTACTACCAATCCCTCACCCGCGATAGCGAGCGCACATACGATGATTTATTCGGTGAAGAGTTTGCTATCGCCTACGAAAAGCAACTTGCTGACCTAAAAAATGCCCGCGCTATGGCAAACAGATCTCGAAAACCGTAATCAGAGGAAATGATGATTTTTTCAAAGCTTAAATTAACTGCCTTTTTGCTACTTTCTGCAGCCGTTATCCTGGGCTGCCAAACAACCCGACGCACGCTGAATTTTGATACCACGGCAAACTTACACTTGCATGCAGCCGGGAAAATCAATCCAGATCAGGATAATCGCTCATCTCCTTTAGTCATTCGAATTTTTAAGCTAGCTGACGCTCGCCAATTCGGCCGAGAAGACTTCTTAAATCTTTACGAAGATGCAGATAACCGCCTAGGTAAAGACCTTATCGACACGATTATCCTGAAGGAACTTGCCCCGGGCGAAACACGCATAGAAAAAATTTCTCTAACCCCAGAGGTCAAATACTTGGGCATCCTTGCGGAGTTCGTGCAATACCAGGACGCCGAAGCCATTGCGCTGGTGGAAATCATTGATCACAAAACAAATGATATCTATTTGGAAATAAAAGGCGCTGAAATAGATGCCTCTAAGCAAAAGCCTTAATGCACTAATAACCCAATAGATACACTGGCTGGAAGGGAAATATATGTCAGCAATGAACAAGGTGGTTTGGTCTGAGGGAATGTTCTTAAGACCGCAACACTTTCAACAGCAAGATCGATACTGGGAGCGATACATCGACGGCCGCCTTGGCGGGTCGAGCGCTTATAGCTGGGGCATTCAAAGCCTAGCGATAGACTCGGAACCACTCGATCTTGGTAAGATTTCCATTACCGAAGTTAAGGCGGTCTTTCCAGATGGCACGCCTTATTGCGCGCCCGATATTGAACTGACGCCTGAGATTCTTGAAATACCTGAAAACACACAAAACCAAATCATCTATTTATGTGTCCCACTAAAACGACCAGGTAACCAAGACTCCATCAGAAATGAGGAAGATTTACCTCAGGCGCGCTACCAAACATTCAACTACGACATTCGCAATAGCACATCGCAATCCAGTGAACCTGCGCGCATACAGATTGGCAAATTGCGCGTCTGCTTGAAATTAGGCTCCGATGATTTAAGTGGCTATGCGGCAATCGGTATCGCTCGGGTCATCGAACGCATGGCTGATAAACCAATTAAATTAGACCGCGAGTTCATTCCACCGATGATGCTTTGCAAAGCATCATCTGGCATAAAAGCCTACTTGGAAGAAGTTATCGGTTTACTCAAGCAACGCGGCGACGCATTAGGGCATAGATTGGCCGACAGTGGCCGAGCCGGGTCCGCCGAAATAGCCGACTATTTATTGCTACAGGTGATTAATCGGGTACAACCTTTGCTGCAACAGTATGCACACCAAGATCAACTACACCCGTTTACGCTATACAGTGAATTGATTCAACTTGCCGGCGAGCTCGCCACCTTTACCGCCGCCTCCAAGCGAGCACCCCAGCTTAACGCCTATCAACACGACAACCTACGAAACACTTACGCAGATCTATTCAATGCCCTGCGGCAATCGCTTAGCACGGTGCTTGAACAATCTGCCGTTTCCCTGTCACTGGTCGAACGAAAATATGGGATTCATGTTGCTCCGATCACTGATCACAGCATGGTGTCCAGCAGTACATTTGTATTGGCGGTAAAAGCCGATGTTCAAACTGAACTGCTGCGCTCTAGGTTTCCCAGCCAGGCAAAACTAGCGCCAGTTGAAACGATACGCGAACTGATAACAACCCAGCTTCCAGGCATACAAATTCGCGCCTTACCTGTTGCGCCAAGGCAAATACCTTACCACGCAGGATTTATCTACTTTGAGTTAGACAGATCCAGCGCACAGTGGAAACACATGCAACAATCTGGCGGTTTCGCTGTTCACTTAGGTGCGAACTTCCCTGGGTTAATTATGGAACTGTGGGCCATTAGGAACCAATAATGAACAATTCTCATCCCCCATCCAATGGCGATAGAACCATTATGATCCCAACGCCTGGGGCTAGACGCGGAAACGCGCCAGCACCCAGCCCCGCACGCGCTTATGCAGCGGCACCGATCACCGATAAAATATCGCTGCGCAAAGGGTTAAACCCCTTAGTTAACAGCGCCATTACGCTGCTAACGTTGGCGATAAAGCTGCGCGTTACGCTGAGTCACGACAAAGCGCCAGAACTGCATAGAAAGCTGACCGAAGAAATACGCAGCTTTGAACAAAAATCACGAGCCGCACATATTCCAGAGGACTCTGTGGTGACCGCGCGCTATTTACTTTGCACCGTGGTCGACGAGATAGTGCTTAATACGCCCTGGGGCGCCGCTAGCGGCTGGAGTCAACACTCGTTGTTAAGCCTATTTCATCACGAAACCTCTGGTGGTGAAAAAAGCTTCACCATTCTGCAGAAGTTGCTGGAAACACCCGGTAAACACGCCGACCTGTTAGAGCTCTTCTATCTCTGCCTGAGCCTTGGCTTCGAAGGCAAATACCGCCTCGAAGCACGAGGACACGAACAGCTAGAAATTATAAGAGACAACCTCTACAAAACCATCGAAAGAATCAGGCCAAATCCGGAACAAGACCTATCGCCACATTGGCAAAGTGACGCTATCCGGCCCAAGCGGCGCATGGATTACTTTCCCACATGGGTTGTAGCTGCCTGCTTCGCCACAGTTCTATTACTGAGCTACAGCACAATGCGCTGGTGGCTCGCGGATACAACTGCACCCATTGCGAATCAAATTCTCGAGCAAGCAGAAAGCAAATAGGCCGAGTGCAACTTATCCACATTTTAATACTCGCGTAAAAATACGTACCTAGGGAGAATGCCGTGAATCGTCTGGCAGCTTTTTTTACCCATAAATGGACTTTGGGAATAATCGGTTTAATTGCTGTATCAATCTTAATTTGGTACGGCGCCGACTACATTAAATTTGGTGCGGACAATCATACGATTGCCTACGGCACGAGAGCCATTTTCATTTCGGCAATATGGCTAATCTGGCTTGTTTGGAATATCAGTAGCTGGCTTGTGGAGCGCAAACAAAACAACGCCTTGGTGGAATCGCTACAACAAGAAAGCGAATCAATATCGCCAGACGAAGAACGCAGTAAAGACGAGCTAGATGCAATAGCAGCGCGTTTTAAAGAGGCTCTTGAAACACTGAAAAAAGCGCGCTTTAAGCGCGGCGGCAGCACAAAATCATTATATCAACTGCCTTGGTATATCATCATAGGCCCACCTGGCGCAGGGAAAACCACGGCCCTACTCAATTCTGGGTTAGAGTTTCCACTGTCTAATGCGCGAGAACAATATTCCCTTGGCGGTGTTGGCGGCACTAGGAATTGTGATTGGTGGTTTACCAACGATGCCGTTTTGATAGACACGGCCGGGCGCTATACAACACAAGACAGCCATCGCACTATCGACAACTCGGCCTGGCACTCTTTCATAAGTCTACTCAGGAAGCACCGCAGAAGGCGCCCAATTAATGGTGCCATACTTGCTATCAGCCTGCAGGACCTTATGGTGCAAACCGCCGAGCAACGGGCGCACCAGGCAAAAACACTGCGGACGAGAATTAACGAACTGCAACAAGAACTGGGTATTCGATTCCCCATCTACCTGACCTTCACTAAATGCGACTTAGTAGCTGGGTTTTCCGAGTTCTTTGCCAATCTATCGCAAGCGGAACGCGAACAAGTTTGGGGCACTAGCTTTCATTTCGACCAAGACAAGGGTTTAAGAGAAGACATTGATAATTACCCTCAAGAGTTTGACAACCTGATAGACCGGCTAAACCACAGATTACTCTGGCGTGTACATCAAGAGCGAAATATAGACAGGCGCTCGGCGTTACACGGTTTTCCCGCACGTATGGAAGCCTTGTCAGAAGTATTAAGTGATTTCATCAAACAAACATTTAGCGAAAACCGCTACGATACACCGCCATTACTAAGAGGCGTGTATTTCACCAGTGCGACCCAAGAAGGCAGCCCTATCGATCGCATGATGGCATCCGTTAGCGCCGACTTTGGCCTCGAGCGGGACATGGGCAAAGCGCAAACAAATACTGGTAAAAGCTTCTTTTTACAGCGCCTTCTAAACGATATTATTTTTCCAGAGTCAGAGCTTGTCGGCGTAAACCGGAAGTTCGAAAACACCTTGATCTGGGGCCGACGCGCGGCATTTGTAACTCTTGCTCTATGCACCTGCGCAACCTTGTTCTTGTGGTTTGGCAGCCTCGCCAACAGTAAGCTCTCAATTGGCGAAGTACAGAATCACATAAAGGATTATCAAGCGCTCGAAGCCACGATCAATACCGAGCCACTCAACCTCGATCAACTAGCCAAAGCTTTTAACGCATTAAAATCGGCCAGTACCGTTTACAACAAGGATGACCACCCCTGGCTTAGTAACCTCGGGCTCTATGATGAATCGATTGACCAAGCGGCCGACCAGCTATACAACAAGAAGCTGAACAACGTTTTTTATCCCTTAATGGTTAGAGCGATTGAGAGTGACTTACAACAGTATCGCAACGATGACGACGCGCTGCTAAAGTCGCTGAAAGCCTACCTTTCGGTATTTGACTCAGCAAAAATGGACCCGCAATTACTGACCAACTACATGGGCGAAAAATGGCAGTTACAACTCAGCGGTAAAGCAGATCTGCAGCAAGATCTAATCAGCCACCTAAGCCAAACATTGGCCCAACCTAAACCAGACAGTCTGACTGCAAACACATCGCTCATTAACGTCAGCCAACAAAACTTACGCCGCATACCGGTTCCGCAGCGACTATTCAATCAACTAAAGGCCAGTGAAACTGGCCAGAAAAAAGTCAACTTAGTCGATGTTTTAGGTGCAGCTAACGCACAAGATATTGGTTTAAGTTATGAGTCAGAAGCGAGCCAAATACCACTTCTTTATACCAAGCAAGGTTACAAAGACATTGACTTTGGCGCCGACTCGGACCTATTAAATAAGCTCGCTGAAGATAGATGGATTTACGGCCAAGATAGCGACAGCGAAAACTTTAGTGACGCAGACAGAAAACAAATTGCCGAGAATGTTAAAAAGCTCTACATGGCCGCTTACGCCAAACAATGGAAGGATTTGATTAACTCGGTACATCTTGCACCTATGAGCTCAACGTCAGCTGGCATTGCACAACTTGAACAACTGTCAGACCCCATTTCCTCTCCGCTACTGGCATTGGTGCAACTGACGGCCGAAAACACAGCGCTAACGCCAAAAATAGAAGTCTCCTTGGATGGTGCGCCTTCAGCCCTAACAAGCGCTGGCGGCCGTACGGCGTCACTCGGAATGAGCGCGGTAAACGCCTTAGGTAGCCAAGTCCAACCAACGCCAGTTGACAGCCAATTTCAGGACATTCAGCACTTAGTGCAGTCTTCAAATAACCGGCCTGCACAAATTCAAGAATACCTCGCCTCTATCCAAGCACTAAAAGAAATGCTCATCGAAATTGACAATGCGCCGGATAGTAATGAGGCTGCTTTTAATATTGCTAAGCAGCGTTTTGATACCGGCGGTGCCGGGCCAATAAAGCAGGTAAGAGTAAAAGCGCAAAGTGCACCCACGCCAATAAATGAATGGCTAAATGATCTAGCTGATGCCACCTGGTCACTCGTGCTCAGAAAGACCAAGCTGCACATTGATCAAGCGTGGAAAGATCAGGTGTACGCGAGCTATATCAACAACTTTAGCAATCGCTACCCCATGGAATCAGCTAACGATTATGAAACTCCCGTGGGAGAATTTAATCGCTACTTCAAACCTGGCGGCACGGAGCAAAGCTTTGTAGCTAGTTATCTCGCCCCGTTTATAGATACGCGCCGCTGGCAAGTACGATCATTGGAAGGCAACAGCGTTGCATTTAACCAAGCAAGCCTGCGCCAATTCCGACGCGCTGACGATATCCGCCGCGCATTTTTTGCAGGCACCTCATCGGCCAGCATTAAATTCAAAATTGAACCCACCAAGCTAGACTCTGGCGTGCGCCTGTTCGCTTTGGAGCTTGGCGATAACAGAGTAAACTACTCACATGGCCCGCGAACGTTAAAAAACATGAATTGGGTTGGCGGCGAAGCCATGCGGGTGCGAATTATTTTTGAAGACTTAAATGAAACGGTACATAGAAAGCACTACGAAGGTGACTGGGCTTGGTTTAGATTGCTAGATGCATCCACCATTGAATCGACGTCTAACGACAGCATTAAAAACATTGTCTTTAAAGAAAATGGCCGCAAAGCTGAATTCAAGTTGATTGCCAATACCGGAGTCAATCCATTCGATCGCAGCTTGCTGTTAAATTACAACTGTCCACAGTACCTGTAGCTAGCCAAGTATGAACAACACCTATGAAATAGGCATTTTTGGAAAGCTGCCTGCCCATGGCGACTTTGTAGAAAGAAACTTGCCGCGGGCATTTGTATCCGTATGGGACGAGTGGTTACAACGCTGCTTGGCAAGCAGCCAAGATAGCGCCGGTGAGCAATGGCTAGACTATTTTCTCACCAGCCCGGTTTGGCGGTTTGGACTGGGCCAGGGTTGCGTCGATAGTAATGCCTGGGTTGGCCTACTTGTACCCAGCGTAGATTCCGTAGGGCGCTACTTCCCCATTACCGTGGTCATTAAGCTGAGCGATCGCGCTGACCCCTTTGACACCCTACTTAACCAAGGTCATATCCTCGATGAAGCAACTGACTTATTAGTGGAGGCGCTTCACACCACTATTGATGTCGATACACTCTGGCAACATTTGAACAGTCTAAAGAACCATTACAACGTAACAAGCTCAGACCAAAGTATGTATTTAGAGCAGCATGGTATTAATCTCTGCCAAACTCATCAGGGTTCAGACGAGAATCGTGCCGCAAAGCTTATCTATCCGCTATCGCGCCTCAACAACGCAAGCTCTAGCTTGTGGATGTGCGATGGCAATGAAGAAATAATGCCCACTATCTTCACAGCGGCAAATCTACCCAATCCTGAGTGCTACCTACCCATGATCACGAACGATTGGAGGCCAATCTAGATTCTCAACGGCAACGGAGAGTCGAATCCAATTTCATACATGAACGAAAGTGCCAAGTACGGAATAATTTCTGTTCTATAGTCGCGAAATGCGGCCAAAAGGCTTCTTAAAAATACGAGACCGGTGTAGTCTAGCGAACCTTACGGAAATTAACTTTTAGCAAACGGTTTCCGACAAGGACGATGGAAAAATCGAGGGAAACGATACAGATGTCATTAGATCACGTTATTGACTTAGATAGCCTCCAAAAGCCAATTTCTGAGGCTAGCCCACAAGGCGCAGACCTACGCACCGATAGATCCCCCACCTCTGCATTCTACGCCATTAAAGACGCCCGCAATGCTGCGCGAGCCGCCGAGAGATCGGCGTTATTTGACGACAATGTAGACTTACTGGCGCCATGGAAAGATGTGGCCCGTCTCGCCCCCGACATTTTAGCCAACATCAGTAAAGACCTAGAAGTCAGCGCTTGGTATACAGAGGCGTTAATTAGATTGCACGGTCTCGCTGGCTTACGGGATGGCTTAGCACTGATTAAGCACTTAGTAACAGAGTACTGGGATGGCCTCTACCCTCAGCCCGATGAAGATGGCATGGAAACAAAAGTTGCGCCTTTAACCGGGCTAAACGGCGATGGCGGCGATGGCACCCTACTGGCCCCGCTTAGAAACATGCCTATTACGCTCGAAGATGCCGGCGGACTCTTCTCCTTCTGGCAGTACCAACAAGCTAGAGATGCTGATCGAATCGTCGACGAAGATGAAAAATCCGAGCGCATCGACGCTATGGGTTATTCACTAAAAAACATAACAGATACGATTTTAAGCACATCTGTAAACGATAGTGTTGCTATTGTCGACACGCTTGAGGAGTGTTTAGATTACTTTAAGTCTACCCAAGCGGCTCTGCGTCAGAACTGTGATAAATTTGCACCGCCGAGCACAAATATTTCTAATCTCCTAGAGGAATTGCTCCGTACCACGCGATTCATGTACAAGGAGAAGCTGGAAGAGAACGAAGCACTCGTTAACGCATCGAATGCAACGGAACAGGAAAACAGCGCCGAGGGAGCCCCTGACATGGACACTGGAACTCCTGGCGTGAAAGTTGTTCAAGGGCCTATCGCCGACAGAGAAGACGCTCTACGTAGGCTCGAAGAGGTTGCCGCCTACTTTAGGCGCTATGAGCCCCACACACCGATAGGCCCAAGCCTAGAGCGCCTAGTCAGCTGGGGCCGAATGACAGTATCCGAGCTCATGATGCAGTTATTACCAGAAGAGTCAGCGCGAGGGTTATTTTCGCAGTTAACCGGTGTAAAGTTAGACGGTAGCGATACCAGCACCTACGTTGCACCACCAAAAGCAAAACCTACAGTCAGCACTGAAAATAAACCCGCGGTACCAGCGTCACAGCCAGCGGAACCTGAAACAGGTAAAATGGGCTGGTAATTTTTTACGAATTTATTTCTTACGGAAAGGAGATCCCAAATGTCCGAAAGCATTCACAGCAAACTAAAACGCGTACGCAAGCCTCGTGTACATATCACTTATGATGTAGAAACCAATGGCGCTGAAGCTAAGAAAGAATTGCCTTTCGTAGTCGGCGTTATGGGTGATTACTCGGGCGACAATGCGGAAAGCCGAAAAGCTTTGAAAGAGCGCAAGTTTGTCCAAATTGACCGCGACAACTTCAACGACGCTATGGCAAAGGTTAATCCAAAGCTTGAGTTACAAGTTGAAAACACACTCGCTGGTGACGGCAGCAAAATGGCGGTAAATCTCGACTTTAAAAACATGGATGCTTTCAGCCCCGAAGCCATCGTCGAGCAAATCGAGCCACTCAAGCAGCTGCTAGAGGCTAGAAATAAATTAAGAGACTTGCTCAGCAAAGCAGACCGCTCTGAAGAGCTGGAGAAAGTACTCGAAGACATACTTAAAAACGCAGATAACGTCACCAATATCTCAAAAGAGCTAGGTATTGGCGACGCTGAGAAGGGAGAATAATCCATGAGTACAGAAGCGGCAGTCGATAGCAATGCAGCAGAAGCCAGCGAATCAACCGTTAGCCTGCTAGAGCAAGCCATAGGCCACACCAAGCAAACCTCACGCGAAGAAGCTCAAGATCTGATCAGTAATTTAACCAAGCAAGTTCTGCAGGGAACTGTATCTTGGGATAAGAACTTAACTCACACTATTAGCTCTGCGGTCAAAGCTATTGACGCCGCAATGTCCAAACAAATCAGTGCAATTTTGCACCAAGAAAAGCTGCAAAAACTAGAGGGCTCATGGCGCGGCCTTAACCACCTAGTTATGAACAGCGAAACAGGTAAAACGCTTAAAATACGCGTATTGAACCTGTCAAAGCGCGAGCTATTTCGCGACCTAGACAAAGCCGTTGAGTTTGATCAAAGCCAGATCTTCAAGAAAATGTACGAAGAAGAATTCGGCACCGCAGGTGGCGAACCTTATGGCGCGATGATTGGTGATTTCGAGTTCAGCAACCACCCAGAAGATATCGAGCTGCTGACTAAAATGTCGAATGTTGCGGCTGCTGGCTTCTGCCCGTTCATCTCTGCCGCGGGCTCAGAAATGATGGGTTTCGATAGTTTTACCGAGCTGTCAAAACCACGCGATTTAGGCGGCATTTTTGAATCAGCAGAATACATTAAATGGCGCAGCTTCCGCGACAGCGATGACTCCCGCTTTGTAACGCTAGTAATGCCTCGCGTGCTATCACGCCTTCCTTATGGGGCCAGCACCAAACCTGTCGAATCATTTAACTATGAAGAGTTCGACCAAGACGACTCGGGCATGTCAAAGTCTGCGAGCCATGACGATTACTGCTGGATGAACGCCTCTTATGTGATGGGCGCAACGCTAACTAAGGCGTTTGCGGAAAACTCTTGGTGTACAGCGATTCGTGGCGCTGAGGGCGGCGGTAAGGTTGAAGGTTTGCCGACCCATTTATTTAAGAGCGATGACGGCGACACAGATATTAAATGCCCCACTGAAATCGGCATTACTGATCGCCGAGAAGCAGAGCTATCTAACCAAGGCTTTTTACCACTTTGCCACTACAAAAATACGGATTACTCGGTATTTTTCGGTGCCCAAACCGCACAAAAGCCCAAGGTTTATGACAATCCAGATGCAACCGCGAATGCATCAATTTCTGCACGCCTGCCCTATCTGATGGCCACCTCGCGTATCGCACATTACCTGAAAGTAATGGCTCGCGATAAGGTCGGTTCATTTATGGAGGCCTCTGACTGTGAGCGTTGGCTGAACAAATGGATTGCTCAGTACACCAACTCCAACCCAGAAGCGAGTGCGGAGATGAAGGCTAAGTACCCGCTAGCCGAAGCGCGCGTTGAAGTTAAAGAAATTCCAGGCCAGCCCGGTTCATATAGCGCGATTGCGTATTTGAAGCCATGGTTACAAATGGAAGAGCTGACAACTTCCATGCGTATGGTTGCAAACATCCCAACACCAAGCTAACTGGTCGCCGGGCCGCCTAGGCGGCCCGGCTGTTCCCCGGTAAAAATCTCATTTAAAGGTGACCTTGTGTCTGCGCTTATTGATTCAATACAGAGCACGGCACTTAATTCCAATACCCAAAAGCCCATGGATCAAAATCACTCACCATCCATGTCAAGCGCGCTAGATTCATTTCTAAACGAATCAAGCCTAACGGAATCATTCAGAATCTGGCTCGGCTCAATCACCCAGATTAAGCCAACGCTCAACCACACTGCCCGACATATCCTGTGTCAACAAATTGCCCAGATTGATGAACTTATCTGCGACCAGCTCAACCAGGTAATTCACGCCGCCCCACTGCAGGCGATGGAAGCACGCTGGACGGGATTATGGCAGTTAATCGATAGCGCGAGCTTGGCGGAAAACGTCAAAATTAAGCTGTTAGATGTATCTTGGAAGGAATTAGTCAAAGATATAGAGCGGGCACCAGATATAGATCAAAGCGCCTTGTTTCATTTAGTGTACAACCTTGAATTTGGCACACCCGGTGGCGAGCCTTTCGGTGTATTGCTCGGCGATTACGAAATTAGCCATAAGTCTTCAAGCAGTCACCCCTATGACGATGTACACACACTTCAAGGAATTAGCAGAACTGCGGCCGCAGCATTTGCTCCGTTTATCTGCGGTGCCGCGCCGGAACTTTTCGGCCTAGACAGTTTTGACACCCTAGGTATGCCGCTACGCTTGCAGGAAGTATTTAGCCAAAAAGAATATATACGTTGGCGAGCATTGAGAAAGCAAGAAGATAGTCGCTTCGTCGGCATCACACTGCCTCGAGTACTGTTGCGAAAGCCTCATAGCACTAAGTTTAGCGCGCTCAATGGCATAAAATTTAAAGAAGAATCAGGTAAAGGCAACGACAACTACCTTTGGGGTAATTGTTGCTTCGCCCTCGGCACTGTCCTCATTCGAGAGTTTACAGAGGTCGGCTGGTTTGCACATATACGCGGCGTGCCCAGAGATTACCTTGGCGGTGGTTTAGTTACTCGCTTTCCATCCTTAAGTTACGCCACCGACACCAAGGCTGGCCGTACAAAAATGATCACCCAAGTACTTGTCACAGATTTCCAGGAGCGAGAGCTGAGCGAACTGGGCCTGATCAGTCTATGTCATAGCTACGACACGCCCTACGCTTGCTTTAACTCAACGCCTTCATTGCAAGCTGCGCGAGAGTATGAAAAAAGCTCTGCCAACGCCAACGCTAGAATCAGCGCTATGTTACAGCAGGTACTTTGCGCGTCTCGATTTGCACAGTATATAAAAGTGATGATTCGCGATAAAGTTGGCGCCTACATCCGCGATAAAGAGTGCGAGCGATTTATTCAAAAATGGCTCGATCAATACACTACCGGAAGAGATGACCTATCTTGGGAGATGCTCGCGCGCTACCCGCTGCGCGAAGCCAGAGTTGAGGTGAATGAGGAACCGGGGAAGCCCGGCGTATACCAAAGCATCATTTATCTGAAAACACACTACACAGTGGATCAATTGGTTTCTGAATTAAAATTAACCACGTCGTTAACGTCGGCGGGTTTTGGGGCAATAGGATAACATCGTGTACTCAGATACCGACAAAAAGCTGCTATCTCCTGTATTAGACCGTTTACTTGGTGGAGAAAGCTCGGCAAACGCCAATCAACCACATCAAATTTTGAAACAGCTCAGAGAGAGCGTGCGCAGAGACCTCGAAACGCTTTTTAATACTCGATATCGCTGCATATCAACCCCTGCAAACTGCGTAGAGCTAGAAACAGCTGTTATAAATTTTGGCTTGCCCGATATATCGACTATCAATCTATCCGCGCAGGAACATCGCTTAAAATTTTGTCGCGATATAGAGAAAACTATACTGGCCTTCGAACCAAGAATTAAATCTGTAAAAGTTCAGTCAAACCATAAAATCGACCCAGAAAACCCCTGCGTAAAATTCAGGGTTGAGGCCATTTTGCACACAAACCCTGCACCTGAGTTAATCATTTTTGATTCAGCTCTCGACCTGGTAACTCAATCCGTCGATGTATCAGAGATAATGTAATGAGCGACGAACTGCTTCTTCAATACGAAAGAGAACTAGCCTTCATTAACCAAACGTCTGGTGAGTTCGCCAAGAAATATCCGTCAACGGCGTCCAGACTTCAGCTTTCAAGTGATACAGTTGACGACCCACTCGTGGGCAAACTCCTGTCTGGCTTTGCCTACCTGAACGCAAGAGTGCAACAGAAGCTCAACGATGATTTTCCTGAGCTAACGGATGCCATGCTAGACACCCTCTACCCTCACTACCTTCGACCCTTCCCTTCAGCCTGTATCGTTCAATTTGAAGCTGAACCTCAGTTAGATGAGATTGTGAGAATTGATAGAGATTTTTTGCTTGAATCCGATAGTTTTCAGGGCAACAGCTGTAAATTCACCACCTGCTATCCTGTTGACGTATCACCCTTTTCTGTCACGAGCGCAAGCTTGATGTCTCGACCATTTATCGCACCCGGCTCAAACGATATATCCGGTGCCGGCGCGGTCATTAAAATCACGCTCAAAACCGATGATAGCTCTATCGCATTTTCAGAGCTGGCACCCGATAAAATACGTTTTTTTCTGAAGGGGCTACCACAACACATCCACCCACTATATGACTTAATTTTCACCAAAGCACTAAGAGTGGTGATAGCAAAGAGTGAGATGGATCCAAAACCCATATTCTGTACGACGTCTATGATAAAGCCAGTTGGGTTTGACAGCACAGATAGTTTAATTCCCTACCCAGATACTTCTTTTACTGGCTATCGCTTGCTGACAGAGTATTTTTGCTTTCCAGAAAAATTTCAATTTATCGAGTTCAGCGGCGTTAACGAATTACTCGGTGATAATTACGGCGATGAGCTATCGCTTTATATCTATTTAACAGAATCAGATTCTGAGTTAGAGCACCAACTTAATGCCGATATGTTTGCACTTGGCTGCACCCCGGCGATCAACCTCTTTAAGCAACCAGCCGACCCAATTCCTCTTACTCAAACCGAATACGCCTACCACATCGTTCCGGATGCTCGCCGTACGGAAGCACTAGAGATATATTCTGTGGACCGTGTTACCGCCATTGACAGCAATGGCCAAAGCACAGAGTTTAAGCGCTTTTACGGAATTGATCACAAACAGTCAAACGCCAATGCTGCCTATTGGTTTAATCGACGCTATCCCGTTGTAGAAGGGGAACATCTAAATGAATCTGCCAGTGAGATGGATATCACCCTTGTGAACTTAGGTTTCTCGCCTTACAGCGCGTCGGATTTAACACTGGATATTGCACTAACCTGCACAAATAGAAACCTACCTAAAAGACTACCCGTTGGTGGCGGTAAACCTTTGCTTACCGTGGTTGAAGGAAGTGCGCCGGCAAAGCAAATATCTTGCGTTGTAACACCAACCCAAACTATTCGTTCAGACCAACGAGAAAGGGCCTATTGGCGCTTAATATCCCACCTAAATTTAAACCACCTTTCCTTAAGTTCAGGCGGTGGGTCTACCGAGGCGCTTAAGGAGATACTAAGGCTATATGACTTCAAAAATTCAGCATCGAGCCGAAAAATTGTTGAGTCAATAAGTCGAGTACGAACGGCACCCATGACAGCACCTATTCAGGTAGAGGGCATGGTGTCACTTTGCCGTGGAATGGCCATTGACTTAGAGCTGGACCCTCAAATGCTACGGGGCGTAAGCAGCGTGATGTTTGCCACTGTATTGGAGAGTTTTTTCGGACTTTATTGCTCGATAAACTCATTCACGCGCTTAAAGGTTTCACACACAGGACAAGATAAGGAGTTTAAGAAGTGGCCACCACGCGCCGGCGAAAAAGCCTTACTCTAGTCGACCAATTAAAAAGCGAGCCCAACCGCTTTGAATTTTTTCAAGCGGTAAGGTTGCTTGAAACCGCGGCTGCTCAAGATCATAGCGGGCAGTATGCACGCGCTCCGGTTGCTATTCTCGCGCAACCGAGTAAAGAGTCTATTCGCTTTAAGAGCAATAACCGATTAGCATTCTCTGGTAGCGATATTTTATCACTCGCGACCGAGCCAAACGGCTTAATTAGCGACAGCGGTGAACAGCAAATACGCTGGGTGATGGACCTAAGCTTTATCGGTCTGACCGGGGCCCAAGGCGTACTCCCTTACCGTTATTCTGAACTTGTATTGCAGGAAATTAAGGACAAAAATTCCGCGCTAGCTGACTTCCTAGATCTTTTCAACCACCGCAGCGCCTCCCTCTATTTCCAAGCATGGCACAAATATCGCCTGCCTGTTAATTACGAAAGAAATAGACAGTCCGATAAAGGTGGCATTGATAAATTCACTGACGCCTTATACTCACTCGCCGGCATTGGCACCTCAGAGCTTCAATATCGCCTGCCTTTTAACGACGAAATTATTGCTGGCTTCTCTGGCGGCTTAGGTCGCAATATAATGTCAGCCGATGTTCTAAAAGGCATGATAAAGCAGCTCTTCCAACTCAACGTCGACATCGAACAATTCAAAGGCCAATGGCAACCGCTCGACCCTGAGGTTGCATGCCGTCTACCGGGCGAAGAGTGTTTGGATGGCGTTAACAACCAGCTAGGCGTCAACAGTATTATCGGTAGTTACTGCTATCACGCTCAAAGTAAATTTAGCGTGGTTGTCGACCCCCTTCCCTACAAACGCTTTATGGAGCTTGCACCAGGGACAAAAAAATTGGAGGCACTCAGATCGTTTATTCGATTTAGCGTAGGCATCGATCTAGAGTTCGACATATCCATCACCACCGCGCAAAATCAAGTTCCGCCCACACGCCTTGCCAACGAATGCGACTATCAACCCGCACTCGGCTGGAATACCCACCTCTACGCTCAAGATGAAGTTGAAATTGAGTCGATGAAAATCAACCTATCACAAGAAACAGAGTCTCCCGAAGAGGGTTTAAAACTCATTACATCGCAATAAGGATATTCATATGATAAACCTAAACTTAAAATCGCTAGTCGATAAAATGGCGCCACAGATGCGCGACTCCTTAGAAGGAGCCGCTGGGTTTTGCCTTGGGCAAAGCCATTACAATGTTGAAATTGAACATTGGATGCTAAAAATCCTTGAGCAACGCGATTCGGATTTAGCCGCCATATTGGAAAAGTTTGAGGTTAATTTAGCTGAGTTTGCAAAAGACTTAGGCACCGCCGTTGCAAAATTTAAATCAGGAAACACCAGGCCCGCATCACTGGCTCCAAACTTGGTAGACGCAGCTAAATACGCGTGGATGCTCGCCTCCGTCGAGTACGGTCACAACGCCATAACGACTGGGCACTTACTTACCGCCGTACTTCTCGATGAAAAGTTGCGCGATCAAGTATTTTCTAGCAGTAAACAAGTTCGCACCATTGCTCCAGAATCAGTGCGAGAAGTTGCACGTGGGTTAATAGGTGCGGGTACTGAGCTTCCGCAAACCAGCGGCTTTAACGCTGAAAGTTCTGTTGCCAACGCAGGTTCTACGTCTAAAACACCGTCTCTCGATAAATACACCGTTAATTTAACGGAACGCGCTAAGCAAGGGACCATCGACCCTGTTTTAGGGCGAGATGAAGAAATTAGACAATGTATTGACATATTGACGCGGCGGCGACAAAACAACCCCATACTGACGGGTGAGGCCGGCGTTGGTAAAACCGCCGTGGTGGAAGGGTTTGCATTGCGAATTGCCAGCGGCGACGTGCCCGAACCGTTACGCAACGTGACTGTGCGCACCCTTGATCTCGGCCTACTTCAGGCTGGCGCCAGCGTAAAAGGCGAATTTGAAAATCGCCTCAAATCTGTTATCGAAGAAGTCCGGGCCTCACTTTCGCCGATTATTCTATTCATTGATGAAGCCCATACAATGATTGGAGCCGGTGGAAAAGAGGGCCAAGGCGACGCCGCCAATCTACTCAAGCCCGCGCTTGCACGCGGGGAGTTACGCACTATTGCGGCGACTACTTGGGCCGAATACAAAAAATATTTTGAGAGAGATCCTGCGCTTACCCGCCGCTTTCAGGTTGTCAAAGTAGAAGAACCTGAAGAAGAGAAAGCAATCGACATGATGCGCGGAATCGCAACCTCCCTCCAAGAGCATCACAAGGTTCGCATACTCGATGAAGCCATTATTGCGTCAGTGCGCCTTTCGCACCGTTATATTCCAGGACGTCAGCTGCCAGATAAATCGGTAAGCCTATTGGATACCGCCTGTGCGCGCGTGGGGTTAAGTCAATCGGCAACGCCTGGAGCCATCGAAGATACAACCCGTATTATTCAGCGCTGCGACACGACTTTATCCCGCCTCAAACGCGAACATGCTGCATCAAACGCACAACAAGACGATATATCGGCAATTGAAGCGGAAAAAGCCGCAGCTGAATCTAAGCTACTGGAGCTCGAACAACAACTGAAAAAAGAAACGCAGTTAGTCGATGAAATTAGAGCAGTTCACCAAAAAATTGACGACAGCTTTTCAAATAATACGGCAATCGACGACGATGCGTTAAGATCATTACAAGAAAATCTAGCAACACTCTCCAGCCAACTTAAGGAAATTCAAGCTGACGCGCCTCTAGTGCAGGCCGCGGTAGACGAACAAGCCATCGCCGAGGTTATATCTAACTGGACCGGCATCCCTGTTGGCAAAATGGTCAGCGATGAAATTAGGAGCGTGCAAGCACTTGCCTCACGTATGGGTGAGCGCGTCATTGGCCAACCACATGCGCTGGAAGCTGTGGCGCAAGCCATTCGCACATCTCGCGCAGGCCTAACAGATCCACGAAAGCCAGTTGGGGTATTTCTGTTTTGCGGCACCAGCGGTGTGGGTAAAACTGAAACCGCACTGGCACTTGCCGACGAACTTTTTGGTGGCGAACAAAATATCACCACAATAAACATGTCGGAGTTTAAAGAAGAGCATAAAGTGTCTATGTTGCTTGGCTCACCTCCGGGTTATGTTGGTTTCGGCGAGGGCGGCGTATTAACAGAAGCCGCACGGCGCAAACCCTATTCAGTAATATTGCTCGATGAAATGGAAAAAGCACACCCTGGAGTTCAAGACATTTTCTATAGTCTTTTCGACAAAGGCACGATAAAAGATGGTGAAGGCCGAGACATTGATTTTAAGAATACGGTCATCATCATGACTTCCAATGCCGGTGAAGAAGCGATAAGCGCAATATTTAATCAAACTGAGGAAAAGCCAGAGCCCGATGTACTACTGGACAATATTCGCCCCTACCTATTAAGGCATTTTAAATCTGCATTTATGGGGCGGGCTAACGTCGTTGCTTACTACCCCTTGGATGATGATGATCTAATGAAGATCTCAGCAATCAACCTTAGGAAAATTGAAAAACGCCTGGCCAGTCATTACGGCGCTAAATTTAGCTACGATGAAGATGTACTGGTACATATTGTTGCTCGCTGCCAAGAATCAGATACCGGTGCACGCAATATCGAAAACATCCTTAACCGCACACTATTACCGTCTATGGCATCAGAATGTTTAGATAAGCTCGCTGACGGCTTAAAAATCAACAATGTGCACGTAGGTGTGACCGAAGAAGGTGAATTCACTTACCAGGTTTCTTAATCAGCTAAAAAGGGCTGCAAACGCAGCCCTTTTTTATTGTATCTATTTTAACTCGGGACATAAGTCACTCAACACAACGCTTGGTCATTACTTGCGAAGGCTGTTCACTGAGCTTAAAGCTGCCGCAGATGGCATTTATAAGGGGTCTTACCGCTTTGTATCGCTCGGCGTTGGTCCAAACATAAACAGTATAAAACTGTTTTTTGCACTCAAAAGTACAAATTTGATACTGTACGTTAGTTACCCCAACCTTACCGGCAATTTCCGCTCGAAAATATCGCCCTACCTCATTGTAAACAGCAGGCATAACCAACTTCGAATGAGCCACCCAACCTAAGGCTGCATTAACAATAGCGCTGGCATAACTCTGTAGCCTTACTACCGCACCAAAGGAATGCTTGGCTTGAGCAATGACTATAAGGTAAGTTTCATCTTGGTCTCGGCCAAGCTGCATTAAGGCATCGGCATTCAAATGGGATTTGAGCTCCCACGTCAGTGGCACACATAATGAAACGGCTCTATTCTCCGAATAAATACGTTTAAGGCTTACCGTTTGATTGCCATTAACTGATTCTCCCACTGAAGTGACGAGCTTACCTAAACCATTCGCGCCTGCAGCAAGCTTCGCTGTTCGAGCGCTGTTATTTGTCCCAGCATTGCTAGAAAACACACGCTTTTTACCTGCGAACAAATCCACATGCCAGCCGGCCGCCAAAAACTTTTTCGCGGTAGCTTCAGCTTGAGATTGGGTCAAATTTTTAGCAACGCGCACAGGTGCTTTTCGATACAGCGAATTTGCTTTTTCAGCAACACCGCCACACAATCTCAATAAGCCGACCGATAGGTCTTTCTTAGACTTTTTCTCGCGACACTGGCCGGTAAAGACAACACTTAGGTCGCACCGTGCACCTAAACCCTCTGAATTCATAGCTTACATCCCTGCGTTAGCTAATGTGACTAGACGTGAAACCTAAAGATAAAACTAACCCATAATCACGGTTGGGCAACCCAACACGATTTTTCCGCCATGTGCTGTGCTATCGCCCATTCGAGCAGCGGGCTTTTTTGAAATCATTACAGTTGTACTACCTGTAACGACAGAATCCGGCGGACCAACGCAAACGCACATACTTCCCACCGTGGCCGACGGCAGCCCACCGATAATGACCGTTGGCCCGCCCGGCGATAATATTGGCCCCCCAACGTGGGGCACAGGCCCGGTAGACATTGGACACACATGCATGTCGGTAATTCTTGACGCTGGCTTTCCCATTATTATTCCTATTGTGTTTCCGCTGAACCGTTTCCACCCTTGGCCAAATCAATACCCTGGGCCAGAAAATGCTGGTAGAGAGCCTCTGGTTCATCGGGATTTCCCAACACAGCGGCCAATGAAACACTGCCCGCTACGGCGTGAGCATAGAGGTATTCAGGTGTTTGAATTTCAGGTTCACCGGGTTCACTCAAACTGCCGGTACTCCAGGATGCCGCCGTGGCAGCCCAACTCGCCGGTGTTTTGTGGCCTGTTTTCACACCCATAGCCCTAGCTCTAAGGCGATTATCTTCTGTTGGCTTTTTTGCCCACGCCTCTGCGGCGATTAACGCATCAATGTTATTTTGATCCGTTTCTGGCGTTTGAATTTTACGTGCAGCCAAACACGACCACCACACAGCTTCACGCTTCGGCAAACAATGCGCCAAAAGTTTCACTGCGTCTAAGAAAAAGCCATGTTCTATTAAGCGCTCAATACTGATACGCGGTGTTGTATCAGCAACAATACATTCAGCAGCACCCTCTTCGCTGAGCTCAAACTGCTCCAGGAGCTCTTGTGCCGTCAAGGCCTTTATTTTTACCCAATCACTCATAATCAATACTAGTTAATTAATGTAATCCCACCTTTCAACGTAAGGCTTGCACCCGCTTTAACTTCGGCCGTTGCATCGCCCTTACACGACAAGGTTGTTCCTTTTATCGTAATTCCCGCTGGGGTCATTTTAATCGATGAACCACCCACTTTTAATTCAATTGAGGTCTTCGAGGTGATCTTAATTGCACCCTGCACATCTACCGTTTGAGTGCCTTTAGAGACTTTAACCGTTTGATTACCCGACTTCACCGTTATGCTCTGATCACCCTTACCAATGGTCTTGGTTTCATTGCCTTCGGTAACATCAATGGTGCGATCTTTAACAACCTCCAAGGTTTGGTTGTTTTCGATTTTACCGGTTTCGTCGTTATGGATGAGATAATTGTGATCTTTCCCTGCCTCGAGATATATTTCTTCCGAGCCCTTCTTGTCATCAAAACGAAATTCGTTAAATTTACTTCCTTCAAATTCTGTTTTCCAGCCGGATTGCGTGGCCGTGTAATTTGGCCCGCCATTTTGGTTGTTATAAACTGCGCCCGTGACAATCGGCCTATCGGGATCGCCATTTATATAGGAAACAACCACTTCTTGGCCAACTCGCGGAACAAAATTTGCCCCCCAGTTTTTGCCTGCAAACACCTGCTGAACACGAACCCAGCATGAATTCTGCGCCGTGTTCCATGGGAACTTAACTTTAACTTGGGTATAAATATCATCAGAACCATCAGCGGTTGTCGCTTTTACTTCTAGCACTTTAGCCAGCTGTGCGTGACTAACCCGCCTCGCAAACGCTGTTGGGTCTGGGCGTGGAATAACGGCCGCAGGTACAGCTATAAATTGATTGGTAAAATGCGTATCAGAACCGTTGCCATCTGCGGCGCTCATTTGCACTCGCGTTACTAAATACTTACCCTTTTCGGTAGCTAAGGTGTGGTCCAACTGGAATCGCCCACCCGCTGTCAACGATGCACAATCACTGCTGGCATTTGCCACATCAAAACCAGACTCGATAGTTTCCATCATACGAGTGGCGATATCTTTATTAGACGCATCGGTAATCTTGTGGGTTTGATCCTTGTCCGGCTCCAAAAGGTACTTTCCAAAATCACGAATTTTATAAGCAGAGGCATCATTCAAGCTGGTTTTCGTTTTAACCTCTTGCTTATGATCCTTGTCGGACGAAAACTCACTGTAATCTTTATGTTCCACACCGCCAGTATGAAAGCAAAAACTTCTCGACCATGCGTGCACCGTACTTTTCGTGGGGTGACTGCCACCGCCATCATATTCAATCGGTTCAGCGCTACAATCAAAAAATCCTTGGGCGTCATCGGTGAGCACCAATTCGAGTTTGCCATCGCCATGGATGAAGTAGTAGGCGATGCCCTCTTCCGCCATTAAGCGGCAGGCAAATGCGAGGTCAGTCTCTTCAAACTGAACACAATATTCTCTTGTTTTATAAGAGGCATTAAGCTTAAGACTGAGCTTTACAACCTTACTGTACTCACCCAATACTTCTTCAATAATTGCCTTAGCCGTTTTCCGGTGAAAGACTCGGTTGTTACTACTTAATTGCGCGAACCAAAGGCCGGGCACAATGACCGCTCGATAGGCACGCAAACCTTCAGCATTGACATCAAACAGCGATAACTGGCTTACATAGCCGTGAATGTGTCTTAACTCTTCCTTACCATCACGATTGATGGTAACGGTGGCGGGCTTACCCACTAGATCTTTCTGGGTAACCTCGTGGTTGGTCGACAGTAAATCCACCTCATAGCGAAACAGTTTAGATACGCTTTCATCACCCGCTAATCGAGTGGCAATAAAGTGATCCTTACCGAGGGCGGTATTGATATGAAGAAGTCGATGCTTTTGATTGATACTAGCCATGACTGAGTACAGATCCTTGTAAATGTCCGCTACGAATAGATTAACACCTTGTCGTTTTTAACAATGTCGCCAAAAAGCCGCTTATTAAAAACGCCAAAAGGCCGGAGCCACTGCAAAGCAGTGACTGCCGACCTGAAGGTCTGTAAAAACTTACAGAGGGGTCGCAGTCGTGAGGTCGTAACCAACACGCATATTCTTGGTGTTCTTGTTGGTTTTGTCCGCGTGGGTCAAATCCGCTTCAACTTTTGCGAAGCTCAAAGAGATAGACTCTTGTGGAGCACCGCCAGCAGATGCACTAACGCTGTAAGAAGAAATGATCACTTCTTCCAAAGTGTAAGTCGCGTACTTCTCTACTTTAGTTGCGCCAGTTTGAACAACGTGGATCTCAACTTTAACACCAGAGTCACCCGTAACTGAGGCTTTGAACAAGCCGCCTGAGGCAGAGTCCATTGGCTTAGTAACGGTAACTTCACTGATGCTTGGACGCGATGCTTCACGGTTAGCCATTGCACCAGCTTCCATGGTGATAGCACGGCCAACACCAAAGTGGAAGTTATCAACTTCAATCCAGTTTGCATAACCTTCTGCCGTTACGTTACCAGCAGGTGAATTGCCATTAAAGTTCATGTAAATCGCCATGATTGAATTCCTATTTCTAAAGTGGTCGATGAAATTTTAATTTACTTTCCAGCAGTCCCTCGTGGAATTAAGCAACTGCATACCTTGCTCTTCAGCAATTGAGATGCATTAAAACAAACCAATATGAAATTGATAACCCCCGAATAACAACTTTAATATCCACTCCGGCACGAATTAACTTATCCACTCCGGTACTAATTTATTTGTCGCACAACAGGTAGTGAACCAGCGCACAGTTTTATCTGACTAGGGGGCCGTGGCGCAGAAATGACATAATTAATAAGGATTTAACCATTTGGCCGCCTGAATGACTCTGACACCATTTAGCCAAAGATTTTTATATGAAATACAGGTAAATCAAAAACGTTAGTACCAAGTAGCCGTAAAACTACTTAACTCAGCCAGCCTAAAGACAATATCTCCCGTCACTAGGCTGGTAAAAACCTTAGTTTGCAGCCTGTTGTATTTTTTGGTGCATAAATGCGACGCCCAACAACGCCAGCCCTAACCCCATGAACGACGCTACACGCCAAAGGCCCTCTAAATCGGCTAGGTCGATTAAAAATATTTTGAGGATCACAAAGGCGAGTAATGCCATGCCGGCTCGGTACACCGATCGACCAAAACGCCAACTGCCTGCCAATAACGCAGTAACGGCACACAAAAGCCAGACAACGCTGTAGGTGTACATTTCACCGGTTTTCACCGCGTGACTCAAACTCAAACTGCCCTGCCATAGATGGCGAATCTCCAGGGTTATGAACAAAAAGCCTGCAACAGCCGTAAACCAGAGCGCCAGCTTTCTAAAGGCGGGTTCGTAATACTTGGCAACCAGTAACGCCATCAATATTGGGGCGCCCAAGGCGAGTAAGGCAAGGTTGAAAATGGGCCGACTACTGACCGACGCCCAAGCCCATGCATTACTCGTCAAAATAGCCAGCACTATGACGAGATAATTTATCAGCGCAAAACTCAGTTGCAGGCGCCCATAAAACTGGTACCAGGCAGCCAAATTGGCGCTCATGCTAGCTTTGTAGTGATACACCAATGCCAACGCTGAAAACAGCAAACTATTAAGCACCGCTTCCACAAACTCAAAACGCTGACTAAACGCATTACCATCGTGCAGCCAGTACCTCGCTTCAGACCATACCGTAAGCACAAAAAGATGAAGCGCCGCCGCCTCGGTCCAGCGCGCAAGCGAGGGGAAGCCGCGCAGAAAGTAGGTACCGACAACACAACACAAGGTTGCGCCGCCGTAAGTCCACAGCGACCAATGGGTATCGTAAGCGTAATCCGCCAACCAAGGGTTTAGCGTCAATCGGATGACCACCAACACGACCACTGTTTTCAACAGCCAGCTAAGCTCAGGTACCTCGAAACGCTTAATAATCCACGCTATGGAGATAATCTGAGCAGCGATTGCCAAGGTTAAGCTGGCCTCGTCGAGTACCCAGGCAGCGGCCAGCGAATAGGCAAAATGCCCAGCCAGCAGCAACCACACCTGCAACGCTTTCTGCCAAGCCTTGGCGCTTGCCACAGCCCCCAACCAAATGTAAATGGCACCCATGCTCACGGCCAAAAGCGCCCAGCGCCACTCCCTTGTGTAGTCAGTTGCCAAGCAGTAACACAGAAGCAAACTCAGCACCGGAACCATCGTCAACAAGGAGGCCCACCAATTAGGGGCAGCGCTCCCTTTGAGATTGCGCAGCGCAAAAAAGCCGTAAAGGCCTGCAGTCATTAAGCTATACAGCAACAGGGCCGGCTGGCTTTCCAGCGCCAACGAATCAACGTTAAATTGCCCCTGCCGCTCATTGACTTGCGCCACGAATATCGCCAGCCATTGGCCTAAAAAGGCCAACCAAGGCAGCACGCTCAAGCGCCCTTGAAAACCACAAGTCCAAAGTAGCAAAGCGGGTAGCAGGCTCCAGTTTAACCACTGCCCCTGCCAACCGAACTGCCAAAGACTCACCGTATTAGCCGCCAAAATCAGTAAAAGACTCGCGGGTAATAACGACGTATCTTTAGTTTTTTCTAAGCTCGACTCAAAAGGCCAGAGTGCGCCTTCAACCTTAAACATTAACAGCCAGTTGCTGGGCACTACCGCGATTAGACCGTAGGCAAAAATCGCTAAATACCAGCCGCGCAAGCCATCGGCTTGATGCCCAGTTAACGAAATTGCCCACCAGAGCAAGCCGCCGGACATAAGCCCCCACCACAACCAGGGCCGGTAAACATAGCGCAACAACCACAAGACGGATGCAGAAATTACGAGGGCGTAAATCATTGCCGCTACAATATTGCCGCTACCTGTAGAAACCAGCAATGGCACGCTGTAAGCGCCAATCATGCCGATCGCCGCTAGCACAGGACCGTGCAACAAGGCCATCCACAAGGTCAAAAGCGCTACTATCGCAAGACACACAAAAACCGTCATAGGGCTAAACATTTGGTAGAAATGTAACGCCGCTAAGAAAGCTGCAAATAAGGTGATACTGCCGCCGCCTGCAAGCGCTGCAAAGGATGGGTGATTACCCTGTTTTGCTCGTAGCCAAAGCGCCGCCAGATGCAAGCCCACACCGGTTAATACGCCACTAATAACACGCGCCGTAGGTCCTAATAAACCTTGCTCTATAGAGTATTTAGCCAAAAAGATACCGGCCAAACCAACGCAGGCACCGCCAAGCCATACCATCCACTGAGCTTGTAATTGATCCCAAAACGTGGATGTTTCAGCCACGGGTTGTGACGCGCCTTTTGACGTTGAATTTGAAGTTGAGATAGACGTTTGATAACGCGCCCGCTCATCGGCCAACAATTGCGCTGCAGCATCGTCAGCGGCTGCTTTTTTCCCAGCGCTACCTAAGCTAGATTCATCCAAATCCAAATCAAGCTTATCGAGTACTGGCTCGGTAGACGCGGGCTGTAGGCTCGCATGCGGGGAAGCTCGTTCGGAAGCGACAGGTGCGGCGGTATTCAACATCGAGCCAGATAGTGCCGCAACTTGTTTTCTCAGGTTATCGACATCAACCGCCAGTGCGCGCACCTGGTTAAACGCCACAATACCCATGACCAAGCCTACGAATACGCCGATTACTATCGCGAAACCTATCAGTGCAAGAACTTCCATGCCACACCTACTCCAGTCGTCAAGGGTGTATTGAACTATCTTTGATTATTCTTCTGCGTCAAAATTTTCTATTAGTTTTTGCTTATCGCTTTTTTTCTGCTCGCGCCGCTGCTGAAAAAAACGACTCAACAATTGCGAAGCCGCTGCAGCGCCAACGCCATTTTCAACAGCAACGCGATGATTTAAATAGCTGCGCTCGAAAAAGGCTTCCTGACTATGGGCCACACCGGCCTTGGGTTCGAAGGCCGCATACACCAACCGCGATACTCGCCCGTGCACCATTGCGCCTGCGCACATAGCGCAAGGTTCCAATGTAACGTAAAGCGTTGCATTGGGTAGCCGGTAATTGTTTAATTTTTCCGCCGCGGCTCTCAAGGCCACAACCTCCGCATGAGCGCTTGGATCATGACTTAAAATAGGTTGGTTAAAGCCTTCGCCGAGCAACACATTATCCTGAACAACAACGGCGCCCACCGGCACT
The DNA here is from genome assembly GCF_030409605.1 of Simiduia curdlanivorans. Taxonomy (NCBI): domain Bacteria; kingdom Pseudomonadati; phylum Pseudomonadota; class Gammaproteobacteria; order Cellvibrionales; family Cellvibrionaceae; genus Simiduia; species Simiduia curdlanivorans. The sequence continues at coordinate 407,588 of NZ_JAUFQG010000006.1, forward strand.
TCACCTAGACTGGCTGCAGTCTCAGCGAGCGCTAAGGCTCTGGCCATCCAGTGCGCATCCCATTGCGGCTGAGACCAATCGGCAGTGTCGGCGTCTAACAAAGTAGGAGCGCTAGGAGGCGTTTCTCTATTCATCAATTTTATTCATCATTAGGCGCCTTTTGATACACAGATATCAAAAACTCGGCCTGCACCGTAAAGCTTTTACGGGCTAATAAACCTTCGCGTACTTTTGCATCCAGCTTATAGACGAAGGGCGTCATAGCGAGGAGATTTTCCAAATCCTTGGCGTTAGCGAACACCATAGGGAACTGAACCGTTTCTTGCTGATAGAGAACAAATCCAAGCGGAGTTTCCGCCAGCTCGTGCAGCTGCGCCTGCTGGTAAATTTCGGCCTTTAATTCATGCAGGTGCTCGGCTCCCGGCGTCACCAAAATAAATTTGCCTTGATCCTTGAGCAGACGATGAATCTCGGCTGCATCTATCGGCGCGAACACCGTAACAATTCGATCAAACAGCCCGCTGATTAACGGGATTCGCTTGCTACTTGCAATACCAAGCTGCGCCCTAGCCATTTTACGCTTACCGGCTAGGCGTAAAGCTTGGCGCGAGATATCGATGCCGGCACCACGCCACTGCGGCAAGTGCTGGAGTAAATAGTCAAGGTAGTAGCCCTCACCGCAGCCGATATCTAACAACAAGCCTTCATCGCCGCCAGCGGCGCATTGCGCCAAGATTTCTTCGGCCAAAGGTTGATAGTAACCTGCCTGCAAGAAGTCGCGCCTCGCGCTCAGCATATCGCGGTTATCGCCCGGGTCTGCACTGCGCTTTTGGTTAGCCAACAATAAGTTAGTGTACCCCTCCTTCGCGCGATCAAATTGATGCCCGGATGAACAACACAGCCCTGTCTCTATAATATCCAACGGCGCTGCGCAAACAGGGCACTGCCAAATCCCCATCACACAGCTCCAACCAACTGATCCAAACTCTGCCCAACCTCGATAAACTCAAACCTCGGAACACTTTCACCAGCTATTTCTACTTGCTCTGCAAACATAGCCGCGGGGCGCGTCCACCAACTGTAATCGCCGTAAAGACAGCGATAGACAACTTGCAACTCCTCGGTTTCACTGTGCGTCACCAAACCAACAACTTGATAATGCTGGCCTTTATAGTGGCGATAAATTCCGGCTTTGATAGACATAGCCCTACCCTGCAATTCGACAAAGCGGGGATTTTATCAAATATCGCGGGGCTATGACGGTTTATTGCGAAGTGAGTAGGCCAAGAACGGCAAATAACCATTGAGCGGTAAAATCAGGCAATGAAATAAAAAAGGCCGGTATCAAACCGGCCCTTGTTGCTGTAAACCTACGCACATCACTGCTCGACAAAAGCGCGCTCGATAACGTAATGGCCAGGGTTTGAACCGCGAACTTCCGCAAAGCCCATGCCATCCAATATCTGACAGGTATCTTTCAGCATACTCGGGCTGCCACAAATCATAAAACGATCATCGTCCACATTAACCGGCGGCAACCCTAAGTCTTGAGCCAGCTTTCCCGAGACCAATAAGTCGGTTAAACGGCCTTGGTTACGGAAGGCCTCCCGGGTCACTGTCGGGTAATAAAGCAGCTTTTGCCTAACCTCTTCGCCGAAAAATTCGTTGTTCGGCAACTCTTCCACGATGTGTTGCTGATAGGCAAGCTCAGACACCTCGCGCACGCCGTGGGTCAATATAACTTTGTCGTATTGGGCATAAACCTCTGGGTCTTTAATGATACTCATAAAAGGCGCCAACCCAGTACCCGTGGCAAACAACCACAGGTGCTTGCCCGGCAGCAGGTTGTCAGTCACCAAGGTACCGGTGGTTTTGCGGTTGATCACGATCTGATCACCGGGCTTTACCCGCTGTAATTGCGAGGTCAGAGGGCCGTCCTGAACCTTAATGGAAAAGAACTCTAGTTGATCTTCATAATTGGCACTGGCAATACTGTAGGCACGCAGCAAGGGCCGCCCACCGTCCTGCTCTAGGCCCATCATCGTAAAGTGGCCATTTCGAAAGCGAAACCCTGCATCGCGGGTGGTTTTAAAGCTAAACAATGTGTCGTTCCAGTGATGCACTTCCAACACCGTTTCTTTAATCAGGTTACTCATTGCCCACTCCTATTAACGATGAGGCGTAGCATAGAGCGAAACTTACTATAGGAAAAACGGGATATTTTGATATAGTTAATCGGTAAAGCAGATATAAAACCTATTCACCTTGTTGAGCCCAGCCAATGAAGCCACTGCACTTCTCTCTCAAACAGCTGCAAGTGTTCCTCGCCGTTGCCCATCACCGCAATGTCAGTCGCGCCGCCGAGCAGCTATCTATGTCGCAATCGGCCTGCAGTAGCGCGCTGAAAGACCTCGAAAGCCAATATGGTTTACAGCTGTTCGACCGCGTCGGCAAGCGCCTACAGGCGAACGAACTCGGCGACTACCTAAGACCGAAAGCCGAAGCTCTTCTCGCGCAGGCCCAGGAGTTTGAACAGGCGCTGAGCCAACAGCCAGATGCCGGCGAACTTCGCGTCGGCGCCACCCTAACCATCGGCAACTACCTCGCCGTTAGTCTTATCAACCGCTACATGCAAGACAACAGCACGGGCAAAGTAAAACTGGAAGTGGCCAACACCGAGCAGATTACCGAGCAGCTACTGAATTTCGATATCGACGTGGGCATGATTGAAGGTGAAGTGCAGCACCCGGCGCTGTCGGTACAACGCTGGCGCTCAGATGAATTGGTTTGCTTTTGCGCCCCAGGCCATCCACTAGCCACTCACCCACAGGTCACTGATGCCGACTTAAAAGAGGCCGTCTGGATTTTACGAGAACAAGGCTCAGGTACTCGACAAACCTTCGATCGAGGTATGCACGGTTTACTCTCCAACCTGCATATCTCTTTAGAGCTGCAACACACTGAGGCGATTAAACGTGCGGTTGAGGCAGGCTTGGGAATTTCTTGCCTCTCGCGTATCTCCCTAGAAGACGCCTTTAAACGGGGCTCACTGGTGCCACTTCAAACGCCACAGCGCGATTTTTCCAGAGATTTATACCTTGCAACCCATACGCAAAAATATCGCGGGGTAGGTTTAAATCGCTGGCTGAGCATCTGTGAGGACTATGCAAACAGCTGAGTTTTTAAAGCTTCAATTTCCACCTGATCGCTTTTAGCTTTGCGTCGATAAGCCGCCAGCTGAGCCTCGAGATCGGCAACGCTGAGCTGCTGCTCCTCGAGCGCTTTTTTGGTCAAGAAATGACTCGCCTGAACCAGCGTTAGCCTTTCCCTAGTAGCGCGCAGTTGCGTTGCCAACTCCTGATTTTCCGAAACAGTTTGACACAGGGTTTGCTCAAGGTTCTCCATACGCTCACGCATGCGTATCAACGCTTCACGAGTCCGTGAACCCACGTTTTTTGCCTGAACCGATAAACGATTCAACGCACTGACAGGACCGAGGTTCGGCTGCGTAGCGGGAAGGCTGGTTTGGCTATTTACGTTCATTTGAAGCCTCAAGTGATTGATTAACACAATGAGGCCAGTTTACGGCAAGCAGATGTGAGTAGAATCCACCAAGAGACCTAACCCGATGGCCTAGGCCAGGCGCTCTATAATAGAAGTCTACTCGTCGTCGAGTTCAAACAACTCATCCAATGGTAAGCCGCCAAACGGCTTCGCATCTTCAATGACTAGCTGTGAGTGCATCTTCTCGATGCCCAAATCTTGCTCCAACAAACCTTCACTCAAGCTATTGAATTGCGCGGCATCAACACATAGAAATTCCAAGATGTAATCGTACTCGCCGGAAATTTTATAGCAGCGGATAATTTGCGGCAGTGCGGCAACGGCGTGTTTAAAGTCCCGATTAACTTTTGGATCTTGGGATATCAGCGATACGTTAACCAAAAAATGCACGTGGCGCAGCTTGGTTAAATTAATGGCAGCGCTATAACCGGCGATCCACTTTTGCGTTTGCAGTTTTTTCACGCGCGACAGGCATGCCGATTCGGATAAACTCACCCGCTCAGCCAAGCGCGCGTTAGAAATTCGCGCATCCAGCTGCAACTCATTCAATATTTTTAAATCCAGTTTATCGAACTTCATAGGTTAACTACGTGCACCTTCGGTTAAGTGGTGGTCGACATCGTCTGGAAAGTGTTGCTGCAACTCTTCTTGCAATTCGGCGCGCTCCTCAGGCGTTATCGGAATAATTTTAAACTGGCTATAGCCATAGATAGCCGAGACCAAAGGGTTAATTAAATTGAAAAAGCAATACGGCAGGTAGGCTAAGGTAGCCACCCCCAAAGTGCCAGCCATGTAGGCGCCGCAGGTATTCCAGGGAATTAACGGCGAGGTGATGGTTGCGGAATCTTCTAGTGTTCTGGATAAATTCAATGGACTGAGACCACGCTTGGCAAACTCCAATCGAAACATTCTACCGGGCAGCACGATGGCAATGTATTGATCAGCGGTGACAATATTGGTGCCGATGCAAGTCAAAATTGTCGACACCACCAAGCCACCGGTGGATTTTGCAAAGCGTAAAATGGCTTTAATTAACGCTTCCAGAATACCCACACGCTCGATCACGGCACCCATAACCATGGCAGTCATAATCAACCACACCGTTGTTAACATCGAACTCATGCCGCCGCGAGATAGCAGACTGTCAATTTGCTCATGGCCGGTGTTCGCGCTATAGCCATCGGAAAAGGCTATCCATACGCCCTTGAACAAGGCCAACGCTGGCGACAAGTCGGGCGAGTTAGCGAACTTAGCCACTGCCTCAGCTTGAAAAATGAGTGCAAAAACGCCACCAGTCATCGCTCCCAAAAAGATACTGACCATGGCGGGTACTTTTTTATAGGCCAGAAAAAACACCAACCCTAGCGGCAGCAGTAACCACAGGTTAACGTTGAAATTATTATCCAGTAAGCTCAGCATCGCCTGCATTTGCGCATCGGATTCTGGCGCCTCCACATTCAAGCCAAGCACCAAAAAAATAATCAAGGCAATCAGAATGGAGGGCGTTGTGGTCCATACCATATGGCGAATGTGAGCGAATAAATCCGCACCCACAACAGCTGGAGCCAAGTTAGTTGTGTCACTTAGTGGCGACATTTTATCGCCAAAATAAGCTCCGGAAATAATGGCACCCGCAGTAATTTCAACCGACAAACCCAAGCCTGCTGCCGTGCCTATTAAACCAATACCGATGGTCCCAGCCGTGGTCCAGGAGCTACCAATGCTGACGCTCACCAAGGCGCAGACTAAACAGGCCGCTGCGTAAAACCAGCTTGGGTCCATAATCTGTAGGCCGTAATAGATCATCGTCGGCACGGTACCGGCTAAAATCCAACTGCCAATCAACATGCCCACCAACAATAAAATCAAGATCGCACCCAGGGCAACAGTAATACCCTTGAAGATAGCCGCCTCTAGCTCCTTCCAACTAATGCCTGCGCGCAAACCCATTAACGCCGCCACAGCAGCACTGAGTGACAAGGCTATCTGGTTAGCACCTTGTGATGAGCTGTCGCCAAAAAGGTAAACGGAAAGTCCAAGCAGGGTAAAAAGCGTGAGGGTTGGGAAGGCAATTTCCCAAGCGGCCAGAGGTCTCGACATAAAAGGATCACTTTTCCAGTTATTATTTTACCGCGCCAGCTTTTGGCCAGCGCGGAGGATTTTAGATGGTCACATGGTAAACATTGATGCAGAGAAGTGCCAGCTCGGCTGGCGGTGATTGGGGCTTAGCGAGCAATTTGCGCCTTGGGCGCACCCAGCATTAGCGCCATTCTATCCATGGCCTTGGTCAACACACTAATCGGTTGAGCCAAGGTGATGCGCACATAATTGGCGGTTACATCGCCAAAACCTGCCCCGGGCACCACAGACACGCCAGCTTCATCGAGCAGACGTTCAGCAAAAGCCTGGCCACCCTCGCTTACCTCGCCGGTGTACATCATGACAAACATGCCGGCATCGGGGCTGACACAGCTGACGCCAGGCATTTGATTGATGCGCTCGACCAGATAATCGCGGCGCTTCTTGTACTCTTCCCGCATTTGCGCGACGTAAAAATCATCGTGACGCAGGGCAAATGCCGCGGCATCCTGAATAAACTGCGGGCAACCAAACACGCTGGCACCGGCTAAATTAGTGAGGTGCGGCACCAGGGTCGAAGGCGCAACCACCCAGCCGATACGCCAGCCGCTCATGGCGTGAGATTTAGACAGCCCATCCACCATAATGACATTATCCAGCTCGGCGGCGGCAGCGCGTAAACTCACGTGCCGCTGCTTAAAGGTAATCATCGAGTAGACTTCATCGGAAATCAGCCAAATACCTTTTTCGCGGGTAAAGGCCGCCAGCTCCGCCAACTCCTCTTTAGACATCATATTGCCGCAAGGATTGCCCGGTGTATTCACAATAACGGCCTTGGTTTTATCGGTTACCGCCGCCTTGATCGCGGCAATATCAACGGCGAAGTTTTCCTGCACCAGTAACGGTACAGGCACGGCGTTAACACCCACCGCATCCAGTACGCCGCAATAACCCACATACATTGGATCGGGTACGATGACCTCGTCACCAAGGTCACAGATACAACTAAACACGCTATACAGCGCATTGGTTCCGCCAGGGAAGATAACGACGTCGTCTGCGCTACAGGGGTGGGGTGAGGTTTTACTCTCCAACTCAGCCACCGCTTGGCGCAGACCCAGCTCGCCTTGAGCCGGTGAATAATGGGTGCGATCGCGCTTCATGGCCGCCAAGGCCTGATAAAAAATCGGCTCAGGCGTGGGAAAATCTGGGTCGCCCACGCACAGTAAAATCACATCTTCGCCAGCCGCTTTCATGTCTAAGGCGCGGTCGTGTACGGCCCACACCTCGCTGGCTTCACCGTCGAGACGCTTAGCTAAGGCACTGATTGATAATGAGGTTGGGCTAGACATAAAACACCGCGCGGCTACAAATTAAAGAGTAACCAGCTTAGCGGCTGTTAGGAGCAGAGATTATTTTTATCGCTTAAGCGGGCAAGCCAGCCTGCGGTAAACACGCTGGCTTTGCGTGGATTCTGCGCCCGCAAGGGCGCGTGCAAGATTAGCGAGAAAAAACCACAGTTTTGTTGCCGTTTAATAAAACCCGGTGCTCCGCATGCCAGCGCAGGGCGCGATTGAGCACTACGGATTCTATATCGCGGCCAATTTCCGTTAACTCTTCCGGCGTATTCACATGGGTAACCCGCTCTACCGCTTGCTCAATGATAGGGCCTTCGTCCAGGTCTGCAGTGACGTAATGGGCCGAGGCGCCAATCAACTTCACGCCGCGTTCAAACGCCTGGTGGTAAGGCTTGGCGCCTTTAAAACCGGGTAAAAAAGAATGGTGTATGTTGATGGCGCGCCCGGCCAGCTTGTCACACAGGTCGTTCGAGAGTATCTGCATATAGCGCGCTAGCACCAAACAATCAGCAGAGGCTTGCTCCATTAACGCCAGTATCTGCGCTTCTTGTTCAGCTTTGTTGGCTTTGGTCACAGGTAAAAAATGAAACGGCAATTGATACCAGTCCACCAAATCTCGCTGTACTTCGTGATTCGATACAACGCCCACAATATCCACCGGTAAACTGCCCTGTTTCCAGGCGTTTAACAAATTGTGCAGGCAATGGCCCCACTGGCTAACGGCCACCAGCACTTTGGGCCGCACATCGGCATCGACTAGCTCCCAGTCCATACCATAGCGCTTGGCCACTGGGTAAAAGGCACCGTGTATTTGCTCAAGGGTGAGCTGCTGATCGGTCGCATCCAGTACCGTGCGCATAAAAAAGCGTTGCGTTTGCACATCCTCAAACTGCTGGGATTCGCGAATATTGAACCCCTGAGCGGCAAACAAAGCGGCCACATTGGCAACGATGCCGGGCTGATCCTCACAACTGAACTTTAAAATTATTTCCCTAACTGCGGTCACGCTACCCCCTAAAACCAGCAACACAAACAATAGTTGTTCATCTTTTAAGCCATTGCGCGACTTAATAGCGCAAAGGCCGGTATTCTACACGAGCCACAAGCATTCATCGCCACTTACCTGCTTGGGTTATGCGCGCACCTCGCGTTTCGGTTTACACTGGCGCCATTAGCCCCCTATTACGAGGTTTTTATGGGTCGCCCTGTCATTGCAATAACCGCCGAAACGCTCGACAAGCACAAAGATCAAGATACCACCCGCTATTACCAAGTCATGGCCAAGTATGTGGCGCCCGTGGTGGAGATCATGGGTGCCCTGCCGCTGATCTTGCCGCCGCTGGCCGATAAGCTAGATGTGGAAACCCTCTTAAACCGTGTAGACGGGGTACTGCTTACCGGTGGCGTGTCGAATATCGAACCAAGTCACTATCAGGGTGGCGCAAGTTATGAAGGCTGCCCGCACGACCCCAATCGCGATGCCACGGTATTGCCATTAATTAAGCAAATTGTTGCCAAGGGCATGCCGCTGTTTGGTATCTGCCGCGGCTTCCAAGAAATGAATGTCGCCTACGGTGGCAGTTTGTACCAACAGCTGTATAAAGAAGGTCAATTCGAGCTGCATTCAACCCAGGTGGATTTCGATAGCCCTGTCGATAGCCTCTATGCCGATGTGCACGATCTTAACCTCAACCCCGATGGCGTGCTCGCGAAGCTGTGTGACGGCTTGGTGCAGCGGGTGAACTCCATTCACGGCCAAGGCATAAAAACCTTGGGCACTGATATTCAAGTAGAGGGCACCAGCCCAGACGGCATTGTCGAAGCCTTTAGCATTAAGGATGCCCCCGGTTTTACCTTGGGCGTGCAGTGGCACCCCGAGTGGAAACCAAGAAATAACCCCATGTACCTAGCCATGTGGCAAGCCTTTGCCCGTGCCGCCCAAGATTACGCCAACAGCAAAGCTTAAAAGGCACTACCCGGCTCCTGTAAAAACGCAAGTTCCTCGGCCGTCGATGGGCGGCCGAGAATTTTATTACGGTGGGGGTAGCGGCCAAATCGATCAATAATAGCCTTGTGCCGCAATTCAAAATCTTCCGGATTATCGCCATCCAAGCTGGCAAATAATTTTACCGCTTCAACATGGATGCTGGCATCTTCGCTGTGCATATAGGGCATATATAAAAAATGTCGCTGGGCATTCACCAAGCGTTGATCAAAACCTCTCGCCACAGCAGATTGCGCTACGGCTAAAGCTTGCCCGTCAGCGGCAAAGGCCTCGGTTTGGTCGCGATAAATATTGCGGCTGAATTGATCTAAAACAATAATCAACGCGAGGCAACCCGCGGCCGACTCACACCAATGATTCAACTCGCCACGGCGTGCGGCTAACAACACAGGTTCAAAACGCTGGCGAATGTCGGCATCAAAATCGGCTGATTTGCGCCACCAATCTTTCGGCGTAATCTCCTCGAACCAAAATTGCAAAATCGTATTTGCCTCAACCATCATCACTCTCCTTTAACGCATGGATAAAAGCTTGCGCATTCCAAATATCGCCAAGGCTAATATGCAGTGGCTATCGCGAGCCGTCAAAAAGCCAAAAAATACAGATTATTTATAGGCAGGGCACGATTTTATCTTATTTCTATCGCTATCTCGGCGCTGAAGGTGGGATAAATCTTGCCGAGCGGCTAGACTGCCAGATTGTGAATCATCCAAGTGGAGAAAGTTGTGCGGAAAAAACTCACCAGTATTTGGCCCCTATTTTTTGGCGTGATGCTAATTGGGCTATGCGTGGGCGCTCAGGGCACCTTAATTAGTTTGCGCGCAGCCCTAGAAGGCTTCCCCAACACCATAACCGGTTTAATTATGTCCGCTTATTACATGGGTTTTTTACTCGGCGCTAGCCGGGGCCAAAAGGTCATTAAGCGTGTCGGCCACGTGCGCACCTTTGCCGCACTCACCGCCTTGTCGTCATTGTGCGTGCTCATGCATTCGCTCTATGTCAACCCTTGGGCATGGGTTGCCACGCGTTTTCTCACCGGCTTCGCCATGTGCGGCATTTATTTAGTGGCAGAGTCTTGGCTCAACCAAGCCGCCGATGACAGCAACCGCGGCAAAATATTGTCCCTTTATATGATCACACTTTTAGGTGGCATTTTAGGCGGCCAGTTTTTATTGAACCTAGCCGACCCACTCAGTTTTGAGTTATTTAGCTTAATCTCAATTCTAATGAGTGCCGCCGCCATTCCCATTCTCGTAACCGCCACACCCACGCCGGTGGTAACGCCAGCGCCGAGTATTAACCCCTTGCAACTGTTCCAGTGGGCGCCGTTCGGTTTATCCGGCATTTTTCTGATTCAAATGTGCAGCGCGATGATATTCGGTATGGCGCCTGTCTACGCCAACATGGTGGGCTTTACGACTCAGCAAGTGGCTTGGCTAATGGCCGCCATAGTGGCCGGCGCTTTGTTATTCCAGTGGCCATTGGGTTTGCTGGCCGATCGTTTCGATCGCCGCTTAGTCGCTACCAGCCTCACCGGCATCGCGGCTACGCTCGGTATTCTAGCCGGTTTGCTTAGCGATTCCGCTTTCGTTTGGCTGCTCTGCTTAGTGGGCTTATTTGGTGGCTTCGCGCTTCCGCTTTACGCCGTTTTTTCAGCGCTGGTAAACGATTTTATGAAACCGGAAAAAATCGTCGCCGCAAGCAGCACGATACTGTTAGTTGGCGGTATTGGCGCCTCGTTGGGCCCGCTTATTATTGCGCCAATTTTGGATCTAGCCGGCCCGAAAGGCTTTTTCTGGGGCTGTTCGACAACGCTGGCCTGTATAAGCCTATATGGCCTGTACCGCATATCGCGCTTCCCCTATTCGGCGCGCGAGGATTTACACGAATTCAGCATGCTAGCCGGCGCCAATATCGGTACGGGCTTGATTGGCATCGAAGACATTGCCCAAGCCCATGCCGTGGCCGCGGAAATCAACCAAAACCCCGAAAATGAAAAGTAAGCATCTAATCACTTGTTTCGATTTTTTTAGAATAGCGCGCGCCTCGCTTATGAACGCGCCCTATATCACCAAGCCTTGAGCAAAAAACAATCAAATGGGAAGCCGCGCAAATACTGGGCTGGCGCAGAACGGCTTGCTGGGAGCGTTGACCCTATCACGAAAATTCGCCTTGGCTAGCCGGGTGAAGCCTACTTTTTGACTATACTGAAGCTAGACGTGCGATAGTTTTCAAAATTGTTCAATTTTGCGATAGTCGCAACACGACGTCTCTTGCGGCCTAAGCCCGCTCCGCGCTAGTCTGAACGTTTGAAAGTGATGGTCAACAGACAACGTTGGACCGTTGATCTCAGCCGAATGTGCTGAAATCCCTTTGGGCAAACTGCCGCTAGGTGTTTTATGAAGTCGCACCAAAGCCCTTCATAGCACACCACCGGGTGAATGTTCGAAGTTCAACTTACTGACATGGGCGGCGCAACTGTGATTAAGTCTTTCCAATGTATTTGCCTCTGTGTGTTCAGCTTGAGTTTTTGCGTCGCAACAACGGCACAAGAACCGGCAAGCGACTACTTAATATCGCCTGACAATTCCGGTGAAGATAACCTCACACCCATTCAACGAACGAGCCCAGAACCTAAACCGTCGGCGCGCAACTACCTCAATGCCATTGAAGATATTGAATCCGATTATGGCGCCTACGATTTACAGTTATCACAACATTTATATAGCTTGGGCGAGCAATATCAGAGCTTGGGTGAACACGAAGAAGCCATCAATGTGTTTACCCGCGCCATGCATGTGCAGCGGATAAACTTGGGCCTGTACGATATGGGCCAAGTGCCAATTTTAGAAAACCTCATTGAAAGTCAGATAGCCCTAGGCGAATGGGAAAGTGCCAACGAGCGCTATCAGTACTTGTATTGGTTACACCGCCGCAATTACGGCAACGATGATCCAAGGCTACTGCCCATCATCAACAAATTGAGCAACTGGCACCTTAATGCCTATGCGTTAAATATCAGCGGCGGTTTGTTTTACCATCTCATCAACGCCCACAATCTTTATCAAATTGCCGCCGATATTGTGTCTAACACCTACGGTAAAAATGATTTACGCATGATTGACCCACTCAAAGGGCTCACCGCATCGAATTATTTTCTCGCCACTTATCAGGTCGAAAATCAAAACAAGCTCTCTGTTGCCAATGGTTCAATGCCAGCTAAGGAAGACGAGCGGGCGCGATTGCAACAGTACATTATGAATAGCTATAACAGCGGGCGTTCAGCCATCAACCGCATGGTGACCGTGTACAGCAATAACCCCGACGCCCCACCGGCTTCCGAATTTCAAGCCCAAGTGGCGCTAGGTGATTGGTATTTATTGTTTGGCAAATGGCACTCTGCGATGGAAATCTATCAAGACACCTATCGAAAGCTGGCCGCAAACGATGAGCACAAGGCGCTACTCGAGGCGCTATTTCATCAACCCGTGCCACTCCCAGATCTTCCCTTAATTGATATGGGCAAAAAAACCTCGATCAACACCGAGCATTTTGTCTTGGCAAAATTTGAAGTCAGCGCCTATGGGCGCGCCACCCATATTGATATTATCGACGCCTTCCCGGAAGATAATAGCCGCATGCAATCACGGGTTCGGAGAACCCTAAAACAGGCAAAATTTCGCCCTCGGTTTGATAACGGTGAAGCAGTAGACACCCAGGGCATAACCCATCGCTACCTTTTTTCGGATGAAAAACCATGAGCCTCGGGAAGCATTCAAGCGCGACACTTTTGGCCATAGGCTTTTCTAGCCTGTTGGCGCTGGCGGGCTGCAAGCAAGAAAGCCAGCAAAGCGAGCAGGAGCCACCACCGCCGTCGCCCAGCAGCTCCAGCGGTCAGCCGAGTTCTAGCTCAAGCTCGCAATCGTCCAGCTCGTCCAGTCAATCATCACCCAGTAGCGCTCCCTCGAGCAGCAGCTCATCCCCAAGCCAAGCTAGCGCCAAGGGCAAGAGTGACTCGGAATCGACTACCAGCCCATCCACTCGCAGCGCCTCTAGCTCCTCTAGCCAACAGGGCAAAGGGCAATCGGGGTCTGAGGTTTTTAGCCAGCCGCAAAACCAAACCGGCCAACAAAGCGGCGACGGCAGTAAGGGCGAATCTCAGGCACAAGCAGACGCTCAGCAATCCCAAGCGCAGTCGCAACAACAAGGTGCTGGCGCCGAGCAGGGTGAGAGCAAGGATATAGATTTCTCAGAAGAACAGGCCGCTGCCTCGGCGTCATCGAGTAGCGCGTCTCAGTCCACCGGTGGCGCTCAGGCCAATGCTCAAGCCCAGGGCCAACAAGGTGGGCAGCAAAGCCAAGGGCAACAAGACGGACAGCAAAGCCAACAAGGTGGCGGCCAAAACCAAGGGCAGCAAGGTACTCAACAGGCGCAGGGTCAAGGTGACAAGTCAGCTGACCAACAAGCGGGCTCCGCAGCCAATGGCGGCGCTCAATCAACAGCGGCAGCAACGGGCACCAGCGCCTCGGGCACAAACAGCAGGCCCAGCGTTGGCGAGCTAGAGGGCCAGCTTGAAACAACCATGGCCAGCTACGATGGCATGATTTTGCGCGAGCGCGACTATGTTGCCAACCGGCGCAACGAACAGGGCAGCCAAGATAAGGTGGCGCAAGTTACCGGCCCTATTTTCGATGAAGGCGATTTATCCGACAGCGGCGAACAAGGCCAAGCCGGCGGCTACGGCCAAGGTGGCAGTGGAAGTGGCGGTTCCGGCCAACAGCAAGGCATCCCCGGTCAAGGCAATGGCAGCGGCAATGAACCCGTGGGCGCTGGCACAGAGCGTCAAGGCGACTATAGCGGCAATACCACCGCTGCCGTCGCTACCCCCGCAGATATCCCCTCGGGTGACGACGATGACGTGGTCGCTCGGCAAATTCGAGAGGCGGCGATGCGCGAAAAAGATCCTAAGCTGAGAGAAAAGCTCTGGGACGAATACCGCAAATACAAAAATCAAGCTGCCAAGGATGCTTCATAAAGATGACCAATGCCCTGAGATACCTAGGCCTGCTTGGGCTTAGTTGCGGACTGCTTTTAGGCTGTAACAGCCACACGGTCAAAACCACCAATCACGTTCCTGTCGAGCGGGTCAGCGATGAAATTCCCGAACACCTACTGCTCGATGTGGGGGTGCAATTGTTTGACCCCGGCATCGATGATGCGGCCGACGCCGACTCGCTAATTTTTCCCGAGGTGCGCAAGGCAGAGTCTCGCTATATGCCAGTACGATTGGTGGAAACCCTGCAGACCTCCGCTGCCTGGGGCGCGGTCAGAGTCGTGCCACCGGCCAATACCAACAGCGATATTTCCGTGCGTGGGAAGATTGTTCAATCCGATGGCGAGGTCTTAGAGCTCGAAATCAGCGTCTCGGATATCTCTGGCGAACCCTGGTTTGAACGCATTTATATCGAGAATGCCAGCCACTATGCCTACAACGAAAGGCTGATCAAAGGCGCCGACCCCTTTCAAGGCATTTACAACCAAATTGCCAACGACATCTTGGCGCATAAAAACAAACTGTCGGACACCGAGATTCGCAACCTGCGCACTATCGCCGAGCTGCGCTTCGCCCGCGACTTCTCCCCCAGCGCCTTTAGCGAGCACTTAAGCCAATCAAAAGATGGCCGCTACAGCGTGCTGCGCCTGCCCTCGGACGATGACCCTATGCTCAACCGCGTGCGCCGCATACGCGAGCGAGATTACCTTTTTGTCGACACCCTACAGGATTATTACGGTACTTTCGTGCGCGATATGGAGGGGCCCTACCAAACCTGGCGCGCCGAAAGTTACGACGCGGTGATAACCCAAAAAGAACTTGAGAGCCAGGCGACCATGCGCACCATTGCTGGTATTGCCGCTATCGTCGGCGGCATTGCCGCCGCGGGAAATAACAGCGGGGCCGGGCGCGCGGCCGGCCAAGTGGCCATAGCCGCCGGTGGCTACATGGTTAAGAGCGGCTTCGACAAGCGCGAAGAGGCAAAAATGCACAGTGAAACGCTGATCGAATTAGGCGACTCGCTGGAAGCGGCAATAGAACCCCAGATAATCGAACTCGAGGACCGCACCATTACCCTCTCCGGAACGGTCGAAGGACAATACGACCAATGGCGAGAGCTATTAAAAGAGATCTATAAGGCCGAAACCGGCTTATAATAAAAACCATGGCTACCCGCAGTTTTTATAATGCGGGTTTATCAAGACCAATGCCCTCAGCGCTTGCGCTGTGGCCGAACTCAAGTAAGTTGTGGCATGAACGACCAAACAAGCTCACCTTGGTGGCAACATTCACGCAATCAAACCATCGCTATTGGGTTATTGGTGGGGGTGATGCTCTTCGTGGTATTTGCCCTACCCAACTTGGTGGAGCCGGTACAGATTGACAGCAAAACGCTGACCAAAGACGCCCCCAGCGCCAGCACAAAAACCCCCGACTCGCCCTTTGCCGACGCCCAATTGGCACGGGAGCGAAAACAAGCCCAGGAAATTTTAGGCCAAGTGCTGCAACTGCAAGATCAGCTCGAGGGTCAACAGATCGACCAATGGGGCGCGCAAGCTTATCAGACCGCGCTGGAAACAGCCGCGAAAGGCGATGAACTCTATCGCCAGCGAGAATTTTCACTGGCGCAAGAAAACTATAAAAGCACGCTCGCGCAACTGCAGAAATTGAAGCAAGACGCCGATATCGCTCTGGAACAGCAGCTACAACTTGGCCAAGCGGCGCTAAACGAAAAAGATGCCAACACCGCAACACAGGCCTTCACCCTCGCCCTCGCCATAGACCCCAATAGCCAAGTCGCTCAGGCGGGCATTGAGAGTGCCAAGGTGCTGGACGACATACTCGCACTCCTGCGCAAAGGTCGGCTGGAAGAGAAAACCAACCATTGGCGCGACGCACTCGAAAGCTACCAACAGGCATTGAACCTCGATAGCCGCTCGGCCATCGCGCAAACGGCGCACTCAACGCTCAAAGCAAAAATTCGCGAACGCGATTTTACCGATGCCATGTCTAGGGGCTACAAAGCCTTAGATCAACAAGACTTCACCGCCGCCAAAAGCGCCTTTATGCGCGCCGGTGAGATTAAACCCGGTGATACCTCCGTAGCTTTGGGTTTACAGCAAGTCGAAAGCCAAAGTATTCACACGAGTATCCAGAATAAAATAATTGCCGCAAGAAAAGCCGAGGCGGACGAGCAATGGCAGCTTGCAAATAACCTTTATATCGACGTGTTAGCGACAGACAGCACCGTGGTTGACGCCTTGGTTGGCAAGCTGCGCACCGATGCCCGCGCCGCGCTAGAAAAAAGGGTGCAAACGATATTGGCAAATAAACTGGCGCTCAATAAACCCGAAAATTTGGCCAACGCACAAACAGCTCTGGCGGAACTCGAGGCGCTTGGCAAGGTCGGCGCGCGCACTGTGAACCAGCGGGAAAATTTGCGCAGCTTGATAGAACAAGTGGAAATTCCACGCCAAGTACTTTTACAGTCCGACAATTTAACCCAGGTAACTATTTACCACGTAGGCCGCATCGGCGCTTTCGACGAACACACCCTAGCGTTAAAACCGGGTAAATACGTGGCCGTTGGCATACGCCCAGGCTATCGCGATGTGCGCGAGGAATTTGTTGTCGAACTGGATGCAAATTCCGTGGTGGTATCCGTGAGGTGTACGGAAAAAATAGCACTTGGCGGCTAGCGGTCAGCGCGCTAACAGCTCAACTCTTTACCGCATGTTAACGAGAACACTATGACTGAAAAGGATCTCAAGCAGGACGATCCCAGCTCGAACCCCAATTCACCACCCGCGCAATCGGTCATCGAACCTATTGCCTTTACCCCCCATAGAACTCAAGTTAACAAACGCCGCTGGCAACCGAGCCGGCAACAATGGCTCATCGGTACACCTCTAGTGCTTGGCTTGCTAATTGTTGTTTTTCTATTGACCTCGCGCTCGGTCAGCATCGTCACCATTCCGGCAAACGCTCAATACGACATTTCCGGCGGTTTACATTTTAAGCTAGCTAATGCTTGGCTGCTGTTTAACGGGCAATACCAACTCGACTTAGAACACCCGGGCTACCAACCACTAAAAACTGCTTTTACCGTTACCGACGATGCCGAGCAACAGTTTGTTTTTGAAATGGACAAAATGCCCGGCCGGCTCGCGATAAAACTTAATAACGCCGATATCAGCGCCGACGTCTTCATCGACGACCAACCCGTCGGTACAACGGATACCGAGATTGGCCAACTCTCTCCTGGCCATCACACGCTCAAGCTGAGCCATCCGCGCTATTTAAGTCACACAGAAAGCCTGACCATTGAAGGCTTAGATAAGCTACAAACTCTGGAAATCACGCTTAACCCCGCATGGGCCAACGTGCAAATCAATACCGAGCCGGCGGGCGCCACACTTGCCATTGGCGAAACAGAACTCGGCACCACGCCGGGTAACTTTGCCATACTAGAGGGCGAGCAGCAGCTGTCCTTGCGCTTAGCGGGCTATAAAATCTGGCAAGACAACTTCGAGTTTCAAGCCGGCGAAGTAATCGACATGCCGCTCATCAAGCTACAGAAATCCGATGGTGTGATCCAATTACAAAGCCAACCCAAGGGTGCCAGCGTCACCGTCAATGGAAGTTTCTTAGGCCAAACACCGCTGGCCTTATCACTGCGGCCAAACCAACAACATACCGTTAAACTTTTCAAAGAAGGTTATGTTGATAAGCAAGCCAATGTGAGCATTGCCTCCGGCGACAGCAAAGCGCTGTTAATCTCACTGGTACCCGCGTTAGGAAAAGTTGCCCTCAGCAGCGACATCGACAACGCCGAGCTGTACGTGGACGGCAGGCTTATGGGGCGCCCCAATCAAACACTCGAACTACCTGCGAGACCCCATGTCATCAGAGTAGAAAAAGCTGGCTTCGAACCCTTTGAAGCCGAGGTAACGCCAAAGCCAGAGCTGGCGCAGCAGCTCAAAATCAGATTGCGCACGCTCGATCAAGCCAAGTGGGATAAAATTCCCGCGCGGATAAAAACGGTTACCGGCCAACAGCTCACACTTTTTAAACCCAATGCACAATTTACCATGGGCTCCTCTCGGCGCGAGCAGGGTCGACGCTCAAATGAGTCGCTTAAATCGGTGTCGCTCACTCGGGCTTTTTATGTATCGCCGCTGTTGGTCAGCAACAGTGATTTTGTCCAATACGAAAAGTTTCACTCGTCCAACCATGTCAACGGCAATAGTTTATTTGGCAATGATCAACCCGTGGTCAACGTCACCTGGGAACAGGCGGCAAAGTACTGTAATTGGCTGTCAGCGAAACAAAAGCTGCCCGCGTTTTACCAAGAGGCGGATGGAAAAATTATTGGCTTTAATGCCGATGCAACGGGCTACCGGCTGCTAACAGAAGCCGAGTGGGCATGGTTGGCGCGGGTGCAGGGCAAAGATGGCCTACGCAAATACCCTTGGGGCGATCAATTACCGCCCCCCAAAAACGCCGGCAATTATGGCGATCGCAGCGCCGCCGCCCTACTCGGCATCGTTTTACTAGACTATAACGACGGCTACCCCGTCACCTCGCCCGTGGGCAAGTTTGCCGCTAACGACAAAGGTCTCTACGACATGGGCGGCAACGCGGCGGAATGGGTGCACGATTTCTACAGCGTCGGAACCGGTCTATCCTTAAAGACAGAAACAGATTCACTCGGCCCAGAAAAGGGTGATTACCATGTTATTCGCGGTTCGAGTTGGGCCCATGGCGGCATTACCGAATTGCGCTTAGCCTTTCGCGATTACAGCGCCGAGAAACGCAATGATGTGGGCTTTAGAGTTGCCCGTTTTGTAGAGGCGAAAAAACCATGATGCGTATCCTTAACAGGTTCCTTTTATTAACTTGCGTGCTCACCCTACAGCTACCTGCGACGGCGCAAGAAAATGCTGAACCAGCCAAGGCGGCTAGTGCCGGTGAAACTGTCGCCGATGACACCACAGCACCTGCACCCACAGCGGTTGAAGACAAAACCCGTAAAAACGCCGAAGCAACGGTAAAGACACCGGCGAGCTACAACCCCACGGAAGAAATTTCCGATGATTTATCCGTATCCTTCCCCGTCGATATTTAATAATTTTTGAGACCTAAGGACAGATTATGAAACGCCACACCGGCTCAGAATTTATTTTCCAACTCTTCGCACTATTGCTCGCCATTATCATCGTGCACGCCGTCTACGTATCGCTCATTCGCCCCACAGCCAATGCGCTGCTGGAAGAGCAAATGGCGCTGCAAGCGTCGGGTCAGGCCTATGTGGCGCAACGCTCTATGTATGTAGTGCTGCGCGACTACGAGCAAGAAGCCTGCTTTATTCTCATGCTGTGGGCCATGGCCATTATGGGTTTAAAAGCGCGCAATGGCTTCGTGGAACAAAAATTATTAGACCAACAACTTTTACCCATAGATAGCAGCACCAGCGTGCTGCCAGAAGACACCCGCGCCCTGTCGCGCAATATCGAAAACTTGCCACCCAGCCAACGCTACCTACTGGTGCCACGGGTACTTTTAGCCGCGCTACAAAGATTCGGCGCCACCCACAATATCGGCGATACGGCGAACGTGGCCAAGGAAGTTTGCGACGCCGAATCCGATCGCCTCGATAGCGAGCTGGCCATGGTGAGATATATTGCTTGGGCTATTCCGTCAATCGGATTTATCGGTACGGTAAGGGGAATCGGCGAAGCCTTGGGTCAAGCTCATCGCGCCGTTGAAGGTGATATTGCCGGTGTTACTGTCAGCCTAGGGGTCGCCTTCAACTCCACCTTTGTCGCCTTGGTAATCAGCATTGTCATTATGTTTTTCACCCATCAACTACAGCTGTTGCAGGAGCGGCTGGTGTTAAATGCACAAAATTATTGCGATGAAAAATTACTTAAACAATTAAAAGCCGACAAATAGATAACCCTATGAGCTACGGTTTACTGAATTTAAACGATCATTGCATTGAATTATTCGAGGGTGAGCGGTGCGCCCTTAAAACCTCAGCGCATGTTCTGTTTCAACCCAGAGACATCATTACCGGCGACAGTGCCCAGGCTCAAATACGCATTAACCCCACACTCGCCTACAGCAAGCACTGGTTGCAGCTAGACCAAGCGCAACGAAAATTACCTAACCCCAACTTTCGCCACCACGCAGACATTGCCTACTTTCAACTCGGTCAATGGCTAGAAGGCTTTCAACAAAAGCCGCTATTGGTTGCCACAAGCTACAACTACAGCACCGAGCAATACGCGCTGCTGGCCGGCTTATTACAGGCACACAATCAAACCCCGCTAGGCTTTTGCGATAGCGGTTTGTTACAGGCAAGCGGTTATATTGCGCTTGAACAAAGCGCAGACACCCTTCTTTACTTCGTCGACTTCTCGCTCCACTCAGCCCGCCTGTTGGCCTTTCACCGGCAGCAACATCAGCTAGTGCTAGCGCAACAGTGGGATTTCCCCAACGCTGGCATTATCGAGCTACAAAACGCTTGGCTCAAAGTCATTGCCCAAACCTGTATTAAACAAACCCGCTACGACCCCTTACACAGCGCCAGTAGTGAACAACGACTTTACGCGCAACTAGCTGCAAGCTTTCAATCGCTAGCCCGCGCAGACGCAGTGGAACTGGATATAGATGGCAAGAAAATCGAGCTACAAAAGATCGACTTACTCCCTTTAACAGACAGTTTTAGGCAGGCCATCGCCGCTCAAATTGGTGCCGCGCCGTTACTGCTTAGCCAATCGGCGCAAATCTACTCAGGTTTATCGGGCATCAACCTTAGCGGCCAGCACCTACAAAGCGCTGTACTCGCCCATGAAGATTTTTTTAAACAACAAACCAGTCTACAACACCACAGCCACTTGCCGATGGCTGGCGCCCACGACATACCAAGCGCGGCACTCAATAAGAGCGATAGAAACGCGAGATCAGAGGTACAGGTCAGCCATCTACTCGATCAACACCTAGCACATCCCTTGGCAGCCCCCGCCTACCTATATCAACAGGGCGAAAAGCTCAGCCTTACAACGCAAAATGTATCGCCAGAAAATTGTGCGGCTGAGCTGGTAAAAACGGCACAGGGCTGGGAGATACGCCCAACAGCCACAGGTGTTACCTTAAACAACGCGGTGCTCACTAGGCCAGTGGCTTTACAGCTAGGCGACAAGATTGGCAGCCCGAACCATCACTACCATTTCACCTGCATCGGCTTAGTGGGTGCAAACAATGGCGCGTAAAAAGCGAGGCTTTTCTACCTTCTCACTTTCGTTCCTCGACATCATGTCCTGCGGATTTGGTGCGGTTGCCCTTATTTTCCTCATCATTAAGCACGATGTCGATACGCGCGCCGACCTACAAACAGAAAACACCAACGCCGAAGTGACCATGCTGGACGAGGAGATTCGCATCGGCAAAGAGGGTCTGGTTGCGCTCCGCAACACCCTATCGGCGCTAGACCAAGAACACGCAGAAGCACAAGGCTTAGCGCGCCGTATTCTCGAAGACGTCAATCTAACCCAAGGTAAACTGGACGAGTTTTCTAGCCGAGACATCGAAGCCGAG
The DNA here is from genome assembly GCF_030409605.1 of Simiduia curdlanivorans. NCBI lineage: Bacteria > Pseudomonadati > Pseudomonadota > Gammaproteobacteria > Cellvibrionales > Cellvibrionaceae > Simiduia > Simiduia curdlanivorans. Next base: position 429,249 of record NZ_JAUFQG010000006.1, read on the forward strand.
ATACAGCGTTTAAAAGAAGAAAAAGAACAATTGCAAACCGAGATAGAGAAGCTCAAAGCCGAGGATCAGCAACGCGGTCAAGATGCACTGCGCTATACCGGCGATGGCGACAGACAATACCTGACCGGCCTCAAATTGGGTGGCTCGCGTATTTTAATACTGATCGACAGCTCGGCCAGCATGCTCGATGAAAAGCTCATTAACATTATCCGCACCCGGAATATGAGTGATGAGGTAAAGCGCGAGGCGCCCAAGTGGCGCCGCGCTACCGCGACAGTGAAATGGCTAGCCGCCCAACTACCACAGCAAAGCCAATATCAAATATACCGCTTTAACACCGACGTAAACCCCGTACTGGAGGGCACCTACGGCCAGTGGCTAAAAGTCTCAGATCAAAAGCAATTGGAGCTCGGTATTTTAAATTTGCGAAAAGTAGCGCCGACTGGCGGCACCAGTTTGGAAAAAACCTTTCACGCCGTGAATGGGTTAAACCCCCGCCCTGATAACATCATTCTTATTACCGACGGCCTGCCCACCCAAGGCATGAGCCAGCCGAAGCGCAACACAATTACCGGCCCCGAGCGAGAAAAACTGTTTAAAAGCGCCGTCGATTTGCTGCCCAAGGGCGTGCCCATTAACGTGATTTTAGCGCCCATGGAGGGCGACCCCATGGCAGCGGCGCATTTTTGGTACTTGTCACAGATCACGCAAGGCTCTTTTATTAGCCCCTCGAAGGACTGGCCATAATGAAACGCAACCGCCGCGAAACCGACGAGTTTAACGTCTCATTTTTAGACGTTATTTGCTGTGGCTTTGGCGCGATTGTTTTGTTGCTGATGATTACTAAAACTGTACCGCCAGTGGTGCTCGAACAAACCGATAGCGCGCAGAAAGGCCAAGTGGCAGACCTACAGCGTCAGCTGTTTGAGATTCGCGGTGAAACCGCTATTTTGAACCGCGATCTGAACGCCAAACATGAACAACTCGATGCCGAAACCAAGCGCATCGCCATATTGCGCGGCAAACAGCGAGAGCTAGAAGCGCGCTATGCCTCCCTCGCCCGTCAAGCGAGTAGTGAAGATAACGAACTGGGCAAACTCGCCAGAGCAACCCAAACACTGTCGGCGGAAATGCAGCGTTTGCTCGGCAATCGCTTCGAGCGAAAAAATGACATCATCGGCGGGATTCCCGTCGACAGCGAATACATTATTTTTATCATCGACACCTCCGGCAGTATGTTCAATTACGCCTGGCCGCGAATGATGGATGAGCTGATTTCGGTGCTGGATATTTACCCGCAAGTTAAAGGCATTCAAATCCTAAACGACATGGGCGGCTACATGTACACCAGTTACCGCGACGACTGGATTCCCGATACGCCTTCGCGCCGACAAGCCATTATTTCGCGTTTAAGAACCTGGAACCCTTTTAGTAATTCCAGCCCGGTCGAGGGCATTCAAAAAGCCGTGCGGAGTTTTTACGACCCCAACAAACAAATTAGCATCTACGTATTTGGCGATGAGTTCACCGGCGATTCTATCACCCAGGTGGTGAATATCGTCGACCGGCTCAACCACCACAGCGATGGCGGCGAACCGCGCGTGCGTATTCACGCCGTGGGCTTTCCGGTCCAGTTCGACGCGCGCTCGTCAAACCAAATTACCGGTATTCGCTTTGCCGCCCTGATGCGCGAATTAACCTATCGAAACGGCGGCACCTTTGTTGGACTCAACGACTATAGACGCAGACGCTAACCGGTGGCTGTGAATAAGGAGATGTGCAGTGATAAGAATTAGAATGCATCTACCCATGTTAACCCGGCTAACGGCACTTGGCTTGGCGTTGCTGTTGGGCGCCTGTGCGGGCAAGGTGGAGGTGGAAGGCGATATACCTAAACCGCTGGTGGATCAAAAAAATCTAACTGTGGCAGTGGTCAACAATACGCGCTTCCAAACCTTCCAGTACGAAGAAAAAAGCAAAGACCGATTACAGTGGACCATCGGCACCGGCGGCGCGCAACAGAAATTGCTCACAACACTGCTAGACGCCATGTTTAGCCAAACCACCTACATTGAAAATCTACCCGAAGCCGGCGAAAAGGTTAATGCCGATATTATTTTGCTGCCCAAGGTTATCGATTTCCAATATGCCATGCCCAAGGAAACCAAAGTTAATATTTTTGAGGTATGGATAAAATACAGCATTCAAGTTTATAACAACCAGGGCGCCTTAATTGCCGACTGGGTAATGCCAGCCTACGGCAAAACCCCAACCGCCTTTTTGAAGTCGGAAGACGATGCACTCAACCAAGCGGTTATGATGGCACTGCGCGACGCCGGCGCCAGTTTTATTACCGGTTTTGACCGCGTTCCGGAAATTAAGGCGTGGCTGGAACAACGACCCGCGCCAACCAAGGCAGTGCCTAGCACTGAAGAAAAGCCACTGGATTTCGACGAGGAGGCGGCGCAATGAAAGCCCTTTATTTCTGCTTGCTCTGTTTATTGCTAAACAGCGGTTGCACCTCGGTCACCGTCGACGAGTTCAAGCGCGGCAATGCCAATCTCGACGCCACCGATAGCGTGGTCGTGCTGGGTCGGCGCCATTCCAGCGACTATGAAACCGAGCCAGATTTAGTCGAGTGTATTGGCGAGGAGATCGCCTCGGGCAGTGGCATAAAAGTCATAGGCGAGCGCGAGTTTGTCGACAAACTCTACCCTTGGTTCGAACCCCGTTTAGCACCCATGTCTATTCGCAGCCTACACCGAACAGCGCAAAGAGATGACGTCGCGCACATACTGCGCGACTACGACATTCACTATATTATTTGGATAGACGGCCACACGGAAACCACCAATAGCGCCGGCTCCATTGGCTGCTCTGTGGGCCCTGGTGGCGCTGGTTGCTTCGGTTTCGGCACTTGGGATAAAGAGTCCGCTTACGAAGCCACCATTTGGGACTTCGACAAGGGGCAAGTGGTCGGCAAGATCAGCGCCGATGCCTCTGGCACCTCCTATATGCCAGCGATTATTGTACCCATACCGCTCATTGCGCGAGTGCAAAATGGCGCCTGCGAAGGCCTCGGCACACAATTGCGAAAATTTTTAAAACCCGATAATTAAGTTGAGGAAACCACCATGACACTTCAACGAACCCTACTCGCAGCGCTCGGCTTTATAGGCGTGCTCGGCGCCACCAGCTGCGCCATAAACCCTGCCACTGGCACGCCAGATTTTGTTTTCATGAGCGAAGACAGCGAAATAAGCAAAGGCAAGGAAATACACCAACAAATTATTGCCTCAACACCGGTATACCAAGACCCGGCGTTAAACGCCTATGTCAACGAAGTGGGCCAGCGCTTGGCAAAGGTTGGCGACAGACCTGAACTCACTTACACCTTTACCATCATCGATAGCCCCGATATCAATGCCTTCGCCCTTCCCGGCGGTTATATTTATATCAACCGAGGCTTGATTGGCTACCTCAGCAATGAAGCGCAGCTCGCCGCCGTACTCGCACACGAAATTGCCCACGTCACCGCGCGCCACACCGTGCGCCAAGATGCCGCGCGCAAAGGTGCCGGTGCGGTATCCGTCGCCACAGTCATCACCACCGGCAGCATGGTCGTTGCCGATGCGGCAGACTTGTGGACGGGTGCCGCCGTATCCGGCTACGGCCGCGATATGGAATTGGAAGCCGATAGTTTTGGCGCGCAGTATTTATACCGTGCCCACTACGATCCAGAAGCCATGATCGATGTCATCAGCATATTGAAAGACCAAGAGCGCTACGCCCGCTACCGCGCAAAAGAAGCCGGCAAAAAGCAGCAGAGCTACCACGGTGTTTTCTCCACCCACCCACGCAATGACCAACGCTTGCAAGAAGTGATAGCGACGGCCGGCACATTGCCAGAGGATGCCGATAAACAACTTAACACCGACATCTTTCGCCAAAAGACCAACGGCTTGGTGGTGGGCATTAACTATGACATGGCCTTGCCCGGCCAAGAAAATCGCTACATCCATGCCAAGCTCGGCTTTACTTTTGTTCACCCGGAGGGATGGGCCGTTGAAAATCAACGCAGTGCCTTGGCGGTAAAACCGGCCGATGCTCACACCCAACTCACTCTGGGCATCGCTATGTTAAAAGTGCCCATGGAGCCCAGCGCCTATTTACGCGATGAATTAAACATTGGCTTGCTAACGCAATCGGAACCGTTAAATCAATTTGGCTTGGTGGGTCATATGGGCGTTGTGAGCGCCAAGGAATCACAACCCGCCACCCGTGTCGCCGTGCTCTTTCAAGGCAATCGCGCTTACAATTTTTCCGGTGTCATTACCAAAGATGAGGACGATGATAACTTTAAAAAGATCATCAGCACTTTCCAGCCCGCCAAGGCGCCACCGAAAGGCGCCTCGAAACATTTACGCTATGTTAAGGCGAACGCCAACACCACCTATCAGGCTCTGTCAGACCACGGTCGCCTGGGTCAACATGGCCCAGATCAATTGCGCCTGCTCAATGGCGACTATCCCCGTGGCGAACCCACACCAGGCGAATGGATTAAAATTGTCGAATAACCCAAGCACCTTTGTTGACCTTCAACGCCAATTGATCAAGGCGAGCTTGCCAGTCGGGAACTAAGGCTTTAGGTTGGAGGTCAACACAGGCACGCTTGCCACAGTATCGAATCGGACAAAAACATAAGACTAAGCCAACGAGAGGATTGCGCATGTTAGGGCAAATGATGAACACCCCTTTAACCACCACCAGCATCATGCACTTTGCTGAAAAGGTCTACGCCAACAGCGAAATTGTGAGCGTTACCGCAGACAACCCGAATCATCGCTACACCTATGCCGATGCCTTTAAACGGGTGCGCAAGCTCGCCAACGCGCTGGCAAAACTGGGCGCTAAAAAAGGCGACTGCATCGCGACATTGGCATGGAACGACTATCGCCACTTTGAGCTCTATTACGGTATTTCCTGTTCGAGTATGGTGTGCCACACCATCAATCCGCGTCTGTTTCCCGAACAGCTGCAATACATTATCAATCACGCCGAAGATCAGTTTCTTTTCATCGATGTGATGTTTATTCCGCTGCTGGAAAAGCTGGCACCAAGCCTAACAAAGGTAAAAGGCTTTATCGTGTTAACCACAGCCGAGATGATGCCCAAACAAACAACCTTAAAAAATCTCCATTGTTACGAAACCTTATTGGCGAACGAAGCGGACACCTTTGACTGGCCAGCTATAGACGAAAACGATGCCAGCGCACTGTGTTATACCTCGGGCACTACGGGCAACCCTAAAGGTGTTTTATACTCGCACCGCGCCACCATATTGCACACCTACGCCACCGCCATGCCCGATGTCTTTGGTATTTCAGTGCGCGATGTGGTGTTGCCCATTGTGCCCATGTTTCACGTCAACGGCTGGGGTTTGGTGTACACCTGCCCGATGATTGGCGCAAAGCTGGTTATGCCGGGGCCGAAAATGGGCGACGGTGAAACCCTGTGCAAACTGATCAACCAGGAAGCCGTCACCGTATCCGCGGGTGTACCGACTGTGTGGCTGGCGCTGCTAAATTATTTAGAGCAAAGCCAACAGCAAATTCCCACCCTTACCCGTGTCGTTACCGGTGGTGCGGCTTGCCCGCAGCCTATCTTCGACAACTTTCGCGAGAAGCACGGCGTAGAAGTGCACCAAGCATGGGGTATGACGGAAATGAGCCCGCTCGGCACTTACAACACGTTGAAGCCGCACATGGTCAATTGGTCGGAGCCAGAAAAAACCAAGGTGCGGTTAAAGCAAGGCCGCCCGGCCTACGGTGTCGAATTGAAAATCACAGACGATCACAACAACGAATTACCCTGGGATGGAAAATCGTCCGGCGCCGTAAAAGTGCGCGGGCCGTGGGTTATTCAGCGCTACTTCAAAGCAGAACATGACGCCTGCGACGCCGACGGCTGGTTTGAAACCGGCGACGTTGCCGTGATGGATAGCGAAGGCTATATGAACATCACCGATCGCACAAAAGACGTGATCAAATCCGGTGGCGAATGGATTTCTTCTATCGAGCTCGAGAATTGCGCCATGACCCACCCGCAAGTGCTCGAGGCGGCCGTGATAGGTATTAATCACCCGAAATGGACTGAGCGACCACTGCTCGTTGTAGTCGCTAAACCAAACCAAGTTATCGACAAAGCTGGACTGCTAAAATGGTTCGACGGAAAAGTGGCTAGCTGGTGGATACCGGAAGCGTGCGAACTGGTAGACGAACTGCCCCACACAGCCACAGGTAAAGTCAGCAAAAAAGATTTACGGGTTACCTTCGAAGGCTATGTCTGGCCATCAGTCTAATCAATACGCATAATTTTGACAAAGACGCCGGGTAATACTGGCGTTTTTTATTAAAACTGTTGCAGCAACAACGCTGCTTGGTAATGAATTCTCCTCCCATGATAAAAGTTATTACGCTCTTACTCGTTGGTATGGTGCCAACACTGGCCCAAGCCGCCTGTGTCATTTTACTGCACGGTCTCGCCCGTTCACCCAGCTCTATGGAAAGCCTTGAACAGGCGCTCACCAGCGAGGGGTTTAAGGCCGTAAATCTTGGTTACCCATCGCGCCAATTTGCCATTGATGAACTTGCAGAACTTGCCATTACACCCGCACTTGAACATTGCGCTAAAGAGGATGACATTCATTTTGTCACCCACTCCTTGGGTGGCATTTTGGTGCGCCAATACTTAACCGAATACAAAATAGACAATTTAAAGTATGTGGTGATGCTGGGGCCGCCCAACCAAGGTAGCGAAGTTGTCGATAAACTCGAGGCAGTGCCCGGCTTTCACTTCATCAATGGCGACGCCGGGCTGCAGTTGGGCACCGGCGCGCTCAGCGTGCCAAATAGTCTCGGCCCCGCTAATTTTAATGTGGGTATTATTGCCGGCAGCAAAAGTATCAATTGGATACTCTCAGCCTTAATTCCGGGCACAGACGATGGCAAAGTTGCTGTTGAGCGCACCACACTCGAGGGCATGAACGACCATGTCGAACTGCCCGTAACCCATCCGTTCATGATGAACAATGATCAGGTTATTAGCGAAGTAATTTATTATCTTAAACGTGGGCAGTTTAGTGCGCGGGAGGGGAAGTAGTTTTTAGCGGCAAGCAGGATGGCCTGCCCTTGCAAGCTACAAGCTACAAGCAGGATGGCCTGGCCCTGCAAGCTACAAGCTACAAGCTACAAGCTACAAGCTACAAGCTACAAGCTACAAGCTACAAGCTACAAGCTACAAGCTACAAGCTACAAGCTGCAAGCTGCAAGCTGCAAGCAGGATGGCCTGCCCCTGCAAGCTACAGGCTACAGGCTACAGGCTACAAGTAGGATAGCCTGCTCCTACAAGTAGGAAAGCATGGCCTTTAAAGCGATTAAGATCACCGCCCGCAGCAGTTTCAGGGCTTCAACAATTTAAACGGTAGGACGCACCAAATTAATGCGCACAGAAGCTGTGAGCACCAATTTAATGCAATAGCTCAAGCGTCTTTCTCTACAACTTACTTAGCTTGTGCGAACAGCATTTGGTATTCGCGCATGGAACTTTGCACGATTTTGGCAAAGCTTTCTGCATCCAGATGGGCTATTTTATCGTGTGTTCGCTCACAGATAAGTGCCACATGGTCGGCCTTTTGAACTTCTGGTTTAGGCAGCCCAGCAAGTCCTAAACTGTAGCTAGATTTGGCTCGTTCGATAAACCGGGTAGTCTTAACGGGCGCACTTTCTTGGCGTAACTGCGCCAGCTGACGTAGGGCTTCGTAGAGTTGCTCCATGTTCTTCGCCCCCATGTGTTCGCAGTTATCAACGCTGTTTTCATAGCGCAACAGCACCAAGTCAGCGGTGAGCGACAGCGCCTCCTCCTCGCTTAGCCCCTGCCCAAGGGTGAGCGAAGAAAAACCAATAAGTACAAAAAAAATCGCAGCAGACTTGATCAAAACTCGGCACATATTGTTATATTCCACATCCTCATGTCGCCCTCGTGAACGACTGTAACAAGTTCAATACAAATAACGCGCCAATAGACAGTAGTCGCACGAAAATAGAAACAAGGGTAAATAATCGCCCATTACTTCAACGTCCACTTCGGTTAAATAACCCGTTAACAAATACCCACGCACCAAACTCGCTGCCACAACAGGTATACAACGCCTAGGCGAAACCCATAGCCCCCCCCTACAACACCGCTTCATCAAACAGCTGACGAAATCAAAATCTGGCTAAGACACACCTCAATTTAGAGAAAATACTGCTTAGGCAAATCCAGCTAATAGCAAATTGAAATAAATAACGAAGGGAAACACCACTAGGTTCACGGATTTGTCACATATACGGTAAATTTCACGCCAAGACTATTGTATACAATATATCAATAAACTAGAGTGGCTAGCGGTCGTTTAGGTAACGCGGCCATAACCTATCGATATTTGTTAGCCATTAATGGACAGCTATCCCTTGATAACTCTTCGTCAATAACAAGGCAAAAAGGCAAGTATCGGTCACTTTTAATGAGAGGACCCCATGAAAATTAATAAAAACCGTGGTCTGCTATCGCTATCTCTTGCTCTATCGCTTCTAGCATCCGGCGCGAGTATGAGTAGCAATGCCCAGCAAGCCCCCCTGTCCCAATCTGTACCCATTACCCCGAACAGCCAAACCCATCATGCGCCGGTCGAGCCAATGCCCGATAGACTTTCGCCGCAGACCCTGTCACCGCAAACCCAGACGCTACAAACGCAAACCCAACACAATCAAAAGCTCGCTACGACTATGGCGGCGCTTGCCACCTGCGATACCAACGGCTATGGCACCAAAACTGGCCAGAGTTTGGTGGACCATATCCTGGTGCAAGATATCGGTTGTATTAATGATTTATACACCGCCAACAGCACCAGCTTTGCCGCCTTTCAGAACAGCAAAATGATAACGGTTGCCAACGCTGCAGCAACTATGGCCGCCAGTTATAGCGCCAGTGGCGGTAGCAATAGCATCAACAACTTGTACTATTTTTTGCGCACCGGTTATTACCACGAGTACTACAGCCCGAACGACGTTGGCCCCTACGCCGGCAGCGTGCAAAACGCCGTGCGCAGTGCATTGGATAATTTCGTCAATAATCCAGACTTCTACGCGAATTCCGACCAGCATGGCAAAAACATTAAGGATGCCATTATTCTGATCGACAGCGCCGGAGAAAATGCACGCTATCTGCCCATGATTAAACAATGGCTGAGCCGCTGGAACGCCAGCTATGCCACGTCATTTAATATGCGCTCATCAGTGAACGGCATTTTCACGGTTTTATTTCGCGGTCACTATCAAGCAGATTTCCAAGCCTTGGTAAAAACCGACACACAGCTGGCGCAGCAACTGGGTAGTTTTGCTCGCCAAGATTGGATGCTGGCGACGGATGCACTTTATCTGCAGGAAAACGCTGCCGGAGAATTGGCGCGCTTTCTGCAATACAAAACCTCAGCTGCCTACCCCACCATAAAAGCGGAAGTACAGGCGATTCTCAATCGCTACAGCTTAAATGGTACAGGCAGATCTGTATGGCTACGCACGGCGACGGTGGTTGACTACCAAGGTCAATGCGCAGATTTTAACATCTGTGGTTTCAAAGCTGATTTGGAAGCCCAAGTGCTGCCACTCACGCACACCTGCAGTAGTTCACTGGTTATGCGTGCAGAAGCCATGACCAACGCACAATTCGCGGATTCCTGTGATCAACTTTCAGCACAGGAAAGCTACTTCCACGATAAATTAGCCACCAGCTATAACCCGGTAGCCGACGATTTAAATACCAAATTGGAAATGGTGGTGTTTAATAACAGCGCTAGCTATCAGGAAAACGCCGGTGTGCTATTTGGCATAGACACCAACAACGGCGGCATGTATTTGGAAGGCAACCCAGCCGATGCCAACAACCAAGCACGCTTTATCGCCTACGAGGCCGAGTGGCTACTGCCTGAATTCCACATCTGGAACCTAACCCACGAATACGTGCACTATCTCGATGGCCGGTTTAACCTAAAAGGCGATTTTGGTGCGGCCAGAACGGGCACACACAAAACCGTTTGGTGGATCGAAGGGTTAGCGGAATACATTTCTAAGAAAGACTATAACGATACGGCGATTAATCTCGCCCGCACCAAAGCCTTCACCTTAGGCACCATTTTTTCAAATGATTACAACAGTGGACAAGATCGCGTCTACCGTTGGGGCTACTTAGCGGTGCGCTTTATGTTTGAGCGCCACCCCAGTGAAGTCAATCAAATGCTGCAATATTTCCGCGCCGGCAATTACGATGGCTACCTCAGCTACATCAACAGTATTTCAAACCTTTACCAAAGTGAATGGAACACCTGGCTAGGTACCGTACAAAGTACTAATACACCTACGCCACCGGTAGACGACAAACTGTTAAGCAACGGCCAGTCGCGCACCATTGCTTCGCCAAGCAATAATAGCCCGCTGGAGTTCTACATTGATCTACCCACCAACGCCACCAACCTATCCTTCGTGATATCCGGCGGTACCGGTGACGCCGATATTTACGTCAAACGCGCAACGGCGCCTACTAGCAGCAGTTACGATTGCAGACCCTACCGCACAGGCAATGCCGAAACCTGCAGCTTCGCCACGCCAGCCCCAGGCCGTTGGTATGTGCATGTTTATAGCTACGCAACTTTCGCCAATGTTAAGTTGGTTGCCAGTTACAGCGCCGGCGGCAATAGCAACGCAGCACCGACTGCCGTTGTTAATGGCCCTTACACCGGCACAGCACAGCAAAGCGTGAACTTTAGTAGCAGCGGCTCAGTAGACAGTGATGGCAGCATAGCGAGTTATGCTTGGAGCTTTGGCGACGGCAACACCAGCACCCAGGCTAATCCAACACACACCTATGCCAGCGCGGGAAACTTTACGGTGAAATTAACCGTTACCGACAACCAGGGCGCAAGCCATTCAGCGAGTACCACAGCCACCATCGCACAAGGTGGCGGCAATGGCTTAACCAATAGTTGCCTCACCCAAGCTGCAACGGATTATGTATCCTTGAGTTCGCAACAGCCGGTCTGCGTTACCACCAAAACTAACGGTACCTTGTACTTTTATTTCTACGTCAATAACGCAACGCAACTGACCTTGCGCACAGGTTTCGGCACCGGTAATGCAAACCTGTATTACAGCAACAGCAGCTGGCCTTCTACCACGCAGTTTAGTAAGTCCTCTACAAGCGCCGGCAACAGCGAAACCATTACCGTGAACAACCCCAATACAGGTTGGCACTATGTGATGATTAGCGGCAGCCATGCTGGTTTAACACTACAAATGGATCAACAGTAAACTTTCGTTAACCCATTAACAGGAAAACAAGGGCGCCTAGGCGCCCTTGTTTTTTTGTTCAGTAGCTTATTCACTAAAGCGACTTCAATCTCACTAAATAGGCGCCAAACCGTCGAGCCCAATAACACCCAGAGGCGTGGTCAAGCCAACACCGTCGCGTGCAATTGCCGTGTAAATACCGCCGTTTTCTAAGCTCACTGATACTCGAATGGCCTCTGTCGTTGTTCCTGTAGGCGTAATCACAACATCGTAATCACCAGCGGCTAAGCTCACGTAACCGGTATCAGCTTTAAACGGAATATCAGAGAAAGCTGGCGATGCCATGCTGATATCTGCCAACTGCTCGACCACATAAATATCCACATTACCGGCAAGGCTCGACCCATGAATCAATCGCACACGCGCTTCAGTGGCAACACTGCGTTCGTTATCGGTTAACACCAAAGGTTCAATATTAGCGAGTTGATTCAGCGCAATAACAGTGTATGAAGCTCCATTTGCCAACGCGACACCGTCGGCGTTAATCACCGCCGATGTGGTGTTAGCGGCTGTTACTTCAATGTCGTAGTCACCAGCGGCGAGATTGACATAGCCAACGGCATTAGGAAATTCCAAATCCTCAATGGCCGGCATTGCGGCATCATTCAAGTAGACATCAACCGCCGGGGCATCGGCTGAATCGTGCACCACACGTAAATTTGCACCGTCATTTTGGTCGTGCAGAATGGCTACCGCATCGCCATCAAGTACCGCCAACTTAATCGGCGCATCGTCAGTTCTAAACGTTGGGATAGCACCTACAAGAAGGTCTTTACCGGCGGATAAATTAACGGTGCCAGAATCATATACCAACGTATCGTCAGCGAGCGTGACTCTAATTCGATAATCGCCAGCGGCCACTTCTACCGGTCCTAACACCTCACCGAATGAAAAGGTACCAAGCGGATCTAAACCGGTAATATCATCGGTCGGCGCTGTAACAAATACGTTTACGGCTGGTGCAGTTGCCGTTAAATGAGCGACTCTCACTCGAACTAAGCTGGCATCGCTTAAGCTGCCGCTATCGGAAATTACAATGGGTTCTATGTCGGCTACAGCATTTGCCGCAATAACATCATAATGGGTATCACCCACCAAATCCAAATCTACAGGACCAATAACAGTAACATTGCCTGCGGGCACAATACCCTCCACAGCAACGGTATAGGTACCTTCATCAAGGGTCAACACACCTGTAGATTGTGCATAATCTAAACCGGCTGCGGCTTCGCCACCATTAACCAAAAGGTTTACCGCGGGCGCATCTGGTGATGCATGAAACACTCTCACGCTGGTGGATAAAACTTCCGGCTCAACGATAGGATCATCATCGTCGTCATCAAATGGGCAGCCAGCCAATACCAACGGCAACAAGCCCACTGCAGCAAGGGTTCTAATATTCATCTCAGTCATCCTTTTTTGGCGAAGTGTTTGTTTAAAATTGCACCGGTGTTACGGCGCCAAACAGGCAAAGGACTGGAAAATAGTGATTGAATTTTTAAATGAATCCAATAGCAGTGAAGCGTGCGTATAATGCTGTTTTAGTCAATAAATGAAAGTATATGGATAGCAAAGCACGGAGGCTATTGAAACGCTTGCTATCCCACTGGACAGCAGATAACGAGGCGAAAACGCCCTGGCATCTGCTTTCGGGGAGGTAATTAATTATTAGTTAGGTATTTTTAAGAACCTAAATAACGTTTGCGCTTAGCGGCTTTTAAGGCGTGTAGATCGGCAATGAATAAACCGTCAACACAATGGCCAAACTCAGCGTCCACGCCAAAATCCATGAGGGTAAAACCACCCTCTTCAAACAATGCTGCATACTGCTTAAACAGCACGGGCATCTTACAGTCTTCCGCTGCGAAGGCGGCCTGCAATCGCTTAAAGCTCACCTCTCTGTCGCACTCGCCTAATTCTAAATCCAAAGCCTCTTGAATGTGTGGCTCCAAGACGAAAGGTTGATGGCTTAAGGCCAAGAGCTGCTCACTGGCATGGAAGTTTTGATAATGGTGCACCAGCCTATTGCGTAAATGTTTCGGAATATCGGCACTCATTGACACGGGGCCAACTAAATAGCGAACATCGGGTCGGTGCTTTAAAAACACACCCAAGCCCTGCCATAAATAATCCAAGCTATTTTTACCCCAGTAATAAGGCGAAACGAAGCTACGCCCCAACTCTACAGCTTGGGATAACAATGGCATTGCGGCCGCTTGATAGGTGAACAACTCAGCCGTGTATAAGCCCTCGACGCCCTGCTGCTCAATAATTTGGCGACAGTCGCCTAGGCGATAACCACCGGCAATGGCCAAACGCTGGTTATCCCACAGGATCAAGTGTTGATAGGTGCGATCATAGTTATCCAAATCCCGACGCGAACCAGTGCCCTCGCCCACCTTGCGAAAGGTTGCTTCGCGCAAGCGCCCAAGCTCGCGCATGAGTGGCGAATCTTCCAAATACTGCGCCAGATAGATTTGATTGCTATCGCGTGTTGCACCGAGCAGTGTTTGAAAGCTCAGCTGCTGTTTTAAAGCGTTGGCATTTTCTGGGTGCGCTAAGGTCTTTTCGGTGACGAAGCCATTGGCATTGCCCTTGCCCATTTTGTAGATATACTTTTTTAAGCGCGCCGCCACCGATCTATCGGCAACTTGAAGCGCTTCAAAGCCTTTTGCCGGCAGTGGGTCGCCGACGCGAAACTTTATATCTGTATGGTTTTTATTAAACATCTCGCGCGCTAACCACAGGGTACTGAGCGGCTTGTAAATCATCGACAAGCTGTAAAACAAGGCTGAATTACGGGCTTCGATATGAACAGGTAAAATATTGGCGCCGGTTTTACGGGCAAAATGTAGGAAGCCCGTCTGCCAGCGCCCGTCGCGCACACCCACAGGGCTAACTCGGGACACCTCACCCGCCGGAAACACAATAATCGCACAGTCGTCTTCTAACGCTTCGATTACCGCTCGGTAACTTTTGCGGTAGGACGACTGGCCCATATTATCGATGGGGATCAGAAGCTCGGATAATTGACTGAAAGAAGCCAACAAATCATTGGCGACTATTTTAACATCGGCGCGAATCTCGCCCACGGCGCGCAGTAACGCTAGCCCATCCAATGAGCCTATTGGGTGATTGGCCACTATAACCACGCGCCCCTCTGAGGGAATATTGGCTCGGCTCTTTGACGACAGGCTGTAGCTAAAATTGAAATACTCAAACACTTTATCGATAAAGCTAAAGTTTTTAAGGTCTTTATGCTCGAGTAAGAAATTATTAATTTCGTCTTGGTGTACCAGCTTGCGAAAGACTCCCAATGCTGACTGACGCACAATCGGAGAGCTGGTGCCCAACCAAGGTAACTTCGTAGCGACAGATTGTTCAACATTGATCATCATTTTCACCTTAAATTTGCTATCTTCCTGAGCAAGTTAACGCTCTGGCGTGACAAATTCGTGGCAGAGATGTGACAAAAATAAGACCATTCTGTAACAATAGGCACCCACGTAGCTCAAACTGCCCTACGACAATGGCACACTTCTTTCCTTTGGGGATATTCATGCGCGAAGATGTTAAGACCTACTACGGCGAAACCCTGCAACAATCTTCAGACCTACAAACCAACGCCTGTTGCACCGGCGAACAGCCACCTGAATATTTAAAACCCATATTGGCCGCCATCCACGATGAGGTGCACGCTCGCTACTACGGCTGCGGCCTAGTGCTACCCGAACACATTGAAGGCCTGCGCATATTAGATTTGGGATCAGGCGCCGGGCGAGATTGCTATGCCCTATCGGCGCTGGTGGGGGAACAAGGCTCTGTGATTGGCGTGGACATGACTGAGCCGCAACTGGATGTAGCAAGGCGCCACATCGACTATCACCGCGGAAAATTCGGCTATAAAATCGCCAACGTCACTTTCCTGCAGGGGGAGCTCGAGCATCTCGATCGGCTCGACATTCCCGACAATAGCCTTGATGTTATCGTGTCTAACTGCGTGATCAACCTATGTACCGACAAAGCCGCCGTGCTAAAGCAAGCCTACCGGTTACTTAAGCCAGGTGGCGAAATGTATTTTTCCGACGTTTATGCCGACCGGCGTATGCCCGCGCAGCTAGCGCAAGACCCAGTGCTATTTGGCGAGTGTTTATCGGGCGCTTTTTATTGGAATGATTTTCACAATACGGCCAAAGCCTGCGGCTTCTTAGATCCGCGCTTGGTAAAGGACGCGCCTATCAGCATCGAAAACCAAGCATTAAAGGCGAAGTGTGGCGACATTCAATTTTTTTCCGCCACTTACCGGTTATTTAAGCTTGCCGAGTTAGAGCCCTTCTGTGAAGACTATGGCCAGGCCGTCATCTATAAAGGTAGCATCGAACATCACCCTCACAGTTTCACCCTAGATAAACACCACCACATTGCCACGGGAAAAGTCTTTCCCGTGTGCGGTAACACCTGGCGCATGTTGCACGACACGCGCTTCAACGCGCATTTTGACTTTATTGGTAACTGGGACAAACACTTCGGCATTTTCGATGGTTGCGGAACCGCCCTACCCTACGATACCGAGGCTGCCACCAATAGCGGTAGCGCCTGCTGCTAATCATGTCAGCGAGTTTACCGACGAGCTTGGCACTCACAAGCTCGCCGTAAACATCAATCAATAAAAGCGCCGAAGGTATTAACCCCTCACGCCATCCACAAGGCGCTGTAAATTATCGGGGTTAGCGTCTTGCAATGCCGCGGGTAAAAAGTCATCGGGCAAGGCCTGATAGCAAACCGGCCGCAAGAAGCGCATGATCGCGGCCGTGCCAACTGAGCTGGTGCGGCTATCTGAGGTGGCGGGAAAAGGCCCGCCGTGCACCATGGCGTGACACACTTCGACACCCGTGCCAAATCCATTCCAAATAATACGCCCAACTTTCAACTCCAAGGTCGCAATAAGTTGCCGCACCAATTGGGGATCATCATCGCCGTCTGCATGAATGGCGCCAGTTAATTGACCTTGTAGCTGCGCCAGCACATCAAACAATTGCGCTTCACTATCGCACTCGACCACGAGCGCCAAAGCGCCGAAGACCTCCTCGTGCAATTGAGCATTGGCCATAAAATCTGCACCACTCACCCGGTATAAACCCGCTTGGCACTGATAGGGTTGTGCTGAATTTTTACCGCGCGCCACTTCGCTAACGCCCGGCGCCTGACTTACTCGTTCAAGCCCAGAGAGATAGGCCTGATGAATAGCCGGCGACAACATGGTTTGACTAGCAGCGGACACTAAACATGCGGCCGCGTGATCGAAATAGCGGTTCAGCCCTTCGCCCTTGACGGCAATGACCAAACCTGGGCTGGTACAAAATTGTCCAGCGCCCATAAGCATGGACGCTACATGAGCCTCGGCAATGGTTGCGGCGCGATGGTTCAACGCTTGGGGCAACAGAAAAACCGGATTGATCGAGCTCATCTCCGCATAAACCGGAATGGGTTCTCGGCGCTGCGCGGCGATCGTCATCAACGCCCTACCGCCAGCCTGAGAGCCGGTAAAACCCACAGCTTTGATGCCGGGGTGCGCGACTAAGCTTGCCCCCAACTGCGGGCCAGTGCCAAACAACAAAGAGAATACGCCTTCTGGCAGGCCACAGACTTGCACTGCTGCTCGCACAGCACGACCAACGAGCTCGGAGGTACCGGGATGAGACGAGTGCGCCTTGACGATAACCGGGCAACCGGCCGCCAACGCGGATGCGGTATCGCCCCCCGCCACCGAAAACGCCAAGGGGAAGTTACTGGCGCCAAACACCGCCACAGGGCCCAAGGCAACCTGGCGGTAGCGATGGTCCGCACGGGCCAGCGGCGCGCGCGCCGGTTGCGCCGGATCTATGCGCGCATCTTGGTAATGACCCTCGCGTACCACCTGGGCAAACAAACGCAACTGCCCTACCGTTCGCGCCCGCTCGCCTTCAATACGCGCCTGCGGCAAGCCGGTTTCGGCCATGGCCCGCTGCACTAAGGTGTCGCCCAAGGCCATTATCTGCTCGGCTATAGCATTTAAAAAATCGGCCCGCTGGCGTAAGGGTAAATGGCGATAGGTATCAAAAGCATGGGTCGCCAAGCGACAGGCTTGCGCCACCTGCTGCTCGCCGCCGCAGCCAAAGGCGGGCTGCAGCTGCTCCCCGGTTACGGGGTTCAGCGCAAAGATCGGCGCTTGACTGCCCATGACATCACTGGCACCGATCAACATCTGCCCGCTCACTTTCATATGTCACCTCAAGATTGAATAACTGCGGCAAGCCCGCAACTGGTATTTAAACCATACCAGAAGCTACTGGTACGGTAAATAGACCAGATTTCAGGTGACAATCTTTTAAGACATGGGTGCCGAGCTAGCATTGCCCAGACGCAAAGTTCAGCCTCATAGTACCGGCGATTTGCACAGCGGCTTTACTCGCGCTGGCTCGCGCAAAAGCTGCGCAAAACCCGCACAAGTGTGCGGCAGGCTCCAACCGGAAAAGCCATTCACCTCAGATAAGCATCACGCCATCTCGGCAACACGACACAAGGAATTTTATCTGCGCTCAATTGGGCTTCATAAGATAAAAAATAACGTTAGGATGCAGCCATAACATTTCATCCAAAAAAGGACGCCATCACATGAAGCTTACCTCCCTCCTTCTCGCCACGGTTACCGCAAGCCTGCTTAGCGCGTGTATTTACATCAATAAAGGCGGCGATTCCAACAGTGACTGGGAAAAAACCGAGCGCGAGAACAAAGCGGTTATTTCCAGCTTGCAAATTAATACCGCCGAAATGGACATTCGTAGCCGCTTAGGCGAACCAGACTTTAGCGAAGGCTACACGGATAACGATGCCGATGTTCGCGTTTTGTTTTAC
The DNA here is from genome assembly GCF_030409605.1 of Simiduia curdlanivorans. Classification (NCBI taxonomy): domain Bacteria; kingdom Pseudomonadati; phylum Pseudomonadota; class Gammaproteobacteria; order Cellvibrionales; family Cellvibrionaceae; genus Simiduia; species Simiduia curdlanivorans. The sequence goes on from NZ_JAUFQG010000006.1 coordinate 447,587, forward strand.
CGTACCCAACGACAAAAAGAAGATGGCATCACCAGCAAAAATGAATGTACACCGCTGGTATTTCGCAACGGTAAACTGATCGGCTGGGGCGATAAAGCTTATTCCTCACACCAGAATCATTAACAGACGCACGCCGCCCAGCCGAGGCCGGCGCTAGGTTCGGCAGCCAAACTATTTTTTGACTGCCGAAATTTCATGATCTTTTTACGCCAGCAGATCCATTCCGTGGCAAAATAGCCGCTCTAGAACAATTCTTTTCGGAGCTATCATGGGTCGCTGGCGCCCCCCTACTCGCCGAGGTTCGGCCTATATTACCCCTGCCGGTGCGCGCGCACTGCAAGCAGAGCTCACGCAACTTTGGAAAGTCGAGCGACCCCTGGTCACCAATACCGTGCACGAAGCAGCCAAAAATGGCGACCGCTCGGAAAACGGCGATTACATTTATGGCAAGCGTCGATTACGTGAAATAGATAGCCGCGTACGCTTTCTGAGCAAGCGACTCGATGAGCTAACCGTGGTCGACCGGCTGCCCGACGACCAAGACAAAGTCTTCTTTGGCGCCTGGGTTACGCTAGAAGATGCCGACGGCAAGGAAAAGCGCTATCAAATTGTGGGACCAGATGAATTCGATGTGAGCGCCGGAAAAATCAGCATGGACTCACCGCTGGCCAAGGCTGTACTGGGCAAGCGATTAGATGACGAGGTATGGATTGTAATTGGCGAACAAAAAAATCTTTGTTGTATTACCCAGGTGGAATACACAGCGTATGAGTAGCAGATAACAGCTAAGCGGATGGCCTGATCCGACACTTCGGCCCCCAGCTAACAGCTAAGAATAAAAATATAGCGACGAAAGTCGCTATATTTTTATGTTTTAGGGTTATGGGTTTAACCATCGATTAATCGGCAACTGGCGGATACGCGGGCCACCGGCAGCGACGATGGCGTTGGTGATACTGGGCGCCACAGGCGGTACACCCGGTTCGCCAACACCTGTGTGTTTTTCATCGCTATCAATCAAAGTCACGACGATTTTTGGGCATTTATCCATGCGCAACAGCGGATAATCGTGAAAATTAGACTGCACCACGGCTCCTTGTTTAAACGCAATGTCGCCATAAAGCGCCAGCGATAAAGCAAAAATGACCGCGCCCTCCATTTGCGAATGAACCCGATCCGGATTTACGATTTGACCGCAATCGAGTGCAATGTGCACCTCCTCCACAGACAGCGCCTTATCCTTCAAGGTCACTTTGCTCGCCACCGCCACGTAGCTAAAAAAGCTGTAGTGTTGTGCTAGGCCCCAGCCTTGATTAGGCACGGCCTTGTGCGGCCAACCGCAACTCTTTTTCACCACATCCATCACGGCTAACAGGCGATTACTTTTAAAGGGGTGATCGCTATCTTTGCCAACAATACGGTCTTTCCCAATTAATTTCTGATGGAACACAAACGCATCTTGTTTGGCTTCGCGCGCTAATTCATCGAAAAAACTATTAACGCCGAAGGCATGATTGATATGAAATACCGATCGCATCCAACCAATACGGGTATGGGCCGGAGTATGGGCATTTTCAATCAATTGATTTTCGATGTTATAGGGTAAATTTGAAAAGCCTTGGCCCGCTTCCCACTCCTGTAAATAGCCACTATCGGGACCAAATAAACTCATGATGGTGGGCGAAGCCACACAGGATTTAATGGCCATCAATTGGTTTTTCTTATCCAGCGCTGCCGCGAAAGTTTGCACACTTGAGGCATGATAATAGCCGTGCTTAATGGCGTCCTCGCGCGTCCAGGTTACCTTCACGGGCTTGCCCACGGCCTTCGCAATCAACGCCGCTTCGGCGGCGAAATCCGGCTTAGATTTCCGCCCGAAGCCGCCACCCAATAAAGTCACATTGACGGTGACTTGCTCGGGCTTAAAACCGATGGCGCCGGCAATCACATCTCTTGCCCGCACCGGGCTTTGCACACAAGCCCACACTTCACAGCGATCACCCGAAATACGCGCTACCGCAGCCGGCGGCTCCATGGTGGCGTGCTCCAAATGCGGCACGCTGTAGGTTGCATCGATAACACGGGCGGCCGATGAAAAGGCGGCATCGGTATCACCTTGCGCTAACAAGGTTTTGCGCTGCCCCAGTTTTCCCGCAGCCATATCGCGCAAGTCTTGCGCTGAATCGTAGCTGCGGTGAGCACCTAAATCCCACTCAACCTTCACCAATTTACGTGCCGTTTGCGCGGCCCAGGTATTGGTTGCCACAACGGCAATTCCGGCGTGGGGGTTAAATGCCGCCGGTGTTATACCACCGGCTATTTCCACCACTTGTAACACCCCTTTAACTTTTAACGCCGCGCTGGCATCAAAACTTTTCACCTTGCCGCCCATGACGGGTGTGCGCTCAATGCTGGCGTACACCATGCCGGGCAGCTCGGTATCAATACCAAACTGTGTGGCGCCAGACACCATGGCTGGCAAGTCGACAATGGCGACCGGCTTGCCAATATATTGGTAATCTTTTTTGGCTTTAAAAATCAGGCTATTGGCCGCAGGTGCCGGTAGTGCCGCTGCGGCTGCGGCCAACTCGCCAAAGCGCAGCACCCGACCGCTAGGCGTGTGACGGCAGGTGTGATCGATGGCTACGCACTCCTCTAATTTTACTTGCCAGGTTTGCGCCGCCGCTTGACGCAACATCAATTTTGCCGCCGCGCCAATTTCGCGCATGGTTTGGAAAAATGTACGCACACTGCGCGAACCATCGGTATCTTGATTGCCGTATTTTTCATCGGCAATGGCTTGAACAATATTCACCTTGCGCCAATCCGCTTCCATTTCATCGGCCACAATTTGTGGCAAACTGGTGCGGATACCTTGGCCCATTTCCGAGCGGTGCGCGATGATGTTGACGCTATCGTCCGGTTCAATGGATACAAAAAGATTTAACGCCAAGGCCGCCTTACCTGGGTGCGGGCTGGCGAGTACATCGGTGGCGAGTGTTGCCTGCAACACCAAACCGGTGGACGCTAAGCCTGTGGCTTTAAGAAAGCTGCGCCGGTCGAGAATCGTTAACTTAGCCATTATGCTAAACCTCCCTTCGCGCCCACGCTTTGCTCGACACTAGCTTGTTTTTTTGGCTCGTGTATTTGCACCCCGGCAGCCGATTTTATCGCCGCTTTAATGCGCGGATAGGTACCGCAGCGGCAAATATTACCGGCCATCGCTTTATCGATATCGGCATCGGACGGCTTGGCGGTTTTAGATAACAATGCCGCCGCACTCATTAGCTGGCCCGACTGGCAGTAGCCGCACTGGGGCACATTGTGACTTGCCCACGCCAGCTGCAAGGGATGGCTGGCATCGGCAGACAAGCCCTCAATGGTGGTAATTTTTGCACCTTGCGCCGCTGATACGGGTGTCAGGCAAGAGCGCACCGCCTCGCCATCTACATGCACAGTACAAGCGCCACAAAGGCCCATACCGCAGCCGAATTTGGTGCCGGTTAAATGCAACAAATCTCGTAGTGCCCACAGCAAAGGCATGCTCGGGTCGGCGTCTAGCTTGTGCACTGCGCCGTTAATGGTTAGTTCAAACATGATGGCTCCTTGCGTTCAGTAACATGATGTAGATCTTCCGGTGTATCGATATCAATGGCGGCATTGGGCAAACTCACGCTCACCACCGGTTCAGTCAACAATATTTTTTTCGCACCCTTATCGCCCTGCAGCGCCGCCAACCTAGGAAAATAGCGGCGTGGAAAAATAGCCGGCACGCCCAATTGCCCGGCGTAATGGGCGCAGACAATTTTTTCTTGACCGCTACCTGCAATAGCGCCAGAAGTTTCGCGTTGTTTCGTATAGCGAAGCCACAAATGTTCCAAGTCCGCGTCGCTTACGGCAATTTGATCCGCTAACAAGATCAACACGGCCTCGGCATCTGTCGGTAAATGTTGCACTGCAAAAGCGATACTCGCACCTATGCCCTTCGCCCAGTGCGGATGAACCCGATAGTTAACGCGCTGCAACTGAGGCATGCGCGACACAATGGTCTCGGCATGGGCGCCAAGCAAAAGCAACACACGCCCGGGCGCTAAGGTTTCCGCTAAGGTCAAGCTATGCGCCAATAGGGGCGCACCTTGGTACTGCGCCAACTGCTTGGGCTCGGCGCCAAAGCGCCGGCCTTGGCCTGCGGCTAACACCAGTACCGATAAGGTCATCGATACTGCTCTATGGTTTCAGCACCTACTCGCTGTAGCTGAGCCGCCTCTAATATTTGATGGCACTGCGCGAGTGCCGCAAGTGCGATCGATTCCGGCAGCTCGCCACCGAGATCAAGCCCCATTGGGCCGTGGATGCGGCTATCCGGTTTCAGCCCCGCTTTAATCAGGACGCGGTTTTTACGATGCACAGGACCTAATAGGCCAATGTATTGCACCTGGCTCGGCAACAAGACCGAGAGCGCGTCGGCGTCTAGCTGGACGTTATGAGTCATAACAAATGCCGCATCCACCGTGGATAAAGTTTTTATCACGTCGAGATGAGCGGCCGGTTGCCGAATTATCCTATCGGCGCCACTGAAATGTTGTGCCTGGGCATAGGCCACGCGATGGTCGATAAGCGTTAGCTGCCAGCCTAGGTTTTTTGCCATCTGAACCAAGGGCACGGCATCGACACCGCCACCAAAAATAGCGAGGTGACGGCGCGCCGTGAGTGAAATGGTTAACCAAGGCGGATTTTCAGCCTTGCCACCTTTGCCACCTTTGCCACCTTTGCCACCTTTGCCAACATAAGTATTGATAATCGACCTATTTGACGTTTGGTACGAACACGCCTCGGCAACAATATCGACGCGATTATTGGCAAGATCGGCAGTTTGTGGCAACGCCAAATTCACACAGTAGTGCACTTTCTGCCGCCCATTCAAAGCCGCAAATAACGCACACAAGTGCTGATACTGATTGGCCGCTAACACGGGCTGCAACAGAATGCGTACTTTGCCGCCACAGCCTAAACCAAGCTGCCAGGCCACATCGGTATCGCCGGTGGAATCAAACTCAACTACGCGGGCTTGATTAAAACTGATCACTTTTTTCACATCGTTGAACAGTGCTTTTTCTAAACAACCGCCGCTGAGCAAACCAAAAAATTCACCGCGATCATTAAACATCATCATCGCACCCGCTTTGCGATAACTGGAGCCTTCAGTATCGATAACCGTGCCAAGAACCCAGGTATAGAGATCGCGCTTAGGGTGCCAGTGCTCAAGAATATCTTGAATGTGATTGCCCATTAACTTGCCCTTAGTATTTGCTGTGGCTTATTCGCTACTGAGTTGCACGATAAAGTTGTGCGCGCTAACGAGGTTATCTCGGGCCTCGAGCGTTTTGATCCTTGTGAGATCGACGTTAACAGCACCCGCCTGTGTTTTTACCTGAAGGCACTCAATGCCGCCCACACGAGTAATATCTTCCGCTATACCCATCACTTGCGCTCCGGAATGCAGTAGCAAATGCACCTTTGACGCTCGCATGCATACGATTTCAACATAGTCGTGCGCCTGACAAGAGATTGGCATGAATCTAACACCTCAAGCAAGGGTTCAAACTGAGCCTAACCATAGCGTATAAAGCCGGGAGCAGGGAAACTTTCAGGCATAAAAAAGAGCCTAGGGAAGGCTCTCAGACGGCCGATGAAGTCGCGCATGACACAGATCGCACGCGGCAAAAAGGGCAGATATTTCGGGAACGCGTGAACACCCTTCGGCCCAGACACCAAGCATAATTTGGCGGCGTTTAGTGGCACGCAATAGGTTGTATTGCAAAGGCTTGCCTCACCCATGAAGCTCGACGGCGGCCCTTCAGGGCCAGCCTGCCAACATAGAATAAAGGCGTTTAACCGATGCCAAAGCCTCCTTCGCTCACAAACAGTAAAGCCCAAGCTGCCAACGCCCGGCAATATTTATTCTATCGCCGCGCTCACATTCAACCTTGGATCTTGGTTATTAACTTGAGTGCTTAAAGCAAGCTCTTTGATTGGGCATTCACTGGAACTTAGCATCAGCGGGGATAAAGCGACGGGACAATTGCAGGTTAATGTTAAACCTAACCTTTCATAGGGAGGGCATTGGAAGATTATTTGTCGTCAATGAAAAAGGGCCGGCCATAACGAGCGCCAGCCCAAAGATCTAGGGAGCGAAGCCCCTACAAAGACTCAATGTGAAACCAATCTAAAACTGTCAAACAGGGCAACACTGTCGACCGGAGGCGCACCGAGATAGGTCAAAGCCACATCATCCACGCGCACATCCGAGTTGGAATCACCTTCGACACCGCCGCCGCCATTGTAAATATTATTCACATTGTATTTGGCGAAAATGGTTAAACCAGTGTTGGCACCTGAGTTAAAGGTCAAACTGTCTTTGCGAAAGCTGTCGTCGCCGCTCGGAGCACCCGCGGCAACCAAGGCCTCGTAATCCACCACTTTACTGGCGACAACGGTTGTGCCGTCTTCGCCATACACGCCCATGGTTATGGTGGGAGAAAAGCTCGAGGATTTTTCCAACACATACATGCTTAAGGTGTGCTCTGTGTTGGGCTGAATACCGGTTAGCACCTGATGCACACTCGGCTCACCCACGTCGGCGGCAGTTTTGTAACGCAGCTTGACGGAACCGTCGGCGCCAGAGGCAGAATTGCTGGAACGCTCGGCGCTACCAATACCCGTGCCTTCGGTGTTTATCCAATCCACATCATCGGTATTACCCTGGTAACTGGTAAAATTTGGATCGACGATGGTCACACTATTTACCACACTGCTGGTGTTTTTGGCGCCATAAATCGTCGCACTGGTGGCAGCGCCCGAGTTAAAGCTAACGCTGGTCAACTTGTATTTGTTGGTTGAGTTCATCTCGGTACTGGTCACCACACCACCGACATCCACCGCAAGAACACCATAACCTTTAACGAAAGCGGTTAGGGTGTAGTCGGTATTGGGGGTTAAGGTCACTTGCTGAGACACGCGCGAATCCGCCGCCGTTAACTTAACGCTCTTTTTACGCGAAAAGGTTTCGGCTGCATCTTCCGTGATTTCCGCATTGAGCAAGGTCCAGCTAGACGCCGACGCATCGAAATCGTGATTGGCAATAGCCACTTGCGCCACGTGCAGTTCGGTCACCGGTGGGCGGTAGCTGATGGGGCCAACATCGTCGCGCGTTAATAAACCACGCAAAACGCTATCGCTACTGACATGATCGGCGCCTGCTTGAGTATCAACAGCGCGGGCTTGGCCATCCATATCTGTGTCGACACTAGCAAAACTGCCGATGGTCGACACAATAACCGCGGATAAATCCGGGCTATCAACGCTGGCGCGGTAAATACCCAAACTATCGGGCGCGAGTTTCGCATCGACAAAATCAATGCCGCTGGCACTGGTCAATGCATCGCTGTCGGAAAACGCCTGTCCAAAAACGATATTACCTTCGATGGTAGAGGTCGCCGGTAAACCATCGGCAGCCTGAGTAATTACCGGGCCAATGGCATCGGCAATAATATTATTTAACAGGTATACCGTGTTCGGATTGGTCGATTTACCACCGCCATCTACGTTCAAGCTGTTGACGCTATCGACAATGGTGTTATTGGCCACATACACATTGGTAAGCTGCTGATAACCGTTGGTGGTTGAGCCGTCTGAGCCCATTAAGACGATACCGCCATGGTGGGTTGTATCTTGATAGCGGGCACCGGCAATGTAGTTATTAATCACCGTGTGTCCATCGTCAATAATGCGTAAACCACCGGCATAAGGGTGGTCATCGCCCAATATAAAATTATTGGCGATAATCGTCTTGGCACCGTGGCGGGTTGTCACTGAACCATAACTATTGCGGATAGTGTTGTGCTCAATGCGATTACTGCCGGATTTGTTCGATATAACTTCCGCTTCACCCTGCATTGCTTCGAAAAAGTTATGCTCGACCACGGAAAAGGAATCTGCCATGTGCGAATCACTGGTGCCAATGCGAATACCCTCATTCTCATTGTCGCCACTTTCAGCATAGGCTTTGCCATTAATGGGTGGACGATCGCCAAAATAGTTGTGATCAATTTGCGTGTAATCTGGATCGGTTAACAGCGGGTCGTTACCACTCGCCACATAGCGATCGACAATCAACAGCGCACCAGGCGCGGTTTTGCCCGAGAACCAGTTGTGGTCGATACGGTTGTATTGGCCGTAAATATTGAGCCATTTTCCGCTGTCGGTTTCGCCTTCGTCCATATTAATAATGGCATTCTCGGTGATACGGCAGTGGTTACACGGCGTTGAATCATTACCGCGGGTCTGCAAGAAATCGCTGCTGCCACTGGTGCCGTCCTTAAAGATAAAACCTTGCAGCGTGACGTACTCACCGCTCATGCGAACACTCGATTCGCCGCCGATGACGACTTCGCCAGGATTTTTTGCCGCAACCACAATCGGCGCCGATTCAGTGCCGATGCCGCCAAAGTTCAATTCCAAATTGCTGTAATCGCCATCGTCCAAACACAGGGTAGTGCCGGCAGCTAGGCTCGTCGTGGCGGCGTCTTCTAGCGACGACACACTGGTAAAAGTCTCGGTGCAGACAACCGCGGGTACCGTGTCGTTATCACCTACAGTGCCGCGTGCGAAATTGCCGGCTGGTGTTGGCGTTGGCGTCGGTGTCGGTGTCGGCGTTGGTGTCGGCGTCGGTGTGGGCGTTGGTGTGGGCGTTGGTGTCGGCGTCGGTGTCGGCGTCGGTGTCGGCGTTGGTGTCGGCGTCGGTGTTGGTGTCGGCGTCGGTGTCGGTGTTGGCGTTGGCGTCGGCGTTGGTGTTGGTGTTGGTGTCGATTCGGAACCGCTACCGCCACACGCACTCAACAAGCCGGCAATTAGCATTAAAGCTAATAATTTCTTCTGTGACATCATTGTCTCCTGTCATTATTTTTATAATTTTGCTGAACTTTACCCCAAAAATTGATCAGATCAATTCCAATGAGAAATCGGCATTTATCGCTAAACTGTGTGACTGCAGCTCAATAAATCGCCATTCAAAGTCCGCTTAATGGGTTTTTATACCTAAGGCGGCAGAAAACTTAATCAAGAGAGGCAAGCGTGTCAACCATAAAATCAGATATATTGGGCGCCCAAATTTAGGGGCTAACCCCGAATCTAGCCAAACGACGAGGTACGCACGCAACGCATGCCTACCCGAACCCATTCGAGAAAACTGACGGCCCGGCGCGAAAAATGCCAGAGAAGGTCGATACTTGCGAGGCAACAAGCGCTAGCCAAGGGCTGGCCCAGCACAAACATTGTTCAATAGGTTATGCGTTGCTTGCCAACTTAGGCTGCAGCAACAGCGAGCCGTTATAGCGTTAACCTGGACAACGCGAGGCGCTATCACTTGGGCCGCTAAAACAGGGGGTTATTACAAGGTGGGCATAGTAATTCAGGGCGCAACATTACCAAGATGCAACATTACGAGGGCGCAGTAACAGAAGCGGCAAACCCAGGGCGATTGCCACAAAGCCGTTAATAAACCAGTGCCAATAAAGCCCATGGATACCCGAAATTGTCGAATCCAATAACAGCCAAACAAAAATTGCGGCGAAGCTCAACCACTTAATTTGTGCCTTGCCACTGGTGTAGTAATAATCCACGGCCAAACAAAATAAAATTCCCCAGCTGGCCACGGTTGGGCCAAAGAGTGAAAGCAACACTTTCACGCTAGGCTGATGAACATCCTGGCCAGATACCGTGTACGCCAAGTAATCGAGATAGGGCTTTACCAGCGCGGTATCGACCAAAAAAATCAATAAAACCCCGCCAACAGCGTGGGCCACACCCAGCCCTAACAACCAGGAATAGAACAATCTTTGCATGGCCAGCCTCCAGCGTTTGAACGATTATTTCGCCTTTTTCTTGGGCAAAAAATGAATTACCTTAGTACCCATTTTAATTAATGCCAAAAGCGATGAGCGCGGCAAGGTGGCAATTTGTTCATACCACTGCAACATACCGTCGAGAAAGGTGTGCATCTCGGTGATTTTTTTTCGCACATGGGCCGAGGTTTGCTTGTCCTGCCCCATCTCCACCTCGCATTGCCGCAACATGGTCATAATAGGGTCTAACTCGCGCCGCTTGCGCTGTTCGATGATGGTAAAAAAAGTATCCCAGGTATCGCCCACCACGCTGAAATGATCGCGCCTATCCCCCATCACATGGGTCACCTTAACCAACTCCCAGCTCTGCAGTTCTTTTAAGCTGTTGCTGACATTGGAGCGCGCCACCGATAGCAACTCAGTAATTTGCTCGGCGTTCAATGGCTCGGGCGATAAATACAGCAATGCATGTATTTGCGACACAGTGCGATTCACACCCCAGCGACTGCCCATCTCGCCCCAATGCAAAATATAGCGCTGCATTAGTGGCGTTAATTGAAAGCTTGGGTTGTCCATCGTTATCACCTTGGTTGCTGTTATTGCACCACTGACATCTATTGCAGGAATGACGTCATTAGCACACATTCACTAAATTTCAGGGCATATCGGCGTTAAAACGAACCACCGGTTGCCCCGCGCCACTAGCCAGATCTTTGCTCTAACCCGACCTAAGTTGACCTAAGTCGACTAAGCAAGGCTGCATCACGCTAGCCGAAAATTACAGTAATTTCTGTCTTTACAGAAATTACTGTAATAGCGTACTCTAACTCTGTCAATCACCGAAAGCCGCAAGGCGCGCAAGGAGACGACAATGACCAAGCCCTGCCCCGCAGCCCCCCTAGCACTGCCCGCTATCGACCAAGCGCATAAACCGCAATTAGATATCATTAATTATTATGTCGAAGCCGGTATGGACTACGAGCCCTGGAGCCGAAACTACAATATGCACTTCGGCTACTACCGCTGGGGCTTAAACCCTTTCAATTTAGAAACAATGTTGGAGCAAATGAATCGCGAAGTGCTGAATCGGCTCGAACTCAAGCGCGAGCAGGATAACCACCTGATTGACTTGGGTTGCGGTGTCGGTAGCTGCGCTCGCTACTGCGTAGAAAATCTCGCCCATACCGAAGTCACTGGCATCAGCATTGTGCCCACCCAAGTGGATCAAGCCAAAGCGCGCTGCAGCCTCAGCCCACAAGCGCATAAACTGCATTTCAAACTCATGGACTATCGCCGCCAACAGGTGCCAGACAACCACTTTAACGGTGCCTACGCCATTGAAAGCAGCTGTTATGACAAGGGCAAAGATAAATTAGCCTTTTTAACCGAGGCCTACCGCACCCTGAAACCCGGTGCCCGGTTAGTGGTGGCCGACGGCTTCACTAAAACCAAACAGACCTCGCGCCTGTTCAAGGCTTGCTACCGTAAGGTATGCGACGGTTGGGCACTGGAGGATTTTGCCAATATCGAGGATTTCGTCGCGGCCATGAAAAGCGTCGGCTTTCAGGATATTGTGGTGGAAGACGCCGCTTGGCGAGTGGCGCCCAGTATTGGTTTTGTGCCTTGGATTTCACTGAAATATTTTTTCAACAAAATCTTCCGCAGCACTGGCGATACCCGCATCCAATGGGGCCATTTTCTGGCCCCCATGTACGGCATTATTTTAGGTTTGCACCGCCAGCACTACAGCTACTTCTTAGTGTCCGCTAAAAAATAGCTGCGGGATTTGCGTGGCAGGCAAGTAAACGCTGGGCGATTAGGCGCAATTCACGCCGTCGCGGCCAGCGGATTTAGCGCGGTAGAGCGCCGTATCGGCGGAGCACAACAGCGCCGTGGCGGTGCGAAATTGGTGTTGGTGTTCGCATGCAATACCCTGGCTCACCGTCACCCGCACCAAGCTCGATAAACCTTGGTCGGAAAAATTCAATTGTTTGACTCGCTTTTGAATCTGGCGCGCAATAGTCGCAGCCATCTCGGCGGTGCAGCCAGGTAATATAGCCGCAAACTCCTCGCCACCGTAACGGGCCGCCAAGCAACGGCGCGAGGGCAGCGCCTGCTCAATCACTTCGGCAATTTTACGCAGGCAGTAGTCACCCTGAATATGGCCGTATTGGTCGTTAAAATGCTTGAAGTAATCCACATCGATGATAATCACGCTGAGCGGTAGGTTGTGATTAACGGCGTCGGTCCAGTTGCGCTGCAGTACTTCGTCAAAGGCGCGGCGATTTGCCAAGCCGGTCAGGGAATCGGTTCTGGCAAGGCGCCTAAGCTCCCGGTACTCCGCCTTGTGGGTGGTTAGGTTGTGAATGATACCGATAAACATCGGCTTCTCGCCCGGCAGGCAAGACCAAGACAGGTCGCACTCGATAAACTCGCCGTCCATACGCTTAAAGAGTACCTCCTTCGGCCCGTGGTTGAGCTGAGACTCCTTGCTTTTGCGCCAATCGGCAAACAGCGCTTCGTACTCTGCCTTGTAGGGGCGGCTGAGATGCCGCGTCCAAGTCTGCCCAATCAGCGCTTCACGCGGCGCGCCAATGAGCTGCGCGCCGGCCGGGTTAATCATTTCGATCACGCCACTGGCGTTGACCATCAATATGGCTTCGGTCACATGATTCAGCACCACGCGCAGCGCCTCAAAGTGCTCGTCGCCCACTTGCGCCGCCGGCGCATTGCGATGGCGACTGGGGAAAGCGGCAACCTTTTCTTCGCTTTCATTCAGGTTTTGGTCGCTCGACATGGCCTGCGCCAGCCCGGTTACCAGCGCCAACGGGTGGCTTAATCCAGCTAAGGTGCGTGTGATACTCATACTGTTCATCCCTAATAATTTTATCGTGTGCAAGTCGATGCTCGCTTAGGGTGAACTGTAGAGAGGCCGGCATTTTTAAACCTTCCGGTAACCTTCTGATTCTTAACCTATTGATTTTTATGTGCTTTATTTCAACAAAAAAGATTGCATTGGGTGTGATCAGCAAGCTTTTTGGCGCCTTGAAGGCGGATTCAGGTAGGAGCTAAGCGAGCAAAACGAGGTCAGAGAGGGCCGCGATCAGGCGCTTCGGGTCACATAACGCGATCCATTACCCGGCCGACGCTATCAACGTGAACCCGCAAGATAGCGTTGGAGGAAAGGTAGCGCTTAGGCATGTTGATGGCCGCCGCGTTGGTTACCTCTGAGATAGGTCACCTCTGAGATAGTCTGAGATAGGTCACTTCGGAGATTGGTCACCCCTGAGATTGGTTACCTCTGAGATTGATCACCCCTGAGAAATGGCGCTCGATGAAAGCTAATACGAGGGCGGTACAAGGCAGCCACGCCATCGCGCTTGCGCGGCTGCCATATCAACGATTACTGCGGTTTGGTATCGCGAATTTTTGGGTCTGGGCTGGTGATAACGCTGCCGTCTGAGAGCTGAACCTGCAATTGCATACAAATGGTTTCGGTATGGCTATCCACATCGGTCAGGGTCATAGTCTTACCGCCATTGGTAAAAACCACATTGGTGATATCCAGTGGCGTTGAGCTCGAGGGTGAGGTAACACTCAATAGCGGATGCATAAACACCATCTGTTCCGCGTTCTGCAGGGTGTAAACCAAGCTCGACGCTTCAGTCACGTCGATACTCCCGTCTACACCGACGCCCGGCCCGGCATAGGTAAATCCGCCGCTTAACGAGACGGTAACACTGACATTAATAGTACTCATGGTGTTGCTCCTAAAAAGTTAGACACTGTTGAGATTGTCTAAAGGGTTGTTGAACATTGGGTGAAAGGTTGACGTCACTGATCGCTTTCAAGCGATCAAAGGCCTTGGCACAGCCTTGTGGGTCCCAACCATTGCGTTGAGCCAGCAAGAGCAGTTGGGCCTGAATACCCAGCAGGTATTCATCGCTTTGATTCAATTCGGGCAATAGCGCCGATAACTGCTTGGCGAGCGGCTGCGCTAATTGCGGACTATTCACGCGGTCAAAGAGATCGATTAACTCCCACAGCCGCTCCGCATAAATCTCCTGCTGGCCCGGTGTCTCTTGCGGCATGTCGGGCAAACCCTTGAGCAGGGACGCGAGATCCGTGGGCCAGGTAAACCCAGTGTCGCTCTGCAAACTAATCAGCAAATTAAGCTGGGTATCCTTGGATTGCTGCCAGTGGCTATTTTTCGGATCTTCCAAGGCAATCACGTGGGCAAGCTTATAGGCTCTTTCAGCGTACAAGCGCGCGGCTTCCCTATCGCCCTGCCATTTCAGTAGGCGCGAATAATTGCGCAACGCGATCACAAGATCGTTGCGGCTATTAAAGTTGTAGGAGTTTTGAATGTCCGGTTGATCGAGCAAGGTAAAAATATCTTCGATGTATGTTTTCGCCTGGGCAATATCCCCTTGGGCCAGCGATATTCTGCGCAACCAAGATAGGGTATCGCTGTGATCGGCGATGGTTTGAGGATCTTTGGGTTGCAGACTTAGAAGTTTCGCACTTAAGCTCAAGGCCCGATCAAAACTTTTCTTAGCCGCCACATAGCGATGTTTATTCACCTCTAGGGCACCGAGCGAGCTGTGGGCGTAGAAGACTTCGCGCAAGGCATCGACTGAATCCGGCGCGAGCTCAAATAGCTGCAAGCTGTAAGCTAAATAATCTTCCAAATGGCTACGCGCTTCATCCCATTGATGTTGGTTGTAGGCAATCTGCCCCAGCCAAAACGCATTGGCGCCAACGAGGGTCAATAACTCGCTATTGCTAGGGTGCTGCATCAACAAGGCTTTTGCCACGCGATTGGCCTGCGCAAAGGCTTGACGCGCCTCGTCGATATTATTGCGCGACTGCGCCACCTCGCCCATGGCCGCCAAGGTTTGCGCATGCTGAAAACGCGCTTCAAAACTCAAGCCCTCATCAACATTGCGACTAAAATATTCCAGCGCCTTGTTGCTAATACCGTCTAACAAATCCATGCGACCAACGCTGCGCAATTTATCGGCAAAATCACCCACCATAAAACCCAACAAGCTTTCCGCCTCTGCGCGCTTTTGTTGCGCCAAATTTTGCGCCTGGATACTTTGGTAAGTCATAAAGCCGGCCAGTAAGGTCAAGGCAAGCAGCGACATAACCGTGACGCGCTTAAGCCACGTTTTTAGCATTGAGCGCCGGCTAGATGCGGCGATGAAGGCAAGCTCAGTCGCACTCAGACTAAATACCTTTGTCGCCAACAGGGTTTGCGCTTCGAGCAGCGGCTTGCCATCGGGCAGCAATAGCTCGGCGCTTTTTTGTTCGTCCAACCAGCGCTCGGTTTGTATTTGCAAGCGGCTGCGCACTTTCAGGCTGTCGCGATGGTACTCAATCCACTCGGTAACGCGCGGCCAACGCCGCAACAAGGCTTCGTGCGCAAGACTAAAGCAGGGTTCATTATTTTGTAGGTGCGAGACAAATAAGCGATTTTCCACCATGGCTTGCACCAACGTTCTTTCCGCCTCAGCACTCAACTCGTGCCAGCGCGCGGCGCGGCTGGTGATATTTTTTTCATCCGCACTCAGGGTAACCAAGAGCGATAAAATACTGGGCAGGCACTGGCGTTGAGCTTTCGGTAATTGGCTTAACAGCTGCTCGGCGCTTTTGCCAATCGAGCCTTCAATACCGCCGAGCTGATGAAACACCTCCATCAACAATTCGCCATCG
This sequence comes from Simiduia curdlanivorans, assembly GCF_030409605.1. Classification (NCBI taxonomy): domain Bacteria; kingdom Pseudomonadati; phylum Pseudomonadota; class Gammaproteobacteria; order Cellvibrionales; family Cellvibrionaceae; genus Simiduia; species Simiduia curdlanivorans. Next base: position 463,207 of record NZ_JAUFQG010000006.1, read on the forward strand.
GGGCTGCGCTGTAAATACAGTTCTTGCAAGGTGTATTGCAGCAAGGGCAGCGCATCGAGGTTATCGGCTGCCTCTTGCGCCAGCAAATCATCCAAGCTTAAACCGCTGGCGGCATCTAAACCCCAGGTTAAATTCGCCGCTAACGCAGGTAGGCGAATCATTTGTAGCAATTCAGCGCGGCTGGGCGCAGCCAAATCGAAGTGGGCGCCACTGGCTTTACCCGCCATTAAACTCGGAAACGCCACCAGCGCCGGATAAAAGTCATTGCGGCAAGCACACAAGACTAAAATCACACCGGAGCTCGCGAGTTGCTCCATCAGTGCATTCGCCGCTTTTCGCTCGGCATCGGAAAAAATAGGCGAAGCGAGTAGCACTTCCAAGCGATCGACAAAGAGTGCAAACAGCGGTTTGTCATAGGCGGCTGAAGACAAAGCGGCTTTACAGCGCGCAATAACTTGTTCAGGTTCTGCCACGAGTAACTCGGCCAATGCGCCAGCGCTGAAGCCATCGAATACCGGTTGCTCGTTAACCTCCCAGTCGAGCATGCCGCTGGCGATGTGTAAAAACAAATTGCCACTGGTCACGTCGGCCAAATCGAGCCGCGTGGCCGACACCACACCAATACCTTCGTGGCCGGCCTCGGTCATTAGGTTGGGCAAAATACCGGCGTTGATAAGCGAAGATTTACCGCTGCCGCTGGGGCCCAGCACCAAACAGAAGGCGCGGCCAAACACCACTTGTTGCGTGATGCGATCGAGCAAGGTGGCAATTTGTTGGCTGCGACCGAAAAATACCCGCGCGTCGTCGGCTTCATAAGCGCGTAAACCCGGAAACGGCGAGCCGCCCTGCCAAGCCTCGCTTTGAGCATTGGCTTGGTGACCCACAGGGTGAGTGATAGATGCCAGTGTGCGATAACCGCGCTTGCGAATCGTTTCTATATAGGTGGGGTTGCTCGCATTGTCATCCAGCGCTTTGCGCAACTGGGTGATAACTTTGTGAATGGGGTTATCGCCCATGGGCGTATTGGGCCAGCAGGCTTCAACGATAGCGTCGGCGCTAACCACCTCACCGGCGTTTTGGCACAAAAACCGCAACACATCCATCGCCTTGGGCTCTAGCTGGCGCAGGGTTGCACCATGGCGCAGGCTATTAGCCTTGGGGTTTACCTGCCATTGGCCAAAGTAAAAAAGGTTATCGGTCATATTGATCGCGTAATACTGGTTTATTGTTTTTATGAGCCTCTGCGCCCTGCACTCACTCACGTGCCCGCTAAACCCTATGCGTTGTAGGCAGGGATAATCGTATAAATGTTTTTCTTTATCAATTTATTTCTATTGATCAACAGAATCGCCGCCCAGCGAAAATGGCACTCGCGCTTAACATCTCACACTTAGATCAACACCTCGCGCTTCACATAGCTCTTTATTTAGCACTTCACATAGCACTTCACTTAGATCTTTGACGAGCTCTGTAGCTAAAGACGAAGGCAATGGGAAAATGCCCAATGATCAACTGAACAATAATCAAACAATGAACTCAGCTCGAACGAAATGCCTGCAGGATGACATGAGCGGATACAAGAATTTAACAATTCGGGATGTCAGTCATTACCAAGTGCTTTTACAACAATGAAAACACCGATACAAACACGTCGATCGGAAGCAGAAAGCGCAAGACTTGATTGCACAAAACAGAAAAGGCAGACATAAAAAAAGCCCCTCGCGGGGCTTTAGAATTTCCGGCAGAATTATTTATCTAAACCGCCCATACACATATATTTAATTTCCAAATAATCTTCCATACCGTACTTGGAACCCTCGCGGCCAGAGCCGGATTCTTTAACGCCACCAAAGGGCGCCATTTCATTGGAAATAATGCCTTCGTTTATACCGATGATGCCGTACTCCAAGGCCTCGCCAACGCGCCATACCCGGCCGATATCGCGGGTGTAAAAATAAGCCGCCAAACCAAACTCGGTGTCGTTCGCCATTTGAATGGCTTCGGCTTCGTCTTCGAATTTAAAAATCGGCGCCACCGGGCCAAAAATTTCTTCGCTAAAGACGCGCATATCGATGCTAACGTTGGTCAAAATGGTGGGCTCGTAGAAACAGGCTCCCAAACTCGATTTTTTACCGCCGAGTTTCGCCACCGCGCCTTTGGTTAGTGCATCTTGCACCATGGCATCCACGTCGTTAGCCGCTTTATTGTTAATCATTGGGCCAAGGTTGATGCCGGCCTGTTGGCCATCGCCCATTTTTAATTCTTTTACCGCGGCGGCGAGCTTATCGGTGAAGGCGTCGTAGACACTGGCTTGCACCAACATGCGGTTAGAACACACACAGGTTTGCCCGGCGTTGCGATACTTCGATGCCACAGCGCCCTTCACGGCGGCGTCGAGGTCGGCGTCGTCAAACACGATAAACGGCGCGTTGCCACCCAATTCCATGGAGGTTTTCTTAACGGTTTCCGCACACTGAGCCATCAGCACCTTACCCACGGGGGTGGAACCGGTGAAGGTCACTTTGCGCACGATGGGGTTACTGGTCATTTCACCGCCGATGGCGCGCGAACTCTTACCGCACACCATATTGAACACGCCCGCAGGAATACCGGCTTGCTCGGCCAATACCGCCAGCGCCAAGGCCGACAAGGGCGTTTCAGTGGCAGGCTTGCCGACAAAGGTACAACCAGCGCCCAAGGCCGGCGCCGCTTTGCGGGTGATCATGGCATTGGGAAAGTTCCAAGGGGTAATGGAGGCCACCACACCCACCGGCTGCTTCACTACCACAACGCGCTTGTCGCCAGAGGGCGCGGGAATGATGTCGCCATAAACACGCTTGGCTTCTTCCGCAAACCACTCGATGTAATTGGCGCCGTAAATAATTTCGCCCTTGGCCTCGGCCAGCGGCTTGCCCTGCTCTGCGGTCAAAATCAACGCCAGATCATCGAGATTAGCCAATATCAAGTTGTACCAAGTGCGTAAAATATTGGCCCGCTCTTTGGCCGGCTTACCCGCCCAGGCGGGCATGGCCGCTTCGGCTGCGGCGATGGCACGACGCGTTTCATCGACGCCACAGCTGGCGATATCAATAATGGTGGCGCCCGTGGAGGGGTTCAAAACCGGAACCGTCTCGCCATTATCGCTATCGACCCACTGGCCATTGATGTATGACTGGCCGCGCAACAATGCCGGATTTTTCAACGCTAACATGACGAATTCCTCTATTAAGGCCCACAAAAGACAGAGACTGCCAAAGGGCGACACATCGTAAAATCAGTAAAACCTGAATTATAGGTTAGGTTAGATCAAACTTTAGCGCAGCGGCCAAACCGCCAAGCCATATTCACACCTTCTTTAGCCATTGGTTTAGATCGGCTGCCCCTGGTAGTGCACTTTAAACACCTCAATCATGGCCAGAGCCGCTTGCGACAAAGGCCGCCTCGCATGGGTAATAATGCCCACTTGGCGGGTAATATCCGGCGCCTGCAAAGGCACACACACTAACCCCAATTCGCTCATTTGTTGCACGCAAAGCTGAGGCACGGCGCTAACGCCCAAGCCACTCGCCACCATGCGGCCGATGGTGGCGAGCTGGTTCGCCTCCAATTCAACATTTAAGCTTAAATCCAAGGCGCCGAGATGGCGCTCGATCAGCTCGCGTAAACTCGACGGCCGCTGTAAACCAATAAAAGGATGTGCGCAGAGAGCCGCCCAATGAAGTTTTTTGTTGGCCGCCAAGGGGTGATTGGGCGTAAAAACAGCGACAAAGTGATCATTAAACAAAGGCGTAAAGCTCAAATCAGCTTGATTACCTGGGTCAAAAGAAATCCCCAGCTCAATGCGCCCCTCCTGCACCTGCTCCACCAACTGCTCGGCAATCACCTCCTGCACGCTAATAGTAATAGGTGGAAATTGCGCTCGAAAGGCGAGTAGTACGGCGGGCAACTCGGTGCTGGCAAAAGACGGCATAGCCGCAATAGCCAGGCGCCCGCGCTGCAGCGCAAACCGCTGATGGGCACCGGCCAACACGCACTCCCAATCGGCCAATAAGCGCTGCACTTGGGGCAAGAGATCGGCGCCCTCGGGCGTTAGCGCCACGGCGCGGGTGGTGCGGGCGAACAATTGGCCACCCAGCTCTGCCTCTAGGTTCTTCATGGCTATACTCAAAGCCGGTTGGCTCAAATGCACACTGGCCGCGGCCTCGGCAAAACTTTGCGTTTGCGCCACAGCCAAAAAGCCGCGTAATTGCTTAACCGTGATATTCATGGCTATTATTCAATTTAATTTATCAATTGGTTAATTCTTTAAATTTGATAAATATATGGTAACCGCTCATGCTAGACAAATCCACCGACCAGTGAGTCACTTGGACGCAGCGGCCACCAGCGCGCAATGAAGCGTTAAGCATTGGGCATTGCCAAACCAGATACCAATAACAACAGTCAGGACACAGGAGTTCGCCATGAGCGGGTTTAACAAAGTGGTCAATAGCTATCAAGAAGCTATGGCAGGGTTAACAGACAATATGACCGTTATCGCCGGCGGCTTCGGCCTGTGCGGCATCCCCGAGAATCTGATCGCCGAAATTAAGAAAATGGGCACCAAGGGTTTGACCATCGTGTCGAACAACTGCGGCGTCGACGGCTTCGGCTTGGGCATTTTGCTAGAAGACCGGCAAATCAAAAAAATGATCTCCTCTTATGTGGGCGAAAACGCATTGTTCGAAAAACAACTGCTGGCCGGCGAGCTGGAAGTTGAACTTACGCCACAAGGCACCTTGGCGGAAAAAATGCGCGCCGGCGGCGCCGGCATTCCAGCTTTTTACACTGCAACCGGCTACGGTACACCGGTGGGTGAAGGCAAAGAAGTGCGCGAATTCAACGGCAGAAATTACATTCTGGAAGAATCCATCACCGGCGACTTCGCCATTGTGAAAGCTTGGAAAGCCGATCGCTATGGCAACCTCGTGTTCCGCCATACCGCGCAAAACTTTAACCCACTGGCCGCAACCGCTGGAAAAATCACCGTGGTAGAAGTGGAAGAAATTGTCGAGCCCGGCGATTTAGACCCAGCCCAGGTTCATACGCCCGGCATTTATGTGGATCGCGTGATCAAAGGCAGCTTTGAAAAACGCATCGAACAACGCACCGTGCGCAGCGCATAAGGAGAATAATCATGGCTTTAACTCGCGAACAATTAGCGCAACGTGTAGCGCGTGAATTACAAGACGGTTACTACGTCAATCTCGGCATTGGTATCCCCACCTTAGTGGCCAACTACGTGCCTAAGGGAATGGAAGTGATGCTGCAATCGGAAAACGGTTTACTCGGCATGGGCCCCTTCCCCACCGAGGCCGAAATTGATGCCGACCTAATTAACGCCGGCAAACAAACCGTCACCACCATCAAAGGCGCCTCCATTTTTAACAGCGCCGAGTCCTTCGCGATGATTCGCGGTGGCCATGTAGATTTAACCGTATTAGGCGCGTTCGAAGTAGACGTGGCCGGCAACATCGCCAGCTGGATGATCCCCGGCAAGCTCATCAAGGGCATGGGCGGCGCCATGGATCTGGTGGCCGGTGCCGACAACATCATCGTCACCATGACCCATGCCAGCAAACACGGCGAATCGAAATTACTAACTAACTGCACCCTGCCCCTAACCGGCGCCGGCTGCATCAAAAAAGTTGTTACCGATTTGGCGTATATAGAAATTGCCGACAACAAATTCTGGCTAAAAGAACGCGCACCGGGCGTTAGCGTGGATGAGATTATTAAGCTTACCGCCGGCGAGTTGGTAGTGCCGGAGGTGGTGCCAGAGATGGAGTTTTAGCAGGGTTAGGGAAGCTACAAGCCACAAGCCACAAGCCACAAGCCACAAGCAGGATGGCCTGCCCCTACAAGCTACAAAAAATTTAAAGTTCCGCACATTTGGCAGCCCTAGGGCTGCCTTTTTTGCCTACAGGATGTAGGTACACCCGACGGCCATGGATGGCCTTTGAGGGTGTTGTTCAAATTCACTGCCGAGAAGCAGCAAAGCTCCCATGAACGGCCTAAGAGGGTGTGGCGTTGGGATGTAGTGCATAAAATTGCTCCTGCATTTTATGCACTTCCGCCTTCCATGGCGGTCGTACACCCGGAGGCCATGGATGGCCTAGGAGGGTGTTGCTCAAATTCACTGCCGAGAAGCAACAAAGCTACCACTAGTCAGGACGGCCTAGGAGAGTCTGCCGTTCTGCAGCTACCCAAATAACGACGCATTGTACGAGGCCCTCTTCACCACATCCAAGCCGTTATCGCCCCACCACCAAAAGTAGTCACGCCCCACAAGCCCCCCACCCTATTTTGCACCGCACACCCGAAACATCAAACCGCCTAAGGAAGCCCCGTTGATATATGCCTCCAAGGCGCATTATTTTGCGCCCGATTTTTGAATTTATGGTAACTTCTTGAAATTAAAGGGGGAGTTAGGGCTGGCACGCCGGTTCCGCTCTGGATATATGCCTCGAAGGCGTAATATATTACGCCTCCAAGACACTGAATAATGCTGTTGTAAGGTAATATTTTAGTTTTGTAATCGCACTTGGTTAGTGTTGCGAATAAAAGCGTTTGCAGTTTCTACTACATTACCTGCCGTTCGGTCTAACTTGTGGTCGAGTGCTGAAAATTCACGTAGGTTTCACTACTGTGCTAAATTTATCGCAGTGTTAATAGAAATTGATTTTTACAGAATGGTTTTCGCGCTTGGCTACAGTTCCATCAAGTCCGCGCGTTGAAGTAAAAGTTTAAGTGTGGTTTTCGTAAAAGCTTTCACTTTGTAGCAGCAACTAACGTCCAGCTTACAACAAGGCGTTCAATGTTCGCGCACTGCGTGCGCTGGACAGTTTGTAAGTAGCGCGTTTAGCGAATCGCTGCGCGAAGTTTATCGCAACGCGCAACTTACAAACTGCCCATTAACTTAGCGTTATACGCTATGAGTATCAGGGATAGATATGTTACCTAAAAAACCAAATTACCTTATCGCTACCGAAAAATTAGGGTTTAAATTCCCTTTCGTTTGGTGCATAGCTGCACTTGTTATTGGTGCGGCTACTCAGGAAGTCTCCTCAACGTTATTTATTTCAATAGGTTCACTCTTCATCGTATGGCTGGCTTGCAAACTAGCGAGCTTATTTTTTAGCTTTCAACAACACAGTGGCATTCTCAAAAACAGTGTTTACGACAACGCCATGAAAACTGTTTGGTTTATTTCGCTAATCTGTCTGTTAATAAACGTCTTTAAATCCATATTTTTTCAACAAGGTAGCGCCTCATTTCTTGGTGGCGTATTCTCAATTGTTTACTTCAGCTCTATGCTTGCAGCAGCAAACAAGTGGGGGATGCACTACGTTGAAAAGCGCGTATAACAATCCAATTATTCCGACCTCAACTCGCTGCGCTCGTTTCGTCGGCATATTGGGGCGTTATGGCTTCCCTACATCCAAGGCATGAAGTTAGATGATACCCATAGACTTAGTCCACGAACTCTTACCTAATTTTGGAATTACTAGTCCCAGCAATCTTTATGAAAGACGGGTTAAAGATGATGGATTTGAGGAAGATGATGTGCTTGAACTATTGGAGGAAGGGCCGTTCATTGTATCAATAGATTGGAGGGCATGGTTACAAGATGAGCTCGAGGTGATATCTAAAATACTTTTAAAACTAGGCGCACGTCTAGAATTTTCTCTTAATGGCGATGGTAATGCCGGCCTAGTTAGGATTGGAGACAAAGAAAGTAATATTAAATATGAACCAAATGACGACGATGGGTGTTTTGATAACGCTATGCTGAGTATTTCAAAGGTACTGCCTTCAGACCTAGAAGTTAGATCCTCCGTCCACAATGGCCAAAATGACACTAGTTGTTACGCAATACTGCCAAAGAGTCACTGGGAAAAGGTAGATGAGATAGCTGGAGATCTAATTTCTACATATTTTCAAGCATTTGAAGTTAAGTATCAAAAAGAAAGCCTGCTCTCAATTGTTAGCTCTTTCTTTAGGAAAACTTGAGCAAGTAGTAAAAATACAGCCATAACAAGCGGCTCAATCCGACCTCCACTGCGTCGCTTGTTTTGTGCTTAAATAGCACAAAACAACCAACTCCGTTCCGGCGGCTTAGCCGGGCGTTAGCGACCTTTGAAAGCTCGGAGTAACCGTTGAGAAAAAATAATTTGTTACTGATAAAGCAAGCGATGCTCATTCCAGTATTCGCTTTTTATAATATATTCATTGGGCTATTTGTGTCTGGCTATAGCGTTACATCTCAACATATTAGTGAGTTAGCGCTGGAAGCAGAATTTTTTGCATACTCTCATCGATTGGCTGACATTTTAATAGGTCTGTCCATGTGCTTGTTTGCTTTCGCGTGCTTTTCAACTGCAAAAGCAAAGTTCACTTTTGTAACAATGTTTTCATTCGGAATGACATGGATATTTGCTGGGATCTTCATCCTGCATAACCCCTTGCATGATATTTACGGGTTAACAAACATCTTAATAGTTGTACCTGTGGTGTTCGCACTAGAAATGCGAGACTTCTATACATCAAAGAAATTTCAAGACTTTTCCATTTTAGTTACATTGGTTCATGTAATGTTTTTCTGGTTCTTTAACTACGGTTTTATGCCTGTTGAATATAAAGGCATAACTCAAAGAGTTTGGGTGGCAATTACTTTGGTGTGGTACGGCGTTGCTGCTTATCAAATGTATATAGCCGCTAACAAGCAAAGGCAGCCGACGCTTAACAGCGCGCGGCTGCTTTGAGCGTTAAATAACGATGAGAATGAAGTATTTATTGAGCGCCAAGTGGTTGGCTATTGCTTTGGTGGCAGCTTGCGCAGAGCAAACAGTCGCGCCTGTAGTTTCTCCGTATGAGGACAGCAAGTTGGTTGGAACCTGGTATGGAGAGTCCGGCGTCGAGGGCTATGACCAGAAATGGCTCATTCAGAGAAGGCCATCTGGAAACTATGAAATTGTATTCTTGCGTTGCAAAGAAGGAATCGCGCTTTACGTGCAAAAGGAATACGGACAGTGGGAGCATACAGATTCAGATTACACAACTAGAACTGAATTATTATCTGACGGTATGAGCAGTTGGAAGCCAGAAACCAGCAATGGCATTTACTTAGAGGAATATACCGTTGTCGAGCTTACAGCTTCAGAGTTTAGGTACAGAAATAAAAACAAAGAGAAGACTTACTCAGTTCAAAGGGTCGATGAAGGTTTTAGGATGTCGTGTGAATAATTCATTTAACAATCGCAGGCAGGCGACGCAAAATGCGCGCGCCTGCTGCGAGCGTTATAAGCCAAAGGCAGATTTGGAGTATCATCAGAAATATAAGAAAATTTGTACTTTAGGAAACGAAAGAGTAAAGGATAACAATGAAAAGCATAACTAAAACACTAACAACTTTAACGGTAATGATTTTTCTAACGGCTTGTAACTCCAACGGTAGTAATGAAACTATAAAAATACAACCAAAGCCTACCCTAAAAGAAACATTAGATACCGCGATTAATACTAATATTGCAGAAAGTGAGCCAGGAATGGCAATCATGATTCTGAAAGATAATAACGTAATTTATCAATACTCTAGAGGTCTAGCAAACAAATCCTCAAATATATTAATCAACTCTAGTACTGGATTCAGATTAGCCTCCATCAGTAAAACATTTACCGCATTAGCAATTATGCAACTTTATGAACAAGGAAGTATCAACCTTAATGATAAGATCACAGATTATATTTCTTTTTTACCTCAAGAGTGGAATGAAATTACAATCCACCACCTGTTAAGTCACCAGTCTGGAATACTAGATTATGCAAATGACTTTAATTACGACCAAATTTCTACCAACGAAATCACCAACACTAATATACTAGCGTTCTTGTCTGACCATAAAGAGTTAGAATTTGAGCCAGGGACTAAGGCTGAATACTCGAATAGCGGTTATGTAATACTTGCGGAGATCCTTGAAGTGGTTACTGCTAAATCATTGAATGAATATTTAAAAGAAAATATTTTTGATCCTCAGAGTTTTTCTAATACATATATTCTCGACGAAGGAATAATGATAAAAAATAGTGATGCGCAAAATCACGGGACAACTGATTTAATATTCAATCATAAATACTCTGCAACTGGCGGAGCAGGTCAAGTCAGCTCTCTGGAAGACATGAGGTTATTAAGCCAAGCACTATTAAACGATCAAATAGTTACTCAAGAGACTAAAGCATTAATGATAAAAAATCATAATGAAAACTTACCCGGTGATTTGAATTATGGTTACGGCTTTGTATTGAATTTGGAAGGCCCTGCATACGCTCATTCAGGAAGCCATGACGGATTTAAGACCTATTTCTTAATAAACCCAGAGACAAAAGTTACTGCGATTATTCTTGGTAACGGTGGAGATACCCTTCCAGACTATTTCTACCTACTAGAACTTGCTGGACCGTTTATGAATTAATATAAAAGATCGACTTTGTTTATTTTTTCACGCTGCAACTTACAGATTAGAAGTTGGCTTATAACAAGTCATTTCAGCAGGACAAAAAACAGCTGGTTTTTGCTCGTGCCTCGCTAATTTTAATCAGCTATTTTATTGCCTCTGAATGAGGCGTTAGCCTCAACATGAGTTCGAGGAATGGAAGCAAAAATATTAAATAGACCTCCACTGTCAGGAGATTATGAAGAACGCTCTTTCGTTGAGTCTGGAAACAATACTTTGTGGGTTAAATTTCTGGATTCTGAATATTTGGAATGGGTCGGCGTGTTTAGTCAAAGTGAGTGGAAGTCAACGAATTTAGTTATTCCGCTCGAAGATAAAAAGCTATTTTTGGTTGTCGCTGGCGGTCAGGGATATTTTGTAGATCCAGACGCAAGAGAAATATCGGCAAAAACGGATTGGGATATGATTGAAGAAATTGTATACAACCCCGAAACCAACAGCCTTGTAGCTACGGACGGTCTATGTTTGGCCGTAATCGAAGGTACTAGCATGGTGTGGTCAGGCAATCGCGTCTCTGCTGATGGCATTTCAATTGAAAAGCAAGAGGGCTCTGTTGTGTATGGAAAAGTCAATGATCTAACTGACAAAGGTTGCGAGTATAGTTTTAACATCAAAACTAAAGAATATATCTGTAGCTGGGAATGCTTTTTCTAGCTCCAAAGGCTAAATCGGGTAAGGAGGAGTTTCTAGCTCCCCCTCCCCCCACACCCTGCACAGAGACGTCGGACCGAGAGGTCCGCGCAAGGCGTTTCACTGAGAATGGTGAAGCTTGACGCAACCGCCACCTGTACGTGAACACATAGCCTCATAAGATTCCTTACTTTGGTTACGGATGGCCGCCCCCTCGCATTCGCCACAGTCGCTACGAGCCACAAGCCACAAGCCACAAGCCACAAGCCACAAGCAGGATGACCTGCCCCTACAAGCTACAAAGCAGTACAACCCCACCCTAAAAAATAAAAAACCCTAACCACCCACCTTCCAACCCAACTAAACCCCGTCCACTTTTTCAAAGACAAACGCAAAATACACACCCAAAAAGCCTAGCAGGCATAACGAGTAGAGTATTTCATGGGCATAAAATACATCAGGCAAAATGATACCAAACGTCAATTCCAGAAGAATCGCCACAAACAAAGGCGCAATTAAAACAGCAAACCAAACACCTCTACCACCCAATTTAACCGCCCCGGCACAATAGGGGCAGACTTTCACATTGCGTGAGAATTGATACCATCTTGGTAAAGGCTTTGCTGGCCTTTGGCCTAATTGATGCAGAGTAATTTTTGCCTCACACCATGGACAGACTTTTGAAAACACGCATTACCCCTCTCTTCCTTTGCGGTTAAACTAACACGTCGGCCACTGAACAGTCCAAAGCACTAAACACTGCCCTCAATCCGCCGTTAAAACTATCTCCAAGGTATAACGCCGCTGGCTCGCCGGTGCCGCCATTGCCAAACTTCCACCGTGAGAGAGTAAATTATCACTTTCACTGTGATACTTTAGCGTCAATTGGTTAGGCTCGGAAAGCCAACGCAAACCCGTATGTAAAAACGCACGCGGTTCGAGGTTGGCGCTGATTTTTTGCAATAAGGCGACTCTATCCATCCGCATTTGCTGATTCATTTCGGCAATCTCGGCGGGCAAACCCTCTTCCACCGGATAACTAATTCGCTGTACAACACTCATATCGGGCTCAGGAAAAAAACTTTGGCGCAGTGATTCTCTCTCGCAACATTCGGACTCAAACTCTTGCAAACTGCCACTTTGATGCTTGGCCTTTGTTTTAACAGCGCCTTCCATTTGGTAAGTAAAGGATATATCCAGCTCAAAGCCCTCACCCACCGATGAAGGCTGAATAAAATGCACAACCAGATCATTAAGTTCAGCCTGCGCCGAGACCTCTTCAACCAGAAAAGTGATATCGTTAGCCCGCGGCTTACGCACTTCCATGCGACCACTATAGGAAACCTGTCCCTCAGTAACTGGCGCCACATTGTCCAAAGGAATGTAGAGTTCTTCCTCAAGCGCGATGTGATCGATGGCGTCAGCCGTGTAGTCTGGCAAAGCCCGCGTAAAATCCGGTGGAATCATCACGGGAAAAGTTTGCGTGGCGGTTAATAAATAATCCCACTTGGCACTGGTTTTGGTGCCGCCTTGGCTGCTAGTTTCATCAACGCTGTCGCCGCTTTGGCTAATATTCAAGGTCATCATAAGCGTGCCTGGGCGCCAGCCTTCGGGGTATTGGCTTATAGACTCCGCATCTTCCGATTCGTAACTGCCCTGAGCCGCCTCCACAAAATCATTGCCTTGATCTTCCTCCTGCGAGTCATTGGAACACCCCATTAACGATAGTAATAAAACACCCAACGCCAACACCGTCACATTTCGGTATCTGTTCATTACATGCATCCTTGGCAAATGAAAAAGGTAAGTGCGGCATTTGATATCACTAAATACCTATTCGCGCAACTGGTACCGAGCAAGTGAATAGGAGGCGAGGTCAAGCAATCGTCGTAGATGAAAATGATTTATAGGCTATCGATCACGCCGCCTTGATCACCGATTAAATTTCTCAAGATTTGCGGCCATGAGGTCAGCCGTTTTGCTAAATTCATTCAGTTGTGCGGCCGTTAGGTTTTCCTGCATTTTTTTCATGACTTTAATTTGCGTCTCGGCAATTGACTTAGCTAATGCTCGCCCCTCTTCGGTAAGCGAAAGCAACTGACTTCGTTTGTCCTCGGGGTTAGCAACTTTGGTGAGCCAATTACGCTCAATCATCTCTTTTATCAATCGGGCAATTTGCGCCTTATCCCGTGCCAGCGCTGTAACAATATCGTTGGCGGTGCAAACGTCACTTTTATCAATAAGTGATAAGCACCTGACGTGCATAGCATTCAACCCGATTTCACCTGCATTCAACGATGAGCGCATAGCCAGTCGGTAGGATTGCACGATCCTGAAGACGATTTCGGACATAGAGCGTTTATCCATATAAATACCTTCTGTTAATTTAGTTGACATTATCAACAAACCGAGGATATAGTAGACTTTATCAACCTAACCACTGAAACACAAGATCAGGAGAGCGCCGTGAAACCTAGAAAGCCCAATATGCGATTAACCCATATCTCAAGTATCACCGACCTCTCCCCTCACCTGCGCCGAATAGTTGTTTGTGGCGACAGCTTGAAAGGGTTCCCAATAAAGATGGAGGGCTCCTATGTCAAAGTCGTTTTGCCACACCAGGGTGCAAAAATGCGCTCCTACACAATTCGCTCCTTCGATCCTAGCAGCCATGAACTCGCATTAGATTTTGTTGTTAACCGGCACACTGGGCCCGTCACAAACTGGGCGCAAACAGCAAACGTTGGCGACAGTGTTGGCATTGCCGGTCCAGGCCCCATGAAGATGACACACTATAACCACCACAGTTATTTACTGGTGGGCGATATTACCTCTTTGAATGCAATCAACGGCTATATACCAAGATTTGGGCCCGATGCAAACATAAGGGCCGTCATCGAGGTGCCCACAGAGGCCGATATTATTGCCATGGATTATGATAGCGCGACCAACACTCAGTGGTTTATAGAGCAGGAAAACCCCGCTGCGCTGGAGCAAGCCCTATTCGAAATCGCCGCAAAGATGCCTCTGGACACCCATGTTTTTCTAGGACTGGAAGCGCAAAAGGTACGCTCTCTCCGCGCCTTATTGCAGGACAGGCTGGGTTTCAGCAAACACAATATCTCAGCCGTGGGCTACTGGAAACGCGGCATAGATGCCGATGAATTTTCGCGCCAAAAGCAAGCCGATCCACTTTAAAGCCGGTCTACAGACCTAGACCATTAAAAAAGCTTGAGCCTTTGAGCGGGAACACCTAGATCCTAGCGAACCGCTATAAACTCGCGCACTTAAACTTATCGGCGCCGGAGTTTTCAATTGTCGAGCTCGAATGATGCAAACGGGGATACCGGCGCAAGGATTTAGCTCCGTAGGCATCAATATGAATGGCGTTACACCACCCAATATTCAACGATACCGGCAAACTATTTCTTTCGATGAATACTTCGGCAACGCTTTACTATATTCCCTATGACGTTGCCCAGACCAAACAACATCTCTATTCCATAGCACATCTCAGGCACCACCACTCAAGCACCATCATTCAGGCACCACCATTTACGGGGAATACATCAAGGACAGAACCCCTATAGACCGGCGTCTTGCAGGCTCAAAGCGCTCACCCGTTTGGCCGCTCGGTTTATTTTCACTACTGACAAGCGGCACACTACTATAAAGTAAGCCCATATCTCTCTAAAACATAAGCTTGCTAAAAACAAAACATTATCCGGCCGTGTGCTCGATATACCTAGAAAATGTAAACGTTAATACTATAAATACGATGGATTAGAACAATGGTAAACCCAAACATTGTGATATTTGGTGCAGGCAGTATTGGTTGCTATGTAGGCGGTTGTCTTCTAGCAGCTGGCGGCGATGTGTCTTTTATTGGGCGCTCGCGAATTCAACAACAAATACAACAGCACGGGTTTCACCTCACCGACTGGCGCGGACGAAAAAGCCTCATTAGCGCTGATAAAATTCGCTTTTCTTTATCCAATGAAGCCATCGCCAAGGCGGATTACATTTTGGTAACGGTAAAAAGTGCTAATACCGCCGAGGCAGCAGCGCAAATCGCACAATACGCCAAGCCTTCTGCCGTTATCGTAAGTTTTCAAAATGGCATCCACAATGCCGACACCTTACAGCAGGGGCTAGCTGAACACCGGGTGCTTAAAGGCATGGTGCCCTTTAATGTCATTAGCGCAGGCGGAGGCCATTTTCATTGTGGCACCGAAGGCAATCTGGCACTGGAAATCGACGACGGATCAGCGCAAGCCCTATTAAACGCCCTGCAATTAGCACAACTCCCGGTGCAAACCTACCGCGACTTAACCGGTATTCAATGGAGTAAACTGCTGCTGAACTTGAATAATGCTGTCAATGCTCTATCCGGCATGCCATTGCGCGATCAACTTTATGATCCACAATACCGGCGCCTTATGGCGCTCATCGTGCAAGAGGCACTTGAGGTTGTAAAAGCTGCCGGCATTAAACCCCTGCGCACAGGCAAAGTTGTGCCCGGCCTGCTTCCCACGGTTTTGAGGCTTCCCACCTGGCTATTTAAACGCGTGGCGAGCGCGCTGTTAAAAATCGACCCGGCGGCGAGATCGTCTATGTATGAGGATTTGCAACTCGGTAGAAAAACCGAGGTCGATTACATCAACGGCGAAATTGTTCAGCTCGCCAAACAATGTCGCATTGAGGCACCGATGAACAACGCGATTGTTAGGCTCATTAAAGACACCGAAGCCAAGCAGTCAGGCTCGCCCAAACTAAACGCTGACGCCCTTTTTGCTAAGCTAAAGGCGACTAAGATAGAGCGATAAACCTGAGGTGGCCAAAGATTGTGGCCACCTTAAATTTTATAACTGCCCTTAGATTTTATAACTGCCCTTAGATTCTATTGATGTTCTTTCATTCAATAGTTCTCGCAAGAAAACCATAAAGCATCAGTTTCGCGTTTCTTCATGGGTTAGCGCTTGCGCAACGTTGCTCGCCACACTTTCATGGCGGAAAACAATACGGTCAACTTTAAACAATTTAGATCGCCCTGAAAGCGTGAAGGTATAGATTTCACCCGCTTTTAGACTGTAAACCACTGGCCATTTTTCATGGTCTCGATCTAGCCGATCGCCGGTGGCCCAAACGAAGGCCATGTGATTACCGCCGAAGTATTTCGAATCGGTCATCAAATAATTTAACGGTGTTCGGCTGCCACTCTCATAGTCTCCTTCTAAGCGTATGTAGCCATCGTTGGCTACGTCGGTGCGGCCGTCCACGGTTTCGCGTGCAGCACGCACATGTAAATAGTAATTACCCTGTGTATTCACTTTGAATTGATAGGTTAGCGGCGAGTTTGCTGGGCCAAGCTCTACCTCGTTACCATTAAATTGCAGGTAGCCCGTTCCTGTGTAGCTGCTAATGTCGGTGAGCTTTGTCCACAAACCTAGGGGGCTAGTGGTATTTTCAGCCTCCATAACCACTAGGCCATCGGTTTCTTCATAGCCAGCCCAAGGTAAGCTTGTCTCGTTGCTAGGGGTAATAAGTACAGCCCAATCCTCCGACATCTCATTCGGAGCAGTGCCTATTGGACGCTGGCCAGGCCCTTGAATCAGATCGCCATCGTGGCGTACACCGGTACGCGGGTTGAACCACAAAATTTGGTAAACTTTGTTGTCCGGCAAGGTGATATTCGTCGTACCGCCATCGCGTAAAAATACGATGTACGCCTTACCTGGATCAGCTAAGACCCAATCAGAATCGGTTGATGTTAGCCCGTTATCACTGATTAAATCTTGCAGCTCAACACCCAACTCACGCTGGACTATATCGCGGAAAAATTTAGCAAAATAACCGCTTTGCTCCCAGTACTGATCAAATTCGCGCAAGTTTTCAACCGCTAAATCATAGGCGTGGCCGGCACCGTCATTTTTCAAATACCATTCGTAACCCGCTCCGCCAGACATGGCGCTGGCCCACATCCAAAACACGCGTTGAGTTTTATCCACCGTGGTGTTGGGCCTAGGCGCATTCGCACCCGACGCTTCGGTAAAGGTCACCACCCAAGGTTTGCCCGCCTCGGTGGATTTTTGCAGCCAGGTCTTTGCTGTCTCATAGACGTTATTAAGGTTAGTGGCACTGTTTGGAATATTGCCGAACTGCAGCGTTGGGCCATCGAATGCACCATAGCCGAGTAAGCCCTCGTATAGATTGTGCTCGTTTGGGTAAGTGTGCATGAGTACGGCATGCTTGTATGGGTCAGTTTGCTTGAAAAAATCAGCAAAACTTTTTTGTTGCGCCAAGGTATTGGAGTTTTCTTCACCCAAGTTCCACTGTAGGGCCGGATGATGGGCGAAGCGTGAAATGAGCTCGCGATAGTACAACTTGCGCTCTAGCCCAAGCTCGCCGCCATTAAGCAGCTGATCGTTTTCAGTTTCCTGAGTCACTAAATGAATCAGCATACCTTTATGTTCAATAAAGCGAAGCACGCGCTCCCATTGATCGAGCTTGCTTACGTCAAAAGTTTTTTCACTGCCGTCTTGATTGTACGTGACCCATGGATGCGCATCGCAGCCGTCGCCTTGCACGGTGTTGGCCATAATATAAACGCTGTTAACACCCCTACCGGATAAATAATTGATTAAACCGATAAGGGACTTACCCTTGCCGCTATTCCAGGTTGGATCGCCGGGCAACCAATCAGATTCATGGGGGGCGAAATCGTGTAGTAAGCCTTTACAGCTGCTAGCGGTAAAATACTTGCTGGTGTTATCAAACTCAGAATAACCGAAAATATTTTCGGGGCTATCTAAACCCGCCTGCACAAACACGGTTTTATCGCCACTAAAGCGCAAATAGCGCTCACCCTGCTGATGTGTTAACAGGCCTCTAGCTCGCATATCGGGCAGGGTTGCGGCAATATTTCCCACCGAAAAATTTCCACTTTTACCATCCAATGCCGCAACAGGCGTGCCGGCACTATCATTCGTGCTTACCGCAATATTGCTGCCACTGCGAAAGGAAACCTGATACTGCCAGTCTCCCACTGTAGGCGGCATAAAGTAGGCACGCCATTTATCGCCGGCAACAGCGCCGCTATCGGCAGCGTTGGCGTCGGCTGCAAAGTGGCCAGGCACCCGATAGATTTTAGTGCCTTGGGTGAAGGTCACGTTAAAACGATGATCGGTAAAGGTGCTCGCATCCGCTTCACTCGCGGTCAAGCCTTGGCACAGCAACTCTACCCGACCAAAACGATTGAGCTCACCGGTAATGGTACAACTACCGGTGACAGGCTCTTCAGGCTCAAGTACCAGGGCATCGCCGTCGGTACAAATTTCAAGGCTGTGCCATCGGCCTCTTGAAGTAGCGGTGCTATCACCTTCAACAACCAAGCCGTTACTGGCATTGTTAAATTCAACTTGTATTTCATCACCTGCTTTTAACGCGTAAAAGCGGTTATTCATAAGATGATTTTCAAGGCTATAATCCGCAATGCTCGTGCCATGGATACGACTATTCTGCTGTTCGCCAAGTAATACGCCGTTGACCCTAAGCGCATAGGTCGACTCGCCATCGCGTTCTTGCATCGCATTGATTTTAAAAATCACATTGGCATCAGCTCCCTGGTAAACCTCAATGGCCGCTGCCGTTGCTAGAGGCTGTGCAACTTGCAGCGCACTTTTGCCCAGTTTATTGTCTGTGGTTGCATCGCTAAAACCACTGATACCGCTATAGTAATCAAAGTTCACGGCCGCAAGCGCGGTACAATTTACCGCCAATGCAGCATCATTCGGCTCACTGCCAGAGCCAGCTCCGTCGCCTGAACCTGTGCCACCACCTGAGCCGTTACCCGTGCCATCACCAGAACCACTGCCAGCACCTGAACCCGAATCATCCGCCGCACCGCTGGAGCCTCCGCCGCCACCGCAGCTGACCATCAGCAAGACCAACAAACAGACCCAGACTTTCGATAAACCAGATAGATACTTCACATTCGTCCCCAAGCAGCCGCAGCAGCAGAAAATTTACGCGATTGTAAAAGGGGCGCGAAAACGAAAGCGTGATCTAGCTCACATGCAACGTCGGGCGGCCAAGTGGCCTTACCTTATTTTTATACGTGCTAAGCACAATCTATGGCTGCTGCCAGGCCGAGCAACGGCAACTGACAGATCCCAGAAAAAGAGACATATGACGGAAAATCTAAACGTCTGCGCCCTTTTTATGGGCTGTGTGTAGCAACAGAGGTGGTTTTTTGGGCCTGAGGCCACTCGCCTAGATATAAAAAAGGCCAGCGTGCGCTGGCCTTGATAAAACAATGGTGAAAAATTACATCCGCTCAAACAGGGCTGCAATACCCTGCCCGCCGCCGATACACATAGTTACCACCGCATAGCGGCTTTGGCTGCGCTGTAATTCGTACAGGGCCTTCACGGTAATAACCGCGCCCGTGGCGCCAATGGGGTGACCCAAGGAAATACCGGAGCCGTTCGGGTTTAGCTTTTCAGCGGGTATCTCCAGATCGCGCGCTACGGCAATGGCTTGCGCGGCGAAGGCTTCATTCACCTCCCAAACGTCGATGTCGGCCACTGTTAAGTTATGGGCTGCCAATAACTTTTTCACCGCCGGCACCGGACCTATACCCATGTACTCGGGCTCAACACCGGCGAAACTATAACCGACCAAGCGCGCCATTGGCTTCAAGCCCTGCTTTTCCGCCTCGCCGCGCTCCATTAACACCATGGCCGCGGCGGCATCGTTTAAACCTGAGGCGTTGCCGGCGGTGACTGTGCCATCTTTTTTGAACACCGGGCGCAGCTTTGCCATGCCTTCCAAGGTCGCATCGGCGCGCACGTGCTCATCTTGCTCGAAATTCACCACGCCCTTGCGAGTTTTCAGTTCGATGGGCAGGATTTGCGACACGAAACGACCTTCGGCGGTAGCGCGCGCGGCGCGCTGGTGGCTCTCTACCGCCAGGGCATCTTGGTCTTCACGGCTAACGCCCCACTTCTCGGCGACGTTTTCGGCGGTAATGCCCATGTGTACATCGTTAATGGGGCAAGTCAGAGCGCCGGTCATGGCGTCTACCATGGCGCCATCGCCCATGCGCGCACCGAAGCGCGCCTGCGGTAACCAATAGGGCACGCGACTCATGGACTCGGCACCACCGGTGACCACGGCGTCGCAATCGCCTAAGAGAATTAACTGGCTGGCACTCACCAGCGCTTGTAAGCCAGAACCACATAAACGGTTGACGGTAACCGCTGGCGTGGTTTCGGGTAAGCCACCCTTGATACCGGCGACGCGGCTCATGTACATGTCGCGACGATCAGAATGGGTGACGTTGCCAATCACGCAGTGGCCTATGGCCTCGGGCTTAATGCCGGCGCGCTTGACTGCCTCAGCAACCACTTGACCAGCCAGATCCGTAGGGGCGATATCTTTTAAACTGCCACCAAATGTACCGATTGCGGTGCGAACACCGCTTAACACGACCACTTCACGCTGACTCATATGCGATTCCTCTAGATTAATGACAGGCGCTAATTACGCAGGCTATGCAACATTCTGCCAAATTAAACGACCGTTTGAAACACTTATTCGGCATAATAGTGATATCAGGAAGCTTCACAACATCTGGATGCACACAGCAGAATTGATGCCATATCATCACCGCAATCACATCAGGACGCCACTGGACGAACGTATGAAGCCTGAGCGCCCAAGCCATCAAGCCCTAGACGCGGCTACAAGCAAAATACTCACCAGTCAGCGCGTCGAGCGCCGGTGCGTCCATTGGTGTTATATTCAACAGCGCTTATGGATTACGCTTAAGCCAATAATTTTATTGGGAATATTACCCATCAAAACGACCAGAGGTATGAATTTGGGGCGGCAATTAATAGCAATGTTACTCGGTATCGCACTAACAGCTGCGAGCCATGGGGAAACCCCCAAAGCACCGGTAATCGCAAAAATAGTCGTGCCCACCCGCGATGTGGCAACCACTGCTGACTCTGACTTTTTCTTCCCGTTGCTCAACCTTGCCCTCAGTAAAACCGTGGCAAGTGACGGGCCCTTCGAAACCAGCTACCACCCCTTGGTATTGTCATCGGCGCGGATACTTTCGAAATTAGAAAAAGGCGATGGCATCGATGTGATCTGGACCAGCACCAGCAGTAGCCGCGAACAAAGTTTTCGCCACGTGCCGGTGTCGCTCTTGCGCGAGCTGGCCGATTACAAAGTCTTGTTGATCAACGCCGAGGATCAGCCTAGGTTCAATCGAATAGCGTCGCTAGCAGATTTAAAAACCCTGCGCGCGGGCGTTGGCGGCCATTGGCCGGATGCTAAATTACTCAGCAATAACGGCTTTACTATCGCCACCTCTATTTACTATGAATCGCTATTTAAAATGCTAGCAGCCAAACGCTTCGATTTTTTCTCGCGTGGTTTGTTTGAAGCCTGGTACGACTTAGAGCAGCACCCAGACATGGGTTTCGCCATAGAAAAAACCCTGATGCTTTACTACCCAGCGCCCTTTTATTTCTTCGTGCGCAAAGACAACATAGCACTGGCAGACCGGCTCGAACGCGGTTTGAAAATAGCCCAAGCGGACGGCAGCTTCGACGCGCTACTCAACAGCATTCCCGCCTTTCGGCGCGGTAACGAGGAATTCAATCAACATAAGCGCAAGGTCTTTACCCTAGAAGCAACATACTAGGGTAAAGCCTTGCAAGACCCTTAGTTCATACCTTGGCTGCGCAGGTAATCATCATAGGTGCCGTGGAAATCGACGATACCGTTGGGTGTTAATTCGATAATGCGGGTCGCTAGGGAAGATACAAACTCGCGGTCGTGGCTGACAAACATCAGCGTACCGGCATAGTTATCCAAGGCCAAGTTGAGCGACTCGATAGACTCCATATCCAAGTGGTTGGTGGGCTCATCGAGCAGCATAATATTCGGCTTTTGCAGCATTAATTTACCGAACAACATGCGGCCCTGTTCGCCGCCGGAAATCACATCTACCTTCTTGGCGATATCGTGCTGGGAGAACAATAGCCGACCGAGGGTGCCGCGAATCACTTGTTCGTCATCACCCTCTTGCGCCCATTGGTTCATCCAGTCCACTAAGGTTTTAGGGTCTTTGAAATCGCGCGCATGGTCCTGTGCGTAGTAACCGATGTTGGCATTTTCCGACCATTTAATAGTGCCATCATTTGCCGGCACTTCGCCCACCAAGCACTTCAACAAGGTGGACTTGCCAATCCCGTTCGGCCCGATGATAGCGATGCGCTCGCCCACCTCGACCGTGAGATCTAAATCTCTAAATAATTTCTCATCGTATTCTTTCGCTAAGCCGTGCACCTCGAGCGCCAAGCGGTGCAGTTTCTTTTCTTGCTCGAAGCGAATGTAAGGGCTCTGGCGGCTAGAGGGCTTAACTTCCTCCAGTTTAATTTTATCTATCTGTTTGGCGCGCGAGGTGGCCTGCTTCGATTTCGAGGCGTTGGCCGAGAAGCGGCTGACGAAGGCTTTAAGATCGGCAATTTGCGCTTTCTTCTTAGCGTTATCAGCCTGCAAGCGCTCGGTAGCTTGGGTGGCAGCGGTCATGTATTCGTCGTAGTTGCCGTGGTAAACCCGCAACTCGCCGTAATCCAAATCCGCCATGTGGGTGCACACGCTGTTTAAGAAATGGCGATCGTGGGAAATAATAATCATGGTGCAGTTGCGCTGATTCAACACACCTTCTAACCAGCGAATCGCATTGATATCCAAGTTGTTGGTGGGCTCGTCGAGCAGCATGATATCGGGTTCGGAAAAGAGCGCCTGGGCCAACAGCACGCGCAGCTTCCAACCGGGCGCCACTTCGCTCATCAATCCGTAGTGCTGTTCAACCGCAATGCCCACACCAATTAACAGTTCACCGGCGCGCGACTCGGCAGTATAGCCATCCATCTCGGCAAATTCAGATTCCAGCTCGGCGGCGCGAATGCCGTCGGCTTCGGTCATATCGGGATTAGCGTAGATAGCGTCGCGCTCAGCCTTAATAGCCCACAGCTCGGTGTGCCCCATGATAACCGTGTCGATCACCGAATAGGCTTCATAGGCAAACTGGTCTTGCTTAAGCTTACCGATGCGCTCGTTGGGATCTTTCGACACGCTGCCCGCCGATGGCTCTAGGTCACCGCCGAGGATTTTCATGAAGGTTGACTTGCCACAGCCATTGGCGCCGATTAACCCATAGCGATTACCTTCGCCAAACTTTACAGAAACATCCTCAAAAAGCGGTTTCGCGCCAAATTGCATGGTGATATTTGCGGTCGATAACACAGTCAAGATCCAACGTCAGATAGGTGAAATAATAAGTAAGCTGCTCAGTTCGAGCAAAAAATAAGCGCCGCATTATGCCACAGACCAGCGCCTTACAACACTGAAACCGACCCAAGCTCAACATTGGGAGCTGGCTTCAGGCAAGGGATTGGGTAGATACGAACCAGAATCATTCAACTAGACCGACTAAGGCATGACCAATTACAGGCCTGTCTCAATAGGTTGTTCCCACTAGAACAAGCTATTGTTAGACTAACCCACACAATAATTAAGCTAGTTCATGTGTACCTAAAACTAGCAAAAACGTCAAAAGGACTTTAACAATGGCGCCCCGCTATCACACTGTCATTGTTGGCTCCGGCCCAGCTGGGCTTTCAGCCGCGGCTCGTGCCGCTCACTACGATAACGAAACGGGTTCAACGCAACCCACCCACATCTTGCTAGAAAGCGCGCCAGTACCAGCCAAGACCATTCAAGATTACCAAAAAGGTAAATTTGTTATGGCCGAGCCCAGCGCACTTAATTTGCGCAGTGACTGCCGTTTTGGTGCATCGTCGCGGGAACATATTCTCGACAATTGGCAGCAAGACATTGCCACGCAAAAAATTAATATCCGCTACGGCGCCAACGTTAACGCGATTATTGGAAGCAAAGGCGATTTCACGCTCAGCCTCGGCAATGGCGATACGATTTTGGCCGAACACGTGGTGCTGGCTATTGGCTTGCAAGGCAACCCTCGGCCACTGGGTGTACCAGGCGACAACGCTTCCATCGTGCAATACACCTTAGAAGATCCAGACGAATACAAAAACGAAACGATTTTTGTGGTCGGCGCGGGCGACTCCGCCATTGAAAACGCCTTGGCACTAGCGCGACAAAATACTGTCTATATCGTCAACCGGCGCGACGAATTTTCCCGCGCCAAAGAAGGTAACCTCAATGCAATTCTGAATGCCATTAACAACCCCAAAACCAACCTTGAATGCTTCTACCAAACCAATATAAAAGAACTGCTTGCGCCCGCCGATGACACTAAAAAATACACGCTAGTACTCAACACGCCCGAGGGCGAAAAGGCCATTCAGTGCGATCGCGTTATCGCCCGCTTAGGCGGCGTGCCACCGCGCGGTTTCGTGGAAAAGTGCGGCATCAATTTCAGCAGTGCAGCCGCAGACGCATCGCCCGAATTAACCGGGCAGTACGAAACCTCGGTGCCGGGCATGTATGTTGTGGGCTCACTCGCCGGCTATCCGCTGATCAAACAGGCAATGAACCAAGGTTATGATGTGATCGAGTATATTCTCGGTCACGACATCAAACCGGCTGACTACCCCCTGCTCACCTTCCAGTTTGCATTGCTACCCTACCGTCGCGACGCCGACGACATTCTGCGCTTGTTTCAACAGCGCATCCCCATGTTCAGCCAATTAAACGCCCTTGCTTTTCGAGAGTTAATTTTAGAAAGTAATATTTGGGTGGCCTATGAAGACGGCCCGGCCTACCAAGAAGCAGTAGAGATATCGGCGCGTGTCAGCCAAGAGGCAAGCCTACAAACACCGGCACCGCGCACCGGAAAGCTGCTAAAGATGGGCGACCCGCTTTTTTTACAAGGCGAGTACACCAACACCTTTTACACCATCGTGGAAGGCGAAGTGTATTTGGAATCGAACGACGATCCGGGGCAGCGCACCACCCTCAGGCGCGGCGAGTTTGTGGGTGAAAGTAGCTTAATTTCTGGCCGGCCAAGAGATACCAATGCCTACGTCGGCAAAGATTGTATTTTGGTCGAAACGCCTCGCCGCACCATGCTCAAATTAATGAACACCAACGAGCCGGTAAAAGCCGGTATCGATTGGATTTTCATTGTGCGCGCGATTCAAAAACATTTTGCACCTAAGGTCGAACCCAAGTCGCTCAGGCATATTGCCGATCAAGTAGAGCTAAAGGTCTACCGCGCCGGTGAAACACTGTTTAACCAGGGCGAAGAAGGCGACTGCCTATATCTGGTTCGACGCGGCTCGGTCAGCCTGTCGCGCCAATACGAAGGCAAGGACAGTGTGGTTTCACAACTACAGGCCGATCAGTTGGTGGGTGAAATTGCTTTAATGGGCGACCCCATTCGACGCGAAACCGCACGCGCGAATGTGTTGACAGAAACGATTGTGATCTACCGCGAAAGTTTTCTGGCACTGATTGCGCTCGACCCCTCGCGCGTGGAACAACTGCAGCAATTAGCCAGTGCCAGAGCCATCACCCTAACCACCATGGAAACCCAGCGCGAGTCTGGTCAGCTCATGTCTTTCCTGATGGATAAGGGCTTGGGCGAAGCCACTAACGCCATGGTTATTCACCAAGATTTATGCATCGGTTGCGACAATTGTGAGACCGCTTGTGCTGAAACCCATCAGGGCGTATCGCGGCTAAAACGCGCCGAGGGTTCGAGTTTTGGCAAGCTACACATTCCCGTCGCCTGCCGCCATTGCGAACACCCTTACTGCATGAAAGATTGCCCACCTGACGCGATTCACCGCGCCGCCAGCGGCGAAGTGTTTATCGACGATAAATGCATTGGCTGCGGCAACTGCGAACGCAACTGCCCTTACGACGCTATTAAGCTGGCCTACCCCGCACCGGAAAAACCTTCGCTCTGGCAATGGATGTTATTCGGTAAAGGCCCAGGGCCGGGCGAAGAGTTGGCTTACAAGGCCAGCGATAAAGCTAAAGAGGCGGGTAAAAAAGCCGTCAAGTGCGATGCCTGCATCGGCAGTAAACAAGGGCCAGCTTGTGTTAACGCCTGCCCAACCGGCGCGGCGGCCCGCATTTCGCCCGATGACTTTATCGAATTAATAGCGAAACAATAATCATGCATGAATCACTATTAACCTATCGCAAATCGCGCTTCGCCTATATTGCGCTTGGCGCCGTGTTGTTCAGCGGTTTTTTGTTCATTACCCAGGTCGCCGGCTTGCAAGACACGCTACTGAATATTTTTGGTGGCGCCCAAGTACCCAATGGCGGTAGCTGGCAAGGTTACACCTTGGGCGTCATCGCCTTGGGCTTAGTGATCTGGCTAACCGCGCTGGGAATTCGAAAACGACAATACCAAAGCACTCTGGGTAGCCTACAAGGTTGGACCTCGGCACACATTTACCTAGGTTTGGCCACACTCATTATCACCACCCTGCACAGCGCCGGGCAATTAGGTTGGAACGTGCACAGCTTGGCCTATGTGCTGATGGTTATTGTGATTCTCAGTGGGCTGGTTGGTGTCTACGCTTACATGCGCTACCCGAGGTTACTGGCCAGCAACAAAGCCGGCAGAACCACAGATGCCCTGTTCGCAGAATTAAATGAATTGAACGAGCGCGGTTTAAGCATTGCCAAACTGTGCGACCCAAGTGTCATGAGCGCCGTGGAAACCAGCATTGCCAGAACGGCCTTGGGCGGCAGCGCTTGGGCGCAATTAAGTGGCCAAGACAAGTCGCGCTGCCTGCTACCCATCACCACCAATACGGAGCAAAGCCAAGCTGGGCTAGTGGACAATAAAGACCAGGCCGCCGTCATCCATTTTGTCGCTAATGCGATACCGAGAGCGCGCAAGAAAACGGAAACATCTCATTTACAGCAACTGCTTACGATTACCTGCCGGCGTCAAACCATTCTCCGCCAGTTGCGCAAAGATATTCAACTGCGCGCCGGGCTCAAACTGTGGCTGGTTATTCACATTCCCGCTACGGTAGCACTCCTCATTAGCTTGGCAATTCACATCATTGCCGTTTTCTTTTTCTGGTAACGGCAAACTATGGATATTCTCTTACGTAAAAAAGTTGTCGATGAACAGCAGCAAACGCAGCTCACAGACTACGAATTACAGGCCGAAAGCATTCGCATGGGTAGCGCGCCCGACTCAGAGTTGCAATTACTGGGTCCCAAGATTAAGGGCGTTCATGCGCGCTTAAAAGTTAGCGATGACTGTTTCGAACTGATCGGAGAAAAGAATAGCCTCTTTATCCATAATGGCGAAGCGGTGAAACGCGCGGCGATTAATGTGGGCGATGAAATTATTATCGACCAACATCAACTAGTTATTAGCGAGCCACCACCCGGTTTTGATCTGGCCATTATTTGGCAACCCGCCGCCGTTGGCGGCGGGTTGCTGGCCAACGCCTATAAAACCAAACTTGCCCAAACAGAATTGCGCACGCGGCCCATAGCTTGGATGGCTTTCATTGTGATTTTACTGGTGGCAGGGTTACTGCCATTGGTCGACTACTCCGTTCGTTCTTTACAGCTCGAACCGAGTAACAAACAACCCATAACGCGCTATGTGGCCGATAGTTTTTGGAGCTCAGGCCCACTGCACTCGGCCCATAACGTCGCTATCGGCGAGCGCTGCGAATCCTGCCACGAACAGGCCTTTGTGCCGGTGCAAGATCAAGCCTGCACCCACTGCCACGGCGGCACCACAACCCACACCACCGTAGACAACCAACACGCCGCACTGTTTGCCGATCAGGCTTGCCAAAACTGCCACAAAGAACATAACGAACCACAACAACTCACCAACCGCAACGATGCCCTTTGCCAATCCTGCCACGCCAATTTAACCCCGGTAGCGACAGGCTTCAGCGCCAAGAGCCATCCCGAGTTTCGCGTTAGTTTATTGCAGCCCCGCGTCAGCAAACAATTGGGAAGCCTTTCTACCGAGTGGCAGCTGAACAAGATCGCAATCGCTGACATGGCCCACACGCAAGAAAATAGTCACCTTAAATTTTCCCATCAAGTGCATTTAGACGCGACCAAAGTGCGCGATCAACTAAACGATACGCAATTACAATGCAGTAATTGCCATAGTCTGTCCGCCGATCGGGAACATTTTCAGCCCATCACCATGGAGCAACAATGCATCAGCTGCCATGAACTTAGCTTCGACCCCAACCAACCGAAAAAACAATTACCACACGGCGATATCGCCAATATCTACCCCACCTTGGAAGCGCACTTTTTAGCCCTGGCCTTCGGCGATAACAGCCAAACAACCTTTGAGCGGCGCCGACTGCCCGCCAAAATCGATGCCGCCTCCGATTGCACAGGCGATGTGGTGTGCGCAAAACAAAAAGCAACCGCAGAAAATGATCGGCAATTTTCCCAGAGCGGCTGTGTGACTTGCCATTACATCGAAAAAATCGACGGAGTGGATGCGCAATCGCGCTGGCAACTGTTGCCGGTGCGGTTAACCTCAGACTGGTACCCCGCCGCACAGTTTGATCATCGCAGCCATTTAACCCAAAGCGGTGAAACCGAAAATCTATTGTGCGGCAGCTGCCACGAAGCGCAAAGCTCAACCACCAGCACCGACATCTTGATTCCCGCCATGGCTAACTGCAGCCAATGCCACAGCGATAACAAGCAAGGTAATAAAGTGCCCATGCAGTGCGTGTCTTGCCATCAGTACCATCCAAAAAGTTTACTCAACAGCACCCGCCGTAGTGTTGGCAACCAAGTGCCAACACCGATAACAGCGTTCATGGCAGAAACTGCTGAGCCTGGAGCCAGACCATGAAGCCCACAATCAAAGCCCTGCGTTGCCTGCCATTAGCGTTGTTAATCAGTTGCGGCGGCGGTTCCAATTCGAGCCCTAGTACCTGTGCCGGCGATTGCAATAACGGCGACTTTTTATCGATAACCGATGTCAAAACCGTTCTTGCCCAAGCCGCGCAAGAAGCACAAGCGCACAACAGCGCCGCAACCATTGCGGTGACCGATAGGGTTGGCAATGTGCTGGCGGTGTATCGCATGAATATCGCCGCGGCTCACAGCGTCACCCTTAGCACCAACACCGAAGCCGACGGCAATGCAAGCGGCAACCGCGGTGTGATAGACAGCGGCTTAGAAGGCATTGTGCTGCCAACACTTGCGGCGCCATTAAAAATTGACGACCTAGCGGCCATCAGCAAGGCCTTAACCGGCGCCTATTTATCTACCGAGGGCAATGCCTTTTCCACCCGAACGGCGAATCAAATTGTGCAGGAACATTTCAATCCCGGTGAACTTTTTCAGCCCGCCGGGCCCTTGTTCGGCGTGCAATTTAGTCAGTTAGCCTGCTCAGACTTTATGCGCCAGTTCACCGGCAGCGCCGATCCGGGCCCGAAGCGTTCGCCCTTGGGGTTATCAGCAGACCCTGGCGGTTTTCCGCTGTATAAAAATGGCACGGTGGTGGGCGGTGTTGGGGTGATGGCCGATGGTTTTTATGGGCTTGATGCAAACATCACAGACGACGACAGGAACCTCGACGAATTGATTGCCTTGGCCGCCACTTTTGGCTTTGAGGCACCTATCGATCGGCGCGCCGACCATATCACCGTGGATGGTAAAACTTTGCGCTACAGCGACGTCAGCACTGATCAGTTGTTAGCCGACCCAGCCCAAGCGATTAATTTTGACGCGCTCGACGCGATTAACAACAGCCTGGTCGCCACGCCGGGTTATAGCTTGGCCAACATTATTGCGGGTACGGTGTTCGGGCAAAATAATTCCGGTGTTCGACCGGCCACGGCCGCCAGTTTTACCGGGCTCGATAGCTTTGTCTTGGTGGACGAAAATAATATTGAACGCTTTCCAGTTATTAATGGCAGCGATGGCGTCAATGCCTTGCAAGCCAATGAGGTGGAAACCCTATTGGTAAAGGCGTTAGAAATTGCCAATCGCAGCCGCGCCCAAATTCGCCGGCCGTTAAATACGCCGGCGCGGGTTACCATTAGCATTGTGGACACAGACGGCAATATTCTCGGCGTTATTCGATCCAAAGATGCGCCAATATTCGGCGCCGATGTGTCCGTGCAAAAAGCCCGCACCGCGGCATTCTTTTCTTCGGCAGATGCTGCGGCGACCATTGCGCAATTACCCGATGCCCATTATTTACTGATCGACGACACCCAAGTGGCGATAAAGGCCTCGGTTAATCTCAACAATTATGTCACCGCCTTGCGTGCCTTTTTAAATGCACCCACGGCCTTGGCCGATGGCGCCGTGGCCTTTTCCGATCGCGCCGGCGGCAATCTTTCGCGCCCAACTTTTCCCGATGGCATAGACGGTGCCAACCCCGGTCCGCTAAGCAAAGCGGCCGGCTCTTGGAGCCCCTTCTCCACCGGCTTGCAACTCGACTTGGTTATCAATGGCATATTGCAGCATGTGCTGGCCACCGCCGGTGCCGGCGTACCGGACGTGAGCGCAGGCTGCGGCGGCATCGCCATTGCGGCCGACCTAACGCCAACAGTCTCCGCTTTAACGACAAAAAAATTGGCCAACGGCATTCAAATTTTTCCCGGCTCGGTGCCCATTTATCGCGGCAATCAATTAGTCGGTGGCATTGGCGTGTCGGGCGACGGTGTCGATCAAGACGATATGATTGCCATGCTCGGTTTATATGAAGCGGAACTCGCCCTCGGCGGCGCCATTAACCGGCCACCCATGGCCATGCGCGCCGATCAGCTCACGCCCCAAGGAGTGCGTTTGCGCTTTGTCCAATGCCCACAAGCGCCCTTTTTGGATAGCGCCGAACAAACACCTTGTGAGGGCAAATAATGTTAAAACTTAACGCCCAACCACTAGCCCGTTTAGCCGCCTATTTTACTCGCCCGCTGCTATGCAGTTTTATACTCGGCTTCAGCGCTGAATTATTGGCGCAAGCGGATTGCGAACAACAGACCACGAAACGCCGGCGCACAGGTCAGACCCAATGCATTCCCAGTAATGACGCAGAGCAATCACCAAACGCAACAGAGCAAACAGCGGACAAGCGCAGCGATGCTCGCCGACCTGGCGACGACGAACGCGCTGCTCGACTAGAAGCGCAGCGCCGCACCACCCTGCCGCGCAAAGCGACCACCCTATTGCGCCCTCAAGTTACCGATTTTCCCGATGCCATTCCGGTGCCCGACCGCTGGCGCATTGTCGACAGCCTCGGCTATCAAGAGCGCTGGTGGGACCCATACAACAGAAACCCACTCAAGGGCGACAAACCCTTGCATGACGATTGGTTTTTCGTCACCACGGTCATTTCCGACACGGTATTTGAACAGCGCGACGCTCCGACGCCAGTGGGCGCCATTAGCACCAACCACCCGAATCAATTAGATATATTGGGTAACAGTGCGCAGGATGTGTTGGTCGAAAACTTGGCCATGGAATTTGTCTACTACAAGGGCGACACCACCTTTCGGCCGCCGGATTTTGAATTTCGTTTCACCCCAGTGTTCAACTACAACCGGGTTGAGCTGGAAGAAATTCAAGGCGTCAATGCCGACCCGCGCGATAGCTATAGCCGCTACGATAATCACATCGGCATTCAGAGCGCCTTTGTCGACTACCATATTCGCAATGTGTCAGAGCAATACGACTTCGACAGTATTCGCGTGGGCATTCAGCCCTTCACCAATGATTTCCGCGGTTTTTTGTTTCAAGACAGCCCCTTCGGTATTCGCTTATTCGGCACCCGTGACAACAATATCTACCAATACAATGTGGCCTGGTTTCGGCGCTTAGAAAAAGATACCAATAGCGGTTTAAACGACACTAACCAAGCCTTGCGCGACGACGATATTTTCGCGCTCAACCTCTACCGCCAAGATTTTCCGCGCAAGGGTTTTACCTCGCAGCTGAGCCTGCTATACAACCGCAATCGCGAATCCGACACCTACTACGACAACAATGATTTTATCGCCCGCCCCGCTTCACTCGGGCGCGAAGTTGGGCGCAGTTACGATGTCACCTACTTAGGCTACAGTGGCGACGGCCATCTAGGTCGGCTCAACGCGTCGGTATCAACCTATGCCGCGCTGGGCAAAGAAAATGGCAGCGTGTTTGTCGACACCCACAACGACATTCGCGCATTTTTTGCCGCCACAGAGTTATCCATGGATTTCGACTGGATTCGCGCCCGCACCTCGCTGGTTTACGCCAGTGGCGACAAAGATCCCTTTGACGATGTGTCTACGGGCTACGACGCCGTGTTTGAAAACCCGCTCATTGCTGGCGCCGATAACAGCTACTGGATTCGTCAAGCGCTGCCGTTAATTGGCGGCGGACGCGTGGCGCTATCGGGGCGTAACGGTTTACTGCCGTCATTGCGCTCGTCCAAAGAGCAGGGGCAATCTAACTTTACCAACCCGGGTTTACGGCTGCTGGGTGTGGGTTTTGATCTCGATCTGTTGCCCGAACTGCGCCTTAGCGCCAACTGGAATTACTTGCAGTTCGACAACACCGCCGTGTTGGAAACTGCGCGCAATCAGGGTGATATCGACCGCAACTTGGGCCACGATATTTCCGCCGCGATTATCTATCGGCCGCTGAATAACCAGAATGTGGTGTTGCGTGCGTCGGTGGCAAAACTGATCAGTGGCGATGGCTACAAAGCGTTATATAAAGACGAAAATCCGAATTACGTTTTAGTTAATCTGATACTGACTTACTGAGTCACTGGACGCGAGCGCTATCACGATGACAGGACTTCAAATCGCAATGCCATCAGCCCGCAAGACAGTGCTGATGGCACATAAAAATACAGGCAGCGCCATGGCTATTCCGTTGTTCCATAAATTTTGCCGATCCAATCGGCTCGCCTTTGTGTTGGCGCTGAGTGTTGGCTTATTGGCAGCCCCAGCGAGCTTCGCTAGCAGCAGTAAATACGGCGACGCGGTAGCGCGCGAATACCAGGTGGCGCCGCCTTCACCGCGCTCGCAAACGCAACAACAAGCGCTAGAAAAAAGTACCGGTTGCGTGTCGTGCCACACGGCCAGCGATTCAAAAACCATGCACGTCAGCCAAGCCATCAGTTTAGGTTGCTCCGATTGCCACGGCGGCAATGCCAAAATCAGCTTAAGCCAAGGCGCCCAGTTAATTCGCCCCCTAGCCGGCGAGCAGCTCGCACTCATGCAACAGGCGCACGTGTTACCGCGCTTCCCAGACGCCTGGCCGAGCAGCCGCAACCCTGTGCAAACCTATGCGTTGCTAAACCAAGAGAGCCGCGAATTTGTACGCTTTATTAACCCATCGGATTACCGCGTGGCAGAGCAAGCCTGCGGCGCATGCCACCAAGAAATTATTGAAGCCTCCAAGCGCAGCATGCACACGACAGGTGCCATGTTGTGGGGTGGCGCTAGTTACAACAACGGCATTCTGCCCTATAAAAATTATATTTTAGGCGAGTCTTACGACGACAATGGCCAGGCGCAAGTCATCCTAGGCCCGGTGATTCCCGAGCACCTACAGGAGGCCGCAAAAGCCGCGGGTATTATCGATAAACTTTACCCGCTGCCGGCCTGGGAAACGGTTAAACCCGGCGACAATTTTCGCGTGTTTGAAGATGGCGGCAGAAATTTACTCAACCTATTTCCGGAAACGGGTATTCCCAACAGCCTCGGCTTAATTCAGCGCTTAGAAGAACCCGGCCGGCCCGACATTCGGCAATCCAATCGCGGCCCCGGCACCGGTCAACGCATTTCGGTACCGATACTAAACATCACCAAAACCCGGCTCAATGATCCACTCACTTGGTTTATGGGCACCAATGATCAACCGGGTGATTACCGTCACTCGGGTTGCGCCTCTTGTCATGTGGTGTACGCCAACGATCGCGACGAGCGCCACTCTGGCCCCTATGCAAAATTTGGCCACAGCGGTCAATCGACAACGACTGACCCCACCATCGATAAAACCGAATCGGGTCACCCGCTGACTCACACCTTCACCCGCGCCGTGCCGACCAGCCAATGTATGATTTGCCACATGCACCAACCCAATATGTTTATGAATACTTTTTTGGGTTACACCATGTGGGATTACGAGTCCGACGCGGCAATGATGTGGCCGAAGGAACAGCAGTACCCCAGCGCCGCGGAAATGCGCGAGGTGCTCGATCGCAACCCCGAAGGCGCGGCACCGCGCGGCAACTGGGCGAATTTGGATTTCTTAAAATCCGTATGGGAAAAGAACGATCAAATGCAAGACACCCAGTTCGCCGACTACCATGGCCATGGCTGGAATTTCCGCGCCGTGTTTAAACGCGACCGCAGCGGCAACTTACTCGATGACCAAGGCAGCATCGTCGCCAATGACGATCCGAAAAAATTCGATAAAGCGGTGCACATGTCATCCATTCACGTCGACGTGGGCATGCATTGCGTGGATTGCCACTTTGCCCAAGACAACCACGGCAACGGCTTTATCTATGGCGAAGTTGCCATGGCGGTTGAAGTCAGCTGCGTGGATTGCCACGGCACCGAGTCTGCCTACCCCAGTTTATTTACTTCCGGCCCGGCTGCACTGGAAGGCGGCACCAACATGAGCTTGATGCGCACCCCCGATGGCCGCAAGCGTTTCGAGTGGCAAGGCGATACATTATTCCAGCGCTCCATGCTCTACCCGGACAAAGAGTGGCAGATGAGCTTAGTGAAAGACTCGGTGAATGCGAACCACAACGGTTACAACGAAAAAGCCGCGCGCGCCAAGTTAATGCGCAAAGACACGGAAAAACAACATTGGGGGCCAGCGAACGCGGGCGAAAGCCAAGACTTGGCCCATGGCTACGACAATATGGAGTGCTACGCCTGCCATACCTCCTGGACTAACACCTGCGGCGGTTGTCACCTGCCCATTGAGGCCAACGCGAAAACGGAGCGGCATCACTACGAAGGCGGCGAGTCGCGCAACTTCGCCACCTACAACCCGCAAGTAGCGGGGGATCAAATGTATTTACTCGGCAAGCGCTCGCCGGCCAAAGGCGGCAAGGTGGCACCGGTGCGCTCCTCATCGGCCTTGGTGTTATCGTCCACCAATGCCAACCGCGAAAAAATTTACATTCAACAACCACCCGTTGCAGCCAGCGGCTATAGCTCGCAAGCGTTTAATGCCCACTACCCGCACACGGCGCGAAAAACCGAAACCAAAACCTGCACCGATTGCCATCTCTCTGCCGATAATGACAACAATGCCATCATGGCGCAGCTGTTAATGCAGGGCACCAATGCCGTCAGCTTTTTGGGTTACAACGCCTGGCTCGGTTCGGCCGGCGCCATTGACGCCGTCAAAGTCACCGAGTGGGACGAACCCCAAGCCGTAATAGGCAGCTACTTACAGCGCTACGCCTACCCGGATTACTTTGCCGCGCACCTAGATAACAAGCGGCAATTGCAAGATGCCAAACAGCACAGCGCCAACAACAGCCAGTGCCTACAGCTACGCGGCGAATATCTATTCAGCGCCGAGGCCGATGGCCTGAAGGTTTACGATGCCGCCAACATTGCCAACAAGGGCTTTTCACAGGCCTTAGTGAGCGCACCGGTGAGCCCGCTCGGGCAAGATACGCGCATAAAAAGCCGCGCCGCCACCTGTGTTGCCCTACCCAGCGTGCAACCCATCGCACCCGAGCGCAACCAAGGCGATTTGATGCGTATCGATAACCAAGAGCAACCCTTCCACCCGCTCTACCACTACGCGCTCATTACCGATGCCGAGGAAGGGTTGATTTTAACCAATGTGGATACCTTGGCCGACGGTATACCCACCAATAACTTTTTGGCGCGCGCACTGACCTGGAACGACGGCGGCATTCTAACTGGCGCGCGCCACTTAACGATTGCTGGCCACTTCGTCTACATCACCACACCTTCCTCGGTAGTGATACTAGACCTAGACCAACCCCTAAAGCCGAAACTGGCAGCGGTGCTACCGGTTCAAGATGCACGGGCAACCAGCCTGCAATTCAGGTACTTATTTGTCACCAGCGGCGCAGGCCTAAGCGTGGTTAACATCACCAACCCCTATCAACCCCAGCGGGTAGAGAAAGCATTCTTAGCGCTTAACGATGGCCAAAAAATGAGTATTTCGCGCGCCTACCTATATGTCGCTGCGGGTGAAGAGGGGCTTGTCATTGTCGATATTGAAAGACCCGAAGCGCCAAAGCTGCTGACCCGCTTTAACGCCGGCGGCAGCCTCAACGACAGCCGCGATGTGGTGGTCGCGGCCACCAATGCCTCGCTGTTTGCCTATGTGGCCGACGGCCGCAATGGCCTAAAAGTGATCCAGTTATTTTCACCGGCCAGCCAACCTAACTTCTACGGCTTTAACCCGGAGCCTAAACCCGAACTCATCGCCCACTACCCCACAGACACAGCGGCGCAGGCACTATCGCGCCCACTCCCCAGAGACAGAGGCGTGGATGAAACCGGCGGTCAAATTGCCGTATTTGGCCGCAAGGGCGCCCGGCCCTTTACCGCCGAAGAGGCGAAGAAGTTGTATTTAAATGCCAATGGCAAGCCCTGGACGGTGACCGACAACGCGAAAGGAGGCCAGCAATGACACGCCAACTTAGGCTGCAAATCCATGCTGCCTCCTTTTTCGGCCTGCTTTTAAGTCTATCGAGCTACGGGCAAGCCGCGCCACTCACGCCCGACCAAGCGCCGGCAGTTCATAACGGGGTTGCCAGCTGCGCTACCTCGGCCTGCCACGGCAAGGTGGCCGCCGTTGAGGGCCGCAATGTGTGGCTCAACGAATACCATATTTGGTCGACCCAAGACCGGCACTCGCGCGCCTATCAAACCCTTCTCACCGATAGATCCAAAGCCATGGCCCAGCGCTTGGGCTTGGGCAGCGCCCACACCGCCAAGGCCTGCCTCGATTGCCACGCCGATAATGTCGCCGCAGCGCAGCGCGGCCAGAAGTTTCAGCTCAGTGACGGCGTCAGCTGCGAGGCCTGCCATGGCGGCTCGGAAAAGTGGTTAAAATCCCATACTGAACCGCAGGTGAGCCATGCGGACAATATCGCCAATGGCCTATACCCTACTGAAAACGCCTTGGATAGATCGGCACTTTGCCTGTCTTGCCACAAGGGCACGGGCAGTAAATTTGCCGACCATACTATGATGGCTGCCGGTCACCCGCGCCTTACCTTCGAGCTAGACACCTTTACCGCGAATCAGCCAGGGCACTACAAAATTGATGCAGACTACCAAGCCCGGAAAGGTAAACCTGCGCCCGGCAGCCTTTGGATGCTTGGGCAAATGGAAAGTGGTAAGCGCAGCCTGGCGCTAATACAGCAACATGCCGGCACCCTAGCGGCAGAAAACTTGGCCATCTACGATTGCCATAGTTGCCACAGACCCATGAACCCGGCGCGCGGGCAAGCGCAGGATGACAGCAGGCAGTTGCCCGCGGGCAGCATTCGCCTCGAAGACAGTGCCCTCGATATGATCGCTGTGATCTTTAAGGTACTATGGCCAGAGCAATCTGGCGCCTGGCACAAGGCTGTGGCTGCACTGCATAAGGCCCAAGCCCAACAAGAATTAGCGCTCGCCTTAACCGATTTAGACAATCGCTTGGTCAGCCTCGAAGCCAAACTTCGCCAACAAGCAGCCACAGCAGCAGACCTAGCCAACATACGTCGCCAACTGATTAAACTCGGTGAACAAGGCGCTTACAAAGACTTTACCAGCGCCGAACAAGTGTTTCTGGCGCTAGAAAGCCTGTCCTATGACCTAGGCGACAGACAAACCCTACTACCAGCCTTAGACGCACTTTATAATAGCGTTGCCGATGAATACCGATTCGATCACGGTGCCTTTGTTAAGGCACTGGGTAAAATAAACAATTAAATAACTAATTAAATCGATAGATACAAAGATAGATAATTAGCTCTATCAATAACTCAGAACGAGGCACAGCACAGACTACATCTTCGATGTCGCACCCAAAGGCGATAGGCTGGATGAAGACGCAGAGTGAACACTATGAATACAACAACCTATAACTGCCAGTTGATTTCCGTAGCCGATAAACAAAGCTTTGCCGTCACCCAAGAAATGATAGTGGGCCGAGGCGATCAGTGCGACCTCATCATTAAACTCGGCCAGACCTCGCGTAAGCACGCGCGTTTAAGCCCTGGTGCGGAGGGCTTGTGGGTGGAAGATCTGCAGTCCTCCAACGGTACCTTTGTCGATGGCAAAGCGGTTATTGGCAAAGTACTCGCCAAACACGGCAGCCTGCTAAAGTTCGATACGGTTTGCTACAACGTAGTATTCGAAAGCCAACATGACAATGACATCAGCGGCGATGACACCACCGTTGTGGGCGATAAAAGCGAAGATGAATCGGCTAAACGCGCCAGCACCCTGCCGCCCTCTTGGGCCATGGAGCGCGAACAAGCAGTAGATGGCACGCAAATTTTAGGCGCCTCGGGCATTGCTGGCCTGCAGGCAAACCAGGCCACCAAGGTTGAAAAAGTTAGCATTGCAACGCTGGTCGGCCTGTCGGCACCTATTGAAGGCAAACGCTTCATCCTGAAACCTGACGTCGACGCCGACGCCGCAGAATGGAGTATTGGCCGTGGCGAAGCCTCTTTCGTTTGCATCGATCACCCCAGTGTGTCGAGCAATCACGCGCAACTGATTAGCGACGGCAACCGCTGGAAGCTGGTGGATTTAGTGTCCGCTAACGGCACCTTCGTAAATGGTAATAAAGGCTTAACTACCTTTCTAAAAAGTGGTGATAAAGTTTGTTTTGGTCAAGTAGAGTGCCAGATCCTGTTACCCATCGAAGTACAAGCGCGCCAAAGCACCACGGTCAAACGCGAGGCAACAACGAAAAAAACGTCACCGTTAAAGCCTCTTCTTATCGGCGCTACCCTGCTAGCAGCCATAGCGGTAGTCTTAGCCTTGGCGTTTAAGTAACCGGAAAAAATGGATTGAGTGAAAGCTCAGCAGCCAAACCCGCGCCTCTTGCGCCAAGCCAGCAGTTGCGGTGATACATTCAACAATTACGACCAACAGCGCCCAGTCTTAGTCGTTAAACATGGAAAAGAGCAGAACTAATGCCAAAAGTTGAGCCAATTAACACGCCCGCTGAACCGGATGACGACAAAACCGTCATTTCCCGTCGCCAGCAAGATGAGGCAACCGTGATTGTCGCTCAAAGCAATGACTCGCCCGAGCCAAAAACACAGGAACAAGAAACTGACGATAGAACGGTGGCAAGAAGCGCAACACCCGCCACGACTACCAGCACTGGAGAAACTACCTCTCCGACCCAGAGCGGCAACCGAACCCAAACGCTAAACCCGCTGACCAATACCCTGCACGTGCCCTACGCCGTCGGTGGCGACGTTATTAAAGAACGTTTCATCATTGAAAAAACACTCGGCCAAGGCGGCATGGGCATCGTCTGTAAAGCGGTGGATTTACGCAAAGTAGAAGCCGACGACCAGCAACCTTATGTGGCCATTAAGTTGTTGTCGCACGAGTTTTCCCAGCACGCCGACGCCTTTAAATCGCTGCAGCGCGAAACCAAAAAAACCCAGTCGCTGGCGCACCCGAATATCATCACGGTTTATGATTTTGACCGCGACAACGACACCATCTTCATGACCATGGAGGTGTTAGAAGGCCACCCACTCGACGACATTTTGAAAGGTAAGACCGATGTTGTGTTGGATAAGAAAGCATCCATTAAAGCGGTCAGGGAAATAGCACTGGCGCTCGAATACGCGCACTCAAAAGGTATTGTTCACTCGGATTTAAAACCCGGCAATATTTTCTATACCAACTCTGGCCAAGTAAAAGTCCTAGATTTCGGTATCGCCCGGGCTTTTAACGATGAGCGCAGTAAAGACAGCTTCGATGCCGGCGACCTCAACGCCATCACACCAAAATACGCTAGCCTCGAAATGTTTGAGCGCCAAGCCCCCGACCCACGGGATGACATCTATGCGCTTGGCTTAATTGCCGCCGAGTTACTCACCGGCAAACACCCCTACCAGGGCCGATATGCACCCGAAGTAAAAGAAGAAAAAATCAAACCGAGCTATTTAAAACCACCTGGATTTCTGTATGGCCGCTTACTTAGCAACGCCATAGCATTGCACAAAGAAAGCAGGACTCAAAGCGTAAGCCAATTTTTATCGCAGCTAAACTGGGCCGAAAAAGGAGCGCAGCGACTTTCGATTGCGGGGCTTGTGGTCGCGGCCTTACTGATCGCCAATGCCGTGATTATCGACTCCGTTAGCGATGAAGTCCCCTTATCAGATCTGCCCGAAGCTCAACAGATGATCGTGACATCCAATTTAGCCAATGCAAAGCAGGCTCTCGCCTTTAAAGATTACAATGGTGCGATCATCTATTTAGAAAAAGTATATGCCGTACATCCCAGCAATGACGACGTGGAAGATTATACCGCTGGTATTTTAAATGCACTTGAAAGCACATCAAAGAATATGGCCGCCGGTGAAGAGCGAGACTATCTAATCAGCCAGCTCGAGCAAATTGGCCAATACGAATTTATTCAAAGAAACGATCACTACAAACCCTTGCTGGAAAAGCTCACTAAAAAACTGTAGCGATCAAACGGAAAAATGATATGGAGATTAACGTGAAAAAAACATCGTCCTACCTAAGCTCAACTATTAGCCTCATCACCTATCCACTAATAGCAATCGGTCTTGCTGCCTGCGCCTCATCAGCTGGCGACCAAAGTAATATGTCGGCCACAGAACAGCGCACAGCACGTATCGCTGAACTTCAGGTAGTGGATTGTTCTCTACCAGGACAAACTCGCATGCTAGGCAATACGCCTTACATGACGCCACGCCGCCCCGCTACGCTCACCGCGGCAGAATGTCAGACCCGCGGCGGCGAGTATGTCGCCTATGATCGCGCCGATCTCAAAACAGCCTTAGCCGTTTGGATGCCGGCAGCGGAACAAGGTGACGCCGAGGCGCAAGTCAATGTCGGTGAAATTTTCGAAAAAGGCACAGGTGGTTCACCTAACTACGAAGCGGCCGCCATTTGGTACAAGAAAGCCGCCGACCAAGGCAATAAGCGCGGCCAATTTAATATTGGCACACTCTACGAGCAAGGCTTAGGGGTTGAAAAAGATCAAATTGCCGCCCTCGAATGGTACAGGCAAGCGTGGGGGTTACCGAAAGACGACTTGGTATTTCAATCCAGTGTGACGCGGCAGCAGGCTGAAATCACCGAGACACTAAACAAAGAGATCCGTAGCAAGAACCTTCAAATTAAGGCCATGAAAAACCAAATTGCCGAGCTAAACGCAAGTTTAGTCAAAGCAAATAACAGCGAACTCAAAGGCCAAATACAAGAGCTAAACGCCATCGTTTCACAACTCGAACAAGAAGCGAAAACGGCCCAGCAAAAAGTCGCTCTCTACCCACGCACCGACCAACTGGTTGTGCGCACGCCCACAGCAGCAACGGCGAGCGGGAAAGTGGCTGGCAAAATAGAATCCATGGGCAGCACGTCAGATGTTTCGCTGAAAAACATTAACTTTGGAAAGTTTTATGCACTTGTTATTGGCGTGCAAAACTATGAAAACATTAATAGCCTTGAAACCCCGATCAACGACATTAACGCCATAGCCGAAACGCTGACCGAGCGCTATAACTTTACCGTAACAAAAGTCATAAACGCCGACGATGTTGGCGTGATGGAAGCCATTAACAATATTAATGAAAAACTAACCGAGAATGACAACCTACTTATCTTCTACGCCGGTCACGGCGCGCGCTTAGCCTCAGGCGACTCAGAAGCTGGCTATTGGTTGCCAACCAATGCCGAAGCACCGCCACGCGATACTTACTGGGTAGCCAATGAATTTGTCACCCGCCATCTAGCGCGCTTTAAAGCAAAGCGTGTATTGGTTGTAGCCGACTCTTGTTACTCGGGGCTTTTATCCAGCGCACCAGGTTTCTTGATGATGGGCGAAGACGGCAAATACACCGACGAATACATTGCCTATAAAGCCGACAAACGCTCGAGATTACTGCTCACCTCAGGTGGCGACAATCCGGTATTGGATAGCGTAAACACCGGCCATTCGATCTTCACGCAAGCATTTCTTAAAGCGTTAAATACCAATAAGGAAATATTTTCTGCGCCCGAATTATTTCTGCAGCTAAAAGCTGAGGTAACCAAGTCGGCGAAAGCCGTGAAGTTCAGCCAAACACCTGAATATAAAACCATTAAAGGTGCCGG
Organism: Simiduia curdlanivorans; assembly: GCF_030409605.1. Lineage (NCBI taxonomy): Bacteria > Pseudomonadati > Pseudomonadota > Gammaproteobacteria > Cellvibrionales > Cellvibrionaceae > Simiduia > Simiduia curdlanivorans. Next base: position 505,754 of record NZ_JAUFQG010000006.1, read on the forward strand.
CCACGAAGTGGGCGATTTCTTTTTTATTCCGAAAAAGTCTTAGGCCAAGGTAACTGCAAAAAATAGGAAAGTCACAGATGAGCACATTTACCTTTAACAAAACGCCCCTTACGCTGGCATTAACGGGCCTGCTGGTTACACCGGTTTTTGCAGACCTCGGCGAACTAGAAGGCCAATTCCAGTCAGAGCTCGAAGAGTTGTCGGCGCAGACCAACCAGGCCACTTACACGCAATTAAAAGAATTAGGCTGCAACGACCAAGATCGCACCCCTACCGACACTTGCAGCGCGGGTGTTTTTATCGTTTGGCAAAACGTGCGTGAATTAGTTCATACCGCCAATGAAATAACTGGCACTGGGCCCACGGAATACAGCCTCGATACAGACTTAGAAGGCCTAGGCTTCGCCCTGCGCTGGACTGCCGGCGAAGAGTTTTCCAGCCAAGAGTCTATGACCAACAGCTTCACCAGTGGCCAACTTTCCAACCTAGCCTCTCGCGTTACCGCCTTGCGTGCGGGTGCACGTGGATTTGCCATCGCTGGCTGGTCTAATCCGGAGGGGAATAAATCGGCTTGGGCCGGCGGCCTAAATGCCGGGGACGACACAAGTGATGCATGGTCGCGCTGGGGTGGTTTTTTAAATGGCAGTTACACTTATGGCAATCAAGACCCAACAGAACGCGAAGATGCCTTTGATTTTGATGGCTCGGAAATCAACGGAGGCTTAGATTACCGTATTAACGAACACTGGATTGCAGGTGGTCTGGTGGGCCACCAAAACCAAGAAATTGATTTCGATTCGTCCTTAAGCATCGTTGATGGCGGCGTTACTATGAATGGCTGGTCAATCATGCCCTTCGTAATGTTTCAAGGTGAACACTGGTACGGCAGCTTATCGGTTGGCTACCAACGTGCAGATTTCGACACCGAACGCAGCATCAAATATCCCTCGCTTAACCCTAATGTGGCCAGTGTAAATACTGTAGCAATCAGCACCAATACCGCCACCACATGGACCGCTAACTGGGCCGGGGGTTATAGCTTTAACATTACCCAAGCGTTCACAATCGAGCCATCTATCGGTGTTAACTACCAAAAGGTTGGCATCAGTGACTACACCGAGCAAGACTTGCAAAACGATGGTTTTAATTTTTTTGTACTCGAACAGAAAATTAAATCGCTCGAAACTACTTTCGCCGTGAAAGCCCAGTATGTCGTCAATACTGCTTACGGGGTGTTTATCCCCTACATAAATTTGCAAGCTTTTGCCCAACATGAAACCGACGATCGCTATATTGATGCCATTTATGCCGATGCACTCTCTACCCTTACCGATAGCGCACGTTTTTCGCTACCCACTAATGCACCCGACAGCGATTACAAAATTTACGGTTTAGGACTTGCTGCGGTGTTACGCGGCGCCAGCCAAAAAACCTTAGATGGGCCAGCCAGCGGTGGCATTCAAGCATTTGTTAATTACCGCGAAGTTTTGGCAGTAGGCAACTACAAACAAATAATTATCGCGGGCGGCTTGCGCTACGAATTTTAATTTAATTTCAAGTTACTGCACACGCAATGGACAGAGTACACACCATGGAATCTACACTTCATAACATGCGTTTAGGCCTTGTAGCACTACCTTTAATCGCCTCTCTCAGTCTGGTCGGTTGTGGCGGCGATAGCAAAGGCAAGGTTGGCTACCAAGAAGACGACCTACCGCCGGTGGCGCAATTGTCCGTACTTGGCGCTATTGCCAAGGGTAGCAGCTACCGTGTGCGCTCAAACAGCGAAGTTGTGCTTACCGGTAAAGACAGTTTTAGCGACTATGCCCCCATATTGGAATACAAGTGGCGACAGGTTTCCGGCACCCCGGTAACCCTCGTGGAAAGAACCTCAAATGCCGTCGCTTTTACCGCACCACCAGTGAAAACCAATAATTTACTGACCTTTGAGCTTACCGCGATTGACGGGAACGACAATTCCGATACGGCGCAAATCCATATCGAAGTGTACGCCATCAACGATGTGGATCACTTTTTGGCAGACCCTGCCACGCCAGACCACAGCCTTCGCTTATTAGCCGCGCTGCAAGCGGGTAGCACCACCGGCAATGAACCAGAGCCAATTGCACTCGAGGTGGAAACTATTGCCCACTGGCAAAACCGCGACGGCGATTTAGATCAAATATCGGTATACACAGAGCAAGTTAACGCCCTATTTCCTGCTAACTTTTCGACGCCGGCTAACTACGACCCGTTAACTGAACCTAAAAACCCGAGTTTCACAATTCAACTAGCACGCCTTAATGCCGATGACATTAACAAAAACTTTGAAACTGAAAACCGCAACAGGCGGCTAGACCCCTACAACATCAGCACCGCCTATTTAGAAATTCAAGTTCGCGTGGTAAGCGCCAATCTGGGCTTCGAATTATTCGCCCTCGACAACGACGGTCAGACCTTAGTTGCCAGTGACCTGGAGCCAAGTTCAGGTGTTAGCTCAGCGCAAGCCACGTTAAAAGCGGCACAAGCTGGTCTAGCCAAAACAATCATTAATGCCAATCAATTGAGCGCACCTAGTAATAGCACAAACAACAATACCAACGGATCGCTACTGCAAACTTGGTTGGGCCAAAACAGCGTAAACCTATTAACCAACAATGTATTAAATCAACTGGGAATAGAAAATAACGTAACGGCCAGTAATTACTACGCCTTAATAGACCCAGAGGGCAATTTTGCCACACTGGACAACTGGCTAATTTACGCTGGCTTTAACGATGCCAACGGCAAAGCCATTTCAGACCCGAGTATTGCGCACGCACTCTATGTCAACAATTACGACCTCGGCTTCGGCCGCGATATGTATTTACGCAAAGCCGACAATGGCAATGTTTACTCTTACGTTACCAACTACCCAACGGTGGAAACAGGTTTAGAACAGCGACAAGAGTTCGCCGTTGTTGCCATGGAATACAGCGAAAACCCTGACCCAGCAGGAGCAAACCCTAAAATTGTAAAGTTCTGGTCCTTTATTCAAGACGAGCGCAGCGGCAAGTTCGTGCGCGTAAACAGCATGAACTTTGACGGCAGGGGCGAACAATTTTTACCGAATGTGTGTACGGCCTGCCACCAGAGCTACCCCGGTGTGGGCAAGCAATTTTTGGATCTAGCCGACGCTGACCTAGGCGCTACTTTTATTCCGTGGGATCTCGATTCCTTCCTTTATACCAAGGCGCAAGACCCAAATTTAGTTGAGCCCAGTTTAAAGGTAACAGAGCTAAACAAGGAAAAAATCGAGCGTTTTAGTCGCGAAAACCAAGAAGCCGAATTTAAAAAGTTAAACCTCGGCGCGCTAGCCACTTATCTTGGCGAACCCGAGCGACACGCGGCGGCCACTGCGCTGATACACGGCTGGTACGGCGATGAAGCGCTGGAATTACCGGTGGATCAACTACCGGAAGACAGCACCTTTAACGGCGCCTATACCCAACCGGGCTGGGCCGCCGAGCCGGAGCTTTACCACAAGGTGTTTGCCCGCAACTGCCGTATATGCCACACCCAGATGGCTAACGAGAAAACTAATTTCGACAGCTATGATGAGCTTTTTAACAACGAAAAACTTGTAGAATACACCTACGTTCAAGGCTTAATGCCCTTGGCGCGTTTGTCCATGGATCGCTTTTGGGTGTCCTATCAAAACGATGCGCAAGCGCCAGCCGACCTGTTGCGCGAACACATCATTGCGCGCGGCGATACCAATCTAACGCTAGACACCTTTCCCGGTACGCCACTGGCACAATTCACTGCAACCCCAGCTAACCCCAACATAGATCAAAGCGTCGTACTCGATGCCAGCGCCAGTAAATTTGCCAAAGATTTTCTTTGGCAAATTACCAACAAGCCAGATAATTCGATGACCAGCTTGGTGAACAGCACAGGCCTCACCAGCTCGTTTAACCCAGACACCCCAGCCGGAGACTACGAAGTCACCTTAACGGTCACCAATGCGGATGGCGAACAAGCCAGCAGCAGCCAAACTATTAGCACCCAAGACAGAACTCCCCTAGCCGATTGCATAGCGGCCAACACGTCAAGTTTAACCAATGAAGGCGCATTGCAAATTCCCGTGGTTGCCCGTATGACCGAGCTCGGCGATGGCCAGGTGCGCATTGCCACCCTCGGTCAAGGCAGTTTAGGTAGCGCAACCCTAAACAGCGACGGCCAAGGCTTTGACTACGCATTAAACGATCCATTTGTGCGCGGTGTGGATCAGGTAACCTTCGCGCTGCAAGACCTGAACGGCACAGCCTCACAACCAGGCGCGGGCTGCAGCGGTTTATCTGTCGTGCAAATAGACACCAGCACAGCGGGGACTTTTGCGCCTAGCACCCTAGCGGCAAGCGTACACCCGAGCCTTGATACCTCAGCGATTCAAGTTAACTGGCAAGCGCCCTCTGCCATTGCGCCAGATAGCTACAAGGTTTTTCGCGATGGAGTTGAAATTGCCGACCTGACCAGCACCAGCTTTACCGATACCGGCCTAACATCGGCAAGTAGTTATAGCTATACCGCGCGCAGTGTCGTGAATGGGTTTGTCTCGAACCCATCCAGTCAAGCGAGCGCCACTACCCTCGCCCTAAGCCCGCGCAATCCGGTGGCAACTGCTACCTCGTCCACCGGCGTTAGCGTGAGTTGGGATCTACCCCTAGGCAACAATGCCAACCTAGCTGATCCAACCCAATATTCGCTGGCACGCAGCCAAGCCAATTATCCCGCCACGCCAGCACTACCCAGTAGCATGGTTCAATCCAACTTAACCAGCACCAGCACTAACGACAGCGGGCTCACCCCCGGCACCAGTTATCGCTACGCAGTGGCGGCGCAAACCAGCCTTGAATCATCAAACCTGGTGGCAACCAGCAGTGTCACTACGCCGCCATTACCAGTCTCCAACCTTGCGGTTAACCCCGGTGATGACGCGCGAACCCAAGTAGTTGTAGATTGGACTGCTCCAACCGGCCATGTAAGCCATTACGTCCTAGCTCGCCGCGAAGGCAGTGGTAATTACGCAGAAATTGCCACACCAGCCACCACTCAATATGTAGATTTAGGTTTAAACGAGAGCAGTACTTACACCTATCAAGTAACCAGTGCGGCAGGCAGTGTTTACTCGAACACACAGAGCTCGTCAGACATCACCACGGCCTCAGCTGGCGACGGCCAACCGAGCGATTTTGCAGCAAATGTCAACGCGGCCAGCTACACCAATGCGTCACAAATTGTTCTAACCTGGACACCGCCGGTAGCCTTTACACCCGACAGCTACATACTGCGCCGAGATAATAACGACGGCAATTTTGTGGTGGTTGCCAGCTGCTGCTTGGGCAGTGCGAACAGCTACACCGATACCGGACTCAATCCGGCATCCACTCACAACTACCAACTCATCGCAGAAATCGGCGGTGTTGAATCGCCACTGGTTACCGACATCGCCAGCACGCTGGCGCTGGCGCCTAACTTTAACTCGGCAATCACAAACAGCAGCACCCAAATTACCTTGAGCTGGGGCTCACCGGCAGCCGAGGTAGAAAGCTACACCCTTTCGCGCACCGGACTTACGGTCAACAATGCCGTGCCGGGCTATGTAGACACGGGTTTGACGCCAGGCAAGTCTTACCTTTATACGGTAACGGCGTTGCAGGGCAGCAGCAGTGCTGCGTCCACACGCAGTGCCGCCACCGCCCCAACAGCGCCCAGCGCCCTGGGCATTAGCGCGATAAGCACCACCAGTTTGCAGCTTAATTGGACTGCGGCAACAGGCAACGACAACGACGGTGCCATTGTTTACGACATCTATCGCAGCGACGATGGCTATAGTTCCGCCATTGCCAGCAACGTTGTAAGCACCAGCTTTCTCAATACCGGTCTCACACCAGCCACTAACTATGGCTACCGCGTATTTGCCAAGGCAAACGCTGAATTATCGAAAACTTACACCAGCGCCAGCCTAAGCACTCTGGCCGCGGCGCCCACGCTAACCAGTGCGGCGGCAGTTAGTGGTAACACCAGCACTATCGTATTGAGCTGGCCAGCGCGAAGCAGTAGCGCCATCACCGGTTTCAATGTCTATCGTAGCGACGACGGCTACACCACCCCAGTATTGAGCAACGTGGCGGGTACTAGCACGGGCGCCACCAACACGGGCCTGAGCGTAGCGACCAGTTATAGCTACCGAATCACGGCCCTTACCAGCGGGGGCGAGTCGGCGGTATCGAACACGGCTTCTGGCGCAACTTACCCCGCCGTACCCACGGGCGTCTCGGCGACGGTAGACAGCACCAGCCAAATCACGGTGAATTGGTCAGCGGCCGGCAATGGCGCCAACGTGCGCTACACGGTGATTCCCTCTTCAGGAAGTCTGGTGAGTAATATCAACGGTGTCAGTCGCGCCATGACCGGTCTGACTAGCCACACCAACTACACCTTTAGGGTAACCGCGAATGCTAATGGCCTTAGTTCAAACGCGTCTAGCCCAAGCGCCAACGTGCGAACATTGACCTCCTATGCAGATGTTCAAACTCAAGTTGTGGATGTGGTTGGATGCACGAGCTGCCACCTGAGCACAGATGCAAATACCAAAACCCGTATTATCAATTTCCAGGCCTGTATCACTAACGATACAGACCTGAGCGATTGTTCAGCGAGTATGGTGGGCGTTTCAATCACCGGAGCACAGCGCCAATTGATTGTTGATTGGTTTACCGACGGCCAACAAAACTAACGAATACCTCTGGCGCCAAAGTCTGTTGGCGCCAGAGGCTTATTTACTGATGCCAAGTTTTTACACCATCTATCGACTAGTGTGTATCGGTTTTGATCAACCCAAGTAAGCCAATATGAAACGCCTCCCTCTCACAGCCTTTCTAAATAAGCTCTCCTTTGACCGCCTAGCTTAGCCTCACGCGCAGCGAAAAAAACCTTACCTGTCGGCACAATGAAAAAACATTGGGGGCATCAAACGACAACGAGCAGGCAAACCCATGTACCTCTTAACACTATCGTACGGTTTTGGCGGATAAAGTTCACAAATAGCCCTTCTGCACCCAAAAGCGCCTAGCCGGCAAGTTCTAGTGCCGGTAAAATGCGCGCTACAAGACTCGTGCCCGCGCCGCGACAACGCCAGACGTTAATAACTTACTAAAATAGAGTTTTTAACTCGGCGGTTAAGGCTCACTTACCAAACACCTCATAAGGAAATGACATGAAACACACATTACCACTCTCTATTTTAATCACCGGGCTCGGTGCCGCCGTAAGCCAAATTGCTAACGCTGATTTCACTAAGCTCGGCAGTCAATTTGAAACAGAACTACAACAGCGCGCTGCCGCCACGACGCAAGCCGTTTACGACCAGTTACTAGCTCAGGGCTGCGAAGAAAGTTTTGGCGAGTTCGAAACAATCCCCGAAGGCAATGGCACCGAGCCAACAGCGAGTTTCACAACAAACAAAAGTTTTATCGCCGGCGTAGGCGCCCAGCCAGTGTTTAGCTGCACAGGCAGTACCCTTGTGGTGTGGGAAAATGTGCGCAAACTGGTTCACACCGCCAATGAACTTACCAACAGCGGCCCGACGGATGCCAGCTTGAGTCTAGACATAGACGGTTTGGCTGCGGCCCTGCAGTGGACCGCCGGCGAGGAATACTCAACCCAAGAGTCCATGACCAAGAGCTTTAACAGCGCCCAACAAGCGAATTTGCAAACCCGCATTGCTGCCTTAAAGGCATCTAGCCCTGCACTCGCGCACCACGCCAGCGTCTCGGCCAGTGGATTGAATGCTGGTGATACCGCCAGTGATCAATGGTCGCCATGGGGTGGTTTTCTAAATGGCAGCTACAACACTGGCGAGCAAAAAATTAGCGCCCTCGAAAATGGCTTCGACCTAGACGGCTCCGAAATAAACGCAGGCCTAGATTATAGGCTCAACAGCAACTGGATAGTGGGTGGCTTAATCGGCTACCGCGAACAAGATATTAAGTTTGACGTCAATAGCGGTGCCGTGGATGGCAAGGTAAATATGCAAGGCTGGTCGATTTTGCCATTCTTACTTTTCCAGAATGATCAGTGGTACTCCAGCCTTTCTGCCGGCTATCAGTGGAATGACTTTAGCACCCGTCGCGACGTGCAATTTGACTCGCAAAATATTAACGTCGAGGGAGCAGACACCCAGGCTAAAAGTACCAATGATAGCAATACCGTCACGGCCAACTGGGCCGGTGGCTATAGCTTTCAGGTCAACGACGCATTCTCTATCGAGCCGTCCATCGGTATTAATTACCAAAAAGTATCCATTGGTGATTACACCGAGTCAGACGCGAATCAAGCCGGCTACAATTTATTTATTGAAGCGCAAACGATCAAATCTTTAGAGTCTTACTTCGCACTAAAAGCGCAATACGTCGTCAACACGGAACACGGTGTTTACATCCCCTACGTCGAGATTCAAACTGTGGGCCAAAAGGAAACGGACACGCGTTATGTCAAAGCGAGCTACGCCGAGATACAAGATTTTATTAGCGGCGATGCGCTTTTCTCTCTGCCCACCAATAGACCGGACAGCGACTACAAAGTGTTTGAATTCGGTGTTGCAGCGGTACTGCGCGGCGCCAGCCAAAGCACGCTTAACGGCCCCGCAGCCGGCGGTATTCAAGCGTTTTTGAACTATCGCGAACTGGCCGATATGGGCATTTACAATCAAAAGACCATCTCGGGCGGCATTCGCTACGAATTCTAAGCCAGCGGCAAAACTGACGACTATCGTGTTATCCTGATGGTCGTCAGTCCTCCCTACACCTATTTATGAACTCGATATTGCGCCGAAGCTTGCCACTCTTTGGATTGATTTCCACCCTACTCGCGAGCATCGCCTGCACCACTACCTCACCCTACGACCCCGAAAAACTCGCTCGACAACACCAATGGCAGCGTGAAATCATTGCCACCGAGCAACTTAATTTCATGGCCTTTTCGGCACCCGAAAAGCCAAGCAAAGCCCGGGAAAAAAACTTATTTATTTATCTTGAGGGTGATGGCCAAGCCTGGGCATCGCGCCACAGTGCATCGAGCAACCCTACACCAGTAAATGCCATAGGATTAGGCTTGGCGATTCAACATCAGGGCGGCAAGGCGGTCTACCTCTCGAGGCCCTGCCAATTTCTCGCGCCGAGCCAACTAAAAAATTGCGACATAAAACGCTGGACCAGCGGACGCTATTCAGAGCAGGTCATCGCGGCGACGCATCTGGCACTCTTGCAACTGAAACAAAAACACAACGCAGATAAATTGATTTTAGTGGGTTATTCAGGTGGCGGAACCTTAGCGGCTTTTGTTGCTGCGCGGGAAAAAAGCGTCAGCCAACTCATCACTGTCGCCGCGCCGGTCGATCACAAGGCCTGGACCAATTTACATCAGGTCAGCAGCCTTAGTGATTCGCTATCTATTCACGATTACAACGCAGCGCTCGCCCAAGTTCCGCAAATTCATTTCTCTGGTGGCCGAGATAACATTGTCCCCAAGCAACTTATCGAACAATGGGTGACGCAATTAAAGCGCAACTTTCCACAAGCGCCGATTACCACCGTGACCCTAGAGGACTTTGATCACCATTGCTGCTGGGTGGAAAAGTGGCCGGAGATAAGCAAACAATATCTACACGGGCTTTAGAAGTAAACGCGGTGCCAGTTTAAGCCGGCCTAAACCAACTTGAACCCTGCTAGCCGAACTTAAACCAGCTCAAGCCAATCAAAACCTTCTTCTTGGCAGGCGTAAATCACTTGTCGAGCGCCCTGACTCACCGCATCCAAAACCGACCTAGCCGCTTCGAGTGAATTATTTTTCTGGCTAATATGGGCAATAACCAAATGCTGCAACCGAGTGACATCGAGTTGAGCGAGGAAACTGGCGCTCTGTTGGTTGCTCAAGTGCCCCCAAGGGCCGCCCACCCGCTGCTTTAACGATTGTGGGTAGGCGCTATAGGCCAACATAACCGGGTCGTGATTGGCTTCTAAAACCAGCGCGTCGCAATGCTGGTAGCTCTCTTCAACATGGGCGGTAATCATGCCTAGATCGGTCAATATGCCCAGGGTTTTTCCGGCCGCGCTAATTACAAACTGCGCTGGCTCGCGAGCATCGTGTGGAACAGCCACAGGTTGAATGGCAAAAGCGCCGATACTGAAGGCTTGATAACCCTCAATAAAATGAATCGCAGGCATCTTACCCAGATCTTTGACTTTAAACGTACCCGGCGTGATATACACCGGCAGATTAAACTTACGCGCTAAGGCAGGCACGCCGCGAATATGATCGCCATGTTCGTGGGTGACAAGAATGGCAGTAATCTGATCCGCGGTTTTACCCAGCTTGGCTAAACGTAAAACCGCTTCCTTGGCGGAGAAACCACAGTCGATAAGCAAGACCTCATCGCCATACTCCACCAGTGTTCCATTCCCCTTGCTACCACTACCAAGGGAGGCGAAGCGCATTAAATAAGATTCCTACGAATAATACTCAGCTTCTCTTTTGCGTCGCGCTTAGTTAAGCGGTTGCCGTAACCATCGCGGATGCGAATATCAACTTGCGTCTCGGTTGCTAGCACAACCACTAAATAACCAGGCACTTCGGTCAACTTTTCTCCGACGGCAAAGCCCTCAACACCCGGGAAAATCGCCCGCGCCTCAGGTGAGTCGGGCACCTGTAAATTGGCCAACAGCTCCGCCAAACTATAAGGTGTGGTGGGAATAACCGCATCACTTGCACCGCCAAACCAACGGGTATACCAACTTTCCTCATCTGGATTTACTGGCTCTTCATAGCCAACGTAAAATACCCCCTCGTCTATCTCTAAATCAAAGGTCGTAAAACCCTGTTGGCGCAAGGCGTGGGCGATGGTGGCTCTGGCGCGCTCGTAAGACAGCGCCATGCGAAGCACCGGCTCACCGGCCAACATTTTTACCGAGATTTTGGGGCCGCCGCCGATACCTTGGGCCAGCAGCGAGGTAGATCCTGTACTCGCTTGGCTGGCTAAGGTCGCTGCTAACTCGTCCAGCATCCAAGCTTCGCGCTCTGGATTGATGGAAAGCTCGGGCCAGTCACCGGCCGCCACGGCATTGGCAACGTTGGCGGCATCGTGACGAATATGAATCTCGGTGGACTCAGGCTGCACGCCTTGCTCCACATAAACTCGGTAGCGGTCGCGAACTTCCGGCGAATCTTTGAACTGCAACCACGCACTATCAATCGTACCGGCGACCGCGTCTGAATCGGCAACCGCCACTTGGTTGGCGGCTAAAAAGTTTCGAATGCGCGGCCAAACTTCGCTCGGCGGCGAATTCACTAGAATCCAGCGCTTGGCGCCCAATTTTTGAATTTTAACGCTTTCCTCAAAGTTTGACGTTGCCAAAGCCTCTGGCCTGGGTGTTTCAAATGCTTCGGTTAGGTCAAAGTCATCGGTTTGAAGTGTCGGCACGACATACAACTCGTCGAGCGAATTAGCGTTATACTTTGATGGCACAACAATGGGTTTAATCGGCTCAGCCAATAAATAGTCGTTGCCGCGATCGCGAAAATCATTACCCATCCAGCTGCAGCTAACAACAAATAATGACAAAGGTAGCAACACAAAGCCGCGCCAGTTTGTTATAGGTTTTATCATGCACATCTCTTTTTGTAGTTCACCACTGAAGCGCTTCAGTGATTATGTATTTACTGTGCGGCTGCTTTTAAGGCGGCCTGCATCTGATCGTGAAATTGCTCGGACAGCGGCGTCAAAGGCAAGCGAATACCGTGCGCCGTAAGCCCGAGCGCAGACACCGCCCACTTAACGGGAATCGGGTTTGACTCAACGAACATCGCCACGTGCAAAGGCATCAACTTTTGATTAATGGCCCGCGCCGCGTCGGCGTCGCCGGCAATCGCCAATTCACACATCTTGGCAACGAGTTTCGGTGCTGCGTTAGCCGTAACGCTAATATCGCCCTTGCCGCCAGCCAACATCAACTCAACCGCTGTCTCATCGTCGCCGGAGTAGATTAAGAAATCTTTCGGTGCCTTGGCAATCAACAAACGCGCTCGCTCCAGATCACCGGTAGCCTCTTTCACGCCGACTATGTTGTTATGACCCGCCAAACGCAAAACAGTTTCAGGTTTCATGTCGACGCCGGTGCGGCCGGGCACGTTGTATAAGATTTGGGGTATATCCACTGCATCGGCAATGGCCATGTGGTGTAGGTACAAACCTTCTTGGGTGGGCTTATTGTAGTATGGCGTCACCAGCAAACAGGCATCGGCGCCGGCGCCTTTGGCGCGCTGGGTAAGCTCGATGGCCTCGCGAGTAGAGTTAGCGCCAGTGCCTGCAATAACAGGAATACGACCCGCTACCTGCTTAACTACAGCGGTGATCACCGCGAGATGTTCATCTACGTCTAATGTGGCCGATTCACCGGTGGTGCCAACGGCGACAAGCGCGTGAGTTCCCTGGGCAATGTGCCATTCGACTAACGTCGCGAGGCTCTGCCAATCTAGCTCGCCACTAGCCGTCATTGGGGTTACCAACGCAACCATACTACCTTGAATCATGACTCCACTCCGTTTGTGAACGCTCGTTTACGCGAGCGTAATGGTACTGATGCACCCTGCTAGGTACAAGGGCAGCAGACTAGGGATTATTGTTGGGTTTTGGTAAAGGCCAGCATCCGATTCAGCGGCAGCATAGCGCGCTCGCCTAAGGCCTTATCGACAAATATCTCATTACTGCCATCGCGCAATGTCTGCTCGAGGTTATCCAGTGCATTCATTGCCATCCAAGGGCAATTGGCACAACTTCGACAAGTCGCACCACTGCCAGCGGTGGGCGCGATGTGAAAGGTTTTATCCGGGCACAGCTGCTGCATCTTATAAAAAATGCCCTGATCGGTCGCGACAATAAACTCGCTATTGGGCAGCGTTTGCGCGGCTTTGATCAGCTGAGAGGTTGAGCCCACCACATCGCCCAGCGCCACCACGGCATCGGGCGACTCAGGGTGCACTAACACGGCCGCACCGGGGTGCCGGCGCTTAAGATCTTCAACACCTTGCGCCTTAAATTCTTCGTGCACGATGCAGGCGCCATCCCAAAGCAAAACATCGGCACCGGTCTGCTTCTGCACATAGCCACCCAAGTGCTTGTCTGGTGCCCACAGGATTTTTTGCCCTTGGGCATCCAAGTGCGCCACTACGTCTAGCGCAATACTGGAGGTAACCACCCAATCGGCGCGGGCTTTAACCGCCGCTGAGGTATTGGCGTAAACCACCACAGCGCGGTCTGGATGCTGATCGCAAAAGGCCGAGAATTCTTCTATAGGGCAGCCGATATCGAGCGAACAGGTGGCCTCGAGCGTTGGCATCAAAACCCGCTTATGGGGGGTCAGTATTTTTGCCGTTTCGCCCATAAATTTAACCCCAGCCACGAGCAGCGTTGTGGCGGGATGCTGGCTGCCGAAGCGCGCCATTTCCAAGGAGTCGGCGACGCAGCCGCCGGTCTCTTCGGCAAGCGCCTGAATCAGCGGATCGGTGTAGTAATGCGCCACCAACACGGCATTTTCGCGCACCAACAGCGCCTTAATCCGCGCTTTTGCCGCGTCGACTTGCTCAGGCGTAAGCGCGCTAGTTGAATCGCTGGCTAAATGGTCTTTCACCCACTGCCTTGGCGTTTGTTCAACGGGGGTATTTAGGTTGGTCATAGTTCTCTCAAGGTGCAACTCGCGGCGCGATTCTACCACATCTTAAGGCCAGTTAGCCCCCAAATGACAGCCATAAAAAAACCGCCCAAAGGCGGTTTTTTATGGCTCGGTAGAGCCTGAATATGGTGGGTCGTGCGCGACTCGAACGCGCGACCAATTGGTTAAAAGCCAACTGCTCTACCGACTGAGCTAACGACCCGAAAAACGGACTTTCGGCACAAACCTAGGTAGCGGGCTTGTACATATTCAATTAAGTGGTGGGTCGTGCGCGACTCGAACGCGCGACCAATTGGTTAAAAGCCAACTGCTCTACCGACTGAGCTAACGACCCCCTTAAGGAGGCGCATATAGTACTGATTTAATTGGAAAAGACAAGCGCTTATTGCGGTTTTTTAGTGGTCAATAAACAGCCAGAAACAGCAGCGATAACGCCCGAATTAACGGTACCGAGTCGGATCTTCTAGCCCAGCCGACTCAAACCCCAAGCGCCGTAAACGGCAGCTATCGCACTTGCCACAGGCGAGCCCCGACTCGGTGGCCTGATAACAAGACACGGTCATCGCATAATCCACACCTAAGCGCGTACCCTCGCGCACAATATCGGCTTTGCTCATAGCGATTAACGGGGTGTGAATGCTGAGTTTGTGGCCTTCAACACCCGCTTTTGTGGCCAGATTTGCCATCGTCTCGAAGGCGGCGATAAACTCGGCTCGGCAGTCGGGATAGCCGCTGTAATCCACGGCATTGACACCAATAAAGATATCCTTAGCCCCTAATACCTCTGCCCAACCCAAGGCAATAGAGAGAAATACCGTGTTGCGCGCCGGCACATATGTGACCGGAATACCCGCCGTTTCCTGCTCGGGTACATCGATAGCAGCATCGGTCAGGGCCGAGCCGCCAATGGTGCGTAAATCCAACTGCACCACTTTATGCGCCTTTACGCCCATAGCCTCTGCAGTTCGCTGTGCCGCCACCAACTCGGCCCTGTGGCGCTGTCCATAGTCAAAGCTAAGCGCGTAGACATCAAACCCGCGCGCCTGGGCCATGGCAATGACCGTGGTTGAATCCAATCCGCCAGACACCAAAACAACAGCGGAATTACCTAAACTCATAATGCACTCTCATATAAACACAGCCAGCGGGCTAGAAATCATTCATCGGCGGCTGCACCGCCTCGAGGCAGCGGCCACCGGCAAAGCAATAGGCCTGGCGCGGCCAAAGGTCGTGTTGGTAAAAAATCGCAGTCGAACTGCCATCGAGATTCATAGATTTTAACGCATCGCGCACCGACGCCACCCAAGCTTGACCCTCGCTGTGGCGGGACAAATAAAGATCTGCCCGGGCATTGCCAAGGGTTAAATGGGCGGCAAATTGCGACGCCGGAATACCGGTGATAAACATCGCATACAGTAGCGCCTGCTCGGTCGCCACTAGCGCATCCAACCTATCAGTGACCAACATACGCAAACCCTGCTCCACATTATTAATGGCGATGTGCTCAAACCCAGGGTACTCATCAAACCGGCGCCCATATTTAGAGCCGCGAATAAACCCGACGCGCTCGCCGTCCAAATCCTCCAATTTAGCGATCGGGTTATTGCGGTTAGCCGGCGCAATCAAAATAACACGCATGGTCACCACATGCCCTAGCGACACGCCAGACTGCTCGGCCAAGGGGCTGACAAACATCACACCCATATCGGCACTACCACTGGCAAGGTCGTGCACCACGCGCGGGTAAGGCCGCAACTCGGCATTGACAGCCAACTTGGCGCGCTTAAAAAGCTCGTTTTGGAAGTTAACTAACAACCCAGACTGCCGATCATCGGCGTCGTAAAACCCCCAGGGCGCGACGATAGGCACGACAATAGCAGGCAATGGCTTTGGCTCACCTGATAGCTCGGCACGCGCGGCAACACAAGAGACAAGAGCAACCAGCGTGAACAGAGCTCTGTAATAGCGGTTAATGCTAGTGTCTTTCGAATCCACCATCTAACCAAAAACTCCCACAGCTAAGCTCATCGTCCGGGCTCATCGCCCCACAAAATTTTATGTAACTGTAGCTGAAACCTAATGGGCAGGCCGCTCTCAATGACCCAGCCAGCCAGCTCTGCAGGGTTTACCTGGCCAAAGGACGGCGAAAACAGCACGTCGCCCACCTTGTCGCATAAATCCAACTCGGAAACCTTAAAGGCAGCCCACTCGAAGTCGGCCTTGCCGCAGATTACAAACTTAATTTGATCGTGCTGAGTTAAATGGGCGATATTGTCCCAGAGGTTGCGATGATTCTCACCGGATGCCGGGGTTTTAAGATCTACTACGCGACTAACCCGGGCATCCACTTGCGAAACATCGAGCGCGCCACTGGTTTCCAGAGACACTTGATAACCCGCGTCACACAAGGCCGACATCAACATCAAACTATTGGCCTGAGCCAGGGGCTCACCCCCGGTAACGCAGACATGAGTACTTTTATAACCCGCCACTTCCGCCAAAATATCCGTTATTTCCCGCCGCTCGCCGCCATGGAAAGCGTAGGCCGAATCACAATTGTGACAGCGCAAAGGGCAGCCGGTGAGGCGCACAAACACCGTGGGCAAGCCAATAGAGCGAGCCTCGCCCTGTAAAGAGTGGAATATTTCGGTAATCTTGAGAGTAGAGTCACTCATGCAGTGGCTTCCGCGGATCAAAAGCGGCGGATGATACCCAATTGCATCACCCAATGCGAACTGATGACCTCAGTTCGCTCCCATGCTGTACAGGCTAGTAGTTTTGCGCCAGAAAATCCTTGGCCAAGCGGGAGGCGTCGGCACTGCTACCGGCAACGGCCTGAAGCAATGTTTTGGCTTTGGCCTTGTCGCCGAGCTGGAACAGCACAGTGCCCAACTTGTACTTGGCATCAGGCGCCTTGCGATCCGAGGGGAACTCTTTGGTTACGCGCTCAAACCAAGACTTGGATTGCTCCAATTTGCCTTCGGCAAGGTATATCTCACCCAGCCAATACTGGCTATTGGCGGCGTATTGGCCCTTTGGATACAGATCCAAATAGGCGGTAAAACCCTTGGCAGCACCGGCCAAATTGCGCTGACGCAAATGCCCATAAGCCGCTTTGTAAGCCGCTTCTTCATCTGCACCTGCTCCGGCACCAGCACTCGCGCCAACAACACTCGAGCTACTATTGGACGAGGCTGCAGCGCTTGAAACACCACCACTTAAAGAGGCCAGGCGACGATCGAGATCCATATAATCATCGTGACGCTGCTGCTTGAGTCTATTCAGCTCGTAAGCTTGCTCCTCCACCAAGCCGCGCAACTCCAACACTTCTTGTTGCAACGCCTGCAAGCGATAAAACAAATCGGCCTGCTGATTGGCATCGGGCGTAACCGGGCCAGAAACTGTTGCCGCCTGCGCCGTGGGGCGAGACTCAACCACGGTAACCTGAGCTTGCGCCTGGGCTAACAAACCACTGATGAACAAGGCTGAAATAACGAAACGCAGCATAAGAAACTCACTCACTTTTTCTACCAACCGGGTAACCATTACCCAGCCTACTGGCTTGTTTTATACCCTCGCGGGTACAGAGGAAGTCAATATAAGCCGTTCTCCCCCCAAAATGCAAAAAGGCCGGTTAGACCGGCCTTTTTGTCGAAACCAAGAAGCGCTTATTTAACTTCGGCGCGACGGTTCTGAGAGTAAGAAGACTCAGTGCTGCCCATCGCTTGTGGACGCTCTTCGCCGTAGCTTACAACTTCAATCATAGATGCATCTACACCTTGAAGTACTAGGAAGTCACGTACCGCATTGGCACGACGCTCACCCAGAGCCATGTTGTATTCACGTGAACCGCGCTCGTCGGTGTGACCGTCGATACGCACGTTACGTGGTGTGGCTTTCAAGTTCATTGCATGCTTGGTCAGCTCGGCGCGAGCACCTGGCTTCAGAGCAGAATCGTCAAAGTCGAAGTAAAACACAGTTTCCAGTACTTCTACTGGCTCTGGCTCTACGGCTTGTACTGGTGCAGTTTCAACTGGCTGTGCATTTGCATTTGCATCTACATCGTCCTGTGAACCTGTTGAGCTACAGCCTGCTAAAACAGCCAGAACCATCGCTAAACCTAAACCACTCTTGAAAGTATTCATTGTCATAACTCACTCCGTTAGGAAATTGATGTTTTAGTCGAAAAAGGGTGACCAAGCAGGTTCCCGAACATCCCCTTGCTTAGACGGCAATCGGAACTTAACACCTGCGTCTAAAGAAACCGCCGCTAAGATGCCTTTGTTCTGAAAGCGAGTCGCATACATCAGCATGGCACCGTTAGGTGAAATGCTTGGCGATTCGTCCAAATAGGTCTCTGTCAAAATACGCAGATCGCCACTTTGAATGTCTTGAGTGGCAATATGAAAAACACCATTTGAACGGTGCACCATAACCAAACTCTTTCCATCAGGGGAAACACGCGCCCTGGCGTTATAATCGCCGGCAAAGGTTAAGCGTTCTACCATGCCAGTTGCAAGTGTTACTTTGTAAATTTGTGGTTTTCCACCACGATTTGACGTAAAAACTAGCGACTTTCCGTCTGGCGTCCAACTTGGCTCGGTATCAATGGCAAAATGTTGCGTCACGCGCGCGAATTGGCGGGTAATTAAATTCAAGGTATAGATTTCTGGATTGCCATCTTTGGATAAAACCAACGCCAATTTAGTACCGTCTGGCGAGAAGGCCGGCGCACCGTTTAAGCCCTTGTAATTTGTTACCTGCTCGCGTTTTGCCGTGGCCAAATCCTGAACGAAAATCGCCGCCCTTCCGGTTTCAAAAGAAACATAAGCCAAACGCTTGCCGTCGGCCGACCAAGTGGGCGACATCAATGGATGCTTAGATTCCAACAACAGGCGTGGACGTGCGCCATCGGCGTCGGCCAGCATCAAACGGAAGCGATCCGTTGGTTTACCTTGTTGGAAAGCTTCCACATAGGCAACCTGAGTGGAGAAGGCGCCGCGAATGCCGGTGATTTTCTCATACACCTCATCGCTAATGTAGTGCGCTAGGTCACGCAACTGCGCCTCGCTCCCCACTATGCTCTTTCTGAACAACTTGCGTTGACCCAAAATATCAAACAACTCAAAGGTCACCGTGTAGCGCCCCTGCACTTCTTTAATATCACCTGTGACCAAAAACTCGGTGCCCAAAATGCGCCAATCGCGATAGATAACTTCGGCCTCGGAGCGCGGGAAGGCGAGCATATCGCTCACCGGGATAGGGCGGAACTGACCGCTGAGCTTTAAATCGGCGCGCACTATGCCGGGAATATCTTCGGGTAAACCGCGCGCACCGGAGTAGCCAAAGGGCACTATGCCAATTACGGTAGGGTTGTCGACACCCTGGGTAATTTCAATCGTTAAATCCGCACGCGCTTGCATACCCAATAGCAGCACCATGCCAAACATCAAGCCTACGATTTTTTTCACTGCCTTAAGTCCCTCGGTTCAAAAACTAATTTTAACTGGCGAAAATTCTGCTCAAAGACGCGTGGGTCCATACCCACCAGCTCTGGGAAGCGCTCAGCCTTCTTCACGGCCTGCTCGGCACTGCGATCGAATGCAGGGTTGCCGCTAGAGGTCACCACTTTTACGTCAATCACCTTACCCGTTGGCACCAGCTGAATCGACAAAACGCATTTCATGCCATTGCGTGCAGACGGCGGGCGACTCCAATTCATTTCCACGCGACTTGAGATGGCGGCAATGTAACTTTGCGCCGCCTCGGCACTGGTTTTCTGGGACATAAATTCGTCCTCCTCTTCCAGCGCATCAAACAGTTCCGACTGGCGCCGGCGCTTGGCCTCTTCCTGCGCCTGTTTTTCCTTGAGTTCCTTATCTTTACGGGCTTTTTCTGCCGCGGCCTTATCCTTAGCCGCCTTCTCTTTTGCAGCTTTATCTTTCGCCGCTTTTTCACGGGCCAATTTCTGCTGCTGAACCTTTTTAGCCTCGGCCTCTTTCGCTTGTTTAGCCCGGCGCTGGGCGGCAACGTCGACTACCTTTTGCGGCTTGGCCTTTTGTTGTTTTGGCGCCTGTGTTTCCAACTTCACCAAGCGAGCCTCAACATAGTTTGGCGGCGCCAATTTTTTAGCCACAGGTGCAGATTCCCAGCCCCAGGACAATACAACCACCAAGGCGAGATGGATGGCAACGCTAAAAACAATGGGAAGGCGATAACCTTGCAACATAGGCGTCAAAGCACCGGTGGTTCAGTAACCAAACCCACAGAGGGCGCACCGGCAGTCTGCAAATCTGACATCAACGACACCACCAAACCGTATTGCGCCTGGTGATCCCCCCACACCAACACCGGCGTATTGGGCTTTTGGCGCAGGATTTTGCCCACGGTTTCGGTAATTTGCTTCAACGGTTTGGCCGTTTTTTGATCTGCACCCAGATTCAAATAATAAGTGCCATCCTGTTTCACCGATACGATCAAAGGCTCTTCGTCATTTTGCTCCATGGGTGTCGATGGCGCCTTTGGCAAATCCACTTTAACGCCCTGCATCAACAAAGGTGCCGTCACCATAAACACCACCAACAAGACCAACATCACATCGATATAGGGAACGACGTTAATTTCCGCCAGCGGCTTCTTTTTCACGCGCTTAGGGTTCATAGACGATCTCCGAATGAAGGATCAACGAAGCTAATCATGACTTGGCATGAACCTGGCGATGTAAAATCGCAATAAACTCATCGGAAAAGGTTTCGTAGGCTGCAGAAAGCGATTCGGCCTTGGCGCTAAATTTGTTGTAAGCCAACACCGCCGGAATAGCCGCAAACAACCCCATGGCTGTGGCCACCAGGGCCTCGGAAATACCCGGCGCCACTGTCGCTAGCGTGGCTTGATGGACGTTGGCCAAGCCGCGAAAGGAATTCATAATACCCCACACGGTGCCGAACAAGCCCACATAAGGACTAACGGATGCCACGCTCGCCAGAAACGGCAAATGCGCTTCTAGCTTTTCTTCTTCCCGCGCTAAGGCTACGCGCATGGCCCGCTGCACGCCTTCCATTACTGCGTCTGGGTCTGCCGACGACTGCTGGCGCAGGCGCGAAAACTCTTTAAAGCCGGCGCGAAAAATATTTTCTACGCCCTCGGTTTGCGTGTCTTTACCGCTACCCTGCCGGTACAGTTGATTCAAATCGCCGCCAGACCAAAAGTGCCGCTCAAATTCCTTCATCGCTTGGGCCGCACTATTTTGATAAATACCGCGCTGAACGATCATAACCCAAGAAACAATAGAGGCTAAAAACAACAGCGCCATCACCATCTGCACAAGTAAACTGGCATCGGCAATAAGGCTCCAAATCGACAATTGTTCAGGCGTATTCATTCAAGCACTTCTCTGTGAACGTTAATAAAGACGGCAGACTCAAATAGTATCCGCACTGTTTAGGTAGCCCTTCAGTTGCGCGTGCACAGCGACCGGCAAAGCAGCGGGGCGCATATCCGCTTGGCGCACACAGGCGACTTTTATATCCGCCTCACACAGCAGCGCCGCACCGCGATAAACACATTGGCGAAACACCACGTAAGTGCGCGCTAATTTACTGATCTCGGCACTAACCTGCAAGGCGTCATCCAGCGTGGCAGGTAATAAATACCGCGTATTCGCCGAGTGCACCACCAAAAGTAGGCCACCTTCGAGAAAAGCGGGCTTATCATAGCCAAGGCAGCGCATCAGTTCTGTGCGCGAGCGCTCCATATACTTCAGGTAATTGACGTAATAAACAATGCCGCCGGCGTCGGTATCTTCGATATAGACGCGTATAGGAATGGAAAAGTCAGTCACGCTTGGGCTCCGGTAAACCAAAGTGCCGATAGGCGTGGTTGGTGACCATGCGCCCGCGCGGCGTGCGCAACATAAAACCTTGCTGAATCAAATAAGGCTCGAGCACATCTTCAATGGTATCGCGCTCTTCGCTGATCGCCGCCGCTAAACTTTCTACGCCCACAGGGCCACCGCCAAATTTATCGATCATGGTCATCAGCAAGCGCCTATCCATATGATCGAAACCCTGCTCATCCACACTCAGCATATTGAGCGCCGCGTCGGCCACCTCGGCGGTGACGCGGCCGTCACATTTCACTTCCGCGTAATCGCGCACCCGGCGCAACAAGCGGTTGGCAATTCGCGGCGTGCCACGGGAGCGCCGCGCCACTTCGAAAGCGCCACTCTCATCCATGGCAATGCCCATCAACCGCGCCGACCGATTCACGATGTGGGTCAGATCCGGTACATCGTAAAACTCTAAGCGCTGCACAATACCAAAGCGATCGCGCAAGGGCGACGTTAAAAGACCCGCCCGGGTGGTGGCGCCCACCAAGGTAAACGGCGGCAAATCCAATTTGATCGAGCGCGCCGCCGGGCCTTCACCAATCATAATATCGAGCTGAAAGTCTTCCATGGCGGGGTAGAGAATTTCTTCCACCGCTGGGCTCAATCGATGAATCTCGTCAATAAATAACACGTCGCCTGGCTCTAAATTGGTCATCAAGGCGGCGAGATCGCCCGCTTTATCTAACACCGGGCCAGAGGTACTTTTCAGCGCCACCCCCATTTCATTGGCGATGATATTGGCCAAGGTCGTTTTGCCTAAACCGGGTGGCCCGAACACCAAGGTGTGATCCAATGCCTCTTTCCGATTCAATGCGGCGGCTATGAAAATTTCCATCTGCTCGCGCACTTTGGCCTGGCCGACATAGTCAGCTAGCTGTTTCGGCCGCACCGTGCGATCCAACAGGTCCTCTCGCTCAACGGCGACTGAACTGATGAGGCGATCTTTCTCTATCATAAAGTCACGTCTTTTCTAAACTAGGCCGGTATCATGGCTTTTAATGCGAGACGAATCAGCTCTTGACTGGGCGCGTCAGCATTCACTTTAACCGCAGCCGCGATAGCCTTGGTGGCCTCTGTGGGCTTATAACCCAAGGCAATCAGCGCCGATTCGGCGTCATCGCGCGCAGCCCTAGCCAATTTAGCCGAGCCACTGGCTTGCTCTAACGCCGCCAAAGGCAAGGTATCGGTGCCAATGCCACCCAGCTTATCGCGCAACTCAATAATTAACCGCTCGGCCGTTTTCTTACCCACGCCCGGCACTTTAACTAGGGCGCCAACATTTTCCTCGGCCACACAGCGAGCAATCACCTTGGCCTCCATACCCGACAAAATACCCAGCGCCATTTTTGGCCCCACACCACTGACTTTAATTAATGTGCGAAACAGGCTGCGATCGGATTTATGGGCAAAGCCAAATAGCTGATGGGCGGTATCGGAAATGGCGAAGTGGGTGTGCAAAACCGTTTGCGCCCCCACCTCTGGCAACACATAAAAGGTGGTCATCGGCGCTTGGATTTCATAGCCCACACCTTGCACATCAACAACCACGTAAGGCGGTTGTTTTTCGACAATAACTCCGGCAATTCGACCTATCATACAAAGCTCTTTGTTGGCATGCGCCGCTATTAAAAGCAGGCGAAATGGTTAACGTAAATACCGCAGCCCAATCCATCAACACCCATCACTAAATCTATTGGCTATCAGACAATCCGCCCGCGCCGAAAACTACCCGCCGCCACATTGCCCAACAGTGTTTTCGAATGGCTGTGGCACAGGGCGATGGCCAAGGCATCGGCGGCATCCTCTTGTGGCGAGGCAGATAATTTTAACAGCGACGTGACCATGTGCTGCACCTGCTCTTTGGTTGCCGCTCCGGTGCCCACCACAGATTGTTTTACTTTGCGCGCCTCGTACTCGGCCACCGGTAAGTTCGCATGCACAGCCGCCACAATGGCAGCACCTCTCGCCTGCCCCAACTTCAACGCCGAACCCGCGCTCTTGGCCATAAACACATGCTCTATGGCAAACTCATCGGGTTGGTATTCACCGATCAATTGCGTGATTGCATCAAAAATAATTTTTAACCGCGCAGGCAAAGCACCCGTGGGTAAGCGAATAACGCCGCTGGTAATGTAGAGGGGGTGTCGACTTCGGGTATCAATGATCCCAAAACCTGTCTTTAAGGAACCCGGGTCTATCCCCAGAATAATCGACATAAGCGAGTCTGTTTTGAAGGCGTTGGTGAAGTGTCACATGACATCCGCAGGAGAGCAAGGGAGCTATGAGGCTTATGACTCAACCCGCCATGGCCGCAAGGGTTTGCTCATCGATATCGGCATTGGTATAGACATTTTGCACATCGTCCAAATCTTCCAGCATATCCACTAAGGCGATAACTTTCTCGGCACTGTCGACATCGGCAATGGGCACTTGAATGGATGGCAGCATGGACAATTCCGCAGAGTCCGGGATAAAACCGGCGGCAACCAAGGCATCTTTTATCGCGTGGAAACTTTCAAACGCCGTGAGCACTTCGATACTGCCGTCACTGCCAACCACCACATCTTCAGCACCGGCATCGATGGCCTCCGCCATGATGGCGTCTTCATCGCCCTGGGCAAAGTGCACAATGCCCGTGCGATTAAACAAATAGGCAACCGAGCCATCTGTGCCTAAATTACCGCCGCGCTTGGTAAAGGCATGGCGAATATCGGCAACCGTGCGATTGCGATTGTCGGTCATGCACTGCACGAGGATGGCAACTCCAGCGACGCCATAACCCTCATAAGTACATTCTTCGTAGTTGTCGCCTTCGCCTGCGCCAGCACCGCGCGCCACCGCCTTATCGATGGTGTCGCGCTTCATATTCGCGCCCAGGGCTTTATCAATGGCGGTGCGCAAGCGGGGGTTATCTTCAGGGTTCGGGCCGGACTTGGCCGCTACAGTTAATTCGCGAATAATTTTGGTAAACACTTTACCGCGCTTAGCGTCTTGTGCCGCCTTGCGGTGTTTAATATTCGCCCACTTACTGTGGCCTGCCATCTTGACTCCTTATCCGTGCCGAGCGAACTCGGCACTTTTCACCCACTGATTGCCCTATCTGTACACAGAGCCTTCGCCACAAGGCTCACACAACCCTAGGCTTTTGGCGCGTCCTGCTTGGCTTCTTTCTCGCGCAAACGAATGTGTAACTCGCGCAGCTGCTTGTTATCAACTGCACCCGGCGCATCGGTCATCACACAGGCCGCTGACTGGGTTTTCGGGAAGGCAATCACATCGCGAATCGAGGAGGAGCCGGTCATCAACATGATTAAACGGTCTAAACCAAAAGCCAAACCGCCGTGTGGTGGCGCGCCGAATTTTAACGCGTCCAGCAAAAAGCCGAACTTCTCGCGCTGCTCTTCAGGGCTAATGCCGAGCAAGCGGAACACGGTTTGCTGCATAGACTGGTTGTGAATACGAATAGAGCCGCCACCCAGCTCAGTGCCGTTTAACACCATATCATAGGCGCGAGACAAAGCCGTTTCTGGGTTTGCTTCCAACGCCTCTGGGGTGCAGCTCGGCGCCGTAAAGGGGTGGTGAATAGCGGCCACGCCTTCGTCGGTTTGCTCGAACATGGGGAAGTCTACAACCCACAATGGCGCCCACTCACAGGTGAACATATTCAGGTCGGCGCCAATTTTGCAGCGCAGCGCGCCCAGCGCCTCGGTCACCACTTTAATGCTGTCGGCACCGAAGAACACAATGTCGCCATTCTTAGCGTCTAAGCGCTGCATCACCTTCATGGTGACATCGTCGCCCAAGAATTTAATGATGGGCGACTGTAAACCTTCAACACCCTTCTCGATTTCATTGACCTTAATCCAGGCCAAACCTTTAGCGCCGTAGATGCCAACAAACTTGGTGTAGTCATCGATTTGTTTGCGCGAAATCTCGGCGCCACCGGGTACCTTTAATGCCGTTACGCGGCATTTAGGGTCGTTGGCCGGGCCGGCAAACACTTTGAATTCAATATCTTTAAGCAGATCTTTAATTTCAACTAACTGCATGGGAATACGCAGGTCGGGCTTATCTGAACCGTATTTGTCCATGGCATCTTGCCAGGTCATATGCGGGAACTGACCGAGGTCGACATCCATCAACTTGCTAAACAGCTGCTGCACCATACCTTCGGCAATGCCCATAATCTGCGCTTCATTCATAAATGAAGTCTCAATATCGATCTGGGTAAATTCGGGCTGGCGATCAGCGCGCAAATCTTCATCGCGGAAGCACTTGGCCACCTGGTAGTAGCGATCAAAGCCCGACACCATCAACAACTGCTTGAACAGTTGCGGCGATTGCGGCAGCGCAAAGAACTTGCCATCGTGAGTGCGCGAAGGCACTAAGTAATCGCGGGCGCCTTCCGGCGTCGCACGGGTCAGAATAGGCGTTTCAATATCCAAGAAGCCTTCGCCGTCGAGATAATTGCGAATAGCGGTGGTTACCTTCGAGCGGAAACGCAGGTTGTGCTGCATTTCATTGCGACGCAAATCGATGTAACGGTACTTTAGCCGCACGTCTTCGCCGACGCTCACATGGGAATCCAACTGGAACGGTGGCGTTTCAGCGGTATTCAATATCTCCAGCTCTAAACCGTAAACTTCCACCTCTCCGGTGGACATCTTGGCATTAACGGTGGCTTCGCTACGGGCGCGAACCCGGCCTTTGACCTTCAACACATACTCGCTGCGGACTTTATCTGCCAAGGCAAAATGCGCGGAATCCGGATCAAACACCACCTGAACAATGCCGTCGCGATCACGCAAATCTAGAAAAATAACCCCACCGTGATCTCGGCGGCGGTCAACCCAACCGCAAAGGCTCACTTCGCGGTCGATGAAAGTTGCGTTTAAGGCGCCACAATATTCAGTGCGCATAATTTAAATCCCGTTATCTAAAATGAATGTCAAAGTCTCTCGCCCACCCTCGGTGGCCGAGCCATGGCCAAACTCACACTGCACGCGATGGCAGTTAGGAGCTGGCACTCGATTCGGATTTCGCCGGTGAGCCCGAGTCGCCGGCTAAATTCTTCTTATTGCCCGATTTATAATCGGTTTCGTACCAGCCACCACCTTTCAGGCGAAAACCGGCGGCAGAGATTTGTTTGGACAAACTGCTCTTGCCACAGGTTGGGCAATCGGTAAGAGGCGCATCGCTCATTTTCTGTAAGGCCTCCATTTGGTGGCCACAGGACCCACACATATATTCATAAATCGGCATATATGACCCTGAACTAGGTTAAAACTAACAACACCTATATACAGAGGCCTCGCGCCCACTCAGCGGAGCCAAGACCTACTGAAACCAAAAAACGGGCGATTATAGCCTGAGCTTGGCGGCGGATAAACCGGTGATCAGCGGAATAAGGTGAAGACTTAGCTAAAAAACCGCTTTAATCGCAAAAAAGCCGACACCCGAGGCATTCAGGTGCCTAGGCATCAACTAGGCTTCACCATCCCTTGCTCAAATAACGGAAAAGAGGTCTATGACAACGGCTCAATTCAGCAGCCCAGACGCGGAAATGGTAGCGGACTTCTTTAACGATTTTGAAGAGGCCTACCAGGCCTCTGAGCACCTGCTACTGAAGCTTGAGAAAGAGCCGAGCAATGACGCTCTACTGAACGACCTTTTTCGTCGGGTTCACACTATTAAGGGCAACCTTATCTACGTGGGGTTAGTGGACATTTGCCCGCTATTGCAGAGCGTTGAAGACGTACTAGAGCCACTCCGCAAAGGCCAGCTCCGCTATGACGACCTACTCAGCGACGTCATTTTACTGGCCATGGACACCACCCACGAACTGGTTGAAAACCGCCTACAGCAACAAGCTAGCAACCTCGGCGAAGCGCAGATGCAGTCTATCTGCGAAAAGATCAGTCGCATTGCCAACTGCGAACCCAGTCAGCGCACCGCTATTATTAGCCAAGCGATTAAAGCGCTAGACGCAGAGGCGGAGCTCGCCGCACCGGATTCAGAATTTTCCAAGCACGGGGTTGTACTAAATAACGACCTGCGCTTTTTTGCGCAGTTGTTACCCGCCATCGACCAGCGCTCGCCTTACTGGGCCGGCCGAACCCAACGCATCGCCGAGTTAGCACTTAATATGAATAGCGCCGCCGGCGCGCCTATTGATGCCAACCAACTGTTAGCGGCAGTTTATATGCACGATTTTGCCATGGCCTTTTTACCCCTCGAGCTGCTGCACAAGCCTGAAAAATATACAGCCGCCGAGCGATTGCGCGTGCAAGCTCACGTCAAAACAAGTGCAACCTTAATGCAGGAGATGGGAAATTGGGCGCAAGCGGCCAACATCATATTGCAGCACCACGAGCAATGTAACGGCGCTGGTTACCCCAACAAATTGACCGAAAGCGAAATTTGCGATGGCGCCAAGATATTGGCCATCGCGGATGCCTTCGATGCCTGCGTCAATAGCAGAGCCCATGTGGACCAACCTCAACGGCCACTGATTCGCGCCATCCTTGAAATTAACCGCTATGCGGGTAGCCAATTTAGCCAAGATTGGGTCAATATATTTAACCAAATTGCGCGACCCAAGCGCACCCAGTCTCATTAAAACATCGCCAAACGCGGTTTGATTAAAACTCAACCGCTGATTGAATTTTATTCAAGCTTATAACCAAAGCGATAATAAAAAGCAGGCAATACCGGTATTATTTCAAATACCCCTGTAAAAACAGGGCTTTTTTGCCTTTTTATCACTTAAGTTATTGCCCAGCTAGAAAGAATGCTTTATATATAGTGCCTAAGCGTTTGAGCGTGCGTTTAAGCCTATAAAACAAGGGCTTTTCAACCTCAAGTTCAGAGCAGGTAGCAACAACCTGCTCCGATCGCTTACCCCTTAAATTTAATAAAATCAACATCCAAAGGATTTTACGCATGGCCGCCAAAAAAGCACCTGCCAAGAAAGCCCCAGCAAAAGCCAAAGCCGCCCCAAAAGCAAAAGCAGCACCAAAAGCTGCCGCCGCTAAAAAGCCAGCTGCTTTGAAAGCCGTTGCCGAGCGTTTCAACAAAACTCAAATGGTTACTCACATTGCTGAGACAACTGAGCTGAGCAAGAAGCAAGTTAGCGCTGTTCTTGAAGAGCTGGGCAACGTCATCGAAGCCCACATCAAGAAAAAGGCCTGTGGTGAATTTGTTCTACCTGGCATGATGAAAATCATGACTGTGAAAAAGCCAGCCAAAAAAGCGCGCAAAGGCATCAACCCCTTCACCGGTGAAGAGACAATGTTCAAGGCCAAGCCTGCAAGCATCTCTGTTAAAATTCGCCCCCTGAAGAAGATGAAGGAAATGGCAGAGTAGTTTTTCTGCCCTCCAAACATAAAAAAAGCACCTATAGGTGCTTTTTTTATGTTTGGCGAAAAACCTACCGTTTACGTATATCTAGCTTGCAGGGCCCGAAGTGTCAGACCAGACCATCCGGGTTGTAGCTTGTAGCTTGTAGCTTAAAGCTTAAAGCTTACTAGCAATCCAACCATCCACCTCTTCGCTCAACAGCGTTAATGGCACAGAGCCGTTGGTGAGTACCACATCGTGAAACTCGCCATAACTAAAGTCATCACCTAACGCCTGCATGGCTTTGTCGCGCAACTCCAAAATGGTTAGCATGCCGATTTTGTAAGAAACCGCCTGACCGGGCCAAACAATGTAACGCCTTACTTCATTTTCTATATCGCCAAAGGTCATAGGCGTGGCGCTCAACATGTAGTCTTGCGCCTGCTTCTCGGTCCAGCGCTTGCTGTGAATACCCGTGTCAACCACTAAACGAGCGGCGCGAAACACTTCGTAGCTCAAGCGCCCAAAGTCTTGGTAAGGGTCGCTGAACTCGCCCATATCTTTACCCAGTTTTTCAGCATACAAGGCCCAGCCTTCACCATAGGCCGAATACCAAGTTAACTTTTGAAACATGGGTACATCTTGCAGCTCCTGCGCGATGGTGCTCTGAAAGTGATGACCTGGCGCACCCTCGTGATAAGCCAAAGACTCCATTTGATACACCGGCAACTCGCGCATCTGACTCAAGTTAACGTAGTAAGCACCCGGGCGCTTTCCGTCCAATGACCCCGGCTCGTAAAACGCGCCTGTGGCAGACTCTATGCGGTAAGCTTCCACTGCGCGAACGTCGAGCTCGGCCTTTGGCAGCGCGCCAAAATATGACGGTGCTTTAAGCATAATGTTATCGATGTAAGCCTTGGCTTCCGATAAATATCTCTGCCGGCCAGCCTCGTCATCTGAATAGTAAAACTCATCGCTCTCGCGTAGGTGTTTAAAAAACGCCTGCAGATCGCCGTTAAAATTAACGCGTTTAATGATGTCTCGCATTTCACCGTGAATACGCTCAACTTCCGCTAAACCCAACTGATGAATTTGCGCCGCTGTCATATCGTCGCGGGTGGTGTAGTTTGCCAACTGAGCTTCATAATAAGCTTTGCCACGGGGCAACTTCCAAATGCCATCTTCGCTGCCGGCCAATTTTTCATGGCTCTCCATCACCGCAATCAAACGTTGATAGGCCGGCTGCACCGACGTCAGCAAAGAATCTTTTGCTCGAGCCAACAGCGCTGTCTTTGCCGCTGAATCAATACCTAACGCATTCACCTTGGTTTTAATATCAGCCCATAAGGGTGAGTCTTTGTCACTGCTATCAAAGGGTTGCCCGGTAATCATGCCCTTACTGGTTTCTATCACCACGGGATAAGCAAAACGCGGTGGCAATACTCCCTTTGCGGCCCGGCTTTGCGCGATATCGATGTGCGTTTGTAGGGTTGGGCCAAAGCCCTCTAAGCGACTTAAGTAAGCTTCGGCCTGCCCGACATTTTCGACTTTTTGATAACCGATCAAGAGCGTGCTCATGTCGGAGTGAGGGCCGAAAAACTGGGTGAAAACATAGCCTTGGTCGTCAAACTCAGCCTGAGCCAGGGCATTAACGGCACTAAACTCTGCGAACTTGAACGACACCTGAGACTGATGAGGCAAGGCATGCACATCAAATAGTTCACGCATATCATTCAAACGCGCCTTGGTTAGGGCAACAGACTCAGCCTGAAAAGCTTCGCTTGGATCATTCCACCGGCCGTAGGCCACCAAATCATCGGTCATACCTAAGTAGGTCTTGTATTCAGGGTAGCGCTGCAGATCGGCTTCAAAGTTAGTTTGAAACCAAGCATTTAAACGCACCGCCTCGGCTGCTTGCGCCTCGCCGTCGGCTGCCTTAGACACACCTGACTCTGGTGCCGCACACGCCCATAACAGCGATGCCAATACCCAATAAATAACCCAACTCACTCGCTGAGGCATGAGAATCTCCATGAAAAATTAATATAGTAGCGCCGTAAGCTTTAGAGCTTAGGCCATAGCCAGACGAGAGAGCGGGATTTACCACCATAGCCTTGAGCCGAAACGACGTAATTTTTGGTCGACCCGACGCTCAAAGAGCGGTTTTGGACAAAGACAATACACTTTGTAGATGAACCAACATAGCCTCAGCCGCAGCATCCCCGTCGCCAGAACAAATGGCCTGGGTAATGTTGACGTGCTCAGCGTAGCTGTCTTCGACCATGCACTGGCCCTCTAACACCTCGCGGCGGAAATACAGACCGTAGCTGTACAGCTCTTGGGCATAGCGGGCCAGAATGGGATTGCCGGCAATGTCGGCAATCTTTTCGTGGAAGTGTTTATCCGCCAATTGAAAGTGGATTTTTTCATCCAGCAACGTGGCTTGTTGATCCAACAACTTATTAAGCGCAGCTTTACCCTTGCTATCAATTTTGTTCGCAGCTAAACGAGCAATGTTGGTTTCAACCACGATACGGCTCTCGAAAACTGACGCTATGGTGTAATGGCGAATATCCAGCGCGTCGAGCTCGGGCATCAACTGCGCACACAGCTGTAACTGCGCCTCAGTGCGCAGCACGCGCGTCTTGGCCCCTTGAGAAACGCTAAGCAAACCCCAACCGGCCAACACAGACAACGCACCGCGCACGGTTTCTCGGCTGACGCTAAACAGCGTAGAAAGCTCGCGCTCGGCTGGCAAAGAGTCGCCATCGCGCAACAGCCCTTGGTAAATCATCTCCAATAGCTTGTGCACCAAGTGGTCGCGCTTGGTGCGCCTTTGCAGGGGCGCCACGTGATTGGCCGAAAGATCAAATACAGGCTGCGTCATAAGGTTTGCGAAAGACCAAAGAGCGCCAAGATTAACAAACCTACTCTGCAAGGAATAGCGAAAAGCCAAGCAGGCAGTAGCGAAAAACTAAGACCTAAAGTGCCAAGCATAATAAAACCTAAGGGCGAAGGCTTAAGCGAGTGAACCGGTGGTACAACAGAATGCTTCAGGTTGCGCTGAATACAAGAGTGACGGAGCGAAAAACGAACTGGCACTTAGCCCAGCATTTAAAAGCTTAGAAATGATAACAAGGACGAATAGGCAAGCGGGGGTGTTCGGTTGTGTTAGGTGGCAACCCCAGTCAGCCGCATCCCGGCACACGAAGATTCTGCTACCGTTGCTCCCTTCCGGGCCTGGCGGGGTTTACAGGGCTTCATTGCGGGAGGACCGAAAGGGGCCGCCATAACAAGCGGCGCATTATGGAGAAGTTGGGTAGTGTTTGCAAGGCGCGAAAACCTAAAGCCTCAATGGAGCTTAACCAGCCTCAACGGAGACAATGTCGCCCTTTTCCCTAGTTGCTTTTAAGTGGCCAAAATTGCGCTTCAACAGCCATACTGTGTAAAAATCAACCAGCGCTTACCGAACCTTAGGGTCAATAAATTGTCTGCCGTTTTAACTGCCCGTGCACGCCCGCGCCTTGTTTACAGAGTGAGTAGCACACCAGTCAATACGAGCTATGACGCGCGCCCTGTGCAGGTACTAGCGCACCACATCAACGCCTATAACGGCCGCCATTTACTCGAACAAATCGCACTTTTACCCAGAGATAAAAGAATTTCACGCCAACTTTAGGCTCATACCGCTTAGTGTATTGGCATTACTCGGCG
The DNA here is from genome assembly GCF_030409605.1 of Simiduia curdlanivorans. Taxonomy (NCBI): domain Bacteria; kingdom Pseudomonadati; phylum Pseudomonadota; class Gammaproteobacteria; order Cellvibrionales; family Cellvibrionaceae; genus Simiduia; species Simiduia curdlanivorans. The sequence continues at coordinate 538,463 of NZ_JAUFQG010000006.1, forward strand.
GGTGCGGTAAAAGTCTTTTTCAGTCGCCCTTCGCACTTTGCGTTAGGCCACCCATGGATATCCCCACGTACATCAGGATGAGGTTTCTAACGTGCCAATTTTCTTCTATCAATCCCTAAACTCCAATTCCAGCAACCAGCATGGCATAAGTGCCTCTAAGGCCCAGCGCTTCACACGCGACACACACGACGCGCAAGCAGCCACCAGTCAAGCGTGGAAGCTTTCCATGCCCACCGCACCGGGCGCGACGCCGGAAACTCCCGTGCACGGGCCTGCACAGTTGGTGAAATCAGCGGCGCAAGGCTACATGGGCAAAGGTCAACACAGCGATCACCAGTTTCTCGCCATGGTCGAGGGCAAAGCGCGGGATACCCACCAACACTTGGTCAGGCAGTTTGGTAGAAGCTGCGACCTCTTGGTCTATGGCGAGCTAGACGGCAATAACGCCGAGTGGAGCTCGATGCAATCTCACGCGGGTAACTTAGTTGTCGCCAGCTCAACCGGCAAAGCCTGCAACAGCTTTAGTGTGCACGCCAGCAATACCAGCAGCCACGAATTTTTAGGTTCAGGCATGGGCTGGATTGCGATAAAAAGCGGCAACGTCAATGCCGTATTTGTTCACGTCCCCAATGCCATTGCCAAATCAGAAGACGCAGCCGTTAGCTTTTATCAAACTATTAATCGCGAGCTGGTGGCTAAGGGGAAGGGGGCAATCGATATTGTTATGGGCGACACCAACCAAGCTAGCCCCGAGTTTACCCCAAGGGTTTTGTCGCGCGCCTTAGGGGCGGTTTGTCGCAATGCGACTAATCCCACCGACCTTACACCTATGGATAGCCACAACAGAAGTTTCAAAGGCACCAACAGCAATGCGACGAAAATGTACGACGTGGCTGTGTACAACAGCGCCAGCGTCAGCATTGGTAAAGAAGCCTATCTGTCGCAGAGCACCGCGGTCAGTAGCAACGAGAAAAATCTAGCTGCCGCGGTCACTGACCATATGGGCATTGCGATTGAGGTGACAAAAACCGCCTCTTAAAAAACACCCAGTGGTGTTAGCCACTGGGTGTCATCATCCAAATTTCGTTAGTAGCGCCTAGACTTAGATAGGCTCGGCGCCCTGCTCAGAGGCCTTAGGCCTGCCGTAGCTGATAATACACATAGGCGTGTAACACCAAACTAACCTCTTCACTTAATGTGTCAAACGCTAAACCGTAGCTACACACATCGGCATCGAGGTTTTCATTGATGACCACCTTAATTTCACAGGGCAGCTGAACAATACGCCGAGTGCCGGCCGCATCAACCTTGGTGACCATCACAAAACGATCGCCGGCAACGCCCAGAGGCTTTGACGACTCAATCCGGCAACCCGACGTACTCAAATCAACAATCGTCACCGAAAGGCTCGCCCCCGCTATTTTTACCGTCGAAATCAACTCCGTGGTCACCCTCACCGCCTTGCGAATTTCACCGGTGGCAACCGAAGCGGGATAGGATAGATAAAGCTGTGGGAAAGGTGACACGGTTACATGGGTTGTCTGGGTACTAAAGGCGACGGCCGAGTTAGCCTCACTGGAAAATAAGCGAATGTTCAATTGCTCGCCTATTTTTACCGGCCTTGAACTGCCATTAATTTGCGGCGTGGTCACCACTATCCCCTTATTCCGCAGGTAGCCAACCAATAGGGAACGCTCGCGAAGATCAGGCGTATGATGAAACTGGAGCTGTAAAGGGATACCGGGTAATAATTTAAGGCCTTCAAATTTCATAACCACCGACTGTTTCCTTCAAGCTTCATAGGCGACAGCAACAAGTCTAGTCGAGATAGCCAAAATACGCCGTCCCCAATACGAGGCCTACAGGCAACGTGGTTTAGGGCTCCAAGCCCTCGCGCACTAAGCTATTGCATAAGCGTAAAACAACGCATTCAATTCAACACACTTAACTAGCAAACACTGAGCTAATCATGAACTTAGATAAACTCTCTCCCCTGCTCGGCCTCCTTGCCCTGATGTTATTAAGCCAGCTGACTCTTGCGGTTAGCCTACAAGAACAAACGGTGGCAATGGATGACGGCCATCGGTTAATGCTGTACAGCAAGAGCGCGCCGCAACCTTGGGGCAGTATATTATTAGTCCACGGTCGCACATGGAGTGCGCTACCGGATTTCGATCTCGTTACGGAAGCTGAAGATCTGTCGATGATGAATGCTTTGGCGGCCAAGGGCCTGGCCGTTTACGCCATTGATTTGCGCGGGTACGGCAAATCCGAGCGCGACAGTAGCGGCTGGAACACCCCAACTCGCGCGGCTAAAGACTTGGCGACCACGCTAGACTTTATTCATAACAAGCACCCCGACCTAGGCGCAACAACGCTTTTTGGCTGGTCGAACGGTTCTTTAGTTGCCATGCTCACCGCCCAGCTCTACCCAAATAAAGTCGAGCGCTTAGTGCTTTACGGTTTCCCGCTCGATACCATTGCAGCCGGTAAAACGCCAACGCAACCGCCGCGCCTAGCCACCACGGCCGCAGCCGCCGCTGAAGATTTCATCTTACCTGGCACCATTTCAAAAAGCGCCGTTGAGGCCTATGTAAAGGCGGCATTAATGGCCGACCCCATTCGCACCGACTGGCGCGCTCTGGAGCAATGGAATCAACTCGACGCCACAAAGCTCACCCGCCCAACGCTGCTATTACAAGCTGAATCAGACCCATACATGAATCTCAATGCTGACGCCGAGCTGTTTAAAAAAATTGCCGCCAAAGACAAACAGTGGCTTATTTTAGGTAACGCCGACCATGCGGCGCTATTGGAGACTAGCCGTTTTAAGCTATATCATGCAGTGGTGAGTTTTATGCAATACAGAGACAACTAAAAATAGTTAACTCGTTCGCAAGGTTGAATCCATTTAGCCTTGCGAAATCGCTAACAGATCGCTCTTTCCATTTTATTTTTGCGCGTCAATAACACCCAACAGCTGAGCCACACTCGGCCGTTGTTTGTAATCTAGCGATGCGTGCGCCCACTTAACCTTACCTTTTGGATCGACAAGGAAGGCAGAGGCAACGGCAAATTGGTGGTGAACTCGACCGGACCACTGCTCAACATCAATACCGTATCCCTTGTAGGTTTCATAGAGCTCAGGCGTTAAGGACATAACCACACGAAACGCTTTGTGCGCCGAAAGGTCCGGATCAGAGAGTACGGGGAAAGGGATTTCGTAGCGGCTCTGGGCCAAGGCTGCAGCGTCAACCTCATCGGCGGAAATTAACACCGGCAATACCTTACGCTGCTTAAACTGACTGTAACTTTCTGTCAGTTGGCGAATCTGTAAATTGCAATAAGGGCACCAGCCGCCGCGATAAAAAATAATCAATAGCGTTTCGCCACCCGCCAGCAGCTCGCTGCTTTTGGCTGGCTCGCCGGTATGGCGTTGCAACACGAAACTTGGCATTGCTTCACCCACTCGCAAACCGTAACCCTCTGCAAGGGTACCCAATTGATCCTGAGTTGGCGCCGTCATTTTAGATGCATCCGGCAGATTCGGCAGAGTTAACTGCGTTTCGGCGGCCACCGCTACACCGGCAAACATCGCCATGCCAAACGTAAGGCAGATGCCACGGTAGAGCATATTTTTCAAACCAAGAGTTATCATGTTGCTTTCCTTTTATGAATTGAATGCATTTACTGAGCGACCATATAGGCCAAAAAACCGTTAATCACAACCATCGACATCACAGGCTGGCGCGTCACTCACTAATGAGCGGGATTTATTCGCCTCCTGCTCAGCGGCCTCTCGATGCACATCGCGAATCGCCTGCATCAAGGTACTGGATTCCTGTGCACCCGATACGCCGTAGCGGCCGATCACAAAAAAAGGCACACCAGAAATACCATACTGCTGCGCAAGCTGTTCATCTTGTCGCACTGCATCGGCAAAATCATCGCTAGACAAAACCCCTGCGGCCCGTGGGGCATCTAAACCAAGAGAATCTACGAGATCGACCATGGCCTGTGCCGAAGACAAATCTAAACCTTCACCAAGATACCCGCGCATCAAGCCGTCCGTTAACCGGTGTTGCGCACCGTCCGTTTCACCAGCTCTATCGGTAGCACCGGCCCACTGAATTAAGCGATGGGCATTAAAGGTATTGGCGATCTGAACCCGGCTAAAATCACAAGGGCCGCCCGCCGTCTGGATAGCAGCAGCCATGGTATCGAGCATTTCCTGCGCTTGGGCAATACTGCGACCGTACTTTTTCGCCAAGCGCTCCACATAAGGCGCGCCGTCCTTCTCCTTTGGCCTAGGGTCTAACTCGAAGGCACGCCAACGAATATCAACCTCAATACCTTCCGCCTTCAATTGATCCACCGCGACCGCTAGGCGCTGTTTGCCAACGAAACACCATGGGCAGGCAATATCCGACCAAACTGAGATATCGATTACCATAAAATTAACCCTCTAAGGCTCGGTGAATACGAGGTTCGCCTCCACCACCTACCCGTTGCTAAATAACTTGAGCCTACATAGAGTCAGGCTAAACGAATTTGTTGCAATAGATAATGCATTTATCCAATGCTTACCCATTCAATACTTACCTATCTACTATCTGCAACCTATGCGCGCAAGGCGGAAATGAATAGATGCCTAGAATAAACCACCCCTTTCTACGCTATTTCGCCCAACCAGATATAACTCAAATATAGGTCGCTTCATCCTACATTTAATACAAGCCGCATCGCGTTCCTTATAGTACCGCTGGCAACCACAAAATAGGCACGCCAAACCCCTATTGACAGCGATAAAAAGCTAAGGAATAAAAAAGGTAAAAGGAAAGCAAAAAATGCGCAGAAGCTATATAACGCCTTTGTTGATCGCACTGACCTACTCTACCCTCTCAACAGCAAAGACTGAGCGCGAGCCAAATACCCACATAGCTGTGCCTGAACCCGTCATTGCCAAAACTCAATGGCTACATGGGTCACCCAATTGCGCAAACAATCTAGACCCTGCCTTCGATATTTATAAACACGACTCGCAAAGTTATATTCTCCGGCAAAATAAATGCCTAACATTTGAAGCGCCTTTTATTTACGTGCTGATAGGGTCAAACCAAATTTTCGTGCTGGATACTGGGGCGCTGGATAGCCCTGAACACTCCTTACGCACACAACTTGAAGGTCTCATAGGTCTGGAGCAGACAACTAGTAAAGAGTGGATTATCGCGCATTCACACGGCCACAAAGACCACTACAAGGGCGACGCGTATTTTGACAACAAACCCAACACCACCCTAGTTCCCACAACAGAAACAGCGGTAAAAGCCTATTTTAAACTAGAAGCTTGGCCTAAAAGCGTGGCTGAAATTGACTTGGGCAACAGAAAATTGAGCATTATTCCCACACCGGGTCACCACAACCAAGGTATAACAATCTATGACCACCAAACGCAATGGTTGCTGACAGGCGACACCCTGTATCCGGGATACATCTATGTAAAGGATTGGAAGGATTACCGAGCAAGTATTAACAGATTAGCCAACTTTTCTAAACAGCATCCCATCTCAGCTCTACTAGGTGCACATATAGAAATGATGGATCAGGCAGGCACCTATTATCCCATCGGCACAAGCTACCAACCTGAAGAAGCTAGGCTTGAACTGAGCACAGCGCATTTACTTGAGTTAAATGAGAGATTAAAAACGGCAGCTAAAGCGCAAGAAATCCAATTCGACAACTTCATCATCAAACCCATGAGCGGGTTTCAAAAGGCGCTGAGTAGGTTGGTCGGGTGGATAGTTCAATAGCAAAATCAACGTCATTATTTTATACGCCCGATACGTCACCCGAACTTTATAGTCGCAGGGCTTTCTATAGCGATTTTGGTTCGCGCAATGAACGGATAACACTCAGGGCTGTGGCGAGTAGGACGTCCTTAATATTCCAGACAGCGAATCTTGGGTTACACCGCAAAATCTAATCACCTTGGCTTGCACTGGGTTTTCCCACCTCGGGCTTGTGATAATGTCAGGTCAAATTTGGTATTGGATTGACCAAATGATACGAATCGATTAACCGCGGAGAAGATCAGCACATGGAATACAAGGCAAATACCCACAGTAAAGCGATTGGCTACCTGCTTTGGATTTTTGGCTTTATGGGTGCCCATCGCTTTTATTATGGCCGCCCGCTATCGGGCACCCTGTACTTTTTTACCCTAGGGTTGTTCTTTATCGGTTGGATTGTCGATCTTTTTCTGATTCCAAGCATGGATGAAGCAGCCGATAGACGCTATGTTTCCGGTGAAATTGACTACAACATCACCTGGATTTTACTCACTTTTCTCGGTATTTTCGGCGCCCATCGCCTCTATATGGGCAAGTGGATTACCGCCATCATCTGGTTCTTCACCTGCGGCTTTTTCCTCTTAGGTTATCTGTACGATTACTGGACGTTGAACGAGCAGATCGATGAGGTAAACGCGAACTAGGCCGTCCTGGCGCAGCTATCGCCATAGCGAGCGCCAAGGCTATAATAGCGCCATGACACGGAATATCTTTCTCACCGCCAGCATCACACTGTCGATCTGGTACATTTTATTAGCCTGGGATTTAGCCGCTGGCCAAGCTCCCGCATGGTTGGCGCCGGCCATTAAAGAATTGGTGGCATTTCAAAACGGGGCGCTGTTACTCATTGCCGCCCTCGTTCCACTTATTCTCTTTTGGGCCTGGATACATAAATGTTTGGACTATTTTGCCTTGAAGAAACTGGCCCAAGAAATTCGCGCGAAACGCAAGCTGTAAAAATGCCGCTAAGATAATAGCCTGTGGGCGGATGAAACATTAACAACCGGCCAGAAAAACCTTGCCGGCCTAGTGCAGAATCTAGGTACTAAACTTTAGGCACTGAACTATAGGTACTAAACTACAGGCGCTAAACTACAGGCACTAAAAGGAATGTCATCATGCAACGCGTTATCGCTTTGGGCCTGATTCTCAACCTCGCTCTGCTAACGGGTTGTATTTCAGCCATCGCGATTCATAATCAGGACAATGAAAATTGTCAGCAAGTCGCGCATTGCAATGATATCAATGAGGCAATAGCAACCGACGTTGCACTGGCCACAGCCATCGCCGAGGAAGTCCTCTCAGCCATCGAAAAGCCCAAAACCCTGCCCCCTCGTCATCACGCCCTTTGCGACATAGATACAGAGCAAAAAGTATGCAGTGCTATTGATGGCTGCCGCTGTGCGCCACTGAAGCCATCTGTGGATTGACAGCCGGCGAGCGATCATTTCAATTAAGTTTTCAGCCATGCACCTAAGCCTGTGTGGTAGCATGCGCCACCCTAATTAAATCGACCTATAGCCATGACGCCTTGGACTCACCTCGACACAGCCATCATCCCCAATGGCGGTGGTGAACTTAAACTCTCCCGCCGGGGCGATGAATTTTCCATTCGCCTATCGGGTATTCGCGGCGAATTGATGAACAGCCGGGTCTTTGGCTCGGAGCAAGCGCTGGCCGACCTGGGTTGCGAAAGGTTTAAAAGCACGGCCAATGCCCGCGTCTTAGTGGGCGGATTGGGTATGGGTTATACCCTCGCCGCGGCGCTCAATACCGTTTCCGAGTCCGCCACCGTCACCGTAGCCGAACTTATCCCTGAAGTAGTTAAGTGGAACCAAGGTGATTTAGGCAACTGCGCCGGTCGACCACTGGACGATAAGCGCTCGCGTGTTTATCTCGGCGATGTCGCCGAACTGTTCGACAACAAGCCGGAATCTTTCGATGCCATTTTGCTCGATGTGGATAACGGTCCCGAGGGTTTAACCCAATCCGATAACCACTGGCTCTACTCGCTCGACGGTTTAAAAGCGATTTACCAAACCTTATCAAGCGAAGGCCGACTGGCCATCTGGTCGGCGGGCCCAGACTCTCTTTTTGTCACTCGCCTAAAAAAGGCTAAATTCAATGTCTCTGTACGCACAGTAAGAGCGCGCGCCGGCAAAGGCAGCCGGCACACAATTTTCCTTGCGCAAAAAGGTTTAGCCATTTTTTAACAGAACCATTTTGTTTTCTTAAGAAAATTATCATGACATAATATTTCGCAACTCATCATCAACGGATTAACCCTACTAAAAGGAATTACTATGAAAACACGTCTAAATGCCTTTTGCTTAAGCCTACTTTTGGTTGCCTCAGTCGGCTTTGCAGATGCTCCCATTCAAGTAAAAAAAACCATTAGTTTCTCAGCGGAATCTAATGCGCCACAAAAAGTTCAAGATGAATGCAATCTACAAACGCAGGTACCATCATACCTTTCTGCCTACGCTAAAAAGGTGGTGACCTTAGTGGATGGTGATTTCGCGGCTGCAGGCAAGCAATTAAAGCTGGAAATTACCAGTGCATTTGCTCCCGGTGGTGGCGCATGGTCTGGCGCTAAAAATGTGGAGGTAACCGGTGAACTCATCGAAAATGGCAACGTTATTGGCAGCTTTATCGGTTCGCGCTACTCAACTGGCGGTATGTTCGGCGGGTTAAAAGGCACCTGCTCAATCACCGCACGCTGTGCCAAGGCGATAGCCAAAGACATCTCCATTTGGTTAAAAAATCCTACCTTGGACGCCCGACTCGGTGACTCCAAATAATAAAACTATCGGGATCACTACACATTGGTGATCCCATCGTTTTTAAGTTTGATGAAAAGCTTGGCTTAATCCATTAGCTTTAAAAAATCCGCCGGCGCCGGGGTTTCAAATTCCAGTTTGATTCGACTGGTGGGGTGCACCAACTTCAGCCGTAGCGCGTGTAATCCTAAGCGATCGCCACCCTGACCGTAGCGCGGGTCGCCGATAACCGGGTGCCCGAGCCACGCTAGGTGGGCGCGAATTTGATGCTGGCGACCAGTTTCCAACTGTACATGCAACAAACTCCGGCCTTTTTGGGTTTTAGCGGTTTGATAGTGAGTAATAGCCGGCTTAGCATCTGGGTGCTCGCCCACGTGCATAAAGTAAAACTGCTCATCGAGTCGCAATGGCTGGTTGATGGTGCCGCTTTTTTGTTCCGGCTGGCCTTGCACCACCGCCAGATAGGTTTTTTCAGCCAAAGACCATTTTGCAATCACGGCCTCGCGTATTTCGCTCGAGGTGGCGAACAACAAAACACCCGAGGTATCTCTATCGAGACGATGCACCGGCCAGAGCTTTATCTCCCGGTCCCGACGCGACAGCTGGTGTCGTAATATGGCCAGCGCATTGTGCTTGTTATCGTCGGCGGTACTGACCGACAAGAGACCGGCGGGTTTGTTAATGGCCACCAAATCCTGATCTTGGTAAAGCACTTCAATGGGCTGGCTGCGCAATTGATGCGCTCTCGCCTCCGGCGATTTCGGCGCCGCATCTATCTCTAGCTGATCGCCACTGTTCACTTGAAAATCATGTTTCTTAACCGTATTACCGTTAACACTGATGCAGCCCGCCTTTAAACGCTGCTTAAGTGTCGTGCGCGACCAATCCGGCAGGCGCTCCACCAAGTAGGGAAGTAGCGCTGCCGTTCGATCGGCCTGAATTTTTTGCGACATAGTAATAACCTAAAGGGGCACGGCCAAGGGTGCCGGTGCGAGAATATGAGCGCTAGTTTACCGTCTGGCGCCCGCTCGACCAATAGATCGATTGGGGTTTTAGTTGTGCCGGTCGTTTCACCCTTAACCCCCGCAGGCTAAACTGGCCCTTTCCCACGATCTTTTTGGTTTTACATTCGCTATGGTTATCCGTTCAAACTCTGTTGCCCTCGCCCTGCTTATTCTTGTTTGCGCCATTTGGGGCATTGGTTTTGTGGTCACTGAGCACGCCCTCGGCAAACTCAGCACGCAGGCCCTAAATGCCCTGCGCTTTGCCATAGCCGCGCTTAGCTTAATTCCACTTTGGCTATCCCTCAGACACAAGGAGCCGGTAGACGATTGGCTCGGCTTGGCGCGCGGCAGTTTGAGTTTGGGCTTTCTGCTGTTCATCGCCTTTTACAGTCAAACCGAAGGTTTGCGCTTTACCAGCGTCTCCAACGCAGGCTTTATCACCGGCATGCTGGTGCCGTTGGTGCCGCTAATCAGTTGGCTCGGCTTTCGCCACAAAATCACCCGCGCCGGCTGGATTGCCGTGTGCCTTTCAACGGTCGGCCTCTATGGCTTGACCGGCGGCGCCGACACGGCGCTCAACAAAGGCGACCTACTGGTGTTACTTGGGGCCATCGCCTTCGCTAGCCACATAGTGCTCACCGGCCATTACGCACAAAAGCTGCCGATCGTTAGCCTCAGCATTTTGCAAATGCTCGCCGTGTCGCTCTATAGCCTGCTCGCCTCCTGGCTATTCGACCAAGACCCGAGCAAAACGCTCTTTTCCTTAGACCCGCAGCACTGGTTAACGCTACTATCGCCGGACATCATCGGCGCCTTTCTCTGGATGGGTTTACTGTCGACGGCTTTTGGGTTTTGGGTCCAAACCAGCTGTCAAAAAACCTTAGAGGCTCACAAGGTGGCCTTGGTATTCGCCTTTGAACCCATCTTCGCGCATGTGGCCGGCGCCATTTGGCTCGATGAACGGCTCGGCCTTCTAGGCTGGTTTGGCGCGGCGGCGATTATTGCAGGTATGCTGATTGCGGAATTAGGCGATAGAAAATCGGCCAAGCTACACCCGGTTGATCTGGTTGCGGCGCCCGATCCTTTACCCTATTCCCCAGCTGATGCCCAAGCCGATGCCCAAGCAACGAAAAATCAGAGCACTAAAACTTGAGCGCTAAAATACCGGCGCTAATAACAGGCAAATTCGCACAACCATCTGCTGAAAAAACAACAGCTTAGGCGGATCAATAGCGGGGGTATCGTTGGTGAAATTTACCGGCAACTAGGATAAAGTGGCTGTTTCCTGGCCCAAGAACTGAACGAATCAGCGCGACTTTCTAACTATTCAGCCGCCGGCTCAACCCATTAAACCACAAGGACGTCACATGTTAATTGGACACTACAGCGCCGCCTTAGCGGCAAAATCCCTCAAGCCCAAGCTGCCCCTGTGGCAACTGTTTATTGCCGCACAACTGGTCGATATTTTTTGGGCAATATTGGTGTTTAGTAATATTGAATTGATGCACATAGACCCTAGCTTGAAATCAAATCCCTTAGATTTGTATTACATGCCCTTCACTCACAGCCTATTGGCAACGGCTGTTTGGACTATCGTCAGCCTACTTTGTGTTTGGCTTGCATTTAAACAACGCTACGGTCACGCGCTCCTGTTGGCTGCTGTGGTGGGGTCGCATTGGTTTTTAGACTTTCTTGTGCACCGCCCAGATCTGTTACTGTATGGCGACATCAAAGTTGGCCTAGCGCTGTGGAACACGCCCCTGCTCGCCCTGTCAGTTGAGCTCGCGCTATTTACCCTTGCCGCGGTTTGGCTGCGCCAAACCCTGAAAAAATCTGAGTTAAAATACACTGGCGCCTTCACCACATTTTTTATTGCCATGGCAATATTTCTGATCGCCAACTATTTTGTTCCCATGCCTACCGACCAAACCATGGTATTAGCCAGCGCACTCGCGATTTATGCTCTATTACCGGCACTGGCCTACTGGTTAGAGATACATCGCTACAAAAATGCAAACGGAGAGCTCGTTGCCAATTAAACATCGCAACCGCAGTAATGGGCGCCGCCAGATAAGTCAGCTGGCGGCGCATACCTTGCTCATATCAAGCCTATTTTTTGCACACGCAAGCCTGGCAGCAGAAAAATCTTTCTGCTTTGCCATGGCTGAATCCTATTACGAACAGCTTTATTGTGAAATTCGAGCTAAGGGCGAAGGTAGCAATTTACCGGCTTTCTACCAGTTTAAAAACAACAACGAACAAACTCAGGCTCTGTTATTAAAGCGGCCGGCCGCAAAAATTGGCGTTGAGGTTAAAGCGCCAACGCTCAACAGTAGCGCCAAAAAATCCAACCACTCACTCAAGCCAAAAAAAGCCCCGAGTGCAACAAACAGCACCAACACGGCTCAACGCCCAACCACCGAGCCAGTGCCGTCAACTAAGAACACAATAGCCAACCTAGCCAACGCACAGGGCTGCAGGCTGAATAGCCAAGAAATTCTGTGTGGCTCGCAACGTTACCGGCTACTCACCAACCTACACAACAAACACTTAAGCGATTCCGCACTGGCACCCACCAGCAAAATGGCCCTACCGCGCTTTACCGGAAATATGCAGAATGAAGAACAGGTGCGAGACTATCTCTACCTAGCTTACGAACAATACCTGAACCAAATGCGCAGCATTGGCCTAGCCGGCGTCACCACCCGGTTCGGTAAGTTCAGCTATTTATTTTACGATTACCACGACAAAGGTTTAGACTTCGCCAATCGCTTTGAAACCCTTTTTCATTATTTGAAAAAAGATAAGGCGGCGCTCGGTGTATCAGAGCAACCAGCCGACAGCCAAGGCATGACGCTGGCGCAGTGCGCATGGCTGTCAAGCCAATACTATGTGTGCGAACACGGCAATAACAACCTTGTTTACGCTATCCAATAACGGCCTAATCAGGCCCAATATTCAAGTTGATCACCTATGAGCAATTTCACCAAACAAGACTTAGAGCGGGAAAGCCAATCCGAACTTGGTCAGGGCCACATGTGCACTAATAATATCCACCCGCACCATTTAAAAATTTACCGCATCAAAAAAATTGACGGCAAAGCGCAGCAACACTGGGAGCTGTTTAGCCTCTGGTTAGCCACCGCAGAAGACGTTGCCAATGGCGATGCCGAGCGCGAAGACGAGGTGCTAAATTTAAGCTCTATTGAAATCGAATTCTGCCCCTTTTGCGGCACTCAGCTAAGCCAGTCATAACTTTTCTACACTTACGTTTGCTCACCAAGGCCCGTAAACATGAAACTTTTTACCCCGTGGAATCTACTCACTTGCTTAACGCTAACGGCCCTACTGCTAGCGGAGGTTAGTGCCGCAACCTGGCAGGCGCCACCGAGTGAGCGCGCCGAACTCTACGCTATAGGCGTTGCCGCAGACGCCGCTCGGATCGAGCGCGACATCACCCAACTGGTTGGCTTTGGCACCCGCCACACCCTATCTGAAACGGCATCCAACAGCCGCGGCATCGGCGCTAGCCGGCGCTGGATAGAAGCCGAGTTTCGCCGAATCAGTTCAGCCTGTGGCGACTGTTTAGAGGTGATTACGGTGGCCGATACGGTTTCCGGTAAACGCATTCCAGAGCCCACTGAAGTGGTCAATGTGATCGCCATCCAAAAAGGCAAACGCGACCCGAAGCGCGTGGTGATGATGGCGGGCGATATCGATTCGCGTGTGACCGACCCCATGAATGCCAGCGCCGATTCACCGGGCGCCAACGATAACGGTTCCGGTGTTGCCGGCGTATTAGAAGCCGCTCGTTTACTGAGCCAATACAGCTTCAATGGCAGCATTGTTTACGCAGCCCTGTCGGGCGAAGAGCAAGGCCTTTATGGCGGCGCCATATTGGCCAAATATGCACAACAACAAGGGTGGAATATCGACGCGGTGCTGAACAACGATATGATCGGTAACATCGAAGGCATCAATGGCGTTATCGACAATCACACCGCTCGCGTGTTTTCTGAAGGCACCCGCTTCGTCGAAACCGCAGAAGAGGCAAACCAGCGGCGCTTCACCGGTGGCGAAGTGGACTCCGCCTCGCGCAACCTCGCACGCTTCATCAAAAAAGTTGGCGAACAGTATGTGCCAAATTTAGACATCATGATGATCTACCGGCTCGATCGCTTCGGTCGCGGCGGTCACCATCGCCCGTTTAATGAAGCCGGCTTTCCCGGTGTGCGCATCATGGAAACCTGGGAGCACTACGATCGCCAGCATCAAGATTTGCGCCGCGAAAACGGCATTAGCTATGGCGACAGCCTCGCCGGCGTTAACTTTCCCTACGCGGCCAAATTAACTGGCTTAAACGCCGTGGTTTTAGCGTCAATGGCTTGGGCGCCAGCGCCGCCAGCTCAGGTAGAAATTAGCGGCCAGGTCAGCGCCAACACCCAGTTGAGCTGGGCCGCAGCCGACCGCGCAAACGCCAAAACACTGGCCGGTTATCGCATCTATTGGCGCCTAACCACCGAAGCAGAGTGGAGCCACAGCCGCTATGTGGGCAAGGTGCAAAGTTTCACGCTGGAAAATATCGTCATCGATAATTACTACTTTGGCGTTGCCGCCGTAGGCCTAGATGGCTCGGAAAGCCCGGTGGTATTTCCCGGCCCCGCTGGCCGCTTTTAGCCGATCGAAGTCAGTTAGATAGCCAATGATCTAGCCGTTCCGGCGCAGCTTAGTTAGCCGCTCGCATTTTTTGCCAGCGGCCTTTAGTTCACCGTTAAAAGCCATTACCATGTCGCCTCCTTAAGCACGCCCTAAAAGCGCGTTAAAAACGACCATTCAAGCCAATGCCCGCATGATCTTCAAGCCCTTTACCGATATTTGCGCAAGCCATTTGCAACAGCTTAAGCTGTTGATACGCAAGCCCCTTGTGTTAAAAATGTGGCTGTTATCGGCACACAAGGCACAGCTAGCAGCGGTCTTGGTGCTGGTATTTATACTTGCTGGCGCACCCAGTGTTTGCGGCGCCTTAGCAGATGCGCTCTACCCGCCACCGGCGCAGTCTTTGGGTAAGCGTATTGTCAAAGTATTCGCACCCGGTGTGAGCCATAAGCACCCGCTCAGAGACGCCCGCTACCACGCTTTCTTAACTGCCTGCTACGGCCTTTTCGGCATACCCCTATGGTTACTGTTTAGCCACCTGGGCCCCTCCTTGCGCGCTGCACAAGCGCAGGCAGAGACCTATAAAAATTTGGCGCTTATTGCCCCTAACACCGCCACCAAACAACAGCATTTACAATCGGCGCTGAACTATAGCGTTACGCCTTTGCCATCGGCACCTCAGGGGCAAGCCACGCTGATGCGCGATACAGACGCCGAACAAACCCAGCACACCACGCTAATTCTCCCCGAAACACAACACCTACAAGCCACCAGCATTGGTGAAGATCAACGCTATCAAGTAGTAAAAGCACTGGCCAGCGGCGGTGCTGGGGTTGTCTATCAAGCGCTCGACACACGCCTCAAAAGACAGGTGGCCATTAAGCAACTGCTCACCCACAACGCCGACAATGCGGCCATGGTGGCGCGCTTTCGCGAGGAAGCGCACGCACTTGCCAACTTGAACCACCCTCATATCATTTCGATTTTTGATCTACTCGAACACAACAACCAGCTGTGGATGGTGATGGAATTAATGTCTGGCGGCACCCTGGCGGACAAAATTAGAGCTAAGGGCTTCTTCAGCTTTTCCGACGCCATTATTTTACTCAGTGATATCGCCGATGGATTAGCGGCAGCCCACAGCAACAACATCGTGCACCGCGACATTAAGCCTGAAAACATTCTGTTTACGGAGAAAGGGGTGGCAAAAATTGGCGACTTCGGCATCGCCAAGTCCGCGGCGCAAATCACCCAAACCCAGCATGGCTTAGTTCTTGGCTCGCCGGGCTATATGAGCCCCGAACAAGCGGCCGGCCAAAGCACCGATAACCGCAGCGACATCTATGCCTTGGGTATTACACTGTACGAAATGTTAACGGGCGAGCTACCTTTCACCGGCAGCACCACCCAAGTATTAACAAAACACATCACCCAAGCGGCGCCTTTGCTGTCTAGCTTGCGCTACGAAACCCCAGTTGCAGTGGATCGCCTGCTGCAAAAAATGCTCGAAAAAGAACCCGCGCAGCGCTATCAAAACGTCACCGAGTTGCTAACCGCAGTTAACACCATTCGATCGGAGCTGGCGCCAAAGGCCTGATAATTTTTAATCGGGACGGTGAAAAATTATTTCACATTGGCGCTAGACATTGCGCCCATAACCTTCTAAGTTATCAACGTGGTCGGCTGCCTCTAACGCCATCTCAGTTAGCCTCTCGCAGCCTTCTTGCCACGTTCGACTGTCAGTTCTTTATGTATGTCCGTTTAATTGTCTGTCCGTTTAAAAAGGCCAAGGCCTAGGAGCAAGTGCAATGAGCAAAGAATTAAAGAGCACCAAAAACACCAAGAAAAAGGCGTTGTTATCACCCAAAGAAAAGAAAGCCGCTAAGGTTGCTAAAAAAGCTAACCGCACCGGCCTGTTTGATTAAGCCCAACGCCCCCACCACGGCGCGCACCTAATCATCGCGATAGATGGTTTGAATGAGGTGAAAGCCAAATTGCGTCTTAATCGGCCCGTGTATTTCTAACACGGGCTTCTTAAACACCACATTGTCGAAGGCCTTAACCATCTGCCCGGGCCTGAATTCGCCCAAATCTCCGCCTTTCTTGCCAGATGGGCACTGCGAATGCTTTTTTGCCAAAACGCCAAAATCCTCACCCTTGGCCAGCTGTTGCTTCAACTTTTCGGCCTCGGCCTTGGTTTTTACTAAGATATGCCGTGCACTCGCGATAGCCATCCTCAATTTCTCCACAAAAAGCATTAATACCGGTTAAAGAATACCCTATAATGCGCGCCATTCTACGCCACCGACCCAGGAAGCCCAATGAAGTTGTTACTGAAGATTGTCCGCGAAGGCCTTGGCCGCGTTATCATCCTCATCGATTTTCTGACTCGTCCAAGCCCGATGAAACGCTCAAAGCCGGAACAAACCAAGGTAATGGCACAACTGGCTCATATGGCCTTATACCAATTCTATGCCTGCCCCTTTTGCATCAAGACCCGCCGAGCCCTGCGCCGCCTAAACCTGCCCATTCAAACCCGCAATGTGAACGAAGGGTCACCTTACCGCAAAGAACTGATTGAGCAAGGTGGCGATTTACAAGTGCCCTGCTTGCGCATTGAGGAAGGTGGCAAAGTGGAATGGCTGTATGACTCAAAGGCCATTATTGCGTATTTAGAGCAGCGCTTTGGCCCCGAGGCCATAGGCCAAGTGAATAGAGCCACGTCCTAAGCCCTGAGTTCTAAGTCCTAAAGCTTTGAATCCCCTAAGTGCATGACTGGCCGTACTTCACGCCGGTCTTTGCATCGGACACCCCACTAAAAAAGCGCTGCCATCCATGGCTGCGCTGGCAGAAACATTGAATCCACGCGACTTATCGCGCGGCAATGAGCGTATCGAGCCGCTCCAAATCGTTCATGACTTGCCACTGACCACCGCCGTCGACTACCCGCCGCTGCCATTGCTCTAGCCGCTTTAGATAATCCCGCGGATCGATATTGTCGCTGCGCAACTTAGTGACATTTAAGGCAACAACGCGAATGTCGGTTAGGGTGATCGGGAAATTTCTCACCTGGCCCTTAACTAAGTCCTCCTCTAAATCCGAAAAAATAAGCACCGTTTTTTCACCAGCGCCGGTTTCCGTTAAAAACTCTGTCGCCTGCAATAAACCACCTGTGATATCCGTGTTGCGACTTCCGGCAGTAACGCTTTTAACGTACTGATCCAAACTCAATTTAAAGCCGCGTTTCTGCTGGTTCGCCACACTCGGGCGCTCGTCAAAAGTCACCTTGGCAACAATGTCCTTCTCGCTAAAACTGCCGCTATCGATGCGCGCAACCGCAATGGAATCACCGCTGTCTAAGGTAGCGAGCAAGTAATTCGCGATGGTCTGCGCTTTCTCGAGTTCCTGGGTGTAGGTGCCAGACGTATCAATAAGAAAGTACACCGCGCGGTTGCTGGGCCGCTGCTCATCGCAACCCATGAGTAGTAGGGAAAATGCCAACAAGAAAATGCTCTGTTTCATAATTCTAATCCTCGGGCTTCATGGATCTCTGGTTCAAATACCGGCTGCGCGCGCGGCTTTGGCTGTTTTAAATTCGCGACCAAGCGCTCAATACTGAGCGGCACCATGATGACGAGGTCATAGAGATGAATAAGAATTTTAAAGCCGTGATTAAACAGCGAGCCGACTAATCGCGCGAGCACGGCGAGCAAGCGCAATAGTCCTTGTGCGATAAGCCCAAACACGGTGCGCGAGGCGTGAATAAACGACTCCAGCGGAATGGCGACAAAGGCCAACGCGAAAGGCAAAATAAAGCCCATGACCATCTGCCCCAGGGAGGGAATCCAGCGGAAATTTGCGTCGACCACGCTGGCCCCCGCTAACGATTGTGTCAAGGCCTCGCGATCCAGTGCTAACAGATCGCGCATATAAGCCAGAGACGCCTCGACAGTTGCAAGAATCGTTAAAATCACCAAGGTAATCACCATCATGCGGCGGCGAACTTTGTCATCCATGGAGCCAATAATGGGAAATAAATGGGTAATGCGCAGGGACTCGAGCAAAAATAAACCCATGGCAATTTCCACCAGAATAATCACCAGCGCGGCAATATCCGAGGTTTTCATAGCGCCAATGTAACTGGTGCCACCGACCATTTCCGACATAGGCATGGCAATTAACTGGAAGTTAATGAGCCCACCCATCACCGCAATAACCAACACTAAACCGGCTATAAAAAATTGCGTTAATGAGGACGACACCAGGGCGGATACAGCCCGAGCTTCCTGTTGATTAATTGCCTCGTAGCGCACCATATGTTGATCGATGACGCGCGCACTGTCTTCCAGGCTATCCACCTTGCCTTTCACTTGCCCCAAATCATCGATCACTTGGCGCCACAAGGGCTGCATCTTGCCGAGAATTTTGTGTGCTTGTTGGCTGCTCTTCAAATAAGCCCGCAATGTTTCTTCGTGTGCGGATTCAACCGTGTCGTGAATTTTATCCAAGATTTTTACGATGGCCGGATCACCGGTGCGTGGAATGGCCGCCACCGTGGCCACCACATCCAACCAAGCCGGCGGTGTCGGCGGCGTATCGATGGTAGCATCATAATCTTTCTCGATTTTGCTGACCGCATCGCTGATTTGCCGATGCAAAGTAGGATAATGACCCAAATCGCGCGAGATAATGCCATTAACGCGGACAAACTCTCGTTCAATCGTGCGCCGCGTACTCGCTTCACCACCGGCCAGCAATATTTCTTTGTTGCGTTTACTTAAACTGGTTTGCCAGCTATTTAAGGATTTAGCACAAAGCCGCATGGCCTGATGAGCGCTGAAGCCGGTTAAACGCAGCAATTGATGGGATTGGTGCCGGCCCAAATACATCACCAACACCAGTACGCCCAGCCAAATAGCCAAAGATATGGCAGGCTGGCTAGACCAAATCAGTAACAGATCATTAGACATAAGGTGTCTCCCGAGCGCTAATATCAAGTGGGTCAGCAGGTGCTACAGTAAGCTTTGCCGACATTGAGTATCAGTTATAAAAAGTCGCTGTGAAAAATCGGTGATAATTTCACTGAGCAAAACAAGAATGTGAACAGGATCACACTATGGCCACCATTTTCTGGGTTGAAGATCAAAGCCACTGGATCGAAAAATTTACCGACATACTGCAAAACACCGACTTCGACGGCCAACCCAACAGCTTACAGGTACACCGCTTAGCCGATGCCGCAAAACAACAAATAGCGCTAACCAATAAAGCCACGCCGCCGGATATTGCGGTATTGGATGCGCGCATGAACGGTAATGATGAAGCGGGGTTTGGTGTTTCTGCAGCGCTGCAAAAAAAATGGCCGAGGTTACCCATTATCTATTTGTCTGAGCACAGCGGCACGGAGATCGAAGCAACGGCGTTTGAGCAGGCGAGCACGCAAGATTTTATCGCCAAGCATCAGCGCAACGTCGAGCAAGTGCTGTGTTGGCGCATCAAGGCCATATTGCGTCAGCAACAGGTGACCGAAAGCCCGAGTGAGAACACCTTGGTATCCGGTGATTTAACCATCGATCTGGTTATGTGGAATGTGTATTGGCGCAGCGTAAAGCTCATGAACCCGAACAACCCAAAACGAGCCCTAGCGCCGACGCCGCGAAAAATATTAAAACATTTGGTGCAACGCTCTCCACGTGCAGTGACCACCTTTAGCATGGCTGAGGCGTTGGATGCCGATCTGGAAAAGTTCTCTTACGCAAATTATCGCCAGCATATTAAAACCTTGCGCCAAGCCTTCGACATCGCCGAGGGCGGAACCGGAAGCTTCTTATCCCGCTGCAAAGCCCAGCAAGGTATTGTTACCGCGGGCGATCAAGGCGCTTACTACTGGCAGCCTTAAAACAGCTAACTCACGCCAACCAAGTGCTAACGGGCGGCGTAGATTTCTTTCATCGTTGGAAAAATAAATAGACTAAGTGGCCCTATGAACAACAAGCTCGAAAGCCCCATGAAAATTCAACGCATCGCCTACCCCTGGCTGGGCAGTCTTCTCTTGCTAACAATGGCCTGTTATTTATTTATCGGCAATAGTCAGCTAACCTCGCATCTAGTTCAAACTCTGCCACAATTTTTTACGCCGCAATTGGAGTTGATTATTGTCGGCGTGGCTATGTTAACGTGGCTGCTAGACTTGCGGCTGTTTTACAACCGGCGCGAGAATTACATCAAGAACTCGCAAGCACTCAAGGCCCAGCTTAACGACTTAATCGAGAACAAACGCCAACTGCAACGCAAAGCCCACACCTACTCCAACCAAACTGAAAAATTAAAAGCGTTTATTGGCGACCGGCTACTCGAATACATTGAGTACGATGAAAAATTTCTACACTTCAAAGGCATTGCCGCCGAAGTTAGGCACAACGGCATCATTTGCTACGATAAGATTTTAAACGCCTTGCAATCTGCCGCTGACACGGAAGCCGACAACCCCATCTACCCCGAGGCACTTACCAGCCTCAGCTACCTATGGGACTTGTTGGACCTATCAACAGCCGACAATATCGCCCTGCACATCAACAACCATATTTGCGAGTGTGAGGAATACTATTATCAAATTCAACTGCAAAAGCAGCACCCCAACAGCCAAGCGGAACCCATCCCCTATACGCCCACTTTTCTCGCCCACAACGCGCTGTTAAGAGCCATTTTACCGCTGATGAAAATGCGCGAAGAGGCGGTGATTAACGAGAATACCGAGTTCCTCTTCCACACCCAAGCGGACAGCCAATTCCAATTATATCTAAGTAAAGATTGCGAGTTGCTTGGCAATGAAAACCACATTGTATTAGTCATCGAGAATTTAGTGAAAAACGCGCTCTACTATACCAATGAGGCAAGTATCGAGCTAAACACTGACGCGCAAATAAGCAGAGCCTATAACAAAGTCTCCCTGTCACTTACACGCGACGCGCAAAGTTTACAGATTGGTGTCTACAACCATGGCCCCCATGTACCGGCAGAGAGTGCCGAGCAAATTTACCAATTAGGCTACACCACGCGCCGCGCCAAAGATGTACACGGCAAAGGTTTAGGGCTCTATTTCGTCAAGCAAATTGTTACCGGCTACGAGGGAAAGATCAGTCATAAAAATATCAGCAACCAAGGAGAGAGCTATTCGCTGCGCTTAGAGCTTGAGGGCATTGGCTTCGAAGGCAATGAAATCCAAACCAAGGTCATTGAGACACGGGTCGATAGCGATAGTATTTTCTGCCAGAATAAAACCCTCGCAGCCAATGACGGCGAAATTCCCCCTCCCTTAGCCTGTATCGACTGGGCCTTTAAGCGGCGGTTGGTGAGCATTGAAATCACAGCCCACAGTAACGGCAAGACCTTCGCCTTTAACCAGCTGGACGCTTCAGATCTGCAAAAATTTATCGAACCTGGCCTGCGCTATGCACCGCGCTGGGCGCTGGAAGTAGAAAACAAAGCGGAATCCAGCCACATTCGCTTCCTGCCTCTGGATATTACCGGTGTAGAGTTTCAAATTACCTTGCCACTGGCCGAATATCAGTTCGAACAAGATGAAGCCCATAGCAACGGGCTAAGTGAAGATTACATCAGCTCGATTGAAGATCGCTTCAAGCCAATTGATCACAATGAGGCCGCGCAATAACCCAGCGCACCTAAACCGACAGTCATAACCCAGCCATAGAATCTATCAGACAGATTTCTATGGCTGCGCTGCCCGAATCTGCACTGAAAAAAGACTATCCAAGCCTATGCACTTCTAGGTACAGTTTACTCAGTGTAAAAATCTAATAAAAATTAACGCTGTATAAGTGGCTATGAGATGAAAACCCAATTTGACGAGAGCTGGCGCAACTGGATCAAAACCAACGTCGACGCTGGGCGCTGCAAAGATGGTATTTTTAAAATATTGCTCGACGAAGGTTACTGTGCTGAGGCCATCAGCCAAGAAATGCAATACCGGCCAGCAGTCGCTTTTAACAAATTGGTAAACCCCTTTAGATCGGCACAGGCGCAAACGGCCGAAGCGGCTCAGCAAAATTACGGCCAAGCCATCGCAGCCAACCATCTTTTTATACCCAATGCACAGCAGGTCGATTCAGACTTTCTCGAGCTCTATCAGCTTGAGAACTTTTTAACGGAGGCCGAGTGCGCACACCTGGTCGCACTCATTAAATCCCAATGCCGCCCCTCTACCCTTTCCAGTTTCGAGCAGGACTCGGCGTTTCGCACCAGTCAAACTTGCGACCTTGGTCAGTTGAATGACGCGCTGGTAAAAGCTATCGACCTGCGTATTTGCAAGCTGCTCGGCATTGCTCAGTCCTTTAGCGAACCACTACAAGGCCAGCACTATGATCCGGGGCAAGAGTTTAAGCCGCACACAGATTATTTTGAAAGCCATGAAATGGCGCAACATGCAGCCGTGATGGGGCAGCGCACCTTTACCGTGATGATTTATCTAAACACCGCGACACAGGGCGGCGAAACCCACTTTCCGAAAATTCAAACTGTGTGTAAGCCCACACAAGGGTTGGCCTTAATTTGGAACAGCTTAAACGCCGATGGTTCACCCAACCCCAATAGCCTACACCACGCTTTACCCCTTGCCAGCGGCTACAAAGCCGTTATCACCAAGTGGTTTCGCACTCGCAGCCACACAGGCGCAAACGCGGGAATGTTTACCAAGGAAGCTAATGAATTTATTCCAAATTACACCCAACAGGGTTTCTATAAAACCCAAATACCGGAAAAACTATTTACTGACATCAGTAGCTTTTACCAAACCGAAAGAGCTAGGGCGCAAGCGGAACATGTGGACGGTGGCTTTATTATTAACGCCAAGCAAGCAAAAAGCCCCAGCAGCCTGATACCACTCAGCACCACCTTGCGAGCACAGATTCACGACGCCATGAAACCCTTGCTAGAGGCCTGGTGTGGCCAAAGCCTGGAGCCAACTTACGTATACGGTATCCGCGAATACCATCGCGACGCATTACTAAAAACCCATCGCGATAGATTAGAGACCCACATCATCAGCGTTATTATTAATGTCGCGCAGCAAGTGGACGAAGATTGGCCGCTCTATATTGAAGACAATTATTATCGCAGCCATCACGTTCTACTAAAACCCGGCGAGGTCATTTTCTACGAAGGCGCCCGACTCACCCACGGCCGTCCAACCGCGCTAAAAGGCGAGAGCTTTGCCAATATTTTTTGCCATTTTAAACCGGTGGGTTATATACCGAAAAAAATGGCGGTCACTTAATATTGGAGCACTAGGCTTGCGCGACTAGCTGCGCAAGGCATTGGATGGGCTAGATCGAGCCTAACCGTGGCTGCGCACGATGCTATTCACATCAAATGCCTAGCCACTTAAATGGCCAATCAAAATTAAACCCCAGACCAGATTAAATCGCGGAGAGGCCGGAGCGGCGGACGAGATTTTTTGGTGTCGGTAAGCCAATAAACTGAGCTGGGTCTAGGCGGTTGTCGCCATCCAATATTTCGAAATGTAGATGCGGGCCCGTCACTTTACCGGTTTCGCCCACGGTGCCAATGAGCTGCCCTGCGGCGACAGTGTCACCTTTTGCTACCACGCGACTATCCAAGTGGGAATAAAGGCTGCGCAAACCATTGGCGTGCTCGATGATGATAATTTTGCCGTAGTTGACCTTATTGTCGTAAACATCGGTAGATACCAACACTCGCCCACCAGCGCTCGCAACGACCTTGGCACCGGTGCCGATGGCGAGATCGATACCGTTATGAAAGCGATCGGTTTTCTGGCCAAAACTCGAACTCACGCGCGCTGCCGGCACAGGGTTTTGAAATACAGTGGGGCTAACTTCCGCGGCAATTACCGCACTCGATTGGGCTAGAACCGCCACGCCGGTCAAGGTTACAAAACCACACAGCATGATTAAGCGCTGAGCCATGCTTAGGGAATAGGAATTCACGGGCTGTAATATAGTGGTAATGCGCATGCGAACACTCCGTTTTTGGTGATGGGTAAAGGTGACAAACTGTGTTTGTTGGCACTGGGAAATAAGCGATAGCACCGACACCATGGCCTTGGCATATTGGTGATTTTGCCTGGGCCTTTTTTGCAACACTTGGCGATCGCAACTTAGCTCGATGGACCAGTGCAGCCGATCGACAAGGCTGCGATAAAAAGGGTTGAACCAGGCCAAACAATTACTGAGCTGCACCAGCAATACCATGGCATAGTCATAGCGACGAATATGGGTGCATTCGTGCCGAACGATCAGTTTCAAGGCTTGCAATGGCAAGGTACGCACGACGTCTGACGTTAACACCAAGCGCGGACGCCACAGACCTAAGACGTAGGGCGAAACAGATTGCTCTGAAATAAGCAATTCAAGCTGCATTTTTTTCTGAACGCGCTCGAAGTAACGTCGGTGTTGGTTTGGCAAACCGAGGTAATTTTCGAGCGCTATGGCCTTTTTGGTTTGATAGTGCAAACCTATAATTTGGAGCAGCAATACGGCCAGCTTGACCATTGCGCCAACGACAAAGCCAAGAAGCAACAACCAAACCAAGAGCGTCACCGAGGACATTGAACTCGATAGTCCGGTCTCGCCAGCAACGCCAACAAGGCCGCCAGGGCCAGCCTCTAAAAGAGGCGGCAACACAATAATCGCCTCGCTAGGCGGAAAGGCGGGAAGAAAAAATAACACCAGGGGTAGCCAACAAATGCCCACTGCAGGCAACCAAAGGCTGCGCCACTGCGGCGAATTAGGCCAACACTTTTCCGCCAGCTGCGCCAGCCCAAAGACCAATCCACTAAAGCCGATAAAAACCACACAACACCAAAAGAAGGGAATAAAGAGACTAGATAATTCATTCATGGTCGCTGGCCTCCCCGCCTTCACTCTTCTCAGCGCTCGACAGTAGGCGCTCGAGATCTTCAATTTCTGACGCGCTCAATAATTCGCTCTGGGCGAACATCGAAACTGGAAGCGGCCCCTTTACCTCTAGCACTCGCTGGGAAAAATCCATCACAAAATTGGCCAGGGTCTGCACCTTACCCAGCTCGGCCCGAAAAACTTTGGTGCCGTGAACCTCTGTGGCACTGACGAAGCCCTTTTCCAACATTCGGTCGAGGGTTTTGCGGGTGGAAGAGAATGACCAAGCCAGCTCCGCCGCCACTTGCTCATGCACTTCTTTCGCGCTCAAGGGGGTTTTACGCCAGAGCGCCTTGAGCAAAATCAACTCTGTGGGAGAAGGTCGTTGCGTATCCATAGAGACATCCGAGATTAGTTAGTTCCGCCGGGGCAGAAT
The DNA here is from genome assembly GCF_030409605.1 of Simiduia curdlanivorans. NCBI lineage: Bacteria > Pseudomonadati > Pseudomonadota > Gammaproteobacteria > Cellvibrionales > Cellvibrionaceae > Simiduia > Simiduia curdlanivorans. The sequence goes on from NZ_JAUFQG010000006.1 coordinate 564,080, forward strand.
CTAGGCCAAGCGATAAAATAAACATCATGTCGCAATAATGCGACACCAGTCGCAAAAATGTCAAGCAGCAGTTTCACGCACGGAAATTAGGACTGTAGTTAATCAAAGGCACTATCCAGAAGAACCTATCGCCGGCATCAACCCCTTGATTCATCATTATGGAAAATACCCAGAAAATCTCGGGCGCGGTCTGGGGCAACCGACTCTAGTCGCTCCTGCTCGCAGCCGAAGTGACCCGCTTTTACTTGACCTTTTTCAGCACAATCTAGTCATCTTTTTTGCACATTTTATCGTCAATCTTCACGGTGGTTACCTAGGTAATTGCTAATGCTTGTTTGCACCTTGATGCCTAGGCCCCGCGTTATTGCTTGAATGCGATCTTCAATGTGACATAAGACATAAATAGGACACACGCCAATGCTAAAGCAAACCCAACCCGCGCAATTTCTCACCCTCGGCGGCGGGCTTTTATTGCTAGCGCTGATGAACGCTTGCGGTGGCAGCAGTAACAGCGCCGACACCGCCACTACGCCTACTGATTCAAGCAGCGCCGATGCCGGCACTGGCACTGGCACTGGCACTGGCACTGAACTCAGTACAGCCGATACCCTGTGCGACTACGATGATACGACCCTTAACACCCAGCCATCGCTCAGCTATACCAGCTACGCCACCTGGACGTGCAGCGCCACAAGCCGCACCTTAACGGCCAATGGCATCCCCGATCACGCCGTCGGGACTTTCCCAAACCCAAACAACCCGAACACTATTTCCGAGCAAGATGTGTCGGCCAGCTACACGCTAACACCCGTTGAAACCGCAGCCAGCACCGAGCTCGGTGGCCCCCGTGGCGCAACCGGTTACGTACTCAATGGGGTAAAAATTGATGCCGGCACCGGCGGCTCTTGCAATGATTCAGGCAGCTACTGCAGCCTCGGCGATAATTCCGGCAGCTGGAGCATCGAAGCATTAGGGCAGTCAAATTTCGACTTTGGCACTGACGACAACAACGCCCATGTACAGCCCGATGGTGCCTACCACTACCACGGCATGCCCGAGGGCTTTATCACAAAGCGTGGCGGCAATAGCAACACCATGACCTTGATCGGCTGGGCGGCAGACGGCTTCCCTATTTATGCCCGCTATGGTTACAGCGATGCAAGCGACGCCAGCTCAACGCTCAAAGCCATGGCGGGAAGTTATCAACTGGTGAGCAGCGTCAGCGCCAATCGTCCATCAACCACAAACTATCCGCTCGGTACCTTTAAACAAGACTGGGAATTCGTAGAGGGCTCGGGTGATTTGGATGCGTGCAATGGCCGCGTCGGCGTCACACCGGAATTCCCCGCGGGTATCTATCACTACTACGCCACCGACAGCTACCCCTACTTTCAGCGCTGTGTAAAAGGCGACCTATAAACCCGGCGCAAGCCTTAAACCCCTATGGAGTTCACGCGATGGCAAACCCGTTCAAGAGGGTAAATAAACTGACCCGAGGTTTATGTTTATGCCTGTTGTTTTCACCCTTAGTCCAAGCCCATTTAATGGTTGCTCAGCACGGCACTCTCAACATTGTCGATGACGGCGCCTTCATGGTGTTATCTCTAGCCATATCTAGTTTTCAGGGGATCGACGACGACAATAGCGGCGACATAAATTTGCTCGAATTTAATCGGCATAGAGCCGAGATTGTGCAGGCGGTAAAGCGAGAAATCACCCTGCAGGATGCAGAGGGCCAATGCGCGCTAGAGGGCGTTATGCTGTCGCCGGTGACAGACCACCAAGCGCTTCAAGATACGACGACTCAAGTCGCTAATACCCAAGTTGCTAGTACCCAAGTAGCTATAACACAGGTAACCATCATGGGTAGATTTAGCCTTGCGGCGCCAACATCACCCCTAACCCTGCGCATCGGCTTGTACGGCAAACACCCGCTAGAGAAATTAATGGAAGTATCGGCGCGGCGTAAAGCAGCCATGGAGGTCAATCAATTTTCGCCCGAAAGCCCGCAAGGTAAGTTTTTTACATCGAATTGAGCAAGCGATTCTGTGAAAACCTAGAAAACACACGAAACCTAACGGGCCTATAGCCCGTAGGTTTCGAGTTATCCTGCATTAATTACCGCCCATCTTTTTCAATAAACTATCTTTAAGTTTATCTTTAGCTTGGCTTTCCACACCGGCGAGCTGGGCCGATAGCAATTCTTCAATGCTTGATTCCACACTGTCAACCTGACTCGATTGCGCCGATATTTGCGCCGCCCAATCGCCTTGGTTCGCAAGTGCAGCTTGGTATTTTTGTTCGAACTTTTCTTTTAGCGAGCTTTGGTATTGGGCAATTTTTTCTTTCGCTTTACCAGACACGGCATCGGCAAATAATTTATCGAGCGATGAGCTAACGCGAACCTTCGGCGCCTCAATACTGCCGCTAGCGGCAATCGCAAAGGGTAAAGTTTGCTGCTTGTTTAATACATCCACCAGCTGCGCCATCGCATCCCCACCCACTTTTTCAAAGGTCGGCTGCAGGAGTGTGAAGTTCGACTTCTGGGTAATTTGATCACCGAGCAAAGCTAAGGAACCCTCACTCGTAAGCGATCCAGCTAACAGCTGCAGACTGGTATTGCCCGACCCCAAAGCCAATTGCTCGAAGCCATAATCACTTAGCGCCCAAGTCAACTTACTTTTCAGCTGGTCGAGAATAGCCAGCTCACCGTTGAGGTTGAATGCCTTTAATTTCGGCAAGTTCGCTGCCTGCATGGTAAAGGTGGTTGGGCTGTTAATCAGCGCGTGCTGAGCGGTAATATTTTTGGCTTTCATGGCCACCTCACCGCCGGCCATTAACCAACTCACATTGGCCTGCTTAATTAAAAAGTCAGGGTAAGGCTGGTGCGGCAGTGGCAATAGTCGGTTGGGTAAAACTTGCTCATCGCCCGCTGTTTCGTCCGCCTGTGTTTTACCTGAGGCACCGCCTTGGTCGAGGTAGGGTTCAACCATCGCATAGAGCGCCTGCACTTGCGCTAACTTGCCCGCCCAAGCTTCGCCCAATAGAATTTGCGCGATACCAGCCAAACCACCGTCACTCAAATTTGCCAACTGCTGCGCTTTGTCCCAATCGCTATCACTGGCCGCTTTGAGTTCCGCCAGTGCCTGCTGCTGCTTGTTTTTACTGGCGACAATCTGCTTGGATAGCTGTTTAAGCTTGGCCTGTTCCTGTTCCAGTTGTGCCTTAATCGCCTTTAGTTCTTCCGTTTTTTTCGCGAGATCATTGGCATCTTTGATTTTGCTATCGGTGAGCGCTTTAATTTGCGCTTCATACTGTTTTAATTGCGCTTCACTCGGTAGCTGATTTTGCAACTGGCCCAAGGCCGCCATCTCTTCACTCGCCACATCCGCCAAAGCCTGCGCCTTAACCGGTGTTTTTAAATCCATGCGCGCAATTAATTCATCTTGATCTGGCAGATCTTGCGCACCAACGGTAAAGCCCTGCTTCGCTTCTTCATCTTTTTCTGCGCGATGATAAACCTCACCCGGCGACTTTCGCGCTAAACCGTAAGCCATGCCATCAACGCTTAACTCATCGACGATCCAATAACCCAGTAATGCAGGCCAAAGCTCAAGACTTGCGGCGGCGCGCGCAAAACTCACGCTATTGTGCGTGGGGTTGGCGCGGTCGGTTATTTGCAAACCCACAATTTCCAAACCCAAGGGGGCGAAGTTGAGGCTGACGCTATCAACATTAACCTCAGCTTGCACCGCCTCCTCTAGCGCACTCACCATGCCGAACTTAATCATTCGACCGGCAAATAAAACCACCGATAAACTCACAACCACTAGCATTGACAACAGCACTAGCCATCCAGATTTGCGTATCATAAATATCTCCTCAGGCCTGACTGTAAAGTTGCGCCAATTTGCTGGCTTTTAATAATTGCACAATGCGAAACTTCTGAACTTTGGTCATCACTTTCACGCGATATTGCCGCACCAACCAAACACTGGTGAATAACAGCGGCACGAACAACACCAAGCCCAAAATCAGGCCGCCAAAAGTTAAGGTGTGGTGTAAGTGTAAGAACTGCAAAAACTCGCTATCCGCTAATACCGCAAGCACGCCGGCATTTTGGCCCAGCCCCCAAGCCCACTGCTCGATCGGCGCCGCCAGTAACCAGACCAAACCTTTACTCAGCGTCCACACCAGTAAAAAGGTCGAGATATTGATGGTGAACAAACACACCAGTAAAAGAATGAGCAAGGTCAAAGCGCCAAAGGGCAACAAACCCGCTAACACCCCTAAGGCGACAGCCCAACCAATTTGGAAGGGCGAGGCCTCTGAATTAAGTACTTTTAATATTTTGGAGAATAGCGATAACATGATTCTTCCTTGGTGAGGGTTCATCGAGTTCTTATGGTGTTGTAATTCTAATCTAAATGCGGCTGTAATTAACTATAAATTGGCCGGTATAGAATGGTACTTACACAAGCTTCTCGACTCACTCCTAGTGGTGGTTAAAGAGGCTGCAGCAATGTTCTCCCAGATCACCTTGAAGGACATCTTTAGATGTCCTTACAGTCCCGGCCTTAACTAGAAAGAAAGACTGAAATTACCGCAAGTCTCAATCAAGACTTCTCTAGTCTTTAAAGCATGAATGGCTTCTTAAAGTCTAAATATTACCCAATCTTCAGATAATAACTGATCAATAGCAGACCTAAATCCTAAAAGATCAATGAAGCAAACTATTCAATCTTCGTAGCTCACAATCTTTCCGCAGCAACGTAATGCCCGTGGCAGTCGAGAGCGCTAGTGAGTCCCGCGCGATAGCTACGAATTGGTCACCGTTGCTAACTTTATTTGGTAAGCGTTTCAATGGCTAGCTTTCGATTCGCATAATGTAGCGGGTCAATTGTCACGATGACTTCGAATTCAGGACTCTTAACTCTGTATACTGTTGCCACTTTGGCTGCATGAACCAAAAACGCTTCATAATCATCCGCTAGCAGGCTACCCCATAACTCACTTCTACTTTCATCATACAAGCTGTACTGATTCAAACCGTGATCTACATAGTATTCAAAAAAACCAATTACACTTTTGAAATCATCGCCATTACTTGAATTAAGTCTCTTTATCTGAGCGACCCTTAACGCAGCAAATACTGTTATCTCAAGTGCTCCCCAATGCTCAACACTCTTCCAAAATCATACCACGCCGCCCCTGATGAGACTGCTAAAATTATTAATATGATAGTTACTAGAGATTTAACGCTCTTATTCACGGCACAGTTCCTTTGTAAAGTTAACGAAGCTGTAGAAAAAGGCTCTTAAGAAAACACCTATCCACAACAAAACTCCTATTATTTCCACCGATCGAAAATCAATCAATTAATTGTAATTTATTGGCTTATTTGTAATTTCGTACAAATAAACCTTGCCGCAATCATTAACCTTACAATTCAGATGGTGAGCCGACTGCCCTTTCAACCTGACTGTAATGTGAAACGGTGCATTTTTGTCAAAGCCTCCATTATGCATGGTTGCAGCGATCGTCCAATTTTTTTCGGTCATTTTGAATAACAGTTCTCTAGCGGCATGTTTACTGTGCCCGCTATGCTGCTTCAACAATTCATATATTCCTTCCGGTGTTAATTTTGCCCACTCACCTTGATATTGCCCTTTGTCTTTATAAAAATTCCGGACTACATACTCTTTTAACTGCGATTCTTGCATATAACGTTCCTTGTATTTGGTTGACGAACTCTGATTTGCACCTTGACACCGCGTTAACCGGCCGGAGTTGTGTTAATGGTTTTGTGGTAGCGTAGCGTGAAACCACGACGCGAGCAACGCAGCGGTGGTCTAGGCAGCGCTAGTTGCTGATGGCTGAACGCATTGTTATGCTTACCCACTATTCTGAGCAATCTTAACTAGTAAAGGGTATTCTTTAGAGTTTTCAATACGCCCCCTGGATATAAGAATCAATTCATTATTGCTAGGAATGAATATTGCCCATTCTTCTGGCGTTTTTTGTGAATCAGCCTTCACATATAAGACATAGCCAGACAAATAAAACCTATAATATCGTCTGCCCCACCACCGCTCCTGATGGGGGTCAAGCATTGTTTTTGACACCGTTCCGGTATCTTGAAATTTTGCTAGAACAAACGAAAACTCATCTACACTACCGATATCTTTATTCCAGACCAACTCTTTAACCTTATTTTCAAGAGGTCCTAATTTTACCTTTTTGTAGTAATAGGAATCGCTTATAGAAGCTCTCCACAACATACTCAATACAAATTGCTTAAGGAGAGAGTAGTCTATATTCCTAATTTTATAACCAACCACCTCACCTAAATGCATAAGTTCTACTATCTGATCATTATCAATTAAAATGGTCGCGGCATAATTATCAACATCCTGAAATTTTTTTCACATACCCCACATAGAATATTTTTATCATAAACCCCTACTGGAGCTCGCTTTGTATATTGACCCTCAACGTTTGTAAGTACTTTAAGCGTATTTTCAGTATTTCTAAGACTCCGGAAAAACGATTCGGGAATTACGTGTGCCTTAACAAGAGAAGCTTTTTTACCGCAACCTTTGCACGTCATCTAAATAGCCCCAATGAATAACGCCCGGTTTAGGCGCGGCTGGAGCGAAGCGTAAGCCGTCGCAGCCGCACGTTTTTTGTGCGGCGAACCTACAACCGCTTATTATGACTTATCAAACCTCGTCTTTGACTACGGTCATTGGCGGTATTACTGGGATACTGAATTGGATTCGGCTTACGTAGCTATTCTCGCCACCACCAGATATGTCTGCTCCTATCCCTATACCCATTACCTTAATAGCACCGCCAGCCTTACCGCCCGTTTTTTCAATCACTGTAACCGCAACGTCAAATTGGACTTCTCGGATATCCGATTTATTGGCTTCGCTAGCGGATTTCCATACTGGATTTATCACACCACTAGTATCGGCCTTCTTAACCAATCTCTGAGCTTCCTGAACCCCCTCTTGAATCTCGAAAAGAGTATTTGAAATGAAATCTTTAAGCTTCATACCATCTCCAATCTATAGAGGTCATAACAGTGTTAATTAGTGGATTATGTCCGTAATATATTTCGGATTAGATCCACAGATCCAGCTTGGCACCTTCGTACAGCACCCATTAGTTTTAATAACGTCAGTAAGTTACCACACTCCATACTAGCTATCCGCAAGGCAATACGCCTTTTATCCACCTATCAAATCGACGAGAGTTTGATCGGGCATTGAAAGCCGATAACTCCAGATCACCACGCATAAAACTCAAGCCAGCCACCCCCGCGGAACCTCGCGCCGCCTCTGCAAAAGCCTTTCCCCAGCCACTTCACAAGCCACAGGGAAGTGGCGAGAGCGAGTCAATATAGGACATATTGATTGAGCGGTGAAGTGGCTGGGGAAAGGGCTCGCGCACTAACCTCAATTATTGTACCCAACCCGCGCAAACCTAAACCTAAACCTAAACCTAAACCTAAACCTAAACCTAAAGCACTTTCCTAAATTAACTCAAAACCACCAGGCAAAAAAAAGGCCGCATTACGCGACCTCTTTTAAACACTTAACTCAAACGCTAATTACCGTAACTCATCAAACGCTTGTAGCGTTTGTCGAGCAGATCATCGAGACTAAGGGCGGAAAGCCTATCCACTTGATCGATCAACTTGCCTTGTAAGTTCATCGCCATCTGTTCGATGTTGCGATGGGCACCGCCTAACGGCTCGGGGATAGTTTCATCGACAATGCCAAGCTCTTCCAGAATGGTTGAGGTTACACCCATGGCCTTGGCCGCATCGGGCGCCTTTTCGACGGTTTTCCAAATGATGTTGGCACAGCCTTCTGGGCTGATGACGAAATAGGTGGAGTATTGCAACATATTGAGCTGATCACCCACACCGATGGCCAAGGCGCCACCAGAGGACCCTTCACCGATAACGGTGCAAATAATCGGCGTGCGCAGGCGCGACATAACGGCCAAATTGCGGGCAATAGCCTCACTGATACCGCGCTCTTCACTGTCGATACCAGGGTAGGCACCGGGCGTGTCGATTAAGGTTAATACCGGCATTTTGAAGCGCTCGGCCATTTCCATTAAGCGCAGGGCTTTGCGGTAGCCTTCGGGCTTCGGCATACCGAAGTTACGCATGACTTTTTCCGGCACCGAGCGGCCTTTTTCTTCGCCAATCACCATAACGGGCTTGCCGTCTAAACGGCCAACGCCGCCGATGATGGCGTGGTCGTCGCCGAAGTGGCGGTCGCCGTGCAACTCATCCCAATCGGTGAAGATGCGCGAAATGTAGTCTGAGCTGTAGGGGCGCTGCGGGTGGCGAGCGACTTTAACTACCTGCCACGGGGTTAAATCCGAGTAGATGCTGGCGGTTAGTTTTTTGCTCTTTTCTTGAAGTTTGCCGATCTCTTCGGTGATGTTTAAGTCGTTATCAGAGCCGACCAAACGGAGTTCCTCGATTTTGGCTTCGAGGACGGCAATGGGCTGTTCAAAATCCAGATAATTCAGGTTCATCTTCGCCTGTCTTTGGTTACGGGGCTCGCACCCTTGAATAATTCTACCCTTTTGAAAGGGCTCAAAATGCCGCTAAAGATACGCGAAAGGCGCACTCGAGTCACCCTTGACGGGCGTGAAAAAGGCCTATATCCATAGGCGTTTTGTCAGAAACGCCTGCCTTTTTAGTACTTTTAGATCAAACATCTGTTCGAAAATTGATTTTTAGTAAACCATACGCACTTTTTCAGCGCCAAAAATATCCCGCAGCGCCTCCAGCAACTCCTCCGAGGCATTTACCTGCCACTCGCTGCCAAAGTGTATGCGACCGCGCGCGCTGGTGTTGCGAAAATCCACCGTTACCGGGCAATTGCCGCCGCGGTGATTATTCAACAGGCCGCGCAATTGCGCTAAATGACCATCTGCAACTTGCTCCGCTTGCCACTCCATATGAATCCCCCGCGCCAAGCCAGACCGCGCCTCAGCCAGCGTGCTGACTGACTCGGCGCGCATTTTCAAGGAGCCGGAATAATCATCGTGGCTCACCTGCCCCTCGATAACCAGCAGCGCATCCTTAACCACCTTATCCCGGTAGTTATTGTAGGTATCGGAAAACAGCGCAATCTCGAGCCGGCCGGAACGATCGTCCAAAGACACAAAGGCCATGGTATCGCCGCGCTTGGTTTTCATCACCCGGAAGGCAACCACCAAGCCGGCAATACGCTGGTTGGATTTTTCCGGCTTCAAATCGGCGATACGGTTGGAGACAAGGTATTTGAGCTCGCGGTGATATTCATCGATGGGGTGACCGGTGAGGTAGAGCCCCAAGGTGTCGCGCTCACCCTCCAAGCGCTCGCGCATAGTGAAGCTGCGCACCTGGCGGAACTCGCTGTAGACATCGCTATTTTCATGACTCGCGGTTGGCACCACTTCGCCAAACAAATCCATCATGCCGGCACTGGCATTGGCGTGACTTTGCTCGGCGGCTTTTACCGCCTCGCCGAGCGCCGCCAACAATACGGCGCGGTCGTAATCTAAATTTTGCTGTGGGCCAATGCTGTCAAAGGCGCCGGAGCGCACCAGCGCCTCGAGCGCACGCTTATTCACTTTACGCGGGTCGACGCGGGCGCAGAAATCGAACAGGCTGGTAAAGGCCCCACCCTCGGCGCGGGCGGCGATAATATTATCCACCGGCCCCTCGCCCAAGCCCTTAATGGCACCTAGGCCGTACACTATCTGGCCTTGGGGGTTGACGTTAAACATGAACTCGCCGCTGTTTACATCGGGCGGCATCAAGGTCAGGCCCATCTCCCGACACTCTTCGATAAAAGTTACCACCTTATCGGTTTTGTCCATGTCGGAAGACATAGTGGCGGCCATAAAGTGGGCCGGATAATGCGCCTTTAACCACGCCGTTTGATAAGACACCAAGGCGTAAGCGGCCGAGTGCGATTTGTTAAAACCGTAGCCGGCAAACTTTTCCACCAGATCGAAAATTTTCATCGCCAGGGTTGGATCGATGCCCTGGCCGGCGGCGCCCTCTTCGAAGGTGGAGCGCTGCTTGGCCATTTCCTCGGGTTTTTTCTTACCCATGGCACGGCGCAACATATCGGCGCCGCCGAGGGTGTAGCCGGCCAACACCTGAGCGATCTGCATGACCTGCTCTTGGTAAACAATAACGCCGTAGGTGGGCTCTAGAATGGGCTTCAGGCTTTCGTGCTGATAGGTGGCATCTGGGTAGGCTACTTTCGCGCGGCCGTGCTTACGGTTAATGAAGTCATCCACCATGCCAGACTGCAAAGGGCCGGGGCGAAACAACGCCACCAAGGCGATCATGTCTTCCAGGTTGTCGGGCTGTAAGCGCTTAATGAGATCTTTCATGCCGCGCGATTCAAGCTGAAACACTGCCGTGGTCTCGGCCCGCTTTAACAACTTAAAGGTGGGCTCATCGCCCAGCGGTAAGGCCGAAATATCGAGCGGCGCTTCACCGGTCAGGCGGCGATCGCGATCGATCATTTTTACCGCCCAATCAATGATGGTGAGCGTGCGCAGGCCGAGGAAGTCGAACTTCACCAAGCCCGCGGATTCCACATCGTTTTTATCGAACTGCGTCACTAGGCCCGCACCAGTTTCATCGCAATACAGAGGCGCGAAATCGGTGAGTTTGGTGGGCGCAATCACCACACCACCGGCGTGCTTGCCAACGTTACGGGTAAGGCCCTCGAGCTTAACCGCGGTTTCCCAAATTTCCTGTGCCTCGCCGTCGGTGGCGAGAAACTCGTTCAACATGGGCTCTTCTTCAAGCGCTTGTTTAAGCGTCATACCCGGCGTGGGCGGAATCATTTTCGATAATTTATCGGCCAAGCCGTAACTCTTGCCTTGAACGCGTGCTACGTCGCGCACCACCGCTTTGGCCGCCATGGTACCGAAGGTAATGATCTGGCTAACGGCGTCGCGGCCGTATTTATCGGCCACGTAGGCAATGACCTTGTCGCGGTTTTCCATGCAGAAATCCACGTCGAAGTCGGGCATAGAAACACGTTCGGGGTTTAGGAAGCGCTCGAACAGCAAATCGTATTCGAGCGGGTCTAGATCGGTAATTTTTTGTGCGTAAGCCACCAGTGAACCGGCACCCGAACCCCGGCCTGGGCCCACCGGAATACCGTTATCTTTGGCCCACTGAATGAAATCCATCACGATAAGAAAGTAGCCGGGAAAGCCCATCTGCATGATGATATCGAGTTCGAATTTGAGTCGATCGATAAACAGCTGGCGGCGCTCGGCATAATCGGCCGCGTTTTTATCGAGAATGCGCGCGAGGCGCCACTCCAAGCCTTCGTAGGTAACTTTTTGAAAGAAAAAGTTTACCCGCAGCGCCTCCGCATATTCAGGCGTTTGCTCGCGCCCGACCCAACTCGAGGCCATGGCGTTAACTGCCTCGGTGCGCATAAAATCTTGTGAATAAATATCGAAAATGGGGCCCTGATCGAAATTATCCGGGATGGGATAGTCCGGTAAAAAATAGGTGCCAAGCTGTATATCCACGGTGCAGCGTTTGGCAATTTCCAAGGTGTTGGCCAAGGCTTCGGGAATATCGGAAAACAAATCCGCCATCTCCTCGGCCGAGCGCAAATATTGCTGCTCGCTGTAGCGCCGCTCGCGCCGGGGGTCGTCGAGCGCCCTGCCCTCGCCGATACACACCCGCGCCTCGTGCACCTCAAACTCATCGGCGTGTAAAAAGCGCACGTCGTTGGTGGCCACCACTGGGCACTGGCATTGGCTTGCCAACGCAATTGCCTGATGCAAATAACCCTCTTCGTTTTCCCGCCCGGTGCGGGTTAGCTCTAGGTAAAAACGGTTGGGGAAATCGCGCTGCCACGCTTGTAACAGTTCAACCGCTTGCGCGGCGCGACCGGCCAATAAGGCTTTACCTATGTCGCCATAGCGCGCGCCCGAAAGCGCAATTACGCCCTCGGCATGCTCGCTCACCCAACTGCGCTGAATTTTGGCAATGCCGTGGTGCTGACCGTGCTGCCAAGCGCGCGAAATCAACTCGGTAATATTTTTATAGCCTTGGCCATTCATGGCCAACAGCGTCAGCAACGTGGGGTTGCCATCTTCATCGGCCAATTGAAAATCGGCGCCGATGATGGGCTTGATGCCGCTGCCTTCACACTTGGTATAAAACTTAATCAAACCGTAAAAGTTGGTGAGATCGGTGACGCCGCAAGCCGGCATATTTAATTCTTTTAGGCGCGCAATTAAACCGCCGATGCGCACCACGCTGTCGGCCAAAGAAAATTCTGTGTGTAAACGCAAATGAACGAATGATGCACCCATTAAAACAAATCCAATTGTTCGATCTTCTTTTTCACCGGGCCAAAAGACTGGCGGTGATGCGGGGTGATACCGTGCTTTTCCAGCGCCGCTAAATGCACGGCCGTGGGGTAGCCTTTATGATCGGCAAAACCGTAATCTGGGTATTGCTCATGCAGCGCCACTAATTCGCGATCCCGGGTTACCTTGGCGAGAATAGATGCGGCACTGATCGCCTGCACGCGGCTGTCGCCCTTGACGATGGCCTCCGCCGCATAGCGCCATTTGGGAATCTTGTTGCCATCCACCCACACGTGCTCAGGCTGGGTGGGCAAGCCTTCTACGGCGCGGGTCATAGCCAGAAGGCTGGCCTGAAGAATATTAATTTTATCAATTTCAGCGACGCTGGCCCGGGCGATGCAAAAGGCCAAGGCCTTGTCCTGAATCTCAGAAAACAGGGCTTCGCGGCGCTTTTCGCTAAGTTTCTTCGAGTCAGCCAAGCCCGCGATCGGCTTGGCTGGGTCGAGAATAACCGCCGCCGCCACAACATCGCCGGCGAGTGGGCCGCGGCCCACTTCATCAACACCTGCGCCTAATGGGCCCTTATAAATACTGACAAAGGGTTCGAGGATTTTTTTGGTCATTATTTGATCAGCGCGTCGCCATAAAAGTGAAGCCCGAATGATAACATTGGCGCCAAGCATTTGCCCAAGGCTTGGGCTACAATAGCGCCCTTAAAAGCCATTGACACAGGTCGCTTGTCGACATCGCGCTTGCGCGGCTCCAACCAGAGGCACCCCTTGGATGAAAAAGCTTAGAACTGCCGTAATTGGCGTTGGTTACCTCGGTAAATTTCACGCCGAAAAATACGCCAGTTTACCCAATAGCGAACTGGTTGCCGTGGTAGATGCCAACCTGGCCAACGGCACCGCCATCGCGGAAAAAAACGGCTGCGAAGCGCTCACCCAATACCAAGATTTATACGGTCGTGTAGATGCCGTTAGCATCGCGGCACCCACGGTGTATCACTACCAGATTGCCAAAGACTGCTTAGAGCACGGCATTCACGTGTTGATCGAAAAGCCCATTACCGTCACGGTAGCGGAAGCCGACGAGTTGATCGCTTTAGCAAAATCCAAGAAGCTACTAATTCAAGTGGGCCACCTCGAGCGCTTCAACGCCGCGCTCTTAGCCTTAGGCGATCGCCTAGGTACACCAAGATTTATTGAATCCCACAGGCTTGCGCCCTTTAACCCGCGCGCCAATGACGTCAATGTGGTGCTGGATTTAATGATCCACGACATCGACATTATCCAGAACATGGTTGGCTCGCCGATTAAAAGCATCGCCGCCTCGGGCACCAAAGTGTTAACCGACTCCACCGACATCGCCAACGCCCGCATCGAATTTGACAGCGGTTGCGTCGCCAATGTTACCGCTAGCCGGGTGAGCTTAAAGACAGAGCGCAAGATGCGTATTTTTCAGGAAGAATCCTGCATCACCATCGACTTTCAGAATCGCTCGCTCAAGCTCTACAGCAAGGGCGAAAAGGAAATGTTCCCTGGCATTCCCGAAATTGAAAGCGAGGAAAGCATTTTTGAAAATAACGATGCCCTGAAAGTCGAAATCATTGCCTTCCTCGACAGCATCGAACAAGGCAAGGCCACTCAGGTGAGCGGTGAAGATGGCCGCCGCGCGCTAGCCACGGCACAAGAAATTTCCCGTCTCATGCAAGACGCTTAATTATTCCGATTTAGAGATAGCAGCTATGAAAGTTCCAATGGTTGATTTAACCGAACAATACCACCGCCTAAAAGATGAAATTGATGCTGGCATGCGCAATGCCATGGAAACGGCTGCCTTTATTCTCGGCCCCAATGTGCAAGCTTTCGAAAAAGAAGCCGCGGACTACTTAGGCGTGAAGCACGCCATAGGCGTGGGCTCAGGCACGGACGCGTTACATTTGGCATTGCTGGCCTTAGGTGTAAAAGCAGGCGATGAAGTGATCACCACGCCCTTCACTTTTGTGGCCACCGCCGAGGCAATTAAATATGTTGGCGCCACACCGGTATTTGTCGACATCAACCCCAACACCTTCAATATTGATTTAACCGAGGTCGAAAAAGCCATTACCGCCAAAACCAAAGCGGTAATTCCCGTGCATTTATTTGGCCAGCCGGTCGACATGCCTGCGCTTAAGGCCCTGTGCGATGCTAAAGGTTTAAAAATTGTTGAAGACTGCGCCCAGTCTTTCGGCGCCAGCATTAACGGCAAACAAACTGGCAGCTTCGGCGACCTAGGCGCCTTTAGTTTTTTCCCGTCAAAAAATTTAGGTTGCTACGGCGACGGCGGCATGGTCACCACTAATTGCGATGAGCTGGCCGCTACCGTTAAACAGTATCGAAATCACGGCAGCAAAGTGCAATACCACCATTCGCTGGTGGGCTACACCTCGCGCTTGGACGAGTTGCAAGCAGTGGTGTTGCGCGCCAAGTTACCGCTCATTGACGAATTTAATAACAACCGTCGTCGCGTCGACCAAACCTACAAGACCATGCTCGCCGGCACGGGCATTCAAATGCCCTTTGAAGACGGCGTGGGTAAACATGTCTTTCATCAATATGTTTGCTTACACCCCAAACGCGATCAAATTTTACAAGCCCTGCGCGACAATCAGATTGCCTGCGCGATTTATTACCCGGTGCCGCTACACAAACAAGAAGTGTTCGCCAAAGAGTGCGACGGGGTTTCTCTGCCGATCACGGAGTCCATCACCAGCCAATGTTTCGCGCTGCCGGTTTACCCGGAGCTGAGTGAAGAAAAAATCAAACTGGTTACCGATACTATTAAGACCGCACTATGAAGTCAGGATTTTCTGTCATGATCAGCGCCGGCGAGGCGTCTGGCGATTTGCACGCCGCCAATTTGGTAAAGGCGCTAAAAGTCTTAGCACCCGATACCCAATTTAATGGCATGGGCTCAGATCAGTTGCGCGAAGCGGGCGTCGATTTATTGGTGGACTGCGCCGATATTGCCGTGGTGGGTATTTGGGAAGTCATTAGAAACTACGGCACCATTAAAAAAGCCTTAAATCAATTGATTCAGGCACTTAAAGATTCGCCGCCCGATTTACTGATTCTGGTGGACTACCAAGAGTTCAACTTCCGCCTAGCGGAAAAAGCTAAGGCCATGGGCATCAAAGTGCTGTTCTATATTGGCCCGCAAGTGTGGGCTTGGCGACCGCACCGCGTCCATAGCATGGCAAAAAAAATCGATCACATGGCGGTACTTTTTCCCTTCGAAGAAAAGTTTTACGAAAATGCCGGCGTGCCCTGCACCTTTGTTGGCCACCCCTTAGTTGACGAAGTGCGCGCAACAAAAAGCCCCGAGCAGAGTTTAACGGATTACGGGCTATCTAAGGATGACGCCATCGTCGGTTTATTTCCCGGCTCGCGCAAAAGCGAAGTGGCACGCGTACTACCCATTCTTTTAGACGCGGCGCGGGAGTTGCGTAAAACCAAGCCCAAGCTACAGTTCGTATTGCCCAAAGCCAGCACCATCAGCGACCAAAATATTGCCCCGCTCTTGGCCCTATACCCAGAGCTAGAAGTGAAGGATGTGCGCGACAAATCCTATAATGTGATGCAGGTTTGCGACGCCATCATGACGGCCTCTGGCACGGCCACGCTGGAGATTGCACTCATGGGCATTCCCAACACCATTGTCTATCGCATTGCGCCACTATCTTATTGGATTCTCAAGCGCATGGTTAAAATCGACGACATTGGATTGGAAAACATTGTCGCGGAAAAACGTATCGTGCAAGAATTTATTCAACACAAGGCTCAACCCAAGCGAATTGCCGCAGAGGTTTCACGTTTATTGGACGACCAAGCCTATCGCGCCCAAATGATCACGGAACTGAATCAAGTAAAAGGTAAGCTCGGCATAGAGGGCGGTTCGGCCAATATTGCCAAATTGGCGCTGGATATGATGCAAGGCAAGGCTTAATCTGCGCCACTCAATTCAACAAAACTAACTACACCATAGTTTTGAGCTCGACGTTAAGCTAATTACTCACGCGAGACATGGATATCAATAGGGCCGCTTTTCACCTTGAGGCCGTGTTTTAAAACGCCGGTGCACCCACAGGTATTGCTCGGGGAATTCCCGTATCTGCGCTTCAAAAATATCATTGATGACTTGCGCGTCGTGCAACTCGTCGTCGCTAGGCACATTCGCCAGCGGTGGCGAGAGGATTATTTTATAGCCTTGCGCATTTGGCAAACGGAAGCAGTTCATGACGATCACCTTGGCTTTGCCTAACTTAGCGAAACCCGTGGTGGCGGTAACGGTTGCAGCCGGCACGCCAAAATAACTGGCCCAGACACCGTTTTTTATGCCGTAATCTTGATCCGGTGCGTACATTACCGATAAACCTTGGCGCAACAAACGCATCATTGTGCGTGTTTCTTTGCGCTCAACCACCGTGCCCTCTGGGCATAGCCGCACTCGGCCACGGGTTTGTAAATACTCTAAGGCGGCATTTTTATGGCGCCGATACATGCCGGCAATGGGCATGAACATCGACAGACCAATGGTGCAAACAGAGATGCAATTGTTGTGCTTGACCACGATCAATGCAGCTTGCTTACCCAAAGCCTGAATATGCTCCAGCCCCTCCACCTCGACGAGCTTGCGATAGCGAGCCTCAGGCATGAACCAACCAATGTTTTGCTCCATCAAGCCCATGCCGGTATCTTGCATGTTTAGCCGAAGTAACCTATCCCGCTCATCGTCTGTGAGGTCAGGAAAACACAAGCGCAAATTGGTGCACGCAATATGCTTGCGTTCTTTAGCGAAGCGATAAAACAACCGACCGATGCCGCGCCCCATGGCCATCTGCCAGGCGTAAGGTAATTGCGCACAGAGATAGAAAATACCCGCCGCCAGCCAAATAAACCAGTAACGTGGGTGTAAAAGGTTGCGGGTAAAGCGCGGGCGCAGCAACATTATTTAACAATACCGCGGGTTGATTGGGCGATAAAATCCACCAACAAATTAACCCCGGCGAAGGCCCGTAGGGGCTCCAATTCCTCGGCTATTTGTTCTGCGGATAAACGCTTGCGCACCATCAACTTATAGACCTTGAAAATGGCATCAATTTCTGTCGGCTCATAGCCCTTTCGCTTAAGACCGACTTTGTTGATACCAAAAGAGCGTGCATAGTTTCCAGAGACAATAACAAATGGCGGCACATCGCGATTGATCGCAGCGGCCATACTGGTAAACGCGTGCGAGCCGACGCGCGTAAATTGGTGCACCAGCGAAAAGCCGCCGAGAATACATTGATCGCCCAATTCAACATGCCCAGCCAATGACGCCGAATTGGCAAACACATTTTTGTTGCCGACGGCACAATCATGGCCCACATGGACATAAGCCATAAATAAATTATCGTTGCCGATAGTGGTGACACCACCACCCTTTGGCGTGCCTCTATTAAAAGAAACATACTCGCGAATAATATTTCTATCGCCAATCACCAAGCGCGTCGGTTCGCCCTTATAGCTTAAATCTTGCGGCTCTTCGCCCAGCGAGGCGAACTGAAAAATGCGGTTGTTTTCGCCGATGGTTACCGGGCCGTGAATAACCACGTGGGAGCCAATACGCGTGCCTTTACCAATCTCAACCTGTTCGCCAATAACGGCATAGGCGCCGATACTGACACCCTCGGCAATGTTTGCGGATGGATCAATAATCGCAGACGGATGAATCATGACGGAAGCCTAATTTAGCGAACGATGCCGCGCTCGGAACTACGCAGGGAATCTATGAGGGTAATGAGTGCAGGTTCAGCGATGGCCATTTCAGATAGAATTGAAAGCGCCTCTTCGAGCCGCAACCCGCGCCGGTAAATCAACTTGAAGGCTTTGTTAATAGCGGCGAGTTGATCCTTAGTGTAACCGCGACGCCTTAAGCCTTCCGTATTAATGCTCTTAGCCTCGGCAGGATTACCCGATACAGTAACAAACGCCGGCACATCTTTACCGATAGCGCTACCCATTGCAGTAAAAGCATGAGCACCAATTTTGCAAAATTGATGCACCAGCGTGTAACCACCAAGAATTGCCCAATCGCCAATGTGAACATGGCCGGCCAAGGCGGCATTGTTCACTAAAACACAGTTATTGCCGACAATGCTATCGTGACCCACATGCACATAAGCCATTAGTAAATTATCATCGCCGATGGTGGTTTCCGAGCGATCTTGTACCGTGCCGCGATGAATGGTGACACCTTCGCGAATCACATTATTATTGCCAATAACCAGACGCGTTGGCTCGCCTTTATATTTTAAATCCGGAGTAGATTCGCCCACCGTGGAAAACTGAAAGATGTGATTATTTTCGCCAATCGAGGTTGGCCCTTTAATCACCACATGGGATTCAACAATGCTTCCTGCACCTATTTCCACATTCGGACCAATTACACTAAAAGGCCCCACCTGCACATCCGCTGCAAGCTTTGCGGTTGGATCTATGACGGCACGAGGATCAATCAATATGTTTCCCTTCTCTAAGCTGGCCGAGGCGAATCATAGCAAGTTGGGGTTGCTATACCTGACGATCAGCGCACAGTATAGTCGCAGATGCCGCGAGCTGACCGTCCACAGAGGCGGTGCAGGCAAACTTCCAGATACCGCGCTTGGCAGACACCACTTTAGACTCTAAGCGCAACTGATCGCCGGGCACCACTTGGCGTTTAAAACGCACATCGTCGATACCGGCAAATAAATAAATTGAGCCATCGGAGGGGCGCTTATCCAAGGTTTTAAAGCCTAATATGCCAGAGGCTTGCGCCAACGCCTCGATAATAAGTACACCGGGGAAGATAGGAGCTTGTGGAAAATGACCATTAAAAACATCTTCATTTGCCGAGACATTTTTAATCGCCACAATATACTCGCCTTCAACTAGCTCGAGCACGCGATCAACCAATAAAAACGGGTAACGGTGCGGCAAGTATTCACGAATTTCTCTTACATCCATCATATCCAGATCCTTATTACCCTTACGACCGCGACTACGACTGTTTTTCCAGTTCGCGTACGCGCTTGGTGAGTTTTTCTAGTTGATTAAACCTAGCCGCTTGGCGTCGCCAATCACTGGTTGGCAACATAGGTGTTCCAGAAGACCAACTGCTGCCTTCCTGGGTAATCGATTTCGTCACCACCGTTGCGCCAGAGACATGCACGCCATCGGCAATCTCTATATGGCCGGTAATCGCCACACAACCGGCAATGGTACAGCGCTGCCCAATGCGGGTAGAGCCAGCTACCGCGGTGTGTGCAGCAATCGCGGTGTGGTCGCCAATCACGACGTTGTGGCCGATTTGAATGAGGTTATCCAGCTTAACATCATTGCCAATAATGGTATCGTCAAGCGCGCCACAGTCGATACAGGTATTTGCGCCAATTTCTACCTTATTCCCGATACGCACGCCGCCCAGCTGATGAATTTTCACCCAGCCGTCTGGACTTGGGGCAAAACCGAAGCCATCGGCACCGATGACGGCGCCGCCGTGTACGATACAATCTTGCCCCAGCGTGACTTGCCCATACAAGGTCACATTAGCAGCAAGGCGTGTGCCTGCACCGACAACACTGCCAGCACCCACCACGGTCGCCGCACCGATGACCACATTGGCTTCAATATGAACACCTTCTTCAATGACAACACGGGCACCAATGCTGGCGCTCGGGTGAATGGTCGCGCATTCTGCAACCACTGCGCTGGGATGAACACCAGCCGGCATGTCTTTCGACGGAGCAAACAATGCGGTGATAGCGGCATAGGCTCGGTAAGGGTCTTTGTGAACCAGTTTATTACCAGCGAATTGGTCGGCCATGTCTGGCCGCAAAATAAGCGCGCCGGCTTGGCAATCGGCCAAATGTTGAGCATAACTAGGGTTGGCCAAAAAACTCAGCTGCCCGGCTGCAGCCTTGGTTAAGGTCGCTAAACTAGAAATTTCGTAATTCGGGTCACCTAGTAATTCGGCACCCGCTTTCTCAGCTAAGACTTCAAGGGTAAAACAACAAGTAACCATCGTCAGACCTCGCCATCGAGTAATAGATTGGAAACCGAAAACAGTTAGCTTATATGGCAAAAAAGGCGCACCAAATAAAGGGTCGCCTTTTTGTCTAGCGCCGCTCTCACTATAACAACAAGAGCGCTTAGCTAAAAAGTATTACTTAGCTTTGTTAAGCTTTTCAGTCACTTTTGCAGTGATGTCCCGTGAAGGCTCAGCGTAATACGCCGTTTGTGTACTCAACACCAAACCAATGCCTTCCGCAGCTATGACATCCTTCAACACGACCTGAGCCTTAGGACCCAACTCTTCGAGAACACGCTGGGCCGTCGCTTTCTGCTCGGCCTGTAACTTTTTGGCAACCAGCTCGGCATCCGCGCGGGCGTATTCCATTTTTTTACGGTGCTCTGCAGCCTGCTCTTGATTCCAAGTTACGGCATTTTTTTCCGCATCTTTGGCCATTTTTTGCAAGTCATTACGCAGTGTTTCAAACTTTGCCTGCAACGCTGCAAATTCTGCATTAGCCTGCATATCCTGTACTTTCTTCTTCGCTAAATCGGTATTGAGAATGGCTGCCTGAAGATCAAAAACCACAACATCATTACCCGCTGCCATTGTCATTGGGGCGGTAACCAGTGCGATCGCTAAGATCATTGCTGTTTTAAGTTTTAACACGTTTTATCTCCACATTATTTTATTCAATCGGCACATTAAATGCCGACGGTTTTTCTATAAATGAATTAGAAAGCCGTTCCAAGAGAGAACTGGAAGGTTTCAATTTCATCTTCTGGGTTGTACTGGAATGGTCTGGACAAACTAAAGGTCAATGGCCCAAAGCCGCTAATCCACGTTAAACCAATACCATAAGAAGCGGACATTCTGCTCAAGTCCACGTCAAAACAGTTTTGCTGGTAAAAGCCACACTCGGTATTAAAAACATTACCGCTATCGATAAAGAAAGCGGTTTGTAACATACGCTGATCTTCGATGAACGGCAGCGGGAACAACAACTCGATACTGCCCTCTATCAATACATTACCACCAAAGGGCAAATCATCGGAACCGAAAACCTGTGCAACAGCTTTATCTTGCAGACACACTTCCGCCCCAGTCTTATAGATGACATCTTTTGATGTTTCGCATAACAGATAACCCGTATCAAACGTATCGTATTTACCGTCGCTATTTGAATCTTGGGCGCCAATAGTCACCGTCCTATAGGACGCTGCAGGCGTGCTTCGAGGCCCTAATGTATTGCGCTTGAAACCACGCACAGATCCGAAACCACCAGAGTAAAAATGCTCAAAGAATGGCAAGCCATTGGTATTACCATAGGCATCTGCATAGCCAAGATCAGCTCGGAAGCGCAGGGTAAAATCTTTATAGACTGGCTGAAAATACTGACCGGAATAGCGCAGTTTATAGAACTCCATATCGCTGCCGGGCACCGAAAACTCCAATGACAAGTTTTGCGAAGCGCCACGGGTCGCCAGCTGACCTCTGTTTAAGGTCGATTTAGCCCATGAGAGCGTAAATGGGAAACTATCAAACTGATCACCATTGGCATCAATAAAACCATCCGGATTATTGAGTGTATTTTCGGGGCTATCTAACAGTTCAGAAAAGTCCAAATCCGGTGCTGGGCCGATACCTGGGTTTAAACCAGCCTGATCGACCAAGCCGGTAAGAATTGCTAGATTTGATTCAGTAATATAGCGTGGAGCCAAACCTTCATACAGGTTTGGACTGCGCTTAATCTCCTGCACCGCACTGCTGCCCGTTTCAATTAGCATGTTGGTATAACCAATACCAAAACCAATACGCTCGACTTCCGAGATAGGATAACCGAAATTTAAATTGGCGCCGTAGGTATTAGTCGAATAGCTGGCGACGTTGATTTTACTAAAGTCGGTGGCGCGATAAAAAACACTGAAGCCACGGCTAACGCCATCAACGGTGAAGTAAGGATCTGTGTAGTTAAAGCTATAAACCTGCTGGTATTGGCTGGTATTCACAGAAAAGCCTACACGTTTTCCTGTACCCAGCCAGTTGTTCTGCTGAATATTGGCACCCAGCACAAGACCTGTACCCTGGGCAAAACCAACACTTGCGCCGATAGAGCCCGACGGCTGCTCTTCAACGGTGTACTCAACATCCACTTGATCTGAAGTACCCGGTACTTCTTTGGTTTCAACCACAACTTCTTTGAAAAAGCCCAAGCGCTCTAGACGAACTTTTGAGTTCTCGATCGCAATAGAAGCCGCAGAGGCGCTTTCCATCTGCCGCATTTCCCGTCTCAGCACTTCGTCCTTGGTTTTGGTATTGCCGCGAAACTCGACCCGACGCACATAGGCGCGCTTTCCGGGATCAATAAAAAAGGTGATGTCTACTAGGCCTGTTTCAGCATTCACTTCGGGAATACCTTTAACTTCGGCAAAGGTATAACCCTCGTTGCCTAGGCGCTTAGTAATATAATCAGACGTTGTGGTCATTAATACTTGGGAGAATGTTTGCCCTTCGCGCATCAAAACTAAACGTCGAATTTGATCCTCTGGCAAGACCGGGTCGCCGGCCAATTCCACTTTGCCAACTTTAAAGACTTCGCCTTCGGCGATATTTATGGTGATGTAAACAGATTCTTTATCGGGGCTCACCGAAACCTGGGTCGAAGGCATAGTGAACTTTAAATAGCCGCGATCCATGTAGAAAGATTCGAGGCGCTCGATATCACCGGTTAACTTTTCACGGGCATATTTGTTATCGCTGGTAATCCAGCTAAGCCACCCAGTGGTTCTCAGCTCGAACAGCTCAAGTAAATCTTCATCGGAAAAGGAGGTATTGCCCACCAGGTTAATGTGTTCGATAGAAGCCACCGAGCCTTCATCAATGGTGATTTGCAACTTCACCTGGTTGCGCGGCAAATCGATGACTTCAGTTTTTACGCTGGCGCTGTATCGGCCTTGAGCCACGTATTGGCGCTGCAGTTCTGAGCCCAAACCTTCAAGGGTGACGCGCTTGAAAATCTGCCCCTCAGATAAACCGTTATCCTGAAGCCCCTTCATCAAGTCTTCAGTTTTGATGGCCTTGTTACCTTCAAGCACTATCTCGCTGATGGCTGGACGCTCGGTCACGGTGATCACTAAGACACCTTCGTCGCGACCAATTTCAATATCGGAAAAATAACCGGTGGTAAAAAGTGCGCGCGACGCGTCTTGAATTTCCACCGTGTCCATATAGTCGCCAATACGCACCGGCAAGGCCGCGAAGACGGAGCCTGCGGATACACGTTGTAAACCATCGACGCGGATATCAGTTACACGGAAACTTTCTGCCATCACCACGGTTGTTAATGCGATGGAAGCGATAAATAAGGCAAGACGCTGCATAATTTCTGTTCTAATTTATTAAATTCGTGCTGCAAAATCGCAACGTAATGCTAATACAAACGCATAATGTCGTTATAAAAGGCCAACACCATAACGCCTAACACAACCAGCAGGCCGACTTGATAACCCGCCATTTGTATTTTTTCAGGGACTGGGCTGCCTTTTACCAGCTCAACCAAGTAATACAAGAGGTGGCCGCCATCGAGTACCGGAATGGGCAAGAGATTAAACACTCCCAAACTGACGCTCAATAATGCCAGAAACCCGACATAGTATGCCCAGCCAGCCCGCGCTGAATCGCCCGCCACTTTAGCAATGGTTATGGGGCCGCTCAAGTTTTTAGTAGAGATTTCCCCGACCAACAATTTTTTCAACGAAAGCAAGACAAAACCCGAGGTTTCCCAGGTTTTCTCCACCCCGACGACCAAACCTTGCAGTAGCGTAAATTGCTGCCTGCGCAGATGCGGCTGTAACGGCGACACGCCAATTCGCCCGATGGTGCGATCATCTATCTCAAACGCAGCAGGTGTCACCCAGAGCGTGAGCACTTCGACATCCCGCTCAAGCGTTAGTTCAATGGCCTGATCGTGCCTCGGTTCTATGTAGGCAACCAAATCACGCCAGCTGTCAATCAATTGACCATCGGCGGCGAGAATAAGGTCGCCGGTTTGTAGCCCAGCCTCGGCTGCCGGCGAGTCTTCTACAATCTGATCCAGCTGTGCTTTCAGCTGCACCCGCAGAGGCTTGATACCGATGCCCTCAAATACATCTGGCTCCTCAACACCCACTAACCACTGCTCGAGCTGAGCTTCAGATTCATAAGTGAGGGTCGAATCGGGGTAGCGCACTGTAAAGCCAATTGAGCCAGTCTCGCCCAAGCGCTCTAACAGACGCTGGTGCACCGCTTGCCAGGAATCCGTGCTTCTGCCGTCTACAGCAACAATTTCCTGACCTGCTTCAAGGCCTGCGCGCGCGGCGATTGAGCCTTCGGCCACCTCGCCCACCACCGGCACAACTTGCACCACGCCGGGCATGACCATGATCCAGAACAACAGGATGGCGAGCAGGAAATTCGCCACAGGGCCTGCAGCCACCACCGCGATGCGCGCCCAGACAGATTTGCGGGTAAAGGCTTGATCTAGTAAATGCGCAGGCACCTCGCCTTCGCGCTCATCCAGCATCTTAACGTAGCCACCTAAGGGGATGGCCGCGATGGCAAACTCAGTACCCTGCTTGTCATACCAGCTAACTAGCGGCTTGCCAAAACCCACAGAGAAGCGCAAAACCTTGATGCCGCAGCGCCGCGCCACCCAAAAGTGGCCAAATTCATGGATGGTCACCAAAATGCCCAGAGCCAAGACAAAAGAAATCAACGTTTGAAGCAATGCCATAATTACCTCTTGGCCGCCGTGTGCTGTAAGTCGCCGCGCAGCCTACCATGATCTAGCCATTGATGGGCGATTCGGCGCGCCTCCCGGTCGATTCGCAACACCTGATCGAGACTGCTCGGCGTTGTATCCACCAGTTGCTGCATAGCGTGCTCATTGAGCACGGCAATGCGGTCAAAGCCCAGTTTTCCGGCTAAGAACGCTTCTACGGCCACCTCGTTGGCAGCGTTCAAAACCGTAGAGGCGCAGCCGTTGCCGGCGGCCTCAAAGGCCAGACGCAAACAGGGGAAGCGGGCCAGATCTGGCGCTTCAAAATCCAATCGCGCCGTGGCAATGATATCGAGCGGCGCCACACCAGAAGCGATGCGCTCTGGCCATGCTAGGGCGTGGGCAATGGGGGTTCGCATATCCGGGTTGCCCAGCTGCGCCAACACCGAGCCATCCACATATTGAACCATGGAGTGGATAACGCTTTGCGGATGAATGACCACATCCACCTGAGCGGGCGTGAGGTTAAACAGCCAGCAGGCTTCGATCAGCTCCAGCCCCTTGTTCATCATTGACGCCGAATCGACGGAGATCTTGCGACCCATACGCCAATTTGGATGGGCGCAGGCTTGATCCGGGGTCACGCCAGCAAAGGCATCGAGGGCTAAGGTTCTAAAAGGACCGCCGGACGCGGTTAATAAGATTTTACTCACACCGGCGGCAGCGGCATGGGTGTAGCCGGCCGGTAGGCACTGAAAAATGGCGTTGTGCTCACTGTCGATGGGCAGCAAGGTGGCGCCGTTGTCGTGCACGGCCTGCATAAATAAATGGCCCGCCATCACTAGCGCTTCTTTATTGGCCAACAAAACTTTTTTGCCCGCCTCGGCCGCCGCCAAGGTGGGCAATAGCCCAGCGGCACCAACAATTGCCGCCATCACGGTATCGACATCTTTATGCGCAGCGACCTGCTGCAAGCCATCCACGCCAGTGAGCACTTGGGTCGCATGGGCGGCAAGCGCTTGCTCAAGCATGGGCAGGTATTGAGGGTCGGCAATCACGGCGTAAGTGGGTTGAAACTCGATACACAGGTCTGCCAGTTTTTGCCACTGGCTGGCCGCGCTAAGCGCAAACACTTGATAGCGATCGGAATGACGACGCACCACATCGAGGGTACTCAAGCCGATTGAGCCGGTCGCACCCAAAATGGTGAGCTGCTGGACACTCATAGAAAACTAAAGCCCGTAAACAATACACCGAGGGCCACAAAGGGCGCCGCTGCGGTAATGGAATCGATGCGATCCAACACGCCGCCATGACCGGGCAAGAGCTGGCTACTGTCTTTGATACCGCGGTGGCGCTTCAACATGCTTTCCACCAGATCACCCAACACAGACACCAAACTCGCCGGCACCACGATGGCCAAGAGCAACTGCCAGCTATCGCCGCCGAGCCAGAACCCAAGCGCGCAGGCCCACAGGACATTGACACCCAGGCCGCCCCAGAAGCCCTCCCAGGATTTGCCCGGGCTCACTTTCGGTGCCAGCTTGCGCTTGCCAAAGGCTCGACCAAAAAAGTAACCGCCAATATCGGCGCCGGCAACCACACCAACCACCAACACAATCAACCACTCACCGCCCGGCTGCTCGCGTAAATAACAAAGTCCGAGCCACGCCGGTACCAGCACTAGCCAACCCATCACCATGCGCGCAGAGGATGCGCCCCAGAGAATCGCACTAGAGGGGTAACCCTGAATCCAGAGCAGCGCTAAAGCCCACCAGGCGCCGCCCACCACCAGAACATTGCGCACCCACTCCGCATTCAGGCCACGACTTAATTCGGCAAAATAAGCCAAGGCAGCCATGGCCAACGCGGTGACAAAAACGTAACCGGCGCGCTTCAAGTATCCACTCAAACCCGCGAGATTTGACCACTCCCAAGTGGCTATCAATACAGCGGTGGCCAAGAGCAGCTGAAACAGCCCTACAGGTAAATAAAATAGCGCCCCACCAAGCACGGCAACTAACAATAACGCGGTAATAATTCGTAGTTTAAGCACGAGCAGCCTCTTCTATTTGATCGCCGCTTTTACCGAATCGACGCTGGCGCTGGAAAAATGTCTCTGCAGCTTCACACAGGGCCTGCTCATCAAAGTCTGGCCAGTAGCGTTCGCTGAAATACAATTCCGTGTAGGCAGATTGCCACAGCAAAAAGTTACTAATACGAATCTCTCCGCCGGTGCGGATTAACAAATCCAAGGTGGGAAACTCGGCCAGCTGAGTAAACAGATGCAGGGTTTCATCGGTGACATCATCGGCGCTTAAATCTCCGTCACGCACTTTTTCAGCGACCTGCTTAGCGGCGTTGGCGATGTCCCATTGGCCACCGTAATCCGCTGCTATCACCAGCGTTGTCGTGCCCGCTTCGGTTAATTTTTCTGCCGCGTCAATGGCGCGGCATATTTTTGCACTAAACCTATCGCGCCGACCAATCACCTTTAAACGCACACCTTCATCGCGCAGCTTTTTAGCTTCGTGTTGTAGATAAAGATGAAATAAAGACATTAGCGCCTCCACCTCTTTCGGTGGTCGCTGCCAGTTTTCACTGCTGAAAGCGAAAACGGTAAGCACTTCAACTTCGAGTTTTTGACAGGCACGCATGGCGTCGCGAATTCGCTCTACGCCTGCTTTATGGCCCGCGGCGCCAGGTAGATTGCGCTGCCTAGCCCACCGATTGTTGCCATCCATAATGATGGCAACATGGCGTAAACGGTTTGTTGTCACAAGAATCTCCCGACAATCGACAATTAGATTGCCATCAGATCCTTTTCTTTTGCAGCCAAGGCTTGATCGACTTCAGCTACGTATTTATCGGTTATTTTTTGCACTTCATCTTGCGCGCGACGGTCGTCGTCTTCACCAATTTCTTTATCGTTCAACAAACCTTTGATTTGCGCCAAGGCATCGCGACGAATATTGCGCAGAGATACCCGAGCATTTTCCGCTTCTGCCTTGGCTTGCTTGGTAAAGCCTTTACGAGTTTCTTCGGTCAGTGCTGGCATGGGTAAACGAATAACGCTACCCGCTGTAGACGGATTCAAACCCAAGTCAGATTTCATAATCGCCTTTTCGATCTCGGGAACTAGATTGGACTCCCAAGGTGAAACAGATAGGGTGCGACCATCCTCAACGGAAATGTTTGCCAACTGACTCAATGGTGTTAAAGCACCGTAATAGTTCACTTGGATAGAATCTAACAAACTTGGGTGGGCGCGGCCCGTGCGAATTTTATTGAAATTATTGCTCAATGCTTCCAACGCCTTTTTCATACGGCCTTCGGCATCTTTTTTAATTTCGTTAATCATTGTTCTTCCCCTTGTTGACCTTCTTGAATCAGAGTGCCTTCTTCATTACCTACTGCAATATTCAGTAGCGCACCCGCCTTATTCATTTTAAACACACGCACTGGCATGTCGTGTTCACGGCACAAACAGATGGCCGTTAAATCCATAACTTGTAACTTTTTCTCCAGCACTTCGTCGTAGGTTAACTGCTCGTACTTAGTCGCACTTGGGTCTTTCATTGGATCGGCCGTATATACGCCATCAACCTTAGTGGCTTTTAATACGATATCTGCCTCAACCTCAATACCGCGCAAACAAGCTGCAGAGTCGGTGGTAAAAAATGGGTTACCGGTACCGGCTGCGAAAATAACCACTTCGCCAGCTTTGAGGAAGCGAATGGCACGGCGGCGGTCGTAGTGTTCCACAATACCGCTCATGGGAATGGCGGACATAACGCGCGAGGAGATATTGCTGCGCTCGAGTGCGTCGCGCATGGCCAGGGCATTCATCACCGTGGCCAGCATGCCCATGTGGTCGCCAGTGACTCGGTCGAGGCCGGCAGCGCTTAAGGATGCGCCTCGAAACAGGTTGCCACCGCCAATTACCAAGCCCACCTGAACGCCAATGCCAACCAACTGGCCTATCTCTAAGGCCATTTTATCGAGCACCCGCGGGTCAATGCCAAAGCCTTCTTGGCCCATCAGCTCTTCGCCGCTGAGCTTTAACAGAATCCGCTTGTACTTCTTGTCCCGACTACTGGCCATGGTGTGCTCCGCGTGCAAAAAATTGGTGGCAGTTTAACAGCAAAAAGAGGTTGGGCGCGACACCCAACCTCTTCTTTAGAGCTACCGAACGCAGAGCTTGCGCCCGGTAAGATGGGCGGCTTAGCCCTTAGACGCTTGAACCTGCGCAGCAACCTCTGCAGCAAAATCCACTTCCGCCTTCTCGATACCCTCACCCACTTCGAAACGGGTAAACGCAACGATTTCAGCGCCAGCATCTTTCGCCAATTTGCCCACAGTCAACTCTGGGTTCTTAACAAAAGCTTGCTCGGTTAAACTGATTTCTTTCAAGAACTTGTTGATGCGACCCACCATCATCTTCTCTACGATTTCAGCAGGTTTGCCGGCCATATCTGGCTGCGCCTTGATGATGTCTTTTTCTTTCTCAACCACATCGGCAGACACTTCGCTGGTGTTAACCACTTGTGGGTTAACCGCTGCAATGTGCATAGACACATCTTTAGCCAACTCAACATTACCGCCTTTGAGCTGAGTAATTACCGCAATACGGTTGTTTGAGTGAACATAAGAACCCACACAACCCGCTGGCGCTTCAACCAAAACGATACGACGCACACCGATGTTCTCACCGATCTTTTGAACCAGCGCTGAACGTGCATCTTCCAAGCCACCAGCCATCAGGGCGGCAACGTCGGTGACTTTATCGGCAAACGCCTTGTCGACTACTTTAGCCACGAAACCCAAGAAGTTTTCGTCGCGTGCGACGAAGTCAGTTTCAGAGTTAACCTCAACCAATACGCCGTAGCTACCGTCGTCGGCCACTTTTACCGATACAACGCCGTCTGCGGCGGTGCGGTCGGCTTTCTTAGCGGCTTTCAGACCAGAGTCTTTACGCAGGTTATCAATGGCCAATTCGATATCGCCATTAGATTCAACCAACGCCTTCTTACACTCCATCATGCCGAGGCCAGTGCGCTCGCGCAGTTCTTTTACCAGTGATGCAGAGATAGCTGACATAAACCTATCCTCTTAATAAGTAATGAAAATTAATTGGTAAAAAGGGGGCTAGGCCCCCTTTTCGTTGAGCGACAACAAAGTGCCGCTCTATGACAAGCCGTTTACTTACTTAGCCGCAGCTTCGTTTGCTTCAACGTACTCGTCTTTGTTTACCACAGCAGCGCCGTTAGCAGCCATGCCTTCTAAGCAAGAATCGGCGGCAGCAGTCACGTACAACTTGATCGCGCGGATCGCATCGTCGTTACCTGGGATAACGAAATCAACGCCATCTGGGTTGCTGTTTGAATCCACGATACCGAACACTGGAATACCCAGGTTGTTGGCTTCTTGAATGGCAATGCGCTCGTGATCAACGTCGATAACGAACAAGGCATCAGGCAGACCGCCCATATCCTTAATACCGCCGATAGAATCTTCGAGTTTGGCCATCAAGCGAGTGCGCATTAGCGCTTCTTTCTTGGTCAACTTGTCGAAGGTGCCATCTTGGCTCTGGGTCTGCAGATCGCGGAAACGCTTGATCGACTGACGGATAGTTTTGTAGTTGGTTAACATACCGCCTAACCAGCGGTGGCTAACGAAAGGCTGGCCAGCACGTACGGCCTGCTCTTTGATCACCTTTTGCGCTGCGCGCTTGGTGCCAACAAAAAGAATTTTCTTCTTTTGGGCAGCCATGGTCTTCAGCGTCTCTAGGGCGCTGTTGAACGCAGGTACTGTGTGCTCAAGGTTGATAATGTGAATTTTGTTGCGGGCGCCGAAGATGTATTTACCCATCTTAGGGTTCCAGTAGCGAGTCTGGTGACCAAAGTGAACACCAGCCTGCAGCATTTCGCGCATGCTTACTTGTGACATAGTTAATTTCCTTTCGGGTTAAGCCTCCATGACCCCCACCGACCAACCCTAAACTACCCATTCCTTAGGAACGGCGCGGCTTTCGGGCACCCAGGTCAAGCGTGACGGACCATGTGTGACGTTGATTTTTAATCGCTAGATCATTCCAGCGGCGCGCTTTATACCATAAAGCCGGCAAAACTCAAAGCTAAAGACGTTATTTCAACCCTGCCGAAGCCTTGCATTTTGGGCTACAATGCCCGCCTTTACCTCATTCGAGGTAGTTTTAATTCAAGCTTTACCGGCTCTTGCGCCGCCACTGTCGACGCGCAGGCCCCACTACGGAACCGAAGGAAACCTCTTGCCCATGTCTGCATCTAT
This sequence comes from Simiduia curdlanivorans, assembly GCF_030409605.1. Classification (NCBI taxonomy): domain Bacteria; kingdom Pseudomonadati; phylum Pseudomonadota; class Gammaproteobacteria; order Cellvibrionales; family Cellvibrionaceae; genus Simiduia; species Simiduia curdlanivorans. The sequence goes on from NZ_JAUFQG010000006.1 coordinate 595,599, forward strand.
TCGTACACCCGATGAAATCGCCAAAATGCGCGTTGCCGGCCGCATGGCAGCCGAGTGCCTAGAGCTGATTGAGCCCCACGTGGTGCCCGGTGTGACAACAGGTGAGCTGGATCAAATCATTCACGACCATATCGTTAACGTGCAGAAAGCCATCCCCGCCTGCCTCGGCTACAAGGGTTTCCCCAAATCCGTCTGCACCTCGGTCAATGAAGTGATCTGTCACGGCATTCCCTCGGACAAGAAAGTTTTAAAGAAGGGCGACATCGTCAATATCGATGTCACCGTGATCTTTGATGGCTATTTTGGCGACACCAGCAAAATGTATTTCGTCGGCGAAGTGCCCGGCCACGCTGAGCGACTGGTGCAAGTCACCCAAGAGTGTCTCTACAAGGCCATTGAACTGGTAAAGCCCGGCTGCCGCCTAGGCGATATAGGCGCCGTTATTCAACAGCACGCCGAGGCCAACTATTATTCTGTGGTGCGCGAGTACTGCGGCCACGGTATCAGTAACGTGTTCCACGAAGACCCGCAAATTCTGCACTATGGCCAGGCGGGCACGGGCATGGAATTAAAAGAAGGCATGACCTTCACCATCGAGCCCATGATCAACGCCGGCAAACCGGGTACTAAACTGTTAGGCGACGGCTGGACAGTGCTGACCAAAGATCGACGCCTGTCCGCCCAGTGGGAACACACCCTTGCCGTCACCAAAGACGGCGTAGAAGTGCTCACCGCGCGCAAGGAAGAATCTTTTTCGTGAAGCTGACTACGCCTTTTTTTGAACGCACCCCGTTTTTCTTCGATCAAAACCGCTTTCGCGAAAAGCTAGCCACAGAAAAACCCATTGCCACCTTCAAAGATGCAATGAACGCCGCCAACATTCAATTTGACGTGCGGTTTAAAGAAGGCGAAGACATTCGCACGCTCATTTATGAGCGCGCGCATTTTATCGATTTGATTTTGCACTACGCCTGGCACCAATTCACTTGGCAAACCGGCGTCTGCTTGATGGCCGTTGGCGGCTACGGCCGGGGCGAACTGCACCCAGCCTCGGATATCGATCTATTGCTATTGCTTGACAACGATGATGCGCGGGCAAACCTCGACGCCATCGAAGGCTTCTTCACCTTTCTTTGGGATATTGGTCTCGAGATTGGCCATAGCGTGCGCAGCCTTAAGCAGTGCGTAGAAATTGCCAAAGACGATATCACCGTCGCTACCAATATCATGGAAAGTCGCACGCTGATTGGCGACGACCAATTGCGCGATCAGCTAATGAACGCCACCGCGCCCGATAAAATCTGGACCCCCGACGCTTTTTTCCGCGCCAAGTGGGAAGAGCAGCAAGAGCGCCACAATAAACACAGCGACTCGTCCAGCAACCTCGAACCCAATGTAAAGAATGCACCCGGTGGCTTGCGCGACATTCAAACCATTTCCTGGGTCGCGAAACGCTACTTCAACGTGCGCACGATTAAACAGCTCGAGGGGCGCGGCTTTTTTACCGAAGGTGAATACGCCATATTGATGACCGGCGAAGAGTTTCTTTGGCGCGTGCGCTACGGCCTACACATGCTCGCCAAGCGCGGCGAAGAGCGTTTACTGTTCGATCACCAGCGCGCACTTGCCACCTTGTTTGGCTATAAAGATACGCCCGAGCGCTTGGCCATCGAACAGTTCATGCACCGGTATTATCGCATTGTGCAAACGCTGCAAGAATTAAACGATGTGTTGCTGCAATTTTTAAGCGAAGCCATTTTACCCAACGGTCAAGAACAGCAGCTCGAACCCATTAACGCGCGCTTTCAACTGCGCAACAGCTTTATCGAGGTTGCCTACACCAAAGTATTCCTCGAAGACCCAAGTGCACTGCTGGAAATTTTTGTGCTCATGGGCCGAGACAAACGCATCCTCGGTGTGCGCGCCTCCACCATCAGATTAATACGCGAATCGCGCCAGCTCATTGACGATGGGTTTCGAGCCGACCCGCGCAACACCGCGCTTTTTATGGAGCTAATGCGCTCACCCTATAGCCTGGTGCGGCAATTAAAACGCATGAAGCGCTACGGGGTATTAGGCCGCTACCTACCCGAATTCGATCGCATTACCGGGCAGATGCAACACGATCTGTTCCATATTTACACCGTCGACGAGCACACCTTGCGGGTGATGAAAAACATGCGCAAGTTCCGCCTGCCGGAAGCCCAGGAAAAATTTCCGGTGGCAGCGCATATTATGAATCGGCTCGCCAAGCCTGAGCTGCTTTATATCGCCGGGCTCTATCACGATATCGCCAAGGGCCGCGGTGGCGACCACTCGATGCTCGGCAAAGTGGACGCCGAAGATTTTTGTGTTCGCCACGGTCTTACCGGCCGCGAAACTCGGCTCGTGGTATGGCTGGTGGAAATGCATTTGCTCATGTCTGCGGTATCGCAGAAGCAAGACATCTCAGACCCAGAGGTGATCCACAAATTTGCGTTACTGGTTGGCGACCAGCTGCGCTTGGACTACCTCTACCTGCTAACTGTTGCCGACATTAACGGCACCAATCCAGACCTTTGGAACACCTGGCGCGCGAGTTTAATGCGCCAGCTGTATCTGGAAACCAAGCGCGCTTTGCGCCGCGGCCTGGAAAACCCCATAGACCGGCAAGAGCTCATTGTTGAAACCCAACAGGCGGCGATTCGCAAGCTGGAAGATAAAAACCTGTCGGAAAAACGTGTGCGCCAAATCTGGGGGGGCATGGGCGAGGATTATTTCTTGCGCGAATCGCACTTGGATATCGCCTGGCACACCGAGGCGATTAGTTGTCACCGCAGCGACGAGCCGCTGATTTTGATTCGCCAGAGCCGCTTTAATGGCATGGAAGGCGCCACACAAATTTTCGTGCGCACCAAAGATCGCAACAATGTGTTTGCCGCCTCGGCTAACGCCCTGTCTGGATTAAATCTCGACATTCAGGATGCGCGCATTTACAGCTCGCCCGACGGCTTTACCATCGACACCTTTTTTGTGCTCGACGAAAACGGCGAGCCGACCAAATACGACCGCTTCGATGCCATCCGGCGCGCGCTGCACGATGAGCTAGCCCTGGTCGATCAATACCCCGATATTATCCAGCGCCGAACGCCGCGAGTGTTGAAACATTTCACCATGCCCAGCCGAACGAGACTGAGCAATGACCTAGTGACCGGCAACACCATATTAGAAGTTATCAGCCCCGATAGACCGGGCTTGCTAGCGGCCATCGGCCGGGTTTTCTTGCGCTTTGGCATTCAATTACAAAACGCCAAAATTGCTACCTTGGGCGAGCGAGTGGAGGATATTTTCTTCATCAGCGATGCCAACGGCTTACCGCTGTCGGACCCCAAGCTATGCGAAGACCTGCAAGATAGTATTTGCAAAGCATTGGACGATATCGTCAGCCAAAAAAATTAATTCTGATTGAATACCTAAAACAATACGAGTCACAGATGAATCCCGATTTGCTGAAATTGCAAGCCTACCCTTTTGAACGCTTAGCGCAGTTGAAAGCCAATACCAATCCGGTCGATTTGCCACACATTGCCTTGAGTATTGGCGAGCCTAAACACCAGCCACCGCAATTCGTGCTCGACACCTTGGTAAAAAACCTCGATAAGCTATCAAACTACCCGGCCACTAAAGGCATCCTAGAATTGCGCACGGCCATCAGCCAATGGCTCGAGCAGCGGTTTAACTTATCGCCCAATCGGGTTGATGCAGAGCGCCAGGTGCTACCGGTTAACGGCACGCGCGAAGCGTTATTTGCCTTTGTTCAAGCCGTAATCGATAAATCAAAACCCGCATTGGTGGTTAGCCCAAACCCCTTTTATCAAATCTATGAGGGCGCGGCTTTTCTCGCCGGCACCGACATTCACTTTCTCAACTGCACCAAAGATAATGGCTATATCCCCGACTACGACGCCGTAGCACCCGAGGTGTGGCAACAATGCCAGCTGCTATTTATTTGCTCGCCGGGCAACCCAACCGGTGCCGTAACATCGAAACAGACGTTAAAAAAACTGATCGCGCTGGCCGACCAATACGATTTCATCATCGCCAGTGATGAGTGCTATTCAGAGTTGTATTTCGCTGCACCGCCACCGGGGCTATTAGAGGTTTGCGAAGAGATAGGACGCACCGATTTTAAACGCTGCGTGGTATTTCACTCGCTATCCAAGCGCTCAAATCTGCCCGGCTTGCGCTCCGGTTTCGTCGCCGGCGACGCCGAGATCCTCAAGCAATTTTTGCTATACCGAACCTACCACGGTTGCGCCATGCCGGTGACCAGCCAACTGGCCTCCATCGCGGCCTGGCAAGATGAGCGGCATGTCATCGAAAACCGCGCTCTCTATACGGAAAAGTTTGACGCCGTACTCGATATTTTGTCGGGCCAGTTAGATCTGTACAAGCCTGACGCGAGCTTCTACCTTTGGCCCAGAGTTGAGATGAGCGATACAGATTTCGCGAGAGAGCTGTTCCAGCGCACCCATGTCACAGTATTACCCGGCACCTTTATTGCGCGGCCGACAGCCACTGGCAACCCTGGCGCCCACCATATCCGCATGGCGTTGGTGGCAGGTAGGGCGGAGTGTGTTGAGGCAGCGAAAAGAATTCGATCTTTTTTAACGGCTGGCAGCTGATGGATAGCCCGAATAAAGCGGCGCGGGTGGAAAAAATCCTGCACACCTTAGAGGCGCACTACCCCAACCCACCCATACCGCTAGATCATACCGACACCTACAGCTTACTGGTTGCCGTATTATTGTCTGCACAGTGTACCGATGAGCGAGTGAATAAAATCACACCGGCACTCTGGGCGCTCGCCAAGACACCAGAGGCCATGATGGACGTTCCAGTAGAGACCATTCAAGCGGTGATACGCCCGTGCGGTTTATCGCCCAAAAAAGCCAAGGCCATATCCGAGCTATCGCACATTCTGGTTGAAAAGTATCAAGGCCAAGTGCCTGCGGACATGGCGCAGTTGGAACAGCTGCCGGGGGTTGGTCACAAAACCGCCAGCGTGGTCATGGCGCAGGCGTTTGGCGTTCCTGCCTTTCCCGTGGATACCCATATTCACCGCTTAGCACAGCGCTGGGGGCTCACCAGCGGTAAGAACGTTGTGCAAACGGAAAAGGATTTAAAGCGCCTATTTCCCAAGGAAAAATGGAACAAATTGCACCTACAAATTATTTTCTATGGGCGAGAGTACTGCACGGCGAGAGGTTGCGACGGCACGCGTTGCCCGTTGTGCCGTTGGTGCTACCCAAACCGGAAAAAGCCTAAACAGCTGCACAAACCTTAAAAGTGGCCGTTAACCTCGCGCGCTTCAAACATCGAGCGCCGCTCCGCCTTTGGTGCAGGCTTTACCTCTGGCAACTGATGCTCGATGGGCGCCAAGGACATTTGATCAGCGCTTAAGCTGGCGCGCATAAATGAGGGTTTCTGCCGCCTAGCCAACTCGCCTTCCAGCCGCACCAATTGATTTTTTTCAATTCTGCAGAGCCCGCCAATGGCTTCAATCGCTCGCACATAGGCGCGCGCTTGCGGCTCCGTTAGGCCTGACTTGAGCACCACCACACGGCCGCTGAAAAAGCGTTTTAGCTGCTCGTTTGAACGCAGTTTGAACAACTTGGCAAAGCCTTGCGCCAAATCGCTGCGCTCGACGCCATGGTTAGCCTGACCCCAAAAAACCACTTTGAAGTCTGTTGGAGAGGAAGGTAGGGAAAAATCTATTGTCATATTGTTGCAGCCACGTCCTGTGAACACCTCGAATACATTGGGCAAATACGGTTAAAACCTGCTCGGCACCACTGTAGGTGGCACTTTTTACGCGTTCATTAAGTGTATGTAAAGAATTGAGGCGCCATTAGACCAAGAAGATTTAATAATATGCCCAAAAGTTGGGTTTTTAGTGGCTTTTGATCTTAAAACCGCAATTTTGACCTTTTGCCGCGCCATGCACGCCCAGCACGAGTCTGGTAGACTTGCGCCCCAACATCAAAACACACTCTTTTAATTGCTATGAATACGCTTTTTGGTATTAAAAATTGCGACACAGTCAAGAAAGCTCAAGCTTGGCTCAAGCAGCACGAGGTGGCCTACAGCTTCCACGACTTCCGCAGCGACGGACTCACCGATGCGCAGGTGCGAGGCTGGCACAAGGAGCTAGGCGATGAACTTCTCAACCGCCGCAGCACCACCTGGAAGCAGCTAACCGACGCCCAAAAGCGCGAAGCTGAGGTAGACCCAGTGGCACTAATTCTAGCTAACCCCACGCTGATTAAACGCCCACTGCTCGATACGGGCGCGACTCGCTACGTCGGCTTCAAGCCAGCGCAATACGCGCAACTATTTCGCTAATCATTATTTATTACAACCAACTTACACTAGGATTTTCAATGACTCTGTATGCTCTGGGTTTCGGTGTCGGCACCCACAACAGCCAAGGCCAATGGCTTGAAGTTTTCTACCCAACACCGCGCGTTAAGGTTTCAGAAACACTGGCAAAAGCTGTGCACAGGGTACTGCCGGAGCTGGGCACACAAACCTTGAGTCAAACACAAGCGGCTGAGCTGGCCAAAGCCGTGGCCCAGGAAGATGCCTCACTGGCCGAATCTCTGAGTCAACTAAGCCAAAGCGAACGCCCCTTAGTTGCCGTGCTCCTAGGCGCAGACACAGCGCCAAGTTCAGTACCAGAAGCCTACTTAAAACTGCACCTATTGTCCCACCGCTTGGTAAAGCCACACCAAACAAAGCTCGATGGCATTTTCGGCGTCCTGCCAAATGTCGCGTGGACCAACCAAGGTGCTGTGGATTTAGCCGAGCTGCCGAGTCGACAGTTAGCCGCTCGCTGCAACGGCGAAACACTAGAAGTTGCTTGCGTCGACAAGTTCCCAAAAATGACCAATTACGTTGTGCCCGAAGGCGTGCGCATTGCCCACACTGCGCGGGTTCGCCTTGGCGCCTACTTAGGTGCGGGCACCACTATCATGCACGAAGGCTTTGTTAACTTTAATGCCGGCACCGAAGGGCCAGGCATGATTGAGGGTCGCATTTCGGCTGGCGTGTTTGTCGGTAAAGGTTCCGACTTGGGTGGCGGCTGCTCAACCATGGGCACCTTGTCTGGCGGCGGCAACATTGTTATTTCCGTGGGCGACAACTGCCTGCTGGGCGCGAATGCAGGCATAGGAATTCCCTTGGGGGATCGCTGCACTGTCGAGTCTGGCCTTTATATTACCGCCGGCACCAAAGTGCATTTGCTCGACGACCAAGGTAACTTGGTGCGCGATGTAAAAGCGCGAGACTTAGCGGGTCAAACAGACCTACTGTTTCGCCGTAACTCACTCTCCGGTGCAGTTGAATGCAAGGCAAATAAAACCGCTGTTGCACTCAATGAGGCATTGCACGCCAACTAGTTCTGAATGCGACAGAGCTTGTCGATAGCCTCGGCTAGCTCGTCTAGCGCCAACTGAAGTAAACGCCCTTGGGCTAGGAGCTGCGCGCCATCGCGCGGTTCCGCGCTGTCGGCAAGGAGTGATTCCAATGCCTGAGATTCTTCATAGACTTTTTTAGCGCTAAGATTTCCCGCGACGCCCTTGACTTGATGCACGAGTGCTTTGGCATCGGCAAAGCCCTGCTGCGCAATCAAATCGATACATTGCTGGCCTACCGTTTGGTATTGGGTAATAAAACTTAGCAGTAACTCTTGGTAGCGATCTTTACGCCCACGCAAACGCAATACGCCCTCATCTACATCCAGTGTCGATGCATGCAACGCCACTACCCTGTCATTTTCATTACTCGAATCACCGCTATTAATCGAATAATGTTCCGGCGTTTCAGGCCTGTGCGGTGCCCTAACTCGCTCCGGTAAAAAACGCCTCAGTGCGGCAACCAAAGCCCTAACATCAATGGGTTTTGCCACATGGGCATTCATGCCAGCCCGTTGACTCGCCTGCCTGTCTTCGCTCATGGCATTGGCGGTTAAGCCAATAATCGGTAGCTGGGTGTCACTAAACGTCTCGCGTATTTTTTGGGTGGCGGTGTAGCCGTCCATAACCGGCATTTGAATATCCATTAGCACCAGCGCAAAGTCCCGAGCCAAAACTTTCTGTACCGCCTCGGCTCCATTGCAGGCGGTAACAATGTCCAGATTAAAGGGCGCCAATATCTCAGAGGCGACCTGTAAATTCACCTCGTTATCCTCCACAAGCAAAAGCTTCGCACCTTGAAAATCGGGCACGTAATCAACCACGCTGGCTGCCGCTCGCTCAATAACATCCTCAGCGCTAGCACTGCCCACGTTTACGCTAAATTCAAACCGACTACCCTGCCCCAACACACTGGAAACCTTGACCTCCCCGCCCATCATTTCAACCAGTCGCCGACTAATGGTAAGACCTAAACCCGTGCCGCCATATTGTCTGGCAACGCCTGCATCGACCTGCTCGAAAGCGACGAATAACTGCGCCATTTGCGCTTCGCTTAAACCCACACCGGTATCCACAACGGCAAAACGTAATATATGCCGCTCGCCCATATCGACACTCATCCGAACCTCTAAAGTTACTGAGCCCGTATGGGTGAACTTAATGGCATTGCCGATCAAATTCACCAATATTTGATGTAAGCGCAGCGCGTCAGATTTTATGAAAGATGGCGTGTTAGGCAAGATTGTTCGATTAAACATCAAATGTTTCTGTTTCGATTTCATTTCGAATATGGAGCAAACATTATCCAGAAAAACCCGTAAGTCGAAAGCCTTTTCCTCTAACGTTAATTTACCGGCTTCAATTTTTGAAAAATCTAAAATGTCGTTAACAATGCCAAGCAAATTTTCCGCAGAAAAATGTATTTTAGTGAGATAATCTAATTGCTTTGTATCTAATGATGTCGCCAGCGCCAGCTGGCTGAAGCCCAAAATGGCATTCATAGGGGTGCGAATTTCATGGCTCATGTTCGCCAGAAACCGGCTTTTTACCGATGCGGCCTGCTCGGCTTTATTACGAGATGCTTCTAGTTCAACTTGCGCCATTTTTAACTCTGTAACGTCAGTTGAAACCGTTACCAGTTTATCGACTTTGCCACTCTCATCAAAAACGGGTGTCACATTGGCTATAAATGAGCGTCTACCACCTCGCTCAATGGGTACCGAATACTCTTCTGTTACTGGTAATCCTGTTGCCACTATTTGATCGCAGATCGCTGCCACAAGATCACCTTTTGGACCTTTAATGACTTCTTTTACATGCTTACCCACGACGTCCTTAGCCTTCAACCCCATGGTCGCTTCAAAGTAACCGTTAATGCGAAGAAAGCAGTAATGTCGATCGACAATGGTAATCATGGCATTGGAACTGTCTAAAATTTCCTGCATCAACTGGCGCTCTTTATGGGCGAGGGCCTCCATACGCCGCCGCACCGTAATATCTTCGTAGCTTCTGAATACCCCAATCACCGAGTCGCTATCGTCGCGCAGTGGCGCTGCATGACTTTTGATAAACCGCGTCCCCGCGGCATTCGGTAACTCAGTTTCTTTATCGACCAGCGTTTTGCGCTGGTGCAGAATGTCTTGGTCTTCGGCAATCGTGATGGCAACATCATCGCTCCATGCCAACTCCATATCGGTTTTACCAATGACATTTTCAGGGTTTGGCTCTTGCACAAGGTCGGCAAACTTTTGGTTGCAACCTAAATAAATACCGGCGCTGTCTTTCCAGCAAAGCGCAACCTGGGCGGTATCCAAAACTTGCTGCAACCTCAACTTAAGATCATTAGCCGATTGCTCGACCTGTCGACTTACCTTTTGTTGCAACTCCACCGGCTCATTTAATGGCGCATTCATTGCCGCAATAGCGCTAGGGTCCATATTGCGCTCGCTAATTTCTTCGAAACGGCCAAAGACAATCGATGCGCCACCCTGTCGATCCCACGCTAACGCCTTACCGGTCGCCTGCAACCAAAGCTTCACGCCTGCGCTAGCTTGCCCCCTAAACTCAACCGTTACCGGCTGTTGCCTCGCCACAAACGCCTTGGCAAACTGGCTCAATCGGACCCGATCATCGCTGTCTAGCAAGGCCATCAGGTCATCCAGCGACCGCTCGACCCAATGCCCTTCGAAACCCAAGTTAGTTAGGTTAGAGCCCACTAAACACAGGTGCCTGTTGGCCACATGCCAAAGCCAGTAGCCCGACACACGGGTACCAGGCCCTTCTACGGAGAAAAATTGTAAAAACCTCAGCAGCCAACGCCCTGCGCTGAAGCGTAACGAAGCCCACAGCCACAGCTGCGGCCAGCGAACCAAGGCGCCGACGAGGAGCGCAATTGAAACCAACGCCGCGAGTAGAAAACAGCCGAGCAGACTTAGCCACATAACAATCAATCACTAAAAAACTTAAATTGAGTGTAGCTGGTTGCGGTAAAATACTGAGTTTTTGCTAAAATACGCGACTTTTTGCCACAGGATGTAAACCATGACCTCTGCAACCCTACAACTCGCCTGCGCGTTAATTGAGCGGCCTTCGGTAACGCCACTGGATGACGGTTGTCAGGACATGATGATCGCCCGCTTACAGGCCATCGGTTTTACAATTGAGCGCCTACGCTTCGAAGATGTCGATAATTTCTGGGCGGAGAGAGGTGAGTCCGGCCCGTTAATGGCTTTTGCCGGACACACAGACGTGGTACCAACTGGCCCAGTATCGCAATGGCGCTTCCCGCCCTTTCAACCCACCATTGACGATGGCATGTTATACGGCCGCGGTGCCGCCGATATGAAAGGCAGCCTGGCCGCCATGGTTACCGCCTGCGAAGAATTTGTGGCGAAACACCCAAATCACCCGGGGCGCATAGGCTTTCTGATTACCAGTGACGAAGAGGGCCCAGCGGTTAACGGCACGGTAAAAGTGGTCGAATGGCTACAAGCGCAAAATAAACATATCGACTGCTGCTTAGTTGGCGAGCCGTCGAGCACAGAGCAAGTTGGCGACGTGATCAAAAATGGTCGGCGCGGCTCACTGGGCGCGAAGTTGACAATTAAAGGCATTCAAGGCCACGTCGCCTACCCGCATTTGGCCGAAAACCCCATTCACGCTTTCGCCCCCGCCTTAACGGAATTGGCCGCCGAAATTTGGGACGGCGGCAACGCGTTTTTTCCGGCCACCAGTTTTCAAGTATCCAACATTAACAGCGGCACTGGCGCAACCAACGTCATTCCCGGGGAACTCGAACTGCTGTGTAATTTTCGCTTTTCCACCGAGGTAACAGAAGAGCAACTGCGCGAGCGCACGGAAGCGATATTGCTGAAGCACGGCTTGAACTACCAAGTGCAGTGGAATTTATCTGGCCAACCATTTTTAACCAGCCAAGGCGAACTGGTAGACGCGATTGTTGGCGCTATTGCCGATGTGGAAGGTCGCAGCACCGAATTATCGACGGCGGGCGGCACCAGCGATGGTCGCTTCATTGCCCCCACCGGATCGCAGGTGGTTGAGCTCGGCCCCGTCAATGCCACCATCCATAAAGTAGATGAGTGTGTAAAAGTCGATGACTTGGATAAATTGCACAAAATTTACGTGCGCACCCTAGAGCGCTTACTCTTAAGATAAATCTTGGAGCTATTCAAATTTGGCGAAGGCGAAAACCGGGAAGGTACAAGTTTTTAATAGGGTCAATTTTTTCTAGCGATTAAAACTAATCACCCTCGCCTCAGGCTTATGAGGCGAGGTGTAGTATCAACTTTCTCGCTAACGTTTAACGGCCAAACCCTACAGTCAACTCAAGGCATCTTTCGAAAAAGCTAAAATATAGCCCTTATCAGGCGACTGTTTACCGGCTAGGACACGCTGGTAAACAGCTTCAATTTCCTTATTTCCTACATAGGTTTCAATATTTAACCAAGCGCGGGAAAAGATTTCAAATTGCGACCAAGCACTCGCCAAGCGTTGATAAAAGCCAGCCGTAGACCACTGACGCAAACGCTTCTCCGCCTGAGTGGGCGCAAAAAACAATTCTGGTTTCGGCACAATACTCAGCGGCTCCAAGCCCTGACGGTTATCCCAATGAGACACGCCCACCAAGCTAACATAGGTGAGCTTATCAGCAAGATGCTGCGCTACATCCGACAAAAGCTGACCATTGCCGGCAAAATCTATTACCGCGCTAGCGGCCTTAGGGTTTAACTCCGCCAACTCTTGATAACTCTGCACTTGGTCATAACAGCCAAGGCTTTCCACAAAGGCCTTATTGGCACTGGACGTTAAGCCTACGAGATGGGTTCGCTTTTCTTGCACCAACTTACCCGCCTGCAGCAACAATGCGGTGCCAATCGCGGTTTTACTCGACGCACTGGTTAACACTAATTGCTCGGCGCCGAAGTTGTCATTTTCATCAAAAAAGTCAGCTAATAAAAAAGACGTGGTAAATAATGGCCGCATTAGCATCTGCAAGCCTTCGGCGTCGGCTCGATATAACGGGTCTGTTTCGGTATTGGTATATTGGTTATAGATTTTCGGCAGCGATTTTCGATGGTGAGTCGCGTCGACAAAACCGTGCACTGAAATATTCGCAGGCTCCACCACCAAATGCGAGGCCATCGGATAGTAGCCATAAAAGCGCTCGCCTACATGAACACTCGCACAGCAGGAGGCCAAAACATCGGCAAAGCCCCATACGGGAATAATCCCCTTAGCTACATCGCCAGAAGGAAAAAAATTCCAGTAGCGTAACGTTTCACCCAAGGTTGCATAGGTCACATTGTTTGCGGTAAAACTAAAACAATCAATCGCCAGCAGCACCTGCCCAGCCAAAAGTGGCTGATCGACCTTCATTACTTGGGCGGAGATGTCTTGCAATGTTGCTTTAGAGACTTCAAATCGCGTTTGCGTAATATCCATGGGTACTGTCCTAAGCGCTAGACTGTGTAGATGTGTTTTTTACAAATTCAATAATGAGATCGGCCAATGTCTGGCTTTTATCTTCCTGTAAAAAATGACCGGCCTCAGCAACAATGGGATGTTGCAACCCTTGGGTACCAGGGATTAACTTTTGCAGAATCTTTTCCGCGCCAGCCGTAATCGGGTCTTTATCGCTAAAAGCCGTCAAGAAAGGCTTTTGCCATTGGCGCAATTGCTGCCAAGCCGCACGATTAGCCTGTGCCTCTGGGTCTGATGGCGTAACCGGTACGAGCTGCGGAAATATGCGCGCCCCCGCCTTATAGCGCTCGTCCGGGTAAGGCGCGTTGTACGCAGCAATAACCTCCGCGCTCAAATTCGTTACGGCGCCGCGATTCACAATATCGCCAACAGGTAAAACCGGCACGGTTTGAGCGTATTGTTGCCATTGTTCAAAGGCTTGCCCCGGCGCGAAATCACCGGTGGGCAACATAGTGTTGGCCGCCACCACGCGAGCAAACAAATGGCCCAGTTCAGCCACTAAGCGCAAACCAATAAGGCCACCCCAGTCTTGGCAAAACAGCGTGATATTTTTCGCCTCAACTTGGGTTAACCAATCTTTCATCCACGTAACATGACGGGCATAAGTATAATCACGGGTGTTAATCGGCTTATCCGATCGACCAAAACCAATCAGGTCTGGCGCCAGAACGCGAAACCCAGCAGCCACCAACAGGGGAATCATATGCCGATAGAGAAAACTCCAGGTCGGCTCGCCGTGCAGCAACAATATAACGGGCGCGTTCACATCGCCCTCATCCACATAGTGCAACCTTAGTTGCCCGCCTTCGGTATCGGCCACCTGAAGATAGTTTGGTGTAAAGCTGTAGCCCGGCAACTTGTCAAAACAAGCATCCGGTGTGCGCAAAAATTCCATGCCCTACTCCCTGTAAATTATTATTGTTAAGGTTTTTCTGTTTTTAGTTGGCTCGCAACAACTGGCGCACCGAGGCCATTGCCTCCGCAAGCCATTCACTAGCGCGCGCCACTTTACAATTGACCAGCATACCGCTGAGCAAAAGACCCAGCTGCTTAGCGCGCACAGCACTATCTACTGTCGCTGATATTAACCCCTGCTGTTGCGCGCGCACTAAGGCTTGCGCTAAACCCTGTTCAGCACAACGCAAACCCTGCGCGACCTTCGCTTTAGCTTGAGCATGAACGGCGCCCAATTCGGTGCCGCTGTTAATCAGCAAGCAACCAAAGGATAAAGCTGGCGATTGCGGTAAAAAACACTCGCGAAAATACGCCTCAATGCCGCGCAGCGGGTCGCCACGCAATAAATGGCGCTGCACCCGTGGCTGCACCACCTGAGCGATATACAGATCGAGCGCATTTAAAAACAACGCCTCTTTCGACTCGAAACAATGATAGAGGCTACTGGTCTTTAGGCCCGTTGCCTGCTCCAAATCTTTCATGCTGCTGGCGCCAAAGCCTCGCTGCCAGAAGCAATGCATGGCGGCCTGTAAGGCGCGCTCCTGATCGAAGGATTTTGGTCTAGGCATAGGTGCTCAAAACAATACTGTAGCGATCACTCTAAAACAAAATAACCGGCCAAACAACCACTCCTTGACCCATGTCATGTAAGCAGGCAAAGGGCTGGCTTAAGATAGCGCCACATTCACCATTGTATTTACCTCGCTCATGGCCACTCCTTCACTAACACCTGCCAATTCAGCTGAAACGGCACTTTGGGATAGCAGTCTCATCGCCCGCTACGACTTATCTGGGCCACGCTACACCTCCTACCCAACGGCGCCACAATTTCACAACTTGATCAGCGACCAAGATATCAGTGGGGCATTGGCCCGAAGCGATAACGCCGCTAGGCCGCTGTCTATTTATTGCCACATTCCCTTTTGCAATACGGTTTGTTACTACTGTGCTTGCAACAAAGTGATCACGGCCGATAAAAGCAAATCCATTCCCTACTTAGAGCGACTGTTCAAAGAAATGGCCATGATGGCCACTAGGATCGACCGCCATAGACCGGTGGATCAACTGCATTGGGGTGGCGGCACACCCACCTATTTATCGCTCGAACAAATGGCCGCACTGATGCAGGAAACCCGCAAGCACTTCAATTTGCACACGGATGACAGCGGCGAGTATGCACTTGAAATACATCCTGCCAGCGTCACACCCGAAACCCTGAAAGGCCTGCGCGCATTAGGCTTCAACCGCCTCAGTATTGGCATTCAAGACTTCGACCCCGCGGTGCAAAAAGCCGTAAACCGGTTTAACAGCGTGGAAGAGGTCTCAAGCTTAATAAAACAGGCGCGTAACAGCGCCTACCACTCCATCAGTATGGATTTGATCTACGGGCTGCCAAAGCAATCCCTAAACTCCATCGCCAGCACCCTTGAGGCCGTCATAAGGTTAAGCCCGGATAGGCTTAGCGTATTTAACTACGCACATATGCCGCACCTGTTTAAGGTGCAAAAGCAGATAGACGAAACCGCGCTACCAAGTGCGAACGCAAAACTCGATATGCTGCACTACATTATCGAGCGGCTGGACAACGAAGGTTACGTGTATATCGGCATGGATCACTTCGCCAAACCCGGCGATGAGCTTGCCCGCGCCCAGGCTGAAGGTAAACTACACAGAAACTTTCAGGGCTATGCGACTCACGGCCACTGCGACCTTTTAGCCTTTGGTGTTTCGGCCATCAGCCAGATAGATAACCTCTACTTGCAGAATCACAAGCAACTCAACCATTACTATCAAGCCCTAGATCAAAATCTAGCGCCTATCGCCAAAGGCTTTGCCATGAGCCAAGACGATCATATCCGCAAGGCCGTGATCATGGACCTTATCTGTCAGTTTCAAGTCACCTTCAGCGACATTGAACAGGCCTTTGGCATAGAGTTTAAACACTATTTTAAGCAGGCTTTAGTGCAGCTCATAAGCATGGAAAAGGATGGTCTACTGAGAGTTGATAACCAAGGCATAAGAGTTTTGGCTAAGGGGCGATTACTTATTCGCCGCATATGTATGGCCTTTGATGCCTATATAACGCCAGAAACTAAACAGAGTTTTTCCAAAATTATTTGATAGCTTTGCTATCATGGCAGCCTTAACTAAGGCGGACAGAGAGCGATGAGCCAACTCACACATTTAGACGATCAAGGCCATGCGCACATGGTAGATGTGGGCGCAAAGGATAATACCCAACGGGAGGCGCGAGCCGAAGCCTATATCACCATGGCTGCAGCGACGCTCGCACTGATTACAGACGGTGGCCATAAAAAGGGCGATGTGCTCGCCGTGGCCCGCATCGCCGGCATACAGGCGGCAAAAAAATGCGCAGATTTGATTCCCCTTTGCCACCCGCTGCTACTCACTCACATTAAAGTAGAACTGACACCCGAGCCGTTACACAACCGCGTGCGCATTGAAAGCTGCTGTCGACTAAGCGGCCAAACCGGTGTTGAAATGGAAGCCCTCGCCGCCGCCTCCGTCGCCGCACTTACGGTCTACGACATGTGTAAAGCGGTGGATAAAAATATGGTGATTGAAGGCACTCGAGTCCTGGAAAAATCCGGCGGTAAAAGTGGTCACTATGTTGCTGAGCTAGGTAGCCGAACTACGTGACTGAACTACGTGACTGCACTACGTGACCGAGCTACGTGACTGAACGACAGGAACAAACATGATCCAGATTAAATTTTTCGCCCGCCTACGCGACCAACTCGGCCAAGCGGATTTACAGCTGCCTTGCGATAATCTTAAAGAAGTGGCAGACGTACAAGCCGCGCTCATTAAGCTGCAGCCACAATGGCAGGAGATATTATCCGGCGCCAATATATTGGTCGCCGTAAACCAAACCCTGTGCCATAAACACAGCGCCGTTAAAGATGGCGATGAAGTCGCCTTCTTTCCGCCGGTCACGGGTGGTTAAATGGCCATCATCGTAAAAGTTCAAACACAGGATTTCGATCAGGCCGCACTTTACCACGAGCTGCGCCAAGCCTGCCCAGAGATTGGCGCCATCGTGACTTTCACCGGTCTGGTGCGCGACATGAATCTGGGCGATGGGGTCACGGGTTTATTTCTCGAGCATTACCCCGGCATGACGGAAAAATCCCTCACAGAGATTGCCGAGGAAGCAACGCGGCGCTGGGATTTAAATACAGTGTTATTAACCCACCGCGTGGGCCAACTCAACCCTTCCGATCAAATTGTTTACGTTGGCATTAGCTCAGCACACAGGGGCGACGCGTTTTCCGCCTGCGAGTTCATCATGGATTACCTAAAAACCCGCGCGCCTTTCTGGAAACGAGAAACAACCAAAGAAGGCGAGCGCTGGGTTGACGCGAGAGAATCAGATCAAGAGGCGGCTAAGCGCTGGTAATGCGGTAAAACCCACCTCTCAAACGGCCTTACTTTGCGCTCATCAACTCAGCCAAGTACACGGTGTGATCTTTTAAACCACCGACCGTATTATCGACATTATTTTTGATATGGCTTAAAAAATCTGTTAGCTCAGCTTCGCTCATCGTATCCACCAGGGGATGATATCGCTCCGGTACCAGACCTTGACCCAACATTACCTGTTGCCACGAGTCGACAAACAACTCACTCGACTCGCGAAATACATGGCCGGTTTCGCGAAACATATCTATTTTGGTGGCTAGCGTATCAGGCACTGACATTTGCCGGCAGTGACGCCAAAATTCCGTATCAGTGCGATCGGTAACCTTGTAATGCAAAATAATAAAATCGCGGATGCGTTCCATTTCAAAATCGGCCTGCCGATTGAATTCATCAACCTCCGTTTGATGTATACCTTGCTGTGGAAAAAAGCGGAGAAAACGTACAATGTTTTGTTGTATAAGGTGAATACTGGTTGATTCTAACGGCTCGAGAAAGCCACTCGACAACCCAACAGCTAGGCAGTTTTTATGCCACTGCTTGCGTCGCCGCCCAGTGCCGTATTTGATCAATAGCGGGTCGGCAAGTTGCTCGCCCTCAATATTGCCTAACAACTGTGCGCGCGCAGATTCATCGGACTGATAAGCGCCAGCATACACAAACCCATTCCCCACGCGATGCTGAAGTGGAATCCGCCATTGCCAACCACTTTCACGCGCGATGGAACGGGTAAAGGGAATGGCCGGCGCAATGGCTTTGGTTTGCACGGCAACAGCACTATCGCAGGGCAGCCAATGGGACCAAGATTCAAAGCCTGTATGCAGGGCCTTTTCAATCAGCAGGGCTCGCATACCGGTGCAATCAATAAAAAAATCACCTTCAACCTCTACCCCAGACTCTAATTTGAGCGCTCGGATATTGCCGTTATCGGGATGCAAAAGCACTTGTCCAATTTTACCTTCAACGCGCTTAGCACCGAATTTTTCGCTAAAACCCCTCAGATAGGTTGCATAGCGGCTAGCATCGATGTGAAAAGCGTAATTCAAGCCGTTATTCGGCAAGTGAGAAAACTTGTGGCTTTCCGCCGCACGGCGCTCCAGACAATAAGCGCCAAAATCTTCGGCAATACCCAGCTTTTGACCACGCAACCAAAAATGTTGAAAACCACAGGCCCAACAATCTTTGCCGGTAACGCCAAAGGCATGCAGGTAGTCCTTGCCAACGTCGCGCCAGTTTTCGAATCTAATACCTAACTTATAAGTGCCCTGAGTTGCGGATAAAAACTCCGCCTCATCAATACCCAACAAACGATTAAAGAACACCAGCGTAGGAATGGTAGCTTCGCCAACGCCAATAGTTGCTATCGTGTCTGACTCCACCAAGGTGATATCTAGACTTTTCCCCATCAGCTTCGCCATGGCTGCTGCTGTCATCCATCCAGCGGTACCGCCACCGGCTATCACCACTTTTTTAATGGGTTTATGGTTAGGTGATTGCATACATAAGTCTCGCTAGGTCAAAAATTTTTGTAGTCTCGACATTAAACCAGCCATCAGCTGAACCGCAGACTGGGCATTTAAGTCGGTCAAAATTCCGCGCTTTCCGGGCGGAATATGTGCAGTGGCTTGTTCGCGATTCACCACAAAGTGTTGAAAAATATGGCCCCAGGCCTCGCGCTGAGCTTTCGGCAGCGACCCTATCGACAAGAGTGCAAGGCTGATCGCATCTTGCGGCAAACCAGACCAAGCTGGTGTCGCCCTCCACCAAAAATTGATCAACATATTCACCTTGTCTAGTCCCTCTACCTGATGCCACCACATGCTAGGCACAAACAACACGTCACCAGCTTCCATATTCGCCACCAACGCTGAATTGAGTGCTTGGTCATAATTTGGAAATTGCACTGGATCAGGATGATAAAAATCCACCAAGCTAATGGCTTGACCGGCCGGGGTGAAGTCTAATGGCCCCACGTAAAGATTGCTAACTTGCTCAGGCGGGAACAGGGTAAACCGACGCCTACCGGCGACCACGCAGGCTAAGTTATCAGGTAAATCAAAATGTGCAGCGATGCGCGTTTTGTTGCCAAACCAAAGCGATATAAGCGGTTCAATCGCCCCAACACCTAAGTCTAATTTTTCGGTGAGCCCGGGAAAATAATACGGAATCGATGATGAGCCAACATAGTAACCACTGCCATCTAACGGGTGCGACTCGAGCAACTTCAAAGCATCTACCAGCAATGCCTGATCACGTGCAAAATTAAAGCCGCTAAAATTTTCATTATAGAAAACCCTACCCTCGTGCTTTTTATCCATGCGGAAAACAACGCCAGGCTTGCCACTGTCAAACTGGCTTAAGTAATTCGATAATTGCCCTTGGCGACCAGCCTCAACGATAGCCCAATGCTCAACGGCCCCCTTTAAAAGTAACGGCTGAATCCGATTTTTTAGCAGCGGCAAAATATCCTCGACCTGAGCCACTGTCATCGTTTCCACGCTGGGAATAAATTCAGGGTAAGTCACGAGGCTGCCAACCACTGATTAATAAAATCGCGATTACTAGGCAGGCCACCTAAATACTTCTGGCTTTGCATTGTCACTTCCGACAAAAGCTGTTGCGCACGCTGGCGGTTAGCATCCGGCCGCGGGCTACGAGAATAATCACAGCCAAAGCCAGCGCCTTGCAAGACATAGCGATAACTGGCGGCGGGAAACAGTGGCTTAGCTAATGCAAAGTCGGCTTGATTAGGCGGCCGGTGCTGCCATCGCCTCAATAGATCAGCCAGTGATTCGGGTAAAGATGTAGCCTGTCGATGTGCCTGCCAATAAGGGCTGTCACGCCTAGATACAAGGTAATGTAATTTTAAGAACTCGATCACTTGCTGCCACTGCTGCAGTGTTCGAGCATTATATTGGCAGGCAGCACCGGTCATGTTGGCGCGCTGCACGGGTAGCAAATCTCTGATCAAGGCTGCAGACTGCTCGACCATAGCGAGCGCCGATGCCTCAAGTGGCTCAATAAAACCCGCGGCCATACCCACCGCCACACAATTATTAACCCAAAAAGTCTCTCGATAACCAGGGTCAAATTTGAGTGTGCGCACAGTTAGCGATTTTACATCGGCAACTTGAGTCGAGAGATAGCGTTCAAACTCGACCTGAGCCTCGTCTTCAGAGATAAAATTTCGTGCAAAAACAAAACCCAGACCTCGCCGTGTGGGTAAGCCTATATCCCACATCCAGCCGTTGTTATGTGCACTTGCGCGTGTTACCGACGCGATTGACTCATCGGCCTGCTGATAGGGAACCTGTGTAGCCAACGCGCAATCGTTAAATAATACATCTCGCTGGCAACGCCAAGGAATCTGATAGTGTTTTGCCAAGAGTAAAGACTGACTGCCTGAACAATCAATAAAGAAATCAGCGGCTAGCTCTTCGCCTTGCCGTGTTTGAAGACTAGCGAGATCACCCCTTGCGCTCGCCTTGGTTTCCGTCACGTGCAATTGTTTATACACAACACCCAAACCGCGAGTACAGTGATCGCGCAGCAGCGCGCCAAATTTTCCGGCATCAAAATGATAACCGTAATTAACGACCGCTGCATATTCAGGTGTAGCCAACTGTTTTGGCGCCCGCGCAGCATCGCATAAAATAGGTTGTGCACTTACGCCATAAGCAAAAGGTTGATCGGTGCAGTAGCGCGCTAAATCCTGCTCAAAATAGCCATGCGGTAGCGTGAAAGGATGATAGTAACGATCATCAACCGCCCCTGTAGCCCAGCCATTAAATAAAGAGCCTTGCTTAAAAGACGCATCACATTCGGCAAACAAACGCTTTTCCGACAGACCAACCCTACGCAAGGTATCACGCATTGAAGGCCAAGTGCCTTCGCCTACCCCTAATGTGGGAGCGTCGGGGGATTCCACTAGCGTAATAACGCAGCTACCACCAACTGCCTCGCCATGTTCTGCTGCCAATATTGCTGCCGTGAGCCAACCGGCGGCACCACCACCAACAATTAAAATCTGTTTCAACTTCTCGTTATTCATAACGTCTACCGGACAACTTAAGGTCGATATTATAGATTTTATAAAACAATGGGTGCCCAAGGGCACCCATTGCGACGACCTACACTACTTAAAAACAGCAGTGCTTACTAGTTCAAACTTAGAAAGTATAACGCGCACCAAGATTATAACGCGCTCCTGTTTGGATAGCGCCAACCATCATATTTTCATGACGACCGTATAAACGCTGGGTTTCATTAGTGACGTTGATACCTTCGGCAAACACAGTGAAGTTATCATTGATGTCATAACTTACGTTCATATCCCATTGGCCGTAGGCCTCGGTGTAAATTGGGTTGCGCTCACCATTGCCATCAAAGGTACTATTTAGGAAATTATCGCGCCAGTTATAGGCAATACGCGCCTGTATGCCATGGTTATCGTAAAAGCCCACTAGGTTGAATGAGTCACTCAAGCCCAACACGGCAAATTGGTTATCGACACCCTCACCTTTATTGGTGTTGAAATCATCGTAACCGATGTCACCATTAACCGTGGTGAAGTTCACGATAGATCCAAAACCAGACTCACCAAACATATGCTGCCAAGCAATTTCGAACCCATCGATATTTGCCGTTTCAGCATTTACTGGCGTAATAACCGTAAACATCGCAGCGCTATCGCCCTCAGCTGCCGATCCGGCAAAAGGCGCTCCGTACAGAGCATCCAGATAAGGTCGTACAACGCTGGCATCGTCTGTGCCTAAGTCAGCAACAGCTTGCTCATAGCGCGGCCCTTGAACAGGGTGTGCTAAATCAAACGTGGCCTCCTGGAAAGACGTTTGTCCGATAAAGTTTTTAACCGCCTTTTTATAGTACCCAATAGACACATAGCTCGCGTCTTCGTAATACCATTCACCCGACAAATCAAAATTGGTAGAAACAAAGGGGTCTAAATCCGGGTTACCGAGGTTAGAGGTACCACCATTAAAACGGATAAGTTCATTGATGGTTTGACCACCTTGAATATCACCGTAGTTGGGTCGCGAGAGCGTCTTGCTAACAGAGGCACGCGCCAAAATGGAATCCGTGATTGAGATATCGAAATCTACATTAGGTAGCCAGTTGCTATAGGCACCTTCACGCTCTTCATAGGTGGTACCGCTGCGCTGCGCATAGAACTCGTTGTCGCCGTTCCATGTGATGGAGTCATAGGTTGGTACAAGAGCTTTAGCATCGACGGCAGTATCTTCGTAACGCAAGCCAATCGATAGATTCATTGGCATAGCGAGGTCATCCCAAGCTAAATTCAATTGTGCGTATGCTGCAGTTTGTTTTTCTATTGTGGTACGGTCAGTGGAGAAATCATCGCTGGCACACAACACCGTGCCACAAGGGCTGATAGTTTCGCCATTAGCCGTTGCAATGGCAGAAATCGCATCAATCATGCCTTGAAAATTCGCAGCATAGTAATAAGGCGTCATATCTGGGCTAGACGCGCTGCTGAACTGATCCAGCGCACTTGCCATACTTTTTGCAACGAAAAGACTATCGTCATAATCAGCAGCTGTGCCGTAGCCACCCCAGGTTTCACGCTGCGCATTCGCAAAAGCTGAGCGGTTTTCCGACTCTAGATAGCCAAGACCAAAATCAATGCTTTTAACAACCTTGCTGTCAAATTCAAAGCTACCATCAAACTTTGCCTGCTCGATGTCGTGCTCCATAATACTGTTGCGGAAGCTGCTACCAGAGGTCACCATTTTTGCGGGATCAAATTCACCGTCAGCATTGTAGGTAAAATTAACCGTGGGCAAATCGTGAGTATAGTTAACGGTGGTCGCGGCCCGATTGAACTGAGCGCCAGCCACATTATTATTCGAACCTCGACCATCCTTAGCGCCGTTATCAGCACCCGAATTGTGGTAATCGAAAATCAAGGTTAAGGCATCGGTGGGGCGCCACGCCAAATTCAAACCGAGAGATTTATTCTCGTTCTTCGTACCCCAATCACCGGCATTAAAGGTCACATCGTTACCAGTACCATCAGTGTATTCCGTGAGCGCAACAACCGAGCCGTTGCCCGAGCCTTCTGTGAAAGCACCACTAACAGGCACGCCGTTAAACCAGGCGCCCATCGCATTGTATTGCTGCTCTACATCTTGTGCAGAATAGGTGTAGTCCAGCGTGGCCTCTAAGGCGTCGGTCGGCGCCCACTGCAAGGTCAACTGCGCGTTGGTACGCTCGCGCTGTACTTGACCAAAGGTAAAGCCAATGCCGCGCGGCATCGCATAAATATCACCCGCTTGAGGCGGGTTTTCGAAGCTGGTGGAATCCGGTGCAACCGACCCCCAATCACCTTGACCACCTTGAATGGTGTACCAACCAGGGCCTGTCTCTGACTTAGCGTAACCGCTGTCGCGCTTCGAGTAGCTACCAGTTAGAGCCACACCAATCGTATCTTCAGCGAACTTGGTGCTGAAAATGCCCGACATTTCTGGGGTCCAATCGGAGCCGTTTTCGTTTGATGTATCGTGCATGGCT
This sequence comes from Simiduia curdlanivorans, assembly GCF_030409605.1. Lineage (NCBI taxonomy): Bacteria > Pseudomonadati > Pseudomonadota > Gammaproteobacteria > Cellvibrionales > Cellvibrionaceae > Simiduia > Simiduia curdlanivorans. The sequence goes on from NZ_JAUFQG010000006.1 coordinate 619,499, forward strand.
TTAACACCGACATTCGCCACCAGGCTATCCATCTCGAGCGGGCGGGCCGTGCGGATATTAATCACAGAACCAAGACCACCGGTAGTTAAAGACGCCTTGCCGGTTTTATAAACTTCAACAGCACTCACACTTTCAGCAGCCAGATTGGCAAAATCGAAAGAGCGAGCCGTTGATGCGGAACTCGCCTCGATATTCGCCGCCGGCATTTGACGACCATTCAAGGTCACGGCGTTATAATCAGGACCAAAACCACGCACGGTAACCCGACTGCCTTCACCATTCTGGCGATCAATCGACACGCCCGTAATACGCTGCAGCGACTCAGCTAGGTTGGTGTCTGGCATCTTACCTATATCTTCGGCGGAAATCGCATCTACGACACCACGCGCATCGCGCTTCATGTCCATAGAGCGCTGCAAGCTGCCACGAATACCCGTAACCACTATCTCTTCTAATTGCTCGGCATCCGCCTGATCATTGGTCTGTGCGAAGGCGGGTGAAAATGCGGCTGCGCCCAAGACCATCGAAATGGTGGCTGCTAGCTGTGTTCGCTTAAACGTTCTGTATTCCATAGCTCTGACCCGATTTGTCTGATTATTGTTGGAATTAGGTTCCATTCGTGTGGCTGTCTCGCCACTGTAAGCGCTTACATAATACCGTAAAAAAAAACCTTAATGGATAGTAAAGCGTAACTAAGATCCATAAATTTATAAATGTAAGCGCTTACAAATTAAGCCAAAGCCAACCCGGTGTCAAGCCGTATTAGCAAATTCAACAGTGCTAGTTTTTGCGCCACAATTGACCGAAACATGAGGTTACAAAATTACCCAAATGCCGTAACACATCGATAAATTAAACCGTGATTCCGGTGCGCAGGGAAAGGATATAACTATTACCGAAAGTACCAAGTGAGCAACGACGAGCGCAACTCAACGGCCCGCAGGCAGTAGAAAAAACACAACAACATCACAGTGAATAAGCGCCAGAAAGCCAAACGCCGTCGTTAAACGCCATGACCGAAATACACCCAACTCGACATTTGGTAGCAATGTTGGGTATTGATGTCAGCGCTTAAATTTACTCACAGAATCGCGCGTCACAAGGGTCGGTTCGAAGATATTTTGAATATCAAAGGCGTTGTGCTTATAAACATATTTCAAAACCCAATGTGCGGCCATATTGGCCATTTCACGAATGGGGTAGTTTATGGTGCACAGCTTTGGGTAGACGTAACGGGAGTAAGCGACGTTATCAAAACCCACCACAGAGAGATCTTGCGGCATAGCCAAACCTAAATCCCGCGCGGCGGTCATAGCACCTGCAGCCATTTCATCATTGGCGCATAACAAGGCAGTGAAATTTGCGCGCTGGGCGAGTAGATGGGTCAAGCCCTCAACCCCGCCCTCCTCTTGATAGGAACCTTCAAATAGCAGCTTTTCGTTAAATTTAACATTGTATTCAGCCAGCGCCCGCTTGTGACCAGCCAAACGCTCTTGCGCGTCGTCTTTCCATAGCGGCCCGGAAATATAGGCAATCTTGCGATGGCCATTCTCCAGCACATGCTTGCTCGCCAAATAACCGCCCAACTCATTGTTTAAACTGATGCAGTTCTTCGCGAGTTTGGGAATATTGCGGCCAATAATCACAATGGGCGTACCCTTCTTGGCCAACTTAACTAGGTATTCATCGGTAACGGATTCCACATAGAGAATGAGTGCATCGCAACGGCGACTCAATAAAAACTCAATGGCATCTTCTTCCTTGGCTGCGTCGCTGTGGCCGGCTGCGATTATGGCGTGCACATCGTGATTGCGCAGCTCGGTTTCCACTTCACTCATCATCATGCCGTAAAAAGGGCCGTGTAATTCCGAAATTAAAACTCCCACGCTGCTGGTGTGCTTTGACGCTAAGCCCTTGGCAATGGCACTCGGCCTATAACCAAGGGACTCCATTGCCGCAAGCACCTTTTGCTTGGTTTTTTCGCTGACTTGGGCATTCTTATTCATCACCCGCGACACGGTCGCAAGTGATACACCGGCAAGTTCAGATACATCGTAGATGGTTGCCATAAGCTTCCTAATTATTCCCTAATAACGCCGAGCCACTATCACATTGCGCTATCTTATGCGGTTTGAGGCCTTAGATCCTGCTGTAGTTTGTCCACAGTCACTTGATCCAGCTTGTAACTGCGCATAATCCAGGCCACGAGCAAAGACCCAAGCGCTGGCCAAAGTGTAAACGACAACCGAATACCCTCTTGCGTTTCAGGTGACTGAAGTACGTCGGCCTGGTAGCTGTAATAGGCCAACAACCATCCGGCAATTGCACCACCTAAGGCCAAACCGAGCTTAATGAAAAACACAATGGAGGAATACACCATGCCGGTAATGCGAATACCGGTCTTCCAGTGGCCGTAGTCCACCGTATCGGCCATTTTTGCCCACAGTAAGGGCGTTGCCATTTGTAAGAACAGGCACCAGAAAAAATACAAACCAAAGGCCAGCATCAATTGCTCACTGCCAACAAAATAACCGGCGCCGCACAGGACCGCGGCAATCAACTGCAAGCCGATATAGGCTTTCACCTTACAGATTCTTTTCGCTAAAGGCTGGGCCAAGGCACAACCAATGATATTACCAATCATGCCCAAGGTAACAAATTGGGTCACCAAGTCTTCGCGCAATAAATAGTATTTCACGTAAAAAATCGCCAAAGTGGAGCGAATCACCATGCCCGTTAATAAGAATAACGCGGCTAAACACAGCACCCGCCACTGGTCGTTTTGCCACAGCGAGCCCATATCGTCGCGGATACTGGTGCGCTGATCTTGTGGCGGCGCAATGCGCTCCTTAGTACCCGCAAAGCAGAGTAGAAACAACACCACGCCGAGCGCGCTCATGGCCATAATCGTACGTTGATAGCCCAGGGCTTTATCGCCATCGCCGAAATAGCCCACTAAAGGCAGCGTGCAAGCGGTTACCAAAAGACCGCCTAACATGCCAAATACGAAGCGATAAGATTGCACCGAGACACGCTCTTTGGGCTCGGCGGTCAAAACCCCGCCGAGCGCCGAATAGGGAATATTAATGGCGGTGTAAGCCAACATCAGCAAGGCGTAGGTACAAAAGGCGTAGACCACCTTGCCCTCTTCGCTCAAATCTGGGGTAGTAAAAGCCAACACGCTAATGAAGCCAAAGGGCAGTGCCAGCCACAAAAGGTAGGGACGAAATTTTCCCCAGCGGGTATGGGTCCTATCGGCCAAGCCGCCCATTAACGGGTCAGTTACCGCATCAAAAATGCGCACCACCAAAAACAGGGTGCCCACCACGGCCGGTGAAATACCAAAAATGTCCGTGTAAAAGAAGGTCAAAAACAACATGACTGATTGAAAAACGATATTGCTGGCGGTATCACCTAAGCCATAAGCGATTTTTTCTCGAATGCTTAACATAAAGCCCCGTCGATGAGATTCTGTTGAATAAGCGCGACCAAGTACTGATCCGAACGCAGCCCAACCTGTTTTTATTAAAATATTAACCCGTCAAGGTTGACCAACTTGCATCAAAGCCTTACCCTAAATGTAAGCGCTTTCATTGGATTAATCAACCACTGACTGACGCCACACACGTTAACAAGCTAACAAAATAGCTACAACCCACAAGAGTCGTTGTTGTGACGTTAAAATTAGCCGTACCTCAGACCTCAAAACTGAGGAAAAAAGATTTTATCTATGGTGTTGCCACGGCGGCCTTTCAAATCGAGGGAGCGGCCGAGTCTCGCCTGCCCTGCATCTGGGATACGTTTTGCGCAACGCCAGGCAAGATTAGCGATAGTTCAAATGGCTTAGTGGCCTGCGACCACCTTCGGCACTGGCAATCAGACCTAGAACTTATCGAAAGCCTGAATGTCGACGCCTACCGGTTTTCCGTGTCTTGGGGTAGAGTCATCAATGCCGATGGCAGCCTAAACGCCGCGGGGGTCGACTTCTATATCAAGCTGTTGGATCGCTTGGCAGAAAAAAACATCAACGCTTTCGTAACGCTCTACCACTGGGACCTACCGCAACATATTGAAGACCAAGGCGGCTGGCTAAACCGAGACACCGCCTATTTATTTGAGGATTACGCCGATAAAATAAGTCGCGCCTTCGGCCATCGCGTCTACTCTTACGCCACGCTAAACGAGCCCTTTTGCAGCGCCTTTTTAGGTTATGAGAAAGGCATTCACGCGCCCGGCATTGCCGATCTTGGCGCCGGTCGGCGAGCTGCGCACCATCTACTGCTCGCCCATGGTTTAGCGCTTCGTGTTCTTAATAAAAACAGCCCCCACAGCCTAAATGGGTTGGTGCTGAACATGAGCCCAACTTACCCCAAAAGTGATTGCGCGCGCGATATCGAAGCCGCGCAGCTCGCCGATGACTTTTTGTTTCAGTGGTATGCACAGCCCGTGCTCGCCGGCAGCTACCCGGAAAAAGCAATGGCTCATATTCCCGAACGTTTGCGCCCGCCCATAGAAGCGGGCGACATGGCGATCATTAGTCAACCCATGGACTACATAGGCCTGAATTATTACACCCGCGGTATTTTTCACGCCGACGCCGACAACGCCTTCTTAGAAACCGTGCCAACCGACGCCGAATTGACCGATATGGGTTGGGAGGTGTTCCCGCAAGGCTTAACGGATCTGTTAGTCAACTTACATAAACGCTATTCGCTACCACCGGTTTTTATTACCGAAAATGGTGCCGCCATGGCCGATAAAGTAGTGAACGGTGAGGTCAACGACGTCGATCGCTTGGCCTATTACCACAGCCACTTAAATGCCATTCACCAGGCTGTCGAACAAGGTGTGGATGTGCGCGGCTATTTCGCCTGGAGCTTGATGGATAATTTCGAGTGGGCTTACGGTTACGAAAAACGCTTTGGCATTGTGTACGTGGATTACGAAACCCAACAGCGCACAATCAAAGCCAGCGGCCACGCCTACGCAAACTTTATTGGCAGCAGGTGATAGGTAATAGGTAAAAACTTGTAATCTATTCGGATGCTGCACGCGCTGTGAAGCCATTCAGTACATCGAGAATCTGCGACTTAAAACTGAACAGGCCACTCACGCGAGCGGCCTGTTCTATTTAGCAAGATGCTTACATTTTATAACGCTAACAGTTCTTCACAAACGTCCAAGACGCATCACTGCCAGGCACCGAATTGGTGTACCAGTTGGCGCGATACAACTTGCCCTGATGTTGCATCTGCTCATTTTTTTCCAAATGGGTGTTTGGGCCGCCGTTGTAATCCGGCGTTGTCCAATTCGGATAGGTTGCCACACCGCTGCAGCTATCTGGCTGCGTGACGATTGCACAGCCATTGCTATCCACTTGGGTACCGGCCGGTGTATTGGGGCACTGATCGACGCTGTCGGCAACACCATCGCCGTCGCTATCGGCGGGTGCCGAGGTTTTGGGCTTGAACTCTATCCAATTAATGTTGAACGGCCCTTTGGCCACAGCGATGGTTAAATTTTGTTGGCCGGCGCTAAGGTTGATGGTGCGCTTCACGGTTTGCCAGTTTTGCCAACCACCGGTATTGGGCACGCTCACGGTATCGAGCACTTGGTTATTGCTGGATTTTTCCAAACGGAAAGACGCGCCCGACTGGGTGCTTGCCAAACGGAAAGACACATCGTATTGCCCTGACGATGGAAGATTAACTGCGTAGCGCATCCAATCGCCCGCATCAATCCAACCGACATTTTCGCCGCCGCCCACATCACTCGTCGCTTGGGTTTTTACTCCCTGCATAGCGCTGTAGTTTTCCGCTTGTATCTTACTGATGGTCGGGCAATTGTTGGTGCAGGGGTTAGGAGAGGAGCCGCCCCAATTGCGCACAATATCGCGCACTTTTACACCTGATTCCGTCAAGCTGGTCCAGCCGCCATTGGCGCTGGCGCCCGGCATCATCGCCGAAGCGCCTTCGGCTTTATCATTTACGGCCCAGTTAGCATGGCTTATATTGCGCTCTTTTAAGAACGTCATCCAGGCATCGGTATTGCCGTGGTTAACCCCACCGTCGCCATTGGCATTGACCGTGCCCCACTCGGTTACAAATAATGCTGCGTTATTATCCAGCGCTGTTTGCGCCCACCCCCGTAAATCGTCGAAATGGGTACCGGCGTAAAAGTGCAGCGTGTAGGCGATATTGCTGCCCTGAATCGGATTAAGCGCCGCTTCATCCACTCGCTGAGACCACTGCCGTGTGCCCACCACAATTAAGTTGTCTGGGTCTATGGCGCGAATAGCATTCACCACCGCCTGCGCGTAAGGCTTAATGGTTCCGGACCAAGACTGGCTCGTAGGTTCGTTGTAAATTTCATAAATAACATTGGGCGAATTGCCGTAGGTTTGCGCCATGTCTTTAAAAAAATTAATAGCCTGAGTTTGGTATTGCTCTGCGTTATGGGAGTGAAAGTCGATGATCACGTACATATCGTTGGCGATAGCGGCATCTACAACCTTTACCACTTTAGCGCGATTACCGACTGGGTCTTGAATATAACCACCGGACTCCTCAACCCCCATGGCGGCGCGCACGATGCTCGCCTTCCAATCGGTTTTAAGCCAGGCAACCGTATTGGCGGTGTAATACTTTTCCCCGCCCCAACCATTATTGCTCCAAAACAAACTTGCCCCGGCGAAGCTTTTTTCTTCTCCGCCGGCCAATACTTTATTGCCCGATACCGTTAAGGGCTCGACGGCTAGCGCCGAAGGTCCAATTAGCGTCGCACAAATCGCTGCGAGCGCTAAGCTCACGCGCCAATTGCGCCTTAACCACGATTGATTATATTTAGTCATTATTATCTCCCTGCTAGGAATGTATGTGTTTGCGCAAGTAATATCCCACAAACCACCAGCACCTTATAGTCAAAATAGATATCTGGCCACCTTACCAAGGTTTTAAGGCAGAATATGAATTAGGCAGAAGGTTTTAATTTCGTAGCTGAATTAAAAAGCCGAATGGCAAAGCACTTATGTACCAGTTGACTGGGCAGAAAAAATAAAAAAACGGCGCCCTAGGGCACCGTGCAAGCGACGAGAGAAAACGCTAAACGAGAAAAGGTTTTATAAACTTTTTAAGAAATCCATCAGTGCATTGCGATCAGCTGACGACAGGCTTTCGTAATTCAACCTAGTCGTCTCAGCTTCACCGCCATGCCAGCGAATAGCCTCATCAAGGGTGCGCGCGCGACCATCGTGTAAGTAGCTTTCAACGGGCGTACAGTACTCATGGCCATCTAAACCAAAGCTATCCCAGCCGTGCTGACCGGCTACCCCACCGGTTACGCAGGCAGACAATCCTAGGCCCCACAGAGGTGCGGTGCGCCACTCGGCACCGGTGGCTTCGCCCTCACCCAAGTTATCGGCCAAACCTGCGCCCATATCGTGTAGCAATAGATCCGTATAGGGGTGGATAGTTTGACTGCGCAACTCAGCCAGAGGATGAAACTCTGAGGTTTCAAAGGTCTCGGTGTGACAGCCTTGGCAGCCGATACTATTGAAAACCGCCTTGCCCTGAATCACGCTGGCGCTGTTGTAATCCCGCTGGGGCCTCACACCCAAGAGTGAAATATATTTCACCAAATTATCCAGGTGCTGATCGCCCAACTCGGCGCCTTGGTTGCCACAATCAAATTGATTGGCGCCGCAATCGGGCGCCGGCAACACCGAGGTCATAACCCCCATATCGGTATTAAATGCCGCCGCCACTTGATGTTTAACACTGCTGGCCGCCGCTTTGTAACCAAAGCGTCCTAAGCGGGTTGCACCCGTCACTGGATCGATCACTCTTTGTGCTCGACCAGAAATGCCATCGCCATTGGCATCGTTCTCATCGGCAAGATTTAGCACCGCTTGTTCGGGAATGGCTTCGAGTAAACCGATGCCGTTTAGTTGCGGCGCAATGCGCGCAGAGAAGGTATCTGGCACCACGCCGGTGAATTGGTAATTGGGTTTACGCAGGCCATTGGACTCGGTAAAGGATGCAATAGAGGGCGTGCCTTCGGTTGTAGCACTTGCGGAGCTTTTAGGTTGCAATACGCGGCCTAGATCCGGGTGAGAATTACCAAAAGCATCACCTACTTTAAACACCCACTTATCTAAGGGCTCACCAATTTCTGCAACTTCTGCGCGACCATTGCGCACATGACAATCGGCACAGCGTTGGTTGATGTAGTGCGGGCCAGCTAAACCTGACATCCCGGAAAAAATACCGTTTTCCGCATTTTCATCGTGGCTACCATCGACGAAAGAGGTATGGTGTACGCGGCGGCCTAGCACAAAAGGCTGGCCATTGTCGTAACCTAAGTTGGTCGCCATTTGTTGAAAATGGCCATCTGGCTCGGCGGTCATTTGCACATGCAAACTGGTGTCGCCACCTAAACGTGCAGAGGCTGGAACCGGAATAGTGTCGCGCTGTAACCGATTGCCGCCTTGAAACGCCACTTTATCGGTCACATCCCAAGGCACTATGCCCTGCCCAACGATGTATAAATAAGTGGTGCCGTAATAGTTAGAGCGACCGCGCGGCAAGGTGGCAGCATCTAAAAACTGGCTAATTTCAAATTCTAATTTATCGCCAATTTGAATGTTTCTGCCTTCGCGACAGTTATAGCTTTCCTCCTTCCAATAGTGGGTGTTATCCACCATGTTCATCACGCCGTTACCGCAATATTCCGCCAGCGTATTGAGGCCAATGTACCACCAGCGATTCTCCGCTTGTAAGTCATCGAGCTTATTTTGCGTCACCACATTCATGCGAATGCTGGAGCCACCTTTAGCCACATAATCAACAATTTCAATTGCCGCCGTGCGATCTTCCCAATAAAAGGTGAGGTAGTGATCGTAAGCTTGAAAATGGTTTTCTTTTGCATGTCGATCGCGTGCACGATCGGAAAAGCGGGTGACTAAGGCATCGCCGCGATCGTATTGGATCACTGGCTCAAGTGCGGTTGTCCCGTCGAATAATGGCGAAATATTGCCGAGGCTGGTACCGTAATCCACTTGCCACCAAACCCCGCCAACACCCTGCCCCAACGCTGAACCAGCGCTGCTATCAGCCGTATAGAAATACAGCGGCCGGCCATTGTAGGTTGCCTGCGTGCTACCATCCGTGCGTCCGACAGTGCCGAGACCGGCTACGCCACTGGCGCTGCCATCGGTCACCAACAGCGGCGGCCAGTTGGTGGCGCAATTGCCGTTGCAACTGCTGCCAGCGTTACCTTGATCATTGTCGAAAACATACAGGCTAAAGCCCGGTTTGGACGAGTCGACACCGCCCACTAATTTGCCATTGGCAACCGCCACTTCCATATTATTTGTCGGTGGCGCAACCACGGGGCAACCGGCAACATCAACAGCGGTGCCAGCCGGCGTACCGGGGCAGACATCGGCGCTGTCGGCAACGCCATCGCCATCGCTATCTTGCGTAGGATTTCCACCGCCGCTTAGGGTAAAACTCTGCTCAGCGCTATCGACGGCGTAACCTTTTTCCGTATCCCAATAGGTAAACGAAAAGGTTAGCGAAGCGCCTTGGGTTAAACCGGATAGGTTATAGCTGTTAACGCCGTTGACTTGCGTCATAGACACATTGATCTGGCCACCGCCGCCAACGCGATAATGCAAGTCGGCCCAACTGCTGGTGTTAACAAAAAAGCGCACGCTATCAGCACTGATTTGCTCGACGCCGTAAACACTCACTGGTACTGGGCAACCGTTAGCTTGAACCTCTACGCCCGCGCCGGTATTCGGACATTGATCGGCGCTATCTATTACGCCATCGCCGTCGCTATCTGCCGGTAGCGCGCAACCGTAGCTATCGACCGGTACATTGGCCGCGCTGCCCGGGCATTGATCACTGGCATCGGGCACGCCATCAGCATCACTATCGAGTACCGTAACGGAAGTAAAATGTAACCAGTTAAGATTGATACCCGGCGCATTGAACACAACACGCACCGTGTGCACGCCCGAGGTTAGATAAACTTGCCCGGCTGCTTGGGTAACAAAGTTTTGCCAACCACCGGTATTGCCGACACTGTTTGCGCCGAGATCTGAGCCATCCATAAGCACGGAATAACTGCCGCCCGTGGTGTTCGACGCAACGCGAGTCGACACATCGTAGCTGCCTTCGTTTAAAAAGACGCTGTACTCCAACCACTCGCCAGCGTCAGTCCAGCCCACATTAAAGCCACCGTCCACGTCCGTGGTTGCTTCGATATCCACATCGTCAGTGCGATAGGCGGCGCCGGTGTTGCCCGCCGTGGTGTCCAAAAAGTTGCTGTAGTCTTCTGCTTGCACGCGAACATTGTCGGTATTAATCAGCGCGCAACCTTGCGCATCCACAGCGACACCTGCCGGCGTATCCGGGCAATGATCATCGTCATTGTGTACGCCGTCTTTATCCACATCCGTGTCGATGGCGACGAACTTAATCCAATTTAAATTAAAGGCGCCAGCGCTCACATCCACGCGCAAGGTTTGCGTGCCTGCAGCGACCGTCACTTGGCTTAAGGTGTGGGTTTCGAACTGTTGCCAGCCACCGGTGGCAGCCACAGAATCCGTAGCCAAACTATTGCCATCGATACTCAACGAATAAGCGCCACCGCCTGGCGCCGAAGCGACGCGGGTGACCAAATCGTAAGTACCTGCCGCCAAATCTACCGAGTATTCCAGCCACTCGTTGGCGTCTATCCAGCCGACGTTATAGCCGCCGCCGGTATCGGTTGTCACTTCAATATCGACATCATCACTGCGGTAAGCACCACCGGTGTTGCCGGCGCTAAGGTCGTAAAAAGCACTGTAGTCTTCAGCTTCAACGTGTACATCAACACCCTGTGCCGGCAGTGCACAACCCGCGCTGTTGACCGGTGTATTGGCTGGTGTGTTTGGACATTGATCGAGGTCGTCGTTAACACCGTCGTTATCGCTGTCGGGTACAACAACGCCACCGCCGCCTTCCCAAACAATATCGTCAATGGCAAATTCAAAACTGTTGCTCGGCAAGGCACCGTCGACGCTGGCGATATAGAACATACCGGCGAGCGATTGCAGTGCAATTAAACTGCCGCGTAAATCAGCCACCGGAATACTGGCCTCGGCCCACTCGCCGTTGCGCACTAAACCATAGGTGGTTTCATAGGCCGGAAAGGTCAACCAATTTTCATTGGTGTAAGTGTCGGCAATACCAATTTTAAAACTGACATCGGCGGGAATCTTGATTTTAAATTTCATCACGCCGTCGACAAAATTACTCATGTCGCGCGCTTGTCGAGTTTGAATACCGCCGCCGAACCATTGGTTAGGGTTGACATACTGCCAGGCGATGACATTATCGCCCTCGGCTGGCGCTGTAGTTCCAGCAACCACTGAGTCTTGATTCCAAATGTAAATATCTGAACTAGCGCCCGCTTGTAATTTATTGGTGGTGGGCGTGGTATCGGTAAACACACCAAAGGTGCCGGTTTCCGCTTGATTAACGCTGCCGGTAAATACTTGCCCCATGCCGTCTAATTGATAAACGCGCACATAATCCACATACATTTTTGCGGGTAGCGGTGCCGTCACTTGGCCATTGCTGGCGGCGTCGGTGAAATTTCCGCCCACGGCTAAGTTCAACAAAAGATAAAAAGGTTGCTGAAGTTCGCTCGACTCCTCGGTGATGCCAATGGGCGCATCGTACATGTCGTACTCGACACCATTATCCACCACGGTAAAGCGCAACTCTGAATCGGTCCAGTAGGTGCGATAAGTAACGAAGCGATTACTTAGGGGCTGGCTCGCCACATAGGCGTTATCCGTTTGCCAGGCAGTCATGGCTGCACAAGTGGGATTTTCGGGAACGCATGCTGCATCAGCATAAAAAATCGCGTTGGCACCCACATAGCTGTTTATGTCGGCACCGGCGTGCCCAGCATCGGCCATGCCCTGCGCGCGGTGGCCCATTTCCATCATGTCAATTTCGCCTTTGGCAGGCCAACTGGCTGTGCTGGTGCCCAGCATCCAGGCCGCTGGCCACAGGCCAATGCCCACTTCCGGCACGCGCATTCGCACTTCGATCATGCCGTACTGCACGGCTAATTTATTGTGGCTATCCACCTTGCCGGAGGTAAAGGCCCGACCTTCTACCGTTTCATTGCGCGCTTGCAATACCAGCGCTTTATTACCGGGTTCATTGGGCACATCTTCGATGGCTAGGTTATTCGCGCTGTACCACTGCAACTCTTGATTGCCCCAGCCGCACAGGCCAATTTGACAACCATCGCCTTCAACTTCATTCCAATGCGCAGCATTGAAGGTACTAAAATTTTCTTCGAACAGTAAATTGCCGATAACCGGGTTGCTCACGTCGGCCAGGGAAATCTGTGATAAAAGCAACGTTGAGGTTGCGACTAATGCCGTTGATAGCTGGCGAGTGCCAGGCCAAATTGATCTGTTTCTAAACTTGCTTTTCATTTCTGGAGCCCACCTATTTTTATGTTTATTAGGGGCACGCAATCGCTTTAACCTCATACGCCAGCGCGCCAAGGATCAATTTCATGCAGAACATGGCGCCAATACTTCAACGCTGAAAATTGATCATTAACATTCGGTCAGCAGTAAATTATTGATATCAACATCACTCGCCGTTAACGGCGCGGACAAAGTTGGGCCGTCGCTGAAATCACAGATTTCAACTGCCAAAAATTCGCTTCAATAATTTACGCAAACACCTAGGACTAGCGTTTGCATATCAACTGCAATACTGACTTTCATCACACCCAATGACATGAATATGCCACTGGCTCGTCGCATGATTGACATCGCCCTATTGCGCTTATCTCGCCCTTTTCGGGCATTTATAATCTTTTTAACAGCAAAAAATGTAAGCGCTTACAATAAACTTAGTGCATTCGTTGTTTTTAGTCAATAGCGATGCATTCGCTGATGTGCGGTCGATCGCAGTAAAAGGGCTAATTTATCGAGACACGTCAATAAGTTACCCCTGCTGGAATGCACGATACAGTACAAACGTTCCAGCCTTGGGTTTGATTTTTTGGCGGCCACATAGATGGCAAGGGCTAAATCAGCCGCCCTAATTCGGCTTGACAATAGAACTATCATCCAAGATCATGTAAGCGCTTACATTGCTGGGTAGTACTTCGCCCCTTTATTACGAATTAACTGATGCAGCCCCCTTTTAACCACAGCAGAATCTGGCCCCACTAGCCAAACAAGGTCACACACTAGCGAGCGCTCCTATGACGATAAAATTTGCCCCACTCACCTTGTCCTGTTTATTGCTATTGAGTTGCGACAATTCCGTATCAACCCACTCAGCTGAAGCGCCAGAGAAAATGACCAGCCAAAACAACTTTGATGCCTCGCTATGGCCAACCAGACCTAAAGCGCCCTTGAATGCCGCGCTGGAAGGAAAAATTACTGGGTTGCTAAACACCATGACGCTGGAACAAAAGGTTGGCCAGATCATTCAGCCCGAAATTCGACATGTATCGCCAGACGATACGCGGGATTATTTTTTGGGTTCGGTGCTCAACGGCGGAGGCTCCTTTCCACAACAGAACAAACACGCCAGCTTGCAAGACTGGTTAACGCTGGCCGACGGTTTCTATCAAGGCTCGATGGACATTAATGCGCCAACAAAAATTCCCGCCATGTGGGGCACAGACGCGGTTCACGGCCACAACAATGTAATTGGCGCAACCTTATTTCCCCACAACATTGCCTTAGGTGCGGCGCATAACCCGCAACTCATTGAAGCCATTGGCGCCGCTACGGCACGGGAAATGGCCGCTACCGGCATCAGCTGGAGTTTCGCGCCCACCATTGCCGTGGCCAGAGACGACCGCTGGGGCCGCACCTACGAATCCTATAGTGAAGATCCGGCGCTGGTGAAAAAATATGCCGGCGCCATGGTCACAGGATTACAAGGAAAAAAAGGCAGCGACAATTTTCTAGGCAAGGGTAAAGTTATTGCCACCGCCAAACATTTTATTGGCGATGGCGGCACCCAAAAAGGCATCGACAGAGGCGACGCGAACATTAGCGAAGCCGAACTCATCAACATACATGCACAAGGTTATTTCGCCGCGCTCGACGCCGATGTACAAGTGGTGATGGCGTCCTTCAGCAGCTGGAATGGCGACAAGTTGCACGGCCATCGTTATTTACTCACCGACATTCTAAAAAATAAACTCAGCTTCGACGGCTTTGTCGTCGGCGACTGGGCTGGTCATGCGTTTATTCCCGGCTGTACCGACACCCACTGCCCAGCCGCCATCAATGCCGGCGTTGATATGTTCATGGCGCCCGACGCCAACTGGCGCGAACTTTTTACCAACACGGTTCTGGATGTGAAAGCCGAACGGATTAGCCAAGCGCGGCTAGACGATGCCGTACGCCGTATTTTGCGGGTTAAGTTACGCGCCGGTTTGTTCGACAAGGGCACGCCGTCTAGTTATCCCCTCGCCGGCGATACAACGTTAATTGGCCATCAAGAGCACCGCGCCATCGCCCGTCAAGCCGTGCGCGAATCAGTCGTGCTGCTAAAAAATACCAATCAACTACTGCCCTTAAAACCCAACCAAAAAATATTGCTTGCCGGCAATGGCGCCAACAATATCGGCAAGCAAACCGGTGGCTGGACGATCAGCTGGCAAGGCACTGGCAACGCCAATACCGATTTCCCCGGTGCGACGTCTATTTACCAAGCTATTGTATCCGCTGTTACGCCCGCCGGCGGCGATGTAATGCTAAGCGAAGAAGGCCAATACACAAGCAAACCCGATGTCGCCATTGTGGTGTTCGGTGAAGACCCCTACGCCGAAATGCAAGGCGATATTGGCGATTTAGGCTTTCGCTCTGAAACGGATTTGGCGCTACTGCAATCGCTACAAGCCGAAGGTATTCCCGTTGTTGCCCTGTTCATCACCGGTCGACCACTGGCAACCAATGCCTATTTAAATGCGAGCGATGCCTTTGCTGTTATTTGGCAGCCTGGCACTGAAGCTGGCGGTATCAGCGACGTATTATTTACCAACGCCGATGGCAGCCTGCGCTTCCCCTTTACTGGCAAGCTAAGCTTTTCTTGGCCTAAGCATGCCGATCAAATTGCGCAAAATATCAATACCGAAAATTACGATCCGCAGTTCCCGCTTTACTACGGCTTAACCAATGGCGAGGTAGACACCACTGTCTACCCGCTCCATGTGCAGCCCGGTGATCTATCCTCGAGCGCATCCAATCAGCAAGCCATTTTTCAACAACGCACCTTTAGCCCTTGGACTCTACGCGTTATCGACCAAGGCACACGCACAGATTTGAACGGTGCCAGCTTGGAAACCCCTAAGGTAACACTAAAAACCTTGGATCGCTTTGTCCAGGAAGATGCCATTCAGGTGCAGTGGAAGGGCCAAACCAGAGTGGCCTTCGAAAGCAATGAAGCGGTGGATTTAAGTCGCTTTAATAAGGGCCGCCTGGTATTCGATTTACAATGGCAAACCCCAGCGCCGGTTGCACTCGGTCTCGATTGTGCAAATGGCTGTTCAACCGTTGCGCTAAACGATTACGCACAGAGCGCAACAAAAGATTGGCAAGAAGTCAGTATTCCGCTCGCCTGTCTTGGAACTTCACTGGATAAAATCACCGCCCCCTTTGCACTCAGCGCAGATGGAAAAGCCAAGCTGACGCTCTATAACATGCGTCTCGAGGTAGGAGATGAGGTTTGTGAAAAACAATAGCAATGATAAAGGTTAATGAATAAACGTTGGCTCGAAATAAAATAATTAATAATAAGCAAAGTAGGGGAAAGTCATGAAACACTATCTAGTGCCGCTAGTTTTGAGTTTAGGTTTGAGTGCCTGTGGTGGTTCGTCGGGCGGGGGCGATACGGCTGTATCGCCCACACCCACACCCACACCAACGCCAACGCCAACGCCACCAGTGAGTGAAAACTGGCAGTTGGTTTGGAGCGATGAATTTGATGGCGTAGCTATTGATAGTAGCAAGTGGAGCCACGAAAAAAACTGTACCGGTGGCGGCAACAATGAATTGCAGTGTTACACAGACCGCGAACAAAATAGTTTTGTTGCCGATGGACTATTAAACATTGTAGCTCGGCAAGAGAGCTTTAGCGGTCAGAGTCAAAATGACGATGCACCGGATTACGATCCACTCGATACTAGCGCCACCCGCAATTACACCTCAGCGCGGCTGCGCACTAAAGCCAAAGGCGACTGGCGCTACGGGCGCATGGAGATAAGTGCCAAATTGCCACAGGGTCAGGGCATTTGGCCCGCTATCTGGATGTTGCCCACGGAGTGGAAATACGGCGGTTGGCCGGCCAGTGGTGAAATCGACATTATGGAGGCAGTCAACTCCAATACAGGATCTAGCCCAAACGATATTCACGGCACACTTCACTACGGAAAATTTTGGCCCGAAAATACTTACACAGGTGCCGCAAAAACGGTGCAAGGCAATGTGTGGGAAGGCCAACATATTTATGCCGTGGAATGGGAACAGAATGAAATACGCTGGTACCTAGACGGCGAACATTACGCTACCCAACGCCCAGCAACAGACTCAAGCACTGGCTGGTTTACCTACTATTGGCAAGACCAAACTGAAGGTTACAGTTACGGTACCCAGGGCGCCCCCTTTGATGAACAATTTCACTTAATACTAAATCTCGCCGTTGGCGGAAACTGGCCCGGAAACCCCAACGCCAACACTCAGTTTCCGCAAACATTGAGTATTGATTACGTGCGCGTTTATCAATGCGCGCCCGAGGGCGTTATCAGCGCCGATGGCAGTGGCTGCGGCACTAATATTGACGCCAACATTGAAGCGATAGGTGCAACTAGGCCTGCACAAAACAGCTTCACCTTGTATCAAAATGGTTTGCAAACACTTGCGCTAACAACCAATACCGGCACCGTAGAGCAGAGTCTCGATTTAGCTAGCTGGTCGGCGGTGGATGGCAATGTTGTGACAGAAACCCTTAGCGATGGCGACAATAGCCTGTGGCAAACCACCTTTTATGGTGCGGGCAATAGTTTTATACGCGCTAACGCAAGCCCAATCGCCGACACGGAAACCGGCCTACAGCTCGTCAACATGGCGCAATACGGCGAGCTCAAGTTTGATATTAAAGTCCTCAGCGCCGAACCTAACACCGAACTTAGGGTCAAGGTCGACAGTGGTTGGCCGCACCTATCTGAGTACACCTTGCAAGCGTTGCCGCACAACCAATGGACAAGTATTTCCGTGCCCTTGAATCAATTGCAAGCTAATAGCGTTGAAGCCGGCCAAGTGAATTTTGGCGCAGTGGTAAATCCCTTCGTCATCGAGGCGTCTGGCCCGGCGCAAATTCAAATCAACAATCTGCGCTTGACCTGTTTGGCAAATTGCAACCTTGCGCCACGCGCCAATAGCACCAGCGGCGAGATTACCGACACCGTGAGCATTTTTGATGATGCAGTAAATAGCCTCTGGAACCTCGGTATCTTGATCTGGCAGGAAGCTAGCCCCCATCTGGTGGTTGAGCTAGTGGATGCCGCAGACGGCGCGCGCGGCACGGTTATTGACGTCGCTTTTACCGGTGCAGATCGAAACGGACTGGTGTTTATTCAAACAGATACCCTTCAAGACATGAGCGCCTTTGCCGCAACAGGTTTTTTACAATTCGACATCAATGTCATCGACTATGCCGCGGCGACAGCCCTAAATATCAAAGCCGATTGCGTTCACCCCTGCTCTTCCGGCGACATCAATATCGGCCAACCCGGCATGCACGGCTGGGAAACCGTGCAAGTGCCGATCAGTGATTTAGTCGCTGGTGGTTTAGACCTAACCAAGGTCAACACTCCTTTTGCCCTGCTGCCGACCTGGGCAGAGCAGGAAGGCGTGCACCTTCAGTTGGACAATATCAGCTGGGAACTAAACCACTGAGATCGATCTACACGCCAACGCGCTGTTGGCGTGTAAACCCACCGCACTATGTACATGTACCTTTCGCATTTATACCTAACGCTTCAAAGGCCCAAGTATTTCGCAGAATGCTTGAATAGCCTGAGGTAATCTACCGCTTACCCACTCACCCAGCCCGCTCTATGCCCAAGGCAAACGAACGCCCCTAAGGCACAAGAGTCCGTGACACCGGCCAGAATGATGCAAACTAACGCTAAGCTCAAACCCCCGACGTGGGAGCTAACCCGCTCCTTACCGGTTAATAGGTAGATGGAGAAAATTAACTCACATTATTTTTTATAGTCATAATGACTAGAAAATAGATTGATAGGATAAATTTTACCTATTTTTAGCCTATTCCATAGATACAGAATCCTAAAAAATATTCATAAGTAGGATGAGCTTGACAAAACACACATTGGCCAACCACTTATATTCATATTGAACATAAGCTGTAATTGTAATATGGTTTGCCTAGATCCACTTGCTATCCTCCGTCGCATACCGGCGTGAAGTGGTTCTGAACTGATACAAAGCGAGATTCAACGCAACATCGTTGCCGTCGGATCTCGCACGCAGGGACAGAGAGTTGGAAAGCTGTATTACCCTACTCACCAAAAAAAATAATTATTTCCTAGATCAAGGGGAACAGATGAGCAAGTTTCATTCGAGGTATCAAAAAACATTATTAGCCACCAGTATCACTGCGATCGTGATGTCCGGTAGCGCCGGCTTTGCCATTGCCCAGGAGGGCATTGAAGAAGTTACTGTAACCGGCATCCGCAAGGCACAAGAAGACTCGGTCAGCTTAAAGCGCGACGCCGCCCAAGTGGTTGACGGTATCTCCGCGGAAGACATTGGCAAATTACCTGACGTTACTATTACCGATAGCCTGCAGCGCATTCCAGGTGTCTCTATTCGTCGCTCTGCCGGTGAAGGCTCTAGCCTCATTGTCCGAGGCATGCCCCAGGTGGGTAGCCAACTGAACGGTGAAGCCTTTATGAGCCCTGGCTCAATTACCACCGTTCAGCCCTCTTACGGAGACTTGCCCTCTCAGTTATTTAAAGGTGCCGACGTTTACAAAACCTCTTCGGCCAACCTAACCAACGCCGGAATCACCGGTACTATCAACCTGAAAACTCGCCGCCCCTTCGAATTCGATGACGGCTTTACCCTTGCTGCCAGCGCCGAAATTCAGCAAGGCGAAGAAACGCAAGAATCAGATCCCGTTGCCAGCGGACTGGTAAACTGGAAAAACGATACCGTTGGCGTCATGGTTTCCGGCTCCTACGCCAACACCAATCTGGCCAACTACTACAACGGCTTTAACACCGGCAACCCTGAAGGCGACGCCAGCTGGGTCAACGGTGTTAACGCTTGGGGTGGCAGCAACCCAGTTAACTACCTATCTCCGCAAGGCTTTGCCGCTTGGAACCAAGTCACCGAGCGCGAGCGCGCAGGCCTGAATGCCTCTTTCCAAGCTGATTTAGGCGAAGGATTCCAATTCACTGCTGATTACTTCTACACCCAGCAGGATGAGTACAACCGCAAAGTAGGTATGAGCGTTACCAATAAATGGCAGGGCTTAGAGTGGTTTAACGACGTGGATGGTCGCGATTTGGGCGTGCTCGACAACGGCCAACACTGGATGACTGTCAATCAATGGGATATGAATCCAAAACGTCTTAAATCCTTTTCTCAGAACGACAGTTACCTGACCGACTCTACTAACGTCAACCTGCAATTAGACTATGACAACGGCGGTAAACTTACAGGCTCTGTGCGTTACGCTCAGGGCGATGCCAGCAAAAAACGTCGTCACGGCTATAACGAAGGTGACCTCACGGATGGCACCTCAACAGGCATCGATCCCTTCTACCCAGCGGAGCTGTGCGGTAGTGCCACGCCGGTGGGTGACGACGGTGGTTGCTATGTGCCCCCGAACCCATTGGGCTACACCGACAACCCGCAGCTAACCCTTGATACAAGAGGCGCGCATTCAGTTTGGGGCGGTTTTGACAACCAAGTCGCAGGCGGCCTAGGCGCTGGTGCAACCATCCGCGACTACATGACTAATTTGGACAGCTACAACATCGGCGCCTTCTCCTCTGAGAACAACGCCGATAGCACCGGTGACTTCAAAGCCTTCCGCATGGACGGTAACTACGCGCTCGAAGAAGGCATGTTTATCACCAGCGTCGATGTTGGCTTGCGTAGTTCGCTGCGCTCAGTGGAAGAAACCCGTTTCCACCTATTTTCGCCCTTTTATGCCGGCTACAACGACATTAACGGCAACACGCTAGAAGAAGGTTGCGGCGTACAGTGGAAAGCAACTGACGTTGCCTTAGGCAATTCAGACGGCTGTACGGCAGGTGAAATGGTCAACGGCGATTTCGTTGGCTACACCGCGCTGCCGCCAACGGCCCTCGACGCCCACAACAATGTCAGCTTTATTACTGACTTTGGCCCGGTGAAGGGCATCCCTGGTGTGTGGGCAGTTAACCCTTCCGATTACGATGACCCAGAGGCCTTCCATAACCGCGTATTCGGCTCTACCCAGCGCATGATTATTCCCGGCACGTCTTACGCAGTAGATTTACAAGAAGATAGCTTTTACGTTCAGGGCAACTTTGAATCGGGCATCATGAGCGGCAACCTAGGTGTTCGGGTTATTGAAACCGAACTAACCGTGGTCCAAAACGTCGTCGGTCCAACGCCCATTCCCTACGGCAACACCAACCCCGATGACGGCGACAAAGTCACCAAGCGCTCCTACCGCGACGTGCTCCCAAGCCTGAACTTAGCTTTCGCCGTAACGGATGACATAAAAATACGTGCAGCCTACGCTAAAAACATGACACCGCTAGATCTAGCGTCTTGGGGCGATGGCCGTACCGTACAAACCTCGCTAGACGCAACCACCGGACAGTTTGAAGTCAACGCTGTGTCCGACGGCGGTAACCCAGCGCTAAATCCATGGCGCTCAGATAACTATGATCTGTCTGCGGAGTGGTACTTCGGCGATGCATCAATGGCCGCTATCGGCGCTTTCTTGGTGGAAGTGGAAAGCTTTGTTGCTGACGGTACCGTTGAGGAAGATTTCATCTTAACGTCTGGCGCAACCCGCACCATTAACGTGTCTAGCCCTGTGCAGGGCGAAGGCGGTGAAGTAAAAGGCATCGAAATCGGCGGCAAGCTAGCCATGTCTGACTTTACCGATGGCTTTATCAGCGGTTTCGGTCTCGATGCCAACTACACCTACTCGCCGTCTACGCAAGAAAGGCGCGACGTCAATGGCGATAAGTTAGCATTCCCGGAAAACAGCGAGGATCAATACAACTTGGCGCTGTGGTACGAAAACTACGGTTTCCAGGCCCGTATCGCCTACAATTACCGCTCTGACCGCTTGCATGAGACTTGGGGTGTCTTTGATACCGTTGACGAAAAACGCACCGCTGGCGTGTACCAAAAGGCTGTCGGCTTCGTCGATCTATCGGCTAGCTACGATATCACTGAGGAATTCACCGTTTACTTTAACGGCTCGAATATCACCGGCGAATACGAAGACTACTACGTGCAATGGGAAGACCAGTACGCTTACCAAAACTATTACGAACCGCGCTATACCTTAGGTTTACGCGCGCGCTTCTGATAATTTGATGATGTAAAATCTAAAAGGCCGCTGGGAGGTTTCCGGCGGCCTTTTTTTTAGCGGGGTTACCGGGCAAGATAGAAGAAAATAAAGACCATACTTATGAACAGTGAAGCGATAGAAACATTAATCATTGCCGGGGGCGGCACAGCAGGCTGGATGGCTGCAGCATCGCTCGCCAAACATTTTCAAAATACGCCACTAAAAATTATACTAATTGAATCTTCTGCGATAGGCACGATAGGTGTAGGAGAAGCGACAATACCCACCATTAGACGCTTCTATCGCCAACTCGGCTTAAGCGATGGCGAGGTAATACAAGCCACACAAGCCACCTGCAAACTCGGCATTGCCTTCGACGACTGGAAAACTGAGGGTCATAGTTTTATCCATCCCTTTGGTCGCTTTGGTCAAGATTTTAATCAAATACCGTTTCACCATTATTGGCTGAAATTACATCAACGTGGCAAAGCCGAGAACATCGGCAATTTTTCACTGCCAGTTAAGCTGGCCCGCGCCGGAAAGTTTACGCTACCCGCAGTCAAGCCCAGTAATTCCTTGGGTGTGTTCGATTGGGCGCTACATCTGGATGCCACTGCATTTGCGCAACTACTTAAAAAGAAGGCGTTAGAGATGGGCGTAACCGCCATTGACGCACGCATTGTCAAAACCTTGCGCAACCCTAATACCGGCTTCATCCAATCCCTGCAGCTCGATAACGAGCAAGAAATTAGCGGCGATTTATTTATTGATTGCACAGGTTTTAAAGGCCTCTTAATTCAAGAGTCTTTAGGCGTTGAGTTTGATTCTTGGCAAGATCAACTATTGTGTGACCGAGCCGTTGTGGTTCAAACCGAGCTGTCTACACCTAAGGCACCGCCCAGCTACACTCAAGCAAAGGCACATAGCGCTGGATGGCAATGGAAGATTCCATTGCAAACGCGACAAGGTAACGGCCATGTTTTTGCCAGCCGATATATCTCTGATGACCAAGCGACACAAACTCTGTTAGACCATGCAGGTGCCAAACCCATACAGGACCCCCGAATTATCCATTTCACCCCTGGCCGCCGAAAGCTCGCATGGCATAAGAATTGTATTTGCCTAGGCTTAAGTGCCGGTTTTTTGGAGCCGCTTGAAAGCACTAGCATCGCGCTCATCGAAACCGGGATAGAAAAGATAAAGCTGCTCTTCCCCACTAAAGCGTGCGACCCAATACTTGCCGATGAATTCAATGAAATGACTCGACTAGAATACGAGCGGGTTCGAGACTTCATACAACTGCATTACAGCCTCAATCAGCGCCACGGAGAGTTTTTTTGGGACGATTGCCGGCACCTCAAAACGCCTGAAACACTGACGAAAAAAATGGCGCTATTTAAAGCCCGAGGCCACCTTCTAAAATACCGCTGGGAAATATTTCAGAATCCCAGCTGGGTTGCGCTTTACACTGGCTTTGGATTTCTACCTAGCCACTATGATCCAGCCGCGGACAAAATTGATGATGACCAGCTTATTGCCATGTTCAACAGTATGGAACAAGGCCTTAAACAAGCCGTAGATCAAACACCTAGCCATATCGAGTTTTTAGGTTACCTGAACGAGGCAAACCCAACATGACACAGCCACATTGGGTTATCGTCGGTGGCGGCACAGCAGGTTGGATTGCAGCAAGCGCGCTGACCCATCAATTCAACGGCACGGGTATTCGAATTACCTTAATTGAATCCTCTAATATTTCAACCGTAGGTGTTGGCGAGGCGGTGATTCCCCCTTTCATGACATTTATACGCAATCTCGGCATAAACGAACAAGAATTCATCGCAAAGGTTTCCGGTACATTTAAACTAGGCATAGAATTTAGAGACTGGTCTAAGTTAGGCGAACACTACTTCCACCCATTCGGTAGCCTAGGGCGAAGCCTAAACGGCAATGATTTCTACCACTGCTGGCTAAAAGCGTCACATGAAGGCGATGCAGGTGATTTGCTTGACTACTCACCCGCAAAAATTATGGCTGCACAACATCGCTTTTTCCCACCCTTCAAAATGCCGGCACAATCAGGGTTTGAAACAGCAAATTACGCGCTCCATTTCGATGCCGGCTTAGTAGCAAAAGAATTGAGACACTATGCCGAAGCTAAAGGCGTTAATCGTATAGACGCGCAGGTAGCACAAGTCATAACCGACAGCACGGGAAAGATTACTGAACTCTTACTAGACAACGGCCAGCGAGTTAACGCTGACTTCTTTATTGATTGCACCGGCTTTCGCGGTCTACTCATTGACCAAGCATTAGCGTCCCCCTTCCAAGATTGGTCTGAATACTTACCCTGTAACAGCGCCATTGCCTTACAGTCTGAGCACACGGGAAGCACCCCACCCTACACTACCGCTAGCGCAAGAGAGGCCGGCTGGATCTGGCGCATTCCCTTACAGCATCGCATGGGCAATGGTTATGTTTATTGCGATCGCTTTTGTGATGACGACGAGGCGATTGCAACGCTACAGACACAACTAATAGGCAAACCATTACACGACCCCCGAGTGATTAAATTCACAACTGGTATGCGGCGCGCCTCGTGGAAAAAAAACTGTATAGCCTTAGGGCTCTCGGGAGGCTTTCTTGAGCCGCTAGAGTCAACAGCCATTCATCTCGTCACTCGCGGCGTTCAATTTCTACTAGAGCTTTTACCCGATCTCACGCTAAGCGATGAGCAGTGCGAGAGCCTTGCCGCTGAGTACAATCGCCGCTTGCTGCAAGATTATGAGGAAATACGTGACTTTCTAATATTGCATTACTGCCTAACAGAACGAGATGACACCGAGTTTTGGCAGTACTGCAGGTCGATGCAACTCCCCGATAGCCTCCAAGCGAGGATCGCGCTCTTTAAAGCGCGTGGCCAGCTACCGCCAGAGAAGGACGAATTATTTAAGAAAGACAATTGGCTTGCGGTCTTACACGGCATGGGTATCGCGCCCACTAGCTATCACCCATTCACAAATCAACTACCGAGCCACCAACTACAAAACGCCCTGCAGGCAGCCCGTCAACAATTACAAACCGGCGTGCAAAGCATTCCAACGCACGACGACTTTATTGCTCAGTTCTGTAAGAGCCCACTGGGCTAATAACTTGTCACGGCGACAAGCTTCAACTTGCGGCACAATGCTTCGCAATAAAGCTCGCATGGCTCATCGCTCCAGACACACCCTGCTGAATGCTCTCGCGCATCCCTCTCAATTGATTATCGAGTAAAGCTGTATCAAACTGATCTGCCGCTAAATCATACAGGGCAGGTTCTATATGAAAGCCGTTGTACATCGCTAACCAACTATTATTATCAAAAGATTCCAGTTCAAAATTAATCAGATGGCCACGGCTTTTAAATAAGGCGATTTTATTCTGCAGCGTTTCTGGAATCGACATGGCGCGGCAATAGCGCCATATCTCGCCATCATCCCGCTTGCTGGCATGATAATGCAAAATTAAAAAGTCGCGGATGCGCTCCATTTCAATGGCAAACAAACGGTTGGCTTCGTTCACCTCATCAGGTCTTACGCCAGTGATGGGGAAGAATTGCAACAGACGACTCAACCCCGTTTGAATTAATGCAATGCTGGTGCTCTCAAGCGGTTCGAGAAAGCCCGACGCCAAGCCCAAGGCAACACAGTTTTTATGCCAAAATTTTCTGCGTCTTCCGGTGGTAAACTTTAATGTTTTAGGTGTGGAGATTGCTGAGCCGTCTAAGTTTGATAGTAAATCTTCGCGGGCTTGGTCATCAGTTAACCACTGGCTGCTATACACATAGCCATTACCGACGCGACGCTGCAAGGGTATGCGCCACTGCCAGCCGCCGGTACGAGCGGTGGTGCAGGTGTAGGGCCCTGGCGATGGGTCGGCACTGCTCGCCACGGCAACGGCAGAATCTACCGGTAACCAATGGGACCAATCCTCGTAACCCGTGTGCAATGCCTGTTCTATTAACAGGCCGCGAAAACCGCTGCAGTCGATAAAAAAATCGCCGCTTATTTGAGCGCCAGAATCGAGAGTCAGCTGCTCAATAAAGCCATTGTCGCTATTTAACCCAACCTCAAGTACTTTGGCATCAATGGCGCAAACGCCTTGCGATGTTGCGCGCTGCTTTAAAAAATCGGCATAGGCAATGGCATCGAAATGAAATGCGTATTTATAGTCGGCCAGCGGGTTAAGCGCTGGCACCTGCGGTTGGGCAAAGCGATTTTGCTTGGCCATTTGCGCTGAAAAACAGTAATCCTCGTAAGCGCCGGGGTTCAAGCCCAGCTGCTTAACGCGGTGATAGTGATGATGAAAGGCAACACCCGCTAGGCTGACACCCGCGCCCGAAAAGGGGTGCATAAAGCTGTCGCCAATTTGGTACCAGTCTTTAAATTCGATACCCAGCTTAAACGTCGCTTGGGTGGCGCGAATAAACTCGAGTTCATCGATACCAAGACTTGCGTTAAAATTTCGAAGGCCGGGCAACGTCGCCTCACCAACCCCCACAGTGCCGATAGCGGACGACTCAATTAAACTGATGCTAATGGGTTTACCACGAAGATAATGCGCCAAGCTCGCGGCGGCCATCCAACCCGCCGTGCCGCCGCCGACAATAACGACTGATTTTATTTCACGATCCAACGCAACCTCCCCCTTACATTCATCCTATTTAATCAGTCTGACCTGATATGGTCACAATGTAAATAAGGGTATTTGATAGCCTGAATTGGCAGTGTGACTATCTACCACTGTCGGTTCAAAGGCTAGCCATGGGTTTATTGAATGTGGGTCGGATCTCTGTATCAGACCCGCTGATAATGACTCTGAACTAGGCCGTTAGACCAGGTAAAGGTTTTCACATGCCGCCAAGTGATCATCGCGTTGGGCTCTGATAGTTTGCCAAATAGGCTGAGCCCTTCGCCTATTAACACCGAAACGCGGGTGATGATTAGGCGTTCGATTAATTGCGGGCGAATAAACGCCTGTATGGTTTCTCCGCCGTCGATATAGGCGTGCCGAAATCCCTGCGAGGCCAACACACCGAGTATGGCAGCGGGCTCTCCCTGCATGAACTCAGCTTTTGCCTCCAGCGCTTGTGGCATTGTGCGCTTACTGTGGGAGAGTACCTTCACCGGCAGGTCATAAGGCCAATCGCCGAAACTTAACACTTTCTCAAAGGTATGCCGCCCCATCACCAGCACATCGACACTGGCGCTAAAGGTTTCGTAGCCCATATCGTTATCCGCCTCTGCTGACGGCAACCAATCGAGCTCACCGTCGAGGCGAGCGATATAGCCATCGAGGCTCGTTGCAATAAACACAGATGCGAGACATGGCTTCATATTCAGCTCCTCACTAGCGTTGAAGTGTAGATGAGGATAGCAGCAATGATCACGAGCTATTTTCCCTATATCGCTCTAAAAATTGCCTATTGGAAACTTAAGTTGACTATTGGAAACACGGAGCTTAGGATTCGCGACCAAGCAGTCGCAACCAGCTAGACTCAATCAAGACCCACGAATTCCGGCCGTTTTATTCCACATAAACAAGGCTAAGCAAAGAGATTCATCATGGCAATTTCGGTATTTGACCTTTTTAAAGTCGGCATAGGCCCATCCAGCTCGCACACTGTCGGCCCGATGATTGCGGCGCGACGCTTTTTGGAGGAGATTCCTGTTACCGTCACTAACGTAAACCGGGTCTGTGTGGATCTATTTGGCTCCCTCGCGATGACGGGCGAAGGCCACGGCACCGATACCGCCATTCTTTTAGGCCTCTCAGGCCAAGCACCCGCAACGGTTTTAGTGGAAGATATTGCACCAATGCTTAGCGCTATTGCACGCGACAAAAGCTTGTCGCTTTTAGGCCGACACGCGGTCGATTTTGATAGCGCAAAAGATATTATTTTCAACAAAGGCGCAAGCCTACCGCAGCACCCGAATGGCATGACCTGCCAAGCCTTCGATGCGGCTGGCGCAGTACTGTTTTGCAAGAGCTACTTTTCCATTGGCGGCGGATTTGTGTTGGCCGAGGATGAATTTGCCGACGCGGAAAACTCCGGTTTCGACGCCCCCTATGATTTCCAATCGGCCAAAGAGCTGTTGGCCATGGGTAAGCAATCGGGTAAAAGCATCGATCAAATGGCGCTGGAAAATGAGTTAGTGCTCAAGACTGAAGCCGAGGTGATCGACGGCGTTTATAAAATATGGAAAGTAATGGATGCCTGTATCGCGCGCGGCTGTGCCACCAAAGGTATTTTACCCGGTTCACTCGGCGTCAAACGCCGCGCCGCTGAAATGCACGAAGATCTACAAGAGCGATTAGAAAATGGTGTGCCCGACGCTTTGGCGGTGATGGACTGGGTGAGTTTATTTGCCTTGGCCGTAAACGAAGAAAATGCCGCCGGCGGCAAAGTCGTTACCGCACCCACCAATGGTGCGGCCGGTGTAATACCCGCCGTGCTCGCCTACTATGTGAAATTTGTTTACACCCCCGACATGGGCGGCCTGAAAAAACTGGTAGTGCGATTTTTACTCGCCAGTGCCGCCATTGGCATGCTATTTAAACGCAATGCTTCCATCTCTGCCGCAGAAGTTGGCTGCCAAGGTGAAATTGGCGTGGCCTGTTCCATGGCCGCCGGCGGCTTAACCGCCGTGATGGGCGGCACCAATGAACAAGTAGAAAACGCCGCCGAAATTGGCATGGAACACAACCTCGGTTTAACCTGCGACCCCATCGGCGGGTTGGTTCAAATCCCCTGTATCGAACGCAATACCATGGGCGCGATCAAGGCCATTAACGCCTCGCGCTTAGCTTTGCGCGGCGACGGCAGCCACCGCGTGTCGCTCGACTCGGTCATCGAAACCATGTTTCAAACGGGTATCGATATGCAGGCAAAGTACAAAGAAACCGCCGAAGGTGGGCTGGCAATAAACGCCGTTAACGTTGTGGAATGCTAAGCCAGGAAGGCAATTTACAATCGACAAACCCACATTAACCTTGGTTTTTTGACTGACTTAATTGTGCATCGCGAATGAGCTGGGCACCTAAATTTTGATATTGGGCGCGTTGTAAACTGCCAAACAATCCATCTTCGCGTTTAGGCAGTGCCTCGGCCACGTCATCCCAATCCTGATCCGTTAAATGACGCATGAGCAGCGGATACAAGCGCGCGTTTTCGCGATGAATGTGAGCCAACTGGCCATGCACAAAACCGCGAGTTTCCTCGATTACACGCTCGCGCGGTACAACGCTATCGGATGCAATATGCTGATAAACTTTAAGCGCCACTTTTGCCTGATGCTCTAGCATCTGATGCTCATCCATTAGCCACTGCACTTCACGCGCCTGGTCTACGCCTTTTGCCCTTAACTTGGCAACTAAGGCATCTTCCAGGGGGTGATGCCATTGCTGCGGATAGGTGTGTATATAATCCAGCACCTCAAGAATCATGCTGACATTAAAGGTGTGCCCCTCAACACCTTGATCTAATGCATCAATTTCACACTGAACGCAGTGCAGTAAACGCATAAAATTTGCGTGATCTTGGCGCAAGGTAAGCATTAACGCATGCATCTTACTAGGTTCCCGTTCACCCCATCGGATAAAACTAGCCTAGCCTAAAAAACAACGTCATGATTGATATCAACTAGAGCTCGGCGAAGGCCTCTATGGCCGAACGCCGAGACAATTTCAAGTCCACCAAGGGCGCGGGATACAAACCGCGCTCGGCCGAGGGCGGTTGATGGATATGTTTGTTATTGAGCTGCGCCAGCTCAGGTAGCCACGCCCGAATAAACTCACCCTGAGCGTCAAAGCGCTGGGATTGCAACACCGGGTTAAACACTCGAAAGTAAGGTGCCGCGTCTGTACCCGTTGAGGCGCTCCACTGCCAACCGCCGTTGTTCGCGGCAAAATCCGCATCCACTAGGCGCTGCATAAAATAGGCCTCGCCTAAACGCCAGTCGATAAATAAATTCTTGGTTAGGTAGCTGGCCACCACCATGCGCAATCGGTTGTGCATCCAGCCGGTTTGATTTAATTGTGCCATGGCGGCATCGACTAGGGGCACCCCCGTTTTTCCCTCGCACCAAGCGCTGAAGTCCTTCGGCGCCTTGCGCCACTGCACAGCCCGGGTTTTATCTTGGAAGGGTAAATTCTTCGAAACCTTCGGGAAATGCCACATGACATAGTAATAAAAATCGCGCCAAGCCAACTCGTTTAACCAGGTTTGCATGGCAGGCTCAAACCAATCGCCTTGCGCCTCGTTCAACCAGGCCGCTAGGCATTGGCGTGGGCCAATAACACCGGCGGCGAGATAAGGCGACAGAGTTGACGTGCCGGCAACGGCGGGGAAATCGCGCTGCGCTTGATAATCTCGCACCGAATGTTGCAAAAAATTATTTAAACGACGCTGCGCCTCGTCCTCGCCTGTGGGCCAAAGTGCGTGCAGGTGTTGATAATCGCCAGGCAATTCAGAGCTTAAATAAAGAGACTGGACATCCAGAGCGGCGTATTTTTTTGTCTTTTTGATCTTTTTGTCTTGCTTACCGACACTAGCTTTGGGCATTTGCCACTGCGCTATTAATGCCGACAACCAATTTTTTTTGAATGCAGTAAATACTTTATAAGGTGTGCCAGAATGCGTTAACACCTGATCGGGGTGCACCAGGCTACGGTCGTGATTGATATGGGCGTTTATACCTATGCCTGCCAGCTGGCTCGATACTTGGTCATCGCGCTGGCGTTCATCCCAACCACATTCAGCTTGCCAATATACGTCTGAAATTTGCTTGCCTGCGGCAAAGTCAGCTAGTACAGCAGGCGCGTCG
Source organism: Simiduia curdlanivorans (assembly GCF_030409605.1). NCBI lineage: Bacteria > Pseudomonadati > Pseudomonadota > Gammaproteobacteria > Cellvibrionales > Cellvibrionaceae > Simiduia > Simiduia curdlanivorans. The sequence goes on from NZ_JAUFQG010000006.1 coordinate 650,019, forward strand.
GCAAACAGAGGCGCCTGCAATAACCTCAGCTCAATGCCATGGCTGGCTAAATCTGCGCTGAGTTGAACTAATTGTCGAGCGATAAAATCACGCTTAGGCAAACCTAGGTTATGGCCTTGCCACTGGCTTTGGCTAACCAAAAAGACCGCGTAGACTTCTCCGCCCGAGGCCTTTGCCTGCGACCAGGCTTTGCGCAAGGCGAAATTGTCATGCAGACGTAAATCGCTGCGTAGCCACACCAGTTGGTTCATAACTTTACTCAAAACTTAACATTCGACGTTCAAGGTTCTTCCACCGAAACAAAACAGAGCTTGCGCCCTGCAATGAATAAAACCGATCCCGCTAGATAAAACTGCGCAAGCCCAGTTCTGGGGCATGTGGTGCCCAATAGGTTTGATTGCGTAGATAGTCATCGCTGCTGCGTTTCAAGTGATGCTTAAACAAGGTCAGTGGCGCCACCAAGGGTGTCACCCCCAGTCGATATTGATCAATAGCGCATAACAACTCTTGCCTATCTTCAGCATCGACAAAGCGTTTGAAGTAACCGAGTAAATGCAAAAGTACGTTGCTGTGACTCTTTCTGTCAGCCAATTTTTTCAGGCCGTCCATTAATAACTCAATAAATTTCACCGCCACATTATCAACAGGCAGCCTTTCATGATTGGCCAGCAATTTACCGACCGCGCGATAGTGGCTTTGCGAATGTGCCATCAGTTGGTATTTATAAGGGCTGTAAAACTTAATCAACTTACCCATCGTCAGCGACTCGTTATTGAGTAAACGCCATTGGCGGTAAACGCTCAAGCGCACCATAAAATTTTCTCGAATGACGAGATCGTTAAGTCGGCCGGCGTCTTCAAAAGGCAGTAACGGATTGGCTTTTTGTACCGCTAGGGCAAACAGACCAACACCTTTTTTATCGGCTTGGTAGCCATTGGTTCGATAGGTTTTAACATTGGCGGGGCCACAGCTGGGCGAGTCGTTCATAAATACGAAGCCATCCAAATCGGGATGACGCTGCATAAAATTTCTGCCAACGTCGGTCAGCGCTTGGGCGTAATCTACGCCCTCAGAAGGCTCTTGGCTTGGAACCACTTTGATAATATCCTCGCTGCGCACTAAGCGTATAGCAGGCCTTGGTACTGGCAGGCCGATGGCCACTTCGGGGCAAATAGGTATAAAGTCGGCCTGTGTGGCCAACACTCGCTCGCAGAAATCACTGCGCTTGTGCCCCGCATTAAAGCGCACCTTTTGGCCCATCAAACAAGCGCTAATACCTACTTTTAATTTACTGGTCATAATTGCCTCCGATTTTCAGACTATACGCATAACACCAGCCATTGGATCAAAGGCAACTAGAAACCGAGGCTTAACATGAACTATATTTGTCGATATGAAGCTGCTACTCAACTTGAAAGATAGGCTCTACCAGCACTACAGCGCCCCGCTGGCGCAGTCCTTCGCCCAGTTTAAGCTGGGCGCCATGGTATTTTTCTTCGGTTTAGTGCTGGTTTATATGACCCAACAACTGATTGGAGCGTCATTGCGCCAAGAAGTATTAAGTGCCCTAGGGCTCGCGATTGCGGGAGTGGGGTTTGTCCTAGCCATGAGCGCCCATGTGCGCATGCTTATTAGCCGCCTGTTACATTTCTTTAAGAACCCATAATGGGGTCGAAATCCGGCATTAATTTGTCGGGCATTTTCTTGATGGGGTAAACATCAAACCGGCTCGACTTACCGGCTATCTCGAGCGCCGGCTTCTGCCCGGCCAAATAAGGCGCTTTGCGCGGGCGCTTCACCACCACTCTAAAGCGCGCGACCGCTAGGGCTTGGCTCAGCAACAAATCTTGATCCAGATCTTCGCCGACCAGATGATGAAATGCCGTCATTTCTTTTTTAACCGCGGCGCTTTTTTCCCGCGCGGGAAACATCGGATCTAAGAAAATCACGTCTGCGGCAGGCATCGCTTGGGTGGAATCGGTGTGTGCATCAATCAAGCACATACGCGAAAAAATAGGCTGCAACTGGCTATCGCCCGAAGCCACAGCGCGGGCTCGATTGAGGCCATCGGAAAGCAGCGCGTATACCACCGGGTTGCGCTCCTGTAAGAGCACCCCAGCACCTAGGCTCGCCAGCACAAAGCTATCCCCGCCTAAGCCGGCGGTTGCATCGAGCACCAAGGGGCAAACGCCGGGCTTCAAGCCCACTGCTTTGGCCACCATTTGGCCGCGGCCGCCACCAAATTGACGACGATGGTCCGACGCACCACCGGTAAAGTCGACCCAAATAGGCCCCGGCGCCTTGCGCCCGGTGTATTGCAGCTGCAGGCCCTCGGGGCTTAGCTGCAAGACTAACTCCGGATCGACTAAGGTTGCAGCGTCAGTCATACCGAGCAAGGGAAAGCCAAATTGACCCGCAAGCGCTTCGGCTTCGCTGGCTAGGCTTGCATCGGTAAAAATCAGTGGGCAGGTCACACAAACCTCTCAAATGTTATTTGCCCACCATTCTACTTGAGACCCTCGGGCGAACAGAAACTTTGTTCTCCCCGGTGCCTCTTCACGATAAACCAAACGGGTTTTCCAGCGAGGGCGAGGGCTCAGTAAACCAGCGCGGGCCGGCGTCGGTCATGTAGAAATGATCCTCTAAGCGCACGCCAAATTCGCCTGGCAACACCAGCATGGGTTCGTTAGAAAAAACCATGCCCTGTTGCAGTGGCATTTGATTGCCGCGCACGAGATAAGGCCACTCGTGAATATCTAGGCCGCAGCCGTGACCGGTGCGATGGGGCAAACCTGGCAGAGCGTAGTCGGCACTAAAGCCCTGCTCCGCCAAAACCTTGCGTGCCGCGTCATCGGGGGCGGCGCAGGGTGCATTAAGTTGCGCGGCATTAAATGCGGCCAATTGGGCGAGCCGCTCCGCTTCGAAGGCTTGTTGCTGGCGCGCCGTTATCTCGCCAAAGGCAAAGCTGCGGGTAATATCGGAGTTGTAGCCGTGCAGTTGGCAACCGGTATCGATCAACACCCAGTCGTTTTCCTGCAGAATCTGCGGGTTCTTAACCCCGTGCGGGAAACTCGATGCCACACCAAATAAGACGATGCAAAAATAAGAGCCCGAGGCCCCCACGGCGCGATGGGCGTCATCGATAAAGTTTTTCACTTCGGTGGTACTGATGCCGGCCCGCAAAATAGATGCCGCCGCTTTATGTACTTCAATGGTCATGTCTTTGGCGCGCTGCATCAGTGCAATTTCAAGCTCGGACTTTTGCATCCTGCAGCCTGCCGTGATGACATCGGCATTACACCAGAGGTAGGTGCTACAGGCTTTGGCAATACCATCGGTTATGAAGAAAGAGGCACTTTCATCCAAACCGATAAGGCCGTCGGTAATACCTATTTGCGCCAGCACTAGACCAAACAGTGCATAGGGGCTCTCGTGCTCTTGCCAACCGTGGAATGTGCCTGGTACGAGCATGAATTCATTCAAGGTATTTTCTTCAAAGGCCGGGCCGATAAACTGCAGCTCGCCTTGGGCCGGCAAAATAGCCCCCACCATGCGCTCACTGGCATACCACTGCATACCGGTAAAGTAGTAGAGATTGGTACCGGCATTTAGATAGATAGCGGCAATACCTTGCGCTTGCATCAAGCCTTGCGCACGTGCGATTCGAGCTTGAAACTCAGCCACAGGTACAGGTGCCACATCGGCATTCATTATCCGTAGTTTTGCCAGCGCCTGCTCGGGTGTTGAGCCACCCACACCTAAACACTTGGTCATAATTCACCCTCTTAATGTAACCGTGAACGGAGACTTTAAAATATTGTATACACTTTAAAGTTGCTGTGTTGAATTAGACTCTTGAACGTCATAATTCCCCATAAAATATAAAACCTATCTTTCACCCGTCATCAAACTGCAACATTACTGTCATATCTTGCCTCGCGCCTGAAAACGGCGGTATTAAGCCCCACACCCGAAAGGAAGTAGCAATGAGCAACAAGCCACAGCAGTTACGCAACCTAATATGTTCCGCTTTAGGTGGTATTTGGCTAACCTTTTCACCCCTCGCGCTCGCCGACAACCCGACGCTGGCACAAGGTTTACTGTTCACCGCCAAAGGCTCCAATACCGTGGGTGCCGAACTGGTGCCGCAAATGGCTGAACACTATTTGCAATCGAAAGGCTTGGTTAATATCAGCCGTCAGGCTCTCGATAAGGAAAACGAGTATCGCGTACTCGGCTTTCTCCCCAATCAAACCAAACCAAGTTACATAGACATTGCCGCACACGGCTCGTCTACTGCATTTGAAGGGCTAGACGATCACACTGCCGACATCGGCATGTCATCGCGTCGCATCAAATCTGAGGAGGTGCAAAAACTCAAGCCGTTAGGCGAAATGGAGAGCTTTGCCGCCGAAAAAGTGATCGCCATCGACGGCCTCGCCATCATCGTTCACCCACAGAATAGGTTGGATGCATTAACCAGCGAGCAAGTGGCGAAAATATTTTCTGGCGAGATTAGCCATTGGGATCAACTCGGTGCCGGCCAAGGTGAGATAGTGCGCTATGCCCGAGACGAGAACTCCGGCACTTGGGACACCTTCAAAAATTTGGTGCTGGGCAAACTACCATTGGCCAATGGCACGGCGCGCTTTGAATCCAACGACGAGCTATCGAAACAGGTGGCAAACAACCTCAGGGGCATTGGTTTTGTCGGCCTCGCTGCGGTGAACAAGGCCAAAGCCCTTGCTATTTACAATCAGGGCACCGAGCCGATGCAGCCCACCAAAATCGCCGTGGCCACCGAGGATTACCTCTTGTCGCGGCGCCTTTACCTGTATCTATCGCCTAATTCAAGCAACCCCTACATAAACGACTTTATCCATTTCGCCCAAGGCCAAGCGGGCCAAGCGGTGGTAGAAAATGTCGGTTATGTGTCGCAAAACCCAAGCTTGGTAAAACCAGACTTAAACAATATCGACGATCCAGATTATTTAGCGCTGGTGAAAGAGGCGCAGCGTCTATCGGTGAATATTCGCTTTAACGCCGGCAGTGCCGAATTGGACAATAAAGCGCTGCAAGACGTGGCGCGCCTAGTGGCCGTTATGTCGCAACCCGAGCAGCAGAATAAGCAACTGCTACTGATCGGCTTTGGCGATGCTAAGCAGACAACCTCGCGCGCTCTGATCCTGTCCAAATTGCGTGCTACCGCTGTGAAAATGGCGCTCTACAACCAAGGCGTGGGCTCGGCGCCGGTGGCTGGTTTTGGTGCCAGCATGCAAGTGGATGGGTCAAACAAAGAGCGGAATCAACGGGTAGAGGTGTGGTTACAGTAAAGCCTGTGCCCTCGCCCCGCTAAAAAATAACCTTCCTGTGTGGTGCAAAAAGCATCACACCAACGATTCCAACAAACCCAGTCAGGTAATGCGTTCGCTATCAATTAGCGCTTAGGTGCAGCGCTGGGTGCTGGCCTTGGCGCTGCTGATTCAACCGCGCAATGACTTTCTTGGCCGCTGCTTCAGTTGCCACGGTACAATCACTTTGCCATTGCTCAAGCATGGGCAAAGTGTCGCTGCTAAGGTCAGCGGTCGCTGTCGAGACGCCTAGGGCGGCTGGCGCGGATTGTAGGGGCAACAAATAACGCTGATCCGCTTTCAATAGGTGATCGCAGCCGCCCGGTGTGGTAACGCGAATATGTTGGCCCTTGACCAAGGTGCGATCGCCATTCCAGGTATCCACCACTTCCAACTCATAGCGCACGCGATCAACGCCCAGTGTACCGGGGTTCGACAAGCCAATGTTATAAAGAAACTCGCGCTCTAGCACCTTGGCTAAAACCTGCGGCGCCAGCGTCTTCGGCTCAGTCTCGACTGACTTGTCGGCCATGGCCACAGGCGCTATGTTCAGCCCGCAGAGAGACAGAAGTAATACAGAAAAACGCATCATTTTAAGGTGACATCCTAGAGCATGGTGCAGGTTAAAACACAGAAACGCGGCGCCCGGTTCAATGGGCGCCGACGAAATTACAGCGGCAGTAACTCTAACTCAACGCGACGGTTGCTTTCGCGCCCGGCGGCCGTCTCGTTACTCGCAATGGGGTAGCTCTCGCCATAACCCACGGATTGAATACGGGTAGCGGGAATTTGTTGACCTTGAAGGTATTGAGCCACGCTCGAGGCGCGCTGTTGGCTTAATACTTGGTTGCTGGAATCGCTGCCCACCGAGTCAGTGTGACCGGCAACTTTAATGGCGGTTTTGTTAAATTTCTTTAACACTTTGGCAACACTGTTCAGGGTTGGGTAAAAGTCACTGCGGATCTCATGACGGCCACTGGCGAAAGTAATATTACCCGGCATAATCAGATAGACCTTGTCGCCCTCTCGACGCACCTGCACGCCGGTGCCTTGCAACTCTTGGCGCAAAGCGGCTTCCTGTTGATCCATGTAGTAGCCAACACCACCACCGGCAACGCCGCCTATCACAGCGCCCGTGGCCGCAGCCTTGCCGCGATCTTTGCCCTTTTTCGCCGTGGCCGCGCCAAGAACCGCACCGGCAACCGCACCTACAGCCGCGCCCGTGGTGGCATTGCTGGTTTTTTCCTCACCGGTATAAGGATCAATTGTCTGGCAAGCCGCCATGGTCAGAGCCAAAAGAGCAATAATCAAAAATCGCATTGTGCACCTCAAAAAAGAGTCAAAAAACTGAAATAACGCCGTTAAGACCCAAGCGCGAACACTTAGTTCATTTAACGTGCGGCAGTATACAAGGGTTATTACGAGGGGATAAGTGGCGGTGATCTCATTACCAGACAGATTTATCGAAACTGGTTATTCACGCCCGCTGCCGCTATGCTCTGCGCCATTCGATACGGGGGCAACAAATATGACGGGCTATAAACTTCTTCTGCTGTTCTGCGCGAGCGGCGCCCTGCTTTGTGCCTGCAAAGGTTACGAGGTAACGCTGAACGAGCGCGAGATATACAAACCAGCGCCCGCGCTAACGCAATTCCACATGGCCGATAACAACCTGCAAACTTGTATCGACCAAACCATCAAAGATAAGAACATCACGGCCGTAGCACAGCTCACCCAACTGAGCTGTACCCATGCGGGAATTAACGATTTATCGGGCTTGAGTTACTTTTCGGCGCTTGAGGCACTTAACCTAGCCGACAATGACATACAGGCCATCGAGCCCCTGGCAAAGCTCAGTAAATTAAAAGTGTTGCGGCTGGAGAATAACCGTATCCAAGGCACAGATGCGGTGTTATCGCTACTCCAGTTACAAACATTAGATTTACGCGGCAACCCAGCGCTAGCCTGTGATGAATTAGCCCGCCTGGTAGAACAAAGCCCGGCGGACATATCCCTACCACAGCATTGTGCTAACCCAACACTGCCTTAGCCCAACACTGCCTTCGCGCACCACTGCCTTAGTCCAACGCGGCCCCGGAGATTGCCAAGAGTGACAGACGGGCCGGCTACTTAGAGCAAAACATCAACCCAATCGTGCTCTTTTCCTGGTGCATAACCTTCATGGCCACGGGGTCATCATTAATCTGCCCAGCAATTTTCTTAAAAATCACATGCACTAAGGTTCCTGGCGGCGGTACCTGCTCCGTTTCCAGCTGCACTGAGGCCCCGCCATCGGAAATGTCGCGGGTATAGCCCACCAAGGTACCAAAGGCCGGGTGCGTCATCTCTACTCGGATAGATGTTGCTTGACGCGCATACCTGCGACGGTCTGAATCCACAATATACTCCCTACAAACGTCTAAATTATGACCAACACATCGACGAAGTTAGCCGGCTTTGCCATTGCCGCGGCAACAAAATCGCTTTCAGTATAGGCGGCAAATCGAATGTAACCGGTCATTTTTAGAACCAAGTGCACGACTTACAATCGACAAGTTTTTAAATTCAAACTAATGTACTAACTAATAGCCAGAGCTCGATTAATTTTTAATCAGATTTCAGTTTTATCCCCACTTTCTGTGGATAAGTCTGTGCATGACCCTTTTGAAACAGCGCCAATTGCCCTAGTTATGCGGGGCAGATACGGATTGATTAAAATTTAATCAGCAAGAAAAATAGCTATCAAAAACAACAAGTTATATATGTCAATATGTTCAGGTGCCAATTTATTGTCGGCATCAATTAGGAGCCCAAAGCAAGTCAGCTTAGGGTGTGGAAATATATGACAGGTTAGACAGGTAGAAACTTTATCAGGCGTGAAGGGTTCACTAACTTGAAGCATCTTTCGGCATTTTTTAGCGTTAATGGGTATAAAAATAGCGACTTTGAATGACAAACTAATCTTAGATAGTGTGGTAGCTGTCACATTGGCGCCCTACACTCGCGCATCTTCTCTACCTAGCGCAAAGCATCAACACCTACTTGGCCAATAAATGGCTTTACTCTAGGGCAAAGTGTTGGCGAAAAAAAACCGCGCTCGAGGCGCGGCTTCCAAATACCCACAAACTTACAGTTTGTCAGCATTCTCTTTCAGGTAAGCGGCAACACCTTCTGGTGATGCAGTCATACCTTTATCGCCATCTTTCCAACCGGCAGGGCATACTTCGCCGTGCTCTTGGTTAAACGCCAAGGCATCAACCATGCGTAACATCTCATCAACGTTACGGCCCAATGGTAAGTCGTTCACTACTTGGTGACGCACTAAACCATCTTCGTCGATTAAGAAAGAACCGCGGAAAGCTACGCCACCCTCAGACTCAACATCGTAATCTTTACAGATTGAGTGGGTGATATCGGCAACCAAGGTATAGCGAACTGGGCCAATACCGCCTTGATCTACTGGGGTATTACGCCAAGCGTTGTGGCTGAAATGTGAGTCAATTGACACACCAATCACTTCAACATTGCGCTTTTTAAACTCCTCGATGCGGTGATCGAAAGCCAATAACTCAGACGGACAAACAAAGGTGAAGTCCAGTGGATAGAAGAACACCACGGCTTTCTTGCCCTTAATGCTCGCGGCCAAATTGTACTCATCAACGATTTCGCCAGATGCTAATACAGCTGCTGCGGTAAAGTCTGGAGCTTGCTTGCCTACTAATACGCCCATGTTTTATCTCCTTGTTCAATTCGAATACAGGGTTTGTAAGGGTAACGCGGTAAATTTCATGATTGACCCAGCATAGGCCGCTTCAACCAAAATTTCAGGTGATGCCAATTAGCCAGTGCAACTGCCGCCACCAAAGAAAAATCAGCGGCGCAATAGTAGCCTGCGCACGCCGCCTGTCTCATTGAGTTTCTATATGGTACCGATTGCAGTGGATTCAAGGGTAATCCAAACAAACAGTTATAAATAAGAATTATTCCTATCAGCTATTGACAATGATTCCTATTACCGTAAACTCCTCAACTGTGATTTAACCATCCAGTGAAGAACATTATGTACGTCTGCATCTGCAAAGGCATTACCGACTCTCAAATAACCGACGCTGTCGCGGGCGGTGCCACTAACCTGCGCAAAGTGCGCAAGGCCTTAGGTGTGGCGAGCCAATGTGGCAAGTGCAGTATGTTGGCGCAAGAAATCATTGATGAAACCCTGCAGATGCACACCGGCGGCAATGGCGACCTCTTTTACGCCGCGGCATAAACGCTAAGTATTCGTATTTTCAACTGCGCTACACATCTACGTCAACTCCTTATATTTCAAACACTTACAGCCTAAATTCTTGACAGATGTCTAACCGAGGCACACACTTGCTCACTTACACTTTCGAGCAAATGGAGCCCTTGTATGAAAGGCGACCCGCAAGTACTTGTCCATCTCAATAAAGCGCTTGGCAATGAACTCATCGCCATTAATCAGTACTTCTTGCATGCGCGCATGTATAAAGACTGGGGCCTGAAAGAACTGGCCGATAAGGAGTATCACGAGTCCATCGATGAAATGAAGCACGCCGATCTGTTGATCGAGCGCATCCTATTTCTCGAAGGCATTCCCAATCTTCAAGATTTGGGCAAGCTGATGATCGGCGAAAACGTGAAGGAAATGCTGAGCTGCGACCTTAAGTTAGAACTTAAGGCGATTCCCGATCTGAAAGCCGGCATTAAGTACTGTGAGTCTGTGCAAGACTATATAAGCCGCGACGTTCTGAAGCACATACTCGAGTCTGAAGAAGAGCACGTGGATTGGCTCGAAACCCAACTCGGGTTGATCGACCGAGTCGGCTTGCAGAACTACCAGCAGTCGCAAATGGAATCCTAAAAAAAGCCCGCTGAAGCCACTGCTGTCCCAGAAAAACGACGCGATCGCAGTGCCGCTGAAGCGGGCTTTTTTTTGTCTTTTTCAGCGCTAGGTTGCGGCGCTAAAGTTCTCGCCGGCCAGCGCATTGATGAGCTTTTCCCGGCGGCGCAACAATTTGTCAGATTCATAGGCCTTGCTAGCAACTTTACCCCACACAGGGCCAGGCCAAGCGGCATCCTGCTCAAAGCGCGCGATATGATGCACATGCAACTGCGGCACCATATTCCCCAACGCCGCCACATTGATCTTTTTTGGGTCGAACAGGCTTACCATCACCTCAGCCAGCAAGCAGGACTCATCCATCAATAAATGCCGTTCGCGCTCATTGAGATGGTGGATTTCAGTAATTGCTGCTCGCTCTGGAACCAGCAAACACCAAGGATAATTAGCGTCCAGACTCAATCTGACCTGACACAGGGCCATGCGCCCCAAGAGTACGGAATCTTGCTCTAATTGCGGATGAAGGGAAAACATAACCTACCTCATTGTGCCCATTGGCCTATGCCCCTTAGAATAGCCGGTTTGAAGTTCATGATCTATTAAAGAGAAATCCATGCGCGCTAGTCGTTTTTTGATTGCCACCCTGAAAGAAACCCCCAATGACGCAGAAGTCATCAGCCACCAGCTGATGTTAAGGGCGGGCATGATCCGGAAACTCGCCTCTGGTCTCTATACTTGGCTACCGCTGGGTTTACGGGTGTTGCGTAAAGTAGAAGCCATTGTGCGCGAAGAGATGAACGCCGCTTGCTCGCAAGAGGTTTTAATGCCTGTGGTACAGCCGGCGGAGCTTTGGCAGGAATCCGGCCGCTGGCAGCAGTATGGGCCGGAATTGCTGCGCATCACCGATCGCCACCAGCGCGCTTTTTGCCTGGGACCGACCCATGAGGAGGTCATCACTGACTTAGTGCGCAACGAAATCAAGTCTTACAAGCAGCTACCGGCCAGCTTTTATCAAATTCAAACCAAGTTTCGCGACGAAATTCGGCCACGCTTCGGCGTGATGCGCTCGCGTGAATTCATCATGAAAGACGCCTACTCCTTTCATGCCAGCCAAGCGTGTTTGCAAAAAACCTACGACACTATGCATCAGGCCTACTGCAATATCTTTAACCGCATTGGCCTAAAGTATCGTCCAGTACTCGCCGATACCGGTTCCATCGGCGGTGCTTTTTCCCATGAATTTCACGTCTTGGCCGCCAGCGGTGAAGACGCCATCGTGTTTAGCGACGGTTCAGATTACGCCGCCAATATCGAAAAAGCCGAAGCCCTTGCGCCGGCCGGTACTCGCCCGCCCGCGAGCCAACAATTAACCAAGGTGGCAACGCCTAATGTCGCCAGCATCGACGAGGTTTGTCGCAGCCTCGAAATCGATGCTGCTAAAACAGTGAAAACCTTAATCGTCTTAGGCGAAGCCGAAAAAGATGCACCGCAGCCACTCATCGCGCTGGTATTACGCGGCGATCACGCACTCAATGAAATTAAAGCGGAAAAGCTTGCCGGCGTGGCAAATCCCTTGGTCTTCGCCTCAGAGGAACAAGTGAAAGCCGCTCTAGGTGTTAGCGTAGGTTCGATAGGCCCAATCAAGTTGCCCATTGCCATGATTGTCGATCGCGCCGCCGCTCACTTAGCGGATTTCACCTGTGGCGCCAATGAAGACGGCTTCCACTTTACCGGTGCGAACTGGTCGCGCGATGCCGAGTGCACTCGTATAGAAGACATCCGCAATGTGGTCGCCGGCGATCCAAGTCCCGATGGCAAAGGCCAACTGGATATCAAACGCGGCATCGAAGTGGGCCACATTTTCCAACTCGGCACAAAATACTCAGAGGCCCTGAGCGCCAAAGTGTTGAGTGAAAATGGCAAAGCCGAAACCATGACCATGGGCTGCTACGGCATAGGTGTTACCCGTGTGGTGGCTGCGGCTATCGAACAAAATCACGATCAAAACGGTATCGTTTGGCCCAATGCCATCGCGCCTTTTCATGTGGCGCTTGTACCTATCAACATGAATAAATCTGAGGCCGTTCGCGCCGCCTGCGAAAATGTCTACGCCGAACTCAGCGCCGCTGGCGTCGAGGTTTTGTTTATGGATGAAGACAAGGCTCGCCTTGGCGTCATGTTGGCAAATGCCGAGCTCATGGGCATTCCTCACCGTATCGTTATCGGCGATCGCGGTTTAGAAACCCAAGAAGTTGAATACAAAGGCCGCCGAGACAGCGAAAGCCGTCAGTTGCCGCTGGCCGGCATCGTCAACTACATCAAGACAGAAGTTGCCTAAGATGCGCGCTTGGTGCTGTGTATTGCTAACACTTGTGCTTGGCTTAGTTAATAGCCATCACGCGTTAGCGAGCACGGCAACGCCTGAGATTGACGACGAATTAAGAACTTTACTGCTAAACGCCGTTAAATCTTCCGATAGCTTCGTCGATCGCTTCGATGCCGAAGCCTGGTTAATGCTGCAATCTAATAAGCTCAACCGGTTCGTCAAAGAACCGGAAAAACGCTTAACTATTTTGCGCGCAGTGCACAGCGAAGCGAAGCGCGCCGGCTTGCAACCGGAGCTAGTCTTAGCGGTGATTGAAATTGAAAGTGCATTCGATCGCTACGCCGTGTCGCGTGTCGGCGCCCAAGGCATGATGCAAGTTATGCCATTTTGGAAACTCGAGATTGGCCGTGCCGATGACAATTTAATCGACATGCATACCAATTTACGTTACGGCTGCACCATTCTAAAACATTACATAAACCGGTCTGACGGCCACTGGGCCGACGCCTTAGCGCGCTACAACGGCTCCTATGGTAAGTATTGGTACTCGGAGAAAGTTCTTAACGCTTGGCAGCGCTGGCGCTAATTTAATCATCGAATTAACCATGCTTAAATGAACTCGTCCATGACCACCGTGTTCTAAAACAATAAAAAGGCGCCGATAAGGCAACTGCTGTCCCATAGTTTTGTCGCGGGAGAGTTTGGTGCCCGTACTAGCGACCGTCACCCGCATGGGTTGATATCGCTAATAGGCAAAGCATGCTTTGCAGCGATAGCAACGCCCACAATGTGTCAATGTGGGCCGGTCCCAAAGGGCGGGTGTTGAGACTACATGGACGTATTCACGTCGTGTCGCTAGTACGGGCACCAAACTCATGCCAAACGTACACCGAGATGTCGAATCTATTGTGAGGCTTAAAGCCTAACGATGATCGCGCCGTTTTTGTGGAACACTAGTGTCGATCAGGCGCCTTTTTAGTCAAACAGCATTTCATTCATCGTTAGCAAATCAATGCAATTTTAACTTCGGCCGCACCGCCCTGCCTAATTTTTCGCTGAACGATATTAAAATGGTGCGCAACCAACCGTGGATAGCAATCTGATGCATACGGTAAAGCGAAATATACATCACTCTCGCCAAGCGGCCTTCGATCATCATCGAGCCTTTGGTGAGATTGCCCATCAAACTGCCCACGGTACTAAAGCGGCTCAAGGATACGAGAGAGCCGTGGTCGCGATAAGTAAACTCCTTCAACGGTTTGCTATGGGCGATGGCGAGTAAGTTGCTGTAAACCAAATCTGCCATTTGGTGTGCAGATTGTGCGCGCGGCGGCACATTGCGGCCATTGGGCATTTCTCGCGCGGCGCAATCACCAAGGGCAAAAATCCGATGATCGCGCGTGGTTTGCAAGGTGCTGCGCACCACCAACTGGTTGATACGATTGGTTTCAAGATCGGCAATATTGGCCAAAAAATCAGGCGCCTTTATACCCGCCGCCCAGACCATTAAATCTGCCGCAATCAGGTTACCTTCCGCCGTACGTAACCCTCCCTCCTCAGCTGCAGCAACACGAGTGCTGACCAACACTTCAACACCTAAGTTAACCAACTCGCGATGCGCTTTCGCGGAAATTTTTTCCGGTAGCGCCGGCAAAATACCCGGGCCCGCCTCCACCAGCGTCACTTTTAATCTATCGCGACTGATGTTGGGCAAGCCGTAAACGGATAACCACTGCGCGGCATTGTGCAATTCCGCCGACAATTCAACACCGGTAGCACCAGCGCCAACGATTGCAATACGCAATGCCGACTCGCCTTGACGCTCAGAGTCGACGCGAATGAAGCCGTTTAACATGCGCTGGTGAAAGCGCTCGGCCTGTTGCGGCGCGTCGAGAAAAATACAATGCTCACTAACACCAGGTGTGCCAAAGTCATTGGTCGATGAACCCAGCGCAACGACCAAATAGTCGTAGCCAATTTTACGTTCGCCAACGACTTCTCGATTACGATCGTCGGTGATGGCCGCTAGGGTAATTTCCCGCGCCTCTCGATCGATACCCGAGAGCGCGCCCTGTTGATACTGAAAGTGGTGACGACGCGCGTGGGCGCGATAACTCACGGCATCAATACCCGCATCCAACACACCGGTTGCCACCTCGTGCAACAAGGGTTTCCAAATATGGGTCGCGCTTTTATCTACCAAGGTGATGGTAGCGCGCTCTTGTCGGCCCAGCTTGCGGCCTAAACGCGTGGCTAGTTCAAGACCACCAGCACCGCCTCCTACTATGACTATATGCATCTAAAGTACTCCAAAGGTAAAAAACCGGGGGCGCGGCTGCGTTTGCAGTCGCGCTAAAAAATGATGGGTTAGCCGGTTAGCTCTCGGCATAGGCGCGCCTTACTTCTTCGCCAATAATATGAAAGCCGCGTTGAACGGTATCGGCATCTTGCGCATAGTTGACGCGCAAACACTCGTGCCGATGACGCCAATCGTCACTCAACCCAGGGAAAAAATAATGGCCCGATACAACCAAAACGCCTCGCGCTTTTAAGCGCTGGTAAAGCTCGGCGCTCGTGATCGGCAAATCGGGAAACCAAAGCCACAGGAAAATGGCGCCTTCGGGTTTGTGTACCCGGAACGGTGTGCCCGCTAAGGCGGCGCGACAAACCGCCAAGGCTTCAGACACTTTGCGCTGGTAGTGTGGCCCAACAACCTCTCGCCCCAATTGAATGAGTTCACCACTTTCCACCATCGGCTGCACCAGCGCCGGCCCTAAATTGCCCGAAGCTAAATTCAACACGGCATTGGCATTACTAAAGGCTCGAATAATTTTTTCACTCGCCACAACAATACCGGTACGGGCACCGGGCAAGCCGAGTTTCGACAAGCTTAACAACAAGATCGTGTTTTCATTCCACAGAGGCGTTGCTTGGGTAAATAGAATATTGGGAAAGGGCGTGCCATAGGCATTGTCGATAATAAGAGGAACGTTATGCGCCAGCGCCAGCTGATTTAACCCGGCCAATTCGGCATCGCTAATCACATTGCCAGTGGGGTTGGTGGGGCGAGACACACATATAGCCGCGGTTTCAGGGGTAATATTTAACGCCTTAAAATCTACGTGATATTTAAACAGGTTATAGTCCAATAGCTCGATTTCAGGCTTAGCTGCGTGGAAAAAATCAGCGCTTAAACCACTATCAGCATAACCTAGGTACTCGGGCGCCAAGGGCAACTGGATATAGCGATGGCTGCCATCATCCATGGTACCGGCGAAGAGATTAAACAACACAAAAAATGCTGACTGGCTACCGTTAGATACAGCAATGTTGCGCTCAGTTAGCTCCCAGCCCTGCTCGCGCTTAAGCAAGTCGGCCATGGCTTTGAGAAAGCGGGTGTCGCCCTGGGGTGATTTGTACACCCCCAAGGCGCCAAACAATTGCTCTGGGTAGTCGACCAGCGCCTGCATCCGCGCTTTAAACACCAACTCCATGGCTGGAATTCGGCTTGGATTCCCGCCGCCCATAAATAACATATCGGGGTTGTCGTTCAGCGCCGATCCCAGATCATCCATCAGGGACGAGGCGCCGGTTTGCCCGGCAAATTTCTGTCCAAATGCTGATAGTTTCATATTTTTATTCACCCATTATCAGAGCTGGCTTTCAATTGGAAAAAGCCCAATAAATGTAATCCAAACGCGATTCAAGAAACTTGTTTGCGGTTCGGTAGTAAAATCGGGTTCGCGGCCAAAGTTATCCGATTCAAACCACGCCACTCGGCCCTTATGTAAACGCAATTGCCAATAACGACCATCTGGCCCGCTGTTTATCTGCTCTAATAAATGCTTGGCCAATTTGGTGTCGTGAAATATAACGCCAGTTTCTGTATTGATCTCGATGGATCGAGGATCTAAATTCATTGAGCCAACAAAGGTGGTGTGCTCATCGACGATATAGGTTTTCGCATGCAAACTCGACTTACTCGAACCTAGCCAGTGCTTATCCGTCTTGCCCTGCACGGCCTTAATCTCATAGAGCACAACACCCGCTTCCAGCAGAGCTTGCCGATAACGGCTATAGCCGGCGTGCACGGCGCTAACGTCCGTTGCCGCTAAACTATTGGTAACCACCGTCACCTCAACCCCCTGCTTAACCTTTTGCGCGAGATATGCCACGCCTTGATCACCCGGAACAAAGTACGGCGACAAAATAAAAAGACTCTTTTTGGCGCTATCTAAAGAAGGTTTTAACATGGAGATGAGATAGGCATCTTTGTTTTTATCGAGTCGCTTATCTGGCGGGTCGGCATAGATATCGACACTGCCGTAGAACCAGCGCAACTGATTATCTTTGGCGCGTCGATAAAAATCAGTTTGCACAAGCTCCCGCACGTACTGCTTGGATTCAGGCGTCGTTAAACTATCGATTAACACTTGCTGTACAGCTTTTCGATCTTGCTCGGTTAAGGTGTTTAAAGGCACTAACTGTGAAATTGGATAAACTTGGTCGCTGTTCCAATATCGGTCAAACACGTTCGACAAGTCTTCCGTCGCGCTAGCTGTCACTAACATGTCCATATCGGCAAATTGCACACCGCCTTTGGAAAAATATTGGTTGCCTATATTGCGCCCACCGGCAATTGCCATTTGATTATCAACAATCAACGCCTTGTTGTGCATGCGGTGATTCACACGGGAAAAGTCAAACAAGAACTGCGTCGAGCGCAAGGCACCGCGAACTGAAAAAGGGTTAAATAATCTCACTTCGATATTTGGGTACTGATCAATAATGGCGAAGTCCTTATCGCGCCAATTAGTCGCCATATCATCCACCAACAAGCGCACTCTCACCCCGCGCTGACTGGCTTCAATCAAATACTGGGTAAACAATCGGCCAACGGTATCGTTATGGTACAGGTAATATTGCACATCAATGGACTTTTCCGCCTGTAAAATCAGTGCCAACCTCGCGACCAGGGCTTCGCGACCATCATTTAAGGGGATGAAGGCCTGTTGTGGCGGCGTGGTATCGGCATTGATATGCGCGGCCAATTCGCCCAAACGCGTCGCTTGGGTATTTTTAAAGCTCAACACCTCTGGCCTAGGTTCTTGCTCCGGCAGGCTAGCGCAACCAAGCTGAAAAATAACTAAACTAACCAGACTAAACAGCCTATAACTCACGCCCATTTCACCTGCCTCCTACTGCATGGGGGTTGCTAATAATAAGTTGCGCAGCCACTCGTTAGCGGCACTTTCATCATTGCGCCTATGCCAAAACAATTGCAATTCAAGCCCAGGCAATTCAAATGGTAAAGGCCTAACCTCTAAGCCAAATTTCTCTGCCAAAGGGCGCGGTAAGGTCCATACCAAATCGGTACTGCGCACAATATCCGGCGCAACTAAATAGTGCTGAACGCGCAGTTGTATATTGCGCGACTGCCCCAGCTGGTGCAGTGCGTTATCGATATAGCCAAAGCCGGTGCGCCGGCTCGACACATGTAAATGACGCAAAGCCAAATATTGAGGTAGATCGAGTGGTTGCTCTAGGGCTGGGTGGCCGGGCCGAAATGCGCACACATAGGGTTGCTGAAGCAGCGGCGCATGACGCAGGTCAGCCATGGGTAAAAAAGGAACGTCGATGGCAAAATCCAAGCTGCCACTGGCCAGCTCGGCAACGATTTCACGGCGCGGTAAATTCACGCTAGCGACGCTCATATCCGGTGCCAGCTGATTCACCTGTGCCAACAGCGGACCCAAGACTAAGGATTCCGCCAGATCGTTCATGGCGAACTGGAAATTTTTTTGACTGGTGGCTGGTTCGAACAGCGCCGGCGTTTCAATACTGGATGCCAATAGCCCCAATGCTTCTCGAACGCGCTCAATCATACTTTCCGCCACTGGCGTTGGCACCATGCCCTTGTGGGCGCGCTCGAATAGAGGGTCGTTCAGTTGTTCGCGCAAACGATTGAGCGCATTGCTCACGGCGGGCTGGGTAATGTGTAATTGCTTGGCGACGCGAGTTAGATTGCGCTCGCGATAGATCGCGTCAAAAACCACAAATAAGTTAAGATCTAGCTGTTGAAGACGCACTGGGATAACCCCATCTAACTATTAACCTAAATAATAAACTGCGCGGCCTACAATCAACAGTGGTTATAGGCGTTCATGGAAGGAAAATGTACAAATGACGGAAATTTTATTGGTTCGACACGGCCAAGCCTCTCTCGGAGGGCCAAGCTATGATCAACTATCGAGCCTCGGCTACCAACAAGCACAATGGTTAGCCGACTATTTACATGGCCAACATCAACAGGAACCTAAAACCTCGATGGTGATGAGCGGCGGCATGAAGCGTCAGCAGCAAACTGCCGAACCTATTCTGATGCTCCTAGGCCATACGGCGGCACAGGAACACGCTGGGTTTCGGGAATTTGATTTTGAACAGGTTGTGATGGCCTACCTAGAGTTAAACCCTGGCTATCCTCTCGCCGATAAACCGACTCACAAAGAACTCTATCGCCTGCTCTCAGCGGCCATGGAAGCTTGGGCGGAAAATGGGTTAACACTGCAACAAGACCAAGAAAGTTGGCCGGATTTTCACCAGCGCGTTGCCCAAGCTTGGGCGGAATTACAGCCAGTTCCGGCAGGCCGTTCGATCATTGTTACCTCGGCGGGGGTCATTGCCTCCATACTCAGACATCTGCTGCGCTTGGATAATCTGGCCACCATCCGGCTCAACTTACAAATCAAAAACAGCAGTGTGACGCGACTGTACTTTGATGGCAGCGATTACCACTTGAGCGGTTTTAACAGCGTGAGTCATC
Organism: Simiduia curdlanivorans; assembly: GCF_030409605.1. Taxonomy (NCBI): domain Bacteria; kingdom Pseudomonadati; phylum Pseudomonadota; class Gammaproteobacteria; order Cellvibrionales; family Cellvibrionaceae; genus Simiduia; species Simiduia curdlanivorans. The sequence goes on from NZ_JAUFQG010000006.1 coordinate 669,380, forward strand.
TGGAACATCCCGAGCGAGCCCACGCCATTACCTCGGCTTAACACGGCTATTGCAGAAGGATTTGATCTAACAAATCTAACAGGGGCTGATTTAAGGTTTCGGGAAATAGCAGCAATAAATCACAATTAAAATCACTACCTTCAAGTTGGTAATTAATCTCAACCGAGGTGACAAAATCTACCGACACCAAATCATCGAGCTGTAACGCATCTAGCGGTTGATGCATGGCCACAACAAACACAGGCTCAATTTTGAAGCTGCGTTCAGCCATTTCGGCTAGACTCGCGAGGCATGTGTCGCAAATGACGCCGGTCAGCGACTTGAGTAAATTCTGTTCCTGCTCGCTGCTATCCAGCGTTATTGCCCGCGCCTCAGCCAGCGTGGCGAGATCGTTATCGGCCACCACCACCATGGCGTAGGCTAGGCCCATTTCGGTGGCGAAGGACTGAGCGCAGGCCGAGACCCGCTGCGCACCCTGCAGACTGGCCACAGACTCAGACAATTTAGCGGGCTCGATATAGCGAATAACAGGAATGGGTAGCTCGACAAAGCCACCACAGTAAGCCGCCAAGGACTCGCCGGCCGCACCCATGGCGATATTGGCTAACTCTTGCAAACAATCGCGATAGGTTTCTGAAAACGGTAATGGGTGACTCATATCAGACCATACCTGCGTAGCACTTCCGCTAGCTTTTCTTTGTTGATGGGCTTCTTAATAAAATCGAGCGCGCCTAAGGCCATGACTCTATCGCGTGCCTCAGGTTGAATATCACCGGAAATAACGATGATGATACTCTTGTGCTTTTCTTGACGAATATGCTCGAGCACCTCATAACCATCCATTTCCGGCATGGTCAAATCCAAGAACAGCATCTCTGCCTTGCCGGCTCGAACCGCCTCCATCCCCTCCACGCCATTAGCAGCGTAGGTGATATCCACATCCCAGCCATCGGGTAGCGAGCGCGTAACTTGTTTACGCGCCATATTAGAGTCATCGCAAATTAACAAAGGAATGGCCATCGGTACTCTTCATCTCCGATCTAAAAGCGTATCTACTTAGTATAGACAGGCATACATACCTCGCCTCATTAGTAACCCGTTGTTTTTAGCGCAAACAGCAATGAATCCACTGATTGGGGGCCAATCAGGGTCATGGCTACCTCGCCGGCGGGGTTAATTAGGTAGGTTGTCGGCAAGACGCTGGGTTTCTCTAGGCCTAAATGCCTAGCATCCGAGGTTAACAGGGGAAACTCAATGCCCAGTTTATCGCGCAGAACTTGCAGTTGTTTAAGCCCCACCTGATCAAAATTAACCCCCAACACCATAAGGTTTGGCTCTGCTCTGGCCAGCGCATTGAGCTCGGGAATTTCGGTCACACAGGGCTTGCACCAAACTGCCCAATAATTAACCACCAACCAGCGCCCCGAACTGTTAAAGGGCTTGGATTGTTGGCCGATTAAGGCCTCGTGCCCCGCGTCACAGGCCGTCAAGAGCAGTAACAAACCGAGCCACAGAGCTGACAAAGAATTAGCTTTCATAGTCTAGGGCTTTGACCCCGCCACCTGACCGCTCTGCCATGGGTCGGTCTGCTCATCGTCCGCCAAGGCCGGTAGCGCCGTGTCGGTATCAGACAATTCACTGCGCAACATTTCCAGCCCCTCACCTTCGTTGTCGTACTCTGGGCGCTCTAATTGCGTGGCAAACAGTTCGGCCAAGGGCACATCGTATTGCTGCTCTGTATGTTGATCGACGGAGAGCAACCTGGGTGCCACCGCGCTAAACCAACCAAACTGCTGTAGGTAATCCGACACACCAGGCATTTGCGCTTCGACCTCGACGATATCGGCCAACTTGCGCAAACTTATCTGCGCCAAGTCGCGGCATAATACGTAATCGCCTTGGGCTGTCACGGCAATCACTTGGTGTTCTAAAAACGCATCGCGCAAGCGCTGCCACTGCTCGGCGCCAACGCCCACCGAGAGTAAATCGCTATCGGCGATGGATGCGCCGGAACCCAAGCGCTGGCGAAATTCCCAAAGCACAATTAGCGCTGCCACCAAGTCCGGGTACTTCACACTCAATGTGACGCGATTATTGGTGCTTAAAACCCGCACGAGAATCGCCCCGCCGAGCACCAAGACCCATGTGATATTCACCCAAATTAAAAACAGCGGCAAAAACGCGAAGGCGCCATAAATAACGGCAAAAGAAGACTTAGCCATAATAATACCGAACGCGCGCTTGAGCAGTTCAAACAAAATTGCCACTAACACGCCACCAATTGCTGCCTTTTTAATGGGCACTCTGCAATTGGGTACGGCCGCGAACAGCAACGAAAATAACAGCGCAGTTAACAACAGCGGCAAATAGCTCAGCAAGGTCGCCCATAAACTAAAGGAGTTCGCTCCCTCGGCGGCAAAAAATTTGAGCGAAAAAAAATAGGTGCTCATGGCAACACCCACACCTAAGGACAGGGGCCCCAAGGTTAAGATCGCCCAATAAATTAAAAAGTTCGAAATGCCCTTGCGCCCCTGCTTCACGCCCCAGATTCGGTTAAAGGTTTTCTCAATATTTTTTAACATTAAGTAAGCGGTTACCACCAGAAGCGGGACGCTGGCCAAGTTTAACTTGCGCGCCTGCTCGGTAAATTCCGCCAAATACTCGGTCACATCCGAGCCAGATTCCGGCAAAAAATTTGAAAAGATGAGCTGATTTAGCTGCGCATCCATACCTTGAAAGGCGGGGAAGAGCGAAAACACCGAGTAGGTCACCGTCATCATGGGCACCATGGCGAAAAGCGTCATGAAGGTCAGCGCCCCTGCGCTCATCTGGCAGTGCTTTTCGTTAAATTGGTGGTAGACTTCGGACAAAAGCCGCCAAAAGGTGCCAAACATACCGCCTGTCATACTGCTCCCCGAGTCAAGCTAGACCTTGATTAGTTGGGCCTGTGGCCTTATCTGTTTACAATACCTCTTTTCAGAACCTTTGATAACAGACAGGCGTAGACGCTCTACGTAATTTAGACCCTGCACACATAAATGGCACTACCTATGGTTACTCTGTACCACAATCCACGCTGCTCCAAATCGCGCGAAACCCTCGCTTTGTTAGAATCCAATGGCGTAACGCCGACGATCATCCGTTACCTAGAGCAACCGCCAACAGCTGCTGAACTGGCCGAGGTGCTGAAAAAACTCGGCATTGGCGCGCGGGATTTACTGCGCAAAGGCGAGGATGAGTACAAGAACCTACAACTAGCCAACCCGGCGCTCACCGAGGCCGAGCTTATTGCGGCCATGATCAAACAACCGAAATTAATCGAGCGCCCGATCGCCATCAAAGGCAAAAAAGCGATTATTGGTAGGCCGCCAGAGGCTGTGCTGGAGCTTCTTTAATGGCGACCGAAAGATCCAACAGCGATACCGAGCCGTACATTCTAGTACTTTACTACTCGCGCAGCGGCAGCACCCAAGCCATGGCCCAAAAAATCGCCAGGGGTATTGAGAGCGCTGGCATGGCGGCGCGTATCCGCACAGTACCAGCCGTATCGACAACGACAGAGAGCACAGAGCCTGAAATACCAGAACAAGGAGCCCTGTACTGCAGCCAAGAAGATTTGGCCCAATGTGCTGGCCTAGCCCTGGGAAGCCCGACAAGATTTGGCAATATGGCGGCGCCATTGAAATACTTTCTCGACGGCACCTCGGACCTCTGGCTAAACGGCAGTTTAATTAACAAACCGGCCTGCGCCTTTACCTCCACGAGCAGCTTGCACGGAGGCCAGGAAAGTACCCTGTTAACCATGATGTTACCGCTACTACATCAAGGTATGTTGTACGTGGGTATTCCCTATAGCGAGGCAAAATTGCATAGCACCCAATCCGGCGGCACGCCCTATGGCGCGAGTCATTGGGCCTTAAACCACTCAACCGCGTTAACTGACGATGAATCGGCCCTGTGTATGGCACTCGGTAAACGTCTGGCAACTTTGGCAAGTAAACTCTATGACTAATACCGAAACCACGGCGCCAGCTCCGGAAAACGGCGCAAAACCTATCCCTAACGTATATAACAAGGCGCGCTGGGGCTGGGCTTTAGCCCTCGGCGCTACCGCAATACTGCTATTGAGCGCGCTAGTCGAGTACTTGGTCGAACCCAGCGCACGCCTGTCGCTGCTGCTGTTACAATCAATACCGCTACTGCTGTTTGTTCCCGGTATGTGGGTCAAACACTACCGCACCTTCAGCTGGCTCTGTTTTGTGGTGCTGTTTTACTTTATCGTTGCGGTCACACAGGTAATGTCGCCTATGGCGAACGGTTACGGATGGGTTAATCTCATTGCCAGCGTGGTGCTTTTTAATGCTGCGATGATGACCAGCCGCTGGCTGCAATACATCGCCCATCAACCCAAAAAATCCACTATCTAGCTTTCATAGGAACCTTTAATGTCTCACGCTCAACCCGGTTTTTTGCGACGTCTTTTTGGTGGCCTTTGGGGCGCAGTTACGTGGCTTCGAACGTCACTCGCCAACGTCATCTTTATCCTCCTCATTGTGCTCGTTGTGGTTGCCATTACCGGCGAGGAGAAGTTTGAAATTCCCAATAAAACAGCTTTGCTGCTAGCTCCTCAGGGTTTTTTGGTCGATCAACTCACCTACGTTGACCCTATGTCTAGAGTTCTTAACGACGACAGTGGCCCAACGGAAACAAGGCTTAAGTCTGTGATTGATTCGGTCAATCGCGCCGCCGATGACGATCGCGTCACCACCTTGGTGCTCGACCTCAACTACATGGTTGGCGGTGGTATCAGTAAAATGGAAGAGTTGGGCGTTGCACTGGAAAATTTCCGCAGTCGTGAAAAACCCATCATCGCCTTTGCCGATAGCTACAGCCAAGACACCTATTACTTGGCAAGTTTCGCCGATGAAATCTATATCAACCCTCTGGGCGCGGTATTCATGACCGGCTACGGCAGTTACAGAAACTACTTCAAAGATGCCCTCGATAAGCTAGAAATTGACTTCCATGTTTTCCGCGTTGGCGAATACAAAGACTTTATCGAACCCTATACCCGCAACGACATGTCCGGCGCCTCGCGCGAGCACAATAGCCAGTGGTTGCACGAGCTGTGGAGCACCTACACCAGCCATGTTGAAGAGCGACGCAGCTTACCCATCGGCGCTATCAACAATTACATCAACTCCGCCGACGAACTGCTCGCCGATGCCGAGGGCAACAGCGCAAAACTATCTGTGAGTGCTGGCTTGGTCGATAAAGTCATGACCCGCATCGAGCTGAAAAACATGTTGGTAGAGCGCTTTGGCTACGACGAAGAGCGCGAAGATTATAGCGCTGTTGATGCCGACCACTACCTCGCCCTCACCGACGCTGAACAGCGCAGCTTTGACAAGAGTGTCGGTCTTATTGTGGCCGCTGGCTCCATTGTCGACGGCGATCAACCAGCCGGTAACATCGGCGGAGATTCCACCGCAGCACTGCTAGAAACAGCGCGCACCGACGACCAGATTAAAGCCGTTGTATTGCGTGTTGACAGCGGCGGCGGCAGTGCCTTTGCATCGGAAATTATTCGCCAGCAAGTGGTGGCGCTAAAGCAAGCCGGTAAACCCGTGGTTATTTCCATGGGCTCGGTGGCGGCCTCCGGTGGCTATTGGGTAACGGCAGGCGCCGATCAGGTTTGGGCAACGCCTACAACCATCACCGGCTCTATTGGCGTCTTCGGCGCCTTCCCAACAGCACAAAAAACCCTATCAAAATTAGGTATTCACACCGACGGCGTTGGCACCACAGAACTTGCCGGCGCCATTCGTTTTGATAGAGCGCTGCCGGAAAAAGCGGCGCGCGTTATTCAAATGAGTGTCGATCATATCTATCAGGAGTTTTTGGCACTGGTGGCGCAATCCCGCGGCACAACGCCCGAGGCCATCCATCAAATTGCTCAAGGCCGCGTGTGGACCGGTGCAACTGCACAAGATATTGGCTTAGTCGATCAGTTAGGTAGTTTAGATGACGCAATCAAAGCAGCGGCCGAACTCGCCAGCCTAACGGACTACGACGTACAAGAGATCACTCACCCCCTTTCGCCCGGCGAAGCCTTTATGCAAGAATTGCTCAACGACGTAAGCATTGGGCCTAAACATCTGGTGAATAGCTTGATACCATCGTCACTCAGGGCAAGCATTGAACCTTTGGTAAAACCCTTTGCCATGATGAGCGAAATGAACGACCCAAGAGGTCTTTATATAAAATGCAGTGAATGCACTGCCCCCTAAATATTTGCAAAACTCAAGGCCACTTTTAAGTGGCCTTTTTTAATTAACGCAACACCTCATTTCAAGGCATAACTAATTGACTATAAATATTGGCATAGTTGGCGATTTTGACAGTTCTGTGGTTGCTCACAACGCAATCAACCAATCCATAGACATAGCCAACACGTATTTTGCAAAAAGTCGTAACCGAAAGATCGTTGGCCATTGGCTGGCAACCGATACGGATTTCTATTCGCAGTTGCAAAACTACCAAGCGCTCTGGTGTGCACCGGCCAGCCCCTACAAAAATACCAACAACGCTCTTGCCGCTATTCGCTTTGCCCGAGAATCCAATCTGCCCTTTCTCGGCACCTGTGGTGGATATCAACACGCAGCCCTAGAATTTGCCCGCAACCTGCTCGGCTACCACAAGGCTGACAATGCCGAAATAAATCCAACCTGTGACATGCCGCTTATCAATGCACTCGTGTGCCCATTGGTGGAAAAAAGTGATCAAATAATTATCGCGCCCGGTACCAGACTGCAAGAAATTTACCTAACTCAGGGTGCGAGCGAAGCCTATCACTGCAGCTTCGGCATCAACCCAAAATACCTCGGTATTTTTGACCAGAGCGCCCTGAGTTTCTCGGCCTTTTCTACACAGCAGGAACCGAGGGCACTAGAAATTAAGGCGAATACATTTTTTATCGGTACAGCGTTTCAGCCAGAAAGGCTTAGCCTGAGCAATAGACTGCACCCCATAGTGGAGACTTTTTTTCGCACAGCAATAGAACAAAGGTAGCGGCGAGCAAGTTGCAGCAAAAGTGATACTTAACCCAACAATAGAAAGTACATACAAGCGCCATCGCATCAGCTAAGCTTGCACCACCTTAAAGCATCACCATAGAAGGTGCTGAATGAATCCTTTATTACAGTGAGCAAACTATGGAATATTCAACCGGGCTGATTCTTATCGCCATCATGCAGTACATGCTTTTCACTGCGCAGGTGGGAATGGCTAGAGGAAAATACGGCGTTGTGGCCCCCAGCACCACTGGTCACGAAACCTTTGAGCGTTTCTATCGGGTGCAAATGAATACCCTTGAGCAATTGATTGTTTACATTCCTGGCATGGTGGCCTTCGGACTTTTCGTGAGTGCTGTGTGGGTGGTCATTCCCGGCGCACTTTTTATCATCGGCCGCCAGATTTACGCCTATGCCTATGTCAACAACCCCAGCAAGCGCACCCTGGGTATGGTGATCGGTTTTTTAAGCAATGTCACATTGATCGCGGGTAGTTTTGCTGGCGTGGTGATGCATATCTTATAGGTGAGTTTTTAGCTGCACTTAAAAGATCGGCGCAACAGAGCGAACTTGGTTTGCATCATTCATATTTTGATATGAGCGTTAAACTCTAACCCCGACGGTGCCAAACAGTCGGGGTTAAGCACTTTATATTTACCGCGTAAAACAACTTATAGTAAAGGCCGGCGCTCAAACCAGGGCTGGGCAATTTCTAACTGCTTAGCCAAGCGCAGTAATCGCCCCTCGTCATTCAAACGCCCGGTGATTTGTGTACCCAGGGGTAAACCACTCGGCGCCCAATACAGGGGCACAGACATAGACGGTAGACCGGTCACATTACCCATCAGCGTGAAGGCCATACGCGAGAGTACGCGCTCAGACATTTTAAACAGCAAACCGGAATTCATCAGCAGCTTGCCCAATGGCAATCGGTGCCCAAGTTTCATTTGCAAGGCTTCGAATTTATTCGGTGGTATCACACCATGGGGCGCCGGCTCGGCAATTAAGGTGGGCGTGAGTAGCATATCGTAACGGTTTAAATACTCCGCCATGGCATAGCGCACTTTGTACCAGCCCTCCTTGGCCTGGGCGACGTCGGCACTGGAAAAGGAACGCCCGAGCATAGCCGCACTCAAGGTACCGGGCTCTAAACTGCCGGCAACTTTCGCACCCCAGATCTGTTTGATTTGCGCAACCTTAGCTGCCGTGTGGCCACTGATCACCACCATAAAATCCTGCCACATCTGCTCGGCATCGATAACCGGATCGGCCTCTTCGAGCTGATGACCGAGGCTTTTCAACAGTTTTACCGATTGTTCTACGGCTGCGCGCGCCTCGGGAGAAACCGACGCAGGAATCATCGGCTTCAGTGAATAACCAATGCGCATGGGCTTGATTGGCACCTTGAGCTGTTCCGAAAACGGCATTTTAGGTTTCGGCAATAAAAAGCTGGCGCCTAGCTCTGGGCCACACAGGGCATCGAGCATAGCGGCGCTGTCGCGCACAGATAACGTGATTGGGTGCCCGGCGATGGCGCCATCCCAACCCTCGGCTTCAAACGGCCCGGTCGGGTTCCGACCACGGGACGGCTTCAAGCCAAATACGCCACAACAGGCTGCCGGAAAACGTATTGAGCCACCGCCGTCATTAGCCGAGGCCATGGGCACGATACGAGCCGCTACTGCAGCGGCAGAGCCACCGCTCGAGCCGCCGGTACTATGGCCCATTTTCCAAGGGTTGTGAGCTGGGCCAAAGGCCTTTGACTCGGTGCTAATCATCAAACCGAATTCTGGCAAATTCGATTTCGCGAAGGGCACTAAACCCGTGCTCAAATAACGATTAACAATTTCGGCATTTTTCTCCGGCCACCATCGCACCTGTTCGGTGCCGAAGCTGGTGGGCTGACCAGTGAGATCATCCAGTAAGTCTTTGAGAATAAAGGGCACGCCTGCGAACACCCCTTGCGGCAACTTTTGCCGGATGCGCAATTGCGCCGCCTCTTTAAAACTATGAATCACGGCGTTGAGCTGGGGGTTAACCGCTTCAAGGCGCTGGCAGGCCACCTCTAAAAGCTCTGAAGGCGTTACTTCTCGCTTGCGCACCAGCTCCGCCAAACCAAGGCCATCATATTGCCAGTATTCCGAAAACTTCATGTTCTGCCCTCAGCCAGTGGAAAAGAAAGAAAACGTGAGCGCAAGATCACAGTTTTTTACACCTCCGTCAAATCCAAGCTGAGCGAAACAGACCTAGATCACGCTTTATCCGGTGCCAGCTTTGATTAAATCAACACGGATTAGAAAAACACCGCGCCCGCAACCGACGCTCAGTGCAACGGGCGTTAACAGCGCTGATACAAGGGTTAAACAGGTTTACGAAAACAAGGGAATGCAGCAATGGTGAAACGCCGGGCGTTAAACGTTTAGTGTTTCAACGATACCCCATCGCAAAGAGCCGATGGGGCAACACATTAACGCCCCTCGATGACCGTTAATTAAAGGCCGAGAAATCCGGCTTGCGCTTTTCTAAAAACGCCGTAGCAGCCTCTTTGAATTCGGCGCCCGCAAGGCCGGCACCGAAGGCTGCGAATTCCTGATCCATAACCGCCAAGGATTGTTGCTTCAACGGCTCGCGCATCAATGCCTTAGTGGCGCGCACCGCCGCTGGCGGTTGCGCAACCAAGCGCTCTGCCTGCGCCATGGCTTTTGTTAGAGCGTCATCACACTGTTCATTAACAATGCCAAGGCCACAGGCGGTTTCGGCGTTAAAACTTTCGCCCAGCAAGAACAACTCAGCGGCTTTTGCCTGCCCCATCAAGCGCGGAATTAACAGACTCGATGCATATTCAGGCACTAGCCCTAAATTGACGAAGGGCATTTGAAATTTAGCCGTATCATCGGCATAGACAAGATCACATTGCAGCAGCAGCGTAGTGCCGATACCCACAGCTGGGCCAGACACAGCAGCAACCACGGGCTTGGGAAAATTAAACAGCGCGCGCATGAATTGCGCCACTGGGTTTTCGGCGTTTAACTCGCCGCCGGCCAAAAAATCCTGTAAATCGTTGCCGGCAGTGAAGCAGTTTTCGCTACCGCTAAACAGAACCACGCGCACGTCCTTATCTTGCGCCGCATGATTCAGTGCCTCGGCCAGCGCCGAGTACATGGCGCGGGTAATCGCATTTTTTCGCTCCGGGCGATTAAATTGCAAATGCAGAATACGATTAGCGTTGGATATTTTAATATGCTCTGTCATGGTTTACCTGTCGTGGTTAATATTGATATGTAAACAGCCTACTGCTCCAGCCCAAGCGAACCCAAGCCACGCAAACCAGGGCGATACCGAAGTGTAGCAGTGTGGCAATTGGGGTCATTGGCAGATACGCCCATTATCAGTGGTAATATCGCCTGCCCTGAATCGCCAGCTAACGCACTTGCTGTTCGACGCTCAAATAGGACTTCATCTACGTGGACATTCACACAGCCCGACTCAGGTTGGAACCCTTAGATCTTAAACACGACGAACTCATTGTCGCGGTATTTAACGACCCCGACTTTCTTAACTTCGTCGGCGACAAAGGTATTCGCACCCTCGCTCAAGCACAGCAGTATCTGCGCGACGGCCCTATGGCCGAGCGCCAGCAGTCGGGCATCGTAAATTACGCCGTCATTGCGGCCCACTCGGGTGAAGCCATCGGCATGTGCGGCCTGTTGCAGCGACCCTACTTGCCCGAGCCCGACCTCGGTTACGGCTTTTTACCAAGCGCCCGTGGCCAAGGCTACGCCTATGAAGCGGCATCTGCCGTTCTTGCCTCGCTCAAAGCCCCAGGCACCCTTTGGGCCATGGTGAACCCTGCTAACGCTGCATCCCTAGCGCTTTTGCACAAATTGGGTTTTGTCCCCTACGGCGACGATAATATCGCCCTACCCCACAGCCCCACGGTGCTACTCACCCGGCAGAGCTGAATCTAAGGAGGCGAATTAGGGCCATTGCCCCCGAAGTTTTTGAGCGCAGGGCCAAGTTATCCGTTATTAAGGGAAATAATTACGCCAGAAGGAAGCCGCCATGACGCTCAAAAGCCTCATCTCAGCCATGACTTGCCTCGTCTTTATCAGTGTTTGCCAAACACCCCTGGCCAAACCCATGGCCCTCGACGATGTCTTCGACTTGGAGTTCGCCAGCGATCCACAGCCTAGTCCCGACGGCAAAATCGTCTATTTTGTGCGCAACTACATGGATATCCAACAGGACCGCGTGCGCTCTAACCTCTGGCAGGTCGAGACCCGCACCGGCCAAATGCGGCCATTAACCACAGGCCTCACCAACGATAGGTCGCCAAGGTTATCGCCCGATGGCAGCCGTTTGGCCTATATTTCCAGCCGCGATGGCAGCAGCCAGATCTATATGCTCTGGCTTGAAAATGGCAACACTGCCTTGATCTCGCAACTCACCGACGGCGCCTCGAATCTCACCTGGTCGCCCGACAGCAAGCAGCTCTACTTTACCCAATTCGTCAAAGCCCAAGCCAAAGCGCCGGTCACACTGCCGGGCAAACCCGAGAAAGCTAAGTGGGCCAAAGCCCCGGTGTTTATCGATAGCACCTACTACCGCGCCGACGGCGCCGGTTTTCTACCCAAAGGCTTTGATCAGATATTTACTATGGACGCCAACGGCGGCCACGCACGCCAAATAACATCGGCGGACATGGACCATTCGGGTCCTCTATCACTGAGCCCGAACGGCAAAACTCTGTACTTTTCTGCTACCCAAGACCCAGAGAATGACATCATCAACAGCGAGGTTTACGCCCTCGAGCTTGAGACTGGGCAAAGCAAAGCTCTCACCGATCGACAGGGGCCGGATAACAACGCCAAATTGTCCCCCGACGGTAAATTGCTTGCCTATACCGGATTTGATGACCAGAACCGCCTGTACGAGGTCACGCGCCTCTACGTCAAAGACCTAGCCTCAGGTAAGGTCAGCGCGATAACTGGGCAATTGGACCGCGATATCGGCACCTACTACTGGCACAAAAACAGCAAAGGCCTGTACCTGAGCTTCGACGATCAAGGCGATAGCGTCATTGCCTGGCAGCCGCTAAAAGGCAAGCACAAGGTGCTCACTCGCGCCCTTGGCGGCACTAGCCTCGGCCGGCCCTACGCCAGTGGGCAGTTTGCCGTCAACGACGATGTTTTAGCCTTTACCCATAGTCTACCCGGCCGGCCAGCTGAAATTGCCAGCATGGATGCGGACGGTGGTAAAGCCCGGGTGCTGACTGATTTAAATCGGGATTTCAGCGCCCGCGTCGCCCTCGGTAAGGTTGAGGAAGTAAATTTTAAAGCCAGCACCGACGGTCGAAATATCCAAGGCTGGGTGGTCTATCCGCCTGCCTTCGATGCCAGCAAAAAATACCCCCTGATGTTAGAAATTCACGGTGGCCCTGTGGCCAATTACGGCCCGAGGTTCAGCGCCGAAATGCAGTTGTTTGCCGCCGCGGGCTACGTGACCTTGTACATCAACCCGCGCGGCAGCGACTCCTACGGCCCCGAGTTCGTCAACCTGATCCACCATAATTACCCGTCTCAGGACTACAACGATTTAATGGATGGCGTCGATGCCCTGCTGGCCAAAGGCTTTATTGACCAGCAGAAATTATTTGTCACCGGCGGCAGCGGCGGCGGTGTACTGACGGCGTGGATCGTTGGCCACACTGAGCGATTCGCCGCCGCCGTGGTGGCCAAACCGGTGATCAATTGGTACAGCTTTACCCTCACAGCCGATGCCTACCCCTACTTCAGCCGCTACTGGTTCGCGAAAAAACCCTGGGAAGATAGCGCCCATTACCTGCAGCGCTCGCCGATACAATACGTGGGCAATGTGACGACGCCAACCATGCTGCTGACCGGCGAGGCGGACTATAGAACCCCTATTTCGGAAACCGAGCAATTTTACCAAGCGCTAAAATTACAGGGCGTGAAAACCGCCATGGTGCGCATCCCCGATGCCAGCCATAGCATCACGGCAAGGCCATCCAACATGATGAATAAAGTGGCCTATATTCTCTGGTGGTTCGCCCAACATGGCGGCCCGAGTGCTAAAGCGTCAGACACATCCACTAGCGAAAATAGCGAGCAGTAAGCGGCAACCTTTGCCGACAATGATGATTGATACGTCAGTGTCGGCTATATCTCTTGCCTCACTTATTGCTAATAAGCCTTACTCGTCACACCGGGAAATTGCTAAAATAACCGAGACTGTTTTAACAGTGTTTCATGGACAGAAGCTAACGCCAGATTTTTCTTGGCAGCCACCTAAGGAGTTGCTCTATGCCTCTAACCGCGCAAGCCTCAGGCTCAAGCCTACGACCGGAAGGTAAACCCAGTAGACTCGACGTGCTCTTTATCGATAAATATATTGATCCCGCTAAATCCTTGGAACTGCTCAACACGCTGCAGCAAAAATTTATGTTTAGCGATGCGGTAAAGCGCCAATTATCCAGCGGCGTTCCCGTGGTCATAAAACACGATACCGATGCTGAAACCGCACAAAAAATTGTTAACTACATCGCCAAGCTAGGTGGCGATTGCTGGGTGCAAACCACCTCGCCCGAAGGCTACACAGATCGCCGCGACCAAAACCGGCGCAACACCGTCGACCGCCGCCTGCTGCACCGCGGCTGGGCCATCATGCCCGACCGGCGTCGCTCGCGCGAACGCAGGGTCTTTTTCCATTAAACCCTAAGCTTTGCACCCTGCCCCCTTAGTCATTAGCCTGTTACACTGCGGGCTAATAACAAAAATAGGGGGCCGTTATGATCATCCTTTCACCCGGTATCTTGGTATCCAGATTCGTTAAAACAGGCGCACTCTGTGCCAGCTTTGTTATAGCAGTATTAGCCAGCACATCGAGCCTAGCCAGCGATCTACTGATCGAAAATATCAAAGGCTATACCTATACTGATTTAGCCCCCGTCGGCGCCGCACCTAGCCAATTCAATAAAATTTTAATTCGCGATAATAAAGTACTGAGCACCAAAAACGCGGTTATCGAACGTCTTATGAAGCCGGATACAACCCGTATCGATGGCCAGGGGAAAATACTGCTGCCAGGGCTCATCGACGCGCACGGGCATTTAACCGGCTTAGGTGAATTACTGTCGAGCGTCGATTTACGCGATAGTAAGAACGAGACGCTAGCCGTGCAGCAAGTACAAAGTTACATCGATAACACCAAACCCAAGAAAAATACCTGGGTGCTAGGGCAAGGCTGGAACCAAGCCAACTGGCCCAGTAAACAGTTCCCCACTAGCGCCAGCCTAGATGCCATTAAGTCGGAAAATCCGATTGCGCTAGCGCGAGTTGATGGCCACGCCGTTTGGTTGAATGCAGCGGCGCTTGCGCTCACCGGCATTAACGATGCAACGCCGAACCCTGAAGGCGGCCAAATTATTCGAGACGGCGACGGCAAAGCCACCGGTGTTTTAATCGATAACGCCATGTCTCTCGTCTATAGCAAAATGCCACAGATCACCGCACAACAACTCGATCAGCAACTGCAACGCAGTTTTGATCACCTGCTATCGCTCGGTGTAACCGGTGTGCACGATGCGGGCATCAACCAGCCAGTGATTGATGTATTAAAGCAACGCGCGGCGAAACAAAACTTACCCATCAGAGTTTACGGCATGCTCGACGGTAGCGATGCGAAACTCAGTCAATGGCTCAAAGCCGGCGCCTATCACGACGAGGCCGGTTTCTTCACCATCGCTGCAGTAAAGTTATATGCCGACGGCGCGCTCGGTAGCCGGGGCGCGGCGCTATTGGAGGCCTATTCGGACCAAGCCAACAATAAAGGCTTAGATATTACTGCGCCTGAACCACTGCTCGAAAAATTTAAACTCATCGACGATCATCAATTTCAAATCTGCGTACACGCCATCGGCGACCGCGGTAACCAACAAGTACTCGACGCCTTCGACGCGCTGTTCAGCACCGGCGGCAACAGTAGCTTGCGCCATCGCATAGAGCACGCGCAAGTGATCGCACCGGAGGATTTAGCGCGGCTGGAACAACTGGATTTAATTGCCTCTATGCAACCAACCCACGCCACTAGCGATATGCACATGGCCGAAGATAGGCTCGGGAAGGCGCGACTCACGGGCGCTTACGCTTGGCGCACACTGTTAAACAAGGGTACGCGCATGGCCTTTGGCTCAGACTTTCCAGTGGAATCGGCCAACCCCTTTTTTGGTATTCACGCCGCCGTCACACGCCAAGATCACAATAACCAACCGGTACCCGGTTGGCGTATTGAAGAGGCGGTGAGCGTTAACGAAGCCATCAGTTTATTCACCCGCGATGCGGCTTGGGCCGCCCATATGGAAACCACACAAGGCACACTGGAGCCAGGAAAGTGGGCTGACTTTATTCTGGTTGAAGACAATCCGTACAAGGTAAAGCCCGAACAGCTTTGGAAAATCAAAGTACTTGAAACCTGGGTTGCAGGTGAAAAGCGCTGGCCTAAATAATACACTTGGGCCAAAAAAATATATAACCATTAACCATTAAGAAACTAAGCATAAGAATTGAAGATGACCGTAAATGCAGAAACCACCCTGAACAACGATCGCCATATCGCCCAATGGCTTTTATTTTGCGCAGTCGCTATTTTCGTTATGATCGTGTTAGGCGGCGTCACCCGTCTCACCGAATCGGGCCTCTCTATCGTTGAATGGAAACCGGTAATCGGCACACTGCCGCCGCTGAACAATCTCGAATGGATGCAGGAGTTTGAACAATACAAACAATTTCCCGAGTATCAAAAAGTTAACAAAGGCATGACGCTGGATGACTTTAAAACTATTTTCTACTTTGAATATAGCCATCGCTTACTCGGCCGGCTCATTGGGTTATTTTTCCTACTGCCTTTTTTATTCTTCTGGTTCACCAAGCGAATAAAGGCCGGCCTTGGTTTACCTTTAGTAGGGCTCTTTATTTTGGGCGGCCTTCAGGGCGCTCTAGGGTGGTT
This sequence comes from Simiduia curdlanivorans, assembly GCF_030409605.1. Classification (NCBI taxonomy): domain Bacteria; kingdom Pseudomonadati; phylum Pseudomonadota; class Gammaproteobacteria; order Cellvibrionales; family Cellvibrionaceae; genus Simiduia; species Simiduia curdlanivorans. The sequence goes on from NZ_JAUFQG010000006.1 coordinate 685,477, forward strand.
TATGGTGAAGAGTGGCTTGGTGGATAACCCCAGAGTCAGTCAATACCGCCTCGCCGCACACCTAGGCTTAGCCGTGGTGATTTATACCTACATGCTCTGGCTAGCCTTCGGACTGTTTCAGCCCCGCAGCACTGGTCCAAGCGCATTTAACAAGCGCACATTAGGGCTCTGCGCGGTAATTTTTTTGATGATTTTGTCCGGTGCCTTTGTCGCCGGCACGCGCGCCGGTTTAGCATTTCCTACCTGGCCGCTGATGGGGGACAGCTTTATACCCAGCAATCTCTACGCCACCACGCCATTCTGGTTGGCCGCATTTGAAGACATAACAACCATACAATTCAATCACCGCATGTTCGCCTATGTCATCGTGGGTATTATTGCTTGGCTGGGCCTGCAGCTCTGGCGTAGCAACCCGAGCAAGCAAGTGAAGCTTGCTATTGTAAGCCTAGCTACAGCACTCACAACCCAAGTATGTTTGGGCATTGCCACACTGCTCCACCACGTCCCCGTCGCCTTAGCCGCCAGCCATCAAGGCGTGGCAGTCCTATTGCTGACAGCGGCTTTGTTTTTAGCCCATAGCGTAAAGCTACAAGCAAAAGAAGCTTAACTACTTATACAAAAAAAACGCCGCACCAAGCCACTGCTGTCCCACAAAAACGATATGACCTTCGTTAGGCTTTAAGCCTCACAATAGATGCGACATCTCGGCGTATACTTGGACATGAGTTTGGCGCCCGCACAAGCGACACGACGTGAATACATCCATGTAGTCTCAACACCCGCATCCATGCGGGTGACGGTCGCTCGTACGGGCACCAAACTCTCCCGCAACATAACTGTGGGACAGCAGTGGCGGCAAGCGGCTTTTTTTTCACTGGGCTGAGGCTAGATTAAAAACCTTAGCACCAGATAAGGCACCAAGTTAAACAAAAAAACCATCAGCTTATAAAAACCTAAGCCACCGTAATGCATCGCATTAAACTGTGTCGCTGAGATTTTAAACATCGCAGAATGCATTTTAAAAGTAAAATCGCGCGCGGCGGTGATAAATACCAACCAGATACACATGACAGCCCAATTAATAACAGTGCTCCAGCCAAAAAAAGTCGCCAACTGATCAATTGTCATCGCTTTCTCCGTGGTTATGTTCTACTCATTCACGCTCATACTACCATGGCAGCGGGTCGCCATTAGCATGGCGAAATTGACCTGAATCAACCAAGCTCGTTTCAGTAATTCGAGCCACTAATCGCTGTGCTGCGTCAACAGCGCTAATATCGCCTGCATGCCCCACCATATCCGTTTGTACAAACCCAGGATGTAAAATAGCAACCGCAATACCCTTTAGCGCCAAATCAACGGCTAGAGATTTACCTGCAATATTGAGAGCCGCTTTCGACATGCGGTAGCCGTAGTAAGCACCCGAGCTATTGTCGGCTACCGATCCCATGCGGCTAGTGATAAGCGCTATTATAGAGCCGGCCTTAAGTTGACTTAACAATGCATGGGTAACACGCAAAGGGCCGAGGGCATTGACTGCAAATTGCGCCTCAATGTCTGGCCAATGGAGTTGATCTAGGTTGTCATCGGCTAACAAACCGGCATTATTAATCAAAATATCGATTTGTTTCCCCTTTAGCGCGTTGGTCATTAGCGTTAAGGTGTCTGCGTCGCTAACATCAACCCCCTCAACAATTGTGGCGCCGGACGTCTTTAACGCATCAGAAGCACGTCGACAGAGCGCCGTCACCTGATGCCCTTGCGTTAAATAGATTTGCGTAAGCGCCAGCCCAATACCTCGGTTGGCACCAGTAATCACAACGTGCATAGATTTCTCCAACAATGTAGAGTTTCAATATAACTCTGTTAAGACGGCACCATGCCGTGAAATTGCTGCCCCAACCAACGGCAAATCGCTTTGCCATCATTAATATAAGCGCGCCCGGTTTGTTCGGAGCAGGCTAGGCCCATAGGTAAATCACCCTCAGCAAAGACCAGCGCTGGGCTATTTTGCAGTTCCACACCCAAAAGCTCTACCAAAGCAGCGCGCGGGCGGTCAAAATCAATATAGATAAACTCGACCTGCGCTTTTAAGTGCGGATGGTAAACAAAAAAGCCTTCCATCAAGGCGCAGTCCGGGCAGAACATATCCTTGCCAGCGCCGTAACCAGGTTTAAGCAGATACAATTGGGGTTTAGACATTGCCGTTTCGCTCCTACAATGCGCAGATCGATAATTGGCAATAGGCCAAATAGAGATAGCACTAATAGAGACACTTGAAGTGGAGATATTAACATGAACCTAACAAGCTTTTGCCTTATCTTGACACTGCTAACGGCCACTGCTGCGAGCATTGCGAACGCCGAAGAAAATACGACAGAAGCCGGTACCTATACCAGCTTAGCGCCAGAGTTGGAAAAATTTCGACCCTTTATCAACCGCACCTATCGGGGCGAATACCGCGATGAGAAGAGTGGTAAAGTCTCGATCGATATTTCACAGTGGCAACGCGCCTTGAACGGCCAAGCTATCCGCGTTATCCACTCGCTCGATCAGGGTAGGTACGGCGGCGAGACGCTATTCTTTTTCGATAAAAACCAGTCCTCTGTGCGCTTTTATTATTTCACCACCGCGGGCTTTTACACCGAGGGCAGCGTCAGCTTCGAAGGCGACACCTTGGTGAGCACCGAAGCCGTTAACGGCGAGGCGAGCGGCATCACCAGTGTCGTCTCAAAAGCCCAACTCAACCACAAGGGCGTTATGACCGTCGACTCGACTTATTTGAAAGGTGAGGCGACCGTCAATACTAGCCGCGCGGTATATACGCCCATTGCGCATCAGGACCCACAATTTAAATGAGCAACCTAGTTGGCTAAGACACATCCCATCCAAACCTTGGCACTGATAGCGACCCTGCTCTTCACCTTGCCGTTTTTTTTCATCGGCGGCCCTGACTGGCAAGCAGCACCACTCTACCGACAGGTTTGGAACGGCGGGCACATCGCATTTTTTTGCCTTAGCATTGTTTTGATTCGGCAGTTTATTGCGCTGAATTCACCACGGCACTGGCTAGTGGCGTCGCTAATGACCCTCGCCATAGGGCTGATCATTGAAACTATTCAACAGCGCGTTGGCAGACAATTTAGCTATACAGATTTGGCGTTTAACTTAGCTGGCCTATGGCTTGGTTTAAGCTGGACGCAAAGCCCCACTAAGTTTATCTGGCTCTTGCGCCTAGGCGCAGGCTTTTTGCTTGCGCCGTTTTTTTGGAGCCTTACACTGGCGAGTCAATTACAACTTAACAGCAGTTATCAATTTCCCACCATTACAAGTTTTGAAAGCCGTTCCGAATTGCTCAGAGTTTCAGGCCCTGCCCATCTATCGAACCAAATCGCCTCCGACGGTAAACAATCGCTAAAAATTGATTTCGACAGCGCCCAGTATTCTACCGTGAGCATCGATAAACCACTGGGAGACTGGCTCGGCTACCAATTCCTTGCGTTAGACATCTATAACCCCGACACTCAACCGCTACGTTTAGTCTTACGCATCTCAGATACCGAACACGACCGAGGCACGCAGGCGTTAACCGATCGCTTTAACATTGCAATAACGGTAACAAACGGCTGGAATAATACTGTGCTTAAGCTAGAGGACATTCAACGGGCGCCCTTAACCCGGGAATTAGACCTCTCGCAATTAACCAATATCGCAATTTTTTCGCAGGGCTTAGAAAAGCCTCGCACTGTGTATCTTGACAACATTCGTTTACAACAGTAGAAAAACATAAAATCAAGGGTAAACCATGAAGACCATAGGACTGATAGGCGGCATGAGCTGGGAATCGACCAGTCATTACTACGCGACCATTAACCGAGAAATTAATCGCAGGCTAGGTGGCTTTCACTCGGCAAAAATCCTTTTGGTAAGTGTCGATTTTGCCGACATCGAAAATTTACAAAGCGCCGGAAATTGGCAGGCCGCGGGCAATCTATTGGCTCATGCGGCCCTGCAACTTCAGGCCGCCGGCGCCGAATGCATTGTAATTTGTACCAACACCATGCACAAAGTTGCCAGCCAGATTGAGTTGGCGGTCAAGATTCCGTTATTGCACATTGCCGATGCCACAGGCAGAGCGCTGGTTGCCAAGCAGATAAAGCAGGTTGCGCTACTGGGCACCGCGTTTACTATGTCTCAAGATTTTTATAAGCGGCGCCTAGCAGACAATTTTCCTCTTAGCGTCAGCGTGCCGAATGCAGAAGATCAAGAGGCCATTCATCACATTATTTATCAAGAATTATGTCAGGGGGTTATTACCGAGGCATCGCGCGAAACCTATATAACGATTATGAATAAATTACACCAACAAGGCGCGCAGGCGATCATTCTAGGTTGCACGGAAATTGGTTTGCTGGTTAGCGCCGACCACACATCCATCCCCCTGTTCGATACCACCTTAATTCACAGCCTGGCCGCGGTTGATTTTGCGCTGAGCTAGCGCCCACACGATACCAAGGTCTAGTGGCCAAGTAATTTCAGCCTGCTAGGGTAGTTGTGCTACTAAAAACACAATAATCAGAGCAGATGACTGGACGCTAGCTATACGTCACAAGATAGCCAGCGGCACAGGAGTTCCGCCAGTATCGCTCTATAAAAATAATGAATGGGAGCAAGCAATGAAAATATCATTCGGCAAATTTATTTTGCCAATCGGTTTAGCTATGTCCGCAATTTGTACTTCCGCCTTTGCCGGCAGCTGGCAAAATAACGCCAGTATCGGCGGTTTTAGCAAAGTCCATATCTATACGCCCGATACAGTGTCCAGCATCGGCCAAGGTAAAGGCCTACTCATCGTCTTGCACGGTTGCACGCAAAGTATCGACGCCTTTAAAACCGCTAAATTGGAAACTGCCGCCGAAGCCTATGGCCTCGTTATTGCCGTGCCCGACGCGATGAACAAATCCGGCTTTAGCTGCTGGCATTATTGGGATAGCACTAAGTCGCGCAGCCACAAGGATTACAAAAACCTCATTAGCCTAGCCACAACCATGTCTGGCGACAGCAGCCGAAATATCGACAGCAACCAAGTTTACATCGCCGGGCTTTCCTCTGGTGCCGCTTTCGCCAACACCACAGCCTGTTTAGCACCGGACGTATTTGCCGGCATGGGTATCAGCGCCGGCCCGAGTATTGGCACTAGCTCCAGCGGCGCTATCTCCACCTGCGAGAGCGCCAACGTCACCTCCCGTTGCAACAGCTACGCCGGCAGCTATGCCAGCCACTTCACCACGCAAATTACTTCTATCGCGCACGGCGATGCCGACACAACGGTGAACACCTGTTACAACCAACAAAACGCCAGTGGTATGGCCGGTGTCTACGGCGTCAGCCAACTCAGTGGCAGCCAGGTGATTAGCGAAGGCAGCCGCAGCGCCGACCAAACTCTTTGGGCCGACGGCCGCGTTTCTATGTTGTGGCTTAATGGGCTAGACCACGCATGGTCCGGTGGCGCAGGCGCCTCGGGCAGTTACATTGGTAGCGCGAGCATTAACTACGCCAGCTATTTGGGTGAGTTTTTCAAAACCAACAACAAGCGCGTCAGTCGTAATCAAGCACCCACCGTTAGCAATTTGGTGACGAGCAGTAGTCAGGATTGGATTTTAGTGGACGGCGATGCCCAAGATACGGAAACCAGTGTCTCTAGCGTTAACATCGAGTTCAAACAATTGGGCTCCACTGCAGCCACGATCAATGTGCAAACACAAGTTGATGGCAGCGGTCACTTTAGCCTGAGCCGAAATGGTTTTGCCGATGGGCTTTACAACGTTTCTGTCACGGCAACCGATACCGAAGGCGCCGCCAGTGCGGTAGCGCAAAAGACCCAAAGAGTTGGCCCTGAGCCTGTCGCAACGGCGCCGACCTTGCAAAACATCACTGCGCAAGTAAACGGCCAGTGCGCGATTGTTTCGGGCGAAGTTTTTGATATCAACAACAATCTCGCACAGGTACAAGTGGCGTTTATTCAACAAAATATAAACGCCACAGTGAGCGGTACAAACTTCAGCGCACAGGCCTGTGGCTTGGCGGGTGGCGCACAAAATGCCACTGTTACAGCCTCTGATACCGGCGGCCTAAGTTCACAAGCTAGCGTAAGTTTTACCATCGACGCAGGTTCCACCGGTGATTACAATTTCCACATAAACGCCGGCCACATCACTTGGGGTAGTGGTTACTCAGCGTGCTATCTAGCCTTCAGTACCAACCCCTTCACCATGCGCGAAACCAGTGCCGGTAGTAACCAATGCAAATGGGTTGCCGATGGCCAAGCGTCTTGCGTGGGCCCTGCACAAACCTGTAGCGGAACAAGTACACCTGCCGACACAGATGGCGACGGCGTTGCCGACAGCGCCGACAACTGCCCGCTCATCGCCAATGCCAACCAGCAAGACAATGACGGCGATGGCCTCGGTAATGTGTGCGACAGTACGCCCAACGGCGAGCAGCAACCGACGGATTCCGATGGCGACGGCGTTGCCGATGCCCAGGACAATTGCCCTGCCATTGCCAACAGCAATCAACTCGATAGCGATTCCGACGGCTTAGGCGATGCGTGTGACAGCACACCGAACGGCGACTTTCAGTGTACCCAAACCACGTCGAGTAACTATGCACACGTGCAGGCAAATCGAGCTACCACGAGCGGCGGTTATGTTTACGCGAAAGGTTCGGGCACAAATATTGGCTTGTACAATATTTTTGTCAGCAAAACACTGGCGCAAACGAGCAGCGGCTTTTACATTCTAGGCAGTTGCCCAAACTAAAATAGCCATTGGGCCTGAGCGAGTTGTAAAAAACCGCCAGGTCCACACCCTACTCATAACTAAAACTCAGTCACAAAATCTACCGCCACACATTGATGCAGCGCGCAGCTTTGATGCCCTCTCACCGCTAACAAACAATGTATTCACAAACTAGCCAAGGCTAGGCTGCGTGTAACATAAACGCAAAACAACTGCCCTGCCCTAAGCGCGAGGTCACCTGAATATTGCAGCCATGCAAATCTAAAATCCGCTTCACGATAGCCAAACCTAAGCCCGTGCCTTGGTCAGATTCAACATTGGAACGCGCTACGCGATAATAGCGATCGAATAGTTTTGGCAACTCTTCCTCGCTCACGCCAACACCGGTATCGGCAACGCTGACCTGAATGTCGGCAACACCCGACTTCAACCCCAAGGTGACGCGGCCGCCGGCTGGCGTATAGCGCAAGGCATTGTCCACCAGGTTTTCTAACACCCGCTCTATCAGTGCAATATCGGCATCCACTTGAAACAAGCCACCGTCCACTTGAAATACCAGCTCAACAGTTCGGTCCTTTGCTTTCAGCTCAAATTTTTGCATCACATCTTGAAGCAATTCTGCCAGTGAAAAACGCTCCAACTTAGGCGCCACTCGACCCGCGTCTAGCTTGCTCAACTCGAACAGCTCACTGATAAGACGCCCTAAACCTTGGCAATGTTTATAGGCCGTAGACAAATACCGAGACCGCTCAGCCTCGGTCAGCTTTTGACCCGGTAAACTTAACACTTCGAGATAGCCCTGCATCGATGCCAGCGGCGTGCGCAAATCGTGAGAGACATTCGAGATCAGCTCGCGCCGCAGACGATCGGTTTCTTCTAGGCTGTGCATCTGCGCCTCAATGCGACTTTGCATGGCATGAAAAGCTTGGCTCATATGGGCTATTTCATCGCGCCCTAGCGCCAAGGTATTTTCACTCGATGCGGGCACCAATTGTTGCGCGCGGGCAAATTTATGCATATCCAAAGACAGTTTTCGAAGCGGTTTTGTCAGGCTACTAAACATTAAAAAGCCCACTGCCACAGCAAAACTCAACAGTGCAAATATCGCGCCGGCAGCTAATTGCAATGAATAACTTCCCTTCAGTGAATCGCCTAAGGTGTTATAGCGCTCGCCGCCGAGTATCACGTACAGGTAGCCTTCAGGCTCCTGCGCCGAGCCCACGGGAAAGACCGAAAATATTTTTTCACCGGTGACTGAACGCGGATCTGTGCCTAAAACCGTTGCCGCATCGGGCTCTGCCAACCAGTGTAGTAGCGGCGGCAATGCCACCTGAGCCCGTTTTACCGAGTCGGCGGGAACCCCCTGGGACAAAATACGCCCGTCGGCATCCAGTAAATAAACCTCAACAATAGGGTTGACCACCATCACCAAGCCGGCCAACTCTTGCATGGCAGCTTCGTTCACCACGCCTTGCTCTATGAGTGGCGCACGATTGACAATATACATGGCCAAACTGCGGTTTAGCTTTTGCGTGATTTCATCGTAATAGCGGTCACTGCTCCAAAAAATAAGCGATACATAACTTAAGCCAATCAAGCAAAACAACAAAATAAAACTTACACTCAGCCGCGATCTGAGGCTCCAGGCTCGCCAGTTCATAGCGCCTCCTGAAACTTATAACCCACACCCCAAACGGTCAAAATATATTTAGGCTGCGATGGGTCCCGTTCAATTTTGGCGCGCAATCGATTGATGTGGCTGTTGACCGTGTGTTCGTAGCCATCGTGACCGTAACCCCAGACTTCTTGCAGTAAATCCATGCGGCGAAAAACTTTACCTGGGTTGCTCACAAAGTAACGCAACAGATCAAACTCCTTTGCCGTGCAATCTATGTTTTGCCCTCGCACTTCAACCCGACGCTGCTGGCTATCAATCAGTACATCGCCCACGTGCAATAGGTTATCCACAGAATTTGGCGCGGGCGTCTGATGCATAGCCGCGCGCCTTAGTAGCGCCTTGACTCTCGCCACCAGCTCCAATGAGCTAAAGGGTTTGGTCAGATAATCATCGGCACCCAATTCCAAGCCGAGCACACGATCTAATTCCGTCGCGCGCGATGTCAGCATCAACACCGGCGTTGTTATACCCTTGGCGCGCAACTCACGGCAGACATCTAAGCCGTCCATACCCGGTAAACGCAAGTCGAGTAAAATCAGATCCCATTGTTGCGCAAGCGCGAGCGCAAGGCCCTCACTACCGCAATGACATTTGATGCATTCAGCCGACAGATCGCGCAATTGCAGCTGAACCAATTCCGCTAAATCCTTTTCATCTTCGATAATGAGAAAGCGTCGCTCCGGCGTTGGGTAGGCCAAAATTTTCGCGCTCATAGGCACTCCTTAAGCTGCAAGGTGAATGACATAGCTGACCAAAAACAGACAGAGAATTCGCTCGAGCGTGGTTTAGCTTTTTTGGCAAAAACCAAACCTAATACAACCCGAGCGAACAGCGCGATACGGCCATGGACGATAAATGCGGTTAAGACGCACTATTGCATGCGGGTAACCACAACCCTTAACACCGGGTTATCGAAGCGATGGGCATGGGTTAATACCGACGTCATCAGGCCTTCGTCGCTGGTTAATACTCCCGCATGCATAGCCACTTCATCGCGTATATCATCGCGCAGCGCATTAAAGCCCTCCTGCGCACCGCCGGCCGCCGCTGGGCCTGGCACCGTATCTGCCGACTCGGTGTTTGCCTCTGTACCGGCATCATAAGCCAGAGTGGTTAGCGACATTGAGTCACCCACGGCGAGGTTTGTTACATCCAAACCATTAAAGCCGGTGATGGCATCATTGGTATTGACCAACATAGTCACGGCACTTAACTGCACCGAGGCCAATTGCGCCGCATCAAACTCGGCACTCACCGTTAAGGTTTCGCTCACGCCTGGCATCAACACCCCGGCTCCACCCACGTTGTTAAAGGTCATGCTGTTGGCGTTCAATTGCGCGAGCAGGTCTGCATTGGCGCCGCTTTCCGCCAGCTGCTCCAGCGCAGCACTTGCCGCCGCGCCCACGGTCATCAAACGCACCGACTCATTGTGCAGGCTTGCAACCAATGGCGACACGGGTTGAGCATAGGTGAGGTTAGTAACCTGAATGGCATACTCGCGCATTTCGGTGCTCGGTTCAGGGTCGTCGTTCTTTGGGCAGCCGGCCAGCAGCGCTACCGCGCAGGTCAGCAGACTCCAGCGCCCAAGTAAGGTTAATGGCTTATTCATAGGTTTCTCCTTACTGCACAGTGACAGTGATGCGCGCCACAGGGTTCAACCAACGATGTGCCGTGGCACTGATATCGCTGAGGCCACCGGTTGCATCCATATCACCCAAAACACCGCGATGAATGTGCACGAAACCTTCAGCTGAGCCCGCCTGCCCGGTACCGTTCATGCCAATCTCGGCCTCCAGCGGTGGCGGCACAGGCATACCGGCTTGTCCGGGCATACCAGAGCCACGCAATTCATTATTGGCTTCGGTACCGGCGTCGTAGGCATTCAGGTTATAGGTATAGGTGCCCGGCTCGGTGGGCAGGGTTAAGCTATCGATACCAACAAAGCCATCGTTGGTGGGCAATAGCATGGCCACAATGGAAAGCTGGGTATTGGCAGCATTGGCGTCGTTATTGATCATCGCCGTCGTGCTAGCGCCCGGGAGCAATAATCCAGCGGCTGGGTTTGCCACCATATCTCCGGCCACGGCAGTAACCGCCGCCGCTAAACCTGATATATCCCCCCCTTCAGCCATGGCCTGTAAGGCACTGCTAGACGCCATGCCCGACTGAAACAAATGGGTGCTTTCGGGATGCGCGGCCACTAATAGCGGTGTGAAATAGGTGCCTCGGGTTAAGTTTTGAATTTCTATGGCGTAATCCGCTGCAACACTGGGGAGCGACGATAAACTCGCGGCCAGAAAAGCGAGCGGAGCGAAAAGCCGTGCGGTATTTTTTATTTGCATGAGACTGTCCTTGAGAATGCTGTTGATGAATGAGCTATCAGTCTGCTCTTCAAGCACAGCGCAATCCTCACAGAAGTATCACAAGAGAGTCACTTTTTTGTCGACCCAAGCGCGACAAGGCTAAGCCCATAAAAAAGCCCGCAGCAGCGGGCTTTTGAATTTTCACTTAAAGCTAACGCTAACTTTCCAACCAAACATCGCGCGCCCAGTACCAAATGGTTTCCCAGGTTTCGCCGGTCAAGTCGCCATCGGCCCAAAGTACCACTTCGCCTTCTGGCTCCAAACAATAGTACGCGTCTTGATGTTTACAAAAGGGCAGTAAATGCCGTGGCACACCGTCAGACCAAGCGGTGGCGCAAAGTTCAGGTAAGTAATTGTGTGCCGAAGAATCGGCAACAACGGCAGGCTCTAACGAGCCGACAATCACATCGCTAACTTCTAATAAAAATTCGCGATAATCGCGCGGCATAGGCAATAGAATTTGCTCCTCTGCCTCCACGGTCATTTCGTGTGTTGGTAGCTCCATACCCCAGGCAACGGCGGTATTGGCCTCGCGCAACATGTCAACAATTTCGTCCATAGCTCTCCCTCAATCTGGCGGCATTAAACACTATGCATTTAACAGCTGCAATCAAGATAATGTGTCGACTAAAAAGCACTCGACCGCGAGCACCGTTATCAAGCAACAAAGGCGCTGCCGGGTTTGCTTTAGCGCCGCAAGATTGACGCTAAAATACGGAAAAATTAGGTTAATATTGCTAAGAATCAGCTAATTTGCTGCTGTCTAGCCGACAACCATGGCATCCACCAAAATATCCTTGCGCAACAGGGCTAATGCCATTACTTTTGTTGCCAATCTCATTGGCTAAGGATAGGGCTCAAGCCTAACAACCGGTCAACAAATCTAAACCGACACCCATAGCTAAATCGATCATCAATAATTTATAACTTATAAAACAGGCGCGTACATGCAGTCGACATCGGTAATATCCCGCATTCTCAACACCAGCCTCATCAGCCAAATTGCCGTGGGCATTGTCGCCGGTATCGCACTCGGCCTAATCGCACCAAAGGGCGCCGAACAAGCTGCCATGCTAGGCAACCTTTTTGTTCAAGCATTAAAGGCTGTAGCGCCGCTGCTGGTGTTCATCCTTGTGGCCTCAGCCATTGCCAACCAAAGCAACACAGCCAAGGGGCAAATGCGCCCTATTATTGGCCTCTACCTCATTGGCACCTTGAGCGCTGCCATGATTGCCGTCGGCCTCAGCATGTTATTTCCAAGCGAATTAACCCTAACGCTCACCAGCAAAAGCTTAGATGCGCCACAAGGCGTGGGTGAAGTACTGCAAAATTTGCTGTTTAAGTTGGTCGATAACCCCATAAACGCGCTGCTTACCGGCAATTTCATTGGCATCTTGGTCTGGGGCATTGCGCTCGGTCTAGGCTTAAAACACGCACAGGCAAGCTCCAAACAAGTACTTGCCGATAGCGCTCACGCCATCACCCAAGTGGTGCGCATCGTCATTCGCACCGCGCCCTTAGGTATCTTTGGTTTAGTGGCCGGTAATCTAGCTGAGGGCGGCTTAGACGTTTTAGGTGGCTACCTACATGTGTTAGCAGTGCTGATCGGCGCAATGTTATTGATGGCGCTATTGGTTAACCCGCTCATCGTTTGGTTTAAAACCGGTGCCAACCCCTACCCGCTGGTGTTCACCTGCTTGCGCGAGAGTGGCATCACCGCATTTTTCACTCGCAGCTCTGCCGCAAACATTCCCGTCAACTTGGCGTTATGCGAAAAGCTGGCACTGGATAAAGATACCTACGCCGTTTCCATTCCACTGGGCGCCACCATCAACATGGCCGGTGCGGCAATTACCATTACGGTGCTAACCTTGGCGGCGGTTAATACGCTCGGCATTCAAGTGGATCTGCTCACCGCGCTACTGTTAAGTGTTATTGCCGCAGTTTCCGCCTGCGGCGCCTCGGGGGTAGCCGGTGGCTCGCTGCTATTAATTCCACTCGCCTGCAGCTTATTCGGCATTCCCGATGATGTTGCCATGCAAGTGGTTGCCGTCGGCTTCGTTATCAGCGTGGTGCAAGACTCGGCCGAAACCGCGCTCAATAGTTCCACCGACGTGGTTTTTACCGCCGCTGTTTGCCGAGCCAAAACCTAGCTTCATCGAATAGCCTGCCTAGACGGGGTCTAAATTGATAAGATTCAGGCCTCGCTTTCATAACACCCAAGGATTGCTGTGTGAAATTACTGATTGCCATCACGCTGACGCTGCTACTCTCGAGCCAGCCCAGTTTCGGTAACGAACTTAATAGCACCGAATGTCACTTAAAAGCCCTGCCCGACCTCGCCCAGTGCTTCAGCCTCGAGCGCTTAGAAAACCCCAAAGACCCGAACAGTAAAACCTTCACCCTGCATGCGGCTCGGTTAAATGCACTGACGCCCAGTCAAAAGTCACCCTTGGTTTTCTTGGCCGGCGGGCCAGGGCAATCTGCCATCGAGGTGGGCGGTCAAGTGGGGCTGGTATTAAAAGCGCTGCTCGCAGATCGCGATATCGTATTCCTTGAGCAACGGGGCACGGGCAGCAGTAACGGCTTCAAATGCGAAGCGGAAAACGAAGACATTTACGCCGACCTTTTCAATGCCTCCATCAGCCAAACTTTAGCTAAAACCTGCATTGAAAATTTTTCCGGCGATTTAAGCCAATACAACACGCCCAATGCTATTGATGACTTTGCCGCGATGGTAGTGGCCATGGGTTATGGCAAAATTAATCTGTACGGCGGCTCCTACGGCACGCGCGCGGCCTTGGTGTTTATGCGCGCCTACCCAGACTTAATTGATAGCGTTGTGTTAGACAGCATTGCGCCCGTGCAAACCATTGTTGGCCCCTTTGCCAGCCACGGTTATCGCGCCCTAAACCTTTTATTTGACGAGTGCGAAGCGACGCCAACGTGCAACAATTCGTTTCCACAACTGCGTCAGCACTACTGGGAACTTTGGCAGCAAGTTAAACGAGCACCGATCGACACCACCATTTTTCACCCCACCAGTTTGCAAACACAGCGTTTTCAACTCGATACCAGCAAATTGTTTCAACTCACCATCAGCAACCTCTACAGTCAACAACAGCGGCAATTGTTGCCGATCGTTATCAGCCAAGCCCAGCAGCAAAACTACGCACCCCTGGCAGGGCTACTCGCGGCCGGTGGCGATAACAGTATTTACACAGGTTTAATGGCAAACATTATCTGCAATGAAGACATTCGTCGCGCTACACCGGCACAACTGCAACAAGATACCAACACGCCCTTTGGCGATGTGTCGGTAAAATTTTGGCAAAGCCTGTGCGAAACTTGGCCTGAGTACAGGCTCGATGACAACCATTATCTTCCGGTAAAAAGCGATATTCCCGTGCTCGCGTTATCGGGCGAGCTCGACCCTGTCACACCGCCGGCTTGGGGCAATATTGCAGTTGAACACTTGCCCAATGCCACTCACCTGATAGCCAAAAATGCCGGCCATATCGTGGGTTTAAAAGGTTGTGGCCCCAAACTGGTTCGGCAGTTTTTTAAACCACCCGAACCAACCCCTCGACAATGCCGAGTGCCTAGCAACATTGCCGACGGTTAGATTTATGCGCAGTATTAATGCCCATTAATTAGCGATCATTACACAGCCTTCCCATGACGCCAAAACACGTAGGAAAGATGACACCATGTTAAACGTGCAATCGCTGACCAAACATTTCGGTAAACTTCGCGCTTTAGACAACATGAGCTTTTCCGCACTCGACGGCGAGATCACGGGCATATTAGGGCCTAATGGCGCGGGGAAAACCACCGCCTTGCGCATTCTCTACGGGCTATTAAAAACGGAATCAGGCCAAGCCTATGTCGATGACATTGATGTGGCAGTGCGCCCCATTGAAGCGCGCAAACGCCTGGGCGTATTTCCCGATAAGTTTGGCCTATATGAACGTTTAACGGCGTTTGAGCAGATTAATTATTTCGCCGGGCTGCACGGGCTGCATGGCGCTGAAGGCAAAGCCGCTACGCACAACATCATCACCCAATTAGCGCTAGAAGATATTGCACAGCGCAGGAGCCAAGGTTTCTCACAGGGCCAGCGCATGAAGGTGACCTTAGCGCAGGCGCTGGTGCACAGACCGCAAAATTTGGTGCTGGACGAACCAACGCGCGGGCTAGATGTTATGAGCACCCGTATCCTGCGCGAGCAACTCAAAAACCTGCGCGATGCCGGTCACTGCATTTTATTTTCCAGCCACGTCATGCAAGAAGTTGCGGCGCTCTGCGATAAGGTCATTATTGTCGCCCAAGGCAAAGTAATTGCCACAGGCACACCGCAGCAACTGTGCGAACAAACGGGTGAAACGCAGTTAGAAGAAGCCTTTGTAAAACTCATTGGTAGCGACGAGGGCATTGCCGCATGAATCGCATTTTCTACACTCTGCTCCATAAAGAAATTATCGACGCCTTAAGGGATAGGCGCGCACTCATGGGCGCACTCCTCTACGCCTTTTTTGGCCCTTTGGTACTGGCCGCGGCGCTCAACTTTGCCATCTCAAATAATGAAGAAGAGCTATCTCTGTATATTGCCATAGAGGGCGCAGCGAACGCGCCGGTTTTAGTCGAGCGCCTTGCACAGCAACGCATTTTTCAGCTCGGCACAGGCACTGAGAGCGACGAAAAGCGCTGGCGCGACAAGCCAATCACGCTGGTGATTCCCGATGATTATCAAAGCCAAATAGAACAAGCAAAAGCGCTGGCGCTGGTGTTAAAAATCAATCAAGCCGATAAAAATCGACAGGCAGCTAGCCATCGTATCAGAGCCGTGTTGCAACAATACGCCAACGAAGTAGCAACCTATCGGTTGGTATTGCGCGGCATTGATGCACATTTGCTTAATCCCTTTTCCATTGAGCTACAAGATCAAGCCAGCGCCCAGGAAAAGAGCGGTATCGTGATGGGTATGCTCGCGGTATTCGTGCTGATGAGCGTGTTTGTCTCGAGCACAAGCATCGCCATAGATACCTCAGCGGGCGAGCGCGAGCGACATTCGCTCGAACTTATTCTGACCCAACCCATATCGACCCAACAACTGATCGGCGCAAAACTGATCGCTGTTGCCATGCTCGGCACCTTGGGCGCACTACTTACCCTGTGCATCACCTCTGTGGTGATGGGTTTCGTGCCCTTGGCTAAAATGGGCATCGGCTTTGAACTCGAACCGCTCACCATCGCCACTATCATGCTGGCGTTATTGCCCTTGGCTTTTTTTGCCGCCGCGTTTCAATTATTTTGCGCCTTTCAGGCGCGCAGTTTTAAGGAAGCGCAATCTTATATTTCACTCACTATTATGGTGCCGCTCACCATACCCTTCGCCATTCAATTCATGCCCCACAAGCCGGAGTGGATCGACTGGGTGCCAGTGGCCAGCCAAAGTAATCTGATTGAAACCATTGCCAAAGGCCAAGCCATAGATCTGCTAGCCACCGCAACTGGCGCGGCGTTGACACTGGCGCTAGCGGCGCTGCTAGCGCTTTGGTTGACGCGTGCGCTCAAGTCAGAGAAAACCATTTTGTCTTTGAGCTAGACTTCAATAAAACCTTGTAGGTACACCTGATGATCTCGCTTAAAACTCAACCCTCCAAGCAAAGCGTTGTCGCGTTTATCCAGCGCCTCGAGCACGCGGTGCGACGGTCGGACGCATTGCAGTTATTAACGATTTTTCAGGATATTACCAGGGAAAAACCGGTCTTGTGGGGCGACAGTATCATCGGCTTTGGCAACTACCTCCACACAACCCTAAGCGGCGATAGTTACCCTTGGTTTTACACCGGGTTTTCACCGCGTAAACAAAACCTGACACTGTATATCAATTGCTCACTCAATGATGTGACGCCTCTACTCGCCGCACTAGGAAAACATAAAACGTCGGTCGCCTGTTTGTATATCAATAAATTAGCCGACGTTGATATTGCGGTTTTGAGGCAGCTCATCGCGAGCGAGTTTGCTCATCGCCAAGGCAAGAATCAATCTTGTTAGCTAGCCAGTTTATGGTGTGCAACTTCGTGCTATAGTCTTGACTTGTGCCGGCCACTGGCGGTAGAGTGCGCGCACATCAAGAGAGTGGCTGACGCCAACGCCAACCTGCCGAATCTGGGCAAGGTGGTACTCGAACCAACTTACTGGCAGTTAACTGCAAGTAACGCGGAACGAGATGCGGTCTGAAAAACTTCAGACAATCATGCAGAAATAGCTAGCACAAAGTACCTAGCTAACCGTCAGCCCTCACCTAAGAGGGTTTTTTTATGTGTTTTTTATCTGTAAACAATCTATTCCGAATGTGTAGCTGATAGTGCTTTATACCTATCCTTACTCATTTTTTTGGAATTTTTGACATGCCACTGCACGCTATCTCATCACAACTTTTAGGCCACGCAGCAAAGCCTGCGCACACCTTTACCGATCACTTTGTAGGCCAGCAACACCCCTTTTTCGGTATCACCAGCCAGCGCTGCCACACCCTGCTGAAACTGTCCAACTGGCAACAAAAGGGTATTCTTGAGGGGCACAACTATATTTTTGTGGCGCCAGCTTTTCAGGCCAAGGGCCGGCTAAAAGGTTATTGCATTAATCACTGGTCGCAGGAAACCCATGGTTTCGTTAGCCAAACCTTCGTCACAGAATTGCGCTTAGCCTTGGTACTGGCAAACAGTTTGGCCCAGGGGTTACGAATGTCTAGCTACAGACGCTTGGCCGCCTGACATTACACCCTTAGGGCAAAGCTCCGAACAATTCACGCCTTAAAATGACCGGTATAAAAAAAGCCCTCGCTCCCAATAACTGCAGCAGCTATTGGAACCGAGGGCTCGATAACGCTATCCCTTACTAAAAGCTGGCGTTTGCCCGCAAATACCAGTAAGAGCCATTAAAGCCGAAGGGCGACGTTACCGCATACTGCTGACCTAAAAAGTTTAGCGTGCCATTAGCTTCCTTATCTGGGTATTCATCCGTGATGTTTTCCCCACCAATGGATACCGAGTAATTGTCGTTTATATCCAGCGTAAACTGCACGTCCACTAGAATTGCACCACCGTAGCTAGCGGCATCAGATGCATCGCCAGGGCCAAATAAACCGCCTGTACTAGACCAGCCATCGTAGCGGTTGAAGCGCAGCAAACTGCTAAGCTCCATGCCGGCAACAGGCTGAACAAAATCAAAACTTAATACCGTGCTGTGATTGGGAATTTGATTTTCCAGATCATAGACTCTACCTGCATCAATGGTGCCCGCAGCCACATCAGAAACTTCCTGCGTGTTGTAGTTATGGCGGAAATCAATATCCAAATTACCGCCACCTATTTGGTGACCCGAGTGAATATTTAGATCAATACCGGAAACCGTCGAGGTAAATGCGTTAACAAAATAATTGCCATTGCTTCCCACCAAAAGATTCGCATCGGGAATACCGGCATCGACCAACAACTGCAGTTCATCCGCGCCAATGGTAAAGCTCTTCAGCGCCAATCGGTCATTAATTTCAATATTGTAGTAATCCAAGGTGACGTTGATGTTATCCATTGGCGTGTAAACCAAGCCCAAGGTGTAACTCACCGATTCTTCTGGCACCAGTTCTATCGCGCCCAACGCGCTGGCGATGGGGTGACTTACGGGGTAAGTGCCACTGGGCACAAGATTGCCCGAGGAATCAGACGTCGTGGTGACGTTTAAGGTATTCACCTGACCCGGGGTTGGCGCGCGGAAGCCCGTGCTAACTGTGCCACGTAAAGCAAAGTTATCGCTCACGTCAAAACGGGTCGACAACTTATAGTCGAGAGTTGAGTCATAGGCGTCGGAATCTTCGTAGCGCAAAGCAATAGCGCCGGACCAACGTTCGGTAATATCGGTTTCCAAATCCACATAGGCACCGTAGCTATCGTTTTCAAAAGATCCCGCCGACTCAGTTGGGAAGCCTTGGAAGCCATCCGATCCAACACCGAATTGTGCATAGGTTGGGCCTACCGCGATAGACGCCGCATCGCCCGCACCTATCTTGTAAGTTTCATTTCGCCATTCGACACCAAAGCCCAAGTTAAGCGGCGAGTCGTCCCAGGTTTTGACAAAATCGGCATTCACGCTGCTTTCTTGTTGGGTCAAGGTGCCTGGGTTAAACGTAGTGGGCGAAAGACGTCCCAAGCTTGGGTTAATACTATCTTCCAATACATAGGCGACCTCATTCTCGGCAGTGCTGCCACGTAGATCCCAGGTTAGATTCGGATTGAATTCACCTTTGGCGCCAAATACCAACGAGTAATCACTGATATCAGCACCGAACAATGGGCTATAGCCACCCGGAAATTGCGTGTGGATAGGGTTGAGTAGCGCATAACCGCTGATACTCGTGCTGTCTTCGGTTAAATAATCGGCTGGGTCTAAGCCGCGACCAAGAATTTCGCTAATTAGCGCATTACTCGCGCCGTCTGCAATGCCGTCACTGTTAGCGTCGATCATCAACGTGGTGCGCGGCGGGTTGGCAATATTGTCGGCGGCGGTGGGCAGCACGGGGCCACGGTAGAAAAAGCCAGACAGGGTTTGCGTATCCATATAGCTCGCGTGGCCATACAGGGTTACTTTGTCATTGAGGTCATAACCCGTATTAACGAATAGTTTTACCGACTCAATATCTGGGTCGCCCCAGCGCTGACCAAAACCGTTATAGGGCACCTGATCGGCACCAACAATCTCGGCAATAGCGGCAGCGTCTGGCCTGGCTGTACCACGACTCGTGATTTCAGAATTGTTGTACTCGGCAGTAACGTTGACAAAGCCCTGCTCACCCAGCGCAAAACCGGCATTGGCCGCCAGCGCTGTCCGCGCGCCATCACCCTCAGAGTACTCACCGTATTGGCCACTTAAACTAAAACCTTCATTGGCGTCGTCTAACACCAAATTGACAACACCGGCGATAGCGTCTGAACCGTACTGCGCCGACGCGCCATCGCGCAACACTTCAACACGCTTAATCGCGGCCGAAGGGAATGCAGAAAAATCCACGCCTTGCGAACCTTGGTTCACCGTGCCGAGGGGTGCCAGCTGTAAATTCACCAGTGCAGAGCGATGCCGACGACTGCCGTTAACCAGCACGAGGGTGTGATCTGGCGATAGGTTCCGCAGCGTTACCGGCCGCACAAACGCGGTGCCGTCGGCAATAGGAAAACGCTGGGTGTTGAGCGAGGGCATCACTTTCGTCAATGAATCGGTTAAATCGGTGGCACCTTGCTTACTGAATATCGAGCCACTTAATACGTCGATCGGAGAGAGTGTTTCCGTTGGCGACTGGCCCTCTTTACGGGTACCAATAGTCACCACCTCCTCAAGCAACTCTAAGCTCTCACCCTGCTGGGCAAAGCTGGGTTGTGCTATCACACCGGTCACCGCCAGTGCTAACAAGGATGGTTTCAAAGCCTGTATCTTTTTCATTGTTTGCTCCAATTTTTTATTTTGTTTTTATAACAGCTGTGTTGTAACTAAAACGCCCTCTTTCGAAGGCGCGGTAAGATTTAGTAAATCAATAGGGTGAAGTTACTTAGAAAAGGACGCACATGCCAGACTGGCCACGGGCGTCCATCCGTATTACAAAAACACACGTGTTTGTTTAGAAGCTGTAACTTGCTTTCATGTAATAGAAACTTCCGTTAATACCGAATGGCGATGTTTCATAGTAGTAAGCACCAGACCAAGAAGGCGATGGGTTACCATTAGCACCGGTATAACGCATTGGCTCCTGATCAAAAATATTATTTCCACCCGCTTTAATTGTGAAATTTTCATTGATGTTGTAAGCCAGCTCTAAATCAATGGTTACAGCTGGATCGCCTTTAATTGCATCCGAAGAGTCATCGGCGTGAATAGCCAAATACTCACCGTAGTAATTAGCGCGCAAGAAACCAGAGAAGTCACCCCAGTACTGCGCCCAGCTGATATTAGCTCGGTGATTGGGTAACTCCTCTTCCAAGCGCTGCACATCCCACGCACTGGTAATGGTATAGCTATCAACTTCTGTTTCGTTGTAGTTGTAAGCCATTGAGAAGTCGGCAGAACCACCGAACAAATCCGTACCGTAAGTCGCGACTATATCAACACCTTGAGTAGTAGTATCAAAATCATTGGTGAAGAAGTTGAAGTGGGTCAAGGTACCGACTAAATCAGCTGCAGGCATATCGCTCGGCAAGGTGGCACGAGTAGCGTCATCTAATAATTTAGAATCGGTTACGGTGATACGATCGGTGACTTCAATATGATAAAAATCGATGGTCAGATCTACATCGCCCAAACCAGCCACCAAACCTAAGGTAACGCTCTCCGATTCTTCAGGCGTCAGCGCTTGTGCGCCTAAAGCAACAGAGACGGGATGACTTGGCGCCAAGGTGGCAACGTTCATTAATCCAAAACCTTCGATATTAGTGGTTTGAGAGTTAACGACGTTGGTTTGACCGACGGTTGGCGCACGGAAACCTGTACCCATTGAACCGCGGAAGGCGAAATCATCGGTCAGCGACCAGTTAAACGTTAACTTGTAGTTGAGGGTGTCGCCAAAATCGGAGAATTCCTCATAGCGCAATGCACCGCCTATCAATAAACCACTGGTAACTTGATGTTCAATATCGGTGTAAAGCGCATAGTTGTTACGCTCAAAAGAGCCTGCTGAATCTGGGTGGAAACCAGGGAAACCGTGTGAACCAACGGTAAATACCGCCAAGGTATTCGTTGGGTCTGGATCACCGGAGATCACATTGTCCAATTCAGCGTAGCGCCCAGCCTTCCACGACGCTGTTTCGCCGGCAACAATTTGGAAGCTGTCTTCGCGCCACTCAGTACCGAAGGCGACACTGGTATCGCCGAATTGGTGCGAGAAGTCTATGTTTATAGTTTTTTCTTGCTGAATATATGAACCGGTATCGAAATTAGTGGGTGAATCTGGGCCCATGGAGGGGTTTAGCGTGTTATTTAAACCGAAGTTGCTTTCACTACGACCGATACCAGCACTGAAATCGTAGGACCAATCATTCATGAAGCCACCCTGGAAGGTGCCTCGTGTACCCGCTGTTAACGCGCTGTCGGTAACGGTGCCAACGAAGCGCGGTGTATAACCGCCGGAGTACAACTCATTGACAGACCAACAACTATCGGAAGCAATAATTGCCGCCAATAACGGATCAGTATCTGGGTTACCCGAACCAACTGGACCTGTGGCTAAGTTACAATTGCCATCCACGTTTGCAATCAGGCGCTGATTTATCAACGGACCATCACCATCAGGGTCCCAAGTAAATACACCTTGACGATTATTTGGATTACGGTAATAGAAACCACCATCAGCGCTACGGGTTGCATGATTACCAAATAGATAAGCCTCGCTGTCGTTGCCCAACTCTAAGCCGGCATTCACAAAAAAACTGACGTCATCATCTATCTTTGGTGAACCCCAGATATAAGCAGGATCTGGCACATTCTCTACGCCCGCAGCTTCAAGCGTGACATTCTGCGAAGAGCGGCCATTGCGCACAGTGTCATCCGCTTGGTTCCACTGCAGGCTGGCATTTACAAAACCACTACTGGTAAGTGGCATGCCGATGTTGGCCGCTATAGTTGTGGTATCTCCGTCACCTTCACCGTATTGTCCGTACTTCACCTCAACGCTACCGCCCTCGGCATCATCTTTAAGCACGAAGTTCATCACCCCAGCAATGGCATCCGAACCATATTGAGCCGCAGCTCCGTCGCGCAACACTTCAATTTGTTTAAGTGCGATGCTGGGGATAACCGATATATCAGGCCCTTGCGCACCTTTATTTAAACCACCGCCTTGGAAAACAATCACCGATGAACGATGACGACGCTTGCCATTGACTAGAACTAGGGTGCTGTCTGATGGCAATCCGCGCAGGTTAACGGGGCGAATAATGGATGCCGCATCGCTGATGGGCTGCGAGAGAACATTAAAAGACGGGATGGTGCCCTTCAGCAGCTCGAGCATGTCGCTACTACCCGACTTCGCCAGCTCATCGGCATTGATCACATCCACTGGCACTGGCGAATCCGTGGCTGAACGCGCTTTGGTACGAGACCCGACGGTGACAACTTCTTCAAGTAAATCCATATCCGTTGATTGCGCCACAGCCAAAGGCGTGCCCAGACTACCCGCTAAAGCAATGACAGACAGTGAAGTAAACAGGTGCTTGTGTCTCATAGTATCTCTCCCAGTGAGATAATTTTTATCTTATTTATTAGTCCTACGGGTAAAACTACCCATGTGAGAATAGTTCACCACTATGACTCCATACGAAATCCGGACAAAAAACCGCTATAGATAAATGAGTGAACAAATCAAACAATTATAAAAAGAGAAACCAATTAAGAGAAACTAGGACAAAAACACTAACAGACACAGAAAAATTAGGACATATATTTCACAACTGATAAACCGCACGAGCGTAATAGAAGGCGCCATTAATACCATAGGGCGAGGACTCCCAAGGGTATACAAAGCTGTTGCCGCTTATCTCGCCTAACAAACTGGGCTTGGCTAAGGGCTCTGGGTAGGTATTGAGCAAATTGTTGCCGCCGAGTGAAATTGAAAAACCGCCATTGAAGCGGTAGGAAATATCGGCATCCAACAACCAAGCACGGCCCGACTTGTGGAAGGTTTCGTCCACATCTGGCAGGTCGACGCCCAGCCCCGCCTCGGTGAAATAGCTGGTTTTAACCGAGCCAAAACGATTCAGCCTCACACTTGTAGACCAGCTGGCGTACTGCCAGTCGGCGCTCAACAAGAGGCGGCGCCGGGGCTGCCCCTGTTCAGTCAGCATCACCTGGGCATCAGAATACAGCTCGCTTGGTGCAAAGCCTTGCGGGCCATGCAGGGTTAAAACCCGAGTTCGATTGTAATGCCCAAGCAGTGAAAGTTGGGTCTGGCCCCAATCGTGGCGCCACTGATAACGCGCCACCAGATCGAAGCCGGTGGTGACCGTATCCATGGCGTTATACATAAACTGCACGGCACCAATGTTATTTCCCTGCGCCGCCAAGGCCTGTGCAAACGCGCAGTTGGGCAAACAGGCGCCCGGCTCTGCGGCAATCACATCACTCAGCGCTATGGCATCGGCCACATCAATGTGAAAGCCATCTAAGCTCAGAGACAACCCCTGCACCGGCTGCCAAATAGCGCCAATACTGGCATGCTTTGAGCGCTCAGCCGCCAAGGGCGCCACCCCCAACGCCTCTAGCACTTCGCTGTCCTCAGCGGCGTGTAGCGTATTGGTGAGCACGTCCGGGCCAATATTGGTGATCACGTGGGTAAAGCTGCGCTGGTTAATGCCCGGCGCTCGAAACCCAGAGGCCACCCCACCGCGCAACATTAATGCGCGCGTTAGTTGATAACGCAATGACAACTTGCCATTGAGGGTGCGACCCACATCGCCAAAGCTTTCCCATCGGCTAGCCAAAGCAATCGCCAGACGCTCATCGAAATCGATCTCTGCCTCGACAAACCAAGCCATGCTGTCGCGTTGATCTGAAACCGGCAAGCGGTAACCTGGGTAAGCCTGCATGCCCGCTTGGGCGCGACTTCTCGCCTGACCGTCGGCGCACACTAAACCGGTTTCTGTGGGGCATGGGTCGATGGGGCTGGGAATAAACAGGCTAAAGTCGTCCTCGGGGCCATAGGCATAAGAGGCAAATTCGCCCGTGGTTATCTGGTAATTTTCCCGCCGCCACTCGGCGCCGCCGGTCACCAATAACTCCTCTAGGCCTGAGGCATCCACCAAGCCACTCGCCACCACCGCATGCTGCAGCTGGCTGTATTTGAGCTCGCCATTAGTGGCGCTGGTGGGCGTCTGCTCGCCCAGTGACACATTGACAGAATAATCCGTGCCCTGAATAAAGCGGTTCTCACCCCAGCTCGAGCTGATATCTAGGCTCCACGCCTCTGGCAATTCGATCACAGCGCCCAGTGCGACGCTGTCGTCCTCGGAGCGGGTGCTTTGCAGCGGTAGAAAGCCTTCCGGGTCTAAACCCGGCAAATACCTAGCGCTGACAGGCGCGGTGCCATCGCTGGCGCCAGCACCGCGATAGAAGCCCGCCGACAACCCCGCGCGCCGCGCGCTGCCACCAAAGCCATAGACTTCAAGCTGCTCACTCAACGCCCATTGGCCATTGCCAAATAGATTCCAACTTTGCTGCTCAGTATCGCCAATGCGCATACTGACTCGCGCGGGCTCAAAGCGCTGATCCGGGGCGGCTCTGTTGGTGGCCGCCCTGTCCTGCACTTCCAAGGCGATAAAGGCACTCGCATCTGCACCCAGATCGAAGCCACCGGCAAGGCTGCTGATCAACGACTGGCCATCGCCCTCGTGGGTTTGACCGTATTGCACGTTCAATTCAGGGTCTTGCTGGCCGCTCTTCAGCACCAGATTCAACACACCCGCAATAGCATCCGAGCCATACAGGGCGCTGGCGCCGTCGCGCAACACTTCAACCCGCTCGAGCATCACCGTTGGAATGGCGTTCATATCGACCCCCGAGGAGCCTCTGCCGACCACCTGCTGAATATTGATCTGCGCCTGATGGTGCCGACGCTTGCCATTTATCATCACCAACAGTTGATCTGGGTTCATGCCGCGCATGGTGGCCGGGCGCACTAAATCGGCGCCGTCACTCACCATAGTGCGAGAAAAGTTAAAGGAAGGGGCTTGGCTTTGCAGCTGCTCGCCGAGCGACGCTGGCGCCGAGCGAGACAGTGAATAACCGTGCACGATATCGATGGGCACAGTGGACTGCAGCAGCTTGCGCGTGCGACTGCGGGTGCCGATGGTGACCAACTCCTCGA
The DNA here is from genome assembly GCF_030409605.1 of Simiduia curdlanivorans. Classification (NCBI taxonomy): domain Bacteria; kingdom Pseudomonadati; phylum Pseudomonadota; class Gammaproteobacteria; order Cellvibrionales; family Cellvibrionaceae; genus Simiduia; species Simiduia curdlanivorans. Next base: position 711,223 of record NZ_JAUFQG010000006.1, read on the forward strand.
TAATCGGCAGCGAGTCAGCAGCATCTGCGCCGACATCGTCGCGGCTCTGCCTTGCTACTGCCGCCTTTGAAGGCGCAACCGTTGCTACGGGTAAAGGCTCAAGTAAGTAGGTATTGGGCTCGAGCTCGCGTTTACGTAAAGGTTGGCCGGCGAGCAACATTTCCAGGGCCGCTACGGGTTCATATTGACCTATGACGGCACCGGCGGTTAAACCCGCCAGTTGCTCGGGCCTAAACACTAGGCGCACATCTGGCACCAGGGCTGCATAGGCCAACAAGGCGTCACTTAAGGGTTGAGATGGCAGGCTAAACTGATGCGGCGCGGCACTGCCCAGTGGCGACCACAGCAAAAACAACAGCAAAACGCGCGGTGCCATGCGCAATAGGGTTAAAGGCATGCGCGCTTGAACAATTCGAAGCAAGATTGACAGGTTCACGGTGTCTATTTTTAGGGTTATACCGCTGGCAGCAGGTGCGACTAAAAGCCTACCTACTGTTGCATTTCAGATCATTCTACCGCGTCTGGCGCAGAACGATAGAGCAAGGTCAATAATGGCGTTAATTGAACCGCTTTTACGGCAAAACCAGCTTCTAACATACTCACCGCAGCAGGTGTATCGCCAGTGCTAAAGGCACCACCCACACGCACCGAAGACAGCTCTGAATCGACAATCACCATATGCTGGTAGCTATAGCGATTCATTTCTTCGACAAACTCCGCCAAGGCGACGTTGCTAAAAAACAAGCGCTGCTCGCGCCAGGCCAGAGCTGCCACTACATCTTCGCTGCGCCGCTCATTGATTAAGCCAATCTGATCGGCCAACTTAATGCTCTGGTTCGCGGCCAAACGCTGTGGCTCGCCAACCTTACCGGTCACGTCCACCAAGCCTTCGGTCACTAACACCGACGCCGCGTCATCGCGCAACCTGACATTAAATGCAGTACCCACAGCCCTGGCCTCGCCCCGTGCTGTTTCTACGATTAAGGGGCGATCGGGATTTTTAGCGACGTCGATGAATATTTCGCCACTGCGCAGTACTAGCCGCCGCTCGGCCTCGGTAAACGCTATATCAACTTCCGAACTGGCATTTAAGGTCAGCTTGCTGCCATCCTGCAGCTCGACCGTTTTAATCTCGCCAATACCGGTTTGAACGTCAGGGCTAAGTATCCAAAAACTCATCGCAAATAAGCAAAAAGCAAACGATGCTACCCGCAACCAAGGGCGCTGAACTGGCTCCGCTGGCCTGTCTAACACAATGGACGCGCGCACCGGTAGAGACTGCACACTCGGCGCAGCCATTAAATTTTGCACCGCCACTTGCACTTGGAGCCAGTCTTCCCGCGCCTGTTTAAACGCTAGGCGATGGCAAACATCGGCTTCCAGCCACTGCCTTAAAAGCTGCGCTTGATGGGCGTCCAAGCCGTCGGCCTGACGCTCTGCCCAGATACTCGCCTGCTGTGCGATATCGTTATTGTGAACAAGTTGAATCATGCTATTTCGTTATCGTTGTTAATGAGGCCTTTCTAGCTATCGCGTAATTCATGCTTAGCCAAGAGGCTTTACTAGGCGCTGCCGGCACTGTTTCATACCCATGGCAATATGCTTCTCAACAGTACTTACGGATATGCTCAGCTTTTCCGCAATATCTTTTTGTGACAATTGATGTATTTTCCGCATCACAAAAACCCGCCGGCACTGGCTCGGCAAACTTTCAATTGCGCTATTCAAGGCTTTGACAGCCTCGGCGTCGATAACCTGCTGTTCCGGTGTCGGCAGCGGGTCTAACAGCTGCTCCACGTCCACATCTTGGTCAACCTCACTGACGCGCTTATGGCGCACGCGATCAATGATTAGGTTGCGGGCAATGGTAAACAGGAAGTTTTTTGCTGTGGCGAGCTCGATCCGATCCCTATGGCGCTGAAACCGCTCATAGGTTTCATGCATTAGATCGGCCACATCCTCTTGCGAGCGAACTTTAGACCACATGTATCGCTTCAGCATGGCGCTGTACTGTTCGAAAATCGCGGCTACCTGCTGGTCATGTGCACGCCCACTCACTACATCGCGTTCGCACTGACTGCCGCCTTCTGCTGTTGGCTGCTGCAATGGCACTCTCTCTCGTTGCTTGCTCTGATTATTGTTATATCAGCTCGAGCCGTTAACCGACCCTAACTTAAGGTGAATCTACGTCCACCTGAGACAGCTACATAGAACTATGTACATAGAACGAAGGTACCTTAGCATGGTTGTCAGCGCCAAATCACGCATTATGCGCCAATTGCACCAACCACTGTCGGAACTCGCCCACCGGGCTCTGATCGGCCACATCGACGTCTGATAAGAGGTAGTAACCGCCGTCGCAGGGAAGCCGCTCACCAAGCTGACACAGCTCGCCCTGTTGAATCCGGTCGGCAACAAAATACCAAGGTAATACCGTCGCGCCCATGCCTTGCAGCGCCGCTTGCAACAGCAAGGGAAAGGTTTCGAAGCGCTGGCCCGGTAAGCGCCCAATGGCTTGGGCGCTCAGCCCGGCTTGACGCCACCAATAGGCGGTCGAGGACTCGGGGCTGGTGTGGTGCAATAAGGGGTAGCGCTGCAACTGCTCGCGGTTATCAATTGCCCCCCAGGTGGTCAACAACCGCGGGCTTACCACGGCCACCAACTCGTCGCCCATCAAATAATCGACCCGCATACCCGGCCCATCGCCCTGGCCAAAAACAATAGACAGATCGCACGCCAACTGCCGCCGGTAGAGTTTATGTATATCTGTCATCAAGTGAATACTGGTATCTGGGTGCGAATCGGTATAGCTGGCAAGCGCTGGCAAGAGCCAATGGCTGGCCAAAGCGGGTTCAATGCCGAGCACCAATTGCACCCCCGGTCGAAACTGGCGCGCCTCCTCGGTGGTTTGCAACATTAGCTGCAGTAGCGGGGCAATTTGCTGATAGTAGCGCTGCCCTACCGGGGTCAAGCGCAAGCGTTGGCGCACCCGCTCAAACAGGGTCTGACCTAAGGTCTCCTCCAACTGCTTGATCTGCCGGCTCACCGCGCTCTGAGTAAGACAGAGGTGTTCGGCGGCCTTGGTGACATTATCTAATTCAACAACCGAGACAAAACACTGCAAACTGGCGGTTGACGGTAACTGACCTCGCATCTGGCACCACTTCATGCATAAATGGAATAGGTTTAGCAGACTAAATCGTTTTTAACCGCAACGCCAGTAAGCGTAAGCTGACATCTTTGGGGCATAGTCTGCGGCACCGAAAGCGACTAGGCTTTAGCGCATTAATATCCGGTTAAAGAAGGAGTAGCTTCATGAAGGTTTACGACAGTTTTTATATCGACGGCAAATGGGTCAAAGCCCTCGGCAAGGAAACCTTCGCGGTGATCAATCCGGCCACCGAGGAAACCATTGCGAGCGTGCCCATGGGCAACACCGAGGATGTCGACCGCGCCGTGGCGGCGGCGCGCAAAGCCTTTCCTAGCTGGTCCAGCACCAGCGCCAAACAACGCTGCGACATTATCAACAAAATTGCCGCGTTAATGACCGAGCGCCAGGCCGAATTAGTGAGCGCCGTCAGCAGCGCCATGGGTTGCCCCAAACACCTGACGCCCGACTTGCAAGTGAAGGGCCCAACTTTTGCGATGGCTAACTTCGCCGAGCGCGCCTTCAAGATGGAAGAGACCCGAGAGGCCGGCAACTCACTCATTGTCAAAGAGCCCGTGGGCGTATGCGGATTCATCAACCCGTGGAATTACCCGCTGCACCAATTTGTCGGCAAAGTCGCGCCCGCCTTAGCGGCTGGCTGCACCATCGTGATAAAGCCGTCCGAACAAACGCCATTACAGGATTTGGTGATGGCGCAAATCATGCACGACGCTGGCGTCCCTGCGGGCGTGTTTAATCTGGTTATTGGCGCCGGACCAATTGTCGGCGCAGCACTCAGCAGCCACCCGCAAGTGGACATGGTATCGTTCACCGGCAGCACCCGCGCCGGCAAGATGATTGCAATATCCGCCGCTGAAACCGTAAAACGAGTGACCCAGGAACTCGGCGGGAAATCACCCTACATAATCACCGCCGATGCAGACTTAGACGCCGCCGTAAAATACGGCATCGACGATGTGATGATCAACACGGGACAAACCTGTACCGCCCTAACCCGTATGCTAGTACCCCAGAGTCGCTACGAAGAAGCCGTAGCGCTGGCGAAAAAACACACCGAATCTCTGACGGTAGGTTGCGGCGAAGACGCATTCGTTGGCCCAATGTCTTCGGCTAGGCAACAGGCAACCGTATTGTCCTTTATTGAAAAAGGCATTGCTGAAGGTGCTCGGCTGGTTACCGGCGGCACGGACATGCCGGAACATTTAACCAAGGGGTTTTATGTTCGCCCCACGGTGTTTGCCGATGTTAACAATCAAATGACCATCGCCCGCGAAGAAATTTTCGGCCCAGTGCTGTGTATGATTCCCTACGACACCCTTGAGCAAGCCATTGATATCGCCAACGACACGCCTTACGGTTTATCCAGCGGCGTATTCGCCAAGGACAAAGACAGCGGCGTCGCCATTGCGCGCCAACTGCGCGCAGGGCAATGCTATGTTAACGGCGGAAGCTTTAATTATTTGGCGCCCTTTGGTGGTTACAAACAGTCGGGCAACGGACGGGAATTTGGCGATGAAGGCATGCATGAGTTTATTGAAACCAAAGCCATGCAACTTTGAGTAATCATTCAATTTACTGGGCGCTGAGGCGCCCTTTTTCATTTAAAAGCCAGCAAAAAGGCAAAATGGTACGAATGAACCAACCTGAGTGAGATTTTCTTTGTCCTAATAAGCAACGGGAATTATTTCAATCACCATCTGCACAAAACAGCCTAAAAAACCACCGTCTCCGTTCGAAATTACACATATAGTTAATTAGAGGACTTTAAAATGCTTTTTAGTCGTCTAAATTAATATATCGTCGTCTAAATCTTTTTGTTTGTGTTAATGACGAGCACGGCGCTAAAAAAACCGCTTTCTTTAGAGCTAAAACTGTTAGTAGAACTTGATTTTCTAGAACTGATTCACACATTATCTCGGCTGGGGTTATACTCCGCCCTTGCACAGAATTGCACTACGGAGATAATGAGCTTCGTTCTACATGTAGTACAAGAGCACTAATAGGGATAGCAGCCAAGTGGCCTAGCCGGCATTTGGGTTTGTGCATGCAGTTCAAAACAAAAAGACACAAAAGGTAGCTATCTATGTTTGGATTTATTTCTGATTTTTTCACAGGTCGCAGCGCGCCCCAAGAAGCACCAAAACTTGCCGAAGCACCAAAACCGGGCACCACGTCTATTCCTTACGACCCAAACTTGATTGCTGCACTTGAAGCCGACCACTCAAAGCTTGTCGAACTTTATGGAAAAATGTGGGATGAAGGCTTCGACAAAAAGAATTACGTCAAACTATCTCGAATTCTGGGAGAATTTAAATCCCTCTTTCAAGGTCACCTGCTTAAAGAAAATGTAAGATTTTACGTTTACCTTGAACAATCATTGGGTGGCGATAAGCATACTCTAGCCGTGGTTAAGGAATTTCGATCAGACATGAATGATATCGCCAATGCGGTAATCGGCTTTTGCAAGCGCTACGGCAAAGGGCAATTTACCGCGGCTATGGAGTTGCAGTTTAAGAAAGATTATACCGCTATTGGCGAAGCCTTAACCCGTCGAGTTCAATCGGAAGAGCGCGACCTATATTCACTCTATCAAGCGTAGCGGCACCGACACTGCCGGCACAGGGTGCCGGCCCTGCCAGCTAGTCAGGTAAAAACCAGCATAACTATAAGAATGGAATCAGTAGATTGATTTAACGGCGCGCAGGCTTACGCACCGTTGTTGTTGAACAATTTACGGAGTTAAGCCGCACTGGATCAGAAAAATTGAACTCGCCCAAGGGCGGTCTGTTATTTCTTGCGCGATATATTGTATTAACCCACTATCCAGTGAGTGACATGGAAAACGCAAACCAACTTCGGCCTACAGCACAGCCTAGCGGTCGACCCAAAGCCTCGGGCAGTCAAACTGATTGCACCAACATCATTGTTGTTGGCACCGGGCCCGTCGGTATTCGTGCCGCCCGAATGCTAAAGGGGCAAAACCCTTGTCACAACATTTTGGTTTTCGGCGAAGAAACGTCTGCACCCTATAACCGCGTTCAACTATCCCTCTATTTATACGGCGAAATTTCGCGGGACGCGCTCACACTTCCCACTAAAACTGAACTCGAAGACGACATCGAATACCATTTCGGCAAGAAGGTCGTTGCCATCAATAAAGAAGATCGCCTGATTGTCGACCAATATGGCCAGAGCTATTTCTACGACAAGCTCATACTCGCCACAGGCTCCAAAGCGGTTTTCCCAGCTATACTCGGGAACACCTTAACCAACACCTTTACCTTCAGAACGCTCGAAGACACAGACAACTTATTAGCCCGAAAAAAGCACGGGCACGGCGTCTACATTATTGGCTCTGGCCCTCTCGGTATCGAAGCCGCCATCGGCATGAAAACCCGCGACAACCGCGTTTATCTACAGGCAAGAAATTACCTATTGGACCCCTCCTTGGATCGAAAAGCGCAAGAGATTCTCGGAGACAGCCTACAAACCGCCGGCATTTATGTCATCGAAGGCGATAACACAGAAAGTATTCTCGGCACCGACCACGTTATCGGTGTAGAGCTGAGCAGCGGCCGAATTATCGAATGCGATACCGTAGTATTTTGCACCGGCGTTACGGCAAATAAGGCCTTGGCAGATGGCGCCGAGCTAGCGACCAACAAAGGCATTCTCGTCAATGACGTCATGCAAACCAGCGACCCCTATATTTACGCGGTGGGCGAGTGCTCGGAACATGAGGGCAGAACCTATGGTTTAGTCGCACCTGGGTTTGAGCAAGTTACGGCTATGAGCACCCATGTCGCGGGCAACGCGCTGCCTTATACCGGTAGCAACACTAACATCAAATTGAAATTCGGCAGCCAATCGAGCGCCCTTATCGGTAAGGTCACCGATGCAGACTGCGAGACCTTTGTTTACGCAAATCGATTGAAAGGCATTTACCGTAAGCTGTTTCTCCACAATCAGGTGCTCGTGGGCTACATCTACATCGGCAACTGGATCGAACTAGCTCAACTACAGCAGGCGTACGCGGCTTGCACTCGGATTAAAACCAAAAGCCTCGAGCAATTCGAACAGACAGGGGTGCTATGGGACGATCCCAAACCCACCCACATTAAAGATCAGCCGGAAGAATATATCGTCTGCCTCTGTGAAAACGTCACTCGTGGCGCGCTAACCAAAGCCATGGAATCTGGTAACCGAACAATCGACAGTTTATGCAGCGCAACCAATGCCGGCGTTACCTGCGGGTCTTGTAAACCCTTGCTGGCAGAAATGCTTGATGCGCCCACACAAAATTTGGTGATGCGCCATTACAAATCCATTTACTGGTATTCCATTCTCGCCATCGCGCTGATGGTCGCAACGGTGCTGCTCAATCCCATCGGCATTGGCGAAAGCAGCCAGGTTAACTGGCAATTGGAAAAGCTCTGGTTCGATAATTTTTGGAAGCAAGTGAGCGGCTACAGCCTGCTTCTACTCAGCTTATTAGCTGCTGGGATATCCATTCGAAAGCGCTGGAAAAAACTCAATGTGGGCCATCTCGACGACTGGCGCTACGTTCACTCCATTATCGGTGTTATCGCATTGGTGATGTTGATGATCCATACCGGCATGCGCTTGGGGCACAATATGAACTTCGTGCTCATGGTGGTTTTTCTCTCGGCAACACTAACAGGCTCATTAGTAGGCGTGTTTATGGCTAGAAACCATCACTGGACCGACCTTAAGCTGCGCGAGCACCGCGCTTGGTGGTCGCGCGTACACTACACACTTTTATGGATGCTGCCAGCGCTGCTGAGTTACCACATACTGGCGGTTTACTATTTCTAATAATATGACTAATTACAATTTCAGGTTTTGGCATTACGGGCTGATTATCACTGCGCTGCTTTCGGGATTTCTCGGTTACAACTTGTGGCTGGGCGACAAGCGCGTTTTTATTTCCGGCCCGCCCACGCACGGCCATCATCAAATAGAAATGGCCTGCACCAGCTGCCATGGCGAAGGCTTTTCCGACGCAACCGTTATGCAAAATGCCTGTGAATCTTGCCATTTGGATGCACTCGACAAGTTTAGCGACACCCACCCCAAGTCAAAATTCACCGACCCACGAAATGCCGAGTTACTGTCACACCTAGATGCCACCCAATGTGTGAGCTGCCATCGAGAGCACAAACCGGAAATCACCCGGGCTTACGGCGTCACCTTAGCAAAAGATTTTTGCGCTCACTGCCATCAAGATATCGCCGAAGAGCGCGACAGCCATAAAGACTTTGGTTTTGAAACCTGCACTAACTCTGGCTGTCACAACTATCACGACAACACCGCTCTGTACGAAAACTTCCTCCGCAAACATGCCAATGAACCTGCACTGGGTAAAAAGCCCAAAATCCCGGCGCTGACTGGTTTAATTGAGTGGACCAAGAAAAACAAACAAACCCCAGCTCTGCAACAACAAGACGCCGATGCGCCATTAGAAAATAGCAACCAAAAAATTGTTAGCCAGTGGGCACTGAGTCACCACGCCATTGCCAATGTTAACTGCACACAATGCCACAGCCAAAACGAAAACTGGCAATCGAAGGGCACCGCGTTAACCATCGATAGCTGTGTCGAGTGCCACATCAAACAAAATGAAAGTTTTAAACAGGGCAAACATGGCATGCGCCTAGCAGATAGGCTAAGTGGCCAACTTTCGCCCATGTCGCCGACACTGGCAACCTTACCTATGCATAAAGATGCAATGCAACGGGTTAACACGTGTGTCAGCTGCCACGATCCACATCAACCCGACTTAACCTTTGCCGCGACCGACGCCTGTTTAGCGTGTCATAACGACGAACATTCGGCGAATTTTTACAACTCGAAACACGGGCAACTCTGGCGCGATAGTCAAAACGGCCTCTTGCCAGTAGAGCAAGCCGTTAGCTGTGCAACCTGCCATATGCCACGCCTGAAAAAAGGCAAAAAGGTTCACGCTGAACACAACCAAAATGCCAATTTACAACCCAACAGTAAAATGATTCGCAGCGTTTGCAGTCATTGCCATGGTGTGGAATTTACACTCGAAGCGCTGGCCAGCGAAGCGCAAATACAATCGAATTTTTCCAATAGCCTAGAGGGCCATCACAGTAGCATGGACCTCGTGCGCGATAGGATCGAGCAACGAAAGAAGCAGTAATTAATAAGGCCAACACTAGGAAAAGGAGTCACCAACATGAACAAGCAATTATTGATAGCCTCTCTTGCATTTGCCTCATTGAGTAGCGGCATAGCTCATGCAGAGATCACCCCGCAGCGCATGGCTGACGCCATCTACGCCGTCATCGCCTCAGATCGCGCTGTTTATACCACGCAAGTGGTCAATCGCCTGCAGAATGAAGACGAAGTCATCACTGCCGACGAGCACTGGAAAGAAGAATCTGCGCTACCGCTGCCCGCGCAAATGTTGCGCATGGGTGCCGAGGGCGTCGCCAAGCAGAACGCAGGCTTCACCTATGCGCTGCTATCAGAATGGCCCATCAACTCACAAAACTCGCCCAAAACCCCGATGGAAGCACAAGGGCTAACATTCGTTAGAACCAACCTGGGTAAAAACTTCTATGGCACTGAAGAGCTAGGCGGCAAGAAATACTTCACCGCCGTATACGCCGACATGGCCGTGTCTGAAGCCTGCACCAAATGCCACAACGATCATATCGACAGCCCTAAAACCGATTTCAAACTCGGCGATATTATGGGCGGCGTGGTCATGCGCATTCCGCTCGACTGATGCAATACAAAAAAAATGGGCGCCTAGCCACTGCTGTCCCACAAAAACGATATGACTATCGTTAGGCTTTAAGCCTCACAATAGATGCGACATCTCGGCGTATACTTGGACATGAGTTTGGCGCCCGCACAAGCGACACGACGTGAATACATCCATGTAGTCTCAACACCCGCATCCATGCGGGTGACGTTCGCTAGTACGGGCACCAAACTCTCCCGCGACATAACTGTGGGACAGCAGTGGCCTAGCGCCCTTTTTTTATTACCAACTGTGATTACAGCACTTGGTGCGCCAACACAAAGGTCAGCCAATAGCCGACAGAATAGGCAACCAGTAGATAGCCAAACATCGATAAGTAGCTAATGAAATTCAGCTCCTTCACTTTACTCATGGCAATAATACCGGCCGCCGAGCCGATAATTAGCATTGACCCACCTACGCCGGTGGCGTAAGTCATAGATAGCCAACTGGCTAGGTCCATTTCGACATCCGCCTTTAACACCGCCGCCGTCAATGGCACGTTATCAATCAGGGCCGACGACAAGCCCAACAAATAGTTAGCGTATTGTGGCGCCATCACTTCGTACATGCCGGTCAGGTAATTCAAGGTGCCAATCTCCTTTAACATACCAACGATGAGCAAAACGCCTAAGAAAAACAACAGCGTTTCAAACTCAATTTCGCGAATATAGTTCAAAATATTACGGTTGGTTTTTTTGCGCATTAAATACTGGGCCACCAAGAACATGCAGCTCAAACCAAATAGAAAGGTCAATACCGGTGGAATTTGAAAAAAGGCATTGAGAAAAAGCGTAGCGAAAATTGTCGCTAAGAATACACCAGAGATCACAATATCGTTGGACTCCAAGGGCTGGTGTTCGCCGCTAAAAACGATCCTGCCGCGCATGCGTACCGACATCATCGCGGCCAGTACTACCACACCGCAGAGTGACGGTGCTATGAGTAACAGCAAGTTGGGAATGCTTACCTTACCGGCTAGGAAAATCATCAGCGTTGTTACATCGCCCGTAATCAATGATACGCCACCACTGTTAACGGCAAAGACCACCAAGGTGGCGTATTTGAGGCGTTTGCGCACATGAATTTTTAAACTGGTTATCACCGCCAAAGACACCAAAGTGGCCGTGACGTTATCGGCAAAGGACGAAAACACGAAGGCGAAGCCACCCAGAAACACCATCAAGGTGCGCTCATGTAACTGGTTGGGTAGAATCCGCTGCACCAAACTCGAAACAAAGCCCTTGCTGTTAAGGTAAGCAACAAAGGTCATGGCCGACATTAAAAACAACCAGAGCGTGGCAATCTCGAGTAGGTTTTCATTCAACTGTTCCGATACCTGCTCTGGGCCGGAGCCATGCATGGGAAACAAATAAGCTAAAATCCAACACAAGGTGCCAATAAACAAGGTGGATTTGGCCTTGTTAATATGGATGACCTCCTCGAACACCACCATCAAAAAGGCAACAAATGCCAACAATCCTATAATCATACTCATTGAGGCCAAAACTCCGGGCTAAAATTTTGCCGCGCAGTTTACCCCTTAGTAGAAGTCGAACCAAGGTATTACTGAGCCCTCAGCCACCCATACCTCCTTTGAACTTTCTGCTTTACACAGGCTCTAAACCTCAACCCGCGACGTTCAAACCGAAAATCAGGTCGACCACAAAGGATGCACCTATGGCTGTTGTCAAAAATCTGTTTCTACTTTTAAGCCTCAGCTGCTTATTTAACTTAGCTCAAGCGGAATCAAACACTAAACCCGATTACCACTTCGAAGAACTGAAGTCTGTGAGCAGTATTCGAGCCTCTGACGTGAACGGCTGGGGTCGCATTAACGACCAAGTACTGGTGACAGGCCGAACCGCCTCGCGCAAATATATACTGGTACTGGCTCGGCCAGACCACGACCTCGCCTTTAGCACGGCACTAGGGGTAACCTCAAATGCCGGTCGAGTAGCCGTTAAATTCGACGAGGTTTACGCCGGCAATAGCACCATTCGGGTGGGCAACCGCATCATGATGATTTACGAAGTGAAAGGCAGCGACGCCATGAAACATGCTCGCGCACTGTTTGAGCTACGCGATTGCGAAAGCCAAAAAAATGCGGATTGTTCGAGCTTTACCAAGGCGGTAGAAGACACCACTGTGCCGGCACCGAAACAAGGAGCGGCACAATGATGATCAGGTATTAACAGAGCTTAAAAGCCTAAGGCCATTTTCGCCTTACCAAAGGCATCAATGGCCATATCCAATTCCTGCTGGGTAATGGCCGCCGACATTTGGGTGCGAATGCGGGCCTTGCCTTTGGGCACAACAGGGAAAGAAAAAGCCACCACGTAAACACCTAATTCGAGCATTTTTTCTGCCAGCGCGGCAGCTTTTTTAGCATCGTATAACATCACCGGTACGATGGCGTGCTCGCCCGGCAATAGATCGAAGCCGTGCTTTTCCAGACCGGCGCGGAAATAGGCCGTGTTAGCTTTAAGTTGTTCACGCAGCTTATCGTCTTGCACCAATTCCAACGCCTTGATAGCTCCAGCAACCACTGGCGGCGCTACGGTGTTAGAAAATAAGTAAGGGCGCGAGCGCTGGCGCAGCATGTCTACCACTTCTTGGCGCGCGGCAGTGAAGCCACCACTGGAACCACCCAAGGCTTTACCGAGGGTGCCAGTGATAATATCCACCCGCCCCATGACGCCGCAATGCTCTGGACTGCCGCGGCCTTTATCGCCGACAAATCCCGTGGCATGGGAATCGTCCACGTGCACCAGTGCATTGTATTTTTCCGCAAGATCACACAATTTTTGCAAGTTGGCGATATAGCCATCCATGGAAAACACACCGTCGGTGCTGATCAATTTAAACCTAGCACCGTTTTTATCGGCTTCGATCAACTGCGCCTCTAGGTCTGCCATGTCGCTGTTTTTATAGCGATAACGCGCCGCTTTGCACAGGCGCACACCATCGATAATTGAAGCGTGATTTAACTCGTCGGAAATAATCGCATCGTCAGCGGTCAGCAGCGTCTCGAATAAACCGCCGTTGGCATCGAAGCAACTGGGGTAGAGAATGGTGTCTTCCATACCCAAAAAAGCACTGAGCTTTTGCTCTAGGGTTTTATGCAATTGCTGGGTGCCACAAATAAAACGCACCGACGCCATACCGTAACCCCAAGTTTTCAAGCCCTCGGCACAGGCCGCTTGAATCTCCGGGTGTTGCGCCAAGCCTAAATAATTATTGGCGCACAAGTTGAGCACTTTTTTTCCGCCATTAACGGCAATCATCGCGCCCTGCGGGCCCTCAATGAAGCGCTCGCTTTTATACAAACCTGCTTCTTTAATTTCTTGCAGCTGAGTTTGTAAGTGTTGCTGAAATTTTCCGTACATAATTTTTCCTGAAAAAGTTAACAGGAAAAGTCCTTGCGCGCCCGCGCGCGCCCTTCCTGTAAGCTGTAAGCTGTAAGCTGTTTACTGTCAGCTGCTTTTTTATTCCCAACTCAGAATCACTTTCGCCGCATCGCCGGCGATCATGGCATCGAAGCCCTTTTGAAATTCGGTGTAATGTAAACGGTGAGTGATGACCGGCGTGATATCCAAACCGGTTTCCACCATCACGCTCATCTTGTACCAGGTTTCGTACATTTCGCGGCCGTAGATGCCTTTGATGGTGAGCATATTAAAAATCACTTTATTCCAATCAATGGCCACGTCTTCGGCCGGAATACCGAGCATGGAGATCTTGCCACCGTGGGCCATGTTGTCGAGCATGGAGTTAAACGCCGCGGGGCTACCAGACATTTCTAAACCCACGTCAAAGCCTTCACTCATGCCCAAGCTTTTTACCACATCTTCCAACTTTTCTTGGGTGACATTGACTGTGCGCGTTGCGCCTAACTTGGCGGCGAGCGCCAGACGGCTATCGTTTAAATCGGTAATGACAATGTGGCGTGCGCCTGCGTGTTTACACACGGCTGCAGCCATGGCGCCAATGGGGCCACTGCCGGTAATCAAGACATCTTCACCCAATAAGGGCCATTGCAGGGCAGTGTGTACGGCGTTGCCGAAGGGGTCGAACAAGGCCGCCACGTCGAGATCGATACCAGGGCGATGCTCCCACACATTGGCCGCCGGCAGTGCCACATATTCGGCAAAAGCACCGGCGCGATTAACGCCAATACCGGAGGTGTCGTTGCACAAATGACGGCGCCCGGCCATACAGTTGCGACAGTGGCCACACACCACATGGCCCTCGCCCGAGACAATTTGGCCGGGCTCGAAGTCCACTACGCTAGAACCCACCGAGACTATTTCGCCAACAAACTCGTGGCCGATCACCATGGGCGTTTTAATGGTTTTTTGCGACCATTTATCCCACTTATAAATATGCAGGTCGGTGCCGCAAATGGCAGTGCGTTTTACCTTAATCAACACGTCGGTGGGGCCGACTGTGGGCTCAGGAACATCTTCCAACCATAAACCGACTTTGGCTTCGCGCTTAACGAGTGCTTTCATGAACAACTCCTGATGTAGACCCTACAGTGATAGGCCAAACTCGGCGGTTTAACCAACCCTTTTAAGGAAAATGAGCGGGGCAACCTGCATCAGCTTGCGGGCCACCAAATTTGCGACGCGAAGATTATCGGGGAAAGCGTCGGCGGTAACAGACCCCGCAGTCAAATGACAATAATTTCACACTAGGCTTGGTTTCAAGCAAGGAATATTAATTAGGGCAAACTTAGACGCAATAACTGCTAGCGTGCACCGATGATCACATCGCCTAATTCAAGCACCCGGGTATCTTTGGTCAGAGATGCCAAATCCGCGGTCTGTAGATAGCGACGGAACTCGGTATCGGCCAGCATTTCTGCCACCCTCGGGTGGGATTTCACTCGGTTGATGCGGTGATAAGCATCCACCAACTGCGCCGCCGTCTCCTGTTCGAGCTGGCGATCGGTTAAGGCTTCCAGCTCGCGCTGCAGTGCCCATAGGTCTTTTACCGGTGCCGTGGCGATCAACTGATCAAAGGTGGGATCTTCGGTGAGTGCGAACACATCGCGATCTAGCAACAGATGTTGAGCCGAGGGCGAGGTTAGCAATTGGGTGAACTCTGGCTGCAGGGAAATTTTCTGTAATAACTTCACCCCTTTAAGCGGCGACAACACGATGGCATTAATCAGTTGGCTCACCGGCAATTCAGAGGGGGTGTCGAAGGCGTCCGTCTCATAGCCGTAATCGGACAAGCTGGTGGACTCGTCGAGCAGCGTCGAATGCTTGCGCAGCTGATCAAAGTCAGGCTTTACTCCGGCCAGAAACGCGATAATGGCCGCCATAGCCGCACCAGCCAACAAACCGACAATCATTCCCATCAGGCGCGAACCAAAACCAAGCTTGGCGGCGTCTGCGCTATTAACAACGGTTTCATCAACGTCGCTATCAGCGCATGGCTTAGGCTCGGCTTTTGGCTTCAACATGCGCGTTAACAATGAGCAGCCGGCACTGTAAAACAAGCCAAACATCAAGCCACCCACCACCAGCTGGTGGAAGTAGCTTGGCCAATCAAACCAAGTGCGGGTAATCGCCACCGCCGGCGCCAGCAAAGCCCCGGTAATGACCAGTGCCAATACCAAAAGCTGTAGGCGAAATAGGCTGTGGGAAAAACCTTGCAGGAAGCCACGCACACCCATACCGAGGGTAAGGGCTACAGCTATCCAAAATATCGGCGACTCAATCATAGTATTACGGCCTCTCCTTCGACCTTCTCTTACGCTTTGCCATGACTCCGCCCTGAGTCAAATTCTTACACCTTTTCGACACTTGCGGTAATCGGCCACAGACCAAGAACTACCAAGCGCCATATTTATGCGACCAACTACCGCTATCGGCTAGTTACCCATAGCACCACGGCATCGGCCTTAGACACAGATACCAAACAATGACCCATGCGCGCGTCATAATAGATGGAGTCACCCTCGGAAAGTTTCACCGGTTCGTAAAATTCTGTGTAAACCTCTACCACGCCACTCAGCACCAACATGAACTCCTCGCCCTCGTGCCGCACCCAATCTTCAAAATCATCGAAGCTGCGCGCGCGCACTGTGCATTTAAACGGCACCATCTTTTTATCGCGCATTTGGGTGCACAACAACTCGTGCTCATAGGTGGTGGTTGGGTGCGGCGTGCCCTCGTCCTTGCGAGTAATGTCGCGCCGGCCATTGGCCGTGGGGCCATCTTGGGGCGGCACGAACAATTGCGGGATATCGATACCCAAACCGGCGGTTAGCTTTTGCACTGCCTGAAAGGTGGGGGAGATTTGCTCATTTTCAATCTTTGATAGGGTCGATCGCGCCAAACCCGTTAGCCGGCTGGCCTCTTCCAAGGTCAAATTGTTGGCCAAGCGAATCTCTTTAAGGCGCTTACCCAGCTGCAAGGGCTCAACAAATTTACCGTCGTCTTTACGGGCTACTTCCAGCACAGAGGTTTGATCAGGCATTTTCTTGGCTTCCAACTCGCTCATGTCCGTCCTTTAAGCCGCTAAAAACGGGGGCTTTGCCGATGATGGGTGCGATACTACACGCGAATTTCCCCACTGCAAGGATAATAACAAAAGTTTCCTATAGGAAATTTGAATTGCTGGTTAGGAAACCTCCTGCTAGTATGCCGGCCTTAAAATCCGCCCAAGTCGAGCACCTTTTTGGCTGCTAGACTTGGCACTTTCCCAGCAGCCTTTTCACTGCAGCCATTGCGACAGGTAGATCATATGACCAGCCGTCTTCACCAGCTTGCCCATCACCATGAATTCATCGGCCGCCACATAGGCCCAGACCCACAGGACACCAACGAGATGTTGGCAGCTCTTGGCGTCTCTAGCATCGATGAACTGGTGGATAAAACGGTTCCGGCAAAGATTCGCTCCAATACCACGGCGGTATTGGGAGCGGCTGTGACCGAAAACGAGGCGCTGGCTTACCTGAAAGCCGTTGCCGGCAAGAACAAGGTGTTCAAAAGCTACATTGGCATGGGCTACCACGACACCCACGTACCTCATGTGGTGTTGCGCAATGTGTTGGAAAACCCGGGTTGGTACACGGCCTACACGCCCTACCAACCGGAAATTGCCCAGGGTCGGCTGGAAGGCCTGTTGAATTTCCAGCAGATGATCCTGGATTTGACCGGCATGGAACTGGCCAACGCCTCCATGCTCGACGAAGGCACCGCTGCGGCTGAAGCCATGGCCATGTGCAAACGCCAGATGCGCAAGAACAAGTCCGACAACTTCTTCGTGGCCGACGACACCCACCCGCAAACCATCGCCGTGGTGCAAACCCGCGCCGAGCACTTCGGTTTCAACGTGATAGTGGGCAACCCCGAAACGGATCTAGACCAGCAAGATTACTTCGGCGTATTACTGCAATACCCAGGCACCACGGGCGAAGTGAAAGACCTCACGGCCATTATCGACAAGGTTCACGCGGCCGACGCGCTAGCCACGGTGGCCACCGACCTGATGAGCATGGTGCTGTACAAGTCGCCAGGTTCTATGGGCGCCGACGTCGTAGTAGGCACTAACCAACGCTTCGGCGTACCCATGGGTTTCGGCGGCCCGCACGCCGGTTTCTTCGCCTTCCGCGATGCTTACAAGCGCTCGGCACCCGGCCGTATCATCGGCGTCTCCATCGACGCCCGCGGTCGCCAAGCCTTCCGCATGGCCATGCAAACCCGCGAGCAACACATTCGCCGCGAGAAAGCTAACTCCAACATTTGTACCTCACAGGTCTTGCTGGCCTTGATGTCGGCCTTCTACGCCATTTACCACGGCCCAGACGGCTTGAAGCGCATCGCCACGCGCATCCACCATTTAACTAACATGCTGGCCATAGGCTTAAAAGATGCCAACTTCACCTTGGCCCACAGTAGTTGGTTCGACACCCTCACTGTGCAAGTGGGTAGCAAGCAACAGGCATTATTCGATAAAGCCATCGCCGCCGAAATCAACCTGCGCAAGGTCGGCACAGACGGCCTCGGCATCAGCCTAAACGAAACCACTACCGGAGAAGATTTGGCCAAGTTGCTGGCTGTGTTTGGCGCCAGCACCGATATCGACGCCCTCGATGCCAAGGCCGAAAGCCCGATCACTGAAGCGCTCGAGCGCAAGCTGCCCTACCTCACCCACCCGGTGTTCAACAGCTACCACTCAGAAACCGAAATGCTGCGCTATTTGAAGCGCTTAGAATCGCGCGACTTGGCCTTAAACCAAGCCATGATTCCGCTCGGTTCTTGCACCATGAAATTGAACGCCACGGCGGAAATGATTCCCGTCACCTGGCCCGAGTTCGGTAAGCTGCACCCCTTCGCGCCTATCGATCAAGCCGACGGCTACAAGCAGCTGTTCGAAGAGCTGCAAGATATGCTCAAAGCCTGCACCGGTTACGATGCCGTGAGTTTGCAACCCAACGCCGGCTCGCAAGGTGAATACGCAGGTCTGGTGGCCATTAAAAAGTACTTCCAATCAAAAGGCGAAACCAACCGTAACATCTGCTTGATTCCACAATCGGCGCACGGCACCAACCCCGCCACCGCGATGATGGTGAGCATGCAAGTGGTGGTGGTGAACTGCGACAAGCAAGGCAACGTCGACCTGAACGATTTGCGCGCAAAAATAGAAGCCTACGGCGAGCAAATCGCCGCGCTGATGATCACCTACCCGTCTACCCACGGCGTATTCGAGGAAGGCATCACCGAAATTTGCGACATGATCCACGCCATTGGCGCGCAGGTATATATCGACGGCGCCAACATGAACGCGCTGGTGGGTATTGCCGCACCGGGTAAATTCGGCGGCGATGTTTCACATTTGAATTTACATAAGACTTTCTGCATTCCACACGGTGGCGGCGGCCCGGGCATGGGTCCCATCGGCGTGGGCGCGCACTTGGCACCCTTCTTGGCCGGCCACCCGGTAACCGCAGTACCTGGCACAGACCCAAGCAACGGCACCATTTCCGCCGCCCCTTGGGGCAGCGCTTCGATTCTGCCGATTAGCTGGATGTACATCAAAATGATGGGCGCCGAGGGCATGAAAGCGGCGACCGAGTACGCCATGCTCAACGCCAACTATGTGGCGAAAAAATTAAGCGAGCACTTCCCCATTCTGTACAAAGGCAGCAACGGCTTCATCGCCCACGAGTGCCTACTGGATTTGCGCCCGCTCAAAGAAGCCTCAGGTGTCACCGAAGAAGACATCGCCAAGCGCCTAATGGATTACGGCTTCCACGCCCCCACCATGAGCTTCCCGGTTGCCGGCACCCTGATGATCGAGCCCACAGAATCGGAAGCCAAAGTAGAACTCGACCGCTTTATCGAGGCGATGATTTCTATTCGCAACGAAGTGGCAAAAGTGGAATCTGGCGAGTACAGCGCCGACAACAACCCACTACACAACGCGCCACACACGCAAGAAGATGTGCTGTCAGAAACCTGGGACAGACCCTACTCGCGTGAAGTGGCAGTACGCCCAACAGCCTTCCTAAAAGGTCACAAATACTGGCCGACAGTAAACCGTATCGATAACGTGTACGGCGATCGGAATTTGGTGTGTGCGTGCCCGAGTATTGAGAATTATCGGGAAGACTGATGCCTAGTATGCTTGGCAGATTTTGAAAAGAGCGCTTCTGCGCTCTTTTTTTTCAGGTATTAATCTAGGAATATTCCGTTATTAAGGTTTACATTCTAGGTAACAATGCGACCACGCTTACAGAAATGGACGATAAGCAATCATCTATCAGCCGTTTAATAATTACATGCTTTGGAGCGGCTAACCGCTAGGTTTGACGGAAAACGTGCAGACTATATGGCTTGCAGATGTATTTGAACAATGAAAACTATCAAGACGGCTCCAATCGGCACAGGTAGCAGACAGGTCAGTAAATAAAGGCGCTTCGGCGCCTATATTTATGGGCACTCGAAAATTCGAACATTCGCTTTCAATAGCGGCGATTCAATACCGCGATCGCCACCGGTGTGACCTACCGTAGTAAGCTAGAATAATGGACTATAGTGTTCTATCTAATAAAGCTGTTTTCTTTTGGATGGCAACGCGTATGGAGAGAATCGGGTAAACTAGTCACAAACGTGCGACGATTATCGCAATCTCAAAACGCCGCTTGAGCAACTGGTTTTACTAGGAATAAATTCGTGACTTCTAAAGCACAGCACTCCCAAGGTCTACTGCTGTTCCGGCTCCACAACGGCCGACAATTCGCCTTGGGAACATTGAAGATAAAAGAGCTTTTCCCGTATAAAACGATCACGCCGCTCATTCACTCCGAACCAGGTGTGATGGGTGCAGTGACCATTCGCCAACAAACCATTCCTGTTATCGACATGGCTCAAGTTATCGGTATCGGTGCAATTCCCCAGGATAAAATTGAGCAATCATTTATTCTGGTTACTGACTGCCAGCGCAAAACCGTCGGCTTTTTAGTCAGCGGCATAGACCAAATTATTGAGACAAACTGGAAGCAAATCAAACCGCCGGCTAAAGCCTTAGGAAAAAACGTCTATATTACCGGCACAGTTAACGTCGATAACGAACTGGTGCAATTGATGGATATAGAGTTGCTGCTTGCGAGAATGTATCCCGACGCCGACAACCACACCCATGTCGCCATTACCGACCTAGAAAGAGAAAGACTGAAAGCGTTAAACATTTTGGTGGTGGACGACTCACGAATCGCCCGAAAGCAACTCACCGATGTGTTAAATCAGCTCAACATCAGTTTTCTGGTAACGGACAATGGCTCAAACGCACTAGACATAATGAAGAAGCAAGCTAGCGAAGGCCGCCCCATTGATATTCTGGTCAGCGATATCGAAATGCCAGGACTGGACGGCTACGAACTGACCTTCGAAGTTCGCAACGTTCCGGCGTTAGCGGGTGCGTATATTATTTTGCACACGTCGCTTTCCAGTGCCATCAGTGTGAGCCAGGCTAAGCAGGTTGGCGCCGACGAGGCGCTGGAAAAATTTGATGCTAGGGAATTAATTGCGTCTATGCTTTCAGGGGCGAACCTTAGAGTTAAAAATTGAATACTATGCCGTGATACAAAATGCGCTTTTAGTAACAGCAAAAACGCATTATCTTGGCTATGGCTGGTTCGTATGAGCGCGACAATAGCCACTCTCGTCTAAGCTGATGGTCTCCGCTTCGCTCCCGAGCACTGAAGAAAAACATTCTTAGTCTATGGCTCGCATAAAAAGGCAATGAGAAAACCATCAGCACTGGTAAAATTTCCGAGAATAATATTGAGAATTAAAAGACATCAACAGCAAGGCTAATTAATTCATTTACCCGCAACACTTCTTAAATTTTTTGCCACTACCACAGATACAAGGGTCATTACGCGCTGGTGTTTTTTCGACGGTAACCGTGCCAGTCTTACCAAGCAGTGCGGTGAGCTCCGCGATAGATTCAACCGCACCTTCGCGCGTGTCTACACTAACCACAGCATGTAACTTAGCTTCAGCCACCAAAGCCTGCATTTCCTGTTTTCTAGCCTCGCTGGTAACAACCAAGACTAGGGGCTTTTTCTTGGTGCCAGCCTTAACACTACTCTTTGCTTCATAGCCGAATGCTACATGATTCTCGCGCGCATCAATGCGGCCCATGAAAAACATTTTGTCTGACATTTAATAACCCAACACAGGGGGAAAGGACAAGCAGCAACCCTAAAGGCTGGCTGCTGCGGTAGCCGACAAGCTTAGCACGACGGCCCAATTAACACCCTATGGGTCAAGCTGGGCTCTAAGAATATTTGGTATCTTTGGCTGCCAAGGCTTCGAAAAATGATTGGGACAATGTAAAAGCTCACCCACATCATCGAGCATTCAATATAGGGCTCGGTCTCCGAGTTCATTTGCGAAGTGAAGAAGTTGAATTAAGTGTGATAATTGCTGGTGGATGCTGCGCGCAATGAGCGCCATTTGGTAGCTGTCAATTCTCGGCTTCATCGCACTTAACATCCATGCCCGTTAACCGCGTTCCACCATAAACCTCGAACCGCTTGACCGTGCCGACGAGCGTCTATCTCAACGTCATGTCAGCGCACCTCAGCTATCCGACCTAGACCTGCTCACTTATTAATAGACTGCTAGTCTATTCGGGTCGCACTTCTCACAACATCCGTTTTCGCAACACTGGAGCACACATGAATAAACTATTGCTCGCCACCGCCCTCGTCTGCAACGCATTGAATACTCAGGCCGCACCGTGCGAGGGCGAGGCTTTCCGCCAATTTGATTTCTGGCTCGGGCACTGGAATGTCTACACCCCTAACGGCACGCTAGCCGGCACTAACAATATCACCCGCAGCTATGGCGGCTGTGTCGTGCAAGAACATTACGAGACGGTCAAAGGCTATACGGGCGAAAGCCTGAATATTTACGACGCCGGGCGCGAGCGCTGGCATCAGACTTGGGTGGATAACCAAGGCACGTTACTTTTGCTCGAAGGCGGTATGGTCGAAGGCGGTATGGTCGAAGGCAGCATGATTCTGGCCGGGCAAACCCAAAGCGCAAACGGTGTGATAACCCAACACCGCATTAGTTGGACAGCGAACGCCGATGGCAGCGTGCACCAACACTGGCAGTCCACTGATAAAGAAGGCCAATGGCAAACAGCGTTTATGGGCCGCTATACCCGGCAGTAACATTTAGGCCACCACACACTGCCCGAAATAGTTCGGTTCGGTGCTACTAGCTTAAGGGTGACCGGCAGAACATTGGACAATGTTGACTTGGGGCCTTTACGTTAAGGGGAAAAATCCGGTTAAGCTTCAATTCTGTCGGTTCACCTTCTTCGAGGTAAAATAAACCAAGCCTATAATCCCGATAACTCAAGAACCCAACCCGTGATCAAACCTTATTCTTCAGATACAACTGAAAAGCCGCCATAGATAAGTCGCTTGCCGTCGAATGGCATGGGATTGTTATCTGGGTGCATTTTTGGGTCATCCATGGCTGCTTGCCAACCAGCATCCCTAACCGCCTTCGACGGCCAAATAATCCAAGAGAACACGACCGTTTCATTTTCCTTCTTTTGCACGGCCATTGGAAAAGACGTGACTTCGCCATCGGGCACATCATCGCCCCATGTGTCGACCACTTCTAGTGCGCCATGCTGCTTAAAAACAGCCGCCATAACCTTGGCGTGCTCTACATACTGGCTTTTATTTTCGTTCGGTACAGCGGCGACAAATCCATCGACATACGACATATCAAGCTCCTTACACTAGATTAAAAATAAAAATTAAGCAGACAACTTAGTTAGCAATAACCAAATTCTACATTAAACACAGACATGTAATCAGGGGTTAGAAAGTTCCGCGGTCACGACCTAGCGATATTGCAAAGCCAAACCGGCGAGGAAATTGCGTAAAAATTGATCCATACATTCCCGATAATGTTTATGGCCCGGCTTTCTAAACAGCGCACTCAACTCATGCTTACTAATATTCACTTTCGCCAAAGACAGAATGGCAAGCATGTCTTCCGCCTTCAAATCGAGTGCAATTTTCAATTTCATGAGAATACTGTTATTAGTGAGCACCGTTTCCGGCAACCGTTCTTGTAGCGGATCAACCCCTTCCTTTTTACCGC
Organism: Simiduia curdlanivorans; assembly: GCF_030409605.1. Classification (NCBI taxonomy): domain Bacteria; kingdom Pseudomonadati; phylum Pseudomonadota; class Gammaproteobacteria; order Cellvibrionales; family Cellvibrionaceae; genus Simiduia; species Simiduia curdlanivorans. The sequence goes on from NZ_JAUFQG010000006.1 coordinate 734,843, forward strand.
GCTTTTCGACAATAAGGCCATTGAGAAATGCCGCGAGATAGGTATCACTGCATAACTCGGTATCAGTCTCATCTTTAGCGTTTAACCACTCGCTAACCTGTGCTTGAGTGACACGCTGACCTCCCATCTGAAACAGCGCGATAAGCTTTGTGTCATTAAAGTCAAAGACGTAACGGATGCGGCGCAATATATCGTGGTTATTCATGCGTATTCCTGTAGGACTAGGGTTGAAAGCCCGGTTATTATGCGTGCGCAGCCAGAACAGGAGCAAGGACAGTCGTCAACTAAGGCCTCCTGACCTGTGTGAACTTCAAATAAAGCCTAGCGCAATACGCTATGTTTCGCCTTTAGCGCCCACCCAGAAGCGATGTAAGGCTGCTAAGTCTTAGCATGATGGGCTTGGCGAAGCGCCGAGATATTGGGCTTCACAACGCCGCATCGACGCAAAACTGGAGCGTGTGTCCATCACAGAGAAACTAGCTAACCGTCGGGTCGAAACCTAGGCCCGCATTTGTAAAGACTATCGACACGGATTGCTCAATCGAATGTCGAAGCCGACAAGATCCGGCCCACTTCCCAGCTCTCCATCTTCCCCAGCAAAATCCTTAGGGTTGATAATGACAGCCACAAAAAAAGGGTGCACATACGTGCACCCTAGGTCGAGTTAGGCCGCCTTATCGCCTTTGTTAATATCCTCCTTTGCCGTGTGTTCCAATACATTGCCGCGGTGGTTAATGGCAATAGTCTTAGGCTTCATGGCCTCGGGGATTTCTTTCACGAGATCGATGGTAAGCAATCCATTAGAAAGATCTGCGCCGGTCACTTCGACATAATCTGCCAAATTGAACTTGCGTTCAAAGGTTCGGTTAGCAATACCTTGGAACAGGTACTGACCGTCATCTTTGGCGCCTTTAGTGCCGCGAACGGTTAGTACGCCCTTTTCAACTTGAATATCGAGTTCAGCCTGAGTAAAACCGGCAACGGCCAAAGTAATGGCGTATTGGTTGTCCTCGCACACCTCGATATTGTAAGGCGGATAACCGCTCGCACTTGTATCGGTTGTTAAGGCACTATCGATCAACGATGCCAAGCGATCAAAACCAACGCTACTGCGATAGAGAGGTGTTAAGTCAATTGATTTCATAGAATATTCTCCTTTAAGAAGCAACACAAAATAAAAGCAATTAAGGGTGAAAAGGCCTCCAACGGACTACCCAATCACACCTCGTATCTAGGTTTTATTGAGGAAATTTCAAGGTTAGGTAAATAAAATTTTTTCATGAAAATTTTATTTACTACGAATCTTTGTGATATATCTCAGAGCTACTACACCTGAACTCTAGGCAGATAAGAAAGCCTGAAAGCCCTATTATCATTAGCCCTAGCACGCCAGCGGAGGGCAAATTAGCGATGGATGATATACAGTAGACAGGACTACTGCGCATGCCAAGGCTATCCCAATAGCGCGGCTTAGTGCTCGCAAAACCCATCGGGAAGATATGGCACTAATAGGGCTCAGAAAGACAGGTTTAGCAGCCCGTTGCCAAACACTCTATACTAAGATTCTAGCTCGGCCTAAATTCCGATAGCTGTGCAAATAGATTGAAGGAAGACATGGTCCAACAGAACAATCAATCTGGCGGCATGAACATTCAAAGCCAATCCTTGGTCGGCTTTTTTCTTGGTCTCGTATTCTTGGTAGGCGCTGGAAACCTTAGCGCCAAATGCATTAAAACTGTGCGTTGGAGTGACGACCCGCCTTATTCTTGGCGTAGCGACGATGGTGAATTACACGGCATCTACATAGATTTCAGTCGTGCGCTAATGCAGCGTTTAAACTGTGAACCTCAATTCGTGCAATTACCTTGGGCGCGAGCCTTGGCTGAGCTAGAAGCTGGCCGGCTGGACCTGTTATTCGGCGCATTTATCGATACCAATCGAGAGCGTTTTGCGTATTTTTCTCTTCCTATCAACCGTTCACCTAATGTACTTTTCATCACAACGACGGCCGCTGAAAAATACGATTTAAAGCAGCTCGCGGATATTATGGGCACAAATTTTCGCTTGGGCGCCCAGATCGGGGTCAACTACAACGGCGACTTCGAAAAGCTGCACCAAAACCCCGCGCTTAATGAGCGGCTGCTGAAAATGACAAACCGGCAAGGCGGCTGGAAGATGATGGCGGTTAATCGATTAGACGGGCTCATCGCCGATGAAGTAACTGCGCTCAGGGAGCTACAGGAACTCGGGTTGATGCACGTCATCCATAAAGGTACCATTGAAATTTCCGGTCAGGCCGCCGCTATGGCCTTCAGTAAAAAAAGCGTCAGCGCAGATTTCGTGCAACAGTTCAATGCCAACTTAGAAGCCATGAAATTAGAGGGTAGTTATAAAGCCGTACTAGCTCGTTACCTTCCTTGCGATATCGACATTGAGCAACTTGGCTGCCGCTAGGTTGCGGCTCTACACTGCATCGATTCGATTGTTTTAGGTCCTCATAGACCGGCAGATTACACTTACTAAGCGGCAAGGACGCTTATTATTTAGGTTGCCAAATTACAAAGGCACTAATTAGTGCTTTGATTGGAAAGTCTGAACAGAAACGTCGGACCGCGGCGTCCTGCCTCCTTTCGGATAGGGTCCGTACGAATGACATGGAGTGTATGCACGTTGCTGCTTGGTGGCACTCTGACTGAGAGAATCCGAACCGAAACGTCGGACCGCGGCGTCCTGCCTCCTTTCGGATACGGTCCGTACGAATGACATGGAGTGTATGCACTTTGCTGCTTGGTGGCACTCTGACTGAGAGAATCCGAAGCGGCGTCCTGCCTCTTTTCGGATACGGTCCATATATGGACCCACCCCGTTTGCAAGACATTTGATTCTGATAATGGATAAAAGTCATTGCTCTCATATATCCGGCCTGTTGGTGGAAGTTTTTGTCCTCCTGGCCCCGATGGATATTTGCGCTCGTCCTCCTCATCATCCCTACGGCTTTATTAAAGCCAATGCACGGAACAGGTTTTGAACGAGCCGGTCTGACCTATCTCACCATCCAATCAATCTATCTTTGCAACTGACGCGACGGGTTAAACTCTTGCAGTACGCTATCGCGTACTGTGATAAAACGCTGCTCTATACCGCAGGGCGATAGCGCTCGCCTTTTGCCATGATCACCCAAGCAATTCTGGCTAACTTATTTGCTACGGCGACGCAGGCTCGGTTGTGGCCTCTTCGCTCCAGTAACGATTGCGCCCAGCGGCTAAAGCGATCTGTTTTCTCCGCAGAATACCGCAGTACTGCGCGTGCCCCATGTATCAGCAAGGTGCGCAAATAACAATTACCTCGCTTACTGATACCCAGTAACACGGGCTTACCACCCGTACTGTGCTGACCCGGTACTAAGCCTAACCACGCGGAGAAGTGTCGGCCATTCACAAAGTCACTACCATCACCAGCCGCTGCATACAGTGCACTTGCGGTAATAGCTCCAATACCGAGCACCTCATCTAAACGCTGGCACTGTTCATTACCCTGATTAACCGCTTTTATACGTTGCTCGCAGCGCTCTAGGCGTTCGTTAATGGCTATGAGCTCATCGAACAGTTCTGCAAACAGTTCCCGAGCACCTACGGTTAAAGCGTTACTCCCGTCTTCGAGTATCAATGGCAATTCTCGTTTCAAGGTAGCAATACCCTTGTGAATCGCTACGCCATACTCCGCTAATAACCCTCTTATCTGGTTCGACAGGGCTGTACGCTCGCCCTTTAAACGCTCTCTTTGTCGATGTATGTTCTGAACATCTTGCTGCTCAATATTCTTAATGGGCACAAAGCGCATAGTAGGGCGTTGAGCTGCTTCAGCAATTGCCTCCGCATCGTTGTAGTCGTTCTTGTTGCCTTTGACATACGGTTTCACGTACTGCGGCGCTATTAGTTTCACATCATGCCCCAAGGCTTGAAGCTCTCTTGCCCAATAGTTGGCACTGCCGCAAGCTTCCATAACAACCAAGCAACTCTCTAGCTTGGCAAAGTAAGCCAAGAGCTGATGCCGTTTTAGTTGTTTCTTCTTTAACGGCTTGCCTCGTAAATTTACAGCCACTAAGTGGAAAACAGACTTTGCGATATCCAGCCCAATCGTTGTAATCTTCATCTCGACCCACTCCTCATTCTGTTAAATGGTATGTTCGTAACTTCCATTTTGGCTCATTGCGAAGCCGCTTTAGAAGTGGAGTGGGTCCATACCATTATCCCTGGACGTAAAAGGCCCACGCGGGGTGGGCAAGCTGTGTGGCAGCACACAAAAAATTACGCTTTATAAACTCAGATAGTTTCACACCTCCTTGGTTAGTGGTCTCCAGTTAGTTCTTCCTTGAATTAACTGGAGTGTTTTACCGTGCGCGTCCTTGTGCACCTGACACACAGGGGCTTTAGAAGCTTGTTAGTGACCCATTGCCATGGCTTCGTGCGCCGGCTTGATGATGTCGATATCGACCCGGCGCTCCAATGCGTAGGCTTCCAAGTCACCACGATTGGCGCGCGACTGGCCCGAACCGTAGGCGCTAACGGCAATGCGATCGGACTCTATGCCTTGCGCTTCGAGCGCTTGTTGTACCGAGATGGCGCGGTATTGCGACAGCACATTGTTGTATTCATCGGTACCGCGTGGGTCTGTGTGACCATTGAGATGAATGACTAGGTCAGTATTTTTCGATAAAAATGTCGCCAGCGATTGAACTTGTTGCGCGCCCTGCTCGGTGAGTACATCTGAACCTGTGTGAAACATGACTTGTAGCTGTAACTTATCGAGCGCAAGGTCTTGCAACTGGGCCAAATTTTCCTCGCGCTCGGCCAACTCCGCATTGCGCCTGGCCAGTTCTAAACTCAATACTTTTGATTGTTGTTCGGCCTGCACTAATGCCACGGCGAGATCCTCCTGTTGGTCAACTTGTTTAATTTGTTCCGCTACATAGGCACCGCCCAATGCGCCGATAAACATGCCGATAGGGCCGCCTAGCACCGCGCCAACCACACTGCCGGTAGTGAAAGCGGTGCCTTGTTTAACTTCGGTGTAATCAGCTTTGGCCGCTGGGCTATTCAGGGCAAAGGTGGCGATGGCGATAGAGGCTGCGATAACTTTTTTCATGATCATTTTCCTGTTGTGTGTTGTTGGCATAAACCTTGTTGAATCTGTTTACTTCGCTCGGGTTGTTTCCCTTGATGCTTAGTAAAACAATTCAAACGGGCGAAGCTGTGACAGGAAAGCGACAGTTTACGGATGAATTATGACGAAATGTGGCGGGCGAAAAGACAGACTATGAAGCGGGTAAAAGTACCGTGAACACAACACCGGTTTTATCGCTGCGGTTAGCCGCGAGAACCTTACCTTTGTGGTGCAATGTAATCAGTCGCACTATGTGTAAACCTAAACCGAGGTGGGCCTTTTCCGTACTGGCTGTAGCGCGAACAGACACCAGTGAATCAAACAGTTGCTGTTGCATCACGTTCGGCAATAGAGGGCCATCGTTATCAATCGATAGGCTAAACCAGTCACCCTTGCGCGTTAGCTGTAACACAATGCGACCATCGGGCGGGCAAAAATCGACCGCATTGTCCACCAGTTTATCCAACAGCTGCACCAACAGTTCCGGCACTACCCGTGCGATACAATCAACAGGCTCGATTTCTACATCGATGGCGCGTGCGAAGATATCACTATAGGCCTGCCCAAGTTCGGTGATTAAGGCGCCTAGTTCAATCATCTCAAACTCTGATTGCACCAAAGACTCTTCCAAGCGACTCGCCGCGCTCATGGCATTTAATATGCCCGATAGACGGTTGGCGCCAGCCTGAGCGCGCTCGGAATAAATCGCGCGCTGCTCGGTTAATGTTTCATGCTGTAAATTATCAAGCGAAGTTTTTACCACGGCCAAGGGCGTGCGCAACTCGTGCGACAATTTACTCGACAGGGTTTTCAAGTAACTGGTGTACTCGTGCAACTGACCCAACACACGGGAAAAACTTCGGCTTAAATCACCCAGTTCATCGGCGCTAAGGTTTTCCGGCAGCGCCTGTTCGATGGCACCCTGCTCGCCCAGCGCATTTTCCACCGCGCGACTCAAACGCCGCACCCGCCAGCTTAGCCAACTGGCGTAGCCAATCAACGCCAAGCCGATTACCGACACAGACAGCAAGCTGTAGCGCAACAAACGCCATAGGGCGCTTGCCGATGCCGCACTTTCGCTGTCGGTGGCCTGCTCGATGGCGACGAAGCCCGCAGTTTGATCGCTAGCCACGGTAATAGGCACCACCACGCGCGCCACCAAACTCTCGCGCTGCCGATACCATTGGCTATGGACTAAACCACTCGCTTGAGCTTGCCCTAATTGCGTCGATAAACGGCCGTCAATGGCGGGGTCGATTAATGCTGGAAAACTCGGCTGGCGAATAAACAGCCGCCACAACCACTGGTAGCGCGAGTGATCAAGCTGATCACTGAAATCATCAAAGTCGTTAGGCTGGTATTGCCCTGCGTAGTGTCCGGCATCGGCCACCAACCATTGATCCACCGACAACAAATACAAACGTTGATCGCGCTCGGCGAAAACGGCGAGCAAATTTTCCAACTGCGGCTGCACACGCACTATCGACGGCACTGTTTGCAAAGCGTTATGCGTGGCCAGCGTTCTGTTGGGCGCGCTGACGTCAGCGTCGATAACGGCTAGTGCCAGAGCACTGCCAAAATTCGCCTCGGGAAACTGAAACTCAATTTGATAGCCGCCGGCTCGCTCTTGCCAATAGGCTTTAATACTGTGCTCTTGGCTGAAACGCCCCGCAGCCCCTTCCCGGTAGGCTTGCGCCTTGCCTGGTGCACTGGCGGAAATTTTATAGGTCGTTACGGAGCCCTTTGTACTAATGCCTAAGAGCTGAACATAATCACCGCTAGCAACTGGGTGCCTAGACGGGTTGTGATAATTTAACTGACGGTCTTGTACCCGCAAAAAACCATAGTAATGGCCGTTAATAAAAGCCAGTTGTAAATCGGCACTAAAGTCGCGGTCGGCGCCGGTTAAGCGGCGTGCGGCGAAAGGAAAATGTCGCCACTCATCGTCGTAACCGTCGACAATAGGCGCGGCCATTAAGGGGTGTGCATACAAAGCCTCTTGCGCACCGGGTCCGAGATGCCGGCTCAATAAGCTAAAATAGTTTGGGTCGCTCGCCACCAATTTTGCTACAGCCTGAGCGCTCGCTTTCATGGCGCGGGTTTGGCCATCGCGCAAGCTTGCTTCCATTTCGGCAATAAATTGCAGCCCAGACCAAGGCAAAATTAATGTCAGTGTGCCAACCAGCACCAGCTGCCGGGTTAACTGCATAACAACAACTCATTACGCATCCCAGCGATAACCCATACCGTAAGCGGTTTTGATGCCGTCAAAATCGGTATCGATCAGCTGAAACTTTTTTCGCAGCCGTTTAATGTGTGAGGTAATGGTGTTGTCGTCGAGCACGACATTTGCCGCATCCATGAGTTGTTGACGGCTTTTTACATGGCCTGGATGACGGGCCAATGCCTGCAAAATCCACAATTCGGTGACGGTGAGCTCCAAAATTTGTTCTTTCCACGTGGCCGACATGCGATCTAGATCGATACACAAGTCGCCACGGGTTAACAGATCTGCATGGGTAAGGCTTACTTGGGTGAGCGCGTCAATGCGTCGAAACAGCGCGTTCACCCGCGCCAACATGTGTGGTTGGCTAATGTCTTTGGTTAAATAATCATCGGCGCCCAAACGCAAACCAGACACCACATCGAAATCGCTGTCGCGCGCGGTTAAAAAAATAATGGGCACAGACGAAGACAGACTGCGCAATTCCCGGCACAACTCAAAGCCACCCTCAAACTCGGCGCCGAGGCCAACATCAATAATGGCCAAGTCTGGCAACCTAGCGCGAAAGGCTGTCAACGCGCTGGGCCGGTCGGCAAACACAGAAACTTTGAATCCCTGTCGCTCGAGTGCCGAACGACAATTGGCCGCTAAATCGGCCTCATCCTCTACTACTGCAATATGTCGTACCATAGATTGATCCTTTGCTTGCGCCCATTGTAACGGTATAGGCCCGTGTCGGTCACCCTCGCCATATTTCGCCACAATTGATCATCAACTGGCCAAGTTTTGCACCCTTTCCCGACGGTTTTATCGCGCTAAATAACATCACGAGGTCGATTTAGCCTTAAACCTATAGGAGAACACTATGTGCTTCACACCGCGCCGTATCCCCAAACACTTGATTCTGGAAGAGCCAAAACGCCCCGGCTTTCTCCAGCGCCACTGGGTGAAAGTTATCGGCACTACCACGTTTTTATTACTCGGCCTCGCCATTTCCGATATTGCCAGAGCCGATAAAGTTTCTGAACCGAGTCAACTTGAGTCAGGCAACTTGGTGTTTCAGCAAGGCGCCAACTATGTGCAAGCAACCCACCTAGAAAGTCGCGCGCAGGTGACGATTAACGGCATGGTTGCCCGGTTGGTGCTAAGCCAACACTTTAAAAATCAGACTGACCAATGGCAAGAGGCGGTCTACAGCTTTCCATTGAGCGAGACCTCTGCGGTCAATCGCGTGGAGATGCACATTGGCGCGCGCCATGTGGTGGCACGCATTCGGGAGAAAACCGAAGCAAAAAAAATCTACCAAGCAGCGCAACAAGCGGGAAAGAAAGCCGCGCTGACGGAGCAGCACCGGCCCAACGTATTTAGCCAAAGAGTCGCTAACATAGCACCGGGAGAAAGCATTTCTATTGAACTGCACGTCACCCAGCCGGTGGATTACAAACAAGGAAAATTTTCTTGGCGCCTACCGATGACCTTAACGCCGCGCTACATCCCAAACCCGCCCTTGATGCTAACAAGCTCCGAAGATGAACCCACGGCAACGGCGACTGAATCCACTTCCGGGTACGAACTAGCAACAGATAGTTTTTTATTGAATGCCATGGGCTGGGGCCTGCCAACGCCGAGCGTGCCGGACGCCGCAAGCATCACGCCCTACTACTACCCACCCGCCGCCGCGACTAAGCGCGAAGCCATGCTCACCAACCCAATGAAACTTTCTATCGACTTAAATGCAGGCCTACCCTTGGCGCTGGTTAGCAGTAGCTATCACGACATTCAACTTTATAAAGATGGCGACACCCACCACATCAGCACCCAAACACCCTATATTGCAATGGATAGAGATTTTGAACTCAGTTGGCAGCCTGTTGCCAACCAGCAGCCTGAAATTGCGCTATTTACCGAAACCATTAATAACGAGAACTACGGCCTTTTGTTGTTCGTGCCACCCACGAGCCGTAATGCAGTCGCGAGCCTCGCCAGAGATATTACCTTTATTATCGATACCTCTGGCTCTATGTCAGGCCCATCAATCATCCAAGCCAAGGAAAGCTTGTTATTAGCCATTTCAAAACTTAACGCCAGTGATAGATTCAACATTATCGAGTTCAATTCAAACTTCAGCCAACTTTTCGCGCACTCGGCCAGCGCCGATCAACACAATCAAGCCAAGGCGCGACGTTTCGTTAACAATTTGCAGGCCTCTGGCGGCACTGAAATTTACCCACCTTTAGATGCTGCACTGAGTGCCAACACCGACAGCGACTGGTTAAAGCAAATCGTTTTCATCACCGATGGCAGTGTCGGCAACGAAGCTCAACTGTTCGCCTTGATTCACGAAAAGCTCGCCAATGCGCGCTTGTTTACCGTTGGTATAGGCTCGGCACCGAACAGTTTTTTTATGCGCAAAGCGGCACAATTTGGCCGAGGTACGTTTACCCATATCGGCGATAGCCACGAAGTGGCCACAAAAATGCAGCCCCTATTTGATCAATTAGGTGCAACGCTATTGAGTCAAGTGAAGGTGCAGTGGCCGGCGGGCATTGAAACTGAAATATGGCCGAACCGGATTCCGGATTTATACACCCACGAACCCTTGCTGTTAGCCGTTAAATTTCAGGGCGAACTCGCGGATCAACAAACCGTCAGCGTCAGTGGCAACAGCCAAAACGCGCGCTGGAGCCGCGATGTAACAGTGAATATACCGACGCCGGCAAAGGCGCCATTAATCTCGCCGACACAGCCAAAAGGTATCGCAACCTTATGGGCAAGAGCAAAGATTGAAGCACTACTCGACGAAAAAGTTCGCGGCAGAAAAGACACAGAGGTAAGGGCCGACGTTTTACCTATCGCCCTGCGTCACGAACTGCTGTCGCCCTATACCAGCTTCATCGCGGTGGACGAAACACCCGAAGCCGAGCGCCCACAAGATCAAAAACTCAGCGCCAATCCGGTTGCCAATCTCGTGCCCTTTGGTCAAACGGTGCCCACGATTGCCTATCCAAAGACAGCCACCACGGCACCTCAACAAACGGTGATTGCACTGACTCTTCTGTTACTTGGGTTGCTATTGCGAGGCTGGCGCCTAGGCCGCACCAGAGTGTGGAGGCTTGGGGTATGAATGTGTCTAGGGCGATGTTAATTCGCCTGCTAAATGCCCGCCTGCTACAAACCCTACTGCTGCTTTGCAGTCTTTACTTCGGCGCCAACGCCTGTTGGATACATATAAAAGCGGAAATTGCCCAACTATTGATCAATCAGGCCTGGCAAAAAACGCTCGCAGCACCTGAACAAAAAACAGCGCCCTGGGCTTGGGCCGACACCCAACCGGTGGCACGCTTAAAGCTTCCGAATGAAGAGACTTTCGTGGTGCTAAATGGATCACAAGGCAACAGCTTAGCCTTCGGCCCAGGGTTGGTGGAGGGCAGTGACGCACCTGGGCAGGGTTTTAGCGTAATAGGCGGTCATAGAGATACGCATTTCGCCGCCTTAGAAAAAGCAGAGCCTGGGCAGAGGCTCGCGATTCAGAATACACAGGGTGCGTGGATCGAATACCGCATCACCGAGGCAAAGGTTATCGACATTAATCAGGTTGCATTGGAAAAATACGCATTAGAAAGTATTGTGCTGGTGACCTGCTATCCGTTTAATTCGATAGCAAGCGACCCAAATAAGCGCTGGGTGGTGAGCAGTGAGCGCATTAAATTTTAACCTGCTGGCAATGGCACCATAACTAAGTGCCGGCCGGTGTCGGCGCGATTGACACCAGATTTCGGCCACCGTGTTTTGATTGATATAGCGCTTGGTCTGCTGCTTCAAACCAGGCGGTTTCAGAGTCATAACCTGAATCTATTTGTGCAATACCTAAGCTCACGGTAAAGCGTATTTCATGTTCTTCATAGGTGACCACTTGTGCTTCAATTTTTTTACGCAGGCGCTCGGAAAAGATTCGAGCCCCTTCGCTATCGGTATGGGGCAATATAATGGTGAATTCTTCGCCACCGTAGCGGCCAACGCAATCACTGTCGCGCGCGCACTCCTGCGCTATTGCCGCAACCAATTTAATGATGACATCACCGGCTTGGTGGCCGTAGGTGTCGTTAACCTTTTTAAAATGGTCGATATCAAAAATAACCAAACTGTATAACCGGTTGTAACGCTTATGTAGCGACCAGGTATGCTCTAACTGCTCCTGCCAATAGCCACGATTAAACAGCCCAGTTAAACGATCTGTGCGGCTCAGCACAGCCAGCTCTTTATTGGCCGACTGGAGTGCCAATTTATTTACCGCAATGTCGGTAACGTCGTAAAGCGTCATAGTCACGAGATTAGTTTCACCTTCGGCTGAGTGAATCGCGCGCAGGACAATATTTTGATACATAAAATGCGATTTGGCGGTCACTGGGCGATAGGCTGAAAATGCCATCAAATGCGGCACCTGCTCCCAGGTAATGAACACTTCATTTTCCAGTAGTAACACGGTATCCAGCTCGCGCTGGAACCAAGGTTCGGCAAGTATTGGGTAGGTTTCAAATAAACTGCGCGCGCGCATTTCTGTAGAGCTGTAGCCCGAGTGGTTTTCCATAAAATGGTTCCACACCTCAACTTTACCGCTACGGTCAAACACCACCAACCCCAAGTCGATATGGGTAACCATATCCATGAGCCAATGTACTTCGCGCATCTCCATTAGTTGAGCTCCTCGTCTAACAACAGACCAACGCGCTCTAATATGTGCTCGCCGCTCACCTTCGGCATTAGAATCATTAAATCGCAACCAAAACCGCGCTCGGAAAATACGTAGGGGATTTCCACCATGAGTACATCGTCAATCGCGGAGTTGTAAATATATTCACTGCCCATAATATTTTGTGCCAACATGACCGGCTGGCTTTTACTGAAGCTCAAATCCACTTCTTTGCCAAAGCGAGATAAAAAGGCACCAATTAATACCGATGCCGCGTCTAAAATTGGCGCATTATTGGATTCGGCTTGTGAGCGCAGTTCGGCCATCAACCGACGCAGCCCAGTCACGCCATCGCGGTCGGCATAGAGAATTGCTTCGCCCGCCATACCACGCGATACGAAACCTTGGCTGACAACTGTTTGACCGCCCAACTGAAAAACGCCAAGCGCCATTTCCAATTCCGCCGGCGTTAGCCAAGCGACATTGGGGATGGGCAGCTGAATAAAAGTACCGAGCAACTTAGCCAGTTTGGCGGCGGCATCGCCCATGGCAATGTTTGACACTTCGCGCAAGCTATCGAGTGGGCTTACGGCTATGTCTTGATCTTGGCGACTTGCGGCAACAGCGGTAGGTGCTTCCTGTTGCAGTGGCTGGCTCACGCTAGGAGCTGATGCTTGCGCTTTGGCCATCGGTTCTTCGGCGCCAATAAAGCCGTAATCGCGCAGGGTTTTTTGCAGTTTGTCCGCATCGATCGGCTTTTGAATGAAATCCAGCGCGCCCAACGCCATCACTTTTTCTCTGGCGCGGGGCTGAATATCGCCGGAGATAACAATCACGCCGCATTCAATTTGACGCTCGCGCATGGCGGCTAGGGTTTCGAAACCATCCAGCACCGGCATGGTTAAATCGAGCAACAATAGATCAATGGTTTCTGCGGCAAATACCTCGAGGGCCATGGCGCCGTGCTCGGCAAAAACAATATGCTCGGCAAAACCAGACGGCAGTGATCTTGCCGCCTGCTTTCTGGCCATACCAGAGTCGTCACAGATGAGTATACGCACGTGTTAGCAGTACCCTTTTATTTTAGGCTTATGACAGTATGGCATAGGCTCTGTGCTTTGCTGGGTAATGATGAAAATCTCATCCCTGACCGGTCTGCTAGAACTGCGCTAAATCATTATCACCAAGACGCCTGTTACCCGAATTCAGCGCTACCCTATGGCTCGGGTCGCTTGCACTAACCAGTCGAGATCGGCGCCAGACAAGCGCGGCGCAATGGCCTTTGCTACCTGCAAATGATAATTGTTAACCCACTCTATCTCTTGCGCGGTCAACATGCTCAGGTCAAACAGCCGCGTGTCCAATGGCACCAGGGTCAGCACTTCGAACTCATAGGTCTCCCGCTCTGAACCTTCGAGTGCAGCGCAGTGTTGCACCGCCACTAGATTTTCAATGCGAATGCCAAAGGCGTGATCGCGGTAATAACCCGGCTCGTTTGAACACACCATCCCGGGCATGAGAGGCACCCTTACAGGGCTCTTGCCAATGCGCTGCGGGCCCTCGTGCACATTGAGAAAATGACCGACGCCGTGACCGGTACCGTGATCGTAATCAAAACCCTCGGCCCAGAGAAATTGCCGCGCCAACGCGTCCAATTGATGCCCCGTAGTGCCCTTGGGAAAACGCGCCAAAGACAAGGCAATATGGCCTTTTAGTACCAAGGTCACCATACGTTTCATTTCTGCCGTTACCTGCCCTATGGCAACCGTGCGGGTAATATCCGTGGTGCCATCTGGGTATTGACCACCTGAATCGACTAAATAAAGGCTGTTATTTGGCATGACGGCTGGGGTGCCGTTGAGGTGACTGTAATGGCACATGGCGGCGTTACCACCTACCGCAGAAATGGTATCGAAACTCGTGTCCCTAAACTCCGGCAGCGCCTTGCGAAAGCTCAGCAGTTTGTCGGCCAATTGGCCTTCGTCGTGAAAACGCCCAGCCGTTACCTCGGCATCAAGCCAGGCCAGGTAGCGACACACCGCTACCGCATCGCGAATATGGGCCTCGCGCATACCGGCTAGTTCAGCGGCGTTTTTACAGGCTTTCGGCAACGCCACGGGATCACTACCTGGTACCAAGGTTGCGCCGGCGGCTTTGGCCAATTGTTGCGCCCAGGCATTCGATTGGTCGCTGTCGATTAGAAGGCGCTGATCTTTCAAGCCAGACAGTGCAGCCGCTAGGTCGGCCTCTGGCGCAAAGCTAACCCCGGCGCCCACATGGGCTTCAACGCCGGCAGCTAACTTGCGGGTATCGAGGAAAAAGGTCATATCACCGCGGCTATTTATCAGTGCCGCACCCAGCACCACCGGTAAACAGGGAATGTCTTGACCGCGGATGTTTAACAGCCAAGCAATGGAATCCAGTGCAGTAATCAGGGCCACATCGGCGCCTTGTTCGGCAATCAGCGCCCCGATTCGCTGGCGCTTTTCTAGACTCGTCGCGCCGGCTCCAGCATGGTCGAACAGGGTGATGGCGTCCACACTCGGCTCCGGTCGATCGAGCCAAAGGCTATCGATGGGGTTAACCACCGGCACCAAGGTCAAACCACGCTTGGCCAGCGACGCTTGCGCTTGCTCGGCCCAGCTGGCGGTGTGCATTCTAGGGTCGTAGCCGACCCGCTGTTGGCCGCTACCCTTGTCCATAGATTGCGCTAGCCACGCCTCCCAACTGTCGTCAGTCATGCTCTGGTAGCTAAAGTGATCGGCCGATACCTGCGACTTCACCTGAATGGTGTAGCGGCCATCGACAAATATCGCCGCCTTTTCGAGGCCCACCAAGGCAAATCCCGCTGAGCCGGTGAAACCGGTTAACCACCACAGGCGCTCGTTGTGTTCGGGCACGTACTCGCCCAAGTATTCATCGGCTCTGGGCTGAATAAACGCCTGCACACCTAGATCCTTCAAACATTGGCGCAGTGCGGTTAAACGAGACTCGGTGGCTAATAGCTGTGACATAATGACTCCAAAATACGGTCTAAGGCGTGCAGTGTAACCAACTGGGCAGGCCTTTACACAGCCAGACGCGAACATTGTGCCTTGCAACTGGGCCACAGGCCGTTAAAATCCGCAACCTTTGTAGTCACAACGAATCAGGCCCAAGAGCCACATACCCTATGAATATCCGTCAATTACTCACCGAAAAAGCCGAGGCCGCCATGCTGGCCGCTGGCATTCCCGCCGGCGCTAACGCCAGCGTCGCACCATCGAAAAAAGCCGGCTTCGGCGACTACCAAATTAACGGCGCCATGGCCGCAGCCAAGCAGCTAAAAACCAATCCGCGGGAACTGGCAGCGCGCATTGTTGAGTATTTGGATTTAACGGATATTGCCACCAAGGTAGAAGTGGCTGGGCCTGGCTTTATCAATATCGACCTCAACCCCGCCTGGCTAAGCGACCAGGTGACCCATCTATTGCACGACGCGCGTCTGGCTTTAGATAAAGTGGCCGAGCCGCTCAAGGTGGTGATCGATTACTCGGCGCCCAACCTCGCCAAAGAAATGCACGTGGGCCATATTCGCTCAACCATTATTGGCGACTCGCTGGCGCGCTTGCTGGAATTCCAGGGCCATAAGGTTATTCGGCAAAATCACGTGGGCGACTGGGGCACTCAGTTTGGAATGTTGATTGCGGAATTGGAAGAACATTTGGCGGGCAACGAGAGCGCCAATATCGCACTCAAAGATTTAGAAAAATTTTACCAACAATCTAAACAGCATTTTGATCAAGACGAAAATTTTGCCCAGAAAGCGCGCGACTATGTGGTAAAACTTCAAGGCGGCGACGCTAGAATTTTGGAGCTGTGGCAAGAATTTAAATCCATCTCCTTAGCGCACGGCGAAGAAAATTACCGCAAGCTCAATGTAACCCTTACGCCCAAAGATGTAATGGGCGAAAGTGCCTACAACGATGACCTCCCAGTTTTGGTTGCCGATCTGGTCAACAAAGGTATTGCGGTCGAGGACCAAGGCGCGAAAGTGGCATTCCTCGACGAAATGAAAGACAAGGAAGGCAACCCATCGGTGGTCATCATCCAGAAACAAGGCGGCGGTTTCCTCTATGCCACGACCGATTTAGCGGCGATGCGCCATCGCGTCAACACCCTCGGCGCCAACCGCATTATGTATTTCATCGATGCCCGTCAATCGCTGCACATGCAACAGGTATTCACCCTCGGCCGTAAAGCTGGCTACGCTGGCGACGCGGTTAGCCTCGAGCACCATGCCTTCGGCACCATGATGGGCACAGACGGAAAGCCCTTCAAAACCCGCTCTGGCGGTACGGTAAAACTGGCAGAACTATTAGATGAAGCCGTTGAGCGCGCGACTAAGGTCGTGGCCGAGAAAAACACCGAGCTTTCTAGCCAAGAGGTTAGCGAGATTGGCCGAAAAGTGGGCATTGGCGCGGTAAAATACGCAGACTTATCGAAAACCCGCACCAATGATTACGTGTTTAATTGGGACGCCATGCTGGCATTTGAAGGCAACACCGGGCCCTATTTGCAATACGCTTACACGCGCATTCAAAGCATTTTTCGCAAAGCCGGCGGCTTACCAACCACTGCCGTCATTAGCTTAGAGACCGAACAAGAAAAAGCACTGGCACTGCGCCTTTTACAATTAGCCGAAGCCTTCGAGCAAATGAGCACCGAGGCACTGCCCCACGTCTTGTGTAATTATTTATACGAATTGGCCAGTTTATACATGAGCTTTTACGAAGCCTGCCCCATGTTAAAAGAGGGTATAGATGAGCAGGTAAAAAATAGTCGCCTGATGTTAAGCCAGGCAACCGCTAAAACCCTAGCGCTGGGCTTAGATATGTTAGGCATTGAAGTGAGTGAAAAAATGTAAGCCGGCGTTGAGGTCTAATCCTTAGACAGCGAGGGGGGTATTTCATCCCCCTCTTGATCAATCAACCAATCCGTACTCGCATACCACTCGGCAATAGATGCTTCAGGCATAGGCCTACCTAAGAAATAACCCTGAGCTTGATTGCACCCCATCGCCTCCAAGCACGATAGTGTCTCTTGATTTTCTACCCCTTCGGCAACCACATGCAAACCCAAGTTGTGCGCCAAGTTTATGGTAGAGCGCACGATAATTTCGTCTTGCTTATCTTGCAACATATTTAGCACAAAAGAATAATCAATTTTCAGCGCCTGCACCGGCAGCTTTTTCAAATACGCCAACGACGAATAACCCGTACCGAAATCGTCAATGGACAACTTAATGCCCATCTCGCTCAGCTGCTGCAGAATTAACAAAGCGCGGGTTGGATCGCTCATAATCGCGCTTTCAGTAATTTCTAACTCCAGCGCCGTAGGCGGCAAGCCCGCATCGGCCAACAAACTGGCAATTTTACGCGGCAATTTTTCATCCATGAGATTTCGCGTTGACAAGTTAATCGCCACGCTAACAAAGAAATTTCGATCGTGCCAAAGTCGACACTGCTCGATTGATTGCTTTAGCACCCACTCCGTCAGCGGGTGAATTATATCTGTGGCCTCGGCCATGGGAATGAATTCCGCCGGCGAGACAAAACCCAAGGTTGGGTGATCCCAGCGCAACAAGGCCTCAAAACCGTGCAAGCGTTGGGTCGACAACTCAATCTTGGGTTGAAAATGTAAAAACAATTCATCTTCGCGAATCGCCCGGCGCAACTCACTCATCAGCGAAAACCGCTTGGGCGAATGCGGGTCTATGTCAGAACTGTATACGGATATGCCAGAGTACTGAGCCTTGGCGTTATACATAGCCACATCGGCGTAGCGCATCAGGGTACTAACGTCATTGGCCTTTTCCGAGCGGATAGAAATACCAATAGCCGCGCCTATTTCACTGTGGAAGCCATCCAAGTTATAAGGTTCTCGGATGGCATCTAAAACCCGGTGAGCCACAACAACGGCCTGCTGGGCATTGCGAATAGAGGGCAGAAAGACAGCGAATTCATCGCCACCAAGGCGCGCCACGGTAGAGTCGATATAAGACAGCTCATCTAATAAGCGCGGGCCAATTTGCTTGAGTAATTTATCACCGGTTTGATGGCCTAAGGTATCGTTGAGGTCTTTAAATCGATTCAAGTCGATGATCAATAAAGCCACCAGTTGATCCAATGATTTGGCACTCAACACTTTTTTGATCTTCTTATACAAGAAGTTTCTGTTGGGTAACCCGGTCAAAGCATCGTGGTTTGCCTGATACTCCATTTTGGCTAGATAACGGTGCCTCTCGGTAACATCTCGGGTAATACCCCACACATGGCATAAAAATCCATTATCGACGATACCTAAAGTACTCACAGTAAACTCTAAGCGCTCGCCGTTATTCTTATCGCGAAACGTTGGAATATCCAAAAGCCTATAGCCTGCAGCGATAAAACGTCTCATACCCTCGCGATGCGCTTCAATACCCCGATCAAACATTGGCACGCCGAGCATCGATTCAGGGCTTGCACAGTCTCGAAAATCGGCCATCACTTGGTTGCACTCGGAAAAAAGCGCTCGCTCGCCCAACTGATCCACTTGCTGCTCTACCGGTAAGCTTACATCGATGGGGGGCTCCAACCGGCAACACCAAATGCCATCCATACAATTGCTGATAAACGCGCGATAACGGCCTTCACTATCGAGCAGTTCTTGCTCAATAATTTTTTGCTTGGTGACGTCGTGTAAAACCAACATAACACCATCAACTTGACCACTGTCGCTGGAGGTTGGCACCTTATCCACTTCAAACCAGTACTGGCGATCGCCAAACCAAAGGCTTTCTGTAATACCTACCTCGGAGTAGTTTGTCCTCACCACCTGCATTATTTCACGCTGTAACTGCGGAATTTGCGGGCAATCCACAAATACTTCCACCAAGGTCAAACCATTCAAAGATTTGCCGTGAAAGAAGGCATCGGCACTGGCATTGCTATTTTTAACTCGGCCCCAGCGGTCCAGATATAAAATCATATCTTGAACGTTATCGAGCAGCAGGCGCAGCTCCTTGCGCTGCTTATTAATAACTTGTTGCTGCTGATGAATATGTGAAATATCGGTAAATATGTGGCCAACGGCAAAAATATTGCTGTTCTCGTCGCGCACGGGAAAACACGACCAAACATAATCTTTAGCTTGTTCCGCCATGAGCGGCAGCGATTGTTCTTCGGTAATAGTATCTTCCCGATTAATCGCCTCCTGCTCCCTTCGATGCAATAACGACACCGTCGACGCCTCGAGTAAATGCTCGTCGCGCAATCCGATAATATTGACGGGTTTAGTGAAAAAAAGATTTTGGTAGCGGTCATTGGCGAGAAGATAGGTGCCCTTTACATCCTTTACCGCTATCGGCGGAGCACCGCGATGGCTCAGTACACCGCTCATCAGATTGGTATTTCTAGCCAGGGCATTCCGAGCTTGAAGCTCGGCAGATCGATCTTCGTACTGCACAAGAATAAAACGCAAGCGCTTCTGCTCGTCCAACATCGGCGACATGCGAGCACGCAACTGCAATACCTGCGCCTCGCTAGGTTGGACACCCAACAAGTGACCGAGGTTACAGGCCAAGTTTAAAGTTAACGCTTTGCCGTCATTGAACGAGGCCATCATTTCGTGGTGTGTTAACGGCGCCTCGGAAAAAATGGAATCGGCGAGTAGATTGCTGCCATTATATCGCGTCAGCAGCGAGCCGGGCGTTAACTGAAATAGATGCTCGCAGGCGGCATTGGCCCGCAACATAGCGCCTTCGGCGGTCAATAACGCCGTGGCGACTTGGCTTGAGTCAAATAGGCCATCAAACAGCTGGCGGTTGGTCTCTAAACTCTCCGTGGTGCTACGATTGACCACGGAATTTGTCACAAAGCCAACCACCTCACGCGCGTTGTGCTCACAACCACCTAGGAAGTAAATCCAAACACCGTTGTTTAATTGAATATCACAGCCAAAGCGCACGCGCCGGTGTTTTACCGCACGCCCCACGGTACGCAACAATTTCTCTTGCTGCGCCGAAGAGAGCAAACCGAGTAACTGATCAAAACTATCGACGGGACAGGCGGGATCTAATTGCGAAAACGCGTAGAACTGCGAGGAGAGATACAAGCGGCCGGCCTTCATATCCCAGCGCCAAAGTGCTACATCCGTGAGATTTAATGCCTTCCAAAATAGGCCAACAGACACATCTGTGTCTATTGCAGGCCACTCCATAGGCAATAGTAAGTTCGTTTGAGATCCAATCATCCAGTGGTCGCCGGTGGCAGAGTTAGCAACTAGAGCCTGTTCAAGTCTAGTTGAGTTATAGGCAAAAGGAGTATTAGGCGACAAATGAGCGGCGACATACTAAGAAATAGGTACTTTAGAACCAACTAAAGGCGAAACCCTCCACTAAAAAGTGACACTCAGGCATCCAACTTAATAATGCGGCGGACGATCATTGGATACTTCGCCTCCTTGATCGATACGATACTGTAAATCCAAATGCTTGTCTGACAAGCTCCGCACTTGCGCAATCAACTTTAAAATTTCCGCGTCTTGACGCGCTAAAATTGCGTTTAATTCTGTGAGCGTATCCTCTTGAAATGCTTGTCGCATTTCCAGTTCATCTATTCGCCCTTGCAGCTGCTCGACCAATTCATCACTCATTTTTTTGCTTCCGTTTCAAGACAAGAATACACAGCATCAATTAAGCGCTGACCACGACTATCGATAAGTAAACTTTGCGCCATTTGATTCGAAACAAACCCGAAACCAATACCGTACTCGGGATCGGCGAAACCTAAACAACCACCAGCGCCGGCATGGCCAAAGGCCTTATCGCCTCGCCCCAAGCGACGATCCGCACCGGCTTGGGTCAACATGAAACCCAGCGAAAACCGCATCTCGGTTTGCAGAATACGATCCACAGCTCGGCTTTGTTGCTGCCAACACAGCGCTTTATGCGCTTGAGCCAATAAGCGCTCATCGCCAACCAGAGAGCTATACACCAAGGCCAAATCCCGGGCACTTGAAACCCCGTTCGCAGCCGGTATTTCCGCGCTACGCCAGGCCTCGCCGTTGGTGCCCACCATTAAACTCATGGGGTTGGTGAACGCTTTATTCACAACACCAGCTGGCTCGTCTTTCATCGCTCGCCCCAAGGCCAACACACTCGGTTCCGGTTTAGCGCCGCGCATGGCGCCAACCTCGGCCAAACTCGCTTGCTCCGCCGGCGCCAAACCAAAACTGATGGCTAGCCCCAAAGGCTGCGCAACGTGGCGTTGAAAATATTCGTTAAAACTGGCAGCGCCGCTCGCCCGTCGCACTATCTCAGCGAGAATCCAGCCATAGAGAATGGGCGAATAGCCCTGTTCGGTATCGGGTTGCCACCAGGGGGCTTCCTGTTCGATCAGCGCTAACACTTGTTGACCATCAAAAATCGCGTTATCGGCAACCTTGTGGTGAAAAGCATTCACACCAGAGCGATGACTCAACACCTGGCGCAGTGTAATAGCCGCTTTGCCCTCGGCGCCGAAGCCTGGCCAAATGTCGGCGATAGGTTGATCGAGCGACAACTTTCCCTGCGCCACTAATTGCAATACTGCCACTGCCACGAGCGCTTTGCCCGCTGAAAAAATATTCACCCGAGTATCGGCCTGCCAAGCAAGGCTTGCGGCCTTATCGCGCGCTCCGCCCCAGACATTAACTACCGGCTGCCCATGCCAATACACTGCAAGCGCGGCACCTTGTGGCGCCTCGGCGAGTAGGTCATTAAATACTTGAGCCACTGGCTCGAAACCCGACGCAACGGCACCGGCTGAGGGAAAAGCAGACATGGGCAGTCCTGTATGGGAGCAAAGCTGGCAATTGTACCTCGAAATATGCACACTCCACCGAACACTTTTTCTGAGGTTTGCTATGTTGCTGAGTAGTTGGCTGTCGGTTGCGGGTATTTGCGCCCTGGGCGCCATGTCGCCCGGGCCAAGTTTGGCAGTGGTCATGAACAACACCGTCAATCACGGTCGCAAGGCAGGCATTTTAACTGCCGTTGGCCACGGTTTGGGCGTCACAGCTTACGCGGCCGCCACGGCTTTGGGGTTAGCCGTCGTCATTGCCCAATCAGCGCTGATTTTTGATGTTATTCGCTACCTAGGCGCGGCCTTTTTGTTATTTATCGCCTACAAAACCTGGGTCAGCACTCAACAGGTCAAGCAACAGAGCGAGCCTTCAGCCGATCAAGACAAAGCAATTAAGACCCCAGGGTTTATCAGTGGGCTAATGATTGCCGCGCTCAACCCGAAAATGGCAATCTTTTTTTTAGCGCTGTTCAGTCAATTCGTGCAACTGGATGCAGGGCTGGGCGACAAACTGATTTTAGCCCTTACCGCAGGCACCATAGATACGCTCTGGTATCTTCTCGTGGCCTGGGGCTTAGCAACGCCGAAAGTTTTAAATTGGCTGAGCCTGCATCAGAAAAAAATCAACCAACTGTTTGCCTTGGTGATAGCGCTGCTGGCGGCAACCATTGTATTCAAGTAGGTGTCTTGGTCACTTGTGCTCTATCGCTTCCGGTAGGGCCGCACCGCAGGCGCGGCAATAGTCCGCGTCCACCTCATGATTGTTTTTCTGGCAATTGCTGCACTGCACATCCATGCGCTGACGGCTAACCTGCTGCACCAGTTCCGCGGTAAATATACCCGTTGGAATAGCGATAATGGAGTAGCCCGTCAGCATTACCAACGCCGCCAATACCTGCCCTAAGGGCGTGTGTGGGGTTATGTCGCCGTAGCCCACGGTGGTAATGCTCACGATGGCCCAATAAATACTTTTTGGGATACTGGTAAATCCATTGTGCGGGCCTTCTACCACATACATCAGTGAACCAAACACCGTGGTGAGCACCAACACTGAACTAAAAAACACCAATATTTTTCGCCTTGCCATAAGCATAGAGCGCACTAACACGTTAGCCTCTTGCAGATAGCGCGCTAGCTTTAGAATACGGAAGATTCTCAGTACCCGTAACAACCGGATGATCAACAGATAATTCAAGTCGCCAAAAAACAGCCCCAAATAAGAGGGCAGAATAGATAGCAAATCAACTAGACCGTAAAAACTTTTGATATAGGCCCAGCGGTTGGGCGCCACATAAACTCGCGTGATATATTCGGCCGTAAAAATTAGCGTAAATATCCACTCGGCCCAACTTAAGGTACCGCGCCAGGCGCCCCTCAAGCCCGCGATACTTTCTAACATCATGACCAAAACACTGGCGACTATCAGCGCTATCAACACCAAATCAAACGCCCTACCGGCGGGCGTATCGTAGCCAAAAATAATGTTTGCGACGCGGGCTTTCAATTCTATCGGTTCGACACTGCCGTTGCTGGGCATAAAGTAAGTTCCTACTCGCGGTTTGAGCGTTTTATCTGGGCGCCACAAGCATTACAATAGCGCCTACGTTTGCAAAGGTGGCAGGTTTGGCCACGGAAAACCTAAATGTTAAAGGTTAAGGCATGTCACTGATACTTTCACCCCTGCGCTGCCCTTGGTGCCAACAAGCCGTCACAAAAAGCGAGTTGCGCAAACAAGGGTTAATGAAAACCTACCTAGCGCGCCAGGCCTTTCCCTGCCCCCACTGCCAAAAGAGTGTCACCCTGCCGGAACGGGCCGAGACTTTGATCAGCAGTGGTCTGTTTATCGCGGTGATCTTGGCACCACTCTTCTATTACTACCAGTGGTTATTTGCCGACCCGCGCTTACTCTTTAGCTTGGGCCTTGCCCTGATCATCACCGGCGCCCTATTTCAAAAATTGCAAAAAGTCATCGAGCCCAATGAGTCAGACAATGAGCAAGAATAACCGCTTGGTGTATTCCACCGAAACCGGTCGTATCAAAGCCACCGAAACCCAGGCGACGGCGCCCTCATCGGACGGTATTGTGCGTATCGCCCGCTCAACCAAAGGCCGAGGAGGCAAAGCAGTGAGTGTCATAAGCGGCTTAGGGTTGCCTAGCGACGAACTGAAAACTTTGGCAAAAGCACTCAAGCAAGTGTGTGGCGTGGGCGGCGCGGTGAAAGAGTGGGATATTGAAATCCAAGGCGACATGCGCGACAAACTCAAAGCGGAGTTGGAAAAACGCGGCTTCACCGTAAAACTGGCCGGCGGCTAAGCGCCATGGACTTCCCCTTCCCGCCCGAATATCTAAAATTGCTGGTCAGCACCGACATGCCCTTCGGTAAATACCAAGGCCGCAAATTAGCCGATCTACCCGAACCCTACTTAGTTTGGTTTCACGGCCAAGGTTTTCCAAAGGGAAAGCTGGGTGAGCTGTTGGCACTGATCCATGAAATTAAAGTCAACGGCCTAGAACCCATTCTCGAACCCTTGCGCAACCGCCCAGCCAGCTTCAACCCCCACGCCTGATCAACTATTAATGCCACGGGTTTGGCCTAGGTTTTGCTCTAGCTCCTATGCAGTCAACAATTAACCTTAAACCGTCATTTTTTTGGCGGTTGACGCTGTATTAGTGAGGAACAAGCAATGGATCAGGCCATCATCTGGACACTGCTAGATACGCTGGCAAAAATTGCCATGGGCGCCTGTCTTCTAGGCTTTGGCCTGTGGATAGCGCGAAAAAAACACACCTCGCCGGCATCGCCAGACGCCATTGCGGCCAAGCGCAAGCTGAAAGTGTACGAGGAAGTGTCGCGTCAAATGGGCAATGTCAGCCATTGCTTCGCCAAATATTCGGCGCTAGTGATCGAATCGGTGCGCTTTGGCCCGCGCTGGCCCCAGGCGCGACGCGCCGAACTCGACAGCATTAATAGCGAACTAGTACAAGAATTCCGCCGCATGGCCGACGCCGAAGCCAACTTGCTACTCATTGGCGAGAAGGGGCTGGAGAAAAATCTACGCTTATACGGCGCACAAATTGCTGTGTTTAGAAAGCAGGTTTATGTCGGGCGACGCGACATCAGCAACCAAGAGATTGCCGACATCAAACAAGACATCTACAAATTACGCGAGCAATTTTACGATGTGCTGAGCAAAAAATACGACGATAATATTCGTAAAAGCGCCTAAAAAATTCACATGGTTTAAGCGAGTCAATTTAGCGAAGGGCAGCGCCCGCTTAAATCTTGCAGGCAAAGGTCACCTCAATCATCGGCTAAATATACGCCACTAAAATTTGCCAATCGCCCGCGCTAATCAACCTGCTCGAGGCGTTTTAATTTTGATTTCACTTCTATCCAACGGGACATAAACTCGGTGCTGCGGTACTGCTGCTGGAGCAACAAATTACCCATGAAGTTGTCTAGCCGGTGCCGACCCAGGTCTTGCAAAATACTGTCTACCCGTGCAGTTAAATCAGCTTCCAACCTAGCCCGATCAAACAGTACTGCAACATTCACCAAGCCCTGCGCCTGCGCCTCGAGCCACAACGCTTGATCGGTGTACAAGGCTACAGCCGCGGCGACCAGGTCATCGGGCGCATTGGCAATAACACCAGGCCAAGGCAACTGCTGCAGTTGATTCATACCCTCGGCACCAATATCGGTGGTAATGCTGGGCGTGCCACAGATCATTGCCTCGGCTAATTTGCCTTTGATACCGGCAC
This sequence comes from Simiduia curdlanivorans, assembly GCF_030409605.1. NCBI lineage: Bacteria > Pseudomonadati > Pseudomonadota > Gammaproteobacteria > Cellvibrionales > Cellvibrionaceae > Simiduia > Simiduia curdlanivorans. The sequence continues at coordinate 760,549 of NZ_JAUFQG010000006.1, forward strand.
CAAACCTAAGCGGCGCCAGACACACGCGGGCGCTCGCCATGACCTGCAACGCATCCTTAGCCCAGCCGAGCACGCGAAAACCGAGGCTCGGGTTATCCAACTGCATGGCTTTCTTCGGTGGGTAGGCGCCGTAGATGTGTAACTCAGCTTGCGGCAGTTGTTTGCGTATCGCCGGCCATAACTCACGAAGCCATAAAATCGCATCCCAATTAGGTGCATGCAGATAATTGCCGATAAAAATAAAGTGTTGTTTATCGGCATAGCTCGGCCACTGCTGCGCCGTGGGCGGCTGGTACATAAACGGGCAGTGCATCAGCAGAGCCGCCGGCACACGAAAACGCTGCTGCAGTAGCGCCACTTCGGCGTCGGAAATCACCAGCGTGAGATCGCAGCGATAAATAGCCGCTATTTCACGCTGTGCCATGTCGCTATAGAGAAATTCATTGGACGGGTTAAGCACTTCGGCTTGGGCTTTATGGGCGCGCTGGCGGGCGTCGCGCAAGCAGTGCAAATCCTCCGAATCCAACAGCCGCAACGCCGTCGGGCACACCTGCTGCACGCGCCAGCCAAACTGTTCCTCGGTGACAAAGCGATCGAATATCACCAGCGTCGGCTGTAGCTCGGCAAGGGCTTGATCAAAACTGGAACAGTTCAAGGCAATGGCAAGGCTCGCAATACCCAAGCCATCGAGTTCATCAAAATTGGCGCCTTTTTCTGCGGCACAGGCAAATGTCACGCGATAGCCCGCCGCCTGAGCCCAGCGAATAAGCTGAACAATGCGTGTGCCGGCCGCAGAGGATCTGGGCTCGGGCCACACGTAGCCTACAATAAGTAAGGTTTTTGCCATTTAATACGTCACACTGGCTCTATTGAGCCGGCATTGTACCGGCAAGCAGAGTATCTTTTCACCCTAAGGAACCCTGAGAAGCTATGCAGTGAGGGCCGGCTAGGTAAATGCAGCCGAACCAACGCAACGGCCAGACACAGATGCCCCGAACAGCGCCTATGGGTAGCTTACTTCTGGTCTGTGACCGTTAACGCAACCGGCAGGTTAAAACCCCCTGTAAGCGCAGCGGCGCGAGCACAAGGCTTTGTCAGTATTTCTTATTTTACCCAGAGGGCAATATGAGCGTAACGATCATCACCACCGGCGGCACCATCGATAAAATTTATTACGATGCCAAAAACGATTACCACATAGGCCAGCCCCAGGCGCCTAAAATTCTTGCCCGCGCGGGCGTTACCTTAGACACGCCACTCATCTCGCTGTTTCGCAAAGACAGCCTCGATATCACCGACGAAGATCGCGCCCTACTCAAAAAAACCATTGAGGCGCAAAGCGGCCAGAAAATAGTGATTACCCACGGCACCGACACCATGGCTAAAACCGGCGTCTATTTAAAGGGTATCCCCGGCAAAACCATCGTCTTGATGGGCGCCATGTACCCAGCGGAGTTTCGCGATTCTGATGCCGTATTTAATTTGGGCGCCGCCGTGATGGTTGCCCAAACCATGCCCGAGGGGGTTTACATCGCAATGAACGGCCGCGTCTTCGACCCAGCCCGCTGCGTAAAAAATGTTGCCGAAAATCGCTTCGAAGAAATTTAGGCGCGCTGAGACTTTCCCGAGTTAGCGCTGGATTTTTTCAGCGCTATTATCTTCCAGCTCACTATTCAGCGCCTAGATCTATTGCTAGAACCATCCCCTGGCCCTCATGTGAGCCGCCATTTGTTGTGCTGCTTAGCCTTGGTATAAATCCTGCTTTAATTGCTTTAGCTAGTAGCCGTCAATATTCGCAACTAGGGAACCTCTGAATAACTCTGGTCACGCAGAGCGGCACCAGAGTTATTCAGAGGTTCCCTAGGTACTATTGTCCCTACGCGTGAATCAGCGCCTCGGGTTATATTCCAAATAGCAGAATTTCTTCAACTTGTGGACACTTAATGTATGCCGGTAGATCACTTAGAAGTATTTGTGAATGCGCACCGCCTACCCAGCCACTATTTGGCTTGGGCCAATAAACATTTTGCCCCGGTCATCGAGCACATCAACATACAGCTACATAAACAGTCACCGGTATTTGTTTCCATTAATGGCAGCCAAGGCTCGGGTAAGTCAACCTTAGCCGCCTATCTTCAGGCCGCGCTTCAACAAACCCACAAGCGCTCAGCGGTCTGTTTATCACTCGACGATTTTTATCTCACCAAAGCCGAGCGCCATGCTTTGGCAAAAAAGGTTCACCCGCTTCTCGCCACCCGCGGTGTACCGGGCACACACGATGTTCAACTGGCACTAAAAACCCTCGAGGCACTAAAGCATGGGCAACCAACCACGCTCGTGCGTTTCGATAAAAGTATTGATGACCGGGCCAGCACCGATCAATGGGAAAATATTGATTCACCGATAGATGTGGTTATTTTAGAGGGCTGGTGCATGGGCGCCAGTGCCGAGTGCGATGCAAGTCTCGAGCAACCGGTGAATAGTCTAGAGAAAAATGAAGATAACAGCGGCGTATGGCGCCGTTACGTCAATGAACAACTCAAACAGCCCTATGCGGAATTTTTTACCTATGCAGACATCACAATAATGCTTAAAGCACCGTCCTTTGACAGTGTTTTCGCCTGGCGCTGGCAACAGGAGCAAAAACTGGCAGAGAAGTTGCACACAAATAATACGAGCCCAACCCAAAGTGCTCCATTCAGCGCGCAAAGTGGCGTGATGAATCAGGCACAAGTAGCGCGATTTATTCAGCACTACCAGCGGTTAACTGAGCATATGCTTAGGTCAATGCCGCCGCTTGTGTCTCATCTGTATGAACTCGATGAGCAACGTGGAATTAACCATGAGCAACACCAGCAATGTAGAAAGACTTAACGGCCGCAATAAATGGCTGGTATTCACTGATTTAGATGGCACTTTACTCGACCATCACAGCTACAGTTTTAGCGCCGCCGAAGATCAACTTAACCGGCTAAACCAACTAGAAATCCCCCTTATCTGCTGCACCAGTAAAACCTTTGCCGAAGTTATTGCACTGAGAAAGCAGTTAAAGAACCGGCACCCCTTTATCGTCGAAAACGGTGCAGCTGTGTACTTACCGCTGGCCTTTTTACCCGAGCGCGCCATTCAAGCCATCGGCGGTGCGCAACTACATGAGGGTTTCTGGCGCTTTGGCCTAACGGAGAGCCGGGCCCACTGGCTGACCTGCCTAGACCAGTTGGGCGATAGATTCAAAGGCCTGTACAGCACCTTTACCGCACTGGGTTCGCAAGGCATTGCCAATGCAACCGGGCTCAGCCTCGACCAAGCAGCACTCGCCAACCAGCGCGAATTCTCTGAGCCCCTGGTTTGGCTGGGTGATGAGCTAAGCAAAATAGCCTTTACTCAAGAAATGAACCAACTTGGTGCATCAATCTTAGAGGGTGGTCGATTTTTGCACATTGTCGGCAATAGCAATAAAGGCAAGGCCATGTTGTGGCTACAGCAAATTTTTACCTCTAAAACAAGACATGCCTTTCGCACTATCGCGGCCGGCGACGGCAAGAACGATGTACCCATGCTAGAACTCGCCGATTACGCACTGGTGATTAAGTCGCCCACCAATCCAAGGCTCCAATTAACCAGAACCGAGCGCATTATTTACAGCGAACACACGGGCCCGAAAGGCTGGGCCAGCGGCATTAAAACCATTTTATCGATGTAATTTTTTTAAACGTTAAGGACAGAACCATGGCTGATTTTTATCAAAACGGTATCGTCACAACCCTACACAACCTAACCCGTCGCCCTGTGGCAGAATTGGATGCGGAACTTCTCAGCTTTTCTAAAAAACGACCCCTCGGCCTCATCCTGCCCTCGCTCTATTCAGAGCTAGAAGGCACTGCGCTGCCCAACATTGTCGAAGAGCTAGCCCAAGTTCCCTACTTATCTGAGATTGTTATTGGACTCGATCGCGCCAATGAAGCGCAGTATCGCGACGCCTTGGCCTTTTTTAGCAATCTGCCCCAACACCACCGCGTACTATGGAACGACGGCCCAGCGCTGCGCGCACTCGATGCAGAGCTGATCAAAATGGGCATAGCGCCAACCGAGCCAGGTAAAGGCAGAAACGTTTGGTATTGTATCGGCTATATGTTGGCCACCGGGCGCTCTGAGTCCATCGCGCTGCACGATTGCGACATACTCACCTATACCCGTGAACTGCTGGCGCGACTCATCTATCCCGTTGCCAACCCACAATTCAATTATATGTTTTGCAAGGGCTATTACGCGCGCGTTGCCGACGGCAAGCTGAACGGCCGGGTATCGCGCCTACTGGTGACACCGCTGCTGCGCTCACTGAAGAAAATTTTCGGCGAAATGGATTATTTACAGTACATGGACACCTTTCGCTATGCCCTGGCAGGGGAGTTTTCCTTTCGTAAGGATGTCCTAAACGATATTCGCATACCCAGTGATTGGGGTTTGGAAATTGGCGTACTGTCGGAAATGTATCGCAACAACTCCACCAACCGATTGTGTCAAGTAGATATTGCCGACGTCTACGATCACAAACATCAAGACCTGTCGGCGCAAAACGATCAGGGCGGCCTGTCAAAAATGTCCATCGACATTTCCAAAGCACTGTTTAGAAAACTGGCCACCCAAGGCCAAACCTTCAACACCGAAACCTTTCGCTCAATCAAGGCGACTTATTATCGCATAGCCCTCGATCTAATCGAGACCTTCCGCAATGACGCAATTATCAATGGCCTAACACTCGATATTCATCACGAAGAAAAGGCCGTAGAACTTTTTGCCAGAAACATCATGAAAGCGGGCGAATCGTTTCTGGATAATCCCATGGAGGCACCGTTCATTCCAAGCTGGAACCGCGTCATAAGCGCCATGCCCAATGTGTTGGAACGGTTGAAGGCGGCAGTTGAAGAAGACAACAAACGATTTTCCAAGTGATCACTGAGGATTGACTATGACGCCCTACGAGCAACTTCAGCAACGAATCAAAGACCACTTGCAGCAAATTTATCACCAAGTGAGACCCAGCCTCGATGTGGATGCCACGGTGGCGTCGCTATTAGAAACCATGAATATTCACCAAGTCGATAAGGTTCCCGATCAATACGCCAATTTGTGGAGCGAGAAAGATGCCATTGCCATTACCTATGGCGACAGTCTACTCGCTGACCATGAGAAGCCGCTGAGCACGTTAAATAGATTTCTCGATTCACATTTAAAAGGCACCGTTAATAGCGTTCATATATTACCCTTCTTCCCCTACAGCTCCGACGACGGCTTTTCCGTTATCGATTACTCAACGGTAAACGAAGCCCTAGGCGATTGGACACACATTGCCAGCATTGCAAATAACTACAAGCTCATGTCTGATCTAGTGATTAACCATTGTTCCGCACGCAGCTATTGGTTTGATAATTTTATAAAACAAGAAGACCCAGGAAAGGACTATTTTTACACTGCCAGCCCGCAAGCTGACCTAAAAGACGTGGTGCGCCCGCGCACCAATCCACTCTTACAAGCTGTCGAGACCAAAGCGGGAACCCGCCATGTATGGTGTACTTTTAGCTTCGACCAAGTGGATCTCGATTTTAGAAACCCCGAGGTGCTACTGCAATTTGTCTCCATCGTGCGCTTGTATCTCGATCAAGGTATACGTATCTTCAGGCTCGATGCCATCGCTTTTCTTTGGAAAGTACCCGGCACCTCGAGCATCAACCTAGCAGAAACCCATGAAGTGGTTAGGTTACTGCGCACCCTCATTGAACATGCGCAATCAGATGCGATCATCATTACCGAAACCAATATTCCCAATCAGGAGAACCTCAGTTATTTTGGCAATAACAACGAAGCGCACTGGATCTATAATTTTTCCTTACCGCCACTCCTGGTACACGCGCTATTAACCGGCAATGCCCAACACCTCAAACGCTGGCTAATGACAATGCCACCAGCTCGCAATGGCACCACCTATTTTAATTTTATCGCTAGCCACGACGGCATCGGACTTAGACCCGTGGAAGGGCTGCTCTCGGACGAGGAATTGGCGCGCCTAACCAATACATTAGAATCTTTTGGCGGGAAAATTTCGCGGCGCGCACTCGAAAGCGGGGAAACCAAACCCTACGAAGCCAATATTGCGCTCTACGATGCACTCAAAGGCACAGTGAATGGCCCTGATGCCTATAACCACGAACGTTTTATTTGTGCACACGTGATTATGCTGGGTTTAGAAGGGGTTCCAGCCTTTTACATTCACAGCCTACTGGCTACTGGAAACGATTATCAGCGGCTCGAGCACAGCGGCCATAATCGAGCCATTAATCGCCATCAATGGTCTGTAACAGAATTGATGACTCAGCTAGAAGACCCTAACAGTCAACATCATCGAGTTTTTTTTGAGCTTAAACGCTTAATCGCCATTCGCGGTCGGCAGCCGGCTTTTCATCCCAATGCCACACAATTTACTCTGCATCTCGGTGATGAAATATTTGCCTTCTGGCGTCAGAGTATTGATCGGCAACAAAATATTTTTTGCATCAGCAACTTAAGCCACCTATCCATTAGTTTGCCGCTGTCGGCAATAAATTTAGTCTGCACCGATCACTGGCTAGACTTAATCACCGCCCAAACATTGGACTTAGAAGGCGAAACGCTAACCCTAGCGCCCTACCAAACCTATTGGCTCAGTAATCGCTAGCAGCTAATCAAGGCCGGCCATAACAGTAGTGCATTTGTCACTCCTATGGCCGACCCATTTAGCTCGCACTTGCCATATCGACTACAAGGAGACAAACCGTGTAGTCATGTCACCTAAACCGCGGTAGGTCATGGTAATTTCCGTATCCATTGGCGCTTCAATAATACCAGCGTAGGAGCCGGTGATAATAAACTGGCCACACTGCAACGGAATACCTTGGCCCCGCAAAAAATTCACCAACCAGTAGAGAGGCGCAATCGAATCTTGGTTCTGATGTTTGCCTTCGTAGCTCTGTGGCACGCCATCACCGTAACGCACGGATATATCGATAGTGGCAGCGGCATAGGCAAGCGCTCTATCAACCTCAGGCCCAACCACTAAGCCTTGATTAAATAACCCGTCGGCAAGCAATTCGGGAAACTCGCACTGGCTGGGGTCGATGTAACGCCCCTCGATCAACTCCAGTGCCATGCGAACCTTCGCTATATGTTGATCAATTTCCGCCGGACTATAATTCTCCGTACGCGCGGGAATATCCGCGCCCAGCTCAAATGCAAACTCTGGTTCAATTCGAGCCAAGCCATTTGAGGGCCATATTTTCGCTTGCTGGGTTGTATCAAATACCGTGGAGCCATAAATTGGCGCAACCACCCATTTGCCATCAGGAGGCAATAAACACTTCCAACCCGCCACTTTATCGTTGCGCATTGCACACCAATACTGCTGCACCTGTTGCTGTACAGCAAAACCTTCGGCAAGGGTTTTCGGCCGCAGGGCCTCTGCCAATCGATCGCCTTTGGTATTGCTCAGCCGACGCTCGGCTAAAACTTCTGCTGCAGGTATCGCATTAAATGATGTCATTGTATTTCTCACCGACAGAAAAAAGGCCTCTACAAAAGGCCTTTAAAGGAAACCAAACTTTGAGGTTATTTTAACTTAAACCTGCCATTCGCTAAGTAATTTTTCCAGCTTTTCTTGATCCTCGGCGAATTTGCGAATGCCTTCGGCCAATTTCTCCGTGGCCATGGCATCCTGATTATGGAGCCACCTAAATTCAGCTTCCGTTAAGGATATTTTAGCTTCCGCCACGGCCTTCTGCGGTGCGAGTTGCGCCAGCAACGGCTCGCTTTCAGCTGCCATCTCTTGCAGTAACGCAGGGCTAATGGTCAGGCGATCACAGCCCGCCAGCGCTTTAACTTGGCCAATATTCCGAAAGCTCGCCCCCATCACCACGGTATTGTAACCGTGGGTTTTGTAATAATCGTATATACGTTTTACCGACAATACACCTTGATCCTCAGCCGGTGACGCAGGAACTTCACCCCTTGCTTTATACCAGTCGAAAATTCGACCGACAAAAGGCGAGATTAAAAACACACCGGCTTCGGCACAGGCAACGGCTTGTGCAAAACTAAACAGCAAGGTCAGGTTACATTGAATACCTTCTCGCTCAAGCACTTCCGCAGCCTTAACACCTTCCCATGTGGCTGCAATTTTAATCAGTACCCGAGCGCGGCTCACGCCTTGTGCCTCATAGGCATCGATCAACTGCTTAGCTTTAACAATCATCGCCTGGGTATCAAAAGACAGGCGCGCATCCACCTCCGTGGAAATACGACCAGGAACCAAATCGACAATTTGTTTGCCGATGGCCACGGCCAAGGCATCCACAGCCTTACTCATATCACCCTTGGCTTCCAGCACAGCTGCGCTGACCACTGACCGGTAATTAGGCATTTGCGCCGCGGCCAATATTAAGCTGGGGTTTGTGGTAGCATCTTGAGGTTTAAATTTGGCAATAGCATCGATATCACCAGTATCGGCCACAACGTCAGTCAAGGCGCGTAGCTGTTGTAAAACGTTGGTCATGATTACACCCGTTGGTTGATGTCTTACTAGAATGCGATAGCCGATAATACCCTAATCCGGCGGCAGGATGTGACACGTGCTATCCTTTTTGCCGCTCAAAGTAAAAAAAATGCTGTCAAAAAGGTAGGGCTCAGGTCATTGTTTGAGACCGGAAAAAATCAAAAAAGATTTACCTGATTGTATTTCTGTGCCTCGCCCGCCTTTTGCTTATCCAGTAGACTGACACATAAGACAATAATAGAGGCCGTCATGAAACCGCAGTTTATTTTAGCTATAGACCAAGGTACAACCAGTTCACGCGCGGTTATTTTTGATCACAGGCTTAGCAAAATAGCGACGGCCCAGCAAGAATTCACGCAACACTTCCCTCGAGATGGCTGGGTTGAACACTGCCCATTAGACATTTGGCAATCGACTTTAAGTACCTGCAAAGCGGCACTCAGCCAGGCACAACTGACCGGTAAAGATATCGCCGCTATCGGCATTACCAACCAGCGCGAGACCACGGTGTTGTGGCACAGAAACACAGGCAAGCCACTGCACAATGCCATTGTGTGGCAAGATCGCCGCACCCATGATCAATGTAAAGCGCTAAAAGCCCAAGGGCACGAAGCCAAGGTACAAAGTAAAACTGGACTGGTTTTGGACCCCTACTTTTCTGCAACAAAATTACAGTGGCTACTCGACACTATTCCTAACGCACGGGCACTAGCGGAAAAAGGCGAGCTCGCCTTTGGCACTATCGACTCCTGGTTATTGTGGAACTTAACTGCTGGGCAAGTTCATAAAACCGATGCCACTAACGCCTCACGTACTCTATTGTTCAATATTCACAATCAAACCTGGGACAAAGAGCTACTGGAACTATTCAACATTCCCAGCAGCCTACTACCCGATGTGGCTAACAGCGCGGATAATTTTGGCCATACAGACGCAGCATTATTTGGTGCAAAAATTCCGCTGCGGGCGATGATCGGCGACCAACAAGCGGCTCTCGTGGGGCAGCAATGCTTTGCGGTGGGCGATGCAAAATGCACCTATGGCACCGGCGCATTTCTCATGATCAATACCGGTGCCCAGGCAGTTCAATCTCAACACCGGCTACTGACTACTATTGCCTATCGCCTAAACGATAACACCACTTACGCCATCGAGGGCTCAATATTCATCGCCGGCGCTGTCATTCAATGGCTCAGAGACGGCCTAGCCTTCTTTAGTCAGGCGCAAGAATCACAGGATCTCGCCAGAGCGCTCGATACATTGAGCCCAATCAGCTTTGTTCCCGCATTTACTGGCCTAGGTGCACCCTATTGGAATCCAGACGCGCGCGGCGCTATGTTTGGCCTCACGCGCGATACCGGCATTAAAGAAATTACCGCGGCGGCTCTACAATCTGTGGCACTGCAAACTTTCGACCTGATTCAGGCAATTGAAAACGACGGCATTACACTGCACAGACTACAGGTCGATGGTGGAATGACTCAAAACACCTGGCTTATGCAGCTAATAGCCGACATTATCGACAAAGACGTTCACGTACCACAGCAGGGGGAATTAACGGTATTCGGCGCAGCATGGCTGGCGTCTTTGCCAGACACACGCGACCCGAAAAGCAGCGATGAAGCGAGCCAAGTCGTTAAGGGTTATGCAATGGTTTACCATCCAGAAATGAAGCCAAGCCCGCGCGATCGACTCTTAAAGGATTGGAAAAAAGCCATTCAAGCGACGCAGGTTTTCAGTCAGGCAAATTAGCTTACAAACTGCTGATGTAGCTGTTTATTTCTGACTCAAGCGCGATCACCTTTGCTGGGAGCCCGTCGACAATCGCCTGCAATGCTGTTAAATCTTGCTCGTTTGACTCTGACGCCAATTTTTTTCCTAGGCGCTCTATTCCCGCCGAGGCTTGTTGCAATTGTAGAGCGCCAAGATTTGCCGCCGAACCTTTAAGCGTGTGCGCCGCAAAGATCAAGCCTTGGTAATTCTCATCGGCGAGCAACGCTTTAATTTTTTTAACCGCGTCCGGAAGGCCGCTTAAAAATGACGCTGCCAACTCCGCCACTCTATCGGTTCGGCCCCGCAATCGCCTGGATAAGGCATCGTGATCAAAAACATCAGACTCAGCTCCAACGCTTTCAATAATAGAGGTAGATGCCATTGACGCTGCAGGTTTGGCATCAACATCTACCACACTGAAATATGTCGATAAAACTTCGTGCAGATCGGACTCTTCAAAGGGTTTAGGTAGGTAGCCGTTCATGCCCGCCAGTACGATATCCTCTCTGGTCTCCACTAATACGTCAGCTGTCATCGCAACAATAGAGATAGGTGGCAAACACATAAGCCGTTCAATTTCCCGAATCCGACGCGTTGCATCAAGCCCATTCATCTCAGGCATATGCAAATCCATGAGAATTAGTTTAATTGGCAACTCACCCTTACCAGGCAGTTGATAGATGCCCTCCATAAAGTCCACCGCTTGCACACCGTTTTCAACGCACTCAACAACCAAACCAAAAGATTCCAATAACTCTCTAGCAATTATTCGATTGAAATCGACGTCTTCAACAAGTAGGACCCGGCCACTGTAGTATTGAGCCGGCGGAGCCGAACTGCCTCCCATCCAATTTTCGTGGCTACTGTTCGGGTCTTTATAAGCTCGCTTTATAGCCTGCCTTATCAACAAGCCTCTACTCAGCAACGGCATCTGAATATTGGCATCCAATGCCTGTAGCGCTTCGGCCACTTTTAAAGACTCGTCACAATCAATAGCATCCTGACTGGTCAACAGCACCCAAGGAAATTCCAGATGTTTTACATCGCGATGTGCAACCTCTTGAACCCATTGATCATGGTGATGTATTAATGCTGAGCTTTCTGCAACGATAACGATTCTCTTATTATTTTCATCATGCAACTCATCTAAATAGAGGACTAATTGATTAACATCCTCAAAAACCTGTAAATGACTACACCACTGACGGAGCTGGCGCTCGAGCTCGGGGTTGCCGCTCAATAAGAAAACTTCCACGCCTGTTAGCTGGTCAACAGCCACTGGCGCTCCAGATCGCTCCAACGGTAACGACAATAGAAAACTGGAACCTCGGCCCAATGCACTTTCTACCGAAATATCTCCGCCGTGTAAAACCGCCAAACGCTTACTAATAGACAAACCTAGACCGGTGCCGCCATACTTCCTTGTCGTCGAACTGTCACTTTGCACAAAGGCCTCAAACAAGTTCTTCAACTGATCAGACTTTACCCCGATACCGGTATCGTGAACACCAATCACTAGGTCACCGCTTTCGCTCAAAGAAACTTTGACACTAACGCCACCAATATGGGTAAACTTAATTGCATTACTTAATAAATTGATAACAATCTGCTTAATCCTTAGCGAATCACCAACCCACAAACCCTCAACTTTAGAATCAACGAATAAACGCAAGTAGATGTCTTTCTCTTTCGCTTTTAGCGAAAACATGGAAACCACATCAACAACACACAACTCGAGATCAAATGGAACTGATTCCAGATGCAGCTGATCGGCTTCGATTTTAGAGAAATCTAAGATTTCATTGATCAAATCCAATAATGTTTTGCCCGACTGAGATATCAAATTTAGGATGCTTCTCTGTCTTGGATTTAAGTCAGATTTCGCTAGAACATTTGCGCCACCTAGAACAGCATTGAGTGGCGTTCTTATTTCATGACTCATAGCTGCGAGGAAAAGGCTTTTGGCAGAATTGGCCATCTCAGCCTTTCTGGCCAGCTCACTGGATAACTGCGTTTGTTTACCAAGAATTTTATTAAGCTTTTCCGCTTCATTTTTCGCTGTTACAATTTCTTTGGTTCTGGATTTAACCGTTTCCTCAAGCGAGATATTTTGGCTGCCCAACTGCTCTTGAGCAATTCGAATATTCGTTATAATGTACGTGCCTAAGACAACGCCAAACGCAGTTAAAGATAGCGCTACCAACAACACTAAGGCGCGCCAATCCGATACCGAGTCTCGCTCTATATTTAACTCCTGCTCTAAAAGCCGCGCCAATTGAATTTGCACGCGGTTATGGCTATTAAACCTATCCCAAACTAAGCCTCTTAAGGTTTCCACCTCAACAGCCAAGCCCATATCGCTCATCTCGCTCTCTAGCGCGTCGATAAACACAAAGCGGCGTTTCTTTTCTAGCAACCGTTTAGACATTTCTAACAAATCATTAAACTGTAAATCTTGCACGACTGCCTCACCGGATAAAAATTCACTGTCACCTAGTGCCTGCATCGCACGCTGACTTAAGGGCACGCTATAGAGTTTCTCAATCGCGCTATCTAAGGCAAGAATTTCCTCGTCAATACTCTCTTTAGGCGGCAAAAATACTAACTGAGCTAGTTGTTCAGATACGTCAAACAAAGAAAATTTAGATTTTCCGATGCCCACGAACAACAGGTGCGCGGCCGTGCGTATCTGCTCAGAGCTGGACAGACCTAGATTAGATGCCATAAAGAGATCGTTGACGAAATCACTTATGGGCGCATCGATTATTTGTAGTTTTTTGAAACAACTGGGCCAAACTTCGTTTTCCCATGCCCTAGTCAACTGCGACCTAACAATCGGCCAGGCACTAAAATCCTCTTTGAAATGGCGATTTAGCTCCTGCTCAAGCTCGGTGAACTGGGTGGTCATGAGCGCGATGGGCTCGGCTCTCGATCGATCGGTATCAAGAGGTTCATCCGGTTCTGAAAATTGCTGTAGCGCTTCGTTGCTTGGGTAGAAGCGGCCATAGTATTCATCGGTTAGGTTAATTTGCAGTGCGACAAATTGCTGCATGACGCGAACGCTGGAGATTTGTCTATCAAGCAGCTTTATCTCCCGATTCAGTTCGGTGAGATAGAGATAGACAAGCACCATTAGCGGTACCACAAGCACCACAGCGGCAACAAATAGACCAAAGCTCATACGACTGATGCTGTGGCTACGCGTCAATTTTCCCCCCTTATCATCATCGCTTACCTCATGCCTCTATATAAAAATTCATAGAGGATAATGTACGTCTATTGTTTAATATGAACCCATACCCAAGCACTGCAACCCAATTGAATCCACTTGGCGATTAAAATTTGACCAGCGATTCTAAAGGGTTGACACTCTTAACGAGCTCAAAATGCTCACTTTGCGACTACACTACAGATTAGTTGAAGGCTAGACACTTTACCTGATGAAATCACAGCTCATTACGCCCCTGCCCCTCGCCTTAGCAACGTTCATCTGGGGAACAGCAGCACAGGCCCAGTCGAACAACGATTTGGATGACATGTCACTCGACGAGTTGCTAGGCCAGCGCACGGCCCTGCATGAGAGTACCAAAACAGGATCGGCCGTTTCTGAAACGCTCAGGGATGCACCCGCTGCTATGGTGGTAGTGACAGCCCAGCAAATTGACCGGAGCGGTTACGACAGTCTCGATGATTTAGTACTCGATTTACCGGGCTTCGACACAGTGGTGACAAATGGCACCATGCAGGTCGTCGCCTATCAACGGGGCTATCGCACGCCCTGGACCCAGCGAACCTTAGTCTTAATTAATGGTCGAGTCGACAACCACCTTTGGAATCAGTCTGCGCAACTGTCTCGTCAATATCCAATCAACAGTATTGAGCGAGTTGAAGTTCTGTATGGCCCGTCCGCTGCTGTATACGGCCCCAATGCCTTCCTCGGTGTTATCAATATCATCACAAAAAGCGCTGCCGATACTGAACCCAACAGTACGACAATGGCGGCAACTTTATATACCGGCAGCTTCGATAGCCGCGCACTGGATCTGAGTTTACGTGGCAATTATGGCGATATTGGCTTCAGCCTAGGGGGGCGCCTTTTTAGCAGCGACGAGCCAGATATTAGCGACTATAGCCAATGGGGTTACACAAACCCAGCTCTCCTATCAGACCCCGACATTTGGGGTAATGGTATAGGCCTAGGCACAGACCCAGCAACGGGCAACCTTAGCCCAGCCGGGGATGTCAATGTCGATGGTCAAGTACAAGATGGCGAAAAAGTCAGAGGCAAGGCCGTTGGCACCTACTATGACCCCTCAGACAATCGCAGTATTTTTGCTGAGATCAATATTAAAAACTGGACACTAGGCGGCACCTATTGGGCTACAGATGAAGCCTACGGCCCCTACTACTCCTTCGCCGATGGGCAGCCGAATGCCCATTGGGTGCACACCTCTGGGCAAGCATTTTTAAACAATAAAACCAATCTCAACGACCAGACCATGCTATCGACAGACCTCGTCTATCGCGAAAATCGCGTGGGCGGCGATTGGATTGAATCCTTCGATACCGACGTTAGCTTTTCCAAGTGGAATAACTTCAGCTCCGCATGGCGCTTCGAACAACAGATAGACCACGCTGTTGATGAAAACCTTTCCGTCAGCTTGGGCATTAAATATGAACAAAAACGACTCGCCAAGCTCTACCTTATTTGTAATTATTTTGATGGCCTTGGTCTCTGCCCAGCCCAGGCTGAAAATTCGAGCGATGGCATGTCCTCCGATGGCAGCGGCGTGGTTAACGCGGCAGATATTAGCTCACTCAACCCCAGCCCTATGTCACCCTCGGTCGGTGAGAGGACAACACCAAAGAGTAACCAAATCGACACCATCGACCAAGGTGTTTTTGGTCAATTCATTTACGATATAGGCAAATGGCGCGTCAATGCCGGTGTGCGCTGGGACAATAACAGCGAATATGGCAGTGACATTAATCCTCGTATCGCAGCCATTTACCACCATACCGCGGCCACGACATTTAAACTTATTTACGGCGAAGCATTTCAAGAACCCTCGCCCAAAGAACTTTATGGCGAGTACAACGGCCGCGACGCTAACCAAACATTGGCGCCGGAAAAGGCGCGCAACTTGGAGTTTATTACCATACATCAGGGCAAATATGCTCTGCACGATTTATCGCTCTATGCTGCGCAATACACTAATGTCATTGCCGGCTCGGAAAATGTCGGCGGCAGGGATATTCATGGCTTTGAATACCGTGGCGATATTCGCCTCGGAAACCCAATCAGCAATTCCGCCGATATCACCGGAAAATTCTATTACACCTATACCCGCGCATTAGCCGAGCAGCAATTCGACAATGGCCAAGGCATCTGGGTCGACGACTATGATACTCAGGGTGATATTGCCCCCCATAAGGTCACCCTTATCGTCAATCTTCCCATTCAGCAACATTGGAATTTTAACCTTCGCGGCAATTGGGTGTCGGCGCGCGAGCTCTATTCAGAAAACCCGTTGCGTGATCAAAATATTCAGGCGAAGGCTTTTTTTAAGCTAGACGGAAACCTAACATTGGCGATAAATCAATGGCGCTTAGGTTTGAAAGTCGAAAACATTTTGTCAGAAAATTATTTGATGCCGGGAGTGGAAAGCGCGTCAAGCGGCAATGATTTCAGTATCGATGCCGATGGCTTTGAGAATTCGATGCTTGTTCAGGTCAACAAGCCCATATTTACGTTTAGTATGGGCGCAGAATTCTAGTCATGAGTAAGTACTTTTACGCTAACGCAGTGCAAATACTGGCAGTCGCACTTATAAGTTTGCTATTGATACCCTTGGCCCATGCGAAACCCTTACCCACGCAAATGACTGGCGCGATTATACTTAAACTGATGCAGCTTGAGGCGAGTTCTGACACGTCTAATACACTCAATATTTTAGTTATTAATGACCCGAGTCTTGCGAAATACTTAAGCTCAAAAGTAGGCACTAAAGTCGGAAAAATGACATTGACACAGGTATGGCAAGATACCGCTCCCAGCCAAAAAACACCCAACATTATTTACATAAATACCAATAAGCAGCTAGAGAAAACAATGGCCTATGCCAAAGGAATCAAGGCATTAACCATCAGCAACGATCTTAATCTCGCAAAAAGCGGCGTGGTGTTATTTATTTACGACGATGAAGGCTTGCCCGGCATTGCCCTGAATATCGACGCGTCTAAACGCATGGGCTACAAATGGGATGCAAAAATTCTAGAAATTTCTAAAGCCATTCAATAAGTCAGCGCGGCCTTAAGGTGCCGGCGTAGGCAGTTTTCCATCCACGAGAAAATCTTGCCGAAAAAATTCATAGGACTGACGGCCTTGAACTAAACCTAGGCCGGCCAAATATCGCACCGAATCAGTTGACGCATGACAAGTCCAAGCTTGGAATTTTTGGGGTTGACTCGCCGCGAAAACCGCCGAGTCAAACACGCCGCCATTTAACGCACTCGGGCGATTATCACGAGCCGATAAATAAACAAATATCTGCACACCGTCTGCGCGCATGGCAGCGCCTAACTGTTGCGCAACCTTATAGCTATTGGCCGAGCGCAATGCGGCACTGTATTGCGAAAAGGGTGCTATGGCTAAATTAATACCGCGGTTGCCGTGTGCGCGCACGTTAAAACTTGTGTGCTGAGAAACAACAGCTTTGGCGAAGGGTTCGCTAAGACCGCTTAAAAAAACAAAACGATAAAAAGCACATTCGGCAAACGCCGTTTCAATGTTGAGCGAGCCATAGAATAATGAAGGCTCGTGTGTACCACCGAATCGGCTACCCCACTTTAACGGAGGATAGCGAAAGGGACTGGCCAATAAATAATGTAACTTCGAGTTCAGCTTGCCGGGTTTGGAATTCTCAAGTAACGCCTCAAGCACTTGCTGCTCCTCTAGCCCATCGACTAGAGACAGCGTTGCAATACTTTCTTGAGATTCAACAACCCTGATTAATTCCGCGGTCAGCGGGCCAACAGACTGTGCTCCTTGCACCAAATTCCATACATCCATTAAACACGCCCGCGCATAGCATCCAAATACGACACCACCGATACCAGCCCTTGCACACTGACCAGCATATCCCGCGGCTTATCATTTAAATGTAGGTTCACGGTATTGAGCCAATGTAGCATTTGACTATGGCTGCCGCCCACAAGGGCAAAAAGCCCTCGATACACGCGCACCAGCAATAAGGCCAGCTCACCCTCCTTAGTGGTAGGCGCCAGCACACCCTTATCAAAAATCCGGCCAATGGTGGTTCGGTCTTTCCCGATAACCCGCCCCAACTCTTCATTCGTTAAACCCAGCGCTTGCTGGGTATTCAACAAAGCTTTACACAGCACCGCGGAGGGGTCTGGCTGATTTTTCTGCAAAGCGGACATGGCAAGCTCCCATTAATCAGATGAGCCCTTAGCATAACGAAAACAAACGCACAAATAAAGACAAATTAGTGCGTTTGCACAAACCCACCCCGCTAACCTCTCTATTTAACGTCCGCTAGCCGAGCCATCAGTAACGCCGCCCTAGCGGCCTGACTCACCAAGGTGTTCATATCCGCCGTTTCCTGATCAGTATGGCCACCAGCGCCCATTAAACCCAAACCATCCAGCGCCATATCAACCCGCCCTGCTACAAATGAAATATCAGCTGCACCCGCCTTGCGCGGATCAACAGCGCGCACTGGCCCATAGCCAAGATCTTCGCTGGCCTGACTATATAGTGCCAACAATTGCTTGTTACCCTCAGTGGGCGCCATGGGCGGGTAGCGGTCTTCGTAGCTAAAGACGGTTTTAGTGTGAGGCAAGCTAGCGGCAGCAATCTTGGCCATAGCGGCCCAAGCCTGTTGTTGCTGCTCGGCCGAAATGGCCCGTAAATCGCCACTGACCTTAGCGCTGGCGGCGATGACATTGGCTTTGCCGAATGCCTTACCTCGTCCATCGTCCGCCAGATCAATATCGGTGCCGGCAACCACAACGCCGGGGTTGAAGGTCAGTAAAGCCTGACCAGACAGAGCCTCCCGAAAGGCATTCAACACCCGCGCCATTTCAAAAATGGCGCCGTCGCCCATGCCAGGCTGGAAGATTTGCGACGAGTGCGCGGGTCGCCCCTGCACGGAAAGACGCCAGTTTGCCGCGCTGCGACGCGCAATCACGGCCGTTTCCGGGTTGCTATCGCCATCTTCGAAACCCAAGGCTATATCCGCCCAATCACCAGCTTCAACTAGCGCCTGGGTCGCTAACACCATGGGCGTGCCGCGGCTTTCCTCATCGCCCGTTAATAGCACCCGTATCTGCAATTGATCGAGCAGGCCGGCGGTTTTCAAGGCCTTAAGCGCCAGCAACATCACCACATCACCGCCTTTCATGTCGGTGATGCCAGGGCCGCGAACATAGCGTTCATCGACCACCTGAAAACGTTGAAACTCGCTGTCTTGCGCAAATACCGTATCCAAGTGCCCGATTAGCAATATTTTCGGGCCAACCTTGCCGTATTCTGCAACTAAGTGCCCGGCTCGATTAAAACCACTGCCATCCAACCATGTAACCTGAAAGCCGAGTGCTTCAAATTCCGGCGCGAACACATCGGCCACGGCTTTCACGCCAGCGAGGTTATCGGTACCGCTATTGATGTTAACCGCTCGCTCTAACAACTGAATGCCATAGGCTTTATCCGCAGCCACGGAGGTGGCAATTTGCCTGACTACATCTTGCTCGGCATCAACGGCGCAGCTCGCACAAGAAAACAGCAACAGGAAAAAACACCATTTAGCATTCATAGACATGCTGACTCCAACGGAAAATTGATCGGCAAGGTTGGTCGCTAAGGTCTATCGCAATCACTTCACTTAGCTGGCTTGCGTCGAACATATAACGTCTTCAAAACCTTGGCAACCAGCACTCCCTGCTCATCGATCACATCGATTGAAAACTGGGGAAGATATTTATCACCACTGTCTGTTTGCCGGCGTATTTCAGCGAGGGCCTCATCGCTTACCAACATCTTGGCACGCACTCGAGATCGGCCAGGTTTCACGTACTCAATGTGTGCCGCCTTATCCCAAACAATATAATCCGGCCCCAGCAGTTTGATCAGCATTAACATATATTGCGGATCGACCATGGAGTACAAGCTACCACCGAAATGTGAGCCCATATAATTTTTGTTATACCAACGCAGCTTCAACTCGACATGACACTCGCGCCAGTCTTTCGCCATATAGGTGACTTTTACCCCGGCGCCCAAATAAGGCCCGTACCAATTCAATAAGCGCCTTAAAACATCTGGCTTCACATTCAACACCCTTAAAAACTGACAATAAAAAAGCCAGCGAGCCGGCTTTTTTTAAAACATTACACGTCGTTGGTAGCAACCTTATAGTTAGGATCTTCCAATACATTGACCTCGCAGAGGTTCCCAGCCTGATGCAAGAGCGAGATGCAATCTTTGCTGAGATGCCTTAAATGCAAGGTTTTACCGGCTGCGCGGTATTTTTCCGCCAACGAATCAATGGCCTCAATGGCTGAGTGATCTGCAACACGAGAGCGCTGAAATTCAATCACCACATGCTCTGGGTCTGCCGCCGGATTGAATAACTCTTTGAAGTTTGCCACCGAACCGAAAAAGATAGGCCCGCGCAACTCATAGACCTTGTAGCCCTGTTGATCAATATATGTATGTACGTGAATGTGTTTGGCATGCTGCCAAGCGAATACCAGTGCCGAAACGATTACGCCAGCCACAACGGCAATAGCCAAGTCGAATACCACGGTAATTGCGGACACTAAAATTAAAATTAACGCGTCTGAGCGCGGAATTTTCCGAATAATACGCAGTGACGACCACTCAAAGGTACCGAGCACGACCATAAACATAATGCCCACCAAAGCGGCCAATGGAATCATTTCGATGTATTGCGCACCAAATAAAATAAACAATAACAATACAACGGCAGCGGTAATACCGGAGAGTCGGCCACGGCCGCCGGAATTAATGTTAATCATACTCTGACCGATCATCGCACAACCGCCCATGCCACCGAAAAAGCCATTAACGGTGTTAGCAATGCCTTGGCCTAAGCACTCGCGATTACCACTGCCTCGGGTATCGGTAATTTCATCAATCAGTGACAAGGTCAGCAATGACTCAATCAAGCCAATAGCGGCAATAATAATGGCGTAGGGAAAAATGATCACCAAGGTATCCCAGGTGAAGGGAACAGACGGAATGGCGAAGCTAGGCAATTCGCCTTTCAAGGTCGCCGTTGCAGCCTCTTCCGCGGGCAGCATGTCGCGAACAAAATCAATGACCGTGCGGGCTTCCAAATCCAACCCCAGCACCGCGAGCGTTACGGCAATAATGGCGACCAAACCCGCCGGCACCGCTTGGGTCAGTTTCGGCAGGAAGTGCATAATTGCCATGGTCAGCGCAATCAAAATGCCCATGGTGTAAAGCATCTCACCTTGCAGCCAATGCATGTTGCCATCGTCGCCTTTAAGCATGAATTGCCCCATTTGCGCGAGGAAAATCACAATGGCCAAGCCATTAACGAAGCCCAACATAACCGGGTATGGCACCATGCGAATAAACTTACCCAGTTTCAGCACCCCAGCTAATATTTGCAGCAAGCCTGCCAACACCACCATGGCAAATAAATATTGAACGCCATGCTCGGCCACCAGCGACACCATCACCACGGCAGTGGCACCGGTCGCGCCCGAGATCATACCTGGCCGGCCACCAAACACGGCGGTCAAAAGCCCCATCATAAACGCCGCATAGAGTCCGACCATGGGCTCGACACCGGCAACGAAGGCAAAGGCCACGGCCTCCGGCACCAACGCCAACGCGACTGTCATGCCAGACAACAGGTCGTTCTTGACGTTCGACTGAGCGCCATTAATAAGATTGAACATGGATTACCCCAAATAACGTAAGTTGTAGCCTAGCAGCAGATCAATGGCACTAAGTTTAATAAAAGGATTAATAAGCGCGCACTTCAATGAAATAACGGAAACCAGCTAAATGACTAAACCAGTAAAATGATCTAAAAAGCAAACCGCACCCGCTGAAAGGGCGCAGATTCTACCAGAAAGGGAGACCTTAGACCACGCTGAGACCTAGAGACCGGGGCAAAAGCCACTCAGACTAAGGCGCTAAATGGCCGGTAAACTCGCGGTATAGATGGTCGTGCTGGATAAGCCGACGGCTAATATCGCGCGACATATTTAAAAGTAAAATCGTAAAGAGTGCAGGGTTCTGAGTTTGGAGCTCAGTAAAGGTGTGGCTCGATAACGCGAGGACCTCAGCCATTTCCAGGCAGGTTGCCGTGTCACTGTGCGGCTGAATACCGAGCAGCGCGGTATCGCCAAAAGTTGCCCCCGCACCGAGATCTTCCTTAACCGTGGATGATAAAGCCGTGGCAACAGAAAGGCGCACCCTGCCGGAAATTAATAAATAGACCGCGTCGGGCAAATCGCCACTACGGTAGACGCATTCACCCGGGCGCAGGACTTTCAAATAACAACGATGCAGTAAACCAGATATGCTCGCTGCATCAACGCCGCCAAATAACGCCGACAACTTTGCCGTCGGTAGTACAATACGCTCTAGATAATCATCGCCTTGGCTCTGACTACCACTATCATTAAACCAACGACTAAAATTCGCCGCACTATAACAAGTCATAGGCATCTCCAATGGCGGAGCGATGCAACCGCCTCAACACTTAGACACAGCAGTGGGCAAAAGTTTCAACCATTCATCGCAGAAACCCTTGCGATAAAAAAGCCGAGCATAAAAGCTCGGCGTTTAACAGGCAGATGCATTTACTTAGGTGAAAGTAATTCTAATTTATAGCCATCCGGATCTTCGACAAAAGCCAAAATAGTAGAGCCATGTTTCATTGGCCCAGGCTCGCGCACAACTTTGCCACCTGCAGCGCGGATGCGCTCGCAGGCGGCGTAGACATCGGGCACCTCGATGGCTAAATGACCAAAGCCAGTACCCAGCTCATAGCTTTCAGTATCCCAATTATGGGTTAGCTCCAGCACGGTATTTGATTTCTCGTCGCCGTAGCCCAGAAAAGCCAAGGTAAACTTACCATCGGGATAATCGTGCTGACGGATCAGCGTCATGCCCATAACATCAGTATAAAAGGCAATTGACTTGTTTAAGTTACCCACCCGCAACATGGTATGTAAAAGACGCATAGATTTCCCCTATTTATTGGGCTGAAACAATTTTATCTAAATGCGGGTAAATATCCGCAAGTGCTAGCTCTGGTAGCAAATCTTTAACACAGCGGTTATCCACGCAATCGGTTTTACGGTGATTCGCCGCGCTCACACAGGGCGAGCACGCCAAACCTAAATATAAGGCTGAGGAGTTACCCAACGAGCTGTACAGCGCCGGGGTTTCCGGGCCGAAGATAACAAAACTGCGCAGCGGTGTTACTGCAGAAAAATGACCAGGGCCAGAATCATTTGTCAGCATCATATCGGCGACAAAATACAGCGGCACCAAGTCTTTAAAAGCAAATTTACCCGCCGAGTTTACACAGCGTGAATTGGCGACAGATTGACACAGAGCCTGTGCACCAGGAAATTCAGCTGGCGCACCGGTGATTACCACTAGAATGTCGTCATAGCGAGCTAAGAGGTTATCAATTACGACTTTAAAATGCTCCGCTGGCCAGCGGCGCTGAGGTAGTAGGTCGCTGGCATTGGGATTAATCAACACCACGCGCTGACCGACGCGATAATCGCCATAGAGTGCCGTTAGGGTAGCGTGTACGCGCGCAATAGCCGACTCATCCCGAGGCGCCTGAGCAAGTACAATATCCTCATCTTTAATTAATGATTTGCAGAAAGGCAGCTGCTCCTCTTGCGACATAGCAGTATGAGACAGCGCCATGAAATTTTTTGCAATGTGATGATGAGCGTTATACACGACTGGGCGGGTTAAAAAATTACCGCGGTACAAGCCTTCACTGTGATAAGCCACAAAACCAATTAAATTAACCGCGCCGGAAATACGAGACAGGAGCGCAGACACCCTAGAAAACATTTCCATATCCACAACGGTATCAATCTTATTTTTCCGGCACCACAACATGAATCTGAAAGTATCCACAACCAAGGTAAACAAGTTATCTTCGCAAAAGGTGAATAAGTTTTTTTCATCGATAGTATTCAGGAGATGTAAGCTACCCACGTTTTTTTTGAAAATCGCAAAGAAAACCTGCGCACCTTCTTGCTCTTTCACGTAACGCAAAGCGGGGTCTGCAATAATTGCACTGCCCATTTCAGAGAGCTCCAGAAACAACACATTCTTTGCTGGCACAGCTTTTGGCTTAAATAACAACTGCCACAATTTAAACCAAAGAGACAGAAGAAAGCACAGCGGGACACCGGCCCAGCGGTCAATTTTTCGCATCGTATCTACTTTCATTATGCTCTACTCTCTTCGTTTTCTTGACCGTACACCTTAAATATTAAAAAGCCCGCCACCACGTAATTAAACAGCGCGCCTGCAACCACACCGGCAATCAGTGCGATCTGGCTATGCTCCATAAAAAATGCGAAATAGTGGGTCAAGCCGTAAAACGTACCCATGCTTGGCACAAAACTAATCAAACACATAATCAAATATTTCGCCCACTGATCGCGTTTGCGGCCATTGTCAGCATCCTTGAAGGTGAAAATGCGATTCAAATACCAATTCCAGCTAGAGGTTAGCCAGTAAGCAATAGAGCGTGCGACCAACAGGTTCAAACCAAATACTGAATGGAACAGCGCATAAAGACTCATATCCACCACGAAGCCACTGCCGCCAACCATGCCAAATTTAAACACGCGGGTTAAGGATTTACCCGCCGATTCCTTAAATAGTTTTTGTGTTAACCATTCAGCCAGCGGCCAAGCAAGTATGGAGAGCCAATACAAACCGACACCGGCCACTAAACCCGAGGAAACCCAGCGAATCGCGGTTACGCCAACAAATTGCTCGTAACTGGTATCGTGTAAAAAACCATTGATGCTGACTGCTGCCAGGCCGATGATCAACAACGCCTGGCCCCAGCGAGGAATCTGTACACGCTCATAACCAATTAAACGAACAATAAAAACACCAATAAAAAGGCCAATGGCGCTGCCCACTAACACATCGGCTGGCCAATGTACGCCAACGGCAATACGCGATAATGCCGCCGCAAACCCTACACCAAGTACGATTAACGACAACCACAAGCGCTGGCAAAATAACGCCACCACGGTCGCCGCCAACACTGCCGAGGCACTGTGCCCGGAGGGAAAGCTATGCGCTTTAATCCCCTTGCCCACAATAGAGAAAGTCTGCAAATCCAACACCGCCGGTGGCCGCGCTGCATCGAATAAAAACTTTGGCGCCTGAACAAAAATACCGGCGAGTAGCGCTGCTAAAAAAATGTAAGCCAGTGCCCGAGGGTTGCGGATAAAAACCGCAAGCGCCAAACACGCGGCAATCGACCCGTCGCCTAGCACGGTGAGAAAGGCCCGGCCATCTGCAGGAATCACCCTAAACCCGTGGTTCAGTTGCAAAAAAACAATTTGATTCCACGCTTGGACACTGAAAAGTGCAAAACCCAAGGCTATAAAAATGAGGGCGCACACAAGCAGTGCATTTTCCAATTTCACCTGACGGGGCAAAGGCCTAGGTGGTGCAAGCAACCCGAACAAATTCTCGGGACTCAATGAGTAAGTATTCAAAAGCGAACCTTCTTATTTGATTTTATTGGCATTGGTAAAACATAAAATAATTAACCGTTACACCATCCATAGTAAAATCGAGCGTATCCAACAAACTACAGCTCACGCCTGCCGGCGCATTCACCAGCGCTGATGAGGGTGCACGCTTTTCAACCCGAACCAACAGTGCCGGTGCTTTCGGCTCGCCCCACCAAAGTAAAAATTGGCTCGGCTTGCTACTCAGCACTTGCACAGGCTCTTGTGTATACCAGGCGATTCGACTGGCGATCGTCCAATTCGTCACCCACAACTGCGCACCTTCAGGCATCGCACCTTTAAGCGCCAAAGCTCGTGCCGAAACCTCGGGCCAACCGTGCAGATCGCGAACCGCTTGGGCCAGTTGCGGTGCACTTGACAGGGGTGGCGCAATTAATAACAGCCACAGCAAGAAAGTCGTCAAGGCTGAAATCAGCCCGCTAACGCCGAGTAAACACTTCATGGGCCAGCGCGATACAGCCCAACGGGTCAGCAACCAGCTAGCGGCAAAGGGGCTCAAGAGCACCCAACTCATCACCGTCCAGTGGGGTAGATCTTCACCGTTGCCGGCAGACCACAAAGCGATAACGAGCAACAGCGCTGCCGTTAGCAACACGACCTTTTGCGCCACCGTAAAAACGCCTACGGCCTTCGCGCGCCAAGTACTCAAAGTAGCAGCCAATACCAACAGAGGGCCAAAACTCAGCAATAAAATGAACGCGTAGCGCAGGGAGTCGAGCGCAGACCAATCGCCTTTAGCACCATGGTTAAACTGATAGGTGAAAGATAACCAGTCGTTGCTCCAGTTCCAGTAAAACACCGGAAATACAACCGCGGCGGCCAGCACTACCGCCAGCCATGGACCGGGCCGGGCCAACCAATACAAGCGCTGATGCCAAATCAACACGACCAACAAGGCGAGAGCTAAAAAAACAGCCGTGTATTTGCTTAACCCGGCCAAACCTAACAACACGCCTAATCCGAGCCAGTGACCTAGCTCCTTGCCATCGGCACGCTCAATGCGGGCAACCAGCTGAGCCAAGAGCAGCGACACCAAAATTAATGGCGTATCGGGCACCAAGCCAAAACCTAAGACTACAACGAGCGGAGAGAACACCAATAAAGCGACGGCAATATTGGCAACCCGGGTATCGCCATACCAAGCCCGGCTCAATAGCCAAACTTGCAACAAGATGAGCGGCCACAACAGCATCGCCGGCAAACGCACAAAGAACTCGGATTGGCCAAACTGCAAACCCAGCCAATGTAACCAACCCACCATGGGCGGGTGATCAAAGTAACTCCAGTCAGGACGTTGACCATAGAGCGCATAATGCGCCTCATCGACGCCAAGGCCGATAAAGGGCGCCAGCATCAAATGCGCGCACAGGAAAAATACAATCAGGCCCAAGCCGACCAGGGGTAACGCTAACCAATTAGTCTTCACCTGCACCTTGGCACAACCTTAGATTTTAACAAAAGGGCGCATTATCCCAGCCGGCCACAGGCGCGGCAACAATAAATACCCGCCGCGCGAGGGAAAGCCCCGCCAGCTGCCGGAAACGCGGGGGTCAAGCCGCGGTCTAGCCCTGTCTGCTCGGATAAACATGGAAAAAACGCTATAAAATCAATCAACTAGTGGCTTAGAAAAATGAAAGCTGGTAATTGGAAAGCCTTGGGCAAAATAGAATTTATGGGCCTGTTGACGCTGGGTCCCACTGTCGAGGTGCAACACCAGGCAGCCCTGAACCCGAGCAAAAGCCTCTAGCCAAGCAATCATCTCCTCGCCATAGCCCTTGGACCGATGCTCGGCATCGGTAATCAAGTCGTCCACGTATAAGTTCTTACCCATAAAAAGATTGCTCGACACCCGAAAGCCGGCCACCGCAACAACGCGCCCTTCATCCTGCAGGAAGGCCATCTGAAAGCCCTCGGTCTGCATCTGACGCACCTGCTTAAGAAATCGCCCCCGCACGAGTTTCGGCCGCAACTGCACCAATACCGGAAAACACGACAAGATTTCTGCATCCGTTACCGCTAGCTTTATCACACTGAACACCCTCTCCATTTCAGGTCAGCGGCTAATTTAGCAATACTCATCCCCCCCTTGCCACTGCTAAAGACCCAGCCTTACCAAAGAAAGTCATTTTCAAAAAAGCATTGACCCGAGCTACACCCCTCGATTCAAGCTAAACCTATCGGCCGGCGTTGTATCAGACCCCCTAGCTGTACTACCCTAACCCGTTGAATGCCTTTAATTGAAAGCACCATGAAGCCACTGAAAACCAAAGCCCAGATACGGGATGAGATTAACGAGCAAATTAACGCCTTTATCGGCGAGGGTGGCGCCGTTAACAGCATTCCTAGAGGCATCAGCGGCCGCGAGCCAACCACCACCCCGCCCCTGCCCATTAACTTCGATAGAGAACAACAGACTCGCACCCCTGTACAAAACGTGGTCACCGCAATCGAAGCAAGGCGCCATGCCAAATCACCGAGCAAACCTCACAAGCGCGCCACAAAACCGCGCAAAAAAATGATATACGACGACTTCGGCCAACCTCTGCGCTGGCAATGGGTAGAAGACTAAGCGCCAAACTGGCGCAAGACGGATGCAAGCACTAGACTTTGGAACATGCTCATCAAGTTGAGCTGTCACGCTCAAACTCACTGACGAACAAGCCCACACGGACTGCGGACGGTTAGATGTCTGAAACCATCTACATCATTATCATTGCCGAACTCGTGTTTGTGAGTTGCTTTTGCGGCTATATGATTTACCGCCTCAAGCAACGCCTCACGCGCCTTGCAAAGCGATTAAACCCCGCAGCCTCGGATACCGGCGCCGAAACCGCCGTTGATCTCAATGTTATCGCCTATTTCGTCGGTCAACTCAAACGCACGCGCTCACTGTCCGAAACAGAGCTGGGCACCGAACTCGCCCTGACACCACTGGTTACCAGCGTGCGCTGTGCCTATCTAAACGCCGAGCGAAGAGCGCTCAAACAACCGATCAATAGCAAGGACTATTGGCAAATACTGAACGAGGAAATTACCAAGCTAGTTGGCATGCTCTCAACCGAGGCCAAGCGCACCGGCATGGAAAATCTAGAGCTACGCGAAAAGGAAAAATTACTCAGAGAGCGGCTGGAAAAGCTGGGCGACAAAGATTGGCTAAAAAGCCAACCCCGTGCAATCGCCAGCGCGACAAAAAATCAGCCTGGCTACATGCTAAAGTTTTCCCGCGGCGTGGATCTCAGCCACCAAACAGCCAGCAAAGCTGCCAGCAGTAGCGACAACCTATTCAGACACATAGAACAGCAAAGACAACACACCCAGAAGCTCACCTCTATATTAAAAGAGGAGAAGAACACAACTAACCTAGAAGCTCGCGTGGCGGAGTACGAGCGCATGCTCTATAAGATGGAACACGAATCCGCCAAACTGCAAAAGGACCTGAACGACGCAAAAAAACGGCTCGCCTACGTAGATGATGCCATCAATGCCGGCAACCCCAATGACAAGCAAAGCCAAACGCTACTTAGCGTTATCCGCGCGTCGAAAGACGACGCCAACTCCAAGGACAACATATTTGAGGATTTAATAGCCGACACACAAAACATAGGAACACAGAGCAGAAAGAATATCGACGGCCTGCAAAAAACCATATTCGATCAGCGTAAGTCTATTCTCTCGATGGAGACTACTATCGCAGCACTTGAAGCAGAATTAACTGGCGATTCAGCAGCCGATAGTAATAAACGAGCAGAGTTAGAAAAACTTAAACGCGCCCTTATGGAGTCAGAAGGCTGCATAAAAATACTTGAGAGCGAAGTGGAAACCCTGTATTCAGACTTAAAAAAACTACAAGATCAACGCGAAGAATTGCAAAAACATTATAAAGATAAACCCGATGAGGAAATATTAGAAAACATTAAAGACCAAAATACCCAACGCGAGATTGAATCCGGCGTTAAATTGCAGAAACATAACAACCTAAGCTCGGAGTTTTTGAGTCAGTTCATGACCAACGCCATTGAATCGGGATCGCTCGAGGATTTAATTACTGTATTGCAACACGCCATATCGGAACTCGGTTTTGAATCCCTCATTCGCCTGACGGTAAAAGGCAATAATGTCGACATCGCCGCCATGGGCAAACTCACCAAAGAGGATAAACAATTCATCGAGCGGATGGAATTTGAACCGGGCGACGAGGTGCAAGTTAAAAAGCAGCACATAGCCATCCACTTCAGAAACGCACGAGCCATTCTTAAACAAAAAGGCAACAGCCAAACCATCGACGACCTACAGCAACAGTATTTACACACAATCTTTGGCTTCAGCTCAAACCTCGCCGCCAAGGTCTCTGCGCAAAAGAACATGAGCAAACAATTAGACAACTACGAATACTTTAATGAAATGCTACAAACCATTAGCGCTAACCTCGAAGCACAGTACCGATACCAGCGCGAGGAGACTCAGTCCATCATTCAAAACATCGTCGATCAGTCGCACATGCTAGTGGGCGAAAAAGCCACGCCGGGCCAACAATCAGTGCTTAAAGCGATGAGCGATGAAGCCAATCAACGTACCCAGCTGCTCGAAGCCAATCGCGCCATAGTGCGCAAGCAGTTCACCAAAATTATGGAGAAGCTCAAAAGCGTTAAAAGCTAAGCTTGGCATCCCTACAATAGGGGTGCTAGACGCCCCGAAGTCGTCAACTCCCGCCTCAGTACCGGCTCTGTATAACACCCATCAGCACACCCTCGCCTCGCTTTTTGCCCGCAAGGCCAGCGAAGCATAAACCTATAACCAATTGTTTTTTATAGAGAAATCTAAAAATCGGTTAAAAAATGTAAAAAATATTTACATCACCTATTGCGATATAGAAAACTAGTGATATAGTTACGTATAACACCGGATCAGCAAGGACGTCGTCTGTAGATCCAATGTCAATCAATCTGAACATAGGACAAGACAATGAACACTTTTCAAAACCTGTTAATCGCAAGCTTAATGATCGCCAGCACCAGCACCATCGCCGCCGACGAAGCGCCCGCCATTCAGGCCCCGGCCCCAGCCGTAGATACAACCTGGGCGCTAGCGCAAATTGAGGCTCAAGTAGATGCCGATATCGCGGTACAGGTTTCACCGCTAACCGCACAAGCGTCGAAAGAAGGTAATACCTGGACCTATCGCCAGCTGATCAACGGTCAAGAAATCGAAATTCAAATAACTGAACTGGCCATGGCCAGCGCCAAGAAGGTAGCTAAGCGCGCGGTAGAAGTTGCCATGAACATGGCCGGCTTTTAACTCATAAAACAGCAATAGGATGAGTCACATGAATACATTCAAACACGTTAAAAAATTAGGTTTAGTGCTAGGCGCAGCATTACTCTGCCTAGCCGCCAACCTACAAGCTGATGATCTGCTTAAGAAGACGGTCGAAATTTCAAATATTGATCGTTTGGAAGTGGCAGGACCCGGTTTACTTACCCTTAGCCAAGGCGATACCGAGAGTTTAGAAATTGTCGCCAGCGAAAAAATGATGGAGCGCATCGAAGTCGATGCGCGTGGTAGCACACTTCGTTTGCGCTTGAAAGATGGCAGCAACTGGGGTTTCTTTAAAATTGACAGCAAAATTCACTACCAGCTGACGCTGAAATCGCTCAATAAAATATCCACAGCCGGTTCTATTGATCTAGAACTCGCAACGGATTTAAACCTGGATGATTTCAAGCTTGAACGGGCCGGCTCCGGCGATAGCGCTTTCTTAAATATTAACGCCCAAGAAATGGAAGTGAGCAATGCCGGCTCCGGTGACTTCAACGCCAAAATCATCAGTGCCAAAAATTTAGAATTAAGCACCGCAGGTTCTGGAGATGTAAGGGTTACAGAAATCCGTGTTAACGAAAAAGTAGAGTTTGATACAGCAGGGTCCGGTGACATCGACATCGACCAACTCACCGCAAATGAACTCGAGGTGAATATGGCCGGTTCTGGCGACACATCCATTGGTCAGGGTAGTGTACAGCGCCAATCGGTGGATATCGGCGGCTCGGGTAACTACTCTGCCGCAAAATTAAAAAGTGCCAGTGCAGAATTAGATTTGAGCGGCTCTGCCGATGCAGTGGTCTGGGTAACCGATGAGTTAGTCGTCGACGCCAGTGGCGCATCTGATGTGAAATATTACGGCCAACCAAAAGTAGAAGCCGATACAAGTGGTGCAAGCAGTGTGAAATCACAAGGTATGAAGCCCTAGTCATTTCATAAGTTCCCACGTTATAAGGTACGCATTATGCAACAGTGGAATGATGATCAACCCATCTATCGCCAATTACGGGATCGTATGGTGGGTTTAATAATGGAAGGCGCTTATCTCGAAGGCGATGCAATCCCTTCGGTGCGAGCAGTATCTTCCGAATACCAAATTAATCACCTCACCGTATCAAAAGCCTATCAGGAATTGGTAGATGAAGGTTTAGTGGAAAAAAGAAGGGGATTGGGCATGTTTGTTATCGAAGGCGCCAGGGAACATATTTCAAAAGCAGAGCGCGAGAAGTTTTTAAGCATTGAACTTCCCCAGCTTCTACAACGAATCGCTCAACTCGGTATCAGCAAGAAAGAGCTCGTTGAACACATAAACACCGCCTTGGAAGGAGCTGAATAATGGACGCTGTTATCCAAGCAAAAGGTTTAACCAAACGCTACGGCAAACACAAAGCCTTGAATCAGGTCAGCTTTGACATTGCGCCCGGGCGCATCGTTGGGCTAATAGGCCCGAACGGCGCGGGTAAAACCACCGCATTGAAAGGCATATTAGGGCTGGCGGAAGTTGAAGGCGAACTCAGCGTGCTCGGCATGAACCCAGTACAACAGCGCACACAACTCCTTGAACAAGTCAGTTTCATCGCCGACACCGCTATTCTGCCACGCTGGATTAAAGTCAACGAAGCGATTGATTATGTCGCTGGCGTACACCCACGGTTTAATCGAACCAAGGCGGAAGCCTTTTTAACCAAAACGAAAATAAAGAGCGATGCCAAAGTTAGCAGCCTATCGAAAGGCATGATTACCCAATTACACCTTGCATTAATAATGGCGATCGACAGTAAACTTCTCGTGCTCGACGAACCGACGCTAGGGCTGGACATCATCTATCGCAAGCAGTTTTATACCGCCTTATTAAATGACTATTTTGACGAAGAGAAAACCATTCTCATCACCACCCACCAAGTTGAAGAAATTGAAACTATTCTAACGGATTTAATTTTTATCAATGACGGCGAAGTCTCATTAAATATGGCCATGGAAGATATCGGCGAAACCTTCACCGAGGTGCAGATCAGTAACAAAGATAGAGAAGCCGCCGCCGCCTTAAATCCCATTCATATAACACCAAGGCTGGGTGGCTACAGCGTACTCTACGAAAATCAAGATCGCGCGGCACTGGAAGGCCTTGGCAGCCTACACACACCAAGTATTACCGATCTATTCATAGCAAAAATTCAACCACAATTAAGTTGGGGCCAAGCAAAATGAATCGTTATTTACTTCCATTCAAACGCGAATTCTGGGAATACCGCGGCTCTTTTATCCGTCTACCCTTTTTTGGCGCTGCGATAATCGCATTATTAATGACGGCCGCACTAACCCTATACGCCACCAATGTTATCGAGTACGTGTTCGAAGACGATGACTTCCGCTTTACCACGAGCAAAGAGTTTGTCAACGGCAAAATGCACCTTGATATCGATTTCAATGAGCAGGAAGTGCATAGAGAAGCTCTCGAAGCTGCACGTGAAAGTTTAATTCAGGCCCGAGACGACCTACAACAACACGGCGCCGATTTTGATCCAGAAGAAATTGAACAAGATCTTGAAGCTGCGCGCCAAGACCTTGCTCAGGCCCAACAAGCGCTTGCCCGTATCGGCATTAATATCGACCTAAGTAACGCTACCACTGGCATCGACCACAGCAAGATAAAAGCTGACGTTCAACGCCAAGTGAACCGTGAAATAGCCAAGATTGATCAAGAAATTGCACAACTCGAGCGCGAACTAACGAATGCAATCATAGCACCGCCCAAGGCGCCAGCGGCTCCGGTAGCACCAGCCGCACCGTCGACACCGCCAGAAGCGGAGGATATTCGTCAGTTTCCATCGCAAGTTATTGTGATCAAAGGCGATCAAGCGCTCGGCTTTAGCGACGACAACATCGAATCCATCAACGATGTTATACGGGTCTTTTTTGTCATCTTTAGCGGGCTGATGATGATTGTCGGCATTTTTTACTTGCTGTCATGTCTGTACACAGACAGAAAGGACAACAGCGTTCTGTTTTGGAAGTCTATGCCCATTTCAGAAATGCAAAACACGCTAACAAAATTTTCAACCGGCATATTTATTCTGCCAACTATCGCCGTTTTGGCCGGTCTCTTAGTGGGGCTAGCATTTACTATGTTAAGTATGATTTATGTGGCCAGTTATTCCTCCAGCACGACGCCTTGGGAATTATTAGCAGGTATCAATCTGTTTAGTTTTGCCATTCAACATTGGATTACCGCCATTGGCGTCGCCTTGTGGTGCCTGCCACTGTTTGCATGGTTAATATTTGCATCTGCCGCAGCTCGCCGTTCACCCTTTATGCTTGCGTTATTACCGCCGGCGGCCCTAATCATTGCCGAGCAAGTTGTGTTCAGCAGCACCTGGATTGTTGAAGCCATTTCGCGCCGTATTCCTGGTGTAGCCATACAAGAAAACGGCGAGGCGGGGTTTTTGCTGTTTGAAAAAGCAGGACTAAACCATATTGGCGCTTTTTTAACGAACCCAGGTCTTTGGACCGGCTTAATCATCGGCGCGGGCTTACTCTACGCTACCGTTTGGTTACGCAACAATCGCTACGAAGTTTAAGGGCTTATCTGACATGAAGATCTTTGCTGCATGCCTGTTCATGTCAGCTCTATTTAGCGCTTGGGTTTATGGTGACGGTCGGTATCAACAAAACTACCAACTGTCACCCGCCCAAGATATAGTCATAAATGCCTTTGGCAAGGTAGTGATACAGAACGGAAAACAGAATCAGCTAACCTTGATCGCTGAACAAGATGTCAGCCCGTTTATTGAATTAACCCTAGATCAGGAACAGTTAATTATCACTGACACTCGAGTAAATTCATTCTGGTTTCAAGCGCAGCAGTTGTGGTGGCGTCTTATGGATAAACGTCTCGATGTACAACCCGTCACTTACCAATTGACTCTCTCAGCACCGGAGAAAATTACTCTGAATGGC
Source organism: Simiduia curdlanivorans (assembly GCF_030409605.1). NCBI lineage: Bacteria > Pseudomonadati > Pseudomonadota > Gammaproteobacteria > Cellvibrionales > Cellvibrionaceae > Simiduia > Simiduia curdlanivorans. The sequence goes on from NZ_JAUFQG010000006.1 coordinate 795,017, forward strand.
CACTTAACAACACAGGTCAAACAGCTCAGTACAACAAGTTTAACAGTAAACGCAAATGGCCTAGGCCAACTATTGCTGGAAGATTTACAGCTCGGCCAATTAGCCATCGCGCTAAATGGAAAATTTGATACCCGTGTGAACAATGTCAACGCTGAGACGTTAGACCTATCCTTCAATGGCACAGGCAGCGTAAAAACTCATAACCTATTGACCGATGAACTACGCGCATCAATTAATGGCTCAATCGATAGCCATTTAGCTGGGCGCACGGATGAGCTTCACTTGCAAATGAAGGGTTCCGGCAAGTGTCAAGGACATGGCTTTGCAACTGAGCGCGCCTTTATTTTACTGTCGGGTACCAGTCAGCTCACGTTAAAGGTTAACCAACAACTAACCGCAACATCCGAAGATGACAGTCAGCTCTTTTACTACGGCAACCCAGAAACCCGGGTGGAGGGCAATGCAAGCACACACCTTGTTGGCGGCTATCAGGCCAAGATCTACTACTAATTTCATCGCTTCAACACCTTAATCGCCAGCCGATCCTTCGACAAGATGCCTGCATTTATTGAGTGAAATCGCTCCGACATAGCCAATCTGCTTTTTCGCCGCTCGAGCCAAATACTTTATCTAGGGGCAAAAAAAAAGCCGCGAATTCGCAGCTTAAGAAAACATCAATGAGGAGACATATGAAAAACACACTTGAGCATTCATATGGGTCTTTGACGATAGGCAGCCTCATTAGTTCCCTGAATTTACAAATTTCATAAAATTATCGACTAACCCCCTCTAGAACAGCTCCAGCCCCTACTCAATGCTGCGTTATCCACCCATGGTTAACCCCGCTTGACAGACATACTGTGTGGCGCCTAGCATACCAATACTGTGTAACGCACAGCATATACACTAAACCCGGTATCAAGGCCCATGGATTCAGACTCATTGCTGCAAAAAATGACTCACGAGCTAAGGCGGGGCTCACTAACCCTCGCCGTGCTGCAGGCACTAAGACGCGAACACTACGCCTATTCACTGCGTAAGTATCTAGCCGATCGCGGCCTGGATGTGGACGAAGGCACCCTCTACCCACTCGTGAGGCGGCTCGAAAAAGACGGTGTGCTCACCAGTGAGTGGCGCGAGGAGAGCGCGCGCAAGCGTCGATTCTATCGGCTTTCAGCCATGGGGCAGGCGCTGCTACCGCGCCTGCAACAAGAATGGCAACAACTTGCCAATGCACTCAACCGAATAGAAGACCTGCAGCAAACCCAGGCCGACAACACTCAGGAGCAAGTATGATGAACTGGACTACACGTTACCTACAGGCGCTAGCGCCCTACCTGCCTCAGCAACAGCGGCAAGACATTTGCGATGAACTGGAGGCGAACTTACTGGATCGTTTGGAGGAGCGCGCTCGAGAAAATGGCAGCGAAGACACGGAGAGCGACGCCAAAGCGCTCATCGCCGAACTGGGGCATCCAGCTCGCTATGCCAGCGAGTTTCACACTCGCCAGGCCTTAATTAGCCAGCCACTTCTGGAAATTTACAAGCAAACACTGCGCTGGCTAGTCTGGATACTGGTGGGCTTATTCAGTGCTATTGAACTTGTCGCTAGCCTTTACAGCGGTGACATTCACCCAATTGCCATGGCGTTCAGCATAGCCAACAACATCGTTGAGCACTTGGTGTGGGGCTTTAGCATTATTACCTTGGTGTTTTATTTTGCCGAAGCCCAAATTAACAAACTGAGCCTGCTAGAGCGCTGGCAACCGGAAGACTTACCCTTGCTGCAACCCGCTTGGAATAAAGTATCGGCCAGTGAATCGGCCTTCGGCGTGGTGACTTACACCTTATTTGCCGCCTGGATGTTCGGTTGGATCGCTCCTTTTAACACTTGGCGCCTGGCGCTAGGCAACACGCTCGCCGCCGACCTCTACGCTTGGCTGATACCAGCCATCGGCTTGCTCGCCATCGCCTTTGCGCTACACCGCCTCTACCTCTGTTTCCTACCCTATTGGCAGCGGTCGAGCCTAGCCTGCAATATAGCACTCAATGTTGCGACCTTAGCGGCCGTCGCACTCTTGATTACGCTGCCCAGCGATCAGCTGCCAATTTTTATCAGTGACAAGGTGGAAGTCCAAGCGTTGCTCGACCATCTGTCTTACTCGGTAAAATGGATGCTGCTGGTGATTGCCGGATTTTCCCTGTACGAAATCACGCGCGATGGATTGCGCTGGCGGCAAGTGCCCTAGCCCGAGGGTAAAAAAAAGCCGCTCAAAGGAGCGGCTTAAAAACATCATCGGGGAGATATGAATGCCAGTAAGCACTTCATGTCTGTTTGAGCACCCAGAGGAGGAAAAGTTCCAATAAATCTGCATTAACTTCGCCGCCCTTCCTTTTTGCCCTCGACCCCTGCCGTTGCTAATCGATCGCCTCTAAAACGACCGAGCCTAAAACAATAGCTCCTAAAAAGACTGCTCCTAAAATGACTGCCCTTAAAATGACTGCCCTTAAAATGAATAGTCTCGTTCCACCTTGGCAATACGTGTTACATAGTTACCGTACCACCGCTCTTTACCCAGTTGCTGGGCCATCTGGTGATCGGCTTGCTGCTTCCAGGCCCTGATGGCGTCCAAATCTGCCCAATAAGACACTGTGATACCCAAGTCCGAGTCTCTGACTGACTCAACCCCCAAAAAGCCCGGTTGCTGATGCGCCAGCTCAACCATCGCGTCGGCGGTTTCACCATAGCCCTGCTCCACAGGCGTGCGGGTAGAGCTAAATATGACGGCGTAGTAAGGGGGCGGCGGCGTATTGGCAAATGGCGACATGAAATAGTCCTTTAATCGACGGGATAGGGAGTTGGTCGCAAAAATAACGACTTTAGTAGCAAAAAGCTGTCGTTTTGTCGCAGACAACAGATAGGCTACAGGTTTTTACCCGTATCGGGGAAACCAGCTACATTATTTTAACGCCTTATTGATTTTCATTTGACTCATGACGGATTCATTTATGCGCCTCGCCATTCTTATCTTCTGTAGTATTCTGCCCCATCTCAGCCAAGCCGCCGCGACGGGTGTTTACGCCCAAACCGTAGCGCTAACCGAGTTTGCCGATACCCTAGAAGCACTCGGTACGCTCAGGGCCAACGAGTCTATCGACCTCTCGGCCAATGTGACAGAGCGCATTACGGCTCTGCACTTTAACGACGGCGAGCGCGTTAAGGCCGGGCAGAAACTCGTATCCTTTAACGCCGCCGAAGAAATCGCCCAGCGCCAAGAGCAGTTTTTAGTGGTGGATGAGGCGTCGCGTCAATATGAGCGTGTTAAAACCCTCGCTAAAGATGGCTTGGCGCCACAATCGCAGTTAGATGAAAAGCGGCGCGAGTTTCTCGCCGCCCAAGCCCGACTCGATGGCCTGGACGCAAAGATGCAAGACTTGTTCATCATTGCGCCCTTCAACGGCAAGGTTGGCATTCGCAACGTCAGCGTAGGCGCACTGCTCACACCCGGCGATATCATCACCTCACTGGATGACGACGAGTTAATGAAACTCGACTTCTCCGTGCCCTCGACCTATCTACCGGCGCTAAATGAAGGCTTGCGCATACAAGCCACCGCCAAAGCCCTGAACAACCTCGTGGTTGAAGGCACAATCGCCAGCATAGACTCCCGCGTCGACCCGATTACCCGCTCCATTCGCGTGCGCGCCATCATTGAAAACCCCGACCACCGGCTGCGCCCTGGGTTATTGATGAGTGTTAGGTTGTTTAAGGATTCACGCCAAACTTTGGTGATTGCCGAAGACGCTCTCATTCCAGAGGGCCGCCAACACTATGTGATGAAAATTGCGCCTGGCTCCCCCAGCACCGTCAGTAAAACCTTGGTAACCGTCGGTAGTCGCATCCCCGGCGCCGTGGAAATTTTAACCGGTTTAGCCGCCGGCGACAGAGTTGTCACCCACGGCACGGTCAAGGTTCGGCATGGCTCTGAAGTGGAGGTGCTCGCTGAGCAGGCCTTAGGCGAAAGACTACCCAGCCTCTTGAACAAAACAGCAGGGCAAAAATAATGGTACTGTCAGACCTCTCCATTCGCCGCCCGGTACTCGCCACCGTATTCTCATTGCTGTTAGTGGCCTTTGGCCTAGTGGCCTTCGACCGTTTGCCACTGCGCGAATATCCCGATATCGATCCACCCGTTGTGTCCATCGAAACAAATTACGCCGGCGCCAGCGCCAGTGTCGTTGAAACTCGCATTACGAAAGTGATTGAAGATCGTATCTCTGGGGTTGAAGGCATTAAATACATTCAGTCCTCAAGCGAAGACGGGCGCTCCAATGTCACCGTGGAATTTGATGTGTCGCGCGACATTGACGCCGCCGCCAACGACATTCGCGACCGCGTATCGCGCGTGCGGGATTCGCTGCCACGCGAAGCGGACGCGCCAGACATTCAAAAGGTCGACGCCGATGATCAGGCCATCGTCTGGCTCAACTTAGTCAGCACCAACCTAACCCTACCTGAGCTTACCGATTACGCCGAGCGCTACTTGGTCGACCGCTTCAGTGTGTTGCCCGGCGTTGCCCGAGTTAGAGTCGGCGGCGCGCAGAGTTTTGCCATGCGCGTCTGGATTAATCGCCAGGCGCTTGCAGCACAGGGTTTAACCGTGAGCGACGTGGAAAATGCCCTGCGCTCTGAAAACGTTGAACTGCCCGCTGGCTCCATTGAGTCAATCGAGCGCCAATTTACCGTGCGCGTCGAGCGCACCTTTCGCACCGAGGACGACTTTAAAAATCTGGTGCTGCGCCAAGGTAAAGACGGCTACCTCGTACGCCTTGCGGATGTCGCCCGAGTCGAGCGCGGCACGGTAGAAAACCGAACCCTGTTTCGCGGTAACGGCCAGCCCATGGTTGGCTTGGGTATTTCCAAACAAAGCACGGCCAACACCATTGATGTTGCACGCAATGCCCAGCGCGAAATGGAGCGCTTAAACCCAACCCTGCCCGAGGGCATGGAAATCAAACCCAGCTATGACTCCTCGGTGTTTATTGAGGCATCTATCGACGAGGTGTACAAAACCTTGGCGATTGCTATCGCCCTGGTGGTGCTGGTTATCTATTTGTTTTTGGGTAGCGTGCGCGCCATGTTAATCCCCGCGGTCACCGTTCCGGTATCGCTCATCGCCACCTCCATCATCTTATTCGCGCTGGGCTTTACCATTAACCTGCTCACCCTATTGGCCTTCGTGTTGGCCATTGGCTTGGTGGTGGATGACTCCATTGTGGTATTAGAGAATATCCACCGCCGCATTGAAGAGAAACACGAAACACCTTTAGTGGCTGCGTTCAAGGGCACCCGCCAAGTAGGTTTTGCCGTGGTGGCAACCACACTGTTGCTGGTGTCTGTGTTCGTGCCTATCACCTTTCTCGAGGGCGACATAGGCCAACTATTTACCGAGTTTGCGCTCACCCTATCCGCCGCAGTTATTTTTTCGAGCTTCGTCGCCTTAACCCTGTCACCGGTGATGGCGACTAAGTTATTGAAGAAAAATACCAAGCCAACGGCGCTAGTTCGCTTCATGGATGAGCTGTTTGCCAAGATAAAAGCCAGATATTCAACCCTGCTGCAGAAATTGTTGCCCAGAACCGGTATTGCCGCGCTATTGATTCTGTTCATGTTTGGTGCCGGTGCCTGGATGCTAAACAGCATTCCGAGCGAATACGTACCGAAAGAAGATCGCGGCTCATTTTTTATCATGGTCAATGGTCCTGAAGGCGCAAGTTATAAATACAGCGTCGACTACATGAACGAAATTGAATCGCGCCTGCAGTACTTTATTGAAAACGGCGAGGCGCTGCGGGTGCTCATTCGCGCGCCGAGAAGCTTTGGCAACGCCACCGATTTCTCGGGCGGTTTCGTGATTGTAACCTTAAACGATTGGAGCGAGCGCCGCTCGGCCTGGGAAATCATGGACGACATGCGCCAACGCATGAGTGACCTGCCCGGTGTGCGCGCTTTCCCGGTGATGCGCCAAGGCATCAGGGGCGGAAATAACAAGCCAGTGCAATTCGTCTTGGGCGGCTCAACCTATGAAGAACTAGCCGGCTGGCGCGATCAAATCATGACGCTAATTAATGAAAACAACCCTGGCTTCACCGATATAGATTGGGACTACAAGGAAACGAAACCGCAGTTTAAAGTAGTCATCGACTACAACCGCGCCGCCGAGTTAGGCGTTACTGTTAACGCCATCGGCACCAGTTTAGAGAGTTTACTGGGCTCGCGCCGCGTCACAACCTATCTCGATAACGGCGAAGAGTACGACGTCATTATTGAGGGTGAGCGGGATGACAAGCGCTCTATTACCGACACGCAAAACATCTATGTGCGCTCAGCCCGCAGCGGCGAATTGATTCCGTTATCAAACTTGGTAACGCTCGAAGCCTTCGCCGACTCCGGCACGTTAAATCGCTACAATCGAATCCGCTCTATTACCATGGAGGCGAACTTAGACGGCCTAGCCCTCGGCGAAGGTTTAGACTTTTTAGACAAGCTGGTGGCCGATAACCTGCCCGAGTATGCGCAAATTGATTACAAAGGCGATTCGCTCGACTATAAGTTTGCCGGTCAATCGATCATCTTTGTGTTTGTACTTGGCTTGGTTGTGGTGTTCCTTGTGTTGGCGGCGCAGTTTGAAAGTTTCATTCATCCCATGATCATCATGCTGACGGTGCCGCTGGCTATTGCCGGCGGGCTCTTTGGTTTGTGGTCAACGGATAACTCGCTCAACATTTACAGTCAAATTGCACTGCTTATGTTGATTGGTTTAGCAGCGAAGAATGGCATCTTGATTGTCGAATTTGCCAATCAATTACGCGAGACTGGCAAAGATATTCAAGCCGCCATTATGGAGGCCTCGGCCGTGCGCTTAAGACCCATAGTGATGACCAGTATTACCACCATGGCCGGCGCACTACCGCTAATTTTCTCTTTCGGCGCCGGCGCAGAAACCCGCATTATGATTGGTATCACGCTGTTTTATGGAGTGTTAGCCGCCACCATCTTCACGCTGTTTATCATTCCTGTGGCCTATTCAGTGTTTGCTAAATTCGCTGGTACGCCGGGCTATGTGGCTAAACAACTCGATAGTGAACTCGATGAGGATGTGAAGGAACGAAGCCTTGGTCATTGAGCCAGGAAATTCGATTTCCTTGGTGCTAGGCAGCGGCGGCGCCCGCGGCCTAGCGCATATTGGCGTTATTCGCTGGCTTAAGGAAAATGACCTTCACATTCACGCCATCAGCGGCTGCTCCATGGGCGCGTTGATTGGTGGTGTCTATGCTTGCGGCAAATTGCCCGACTTTGAAGAGTGGGTTTGCACGCTCAGTAAAGTCGACATAGTCGCACTACTGGATTTTTCCTGGCAAAAAAGCGGCCTCATTAAGGGCGATAAAATTATTGCCGAGCTGATTAATTTGGTTGGCGACCACCGAATAGAAGACTTATCGATTAAATTCACCGCCGTCGCCGCCGATATACAAGGCGAGAAAGAAATTTGGATTCAGAAGGGGAAAATTTTCGATGCCATAAGAGCATCCATTTCACTGCCGCTATTTTTTACCCCCCACGTGATGAATGGCGTTGCCCTAATTGACGGCGGGGTCCTCAACCCCGTGCCCATCGCGCCCACCTTTGGCGACGGCACCGACCTAACTATTGCGGTTAACCTGGGAGGCACACCAGAGGGAAAGATGCCTAGGCAAGACACTGCCCCAAGCAAAATAAATAACTCCCTGACGGCCATACTGCACCCAAAAATTCAGCATTTTCTGAAAAAGTTCACCCCAGTTCCCAGCCAGCCAAACACTAATCAATCCAACGCCCGCCCATCACACACCAGCGCATGGGGCATGTACGACATTGCCAACCAGGCTTTCGATGCCATGCAAAGCACCATCGCCCGACAAAAATTAGCGGCCTACCCACCGGACATTTGCATCAATATCCCACGCGATGCCTGCGCGACGTTGGAGTTTGAACGGGCCAAAGAAATTATTCAGCTAGGCTACGATAGCGCCAAAGCCAATATCGTTATGGGCACAAAAGTGAAGGCTAGCTCGACGCCATAGGTATAAAACCTGGCAGCGCCTGCACCCGCATAATCCATTGCTGAATGGCAGGGTATTTATCTAAATCGAAACCGCCTTCGTGTGCAACAGGTGTGTAACCAAACAAGGCGATATCCGCCGTTGTACAGTGATCCGCCGCCAAAAAAGCTGTTTTTTGTAGCTGCGTTTCCATTATCGCCAAGGCTTTATGGCCACCGGCCTGCTTAGCCACGTAATCGGCTTTTCGATCTTCCGGCAAACCTAAATACTTATTGATGAAGCGCGCGACGGCAATATAGGGCTCATGGCTGTACTGCTCGAAAAACTGCCACTGCTGAAGTTTAGCCAAAGCAAAAGTGTCGCTGGGTAAATAGGCGCTACCCGCCGCCAAGTAATTGATAATGGCATTAGACTCAGACAGATAGCGCCCGTCGTCGAGTTCTAACAGGGGTATTTTGCCAGTCGGGTTCTTCGCTAAAAAATCCGCGGTTTGGGTTTCACCCTTCATAATATCCACCGGCACCCAAGTATAGGGGCGATCGAGCAGGGCCAGTATTAATTGTATTTTGTAACAGTTTCCCGAGCGGGCATCGCCGTATAACTTCATATCACAATCCCTTTTTACCTTTGGTTAAATGCAGTAACACCCGAAACACAGACGCGAGAATGAGCAAGATTAATGCAATCTGCGTATAGGTTCTTTCGTCCATGCGATTCGCAGGCTCAACCCAATAGGCCAGCACCAATAGCACACTGGCCACCATTAAACCCACATTAGGCGCAACATATAACAGAGTTTTTTGACTTGGCAATGGCGCAGCGTGCGACCAAGCTAAATGCACAAGGGCGGCAAACAGCAGGTAAATATGGCTAGCGCGATACATAAATCGCATCACCTGATCGCCCTGATACAGCGCTGGGAATTGGTTTTGCATGTACAAGCCAGTCAGCAAAAATAACGCGAGCAGTACACAGCCAAAGTACAGATGAACTTTGTTCCACATCGGCACATCCTATTGCCACGAGAGACGTTACGGAAACCTAAAAAGTAGCCACGTTAAAACTTGCCGATAACAGACAGCCCCCACTGCGCCACATCTTTATCCACATAGGCATACTCACCTTCGAGCAGCACGCGACCAAAATCATAACCGATGCCGGCGCCGCCACCGAAGGTGGTTCTCGTGGAACTCTCATCGCCAATAGCAAGGCGTTTCCACACAACACCACCGCGCACTTTTACATAAAATGCACCGGGCGAGCGATAGACGCCGTACAAACCTGCAGCATCGAGGGTGTAGTCTTCGGCGAGATCCAGTAAGTTAACATCGGCTTTACTGCGGCTCACTTCCGCTTCCATGCCAAATCCATTGTGATAATGATCGGCAATCATAATCCCAACACCGCCGGCATTGTCGGTACCCTCGGGTTTAAGTTCATTAAAAATCGCCTTCACCCCCAAATACAAACCGCCTTTACTGGTACTGGCTTTAGGCTCATCGGCCACGCTGTTAACAGAAACAAGCAGTGCCACAAGGCTAATTATCGCCAGCAGCTTCACGGAAAAACACTGATATATCATCCACTTCACCTTTCGCTGTTAGTTTTATAAGTGCCGCCTGCTAGGGCGCAGGAATAGTATAGCGCTTATGAATATCGGCGATGGCCTGATTAACAGCGTCGGACAAAGTCACATTGGTGCTATCAATATTTTCCTTTAATTGCGCTAAGGTGGTAGCACCAATAATGTTACTGCCAACAAATTGTTGTTGGTTGATATAGGCTAAGGCCATTTGCACTAGTGACAAATTGTTGGCTTTAGCGAGATCGGCGTAGGCCTGTGTGGCGGCCTCAACTTCATCATTCTTATAGCGGGTAAACCGGTTGAACAGCGTAAGGCGCGCCGCCGCTGGACTAGCACCGCGTAAATACTTGCCGCTCAACACACCAAATGCGAGTGGTGAATAGGCCAATAAATCAACCTTTTCGCGTATCGCCACTTCGGCCAGCCCTACTTCGAAACTGCGATTCAATAAATTGTAAGGGTTTTGAATAGACACAATACGGGGCATATTGTGCTCGCGCGCTAGGCGTAAATATTCCATCGTGCCCCAAGGGGTTTCGTTGGAAATACCGATGTGGCGCACCATGCCCCACTCAACAAGCTCCTCGAGCACCGCTAATGTGTCTTCAATGGCAACGCCATCGTCGTCGCTGTGACTGTAGCCGAACTGGCCAAAAAAATTGGCGCGCCGCTCGGGCCAATGCACTTGATACAAATCGATGTAATCGGTTTTCAAACGCTCTAGAGACGTTTCGATAGCGCGTCGAATATGGTCGCCATTAAGTCTAGGCCCTTGGCGAATGTGGCTCACCCCGGAGTTGGCATCGCCGCGCCCGGTAACTTTGGTGGCTAAAATAATCTTGTCGCGCCGGCCAGTTTGCGCCAACCAATTGCCCACAATGGCTTCGGTTGCACCCTGGGTATTCGGCTTCGGCGGCACCGGGTAGAGCTCCGCAGTATCGAAAAAATTAATACCTTGTGCAACCGCGTAATCCATTTGTTCGAAGGCCTGATCTTGGTTATTTTGTTCGCCAAAGGTCATGGTACCTAAACAAATGTTACTTACCTTTAAATCTGAGCTACCTAAGTTTTTATAGCTAATGGCCACGCTGAATTACTCCACAATAGGTTAAGCTTTCGTATCAAATTTGACCACACTCTCAGCCAGCTGCCAATGCGCTTGATCAAACAACCAATGTTTTTCCTTATGCTGTACCGCGCGACCTTCTTTTTCCAACTTAATCAGATGCGCCCACAATGAATACGCGGCGATCGCATGCAAACTCCCATCCACATCGTCGTAGGCTAAGGGCGTTAACTCAGCTAGCGTCAGAGGTTGCGGTATATTTTCCATAGCCGACATTATTTTCGCCTCCCGCGCCAATCGGTGCGCTACTAATGCGGCTAAATATTCCTGGGCCTTGGCCATCAAGTGGCCATGGCCCGGCGCCAAAGCGACGATGGGAAATTGAGCTAACTTTTCAACACTGGCAATATAATCTTTCATGTCTCCGCTGGGTGGAACAATAACCACCGTAGCGCCCTGCATAACGTGATCACCGGTAAACATAAACCCGCTGCGCTCGTGCCAAAAACAAAAATGGTTGGCCACGTGCCCCGGTGTATGCACCGCCTGCAAGGTAAATTCCGCTGTGGTCAATTGATAGCCATCGACCAGTACGACATCTGGTGCAAAACTTTCATCTTGATGGCCATCATCAGGGCCCGGCATACCGAGCAACTGAGCGCCGGTAACATCGGCCAAGGCCTTGGCATTGGGCGAGTGATCTGGGTGAGTGTGAGTTACGACGACCCAACAAATATTTCCCGCGCCCATCAAGGTTTGCACATGCGCGGCGTCGAGCGGGCCTGGGTCTATCACGGCCAACTGCTCGGTACCGATAATGTAAGTATTGGTGCCAGGCCCCGTCATTGGCCCCTGATTGGTGGCAACCAACCGACGAATACCCGGCCCGATATCAACGATAAGGTGGTGCGTTAACGGGTGTTCAATAAGTTGCTGCGGTAGATTTGCCATCTAAACATCCTTAGGGCGAGGGCAGGTAATTGAAATTTGCTATGCAGTTGAAACTTGACTGATAGTTGGAGCTTGGCTAATAGCTGACTATTAGTAGCTGGTTAAACCTTGCTGATGCCTATATTGCAATGTACAAAAAACGAATACTAATGCAGCGTCAAACCCAATTGCCCAGCCTGGTCTATTAAGGTCGCACAGGCTGCCGTTTGTCGATCAGCGGCGAGATGATCACAGCTCAATTGCAACAAGCTCTCGGCACATATCAACGCTGGAGCCTCTAAGTCTGGATAACTTTCCAAGGTTTCAATCGACTGGTACACACCGGCGCATAAACTGTTCAAAGCTGCATTTAAAACCGCACTGTGTTCAGTCGGAATTTGACTGAGGGAAAACTCGATGCGCGCGCAGGATTGTATTTTTTCGCACACCGCTACATAGGCCGCCGGCACAGAATCGCGCGATGGCGCTTCTGCAACTGCGAGACTACTGACCAATATAACCATCGAAAGAATAATTAAAAAAGGCGGCCATTAGCCGCCTTACAGTGTCAGTATTTACTCCTGAAAAGGAGCCGCTACTAAGGGGTCGGTTTCAGCTTCGTAATCGACGCCCGCTAGACCAAAGCCAAACAAGCGCAAGAAGTCATCGTTGTAACCTTTGTAGTCAGTAATTTCAAACAGATTCTCTTCCGTGACCTTGGGCCAAAGCGCTTCAATCTTAGCCTGTGTTTCGGGGCGCAACTCTAGGTTGTCCATACGCAGGCGATTGTGATCATCTAAACGCGGCTTACTGGTGTACAAACCTTCAGTAAACAAACGATACAACTGCTCGATACAACCTTCGTGTGTGCCCTCCTCTTTCATCACTTTGTAAACCAAGGAGATGTACAAAGGCATGATTGGAATGGCGGAGGAAGATTGCGTGACCAAGGCTTTCAGTACCGATACGTTGGCGGCACCCTTAACCGATGTCAACTGACCATTGATGGCCGCTGCGGCGCGATCGAGATCTTCTTTCGCCTTGCCGATGGTGGCGTGGCCGTAGATGGGCCAAGTTAACTTGTCACCTAAGTAGGTGTAAGCCACGGTGCGGCACCCGTCGGCCAGTAAATCGGCTTGCTTTAAGGCATCAATCCACAATTCCCAGTCTTCGCCACCCATCACCTTCACGGTGTTGGCAATCTCGTCTTCAGACGCCGGCTCAACGGTGATGTCGGCAATTTTAAGCGTGTCAGTGTTTAGGTTTTTCGCGGTGTAACCTTCGCCGATGGGCTTCAATACCGATGAGTGCATCACACCGGTTTTTGGATCGGTGCGGCGAGGCGAGGCCAGGGAGTAAACCACTAAGTCGATTTTACCCAGCTTTTCTTTCACTAGAGCTAAGGTTTGTGCCTTGATTTCATCGCTAAAGGCATCGCCATTGATGCTGGCTGCCACCAGGCCCGCCTGCTCTGCCGCCGCGTGGAAAGCGGCAGTATTGTAATATCCAGCCGAGCCAGTTTTGCGATCGGTTGGCGGTTTCTCAAACGCCACACCGACGGTATTCGCGCCGCCACCGAAGGCTGCAGTGATACGCGAGGCCAAGCCATAGCCCGTTGAACAACCAATCACCAACACATTCTTCGGGCTGCCAGCTATTGGGCCCTTTGACTTAATAAAATCAATCTGCTCTTGAACATGGGCAGCACAGCCCTGTGGGTGAGCGTTGGTACAAATAAATCCACGCACCTTGGGTTTAATGATCATGGCATCTTTCCTATTGAGCTCTACGGCTGTTTGCACACTCGCGATGGACACCGCCAGCGCCTAAATTCAGGCCGCTATTATAATGACCATCCGGCCATAAAACAGGTTTTTGTGCGCACAATTTATTATCGGCGAGCGAAGAAACTTTCGCTTCGCCGCCCCACGCCATCGCTTCAACGGCCCGCCTATGGGGCACACAGGCAAACAAACGTCTAAGATCAGTCATCCAATAACAAAACACCACGGAGCTAGACATGACCAAACATCTCGGCTTAATTGCCGCTATTGCCCTGCTTACCCAAGCGCTCTCGGCCCATGCCGACACCCTGATTCATGCCGGCACCGTGATCGATACCGACAAGGGCAACGTAAGTAAAGAACAAACCATCCGCATTAAGGATGGCAAGGTCCTGAGTGTGACAGCTGGCTACACCAACGCCGAGACCGACGAAGATACGGTGGTCAACCTGCAAGGCTACACAGTGCTGCCGGGCTTGATGGACATGCACACTCACTTAAGCGACCAAATGAACCCAGCCGCCTACGCCGAGGGTTTTCGCTTGAATCCCGCAGACTACGCCTACCGCTCAGTGGGTTACGCCCACAAAACCCTGATGGCGGGCTTTACCACGGTGCGAGACCTAGGTGACACAGACCAAGTTACCATCGCCCTGCGCAACGCCATCGCCCAAGGCATTATTACCGGGCCGCGCATCTATACGGCCGGTAAATCTATTGCCACCACAGGCGGGCACGCCGACCCAACTAACGGCACCAATCAAGCACTCATGGGTCACCCAGGCCCCGAAGACGGTGTGATCAACGGTGAAGCTCAGGCGCGCGAAGCCGTGCGTCAGCGCTATAAAGAAGGCTCTGATTTAATCAAAATCACCGCCACCGGTGGTGTGCTCAGCGTTGCGAAAAATGGCCAAAACCCACAGTTTTTCGAAGATGAAGTGGACGCTATTGTCAAAACAGCCAAGGATTACGGCATGACAGTCGCGGTGCACGCACACGGCGCCGAGGGCATGAAGCGGGCCATTCGCGCCGGCGTTGACTCCATCGAGCACGGCACCTATATGGACAAGGAAACCATCAAACTGTTTAAGAAATACGGTACTTGGTATGTACCTACTATTAGCGCCGGCAAGTTTGTCGAAGCAAAGGCCGCTATTGATGGCTATTTCCCCGCCGTCGTAGTGCCCAAGGCCGCCGCCATCGGACCAAAAATACAAGGTACCTTCGCCGAAGCTTATAAGGCCGGCGTGAAAATCGCCTTCGGCACCGACGCCGGCGTTTTCCCCCACGGCGATAATGCCAAAGAGTTTGTCTACATGGTTGAAGCCGGTATGCCGCCAATGAAGGCCATTCAGTCAGCGACAAAATCGAGCGCCGAATTATTACACATCAGCGATCAAGCGGGCTCCATTGCCAAGGGTAAATGGGCCGATATTATCGCGGTAAAAGGCGATCCCTTGGCCGATATTTCGCTGTTGCAAAATATTGATTTCGTGATGAAAGGCGGCGTGATTTACAAACAACCCTAAACCCCCTTGGCCTTGTCCTCTATTCGTTTTTTGTCCTAAAGCCATTGCCCATAACTATTGGTCAATGGCTTTTTATTACCGCACACTAACGCGGCTAGTTGGCAATGCCAGCTACTAATTTATACGCAACCCATTTTTTCGGCGCTCCACAACAATAAGCTTACCCCTATGGCCACGGCAACAATCCGCTACCCTCACGCCCAACGCGCACTGGCCGCGGTCATGCTGGTTTCTTTTATCGGCACGGTTGGTATTGCGCTGCCCTATCCTATCTTGGCGCCCTACTTTTTAGATCCCGCCAGCAGCCCGGCACTCACCCAATTTGCCGGGTTACCGCCTAAGGTTTTACTGGGCATCATCTTGGCCCTCTACCCTCTTGGCCTGCTTATTGGCAGCTCCTTTATCGGCGCCCTTTCGGACATTTATGGGCGCAAGCGGCTACTCAATATCACCCTGTTTATCGCTGGGCTAAGTTACCTCGGTACTGTCTGGGCGCTACAACAAGAGAGCTTTATTGGCTTTGCGATCATGCGCTTGGCCACAGGTTTATGTGAGGGCAACATCGCCGTGGCCCGCGCCATCGCTGTGGATCTGCACCCACAAATTGACCGCAAGCGCAGCCTATCTTTAGTCTTTGCTGCCACCTATGCCGGCTGGCTGGTGGGCCCAGTGGTCGGTGGTTATCTCATGCCCTATGGCGTGCACATGAGCTTTCTGATCGCCGCCATTACCGTACTGGTGTGCCTTGCGCTAGTTTATTTTGGTCTAGATCCAGACAAGCCCGCCAAGCCATCGGGCAGCGTCTGGCAAAGTATGGGCTCAAATAATTCCCTGGGTTTGTTAAAAGACGAATCCATTCGGCCGCTCATTATCTTCCACTTTATTTTTTCCTTAGCGCTGAATACCTTTTACGAGTACTTCCCACTGTGGCTGGTGGAAGCTTTCGATCACGGGCCAAAAGAAATTGCCTGGCTCTCGGTTAGTTTGTCGCTAACCATGATCGTCACTAGCGCCTTTTTCATCTCGCGCCTGAGTCAATTGGGCACGGAGCGACAATTAATCATCGCCTGCGTCATCATCTTGGGCGCAGCGACGGGGCTATTGCCGTTTTTAAGTCAAACTTGGTGCCTCGTGCTTTTCACCCTGATGGGAGCGACCATCGCACTGGAAAATGGCATCTTCCCCGCCTTCATGTCCGGCACCTACGGCCACTACGGTCAGGGGCGCATTATGGGGTTACTCACCACGAATTTTTGCCTCGCCAACGTGATCATGGCTCTTGCCGGTGCCTTCTTGGCGTTGTTGGGCGGCGCCTGGGTAATTTGGTGCGCCAGCTTGCTATTCTTTTTGGCCGCAACTTGGTTGTTTTTTCAGCGCCGAACTGGCGAATAATCGCCACTGGGGCAGTGGCGCTCTTGCGCCTTGATTTTATGACCGGCCAGCCCTTTTGAATCTAATGACTTCATGTATACTCGACTGCATTCATCACAAGGGATAGACAATGGCCAGACCCCGGCTGTTCAGCCTGGCTACCAAAGCGCAGCTATTGCTCGGTACTTTTTTAGTGCTATCCCTCTCTGCGCTCCTCTATTTCCACTGGAAAGAGCAAAATAAATTACGCGAGGCAGAGCTGACCCAAGATAAGCTTGCTCTGGTTACCCAACTTAACGCCACGCTGAACGAACAACAGTCTGAACAGACCAAGCTACTACAGCAATGGGCGCTGCACTTGCCCTCGAATCAAAGCCGCGATCTATCCGACAGCCTCGAAAATGATAAAGCACTGCTGAAAATTGCGGGAAGGTTTCGCAACATTGTTATTTTTGATCGCACTGGTTTAGCCAATGTCAATCCAGATCTGGACTGGCCCGACGTGATCAACAGCGACTGGGTTAACACCGTCTATCGCAGCGATACTACCCAAAGTCGACTGGTTTGTACGGAGAGATGTTCACAGTTTATTGGCGTTCCCCTGCATGTACCGCATCAGGCCACCAAAATTTTAGTAACTGAACTCGACTTAATTGCCTTAGCCGAAGCGTTTTTTAGCGAAACCCGCTACCACGCCTATTTAATTAAATCCGACAAGGCCGGCAATTGGTTAGGCATCTGGCCCATCGTGAGCCACGGTGACCAAACCACGTTGGAAACGCCGGAACAACTCGCAAGCCTACTCAACAACACTAAAGACAGTTGGGGGCAATTGCGCTACCACCAAAAAAACTTGCCCATCTACAACAATAGAGATTTAAGCTGGCTAATTTACACCGACGAAGAACCGGAACTCTTACAACGAGCCGAGTTACTCAAATTACAATCGATTATTGCGCTCTGCACCCTCATCGCACTGCTATGTTTTAGCTGGCTGGTGAGCCGCTTTCATTTACGCAGACTATTCAAGCAAGTGAACATCTTGCGCCTAGTGTCTGAGCAACAATTTGAAGAGGCCCGTGCAAGACTGCCAAGGCAGCCAAAGAAAAGCCTTGATGAGCTAGATCTATTAGCCGAAGTGGCCGCCGAACTAACCTATCAGCTGGAGGCCAATGCCCGCAGTGCAGACTCTAAAAGCCGCGAAATGGAGCGCTTGGCGCTCTACGATCCGCTGACCAATCTACCCAACCGCAATTTATTCGTTTATGAAATAGAGCAGCTGCTGGAAAGTGGCGTCGACATCAACAAGTCGGCCATTCTGGTTATTGACGTCGATAAATTCCAACGCATTAACGATTCACTGGGGCATCAAAGTGGCGACCATTTACTGTCTAAAATAGCCGATCGCATCCGCGCCGCCATTGGCAGCAAAGATTTCTGCGCGCGCCTCTCTGGCAACGTGTTTGGCGTCTTAATCGTCAGCCTCAATGCCGCCGACTTAAAGATTCGACTCAATAAAATTGCCGAAATGATTCGCCAGCCGCTTATTTTAAAGCAGCAAAAACTCATCATTACGGTGAGTATCGGTGTCGCCAAACTAGAGCACGGGGTGCCGACAGTTGAGCAACTGCGCAACGCCGAAATTGCCATGTACCGCGCCAAGCAACAGGGCGGAAACTCGCATTTAGAATTCACCCCCGAATTCAAATCCCTATCGCGCAGCAAAGTTTCCTTAGAAGCCGAAATCCACCGAGCCCTAGAGCAAAAAGAGTTTCGCCTTTACTTACAATCGAAAGTGGATATGTCCAGTACTATCCGCGGCTTTGAGGCCCTGTGCCGCTGGGATCATCCAGACCGAGGCATCCTAATGCCGGCGGAATTCGTTCCGGTAATGGCAGATCTCGGCTTACAAACGCCGCTGGACAAATGGATGCTTGAAGCCTCCTGTCGGCAACTTAAAACCTGGCATACCCTTTACCCAGACATTGGCATCTCCGTGAACGTAGCCAGCGATCACTTTTCCAGCCCGAGCTTTTTGCCCTTTTTACAGCAAACCATTAATCGCTACGGCATTAAACCCGGCCAGCTGGAGCTGGAAATCACAGAAACCCTGCTGATGGACAACATCACCCTTGCCCTGCAAACCATCGAGAAAGTAAAAGCCCTGGGCGTCAGTGTGGCCATCGACGACTTCGGCACCGGCTATTCATCGCTCAGTTACCTGAAAAACTTACCCGTCGACACACTGAAAATTGATCGCGAATTCATCAAGGATATCCCCTTCGATGAGAGCGACATGCACATTTCCGCAGTGATTATTTTCTTGGCTCGGCAGCTAGGATTTAAAGTGGTAGCCGAAGGTGTGGAGACCAGCGAGCAGCTGGTATTTTTGAAGGCCAATCACTGCGATCTCGCGCAAGGCTATTTATTCAGCAAGCCGATTCCTGCGCACAAAGCCATGATAGTGCTCGAAAGCCAGCGCAGCGATTCGCACACCAAAAGCACGTCTATTTACAGCTAAAGCGAGCTTTTCGCTTTTCGCTTTTCGCTTTTCGTACGCAGTTTAGCCTTGCCCACAACCGTTAGGCTGCCAAGCAAGACTAACGCGTTGCACAAGCTTAGCGAGGCTGCATACGAATAGCACCGTCTAAACGAATGGTTTCGCCATTAATATAACTGTTGCTAGCTAAGTGCACCACCAAATCGCCGTACTCCTTGGGCAAGCCCATGCGCTTGGGAAACTGGATGTTAGACACCAAACCCTCTTGCACATTTTTGGGCATCGCCAACAGCATGGGTGTACCCATAATGCCGGGCGCAATGGCGTTAACGCGAATGCCCAACTTGGCGAGATCGCGCGCCATGGGCAAGGTCATGCCAACAATACCGCCCTTGCTGGCCGAGTAAGCGCATTGACCAAGCTGGCCTTCAAAGGCCGCCACCGAGGCGGTATTGATAATAATACCGCGCTCAAGTGCTTCGCCCATGGCTTCATTTTTCGCCATTAAAGCAGCCGCCATACGCGCCACATTAAAACTACCAATTAAATTCACGCTGATGGTTTTACTGAATTCAGACAGCGGCAAGGGATTGCTGTCGCGATCTAAAATTTTCCCTGCGGTGGCGATGCCGGCACAATTAACACAAATTTGCAGCGCGCCAAAGGCCGCCACCAATTGCTCAAAACCCGCCTGCACAGACGCCTCATCGGCGACGTTTACCAGCGCGAAAGCGGCGCGCTCGGCGCCTATATTAGCCACAGTTTCAGCGGCCGCAGCGGCATTCATATCGAAAATAAAAACCTTCGCACCGGCGGCGGCCAATTGCTCGCAGGTGGCCCGCCCCAAACCAGATCCACCACCGGTTACCAATGCTACTTGTCCGTTAATATTCATAAACTCTACCTACAGATTCAGTTGTTTAATTAAGTCACGCGCAATCACAATGCGCTGAATTTCGCTGGTGCCTTCATAAATGGTGGTGATGCGCACATCGCGCGCCATGCGTTCGAGCGGGTACTCTTTGATGTAGCCGGCGCCACCGAGCATTTGCAACGCGGTGTAACAGGCATCATTGGCCTTTTCCGAAGCGAACAGTTTTGCCATGGACGCCTCCTTACCAAAGGCCTTGCCCTGCTCTTTCAACCAAGCGGCCTGCATCAATAACAGGCGCGCGGCTTCCAATTCGGTGGCTCTGTCGGCGAGCATCCACTGCAGGCCCTGAAAGTTAATGAGCGGCTGATTGAATTGCTCGCGTTCGGCCAAATAATGCGCGGCGAAATCCATTGCCGCCAATCCCACGCCCAAGGCGAGAGAGCCAATGCCGATACGGCCGCCGGCCAGCTCGGCAACGGCAATGCGAAAGCCATCATTCTCCACACCGAGCATTTGGCTCGCCGGTACTCGGCATTGATCAAAATGCACTTCGTTGGTGGCGGAGGCTTTTTGCCCCATTTTATCTTCCGCTTTACCAATACTTAACCCTGGGGTGTCGGCGTCGACCAGGAAACAGCTAATACCCTTGCCCTTTTTTGCACTGGGGTCGGTCACTGCCCACACGACGAATACGCCAGCGTACTCGGCGCTGGTGATGTAAATTTTTGAACCGGACAACAGGAAGTCATCGCCATCGCGCAGGGCGCGGGTTTTCATCCCGGCGGGGTCTGAGCCGGCGCCGCTCTCGGTCAAGCAAAAGGCGCCGGCGGCAAACTCGCCACTGCACAATTTCGGTAAGTAATGATTTTTTTGTGCATCACTGCCAACCGCTTGAATCACCTCGGCCACCATATTGCTCACCGACACAGTAACCGCCGTGGACGCGCAGGCCTTGGCCAGCTCGGTAATCGCCAAACTAAAGGCCACCACACCGGCTTCGGTGCCGCCATATTGGCCGTCGATGTTTAGCCCCATAAAACCCAGCGCTGACAATTTCTGCAAATGCCCCAAAAGCAGTTGACGACCGTCCGGGCCTTCCATCTCCGCGGCCACCGGCGCCAGCTCGGCGCTAGCAAAGGCGCGCGCCGTATCGCAAATCATCTGCTGTTCATCGGTTAGGGAAAAGTGCATGGCGCCTCCAAGTGGTAAAATTGGCACTACATTAGCGCAAGTCTGCCCCGCAAAACCGGCGTTTTTGACCTAACAAACTCAATTTCGCGCCAATAAAGTATAAAAAATTAGGATTTTGGGACAGCAATGGCAGTTTCCGATTTAACTTCCTGAATCACCATATAGGTGTGCGTTTCCCGCACCCCCGGCAGCGAGGATAACTTCTCACCCAAAAAGCGGCGGTAATGATTCATCCCGGCCACACGGATTTTCAGCATGTAATCGAAACCGCCGGCAACCATATGACACTCCTGAATCTCGGCCAGCCCAGCCACCTCTTTATTAAATCTATCCAAGTCTTCGGTGGCGGTATTACTCAAGGTCACTTGAATATAGGCCACCAGCGACATATTGAGTTTTTCAGCGTCTAACAAGGCCACGTATTGGCGAATAAAACCATCGCGTTCCAAGCGTTTCACCCTTTCTAAGCAGGGTGTGGGGCTCAAATTCACCTGTCGAGCCAGCTCCACATTAGACATTCGACCATCCACCTGCAGCAAAGCCAGTATTTTCCGGTCTGTGCGATCTAAATGGCCCACATCGGGCTTATCCGCCATAGTGTTATATTCCAAATTTTTGTGAGTTAAAAGAACTATACACTATTAAAACGCAAAAAATGGAGACTAATACTCTCGAAACGCAAAGATAATGCGCACCATCTGCTGTTGAGAATAACAGCTATCATTAACTAAAAGACTACTCTAAACATTAGAATTTTGTTGTGAGGACAAGCAAGCACCGAGCGCACCTCAGTACCAACTGACGGTGAAACCGGAATTTACACCGCGTAAATGAGGATTTGAGCACGGCGCTGACGCGGTCATCGCGGCAAAAGGCAATTTTTAAGGTCGCCCTAACCCCGACGGGAGGATTCACACATGACCCACACACTGGATGCCTTGCGCGACAAAGCTCGCCTTTACACCTACGCCGATGAAGATCAGTGCGTGCGCGAGCTACTAAGCCAAGCGGATTTGCCCGCCCAGTCGCGCGAAAGTATTTTAAGCGTGGGCCGCGATCTGGTGATTTCGTCCCGCAACCTGCGCAGCAAGCGCGGCACCTTGGATGCCTTCCTCGAAGAGTTTGGACTGTCCAACCGCGAAGGTATTGCGCTCATGTGTTTAGCCGAAGCGCTGTTGCGCATTCCCGACGGCGAAACCGCCGACAAATTAATTGCCGAAAAGGTCTCCAGCGGCGATTGGAAAACCCACAAGGGTCAATCGGATTCGCTGTTTGTTAACGCTTCTACCTGGGGCCTGATGTTGACCGGTAAAATTGTTCGGCTCGACAACGAAATCACCGGCCAAACCTCGAACTGGTTTAAGGGTTTAGTGGGGCGCATGGGCGAGCCCATGGTGCGCACGGCCATGTTGCAAGCGATGCGTATTATGGGCGGCCAGTATGTGCTGGGTCGCACCATCAAAGAAGGCATTAAGCGCGGCGCCAGCCAAACCGCCGCCACCCGTTTCTCCTTCGATATGCTGGGCGAAGGCGCACGCACCGAGCGCGACGCGCTGCGCTATTTCGACTCTTACCGTCAGGCCATCGCCAACATCGCCAAGCACAACAAAGCCAATGGCGTGATCGATTCCGACGGCATTTCAATTAAAGTATCGGCGCTGCACGCGCGCTATCAGTACTCGCAATCCGATCGCGTTTTCGCCGAGCTTATGCCGCGAGTAAAAGCACTCGCACTAATGGCCAAAGAAGCCGACATGGGCTTTAACATCGATGCAGAAGAAGCAGAACGGCTCGACCTCTCGCTCGATATTTTTGCTGAACTGGCCAGCGACGACGACTTAGCCGGCTGGGATGGCTTGGGTTTTGTGTTACAGGCCTACCAAAAGCGTGCGCCCCACATTGCCCACTGGTTGATTCAATTAGGCAGGGAAAAAAATCGCAAATTTATGGTGCGCCTAGTCAAGGGCGCCTATTGGGATACCGAAATTAAACACGCGCAGGAACTCGGTTTAAGCGACTACCCGGTGTTCACCCGCAAAGCTAACTCGGATTTGAGTTATCAGGTGTGCGCAAGTATTTTACTGGCTGCCAACGACGTTATTTTTGCCCAGTTTGCCACCCACAATGCGCACACGGTATCGACCATTCTAGCGCTGGTAAAACCCGGTCAGGCCTTCGAGTTCCAACGCTTGCACGGCATGGGCCAATTGTTGTTCGAACAAGCCCAAGCCATTAACCCGAACATCGCCATTCGTGTTTACGCTCCCATCGGTGCGCACGAAGATTTGCTGCCCTATTTAGTGCGGCGTTTATTAGAAAACGGCGCCAACTCCTCCTTCGTTAACCGCTTTATGGATGACGATACGCCGGCCGAATGGTTAGTGCCAGACATCGCTTTAAAGGTCGCCAGCTTCAATCCGTTCCGCCACCCGGCCATTCCCGTGCCCGCGCATTTATTTAGCCAAAGCGAAATGCCGCGCGCCAACGCTCCGGGCTTTAACCTCGAGCATATTGAACACAGCAATTGGCTGTTGGAAAAAACCAATGCCTTGGTGGAGAAGCAGTACCAGAGTTATTCGCTGATTAACGGCGAGGCACACACAGGTGCCGCAAAGCCGCTACACAGCCCCGCCAATACCCAATTAATTCTGGGCGAAGTGGTTGAAGCCGATGAAAAAGCCATCGAAAGCGCCGTCACCAGCGCCTGTTTATCGCAAGCGGCCTGGAATAATTTAGGCGGCGAGCGACGCGCATTAATTTTAGAAAAAATTGGCGAGCTACTGGAAGTGAATTACGCCGAGCTGGTCAGCTTAATTAGCCGAGAAGCCGGGCGCACACTGAACGACGGCATTAGCGAGGTGCGCGAAGCCATCGACTTCTGTCACTACTATGCCGCCAGCAGCCGCCAGCACTTTGTTATTCCCACATCGCTCACAGGCCCAACCGGTGAGGTAAACGAACTTTCGCTGCACGGCCGCGGCGTGTTTGTGTGTATTAGCCCGTGGAATTTCCCACTGGCTATTTTTGTCGGCCAAGTAGCCGCCGCTCTAGTGGCTGGTAACTGCGTCATCGCCAAGCCGGCGGAACAAACCCCCTTGGTAGCGGCCTTCACCGTGAATTTAATGCACCAGGCCGGCGTGCCCAAGGAAGTACTTCAACTATTGATTGGCGACGGCGCAGCCATTGGAAAACACTTGTTGAGCGACCCGCGCATAGCCGGCGTTGCCTTTACTGGCTCCACTGAAACGGCGCGTATCATCAACCTACAGCTGGCGCAAAAACCTGGCCCCATCGTGCCTTTTATTGCCGAAACCGGCGGTATGAATGCGATGATTGCCTGCTCTTCCGCGCTACCCGAACAACTGGTTGACGATGTGGTTACCTCGGCCTTTTTAAGCGCCGGCCAGCGCTGTTCTGCGCTGCGCGTCTTATTTTTACAAAACGATATCGCCGATCGCACCATCGAATTATTGAAAGGTGCATGCGACGAATTGCGCCTCGGCAACCCTTGGGAACTCAACACCGATATGGGGCCAGTGATCGACGCCGACGCGCTGAAGTTACTGACCGACCATATGGAAAAAATGCACGCTCAGGCCAAGGTTCTGTATCAATACGACAGCGCCAAAGTACCGCAAGACGGTTACTTTTTCGGGCCACAAATTGTCGAGCTGAAAAACTTAGCGCAGTTAGAGCGCGAAGTGTTTGGCCCGGTTTTGCACATAGTGCGCTACAAAACCAACGAGCTGGAGCAGGTTGTTGAACAAATCAATGCCTCCGGCTACGGCTTAACCCTCGGCGTGCACACCCGCGTTGAATCCATGGCCAAGAAAATATTCCGCTTAGCGCGCGTGGGTAACACCTACGTCAACCGCAATATGGTGGGCGCTGTGGTGGGTGTTAACCCCTTTGGCGGCCAAGGCCTATCGGGCACAGGACCAAAAGCTGGCGGGCCCTTGTACGTGCGCCGCTTTGCCACCGAGCGCACCTACACCAACAATGTTTCGGCCACTGGCGGCAACATCGCGCTGTTTAGCGTTGCCGGTACCGATGAGCCGATCATGCCCATACGCCAGCTCTAAAACAGTTAGTCATAACCATCGCTGTTAACCTGAAAGCCCTGCCTCTCCGGAGGCTAGGGCTTTCTTGTACTTTCTTGTGCTCGCTTGCACCGCGTTTTATAGTGGCATGCCTACCCATGTCAACTTAGTTCGAGCCCGCCATGCCTGACCCCCATTGGACCTTACAAAGCTTTGACCAACTCAGCAATCAGCAACTTTATGCGCTGCTGCAGGCGCGTAGCCGAGTCTTCGTGATGGAGCAACAGTGTATTTATCAGGATCAAGATGACATTGATTTTCACGCGCTGCACTTATGTTGCTGGCGCGGTCAAACCCTACTGGCCTATCTGCGCATCATTCCCGCCGGCGTTAGTTTTGATGAAGTATCCATCGGCCGGGTGTTAACCACGGACGCGGCGCGCGGCCGAGGCTTGGGTAAAGAGCTCATGCAACGCGCCATTGCCGCCTGTCAACTGCATTACCCAAGCCAGGGTATTCGCATTGGCGCACAGGATTATTTGCGCCGTTTTTATCAAGATCTTGGCTTTACCGTGGACTCGGATATTTATGACGAAGACGGAATAGCCCATGTGGAAATGATTTTCCCCGCCCAAGCTTAACCGCAGGTGATGTTAATAACCCCGCGCAAAATCAATCGGATAATCTAGCGCTTGCCCGCGACTAAAACGCTGAAAATTTTTCGCGAATATTGCGGCAATATCCTCGGCAAAGGTGACTGCCGCATTGTGCGGCGTAATCGTCAGGTTCGGCGCAAGCCACAGAGGGTGGTTTTCCGGTAACGGTTCTGAGGCAAACACATCGAGCACCGCCGCGGCCAATTCACCAGCGATTAAAGCGGCAAGCAAGTCCTGCTCATTCACCAGCGAACCCCGCCCCACGTTAATGAATAACGCCGATTTTTTCAGTTTGGCGAGAAACTGTTTATCCACTAACTGCTGCGTTGCGGGCGTCGACGGCAGGGTGAGCACAACAATGTCGGCCTCAGTTAATTGATTTTCCAGCGCAGACAAAGCCACCACTTTGTCGATACCTGCAACGGATTTGCCGGTGCGATTAACGCCTATCACCGAGAGGCCAAAATGGGTTGCGGTTTGCGCGAGGTGCACACCGATAGAGCCAGTGCCCAGTATCGCCATGGTTTGTTTACTCAGCGCTCGATAGGGCAAGGGCTGCCAGTTTTTTTCACTTTGGCAACGGCGATAATAAGCGCTGTGTCGACTGTGTGCCAAAACGGCAGCGAACACATATTCACTGATCAGCGGCCCGAAAATATTTTTCACCCCGGTGAGTTGATAATCCTTACGGCAGGCCGAGTCAACTAACGGCTCGACACCGGCAAAAGTAGACTGCAGCCAGCGCAATTTTTTCGCGCGCTGAAGAACTGGCGCCGCCCAGGCCGGCTGGGCCAATAAAATATCGGCCTGATCAATGACATCGGCCAAGGCTCGTTGATCTTCGAGCACAACAAAGTGTGGCGGCGGCGCGTCTGCTGTCATGAAATAGCGCGGTAAACATTGCGCAATAGCCGCTGCATTTTCCGCCGCGATAACACAGGTTAAATCGTCTGTCATAGCGATGTCACTCGTTCCAATAGCCGCATGTTTAACACCCGCACATCCAATTTAAGTAACACTGGGTGCGACATTTTGTCCTATGTTGCCACGACTCTGCGGTCTTTATACTGGCCACCAACATAAGATCAACTCGCACAATAACAAGCCATGATCGGCCACACTAGACTAGGAAGCCTAATGTTTACCTTGACCGCTCGCGCCCGACTCATCCCCTCTCTCGCCCTACTTTCAAGCCTGCAGGCAACCCATGCGCTGGCTGTGGAACAGGTTTCTATTCTAGAAACCATTACCGTCACAGCAACACGAGAAGAGGTGCGCCTAGCCGACACCGCCGCCAGTGTAGGCATTTTAACGGAACAGGCGCTGGCCGAGATAAACCCTATGCACTCGGCCGATGCACTCAATAGAATCGCCGGTGTAAACGTCGTACAGCTCGGCAGTGGCGGCTCCGGTGTTGCGGCCGCTATTCGGCAACCTGTGTCCTACAACCCCGTGTATCTCTATTTAGAGAATGGCGTCCCCACGCGCTCGCCCGGCTTTTTTAATCACAACGCCTTGTATGAAGTGAACGTCAGCCAAGCAGACAGTGTTGAAGTGTTCAAAGGCCCGGGCTCGGCACTTTACGGCAGCGACGCCATCGGCGGACTGGTTAATGTCATTACTGGTCGGGCCGCAACTGAGAGCTATGCCAAGCTCAACGCCGAAGGCGGCGAGCATGGTTGGAAGCGCGCGCAATTAAAAGGCGCCCATGTGGGTGATGACCATAGTATTAGCGGCGCCCTTGCCGTGACCGACAGCGACGGCTGGCGCGAACACACGGCTTACCAGCGAACCGATGCCAACCTCAATTGGAACACCATTGTGGGCAGCTTCGATGTGGTCACCTTATTCACCGGCAGCGAGTTAGAAAACGAATCCGGTGGGGCGGGGCTACTGCGGCAAGATTATCTCAACAACCCAGAAAAAGCCGGCAACTTAATTGGTTATCGCGATGTGAGCGCCTATCGCCTGACCAGCCAATGGCACGCCGAATTGGGCGACGGCGAAATCACCCTAACGCCCTTCGCACGCCAAAATGATTTGGAATATATCGCCACTTGGACACTCAACACCGGCCGTGAAGTCTGCAAACCTTGGCAAAGCCCCAACTGCCAACTGGACTCACAAGACGCACACATTAATCAAAATGGTCACAGCTCTGTGGGCATACAGGTTAAATACAAACGCGATATTAGCGCCATTAATGGTTTGATGGTCACTGGTCTTGACACCGACCTGAGCCGCGGCGACACCACGCAAACCTATATTACCCGCACAGATTCAGACCCAGGTAGCTATTGGTTAAGCTATCAAAAAGAGCAGGATATTTACGATTACCGAGTGGACTTCAGCGCACTCGCGCCCTACCTGCACATCGAGAGCCAAATCACCCAGAGCCTACGGATTTCAGCGGGCTTGCGCTACGACCAAATTGACTACGACTACCACACCGAGCTTAGCCCTAACGATGCCCAGGGCTCCATCCACAAGCGCCCGGAAGACACACAACTGAGCTACAACCACACCAGCCCGAAGCTCGGCCTGACCTGGCAAATAAATGATCGCTACAACAGCTACATGGCCTACCGCCACGCTTTTCGCATTCCGACGGAGGGGCAACTGTTTCGCTCCGGGGCAACGGTGGATTCAACCGCTTTAGCGCCGGTGAAAGCCGACAGTTTTGAAATCGGTTTACGCGGTACACCGGCCGAGTGGTTAAATATCGACACCAGTATTTATCACATGATTTTGCAAGATGAGATCATCAGCCTAACAGACAACAGCACCGGTGCTCGCTACTATAGCAACGCCGGAAAAACCCAGCACCAAGGGCTGGAGCTGGCGCTATCGGCTAGCCTGGAAGAAAATTGGCAGACCGGTTTCGCCTACACCTATGCCCTACACACTTATGTGGATTGGCAAGATGGCAGCAATGATTACAGCGGCTTAGAGCAACCCAATGCACCCAAACACATAGGTAACCTTTGGTTGCAATACCGGCCGAACTGGCTTAACGGTGGACGCATCGAAGCTGAGTGGCGCCATCAAAGCCCGTCCTTTATCGATGAAGCCAACACCCTCAGCTACGAAGGTCATGACCTGTTTAATCTGCGCGGAAGTTTTAATCTCTCAGATGAACTGCAACTCTACGCAAACTTACTCAATGCAACCGACGCGCGCTTTGCTGAATCCGTTGCTAAGTGGGGGCCAACTTACACACCCGGGCGGCCACGCACGCTGATCGCGGGCATTAATTACAGTTTCTAAAATAGCACTTTCTAAAATTGCACCGTCTAAATGGCGCGGGTTTTGCCAGCGCCAATTGATCTAGAGGCGGACATATTCACCGTGTTATGCGCTGTGAATGACCTACGAATTAGCCACAAGTTAACTATGAAAAAAATAACCCAACGATTTTTCCAATTACATCAACAACTCGGTTTAGTGGTTAGCATCGCGATTATTGCCTGGGCGCTAAGTGGCCTTTCGCATCCCGTTATCACAAGAATAAACCCGAGCCCGGTACAATTTACCGCACCGAGCGAAGCGCTACATGCGCAAGCCTTTCACGCCGACAAGCTAAGCCAACAACTCGGCGCGATTGAAGCCTTGCGACTGTTCCATTTCTTCGGCAAAAATATTGCACGTGCACAAACCGCCACCGGCACCTACTATCTCGACGCCGTTACACTTGAGCTGTTGCCAAATTTCGAACGCGATTACGCCGCGGCACTGGCGCGGTATTTTGTCGGCGACGCCACCAGCGCCATCGAATCGATAACAATTATCGAGGCCTTTGACGAGGATTATTTAAACGTGAACCGGTTGCTACCGGTCACCCGGGTGAACTTTCAGCGCGACGATAATATGCGCGCCTACATAGACACCCAACAAGGCCGCTTAGCAACCTTGGTAGACGACAACAAGGCGGCAGCGGGTACTTTTTTTAGAGCCTTGCATACCTGGTCTTGGTGGCCGGCTAGCCCGATAAAAACGGCCGCGATGACCACGCTGCTGAGCCTCAGCTTACTGGTCATTGCCATGGGGCTTTGGCTCTACATTCAGCGCTGGCGCCAAGGCGTATTCCGCGCCAAGGCGCGTTGGTCGCGCAGCCGGCGCTGGCATGCCCACCTTAATGGCGGCACCGCAATTCTGGCGTTCTGCTTTGTGGCCAGCGGCTTACTGCATTTTCTGGTTAGCGAAGCAAGGCAAGCGAGCCCCAAACAAGTTGCGTCACTGGCGCCCAGTTCACTCAACATTGCCGATAATATTGTCGACGCCCAGTGGGTCAGCAGTGGCAAGCTCGGATTGTGGCGCTTGCAAACATCGCAACCGGACACTCAAACCCAAGCGCGCGCCCACCACGGTGGCGCGAAACCCGAGCGCTCGAATATCGTTTATCAACGCGGCGCTGGCGAACAAATCGAGGATGGCGAAAATCAATTGGCCGCCGCTATGGCGCAAGGTTGGCAGCAGGGGGAAATCCAAAAATTATCGCCCCAAACGCACTTTAGTCACGATTACGGCTTCATTAATAAACGCCTGCCGGTGACCAAGGTAAGCTATGAAGATGGCACCCTGTTGTTTGTGGAAGTGCAAACCAACACCTTAGCCGCGCGAGTAACCCCGTTAGATACCCTTGAAGGCTACAGCTTTGGCTACCTACACAAGTGGCATTTTTTGGATGGGCTGGGGAAAAATACCCGGGACGCACTGCTGGCCTTAGTGGCCCTTCTCATCGCCGTAGGCACCAGCCTTGGGCTCTACCGATACAGCCAAAAATCAAGCAAGTAAGGGCCCAATTTGGCTCGGGTTAACCGAGCCGGAAAATAACCGGAAACTCAACAAACCTGTTATTTATTGCAACAAATGTGCAAAAGCGGCTATTTTGTACTAAATTTTTAGCTGAGACGCTTTATTTCGTCCGCGAAAACCCCTAAAGTGCCCTCACTCGGCACCCGAGGATTATGACCCTTGGCCCCAAAATGGCCATGCTCGTGCATCGCTGGCAAAACCCTGCCCGCGCCCACCGAGCATTAAAGGTTGTAATCAACACCCAGGGGCCACTCCATATTCACTAACGATCAAAAATCGACTTATGGCTAATTACATACCCGACAGTACCGACCGCAAAATCCTAGACATTCTCCAGGGCAACGCAACTATCCCCAATATCGAATTAGCCGATAAAGTCTGCCTTTCACCTTCGCCCTGCTCGCGCCGCGTGAAGAACCTGCGCGACGAAGGCTTTATTCGCCAGGCAGTGACCCTATTGGAGCCATCAAAAGTTGGCCTACCCGTGAGTGTGTTCATTCAAGTCACCCTAAATCACCAAGTCAAAAGTGAATTAGAAACCTTCGAAAACACCGTGAACGAATGGCAAGAAGTGATGGAGTGCTATTTAATGACCGGCGATTTCGACTATTTGATTCGCGTCGTGGTGCCAGATTTACAAACCTACCAACGCTTCTTAGATGACAAGCTAACCCAAGTACCCGGCATCGATCACATCAAGTCGAGCTTCTCCATCAAACAAGTTCGCTATAAAACCGAACTGCCGTTGGAATTTATGCCGCGCTAAGGCTTCATTCGCCCTCCCTACTGGGAGGGCATTAGGCACTCAGGGACGATGAAACAATTTTTACTCCTCACCAGCCTGCTGCTTTTCATCGCACCCCTTGCGGCAGAAACCATCCTTCACTGCAAAAGCGCTAACGGCAAACCGATTTTTACCGATGACCCGCGTAAATGTGGCAAAGCGCCTGTAACTGAACACACCGTTGAGCTCAAGAATACCCACAACCAATACGGTGCGCTGGAATCTAAGGAATACTTCAATTACGCCAACCGCGCCCACACCCGCCTTGACGGCTATGCCATCGCTATTATTGTCGAATCTGAGTTACTCAGCACACAACCCGAACTCACCCGCAAGGCAGCCGATCGGCTCAGCCAAAAAGTAGCGCAAGCGCTGGCGATACTGCCGGCCCAACACCGGGCCCAATTTAACAACATTCGCTATTACATCTTCAGCGGCACCGGCTCAAGCTACGGCGGAAAAGACAGCGGGCTTTGGTACTTTGCCAAAAACAACCGGATTTCCAAGCGCTTTGACGACAGTATTGTGGTCAATTCAGCCGCCAACTTTATGGCAATGAGCGACAAATCCGCGCTCGCGGTGATCATTCACGAGTTGGCGCACGGCTTCCACCGCTACCATTGGCGGCGCTTAAGCCAGCTTTCACAACAAAGTTACACGCTGGCAAAACAGCAAAAGCTCTATACCAACCTACAATCCGACTCGGGCCGGTTGATTGAACAGGCCTATGCACTGAAGAACCACCGCGAATATTTTGCTGAGCTATCGGCGAAATTCTTTGCCGAGCACTTCTACCCACCTACCAATAGGCAGGGTTTGAAACGCTATGACCCACAAGGTTATCGGCTAATGGAAACAGCCTGGTTTTACATTGAGGCGCAATGACATGTTCCCCAGCCCAGATGCCCATGGTAAACTTTAGGACGAATATCACTTTAAAACCCCTGCATTAGGACAAGCGCCATGCTCGATGAGTTTGATCGCAAGATTCTGAGAACCCTCCAGGAAAACGCTGATTACTCTATGGCGGAGCTTGGCGACAAAGTCGGCCTATCGCACACGCCTTGCTGGCGCCGGATTAAAAAGCTTGAAGCCGATGGCATAATCAAACAAAAAGTAACGCTGTTAGACCCCAAGCAACTCGGTCTGGGCGTGACGGTGTACGCCTACATCACCATAAAAAGTCACGATGAGGCCAGCCTAGATGATTTCGAAAATGGCGTGCAAGACGTCGCCGAAATAGTCGAGTGCTACTCAACCAGCGGCGAAAAAGATTACGTGCTGCGGGTGGTAGTCGACAGCGTAGAACACTACGAACAACTGTTGAAAAAGACCATCGTGCACCTGCCCAATGTCGCCTCGGTGAATTCAACCTTTGCGCTCAAGCAAGTGAAATACACCACCTCCCTACCGCTTTAAGTGGTTACCTCTACATAGATTTTGGATCACCCATAAAAAAAGCCCGCCTTGTGGGCGGGCTGATCTATATCGAATGAAAACGCTTTAGCGGCTCAGGGGGTCGTCCTTCGCCTGTTCTGCTCCCATTCAATTCATCTACTAAACCAAGTCCATCTAAAGGAGACACATGACTAGCATCAACTAAAAGTTAAACGTTAAAAGTTTCAATCGCAACCTTTAGTCAACCTAACTTTATTTATAGCAGCTCCACCGCAAACTACCAGCCATCAATCTAAATGCATCCTCAATTGTGACTGATTAGCCACTTTTTAGCCTTGTAACTTACCTACCAGTAGGTTAATTTGGCGCTAACTTACCAACTAGATGGTTAATTAGCACCATGGTTCAAACCCGCTCGCGCAACCGCAAAGAAGAAATTCTAGAGCTCGCCATAACCCTGCTGCAAACCAAGGGCTTTGAAAGCTTTAGCTATCAAGACCTATCTAGCGCCATGGGTATTACCAAGGCCAGCATTCACCACCATTTCCCGCGCAAGGAAGACTTAGGTGTAGCGCTGTGCCAATGGATAAAGACCTGGCACGAGCAGCGTTTTCAGCAGGCCAAAACAGAATTTCCCGACCCTTGGCAGCGGCTCGATGCCTACCTGAACTGGTCTTTGCAATACGCCAAGGGCGCCAACAAAATTTGTCCGCTAAGTTCTTTACAGGCGGATATCAACTTGCTGCCAGTCTCAATGTGCCAATCAATCGCCGAGTTAGATCAACACGAAATTGATTTTATCTCGTCCATTTTGGCAGACGGGCGGGCAAAAAAAACCATGCACTTTTTAGGCGACGCCAACCACCAGGCCATGCTACTGGTGCTCGCCTGTAAAGGTGCACTGCAATATTCCCGTATCCACGGCCTCGAAGTCTTTGAGCAGGTCATGGCGCAATACAAAAACACCCTTAAAATTTAGAGGTAGCGGTAACAATGACTCAGCTTGATGCATTATTTTCACCCTTTACACTTGGCCCACTTCAGCTCGCTAACCGCATCGTTATGGCACCCATGACGCGCCAGTTCTCACCGGGCAATATACCCAATGATCTCGTGGTGGATTACTACAAGCGCCGCGCCGAAGGCGGTGTGGGTTTAATCATTACCGAGGGCACTTGCATCGGTCACAAAGCCGCCAACGGCTACGAAAACGTGCCTTACTTCTACGGTGAAAAAGCCTTAGCTGGCTGGAAAAAAGTAGTCGATGCCGTACACGGCGCCGGCGGAAAAATCATGCCACAACTTTGGCATGTGGGCTCGGTACGCAAAGAAGGCATGGAGCCGGATGGCGCAGTACCGGGCTTTGGCCCGTCTGGCTTAGTCGCACCGGGCAAGAAAAAATGTCATGAAATGACCAAAGCCGATATTGCGGAAGTCGTCACCGCCTACGCAGACGCGGCACGCGAGGCCATGAATTTAGGTTTCGACGGCGTAGAAATTCACGGCGCCCACGGCTATTTGATCGACCAGTTTTTCTGGGCTGGTATGAACGAACGCACCGACGAATACGGTGGCGACCTCGCCGCACGCACTCGCTTTGCCGTTGAAGTTATTCAAGCCGTACGCGCCGCTACCGCACCAGACTTTCCCATCGTGTTTCGCTTCTCGCAGTGGAAAATGCAGGATTACAACGCGCGTTTAGCCAACACACCCGAAGAGCTAGAAAGTTTTCTAATGCCACTTTCTGACGCTGGCGTGGATATTTTTCACTGCTCAACGCGACGCTTTTGGGAAGTTGAATTCGAGGGTTCGACACTAAACCTCGCCGGCTGGACCAGAAAAATCACCGGCAAGCCCGCAATCACCGTGGGTAGTGTCGGCTTAAATAAACCCTTTGTAGACGAAGAGAAAAAAGGTTTCTCCGGTGGCGAACCCGCCTCCATCGACAACCTGTTAACGATGTTAAACAACAAGGAATTTGACTTAGTGGCTGTCGGTCGCGCGTTAATAGCCAATCCAGATTGGCCATTGCGCTTGAAGCAAAACAAAACCATTGAAGCTTACGATTTAGAGCAATTGATGAAGCTCGTTTAAGTAAATCATGCTGCATACCACCACAGGGCGGTATGCAGCAAAGTCCTGACACCTAAGCCACTTTCGGCCTCAATTATCGTTAAATTGCGCCTGTAACCGCGCCAACTGCTTTTCTACTTTTCGGTGCTGGCGCTCGAGATCAGTTAGCGCAGCCCGATGCAATTTAATATCCTCTAACGCTTGCGTGCGCTGACTTGCGGAGCTTTTATCACTCACAATTAAGGCCTCAGAGTCGGCAATCAAATCCAGCTCCAGCTGCATTTGATGATCTATTCCGTGCAAAGACTCTTCTAACTCACGAATTTCCTGCGCCATTTCGAAGCGAACATAACCATCCGCATAACCGGCACTGAAGTCGCGAAAATCTTCGTGTGGGCAATTAGCGTTAACGGCCGCGCCACGGGCACCCAATTCATAGCCTTTGTCATAGGTACAATAGCGAATTAAGCCGGCAAAATAACCGTCCTCAAAACGCTCATAACGGCTACTCGGGCACTGATTGTTGTAGTTAGCGCCAGCTCGACCAAGCTCCATGCCACGCTCGTAAATACAGTACTCATCAATACCCTGTTGGTGCCCCTGTTTAAAGGCACTGAAGTCCGCTTTGATCTGGTGCTTAGAGCAATCTTTCTGATAGTTCTCAAACGCCGTAGCACTCTGCCCCTTAGCCCCGTGCTGATACCCCACCGCACGCCAGTCGGCCACCTCGCACTCTTCTTTGTTCATGGTCGCGCAACTGGCCAATAACATCACTAAAGAGAAATAGAGAAAATATTTCATGGCGTTCATGCTCTTATTAAAATGTTGCCGTCACCTAGCTGGGCGTTAATGGACACAACAGCAGCTAGGCATACCGGAGAAACAACCAAACGTCTGATCACAATGAATCAGCCTTACATCAAAAAACGCTCAACCGCGAGTGCAACAACGCCAGCAAGTGCTAACAAGCTCATG
The DNA here is from genome assembly GCF_030409605.1 of Simiduia curdlanivorans. Taxonomy (NCBI): domain Bacteria; kingdom Pseudomonadati; phylum Pseudomonadota; class Gammaproteobacteria; order Cellvibrionales; family Cellvibrionaceae; genus Simiduia; species Simiduia curdlanivorans. The sequence goes on from NZ_JAUFQG010000006.1 coordinate 830,691, forward strand.
ATTTTCCAAGTGCCAGCTGAACTTTCTAGCGCCGTCAAGCGCTCTTCTAAGGTCGCCGGTTTAGCGGCAACAGCGGCAGTTTTTGCTGGTTTGTTGTTACCTGAATTTTTATTACCTGGGCTTTTGTTACCAACACCATCCAAAGGCATAACAGCTTCCGCCTGCGGGCCTTTATCCGAGTCTCTATCCTCGAATTCAACGGCCAACCCCTGACGAATGGGGCCATCGCCCTGCCACTCACTTTTATGAAAGAAGAAATCTTTACCGCTTTTATCGTCAGAAATAAAACCGAAGCCTTTACGGAAGTCGTAACGCTTAATTGTGCCTTTGGCCATGCTTGTATCCTATTAATATGTAATGAAGGCAATAATGCCGATGTAAACTCTGGCTAAATTATGAAATGGTTGCCAGTGGTGATGTAAATATCCGTAATTCTAAGTATGTGTACCTTGTATAAATAACGCGCTTAGCATCTCAACTAACCTAGCCATTTAGGCTGGATTGGAGTGATTTATCATGCATGTATTAATATATTCCACGAATGACTCCCTATCAACGGAGCTTTCAAACGAAGAGGCTGGAAAGATTTGCGCCAGCATGGTATCCAAGGATAAATAAACATTTCCCTGATACTGTTCGACGCCCTGAAGAGCCTCCCACTTATACACGCTAACTCCAAAGCGATTCGAGTCGGTTATGCCTGACTCATTAAATTCAATTTTTCTCTTACCAAGCATTAAACCATCTTCATTGGGCATAGATTTGCGCTCAATCTCCTTTAAGTTATTTATATATGCAAATACAAAAATAACAAATGGAAACGCCATGGCTAAACCTGAAGGCCAGTGAAACTTAGATAAACTAAAATCATCAAATTGGAAGATGGTAAAAAACACTATCGCCACAACAAACCAAACAACAAAATTAACAGCAAAAGATCGCACTCCTTTTGCCTTACGATTTGATAACCTTAAAAAGGCAAACCTACTGTAAGTTCTAAAATCGTCCGCTGAAACTGTAAACTCTCTTATCAAATGAATAACCTATTTATTATTTATCTAATCGCGCCATGACGAACTAGAGCGCTCCACACTAGTAAAACTTAGCACCTGACTGACTAAAGGCTGGATTCTGTCACATTTCAGCAAGCTTGTGCTAACTATAGAGGCACTCAGCAGCGCTTCTGGCAAATATCTTAAGCCACACACTTCAAAGTGCTCTAACCAACCATTTTGTGACCCTAGCGACCTCAATGCACGACTGCAAGGACGCTGGAGTTAGAGCACCAAAAGTAGGCCCCCCTAGGCGACGCACGATCCGTTGCCAAGGGCAGCATCGCCTAAAAGCACCTACTTTTGAGGCCGGTGCGGGAGAACGATTTGTTGGATGGTTAAGTAATATGTTTGGAGCGTACACCAAGCGAGCGCTTTAACCGAAACTTGGGAAGCTGGTTGAACTCATATCTATGATCTGCCCAACTTTCAAAGCCCTCGAGCCAGCCATTTCACAAGCCACATGGACGTGGCGCTAGTGACTCAGCGCCGGATAGCGCTGATGGAGCGGTGAAATGGCTGGCTCGGGGGCTGGGCGCCTAAATAGCAAAACGTGGATGTGGCTGTTGGGATATAAGGAGAGATTGCAGTGATCTGCAGCACGCCGCTCCTGCGCCCTTCGGGACCGGCCACAAAGCATAGCTTGGTGTCGTTCGAGTTCACGCAAATAATAATTTGCTAACGTTCCTCTCACCCATGCGCCCGCGGCATACAGGCTTCCGGCGCTCACCCCTCCCAAGGCAAACTTAACGATAACGTAGTGATCTGCAGCACACCGCTCCGGTTTGAAATAAATCGGAGTGAATTCAGGCACTCCCTTCCGGCGTCCTGCCTCACGGGATGTACCTACATCCTGTAGGCAAAAAAAGCCCGGCTTTTTAGGGCCGGGCTTGAAATCCCATACAAATTGCAAGGGAGAGTCACAGGAGGAAAAACCTATAACGTCTGGGGCCGCTATGCCCTCATGACGGGTTTTAATCTTTTAGTCATTACGCAACTTATGCCTTCATAAAACGTTCTTCGGCAATTTTATTCGCAACAATACCCGTTGGCTGTTGCGTTTGTGCTGCGCGGTCAAATATCTGAATCAAGGTGTCGCCAATGCTTTCTACGTGGGTTTTCAGCTGGGCATCGGTCCCGCCGGTGCGTTGGTAATACACGTCCACAATACCGCCGGCGTTAATCACATAATCGGGTGCGTAGAGAATTTCGCGCGCGCGCAACATATCGCCATGGCGCTCCTCGGCCAGCTGATTGTTCGCTGCACCGGCAACAACACTGGCCTTTAATCGGCCAATGGTGTCGTCGTTGATAATCGCTCCCAATGCACAGGGGGCAAAAACATCTACGTTTTGATCAAAAATGGCATCGCCTTCAACCACAATTGCCCCCAACTCGCGCGCGGCTCGCTCGGTGTTTTCAGCAAAAATATCAGACACAATCAGCTCGGCGCCCTCGGCATGTAATTGCTTGGCCAAGCGGAAGCCCACATTGCCAACGCCCTGAATGGCCACTTTCAAGCCCTGCAATGAGGTTTTACCCAAACGATACTGGGCCGCCGCCTTCAAACCGACAAACACACCGTAGGCTGTGGTTGGGCTTGGGTCCCCCCCATGCTCAGAACCTTCCACCACGCCGCCAGCAAAGCGGGTGCGCTCGCCAATTTTTACCATGTCGGCAACGCTGGTACCGGAATCCTCTGCGGTGATGTAACGCCCGCCGAGGCTTTCGATAAAGTCACCCATGCTGTGCAACAAAGCGTCGGTTTTCTGGGTGCGGTGATTACCGATAATCACCGCCTTGCCGCCGCCCAGTTTGATATTAGAAATAGCCGATTTGTAGGTCATGCCACGGGACAAGCGCAGCACGTCGCGCAGCGCTTCTTCATCGCTGGCGTAGGGCCACATGCGGCAGCCACCCAATGCTGGGCCAAGGTTGGTGTTGTGAATGGCGATAATGGCTTTTAAGCCAGATTTGGCATCGTGATAAAAAGCAACGTGTTCGTGACCGTCAAAGGCCGAATGAGAAAACACCGACATAAACTACAACCTTGTCATTTTAGGGGCGCCTTTTGGGCAACAACTTCCAGCTCAAACCACCTTTTGGGTTGGCCTATGAGCAAACAAAATTCTAGCGCTAGCGAGAAAATAAAAGGTTGCTAAGAATGAAGCCGAAGGGTGGTGCGGAGGCAGGTATCGCTAAAAAGCCGACACTAATTAGCACATATGTTGCTTTTGAGGGATTCGCTACAAACTGCAAGGCGGGGGGACCGCCCCCCTTGCAAGCCACAAGCAAGGCCAAAATCAAGAGCGCAGGCATAACATTGCTCGGCTCTTGCTTTCACTAGCAACTAGCAGGTCCGATCACAGGGCAAGCAACTAGCAAGAGTATGGCCTCAAGCTTGTAGCTTGTAGCTTGTAGCTTGTAGCTTGTAGCCTGTAGCCTGTAGCCTGTAGCCTGTAGCCTGTAGCTAAGAATACTTAACCCCCGGCAAGACACACAGCATCTCATACAACAAGTTCGCTCCCACCACCGAGGTGGCCTTGCTGGTGTCGTAAGGTGGCGACACTTCTACGAGGTCCGCACCGATCACATCCAAGCCCCTACAACCGCGCACGATTTCCAGGCCTTGATGGACCGACAAACCACCCACTTCAGCGGTGCCAGTTCCAGGTGCGAAGGACGGGTCTAAACCGTCGATATCAAAGCTGATATAAACCGGGCCGCCGGCCACTTTTTCTCGCACTTCCGCCATTAACGGCGCCAGCGATTTATACCAACACTCTTCGGCCTGCACCACGCGGAAACCTTGATCGCGCGACCATTGATACTCGTCGGGCGAATAGCCGGTGCCACGCAAACCAATTTGCACTACCCGATTACCATCGAGCAACCCCTCCTCCATGGCTCGTCTAAACGGCGTACCGTGGGCGATACGCTCGCCAAACATGTGATCGTTAACATCGGCGTGAGCATCCACGTGTACAACACCAATAGGGCCATACTTTTTCTTCAGCGCGCGCAAAATCGGCAGCACAATGGTGTGATCGCCACCGATGCTAACTGGTGTGATGCCCGCCGCCACAACTTTATCGTAGTGCGCCTCGATAATGGCGACGCTTTTTTCAAGGTTGAAAGTATTGATAGGCACATCGCCAATGTCGGCGATGGATAAACTACCGAAAGGGTCGGCGCCGGTAGAGACGTTAAAGGGCCGCAACATACGCGACTCGTCGCGAATTTCGCGCGGGCCAAAGCGCGCACCGGGGCGGTTAGAGGCACCTATATCGAGCGGCACGCCAATGATACCCGCGTCTAATGGATCGGCCAGAGACAGCGCGGGCAGGCGCATAAAGGTAGCTGGGCCACCGAAGCGCGGCATGTCGTTGCCACCTAAAGGTTGATGCAGAACTTTTTTGCGTTGCTCGGTCATGTGCCTACTCCAATCGATACGCCTCACAAATAGAAGCGAGAAGAGACACAGTATGGCTGATTAGACGGGCAGGTAGAGCGGGACAGGTCAGATCAATAGTTAGGTTTGAGCGAACTATTGAGCTGCAAGCTGCAGGCCTCAAGCCTCAAGCCTCAAGCCTCAAGCCTCAAGCCTCAAGCCTCAAGCGCAGAGCTTAGAGGAAGCGCCAGGCCCTGTAGCTTGTAGCTTGCAGCTTGCAGCTTGCGACTTGCCGCTAAAGCGCCGCCAATTGCGCGCGGAGCGATTCAATCACCTCAGCCTGATTTAAACCGTCACACTCCACCACAATATCGGCGTACTCGCGATACAAACGGTTGCGTTCGGCAAAGACATCGTCGAAGGATTGATCGGGCCGGCGCGCAATACCGCGCGACTCGTAGTTGTGAATTCGCCGGCGCAGCTCATTGAGAGACACACTTAAAAACACCACGGGGCCATAGGTTTTCAAATGCTGCATACCCGCATCGCCATAAACCGCGCTACCACCGGTGGCGATAACATGGTTGGGCAGATCCGTTTCCAACAGTACCTCTTCTTCGATACGTCTAAGGTTTAAATAATCGGAGGCATCCATGATCTCCTGCAGGGTTTGCTTTTCGCGCACCTGAATCAACACGTCGGTATCGATAAAATCCTTCGCCAGCTCCTTCGCCAACACAACGCCAATGGTGCTCTTGCCCGCGCCAGGCATGCCGATGAGGATGATACTTTGCGGTTTCATAGGCTGTTTCCAAGCTACTTTAGTCAAATCTTGGCGCGCATTAAACCCCAGCAAAGGGGTGGCCACAAGGGACGAAAATTAAGGTAAGATATTTTCAACCTTAATAGCCTTAAGTTAGATTTCATGAAGCCAGACTCAGAGCTAGACCTGCGCCTGTTGAAACAGTTTGTCGCCGTGGCCGAATGCGGCGGGCTGAGCGCAGCTGAACAGCGACTGCAACTGTCTCGATCCACCATCAGCACCAATCTTGCAGAGCTCGAGTCGCGCTTAGGTTTCTGCCTTTGCCATAGAGGCCGGGGCGGCTTTTCACTGACCCAAGAGGGTAAGTCTGTGTATGCCGCTGCCACCGAGTGGATGCAAGCCGGCAGTCACTTTCAAGCGCAGATTGAAACCTTGAAGCACGACCAGCTGCAGGGCGAGCTAGTCATCGCTTTTAGCGATGACAGCCTCAACCACCCAGACTTCCATTTCGCGCAAGTGGTGGCGCAGTTCAAACAGCGGGCGCCGCAGGCGCGCTTGCGGGTGCACAGCCTAAACCCGCAAGCCATTATGGCAGCCTTGCAAAGTGGCGAGGCGCACATAGGCATAGCACCGCAAGCCGCCTTAACCGAGCGCTTTTTTTGCAAGCCCTTGTACCGCGAATTGAGTCAGTTGTATTGCAGCAAACAGCACCCGCTATTTACCAAAACAACCATTTCTGAAACCGAACTTGGCCTGGCCGATTACGTCAGCGCTGGCTACCCATGGCACCAAGAGCTCACCACGTTGGAATCCAAACTCACAACGCTCGCCATGGCGCCAGAGTTAGAAGCGCGTACCGCATTGATCTTATCGGGCGGCTATCTCGGTTTTTTACCCGTGCATGTGGCGCAGCCTTGGCTGGAGCAGCAACAGCTGAAAGCGATTTTACCTGGTCGCTTACAATTCAACATTGCCATGGCCGCACTCTGCCTCGAACAACAGCGCAACAATAAACTGTTGCAGCACTTCTTTGCCCTTTTGAACGACACCCACTATGTCAATGCTCAGAAAAATTAACGATATCGACCTAAAGCTTTTGCGAATTTTTCAGACCGTGGCCGACTGCGGCGGTTTTAGCGCGGCAGAATCTCAGCTCAATATTGCGCGCTCAACCATCTCAACCCACATGGCCGACTTGGAAAGCCGCTTGGGCCTAACCCTGTGCCAGCGCGGGCGCGCCGGTTTCGCGTTAACGGAGGAAGGCAAAACCGTCTACGATGCAGTGCAAGAGGTGTTTGCGGTTTTGGACGGCTTTCGCCAACAAGTAAACGGGCTGCACGAGAAACTTACCGGCGAGCTTAATATTATTTGCTCCGATGCCATCGTCGCCGATCCGCGCTTCAAACTGACCGAGATACTCGACGCATTTATTGCCAAAGCGCCAGATGTCACCATCAACATTTCCACCAACAGTTTGCCGGAAATGGAGCAGGCACTCATTGATGGCCGCGCCCACATTTGTTTTGCGCCGCGCCACCGGGACCTATCCAGCCTGAACTATCGCCCGCTCTATAACGAAGATTATTTCCTCTATTGCCACGCCAAGCACCCGCTGTTTGCAGCAAAAAGCGGCGCCATTAAAGATACGGACTTAAGCAAGCACAAATTTATTCACCCGGGTATTCAAACCATTGGCCAAGCCTCCTTGGCGATGGAGGGGCTACCCAGATCAGCCAATGCCTACATCTATGAGGTGCGTATGGCGCTGGTAAAAACTGGCCAATATATCGGCTTCTTTCCCAGCCACTATGTACAACCTTGGCTGCACAAAAAAGAATTGCGCGCGCTCTGCCCAGACACTCGGCACTACGCCGTCGACATAGCCGCCCTGACCCGAAAGACCGGCCCGCAAGACAAGCTGCTGAAGCAGCTTTTGATCCAGCTGGATAGAGTGTATGGCTAGATTAGAGGTCGAGCAGAAAGCCGAAACCGTTGACGCCGGCGAAACACAGTGAGCACGGCGTATAACCCTAAAAGTAGAGGCTCTAGATTGAGCGAGGCTAAATAGCTAGCGCGATATAGCTAGCGCGATGCAGCCACCACAGGTTTTGCAGGTTGGCCCCCCAGTGCGCGCATAACCCCGCCAACTCCGGCATCAGCCACCAATAAGGCGTAAGCTCTGCCCAGATCCCGCGAGGCAGCGAGCGAGACCTTACTGTGCAGTTGCTCCAAGAAATCCGGATCAGACATTTTCAGTGTCACGTCGAAATCTCGCTTGATAATCGAAACACACTCACGCGCGTGACGAATCGCCAATGGGTGCAACATCCAAGATTTATCGGCCATCTCCCTACCTCAAACAAAAACAATACATGTTGCTAGAGCCTAGTAGAGGCTTTCCGCCCTTAGCAAAGCGATTTAGCCCATCGGAACAAAACATTCCGAGAAAGGTGACGGGCTAGCCAAAACAGCTATTAAAAGCCTAGTGCACACGTACCAAGCAGAGAAAAAGTCACGAACCGGGGGATTTTCTATAACCCAAGGACATATCACACAGAGCCAAAATCAGGTGCGGTTAAGATTTTGAGCCCATCAAAACCCTGCATTTATCAGGGTTTCTGGCTTTTGAGCACAATATTTACCCCTTTCTTTAAAATAAACTGACAATGCCACTAATAAACTCGGCAAAAATTCTGTATTATCACGCCCAATTTTCGCACTGGCTTATCGAGTACCGTAATGACAGACTTAGCTAAATATAGAAACATTGGTATCTTTGCTCACGTGGATGCGGGTAAAACCACCACTACCGAGCGTATTTTGAAATTGACTGGTCGTATTCACCGCTTAGGTGAAGTACACGACGGCGCCTCAACCATGGATTTCATGGAGCAGGAAGCCGAGCGCGGTATTACCATTCAGTCCGCTGCCACCACCTGTTTCTGGGATGATCACCGCTTCAACATCATCGATACCCCCGGACACGTTGACTTCACCATCGAGGTTTACCGTTCACTGAAAGTATTGGATGGCGGTATCGGCGTATTCTGTGGTTCCGGCGGCGTTGAGCCACAGTCCGAAACCAACTGGCGCTATGCCAACGAATCCGAAGTGGCTCGCGTTATCTTCGTTAACAAGTTAGACCGTATGGGTGCTGACTTCTTCCGCGTTGTTGAGCAGATCAAGAAAGTATTGGGCGCACGCCCATTGGTTATGACCCTACCCATCGGCCGCGAAGACGAGTTCAAAGGCGTTGTCGACGTACTGACGCAGAAAGCTTACATCTGGGATGACTCTGGTCTGCCAGAAAACTACACCGTAGAAGATATTCCAGCCGACATGGTTGACGATGCACAAATGTACCGTCAGGAGCTGATTGAAACGGCTCTGGAAGAAGACGACGACCTGCTGATGGCCTACATGGAAGGCGAAGAGCCTTCAATCGAAGACATCCAGCGCTGCATCCGTCAGGGCACCATCAAACTGAACTGGTTCCCCACTTACTGTGGCTCTGCGTTTAAGAACAAAGGTATTCAGCTGGTTCTGAACGCCGTTGTTGACTACCTGCCAGACCCAACAGAAGCGACCAAAGTACCTTTGACTGACGAAGAAGGTGTTGAAACTGGCGAGTTCGCTACCGTTTCTACCGAAGAGCCGTTCAAAGCCTTGGCCTTTAAGATCATGGACGACCGCTTTGGCGCCCTGACCTTTATCCGCATCTACTCAGGTAAATTGAACAAGGGTGACACCATCCTTAACTCCTTTACCGGTAAAACCGAACGCGTTGGCCGCATGGTAGAAATGCATGCGAACGACCGTAAAGAAATTGAAAGCGCACAAGCCGGTGACATCATCGCCATCGTGGGCATGAAAATGGTTCAGACCGGTCACACCCTGTGTGATCCAAAGCACCCATGCACACTGGAAGCCATGGTGTTCCCAGATCCAGTAATCTCTATCGCAGTTGCGCCGAAAGACAAGGCCGGCATGGAGAAAATGGGTATCGCCATCGGTAAGATGGTGTCTGAAGATCCATCATTCCGCGTAGAAACCGACGAAGATTCAGGCGAAACCATTCTCAAAGGTATGGGCGAACTTCACCTGGACATCAAAGTAGACATTCTTAAGCGTACCCACGGTATCGAACTAACCGTTGGTAAGCCACAGGTTGCCTACCGCGAAACCATTACTCGCGAAATCGACGACAGCTACACCCACAAGAAGCAATCCGGTGGTTCTGGTCAGTACGGTAAGATCGACTACCGCATCCGTCCAGGCGAAGTTGGCACTGGCTACACCTTCAAATCTGTGGTTGTGGGCGGTAACGTTCCGAAGGAATTCTTCCCTGCGATCGAGAAAGGCTTTAAGAGCTTGATGGGTACAGGTCCATTGGCGGGCTTCCCCGTATTAGACGTTGAAGTTGAGCTGTACGACGGTGGCTTCCACGCCGTTGACTCCTCGGCCATCGCGTTTGAAATCGCAGCGAAAGGCGCTTTCCGTCAGTCTATGCCGAAAGCTGGCCCACAGTTGCTTGAGCCCATCATGAAGGTTGACGTGTTCACGCCAGACGATCACGTAGGTGACGTTATCGGTGACTTGAACCGTCGTCGCGGTATGATCAAGGATCAGGAAAAAGGCGTTACTGGCGTTCGCGTTAAAGCAGACGTGCCATTGGCGGAAATGTTTGGCTACATCGGAACACTGCGCACCATGACCTCAGGTCGTGGCCAGTTCTCCATGGAGTTCTCGCACTACCTGCCATGTCCACAGAACGTAGCAGACGAAGTTATTGCTGCTGAAAAAGAGAAAAAAGCTAAGAAGTAAAACCTACTTCAATGCTTGCGTTCTTTGAAGAAACCCGATGATGCAAATCATCGGGTTTTTTTATGTAACTAAGAAAGGGTCTATTTTTAAGCAAAAAAAAGCCGCTAAACGATAGCGGCCTTTGGCTAGTTGCCAGGTGCTAGTTGCTAGTTGCTAGTAAGTTTATAAAACTAAACTTCTGCACTGTGATAGACGTTTTGCACATCGTCCACATCATTTAACATATCCATAAACTTTTCGAACAGGGGAATATCATCGCCCTCAATCGGTGCGGTGGTCTTGGGCAGAAATTGAATTTCGTCTATATCGAAATCGAGTTCTGGCATCGCGTCCAATAGCGCTGTTTTAGCCTTGAAGTATTCGGTGTGAGGGGTTATCACGGTAACCTTATCGCCCTCGCTTTCTATCTCGATAACCTCCACATCGGCCATGATCAAGGCCTCAAGCGCCGCCTCTTCGTCACCGGTAAAGATAAATAAAGCACCGTGATCAAACATGTGCGCAACGGAACCCTGGGTGCCAATTTTACTTTTGGTTTTAACAAAGCATTGGCGCACATCGCCAAAGGTTCGGTTTGGGTTATCCGTTAAACACTCGATAATCACCATGCAGTTACCTGGGCCATAACCCTCGTAGCGCGCCAGTGCAAAATCTTCGCCGCCGGCGCCCTTGGCTTTCTGCAACGCTTTCTCGATCACATGCGCAGGTACCTGATCTTTCTTAGCCTTATCAATCAAGTTTCTTAAGGTGAGGTTACCTTCCGGCTCAACCCCGCCAGACTTGGCGCACACATAGATTTCTCGGCCGTATTTGCTATACACCTTGGATTTAGCGTCAGCGGTTTTCGCCATAGACTCTTTGCGGTTTTGATAGGCTCTACCCATAATCACGATTCTCAATGTGTGCTACGAAAAGGCTTATTTTACAGGGCTAGAGATCGCAGGCAAGGTGCCAAGTAAAGGCCTGATAACGCGCTCAGCCAGAGGCAAAAATTGCCTCTGGCTGAGCGCCCTAAACACTTGTAAATTAGGTTCATCGCAACTGACCTGTAAACACCAGCGTCAAACCAACCTTTAGATCATAGGACTCGCCCATGCACCGCAAGCGCACCAACAGAATGGCGAAATCGCTGGCAGCACTTTTCCTCATTGCTGCTGCTCTCGCCGGCAACAGTAGTCGCGCAGACATCAGTAGTCGCGCAGACAAGAGTGCGAATGGCGCTTGGCTTTTGGTCGATAATTTCGAAGACGGCAAGCAGTTTTCCCGCTGGGAAAAGCGCGACGCCGGCAACGAAACCGACCCCTATCAACCTAACCCGCAAGTGACTGAGCGCAGAAAAGCGGCTAACGGCAACCACTATCTGATTAAAAAACCAGCGCCGGAAGGCGTGTTAGGCAATAGAAAAGCGCTGAGCTTTTTACCGCTGCCACAAGCAATCGCGGTAGGTGAAACCTACACCCTGTTTACCCGTATCAATGTCGAGTACTTTCCCAACAACCACGTCTTCGGCTTGAGTAGCTACCTACCCGAGGATATCGTAAAACTCGGTTACGACGCGCTTGAACCAAGCCTAAGAGTAACCGACAAAACCGAATCTGACGGCAGCAAAAACAAAGGCGCACTGATGGTGAAAACAGACAGGGGCTACGCCGCAGTCGTCAACCCGGTAACACAGCAGGATGCCCAACCACTGCAACAAAACACTTGGTACGACATTTGGTATGTGGTGGACAACGCCCGAAAGATAGCCGGTGGGCAGCGCTACGATGTATACATACGGGGCGGCGAATTTACTGAGCAGACAAAGGTCTACAGCGGAGCGAGTTTTCGAATCCAGCGGGAGCAGCCACTTATCTACTTCCTAACCAATTGCAATACCGGGCCGAAAGAGCAGCCCTATGGCAACGGCGGTTTGCGCTACGACGATATTTATATGGCTAAGGGCCTGCATCTTTCCAATCCGATTCAGGGCATTTAATAAACTAGAGTAACAGGCAATGGGGTAAGAAGTACTAACAGACTAAACCCTAACGTCGGCGACCGTCTATCTTGCGCTACGCCAACAAAGCGGCCACAGCGCCCTGCAAACGCCCTAACGCCCTAACGCAAAAGCTGAAACACAGCCAGCCACATACCAACAACTCCCCGGTGGCAAAAGCACCGCCTCAACAGCCATCCCAGGCGCCAAGCGAACAATTATTGCGTTTGGAAAAAATAGTGCTAAAAATCACACAAATGGCCTGATGGTCGGGTTGTCAGGCCAATTAAGCTAGACTACATTCGTACGAGGACTGGCCTTCAGGCGCGTTGCTACTCGTCTTTCAGCCAACACGATCCGCAGGATGCAACCTAAAAACAATAACCAGAGAACTCGGCAATGAAACAACTCACTCCAAAACCCCTAGCCCTCGCTTTATCCCTGCTGGTGACCAGCCTCGCCGGCCAGGCTGCAACGCTAAACGTGTACAACGGGCCAGACTTACAACAAGCCATGCAGGCGGCAAAAGCGGGCGACGAGATCATACTTAACCCAGGCAACTACGAGAGCGTCGCCACCGGTAGCCTCAGCGGCTTCGCCAATGCCCACTTCTACGGCAGCAGTAACGGCACAGCCGCGAAACCTATCATCCTGCGCAGCGCCAACAAGAACAACCCACAGGAACTACGCGGCGCGACGGTGGACAAAAAGATCGTCCTCTACATTACCGGCGACTATTGGCAGGTGCGCGACTTGCGTGTCACCAACGGCCAAAAAGGGATCATTCTCGACAACGCCAACCATGTGGTTATCGACAACGTCAGCGTCTATAAAACCGGCCAAGAAGCTATCCACCTGCGCGATAACAGCTCAAACAACCTGGTCAAAAATTCCAACGTTTACGACACAGGATTAACCAGCGCCGGCACCGGCGAAGCCTTTTATGTGGGCTCACACCCGGGATCAGATGATGGCAAAGGCTACGTCTATGGCCCGGCCTGTAATAACAACGTCATCGGCGGCAACACCATTGGGCCGAACGTGCGCGCCGAGCATATCGATATCAAAGCGGGCACCAGCGGTACCATTTTCGAGTACAACACCATGACCGGCACGGGCATTTCGGGCGCCAATTCCGCCGATAGTTTCGTAGACATAAAAGGCGAAAACGCCGTCATTCGCGGCAACAAAGCCTATCGCAACGGCGAGTCAAATATTAAGCACGCCTTTGAAACGCACGACGTTGCCGATGAGAATACCTTTATCGCCAATGAAGTGGATTTAGATGGCTCAAGCAACTATCTATTGTTTGCATCCGTTGGCGTCAATCATGTCAGTAGCAACAATAAACGCTTAGACGGCCGCAGCGATCGGATTGCCAGTGGCTGGAGCGCCGCTACCATCGATAATATTATTCCGACTAATATTCCCGCGCCAGGTAACTACGGAACTACTCCAACACCAACACCAACACCAACACCAACTCCGACGCCCACTCCGAGCCCCACTCCGTCTCCTACTCCAACACCAACACCGAGCCCATCAGCCTGTAGTGGTGTGCAGGTGCTTAGCTGGGATACCAAGTCAGAAGTGAATTTAAACAACGGCAATTGCGTGCAGTTTAACCAGTCGCTATCGGGAAAAAGCCTGCAGTTTTGGGACAGCGACACCAACACCTCGTGTAATTTTCGCGGCAGTGTCAACGCAGTCGATGGCAGCGGCAGTTTAGCCATCACCAGCAACTATGTTGCCAGTTCAAACTTCACCGGTACAACACTCAAAATTTCACCCGATAGCACGAATTGTAAATACATAAAAATTCGCGCCTATTAAGTATGCGTAGGTAAACAAAAATATCCGAGCTGCTTTACGTCACTACCGGTATTTGGGCAAAAGCCCCAACATCGGTAGTGATAGCCGAGTAAGTAAACTTCAGTGCTCTTGATACATCAGCACTTAGGCAACTCCGGCAACTCCAGCACCAACGCAGCTACCGCACCAACGCAGCTACCGGAAATACCGCAACTACAGTAACCGCAGCAACTTCCGTATCTCCGCTAGTTCGCTTAAGTGAGCGCCATGCCGTTTTGCAACTGGCCGTATAACCCCGCAATTAAATCCGACTGGGTAATAATACCCACTAGCATATCCTGCGCATCAACCACGGGAATATGGTGATAACCGGCGTCCGACAATAAAGGAATCAGCGCGACTATATGACTGGTATCGCGAGCTTTTACTAAATGCGCTTGGCCCACCATTAGCTCCGCAACCGTGCGCCTTCTACCAAAACGCGATTTGCGTTTGTGCACCAATCGGCTCAATTGACGCAGCAAACTCCAATAGGGCTTGTTAGTTAAGTTTTTAAAAAAGTCGACACTAGACACCATCCCCACCAAGCGCTGCCCGTCGACAACCGGCATAGAGCTAATGCGGTGTTTATGGAACAGCTTCCAAGCATCCGCCGCCGCAGTACTTGAACTTACAGTAATCACATCGCGCGACATAATACTGGCACAGGTAAAGGCATCCTGCTGGCGCTCGTAGGCAAAACTTTGCGCCTTGTGACATAGAGATTCTAAATCCTGCTCGCCGATATCCAACACCGTGTCTGCACTATTTAACGCCCGGAGAAAATCTTCTGGCTGCAAACCATGACGCTTTAACGGCGGCCGATTTTGACTTTGGTGTTTCGGATCAAAGTCATCGCTGGTGTTGATTAAGGGCTTATGGAGTACCCAGCGCTTAAAAAACAGCGACAACAATAATAAAATTAAAACACCACTTGCCACGGGATAGAGTAGAAAATCAAACCCCAGCGGTTGCTCGTAAGCCGCAAACACTGGCACCAAGGCGGTAGCGCCGCCCGGGGGATGAATGCATTCAAAGGTGTACATACACAGCAGTGTCAAGGCTATAGTGACGGCCGCCAAAAGCGCCATATCTTGAATCACCCATGAGCAGCCCACGCCTATGGCAGCGGGAATAATATGCCCACCGACAAAAGACCAAGGGCTGGCCAAGGGGCTGTTGGGCAGTCCAAACAACAGCACCGATGACGCACCCATGGAGGCCAGCAAAATAAAACCGCCATAGCTATGGCCAATGTGCAGGCTAGAATAGGCGACCAACCACAGCGCTAAGGCGGCAAAAAACGCAACCTTGATGCGCTGCAAGAGCGGAATAGATGAAAGCGATTGACTGTCTTGTCGATTCAAACCGAGTAGGGAAAGACATTGCCGAACAATGCGCTTGCGCCCTCTCGCCTCATGCGGAGCCATAAACACCCTGCCAGCGCACCAAAAAGGCGCAATTATACACAGCAGTGCTTCAAAATGGTGTATAAATTGCCAAGACCGTATCAAACTCCGGGAAACACTCAACCACACCTCAGGCGCAAAAACATTCGTTTGAGGTACCAAGAGCAAACCATGGACAAGCGTAAACCCGCAACAATTTTACAGCTAAGGTTGCCACCACTCTGGTGTAACAGTCATCAGCAAATATTGACTGAGCGAATTAACGCCCTAGATGGGGTGGAGCTGCTTGCAGCGCCCAACTTAGAAATGAAATTGAAATGCAGAAGGCCACTTAGTACGCCGTCTTTCATCGCACTCGAGGAGATATTTGCCTACTATCAGTTTGATGACACAGCCTATGAGCAATTAGCGCGAGTTAAAGACGAGTCACATTAACGACATCGCACTAACCTAGCTAGCAGCCGTCTTAAACAACGGGAATCTTATCCGTACATAGTGCCACACAGCGCCCATGCCATTGGTCGTCGTGCTGAGTCGCAATCACCAAACAACTTTCCAAGCTCTCTGCACCGCTCACTAAGCCTCGGCTATCCCAAATGGCACTCTTACCAGCAGGCGCAAAGCCCCCAGTATCTGCGCAGTGATTTGCCATCACCACTAAGACATTATGCGCCTTAGCATAGCCTTGTAACTGCTCCGTATCTGGTCCATAACCCGCCTCTGTTATCAATACACCAGCAGCATAAATGCTCGCCTCATAAGTTCGACAAGCGGCGGCGTGTTCTGGGTGGGTAGTATCGGCACAAATGGCATTAAGCAAGCGATGCCCGTCTAACGCCAGTAGGTAATGCTCGTGACCAGGCTGAAAAAAAGCGGCTTCGCCCTCGTGCAAAAATAACTTCCGATAAATTTTTATCTGACCGCTGGGCTGAATAATAAACGCACCAATAGCAGGCTTAGCGCCGGTTTCCACAGGCCCACCTACGATAATGGTCATCTGATAGCGCTTGGCCTGCTGCGCGAGTAGGACAAAACAAGGGTCATTTACGCTTAGCGCCATCGAGGCCGCTAACGTCGGTTCATAGCCAGTCAAGGACAACTCGGGAAACACCAGGCAATTGACCCCTTCCGCGTGAGCTTGCGCCACCACTTGCATATGCGCACGGGCATTCACTGAAAGCTTACCCTTGATAGCCGGTATTTGGGCTGCTGCGATGGAAAAGCTCAAAAGGTCACTCCTACAGAAAAAACTTCACCTAGGTAAACACGGCATTTTCAGGTGTGTTGCTGACATAACTCACCCAATAAACATCTACCTTCTTGCTCGGGGGAAACAAGATGGCTACTCACCCGAGCTAGGGGCTAAAAATAGTCCTATTATTCACTGTGTGCTAATTTTCTTGCTCAAAGACTCAAGCCTCGCTCTCATAGGCGCATCCACTTCTTCAGGCTTAATACGCTTAATAACGCTTCTCAATACCTGAATCTCTTCCGGAGTTATCTCTCCATCTGCCTCCGCTAAAGCGACCATTTTGCCAAGCTCGGCGGCATCGAGCTTGCCGTCGTTCATGAAGCACTCAATAGACAGCAGAGACATTTCAATATGAGCCATAGTCTTTCCCTTTTATGAACAATAATCCGATTTATAGATGGCCAATAATACGCAAACCTTATCGGAAATCATACCGAGCGATAGAAATCAGGCTCTTGTAACAGCGGCCCCTCAAGCAATTCACGTTGCCTTTCCTACGGGCTGCTGTATTCTGGAGCGACAACGCCAGTGTGTCATTTATCCTAAATGGCGGGCTTTGCGCTAAGCTACTTAGGCAGCCCAATGACAACCCTTCGTTTGCGCTATCAGACTGTCGAGTTTGGTAAAACCGATATTCACCTTTGCACCTTACGCGACGTCCAAGAATTCCACGACCCAGAAGGTGCAGCAGAAAAACTCGGTATATCCTCAGCGAGTTGGTCTTTATTTGGCGTGATTTGGCCATCGAGTTTAGTGTTGGCTCATTACATGCTCGACTGCGACACCGGCTCCAAACGGATACTTGAAATTGGTTGTGGCATGGCGCTCAGCAGCCTGCTACTCAATAAACAGCGCGCAGACATTACGGCAACCGATTACCACCCAGAAGTTGAACGTTTTTTGCAAAGAAACGCACGACTTAATAGCGATAACCCGATCAACTTTGAACTTGCAGACTGGTCGCATAACAGCGCCACGCTTGGGCTCTTCGACCTCATCATAGGCAGCGATTTATTGTACGAAAACCAGCACATAAAGCTATTGGCAAATTTTATTAACCAACATGCTAAGCCAATCTGTGAAGTTATACTTGTCGATCCAGGACGCGGTCGAAAAAGTAAACTCAGCACGGAAATGGTGGCATTTGGATTTACCTATTCGCACCACAAGCCGAGCCATACTCGCTATCTCGCGAATGAGTTCAAAGGGCATATTTTAAAATTCAATCGTTAAAACAAGCAACAAGCAACAAGCAACAAGCAACAAGCAACAAGCAACAATAAAATACTAAGCTAAGGGGTAAATAGTTTCACTACAAAGCCAAGAGTTCACCAATCCCCCCAATAAATATCTAAGAAATAATTCACCATCTACTTCGACGAGGTTAATTTCAACCCGACAGATACTATGTGATTGTCGTCCGTCTCTTTTACGATTAACTTCACCTGCCCCAGCTTGACCTGGTCTCCAACTACTGGTTTACCATGAAACTGGTTGACGATATAAGCCTCAACAGTTAACTCTGAATTTTGCGGGTCAACCTCAAAACCATAAGCTTGTGCCACGTCTATTAATTTAGCATCGGGAAACAAGACAAACTCGCCAAAGAAACGGTTTACATCAAGTTTCGAGTTTTGAGCCGCCGGCGCGAACACCCGACTTATGGTCTGCTTAGCGCTCGCAGTTGCCAATATCATCACTTGATCGTCAAACTGCAGTTTTTGCTTTTCCGAGTGAGGTAACAAGACGCCACTTCGGATAACGCCAACTATCTGACTGCCCTCGGTGGTAGGAAGTTGTTTAACCGTAAGGTTAGCGGCATTGCTTCCGGCTAGTACGGGATAGACCAATAGTTCCTTGTCTTGCTCGTGTTTTATCACTAAGCGCAAAAACTTGGGTTCTTTTGCAGCTCGCGGCAGTTCTATTTGCAACCATTTAGCCATAGGGGCGATAGTCCACCCCTGTAAAATCAATGACACGAGCACCACAAAAAACACCAGTTCAAAATAAGTTTCCGTGTGTTCCAAACCGGCCAAGGTCGGAAAAAGCGCCAAAATAATGGGCACAGCCCCACGCAACCCGCACCAACCAATAAACACTTGTTCGCGCCACGGAAAATGAAACGGCAGGAGTGAAATCAACACCGCCGCAGGCCTTGCGACAAAAATAAGTACAAACGCAATCGCAAGCGCCGGTATAGCAATGGGCAGAAGTTTACTAGGCGTAATCAATAATCCGAGCATTAAAAACATGCCAATCTGACTTAACCAAGCAATACCATCATGAAATCGATGTATGTCATTACTAGAGGACAAAGGGCTATTGCCAATCATCACCCCGGCAATAAATATGGCTAAAAATCCACTGCCGCCCCAAATTGTCGTGGCGCCGAATAAACTCAGCCCGCCAGCCATAGCCAACAAAGGGTATAAAGACGCAGATAGGGGCAGTCGCCTGAGCAATTGCACCAGTAAGTAACCGCCAGAAAAACCGACCGCCAAGCCCAAACCCATCTGCTGAATCAGCTCATAAAATATGATCCAGCCTTGGTTGCCCGAGCTGCTAATTTGCAACACTTCTACCAGCGTAATAGTTAGAAAAATCGCCATCGGATCGTTTGAACCGGATTCAATTTCTAATGTAGCGCTGGTTCGTTCCTTAAGTTCTAAACCGGCATTTCTTATTAAACCAAAGACAGCAGCGGCATCGGTTGAACCAACAATGGCACCGATCAAAAGCCCCTCTTGCCAGGGCAAGTCTAGAATCAAACAAGCGGAGTAACCAGTAATCGCAGCCGTGATAAATACACCGATAGTGGCGAGCGATACAGCGGGTCTTAAACTGACCCGAAAGGTGTCTTTCCGGGTACCCAAACCGCCATCAAATATAATAATAGCTAGCGCAATATTGCCAAATAGAAAAGCCAAGCCAAAGTCATTAAAGTTAATTGCACCTGGCCCCTCTTCGCCCGCAAGCATGCCCAACAATAGAAAAATTAGCAGAATTGGCGCACCAATACGGCGGGTTAACACACTGGCAATCACGCAAAGCAGAGCAAGAACTGCGGCGCCAAATATGTATTGATGAATTAGCTCAACCGTCACAATACTTCTCAATTTTCTGGGCCAAAAGGGCCTGAACTAGTAGGGTAAAAGTCATTGATATTTAACGCAAATAAAAGCATTCGACGGTCCATCTCTACCGCGCCATAAAAGCACCGCTCGCCGAACCGTCTTAGCCTCGATCAACGCCTTAAATCGATCGCCGCCCAAAGCCAGGCATTGTTGCCTACCTCTCGAATTGCCGTCAGATCTCACTCGGGCATTCGACCAAGCAATAACCCAAGGTAAACCTTTTGGCGGTCGATATCGCTCATGCCCAGTTGACAATAGAGCGGATACGGCGTCAACAGCTGAATTGGCTCACCTAAGGCATTACTTTGATAGCTGGACCAAGGGTAATCCGCTGCATGCGCAACCATATGTACCGGTACGGGATTCAATTCGACAAACGATACACCGCTAACAAATAATTTGCCCGCATTCAACAAGGTAGAGGTATATCGCCCATCCCAACGCGCAACGATAGGGCTATAAGTGAAGTTAAATATTGACCATACTTGCGACTGTACGTCTGCATCATGCGACTAACACTTTGTTCAGTGCCGAGGCAAACAGCAAGTGGACATGGTTAGTCATTCGTACAAACCCATGAATGACAACTGAATACTTAAACCGCCGCGCGTCTGAGAAAGGATGAATAGGATTTGTCGCCAGCCTCGTCTAAAATCAGGCTTCGCGATTATTACCGCCCTGAATGACTGCTGGGCGCAGACAGGTATATAGCAACGAGGTAACCAAGCGAGGGTGGATTCTCCCTGAAAATCAGACCAAGCCTCGTTGGCCTAGACCTTAAAATCTGTGACTCCGGTGTCATCAATCCTGCCCTGATAGCACGTAATCAAGAGACTCCTGAAATTGAGCGATCAGCGCATCATCAACATTGCTACTAAAAGCAAAATATACCCCCACTTCGCGCAACACCCACACTATGGCAAAGTCTTCTGGATTCCCACCTGCCATGGCAATACCCGCAAAAATATCAGTTTCACCACCTGCCCATAAATCAATACGCTCGCTCTCCTACATTTTAGCAAGCTGGAGCTGCTTGATACCTAAGGTCATTTTTTCTTTGATGGAATTCAGCATAAGTAACTCCTGCGCAGTAGCCTCTTCACGTTGCGCACCAATAGTGTACAGCTCTAACTGATCTAAGTTATCGATGCTAATATTCCTGCTTTTTTTTGCAATTAGTACCAATCTGTTTTTAGCAAAAGGACCCGCCCATTTGAACAGCCGCTCTCTAGCAGGTGTTTTAAAAATCGAAAAAATCACTTGGTTCGGCATTGTTTTGGCACGGCTATAGGCTCTTGCCCAAGGTAAAACCATGATATCGGAGCGTTTGACGCTGGCACCAGCGTGATCTGTGACTTGCTCAAGCAAGTCCACGGCCATACCCTCTAGCCTATCCTGCTCTAGGTAGTTCCAAGGCGGTGCATTCTCTGTAATGTAGGTAAGATCACTCAAGGTTTGAGCCTGAGCCATGAAGGAGGCTACGATCAAAAAACTTCCGATTAGAGCACTCGCTTTCACAAATTCACCTGCACGAATAGGGATGATCTCAAAAACCAAGCATTCAGGTTAGGCTTGAATGCGTTAGGTTGCTAGAAAAAAATGGCTTACTTTATTATCTTTTAGGCATTACTTAGGACAGTTGAGGTTAAATCGCCGTAAAAACCCGTTTCGCATCCCGCTTGGAATTTAGACATTATTTACGTGATGCAATAATGGGAAAATTTTCGATAACGACGGGGTAAGGTGATAACGAAGCACTTCGGCACGAGCTTGTGGTTTCCGGCCATCCGGCTTGTGGGGACTCACCCGGCTCAACATAGACCCAAAACACTGGCTCTACAGCGCCACACAGTTTGAAAGTCGGTTTAAGGGCTTAGTCGGCGGGGCCTATACATTAAAACAAGCCTGTCAGTTAAAGTGGGTGTCCCGTTAGAGTTTTCCTTTACAGTTTCCTCGATCCACTGAATGCAATAGACCACCAACAAATTAATCCCACTATGATGCAACTCAAACCAACCATTAGCGCAATAGTTTCATTACAACTAGTAGAACCAGATTGAAAATAACATTCTTTCAACGCATAAATAATACCAACTTCCTTACTTATAATTAATATAGTTGAAACTCCAGATCCAATAAAACCGAGTATATATAATTTAACCATATTTTTACCTAACACTTTGAGAAGTTTCCAAATGTGTTGAATCCCTTTTATTCCATAGGGGGTCGCCAGAAATTGAAACTGCCATTCAGACAGAAGGCCCAGACACCTCGAAGCCGATTATTTAACGGCGAATCTATATGTAGGCATGAAGGTGTCTACATCCAAGCTTATCCCACATTGAAAGTTCGATTCTCCCATATTTAGGCATACTTATGTCTATATGTAGACACGCTTGGTTTTAAAAGCAGGACAGTTTTGCATGGTTTGGTGACTGTGGTTTTGACCGTCTCGCGGAACACCGCACGCAACTGCCAAAGCACTTCAGTCAGTCACTTCACAAGCCACAAGGATGTGGCGCGAGCGACTCAATGCAAGGAAAGCATTGATGGAGCGGTGAAGTGGCTGACTGAAGGGCTTCACTCCGAACCAAGTGCTTCACGAATTCAGTAGTTAGATTAGCGCACCACTGCAAGGACGCAGGAGGTAGAGCACCAAAAGTAGGCGCCTTTAGGCGACTCACGACTGCATGGATAATGGTATGGACCCACTCCACTTCTAAAGCGGCTTCGCAATGAGCCAAAATGGAAGTTACGAACATGCCATTTAACAGAATGAGGAGTGGGTCGAGATGAAGATTACAACGATTGGGCTGGATATCGCAAAGTCTGTTTTCCACTTAGTGGCTATAAATTTACGAGGCAAGCCGTTAAAGAAGAAACAACTAAAACGGCATCAGCTCTTGGCTTACTTTGCCAAGCTAGAGAGTTGCTTGGTTGTTATGGAAGCTTGCGGCAGTGCCAACTATTGGGCAAGAGAGCTTCAAGCCTTGGGGCATGATGTGAAACTAATAGCGCCGCAGTACGTGAAACCGTATGTCAAAGGCAACAAGAACGACTACAACGATGCGGAGGCAATGGCGAAGCAGCTCAACGCCCTACTATGCGCTTTGTGCCCATTAAGAATATTGAGCAGCAAGATGTTCAGAACATACATCGACAAAGAGAGCGTTTAAAGGGCCAGCGTACAGCCCTGTCGAACCAGATAAGAGGGTTATTAGCGGAGTATGGCGTAGCGATTCACAAGGGTATTGCTACCTTGAAACGAGAATTGCCATTGATACTCGAAGACGGAAGTAACGCTTTAACCGTAGGTGCTCGGGAACTGTTTGCAGAACTGTTCGATGAGCTCATAGCCATTAACGAACGCCTAGAGCGCTGCGAGCAACGTATAAAAGCGGTTAATCAGGGTAATGAACAGTGCCAGCGTTTAGATGAGGTGCTCGGTATTGGAGCTATTACCGCAAGTGCACTGTATGCAGCGGCCGGTGATGGTAGTGACTTTGTGAATGGCCGACACTTCTCCGCGTGGTTAGGCTTAGTACCGGGCCAGCACAGTACGGGTGGTAAGCCCGTGTTACTGGGTATCAGTAAGCGAGGTAATTGTTATTTGCGCACCTTGCTGATACATGGGGCACGCGCAGTACTGCGGTATTCTGCGGAGAAAACAGATCGCTTTAGCCGCTGGGCGCAATCGTTACTGGAGCGAAGAGGCCACAACCGAGCCTGCGTCGCCGTAGCAAATAAGTTAGCCAGAATTGCTTGGGTGATCATGGCAAAAGGCGAGCGTTATCACTCCGCGGTATAGAGCAGTGTTTTATCACAGTACGCGAAAGCGTACTGCAAGAGTTTAACCCGTCGCGTCAGTTGCGAAGATAGATTGATTGGATGGTGAGATAGGTCAGACCGGCTCGTTCAAAACCTGTTCCGTGCATTGGCTTTAATAAAGCCGTAGGGATGATGAGGAGGACGAGCGCAAATATCCATCGGGGCCAGGAGGACAAAAACTTCCACCAACAGGCCGGATATATGAGAGCAATGACTTTTATCCATTATCAGAATCAAATGTCTTGCAAACGGGGTGGGTCCATATATGCAGGAGGTATAGCAACGCAGGAGCGGTTGCCGAGGAGCAGTTGCCGAGAACAGCATCACCTACCAAAGAAGAATATTGTAGTGATCTGCAGTGCGCCGAATCGCCAACTAAAGAAGATTCATGGAGTGATCTGCCGCACGCCGCTCCTGCGTCCTTCGGGACCGGCCTAGATGTATTACGTCTAGGCGTTCTTCCTGCACAAACCTACGCTTTGTAAAAACGCAGGCCTCACCCATGCGCCCGCGGCATACCTACATCCTGTAGGCACACTTTCCTTGGGCATACGGGCTTCCGGCGTCCTGATCACCAGGTGTACTTACATCCTGTAAGCAACACTTTCTTTGATCGTCCTGATCACTAGGTGTACTTACATCCTGTAAGCAAAACCGGCGCTTTTTAGGGCGCCGGCTTGAAAAGACGGTTGGGTAAACAACCGAAAAGCAATTTTCGTTTAGAGGCGTTCGATCACTGTAGTGATGCCCTGCCCTAAACCAACACACATAGTAGACACACCCAGTGTTGCACCTTTGTCTTGCATGGCGGTTAACAAGGTGGTGGTGATGCGCGTACCAGAGCAACCAAAGGGGTGGCCCAAGGCGATAGCGCCGCCGTAGATATTCACCTTTTCGTCCATCTTGTCGAGCAAACCTAAATCCTTCAACACCGGTAACGATTGCGCGGCAAAGGCTTCGTTCAGCTCAACCATTTCGATATCGTCCATGGTTAAACCGGCGCGCTTCAAGGCTTTTTGGGTTGAAGGTACAGGGCCATATCCCATGATCGATGGATCGACACCGGCCACTGCCATGGCGCGAATTTTAGCGATGGGCTGAATGCCTAAAGCTTGTGCGCGCTCGGCGCTCATCACGATCATACAGCTGGCGCCGTCGGTGATTTGCGAAGAAGTACCGGCTGTTACCGTGCCGCCTTTTGGATTAAACGCAGGGCGCAATGCCGCCAAGCTTTCCATAGTGGTTTCAGGGCGAATCGTTTCGTCTGTGTTCACCATAATTTTAAAACCGTTGGCATCGTGACCTTCGCGCGCCAAAATTTCGCGCGCGAATTTGCCTTCCAAGGTCGCTTTATGGGCGAGTGCGTGTGAGCGCACGCCGAAGGCATCTTGTTGCTCGCGGGTAATGCCGTGCATTAACGCCAAAAACTCTGCCGTTAAACCCATCATGCCCGAGGCCTTTGCCGCGTGCTTAGACAAACGTGGGTTTGGATCGACACCGTGATCCATGGGCAAGTGGCCCATGTGCTCAACACCACCCACTACAAACATGTCGCCGTTGCCGGTCATGATGGCTTGCGCGGCTGTGTGCAAGGCACTCATGGATGAACCGCACAATCGGCTCACGGTTTGCGCGCTTGAGGTGTGCGGAATCACAGTCATTAAACTGATCATGCGCGCGACGTTCCAGCCCTGCTCTTTGGTTTGGTTTACACAGCCCCAAATCACATCTTCCACTTCAGCGGGATCTAACTTTGGGTTGCGCGCAAAAATGCCGTTAATTAAATCGGCAGAAATATCTTCGGCGCGGGTATTGCGATAAATGCCACCTTTGGAACGACCCATTGGCGTGCGACCACAATCAACAATTACAGCATCTCTTGGGTTAAGACTCATAGTAGTTCTCCTTAGGCGAAGTAAGATTCGCCGGCTGCTGCCTTGGCGCGAAGTTTGTCGGTTACCTGGTACAAACCACCAAGGTGCGCGTATTTGTCGGCGATGGCTACGAAGTTAGCCAGGCCCACGGTTTCCATGTAGCGAATGGCGCCGCCGTGGAAGGGTGGGAAACCAATGCCGTAGATCAAAGCCATATCCAATTCCATGGCCGAGTCGACGATGTTGTCTTCTAAGCAGCGCACAGATTCTAAACACAGAGACACCATCAAGCGCTCAGAAATTTCCTCTTCGCTGAACTCTTTGCGCTCGGCAACGTGGCCCTTTAACAAGTCCCACACAGAGGCGTCCGCCACTTTTTGTAAACGACCTTTGCGATCTGTTTCGTAGTTGTAGTAGCCCTTGTTGTTTTTCTGACCGAAGCGCTTAGCTTCGTACAACAACTCGCTCGCGGTTTTAAATTCGTACTTCATGCGATCGGGGAAGCCATTACTCATTACTTCACCGGCGTGAACGCCTGTGTCGATACCAACAACATCACACAAGTAAGCTGGGCCCATGGGCCAGCCGAACTTTTCCATTACTTTATCGATGGCCGCAAAGTCTGCGCCTTCGTGCACCATTTGCATGAAACAACCCATGTAGGGCGATAAAATACGGTTCACCAGAAAGCCAGGGCAGTCGCGCACAACAACCGGCTTCTTACCCATGGCAAGTGCGTAGCCTACGGTGGCCGCAACCGCTGTGTCTGAAGTTTTTGCACCGCGAATCACTTCCACCAAAGGCATTTTGTGCACAGGGTTAAAGAAATGCATGCCACAGAAATTTTCTGGGCGCTTCAATGGCTGCGCGAGAAAATCGATAGAGATAGTTGACGTATTTGACGCGAGTACCGCATCTTTGCGAATGTGGTTTTCCACTTCCGCCAACACCGCGTGCTTCACTTTAGGATTTTCTACGACCGCTTCAACAATCACATCGGCGGTATCAATACCTTCATAGGAAAGTGTCGGCGTAATTTTGGTGAGTACGTTGGCCATTTCACCCGGTGTCATACGGTTGCGCTCAACCATTTTTGACAGCAGCTTAGCCGCTTCACCCATGCCTAAATCCAGACCCGCTTGCGCGATATCTTTCATCATAATGGGCGTGCCCTTGTAGGCCGACTGATAGGCAATACCGCCACCCATAATGCCGGCGCCCAACACTGCACCCTTCTCAACTTTTTTCGCCGCTTTGGCTTGGGTCTTACCCTTCTTCATCAACATTTGATCGGAAAGGAATAAATTAACCAGGCTTGCCGCAACGGTGGTTTTCGCCAATTTGGCAATACCCGCCGCTTCCACTTTCAACGCATCGTCGCGCCCGAGGGTGCTGTTTTTCTGCATAGATTTAACGGCTGTGACAGGCGCTGGGTAGTGCTTACCCGCTTGGCCGGCGACAAAACCTTTGGCGGTTTCGAACACCATCAAAGATTCCATGTCATTCAGTTTCAGCTTTTCTAATTTTTCTTGACGCTTGGCCTTGTAGTCCAGCTCGCCACTGATAGCGCGGCTCAGCAAATCCAAGCCAGCTTCGCGCAATTTGTCGCCAGTAACTACGGCATCCACCACACCGTCGGCCATGGCTTTATCGGCGCGCTGCTCTTTACCCGCAGCAATCCACTCGATGGCATTATCGGCGCCAGCCACACGGGGCAAACGCACGGTGCCACCGAAGCCCGGCATAATGCCAAGCTTCACTTCCGGCAAGCCGATCTTAGCCGTATCGGCCATGACGCGGAAATCCGTTGCCAGCGCCATCTCTAAACCGCCGCCGAGCGCAACACCATTAATTGCCGTTACCGTGGGGAATGGCAGGTCTTCAACGGCACTGAAAATTTTATTGGTTTCGTATACGCCTGCCGCGATCTCTTCTTCAGAGCGAGTGAAATTGGCGCCAAATTCGGTGATGTCTGCACCGACGATAAAGCCATCTTTACCGCTAGTGACCAAAAGCCCTTTTACCTTGCCATTGGCGGTAATCGCCGCCGTCGCTTCTTTCAGCTCATTAAGGGTCAATTGATTGAATTTATTGACAGAGTCGTCGGTCAGATCAAAACATAGCTCCGCTATGCCCTGTTCTAACGCGCGAACCGTAATCGCCTTTCCTGAATAGATCATGGGTGTTCCTCATTAGGCGCCAACCGTTGGCGGGTATTACTGTTATGTACGCTATCCAATGTCGATGCTGTGATTTAGAAATACGATCTATACTAAAACAGCGGACAATACAAAGCTGGCTATTCACAGGGAATAGACCAACGATAACTTAATATAGACTCGGTTAATCAGCCCTGCGGCTCAATAGCAAAACAAACCACATTTGCTTGCAAATATGACCAAGGAGGCGAGTTTAGTTCCTTTGTACGAGGGCTTGCTAGAAACTGCGACCCTGATTGTAGGCGCAGGCGAACATCGCCGCGACTAAGCCGGTAACTCCAGCTCCATTAACTCTATACCGTGCGCGGCGCTATGGCCGATGGCAATGAACTGGAAGCGACTGTAGAGCGCCAATGCGGGCTGATTGGCCACGGCGGTTTTCACCCTGAGAGGAATTTTTCGACGACGATAGCTACTAACTACCGCCTTTAATAGACTAGATGCATGACCTTGGCGTTGAGCCGACGGGTCCACACAGAGGCCATCAATCAAGCACCAAGGCTGAACCGCACTTGGCTCTATCAATTCGATGGCGGCGACAATATCACCCTGGCTCGACTCGATACCAATAATCCGGCTAGGCGCCAAACGAATCGTCGCCGCGTTGCGTTGCAGCGGCGCAAAATAGCTCAAAGCCGCCCCACCAATCACCTTCGCTTCCTGCCGATAGGCATTCTGGAACAAGAAATACAGCTGCTCCGCTGTTTTGCTTGCGCGATGATTAAGTACCTTAGGTTGCGACATAGGCTTTGACACAGACCGGCTAACGGCGGAAGAAATCATGGTATAAAAAGATTCAAATCTACAACAAAAAACGCAGTTTACCTACTTCGACGGCAAAGCTAAACGCTTGGCAGATAAATTCAGATTTTTCTTAGCAAAAACATTAAAATGCGCTCTTTTTGAG
Source organism: Simiduia curdlanivorans (assembly GCF_030409605.1). Classification (NCBI taxonomy): domain Bacteria; kingdom Pseudomonadati; phylum Pseudomonadota; class Gammaproteobacteria; order Cellvibrionales; family Cellvibrionaceae; genus Simiduia; species Simiduia curdlanivorans. The sequence goes on from NZ_JAUFQG010000006.1 coordinate 859,173, forward strand.
GAAATCCCTGTTGCTAGACCAAACGCACAGCCCCACTAGCCCTAGAGCCTTCACCGTCGCCCCCATGATGGAATGGAGTGACCGCCATTGCCGGTACTTTTGGCGACTGATGAGCAAGCGTGCCTTTCTGTACACGGAAATGGTCACCTGTGGCGCGTTAATTCACGGCGATCGCGAACGCTTCCTCAATTACAACAGCGAAGAACACCCGCTGGCACTGCAAGTGGGCGGCAGCAACCCGCAAGAGCTAGCCGCCTGCGCCAAAATGGCAGAGAGCTGGGGCTACGATGAGATCAACCTCAACTGCGGCTGCCCCTCAGATAGGGTGCAAAATGGCATGATCGGCGCCTGCCTCATGGGTCACCCCCAGCTAGTTGCCGATTGCATCAAAGCCATGCAGGACGCCACTTCAATTCCGGTGACGGTAAAACACCGCATTGGCATCGACGACATGGATGACTACCAAGGCCTCACGGATTTTGTCGAACCTATCGCGGCAACCGGCTGTCTCACCTTCATCGTGCATGCGCGCAAAGCCTGGCTCAAGGGTTTAAGCCCAAAAGAAAATCGCGAAGTGCCGCCGCTCAATTACGAGCGCGTACACCTGTTAAAACGCGAACACCCGCAGCTGGAGATTATTTTAAATGGCGGCCTTAGCACCATTGACGAATGTATCGAGCAATTAGCCTATGTCGATGGCGTGATGGTCGGGCGCGAGGCTTATCACAACCCCTGGCTACTAACTGACGTCGATAGCGCGATTTACGGTGAAGCGCCACAAACGCAAGACCGCTTAATGATCATGGCGAACATGTTGCAGTATATTGAGAAGCAACTGAGCGAGGGCATGCGCCTGCACCATATCACCCGGCATTTGTTGGGCTTATTTTACGGCCAACCCGGTGGCAAACAGTTTAGGCGGGTGATTAGCGAAGGCGCGCATAAAGCCAATGCCGGCGTCGAGCTGGTGGACCTAGCGCTGGATCAAATTAGGAGCAGAATGTGATTATCGAGCTACTTAAAAAGTGTTTCTCTGAACCCACCGTGGAACAACACAGATGTGAGAAATTGGCCGCTATAGCCTTGCTAGTGGAAATCGCCATGGCCGACGGTTCGCTGGATGACCAGGAGTGCGCCTCACTTAAAAAAGCCATCGAAAAAAGTCACAACTTAACCGGCGGCGAGTTAGATATGCTGCTGGAAAACGCTAAACACGAGCAGCGCAATGCCACCTCGTCCTACACTTTTACCCGGGTAATCAACGACGAGTTCAGCGCCGAGGAAAAATTTACCTTGGTGCAGGATATGTGGGCGGTGGCCTATGCCGATGGCAATTTGGATAAATACGAAGAGCATGCCATACGCAAACTCAGCGAGCTGATTCACGTACCGCACAATGAATTTATTCGCGCTAAATTACTGGCTAGACCGAGCTAGTTCCCGGTCGCTTGAGAGGCCTGAAGTATCAGACTCTACCGCAGGGGGCGCCCCCCGCCTTGCAGCTTGCAGCTATCATTCAACCATCTTTCTCTAAGGATGCAATCAGATCGCGAAAGGCATCCTGATTAGCGCTATTTAACCCGACCAATATCCTGTGGGCCTCTAGCACCTTCGATTTCACGCCGCTTTCATCGGCACAATCCACGCACAGGGCTTCTGCGCCCTCTGCATCGGCTTGACCTTCTTTGACGATACAAAAGATTTCCGAAAAACCCATGGTTTGTAAAATGCGGTCGATACTTGGATTATTGCTGACTAAGGTGGGCACCAGCTGATGACGCTCTTGAGCCAGTATGGAGATCTTTGCCATCAAGCCCAAGGTGGTGGAATCGATTGCCTCCGCACCGGTGAGATCAAAAACCACGGAAATAAACGCGGGGTCACTAAACATCTTTTCGATGAAGCTATCGAAAGAAATACACAGGGTTAGACGAACGTCACCCAGCAATTTTATGACGTAAACACCTTGGTGGTCAGCCACCAAGATTTGACCTTCACGCACTCGTTAACCCCCGAGAGATAGATAACACCGCAATGTCATCCGGAGCCTCTGTGACAGAGCTAAGCTGCAAAGCTTCGCACGCCGCCGCTATTGAAGGCGGCATATTACTCAGGCGAGCCAGCAATTCAAGCTCTTTATCGGCTAAATTGTCGGCACCCAGTATTTCCAGCACACCGTCTGAAAGCGCCAAGAGATGGAAGGTTTCAGGTAAATCTACCTGCCAAACCGTCCACTGGGCATCTTTGAAAATCCCCACAGCCTTACCTTCACCGGGCAAGAAACTAGCGCCTGTATCAGTAATCATGACGGGCATGGGCAGATGACCCGCAACACAATATCGCAGCTGATGGGTTTGGGTGTCGATAACGCCGGTAAACAGGGTCAGATGATGGCCTAAGCTTGTGTCTAAGAGCTCTTGGTTTATCACATCCAACAAATGCGCCGGACCCTGCTCAAAGGAGCTGGCGTCGGCATACAGCTCTTCCTCTCGCACCAAGCGGGTCACCAAATGCTTCAACCAAACGGTAACAAAGGCAGAGCTGGCGCCATGGCCAGAAACATCGGCCAGATAAAACGCTAAATAGCGCTGGCCGAGGTAGGCAAAATCGATAAAGTCACCGCTTAAATACAAAGACGGCTCAATATGCTGGGTAACGTGGTATTGACCACGGGTTTGTGGGTGCTGCGGCAACAGCCGGCGCTGCACTTGACGACCCGCCTTTTGATCGCGCTCTAATACCCGCAAGTTCTCGCGCAAAACCCGGTTCGCCGACTCGAGCTCGCTCCGGTAGCGCTGGTTGTCGGCCAGCAACGCCTTGCGCTCTAAAGACTTGTTGATGGAATGCTCTAGCATCTCGATATCAACAATGGGTTTGATCAAGTAATCACTGGCTCCCAAGCGCAGTGCTTCCACCACATCGGCCACCACACCCGCGCCAGAGATGACGATCACCGGGGTATCGGGCGATGCCTCGTGAATAATACCCAGCACCTGCAGGCCATCGATGCCGGGCATGCGCAGGTCGGTTAGCACAATATCAGGGGAATGGCTGTAAAACAGATCGAGGCCCTGTTGGCCGTTGCCAGCCTCAATCACCTCAAAGCCGCTATCGGCCAGGTAGGTCACAATGCTTTGACGCACGATACTATCGTCGTCGATGATGAGCAGCCGGTGCCGGCGCTGAGTGTCATTCATAACTTTTTGTCGATACTACTCGTCACTATTACGCGTCAATTGGCCCGTTAATACTACTCCACACTATCCGTGAATTATCGCTCAGATCGTGCGAATAAACAGCCTAGAGAACAACCCAATGAACAACACTCTACTGTAAACCATTAACCCTACTCCCATAAATTGTGTCTCGCAAGCTGTTCAAATGCTTCATTTTGGCGTATCTTTTCTGTCCAAGTTGCGTGAATAACGCACTTGGCGCACAAGCAAGGATCTTCCTCACCTTTGGCGCCCGCTAAAAGCTTTGTTAAGTAAAGTGATCAAAACTCATCGAATACCCGTCGCATGATCAACGGGTTCGGCGAATGCAACATCTGAGTATTAAGGCTTCTACACTGATCGCAGGCAGTTTGATCAGCTGTAAGATAATAATCATGGCCAAGCCGCGCTTGCGCCAACACCTTTAAGCACAGGGAGCACCCTATGAGTCTTGCTAATCGCGCCTACAGTGAAAAGCGTAACTTTATCCGCATGCGGGTCGACTCGCCGGTCGATATAGAATTGACTGACGACGATGGCCATATCAACGGTATCTGCTGCGAATTAAGTGGCGGCGGCATGTCAGTAGAGGTAGATCGCGCCCTACCCGTGGGCACTCAAATGACCATAGTGCTGAGCTCTAGCCACGGCCATAGCCCGATGCTGAAAGCGACGGCGCGTGTTGCCCGCGTATCTTCCGGGCCGAACGAACGCTGTACACTGGGCTTAGAAATCGAACAGCTTCTCAATTAAAAAAACCCGCTAAGCGGGTTTTTTTATGGGCATGATTAGCACCAGCTTTGGTGCTAATAATCGCCGTATTCGTCATCGCCACCGAAATCATCTTCGACCACGCCGTCGTTGATGAGGAACTGCCTATTTTGCAAATAGGCCTCGCGAATAAACACATACTTATCGCCGGAGATGCTGTCTTCAAACGGCAGCAATTGGGCGCGCAGAGAAACGAATCTCAGCCCCAATACGCTGTTGCGAACCGCGACATCACCAATTTGAACAATGGGTAGGGTGTCGAGGTCCAGCGGAATAGCAGCGGTGCGCCGCAGGGTTGATGGGCCGAGAAAAGGCAACATCATATAAGGCCCCTGACCGACACCCCAAGCCGCTAAGGTTTGGCCAAAATCCTCACCGTCGCCCCTCAACAAGCCAAAGTGGCCGGCCACATCGAAAACACCCACAACACCCACGGTGGAATTAATCAGAAAACGCGCCGTATCATTGGCCGCCTTGTCCCATTTCCACTGCAACACATCGTTAAAAACGTTGGTAATTTCGCGCAAGTTTAAAAACACATTGTCCACCCCCACTTCCACCGGGTCGGGCAACACAGCGCGGTAACCCACGGCCAGCGGGCGCAACAAATAAGTATCTAAGCCGTCGTTAAAGGCAAACATCTTGCGATTGAAGCCCTCCCAAGGGTCTTGCTCAGAGGCGCCATCTTGCGCGAATAGAGGTGCCGCATTACAGCAGCACAGAAGCAGCGCCGCTGCAGAAAAGGATCGCCAAGCTATTTGCCATGTCATAACACTACTCGCTGCATACACTTTTTGCTGGCGCAATAACGCCACCGGGTAAAAATGAGGGCGCCATTGTAATGCCAACGAGCGGGGGTGTCTGCAAACATTGCCTAACTATCGGCCGAGGCACCGGTATTGAACGGTCAGTTGATATTGGTGCTGACCTTCCGGCACCACGCTTTCACTCACTTTGCGCCAGCCGTGGGTACAAACCTGGACCATTTTCTGAAACAGCTGATGTTGAGCGCGCTGCAAGCTATCGGCATTGGCAAGCTCTAGCGATGCGCGAACGGTGAGGATCTCTGCCGCGCGCGCAGGCGTTTGCGCGACTAATGGCGCTTGTTCCAGCACCGGCGCGGGAACCTGTACCGGTGCCGGATCGGAAGAGTGAGGCGCAGGCTTGTCCTCAGCGCACTCAAAGTGCAAACGATGGAACTGCCCGGTTTCCGACAAATCCACCATCTCCTCGCAGGGTTTACCCTCTGCATCTAGCGTCACCTCCGCCGCTTGGGCCTGCCCTATCACCAAGCAGGCGAGGCAAAACACCCCGGCGTTTATCAATCTACTGTGCACTATCATTTGTCTTCCTCAAAAACACAAAAAGGGTGCCGAAGCACCCTTATCACGAAAACCGAATACTAGAACTTGTGCTCAATGCCCAAGCCGACGTAGTCAGCTTCTTTCGCTTCGCTGTCAGCGGTTTCATTGGTGTAGAAACCAAACAGCTTGGTGTTTTTGGCGAGCTTGTAATCGGCACCTAATGAATAGGTTTCGCCGCCAGCGGTAGAAATATCAGATTGACCAGCCTGCGCCTTCAAGGCCCAGTCGCCCATCTTGTATTGGCCACTCACTGCCCAACCGTCGGTTTCAACACCGGCTGTGTCATCGGTCTCAGCCAACAGGCCCAGTTGGAAGCTGCCCAAGGTCGCCTGCACAACACCGCGAATCACGGTCGAGTCCACTGCGCGCACGTCGGTGTCATAGCTGATACCGGCGTAGAAGGTGTCGTTTTCCCAACCACCGGCAACAGAGTAACCATCGTCTACGTTTTCAGCTTCGCTCATCACGTAAGCGCCTTGGGCAAAGAAACCACCCATCTCAGGCGTGGCGTACATCACGGTATTTTTAGAGCGCACTTCACTCTTGGTGATGATGCTTTTGATATCGCCCTGCAGGTCGTTGAACAGATCAACTTTGTTTTGCAGCAGTTTGGTAGGGGTATCGTGCACACCAGCAATAACACTACCGAAGCCACCGGCTAAGCCTACATAGCTATTGCGTTGCTTGAATACGTCAGTACCTGAATCTGGGTCTACTTCGTATTCCAGCTGATAAATCACGCTCAAGCTATCGGACAGCGCGGTCTTGCCAGCAAAGCCCAAACGCGAGGCATTGCTCTGCAGTTCATTGGTAGAAACACCGGCTTCGTCCTGATTTTCTACTGAGAGGTTGATCTTGCCGTAAATTTTTCCGTCAATTGGGCCTTCAGCTTGTGCGGCCATTGGCAAAACCGCTGCGATAGCGAACGGCAGAACTTTTTTCAGTGATGCTTGCATGGATAATCCCCTTTACGTTTTTTAGGCATTTCAGTTTTTAGGCATTTCATTTCATCGAGTGAAACACTTCACCGGATTGGCGTGCATTCTGGCCGCGAAATATTGCAGAAAAATGACAAGAGTGTCGAGCAAAGAAGATTAAGCAATTAAAAATGGGCTTTTAATTAAGAAAAGAACTTCGAATAAGCTACTTTTGTCATAAAACTGTCAAGTGACATTAGAATAGACAGGCGCCAATTTTTAGCAAATGTGAAGTATATCTTGGTCTACAAAGCGCTGAACTAAGGCCAAGGCCTGTTCCGTGAACAGCGCTGACACTGGCGTACCTTGGTTCCCGTGTACCAACTCAAACAAGTCATGAATTAAGCGTTTCAGGCCCAGTTGCGCCCCCTTATCCACCGCATCCAACAGGCTATAACTCAAGCCGTTCAGCGCCATGAATTTAACTCGGTGCTGGCGATCGCGGTGCACCAGTAGAAAGGTTGGCAGCGCCGGTATATCGCTCGGTTGATGCGCAGGGCCAATGGTTTGCACTGGGTATTGATATACCAGAGGCCAAGCCAATGCCGATAAGCGGACGTTGGTGGCAAGGGTTACCGGCGGCTTATCGGCCGGCTCAGGCAAGGACTCCGGTGCTACATCGAGCGCCAGCTCCACCCATTCATAGTGCATGAGTTCAGTGGCAAAGGGCGGCAGCAGGGCTTGGGCTTTTTCAGAGGCCGAAACGAAGTTCAAAAACTCTTGCCCGATCTCTAAAAAGTAAGGCGAGTGAGCGCGGTAGTCGGCGACGAACAAACGCACGAGGGCAAGCCAAGTATCGTCCGCCACGAGGCTGCGCAGCACGGGAAAACCACTGCTTAAAAAATCTTCGATATTATTAAAAATCAGCTCTTGATAAACCTGTAACCGCCGCCGCTCGACGCCTTCCGGCGCCGCGCAGCGCGCAGGGTTACGCAGATATTGCGTCAGCGAATATTGCGCGCGACTGAATGTGGTGGCACTTTCGCTCATGCTATAACACCTGAGGAAGTCGGTGAGCCGGTGCGAAAATCGTGCGCGCCACCCGCTAAGGCGCGCGTCTGAATCTGCTTTACTCGATTCAACTCGGCCAACATATCCACCAAAGGCGGAATATTGAAATCCCGTTCCAACAGCGTCGGCCTCACGCCAAACAGGCCGTAAGCCTGTTCCAGCAAAGCCCAAACCGGCTCGATCACATCGGCGCCGTGGGTATCTACTTTTAAGTCTTCCGCTTCGTCATAGTGACCCGCAATGTGGTAATAGGCGGTGCGGGCACCCGGCAGTTGGCGCAGAAAATCACTGGCGTTATAGCGGTGATTAATGCTGTTCACATAAATATTGTTTACATCTAATAACAAATCACAATCGGCTTCGCTAAGCACCGCATTGATAAATTCAGCCTCGGTTAAATCTTGCCCAGCGGTTAAATAATAAGACACATTTTCCAAGGCAATTCGGCGCTCTAATCTATCTTGCACTTCGCGCACGCGGCCAGCCACATAGTGTACCGCCTCTTCGGTAAAGGGAATGGGCAGTAAGTCGTACAGGTGCCCATCGTCGCTGCAATAGCTTAGATGTTCGCTATAACAGAGGACTTTATGCTCATCGAGAAAGTTTTTTATATTGCTAATCAAGGCCGTATCAAGCGGCGCTGGAGAGCCGATGGAAAGCGAAAGGCCATGGCAGAAAAAAGGAAAACGCTCGGTATAACTGCGTAATTGTTCACCGAAACGACCGCCAACACCAATCCAATTCTCTGGTGCCACCTCCATAAAGTTTACCTCGGCGGGCGTCAGCTCGGCGAAGCTTTTCATTTCACTGCGTCGTAAACCTAAACCGGCGCTAAGCGCCGGTTTAGTTACAACTTTATCAAGGTTATGAGCCAAGCGTAGGTTTCCTCGTTACCAACCAAAGATTATGCAGCACCGCCACATTTACCTTCTTTGTCGGCTTTACCTTCGCCACACTTGCCCTCTTTGGCTTTATCGCCGCACTTCCCTTCACCGCACTTACCGTCTTTCTTGGCCTTGTCGCCGCACTTACCTTCGCCACATTTGCCATCTTTTTTGGCTTTATCACCGCACTTGCCTTCGCCACACTTGCCATCTTTCTTGGCCTTATCGCCACACTTGCCCTCACCGCATTTACCTTCTGCGTGATTATCGGCCAAGTTGTAACCGCTACTCAATTCCTGTGCAGAGAAGGGGTTTTGGTCGGCAAATGCAGCGCTAGAGATAGCAGCAGATGCAAGTACTGCAGCGCCAATAGCGGCGGCAAAAGGGGTTTTCATAGACTTAGACATAAGATTTCTCCGTAACATGCCAGTTGCTTTTATTGTGGGCAAGTGCCCTTTCCGTGTAAATCAGTGAATTGGAGCCAGTTTAGACACCGACGTTACAGTATAGACGCAAGTTTTTTAAGCCCTAGGGAACCTCTGAATAACTCTGGTGCCGCTCTGGCTTCCAGCAAATTTCGTGGGCTAGGCGCGGCTTCGAAGGCATACCGGGGTCTGTCGAGAAGTCGCAACAACGCACACGGAATTTGCTGGAAGCCCCGCAGGGCGCGGCCTTTAGTGGCCATCCGCTGCGTTGAGCTTCTTGCTAAGGGCTACGGCCATTAGCTACGAAACTCGCCTTGCGGCTGACCGCTACAGGTCACGCAGAACGGTACCAGAGTTATTCAGAGGTTCCCTAGTTCACGTCCGCGGCCAATAGAGCGGCTTTCGCGCTCAAGCGAAGGCAATAGCGGCTAATGCAAACCCAATTCAGCTTTGATCTCTTGCAACTGCTTATTCAAACGCTTGGCTGATACCGGCACCTGCGTCTTCAAGGTTTGTGCAAACAAAGATATTCGATACTCTTCCATCAACCAGCGAAACTGCTGCAAGGCCGGGGTTAAATTAGCCCGGTAGTCACCCACCTGCTGCCGAAGCGCGAGATAGGCGTCTTGCACCGCCTGCCATTCGATCATCGCGAGCTTATCGCGCTGCACATTTTGCGGCGCCTTTTCTAAGCGCATTAACACCGCTTTCAAGTAGCGGCTGTATTGCAACAAGGTATCGGGCGGCATATGCAACAACACCCCTTGGCTAAACAAACCTTCGAGCTGGCTCTTAATATCCGACAAACAAAACGCCAGCATAAGCGCATTGCGATGACTCTTAATGGTTTTGCGCACTTCGACCAATAACGTCAGCGCCGCAACCAATTGCGACGCCAAAAGCGTCGCCTTTGGCACCAGTTGCGGCTTACAGGTCTCTACCAAGGCGAGAAAGGTTTTTTCATCGCGCACTGCATAGTCGCTCACTTCTGCCTCAATCAACTGCAACAAGGCAGCACCCATAAGTTCCTTAGCAACTGTCTCGCGGTTGCCCAAACTGGCCATGGTTAAGCCGATATCCTTACCTTTCAATAATTCTTTATGTAAATAGCGGGTTTGCTCGGGCATATTTAATAACATCAAACGCATCAAGCCCTCGCGATGTAGCCAAGCCGCGGCGTCGGGATTGTCTTGCATGCGCAACGCCACCGTATCGCCCTCGTCCACCAAACCCGGGTAAACGCGAATGGCAATACCGGCGCGTTTAAATTGATCTTGGCTGGGAATGGTGCCCACCGTCCAAGCGGTCAAGCCGGCCCGCTCCAAACTCGGCCCGGCCGATTCAATACTGGCCTGCAACCTATCGCGATAACTATCGCGCAGTGCCAATAAATCTCGCCCGGCGTCGATGCGTTTACCGTGCTCATCCAGCACCACAATATTCATGCGATAGTAATTATCGAGTGCCACGTCAGACCACAGAGCTGGGTCAATTTTATTACCAGACAAGCGAAACAATTGCTCACCTAAGGCCAAGGCTAAAGGCTCATTGCTCGGCGTCATACGCGCCAAGGCGCGGTCCACATACTCGGGCACGGGCACAAATTGTTTGCGCGATTGCTTCGGCAGCGCCTTGATTAAGGCGATACACTTCTCCTTTAAAATGCCAGGCACCAGCCACTCTAAACGATACTCAGGGATTTGATGCAACACGCTCACGGGCACCAGCAGGCTAACGCCGTCATCGGCGTGATTGGGTTCAAAATGGTATTGCAGGGGTAGCTCCATGCCATTGAGCGATAAGCTATCGGGAAACTGTGCTTGGGTAATAGCCGCCGCATCGTGCTGCATTAAATAGGCTTTGGTTAAATGCAGCAGTGATGGGTGCTGCGTTTCAGCGCTTTTACGCCAGTGCTCAAAACCCGCTAAATTAACCACATCTGCCGGAATACGCTCGTCGAAAAAGCGGAACAGCGCTTCATCGTCCACCAAAATATCGCGCCGGCGGGATTTCGCTTCCAGTTCGCCCAACTGCTCAATGAGTTGCTGATTGCTATTGAAGAACTCACCCTTGCCGCGATACAAACCCTCTACTAAGGCCGCGCGAATAAACACTTCACGCGCCGTCGCTGGGTCGATTTTACCAAAGGCGACGCGCTTGCGTTCTATCAGCGTTAAACCATACAAGCTGATTTTTTCGAAGGCCATCACCTGGCCAGTTTTGACGAAATAATGCGGCTCGAAGTGCTCGCGTTTAACCAAGTGATCGGCCACCGCCAAGATCCATTCTGGCTCAATTTTGGCAACCGTATGCGCATAGAGCTTTGAGGTTTCGAGAAGCTCTGCTGCCGCGATCCACTTGGGTGTTTTTTTATACAACCCGGAGCCGGGGAAAATATGAAACTTGCGTGCGCGAGCACCTAAGTATTCTCTCTCCTCACCCTTAGTACCGATATTGTTCAGCAAACCGGGCAGCAATGACTTGTGCACCGCCTCGAAACTGGCCGGCGCTTTATTCATCGGCAGTTTTAAATCGCGCAAGGCTAAACGCAGCTGCAAGTGAATATCGCGCCACTCTTTGATCCGCAACCAAGATAGAAATTCACGCTTACAGGTTTTGGCAAATTGCGAACTCGATAGCTCCTGACGCTGGGCTTCAACGTAACGCCACAGATTGACCCAACTGATAAAATCCGAATCGTCGTCGCGAAAACGCTTGTGCTTTTCGTCGCTGGCTTGCTGTTTATCGGCCGGCCTTTCGCGCGGGTCTTGTACCGATAAGCCACTCACAATAATCAACACCTCATCGAGCGCGCCCGCTTGCGCCGCGGCCACTAACATTCGCCCGAGAGTAGGATCTACGGGCATTTGCGCCAGCTGTCGACCAATGGCAGTTAACTCGCGCTTTTTGTTCACCGCTTGCAATTCTTCCAGCAACCTAACGCCGTCGTTAATCAGGCGCGAATCCGGCGCATCGACGAAGGGAAAGTCTTCAATCGCACCCATGCGCATGGACAACATTTGCAAAATAACGGCGGCTAGGTTGGTGCGCAAAATTTCCGCATCGGTAAACGCCGGCCGGCTGAGGAAGTCCGACTCTTCATAGAGTCGAATACAAATACCCTCGCTAACGCGACCACAGCGGCCCGCGCGCTGGTTGGCACTGGCCTGGGATATTGGCTCGATCGGCAAGCGCTGAATTTTTGTGCGATAGGAATAACGGCTGATGCGGGCGAGGCCTGGGTCTATGACGTAGCGAATACCGGGTACGGTAATGGAGGTTTCTGCCACATTAGTCGCCAACACAACGCGCCGGCCGGCGTGGGCAGAAAAGACCCGGGTTTGCTCGGCCAAACTCAAGCGAGCATAGAGCGGCAGCACCTCAATGTGGGGTAAGTTGGCCTTGCGCAATGCCAGCGCCGTCTCGCGAATTTCACGCTCGCCCGCTAAGAACACTAATATATCGCCACCGCGCCGGCTGCTGCCCTTTTCCGCCTGCAGCAACTCTTCAATAGCGGCGCTAATATGCTCGGCCAGCTCGCCTTCATCATCGAGCACCGGCCGATAGCGAATGTCCACTGGGAAGGTACGGCCCGAGACTTCGATGATAGGCGCGCCATCAAAGTGTTCGGAAAAGCGCGCCAAATCAATGGTGGCGGAGGTAATGATCAATTTGAGGTCGGGGCGCTTGGGCAATAGCTGCTTTAAATAGCCCAACAGGAAATCAATATTGAGCGAGCGCTCGTGCGCCTCGTCAATAATCAAGGTGTCGTAGCGGGTGAGTAGCGGGTCATTCTGAATTTCGGCCAACAAAATGCCGTCGGTCATCAATTTTACGAGGGTGTTGGCGCTGCTCTGATCGTTAAAACGCACTTGATAGCCAACCCGATCACCTAGGGAGGTGTTCATTTCCTCGGCGATGCGCGCGGCCACCGTGCGCGCGGCTAAGCGCCGCGGTTGGGTGTGGCCAATAAGCCCGCGCTGGCCGCGGCCAATGGATAAGCAAATTTTTGGCAGCTGCGTGGTTTTACCCGAACCGGTTTCACCGGCCAAAATCACCACCTGATGCGCGCCAATTAACTGAGCGATTTCACCCGCGCGCTGGCTCACCGGCAGGGCCTCGGGAAAGGCAATCTCAGGGACCAATGCGGCGCGTCCGGCCATGCGCTCCCTAGCCGCTGCCAAACTGGCCTCTATCTCGCCAACCATCTCGCCAACCAGGTGATCCGCCGGCTGCTGCCGCTCTAATCGCTTGCGTAACCGGTGCAATTGCTTACGCAGCAGCGCCGCATCAGCGATCATAAGTTGATCAAGCTGTGGGTAGAGCGCGCCGATATTTACTGCCGTCATAGAAAAAGCCAAACCAGACAAAAGGCGGAATTATAGGCCGATGACCCGCGTGGGTATAGCGCGTGGGTATAGATAGACGCCGAGTTGATGGCGGCAAGCCCGCTTGCTTCGCCTTCCCTACCAACCGCTAAACCGGCGACCGCGTGCTCGAACCTGCCCGATCAACCTAAGGGTTATGGACAAAGCACCAAGCTCACTACAGCAACAAAAAAATCCTGGAAACCACGCGATAGATGAGCCTATTTCACGGCAATAAACTGAAAAATAACTGTCATATTGGCGACATAATTCTGTCAAAAAAACCAACAATAAACTTCATATTTGCGTTACAAAACTGACATTTTAGTACGTTAGTATGGCGCACCAAGTAGGTCATTGCATGAAAATAAAACCTGCCAACTATAAACCAACGGTTTCTTTATCTTTAGGAAAACATCATGAAAATTCGTAACGTATTTGCACTAAACCTACTCACAGCAGCGCTGTTTGCCTGTGGTGGCGGCGACGTAAATGTATCGCCCACTAACATCGATAACTCAGTGGACAACAGCGTTAGTTCTGGCGGCGGTTCGGGTACAAACAACCCGTGTGCAAGCTATGCCGTAGACGGCCAAGCGTTGCAAGGTTCTTTCGATGGCAACAACTGCTTTTACGATGCCACCTTCGTCGGCGTAAACAAACCGCTCACCACAGATTTAAGCATTCCGTTCATTTCCGGCGTACATATTTTTGCCAGCAGCCTGTTTGTCGGCGACGACGTAACACCCGCTGAAGCTGCCGCCGGCGTTGCTATTCCACAGGAAGGCGACGGCCCAACGCTAACTATTGCTGCAGGTAATAAACTCGCTTTTCAAAACCCAAGCGACTACGTACGCATTTCACGCGGTTCACAAATCATCGCCAATGGTTCGCCCGCTGCACCTATTACCTTCTCTAGCTACAACGATTTAGTGTTAAACAACGAAACCCCCGGCGCCGTAAGCAAGTGGGGCGGCATCATGATCAACGGTAACGGTATCACCAATAACTGTACCGACGCTCAGCGCACTGCCGGCACTTGTTCGGTACAGTCAGAGGGCCAGGAATCCTACTACGGTGGCAACAACAACGCAGAGAGCTCGGGTTCACTTAAGTATGTTGTGGTAAAACACTCAGGCTTCGCTGTTGTTGTAGGCGACGAACTCAACGGCATTACCTTTAACGCTGTTGGTTCAGGCACAGTTGTTGATTATGTGCAGGTATATAACACTTACGATGATGGCTTCGAATTCTTCGGCGGCGCGGTAAATGTTAAACACGCTGTACTGGTCAACGTACGCGATGACTCCTTAGACTTTTCCGATGGCTACGTGGGTCATATTCAATACGCCATCATCAAGCAAGACGATAGCAACCGCTGCATCGAAGGCGACAATATTTCAGATAGTCGCCCAGCCAATGCCAGCAACCCCGCAGACTGGTTAATTGCGCCCATGTCTCACCCCATCATCTCTAACGTCACCTGCATTACTTCTGGCCGCGATCAGGCGGTAAACACGCACGGCGATAGCGAAGGCTTCCTGTTGCGTCACGGTGCCGAAGGCGAAATCTACAACTCTATCGTCACCTCGCCCGCCTCTGGCAACGAGTGCTTTGAAATCAACAGCACCGGTACCGTGCAGAATGCGGAAAACGGTTTGATTAAAGCCGACAGCAACATTCTGGCCTGTTCAGAAACTGTGAAAAACGCCGGCGCGAGTGACCTGCCTGCAGGTAGCACCTTCAACACCGTTACCTTCTTCGACAGTTTCACCAATAACTTCCGCGACACCGAAGCTGCAACAGTTTTATCGGGTATTTACACAGCCGGTATGTTGCTGCAATCAGACGGCGCCAGCGCTATCACGGTTAACTTAACCGACGTTAAAAACATCGCCGCCGATATGGAAACACCAACCCACTTCGGTGCGGTAACCTCAGGTGACGATTGGACTGCCGGTTGGACCGTAGGTCTATAAGCCAACTCGATCTCGGGTAACGGTCTAGGGCCTGCTGGCTCTAGACCTTCTTAAGCGCTTATGGCAGAGACAAAAGGTCAGCACCATGAAAACACCAATACAGATTCCACGTCGCGCCCTTTGGTTAGGAATAGCCGCGGCGAGCCAATTAGCCTGGTCAATGCCAACTCTGGCACAAGCATCAGACACTGATGGCAAAATTAACATTGTCAGCCCCATCGAAGAAATCGCCGTTGTCGCAAGGCAGCGATCAAGCGCCACCGATGTGATCGCCGAACGCCTAGAATACGACGTTGTAACTGACATCATTAGCAGCGAACAAATTGTCCGCGTCGGCGACCCGAACGTGGCCGCCGCCTTGCGTCGCGTGCCGGGTTTAACCTTGGTGGATGACAAGTTCATCTACGTGCGCGGCTTGGGCGAGCGCTACAGCTCCGCCCAATTAAACGGTGCCTTAGTGCCCTCGCCAGATTTGCAGCGCAATGTAATTCCGCTGGACATATTCCCAGCCGAACTGATCGAATCGCTCGCGGTACAGAAAGTGTATTCTGCCGACATGCCCGCCAATTTTGGTGGCGGTAACGTAGACATACGCACGCGCGCCATTCCCGAAGATTTACTGGTTAATATTTCTGTTGGTACCGGCTGGGCCTCAGACAGCACCGGTAAAGATGGCCTGACTTACGCCGGTGGTGGCGACGACGCCTTCGGTACCGACGACGGCACACGGGCTTTGCCACAGGAAATAACCCAAGCGATAAATACCTATCGCGGTAATATTTCAGTGTCGAATATTTACCAAACGCTGAATAAAGACGGTGGCTTTCACACTGTCAATGAAGCGGCAGACATCAACCGCGAGCTGGCCACTTCGCTGAATCGCGATGTGGATATCGGCACCAGCACCAATGACTACGACAAAAAGCTCAAACTCGGCGTAGGCAATAAGTGGACGGTGAGCGAAGACTGGGATATTGGCTTTCTTGCACTCGGCTCTTACGACCGTAAAGCTCGCAATCAAGACCTAACCAATCGCTCTAACAGTGCACCGGACGAAATTTTCTCCGAAACCTTCGCCACCACCGATGAAATTTCCATGTCAGGTAGTTTGAGCGGCGGCTTGGTGTACGGTGAAGATCATCAAATTGATGTGATGCATTTGTTCATTCGCAACACCGAAGACGAGGCCTCCATCAAGCGCGGCTTTGATGGCAACAGCATCACCGTCAACAGCGGCAATCGCTACGTTGAGTACGACCTTCGCTACGAAGAGCGCGAGCTGACCACCGACCAGATCAAAGGCTCGCACAATCTAGTGTCTAGCTTTAATCAGTTGATTTACGAATTGCCCTTCCGCTGGGCCGATGAGTTAAATTTCAGTTGGTATTATAGCGACTCACAAGCCACCACCGAAAAGCCCAATGAAGTATCGATCTTAGGGTTGGATACGATTGACGTCCAGACCGGTGATATTTTAGAAACACGGATGGCAAAAATTTCGACCGCGGCAACCTTCCAATTCACCGATATGGAAGATAACGTCGAGAGCTATGGCTGGGACTTTACCCTACCGCTACAAGGTGACAACTATAACCTTGAGCTATCGGGCGGGTTAGACAGTTCGCGCAAAGATCGTACCTACCTAGGCACCACGGTAAATTTCGATACATCGAATACACCTTTAACGGTATTGTCCGATACACCCGGCGCGGTATTGAGTGATGATGTCATTTTGAATCGCGACAATGCCATGGTCATTTCACTCGGTTCCGCAGAAGCGGAAAGTTACCTAGCCGCGCAAATGCTGGACGGCTACTACGGTAAGTTCGACCTTACCTTCGACGACACCTGGCGCCTTTCCGGTGGTGTTCGGCACGAAAATTTCCGTCAAGTGTCGCTACCGATAGACACGTTGGATTTCGACAATCAATCACGCGTCAGCGATGAAGAACTGGTCAACATTGTGGTCAATGAAAGTAAGGACTATCCCTCGCTTTCGATGACTTACATGACCCAAGACTTTTGGGCTGAGCAGTTCCAATTTCGCTTGGGTTATGGCGGCACCACCGTTAGACCAGATCTACGGGAAGTTGCGGTGGTTCAGTACATTGATCCAACCACTGACTACCGCGTGGTAGGCAACCCCTATCTCGAAACCTCAGACCTGCAAAACTTTGACGCCCGTGGCGAGTGGTTTTTTGATGATGGCGACAGCTTCACCGTGTCGGCCTTTTTCAAAGAAATCGATAGCCCCATTGAAACCATTCGCGCCGCAGGCTCAGACGATAACGTTGTGCTCACCTTCGTCAACGCTGAAAAGGCAAACTTGGCCGGTGTTGAAATTGAGTGGTTAAAAGCCTTAGATAACGTAGCCAGTTGGACTGAAGGCTACTTCGTATCGGGCAATTTAACCTTCAGTGACTCGGACATCACCATTAGCGATACGGATATTGGTTTAACCAATAACAGCCGCCGCATGACCGGCCACTCTAAAGAAGTCGCCAACATCCAACTCGGTTATGACTCGCCCAGCGGCTACCATAGCGCAACGCTAGCCTATAACTACTTTGGTGACCGGATAGTGTTCGCGGCACGGGACGGGGCCGACGACGCTTACGAACAGCCATTCAACTCGCTCGACTTAAACTATGCCTTCTATCCGATGGAAAATTTAAGTGTGCGACTAAGGGCCACAAACCTACTCAGTGAAAAGCGCAGCATTGAACAGGATAGCGTGGTCATTTTAGAGGAAACGGCAGAGCGGACCTTTAGCTTGGGCGTAAAGTGGGACCTGTAATCAGCCATCTAGTATGTTTGCAGTAATCTGGAAGTAGTATTTACCAAGGACGGTCTTATTCGAAGACGAAGCAACGACCTGTGAATAGCCCGGATGGATTAGGCACTTGAAAGGCATAGCAAAACCGCGGACGTAATCCGCACCTTTGCACAGTAGCAGGCGACAATAATGAACTTCGCAATTAATCCCCTATCACTATGGGCCTTTCGGCCCATTTTTTATTTTTCAAAAGTGGCCCCACACTTGGATTTATAAACCTAATGCGTGACTAGGCCCAAAAAAAAGCGGAGCTTACCTGTTAACCGCCAGAAACCTGCGAAAACAAATAAATCACAAGCAGCAACGTCAAAAACCAGAAGCCACTCAATATCTGCCAAAAGGCAATGCTACTGGCACTGCGCGCGGTCATAGGCTCATCGCGCAAGAACTCGGCATTGGGTTGCTGTAGATCCTGCATCAATTGCTCCACGGTGCTGTAACGCTGGGCCAAATCAAATTCGGTACCTTTTTTTAATGCACTATCAAACCAGAGCGGCACCACAGGGTTAAACAAACTCGCACTTTTATAGCGCAGATGATTGTAATCAAACGCAGACCGGCACTCCTCAATTGCGCTACCGTAGGGTAGCTCGCCGGTGAACATTTCATAGGCTATTGTGGCTAGCGCATAAACATCGCCCTGAATACCTGGATTAGAGCCCATAATATACAAAGGGTCTGAATAGGATGCGGTGCCGAGTGCGGAGGTATGTACTAAAGGGCGATGCAGTTCAGCCAGACCAGCTACATAGACAGAGCCAAAATCGAGAATAATGGCACGGGTATCTGCGGTGATACGAATGTTAGCTGGGCGTAAGTCTTGATGCACCGTTTCGTTTTCGTGAAACGCTTTTAAACCCTCGGCAATATCTTTTACTAACGCAATAGCTTGCCGTGGGCTGGGCGGCATATTGCGTGCAATCCATTCATCTAAGCCTTCGCCTTCAATATACGCCATAAGGTAGTACAAAAAGTTGCGCGGTTTCTTTTGTTGAATGACTTGGACAACATAGGGGCTTTGGATACGCTTACCTATCCACTCCTCCTGGATAAAACGGTCGATATAACTGGCATCGTCCTCATAGTTATGAGATGGCGTTTTCATCGCATATTGTTCACCACTATCGAGATCGGTGACCAAATACAACTGGCTGCGGGCGGACGCAAAAAGCAGCTTATCAATACGAAATCCATCAAGCTTTTCACCCACATTTAGCTCGGGTGGAAAAGGTAGGCGGGTAAGTTTGGCGTGATAGTCTTCGAGCTTTTCATCCGGCAACTGATCAACACGCAACCAAGCGGCGCTGATATTATCGTCGCTCCCGGCCCGAGCTGCCAGATCGCATAGTTGTTTAGCTAAATTATCCGACGCCGAGGCTTGCGTTAAAAATTGCGTTAACGCCTGC
Organism: Simiduia curdlanivorans; assembly: GCF_030409605.1. Classification (NCBI taxonomy): domain Bacteria; kingdom Pseudomonadati; phylum Pseudomonadota; class Gammaproteobacteria; order Cellvibrionales; family Cellvibrionaceae; genus Simiduia; species Simiduia curdlanivorans. The sequence goes on from NZ_JAUFQG010000006.1 coordinate 878,408, forward strand.
TCGGTAAGGAAATCATGAACACCATCACTGGTGATTAGAAATTGATCGCCCTGCCTTACCTCAACGGAGCCGTAATCGATATTCAAGCGATTATCCATACCGATAGCACGGGTTAACGTTGGCTTCTCGCCACCCATCATTACCGCATGATCACGCGTCAATTGCTTGAGCGACGCATTGCCCTCAACCACACTGAGCTTATAAATACGACTATCGCCCACATGAAAGAAATGCGCGGTGCGGCTCTTTATTACGAGGCTACTAAAGGTGCACAAATAGCCTTTTGTGCTAGTCACAAATTCATGGCTTTTTCGATATAAACGCAGGTTAAGGGTTGAAAGAATTTTCTCGCCACTACGCGACACAGACCAGGTATCGGGTGTGCGAAAGTATTCTTCGACAAAACGACTCACCGCCGTGCTGCTCGCCTCCCTACCCGCTTCAGCGGAGGAGACGCCATCGGCAACACAGGCCACAACCCCTTTTGACGACAAAAGATAGTCATCAACAGGCACCTCGATAGCGGCGCTGTCTTCATTGATACTTTTGATACCGGCGGTGGTGAAGTAGCTACTGGTGATTGTTAATGTTTTCGTCATAGCCTGCGCACACCTTTATTCAAAAAACGCCCGCTAGAGCGGGCGCCGTCCATTACACTGAGATAACAAACCTAAACTCAGTTTAACCTACGTCGATTAGGTGCACAGTACCGTCAGGCAATACCTCGCTGATTTGGCCTTTAGGCTCATCCATCATCATGGCAATAAAGAACACAATCAGGGCGCTGCAGGCAATCACTAAAAAGAACGTGCTGTAATCCACAAAACTTAAAATAGTCAAGTAGGTAACCGCACCCACATTGCCATAAGCACCGGCCATGCCGGCGATTTGCCCGGTCATACGCCGCTTAATCAAAGGCACAACCGCAAACACTGCACCTTCACCGGCCTGAACGAAAAAGGAACAACACATAGTGGCAATAACAGCTACCGGAATCCACCATCCCGAGGTAATTTGGCTCAACACAAAATAGCCAAGTGCCAAACCACCAATTAAAATCATCAATGATTTACGACGGCCGAAGCGATCAGAAAACCAACCACCGGTTGGGCGCGCCACCAAATTCATAAATGCAAAACCGGATGCCAAGAGGCCAGCCTTCACGGGTGATAGACCTTCGAAAGTTTCGAGGAAGAACAGCGGCAACATAGAGACAACCGCGAGCTCTGATCCGAACGTCACAAAGTAGGACCAATCGAGAATGGCCACCTGCTTAAAACTATAGCGATCCAATTCAGGTACGCCGGCACGTAAGTGTTCAATATTAACGTGCCAAATTTTATAGGTTTGATAGCCAAACAAAACCACTAATACGGCGTAAATGCTGTAAGTTGCTGTTGCTGTTAACAGCCCTAAGTTGGCGGGTGATAATTTCCAAGCCAAAAGCGCCAAGGCAAAGTACATGGGTAAGTTCATGGCCAGATATAAATAGAAGTCTTTCCAACTGGTTACTTCTAGCCCACCAGCCTTTTTCGGTTTGAAATAGGTTGAACCCTTTGGCGTGTCGCGTGCAACAATGTAATAAAAAACCCCGTAGATGCCAGCGATGATGCCGGTGCTAGCCAGGGCATAACGCCAGCCGTTCTCACCACCAAACATCAATGCCAAGGTTGGCAAGGTCATGGCTGCGGCAGCCGAACCAAAGTTACCCCAGCCACCGTAAATGCCTTCGGCTATGCCCACTGATTTATGGGGGAACCACTCGCCCACCATGCGAATACCGATAACAAAACCGGCCCCCACGAAACCCATAAGAAAACGCATCAACGCCAGTTGCTCATAGGAATTAGCAAAAGCAAATAACAAACACAACACCGTCGATGCCAGAAGCAAACCACTGTAAACTTTTCGTGGGCCGAATTTGTCCACCAGAATGCCGATGACAATGCGAGCAGGAATGGTTAAAGCGACGTTCAATATCATCAGCGCTTTGATTTGCTGACTACTCATATCGAAGGCTTCTTTCATAAACACCAACAAAGGCGCATGGTTAAACCAGACCACGAAGGTAAGAAAGAATGCAAACCACGTGATGTGTAGGGTTTTTATCTTTGGGTCGCCTAAGGCAAACAGATTAATTTTGTGGTCACTCGACATAAAGCCTCCAGATACTCGCCAGTCAAACTTTTTGGCTGACTTCATTGACAGGCTCAGTGTCGCGCGCAGGCTCAAAACCCCACTTGACCTGAATCAACTGAGGCCCATTGATTGTTGAGCAAAAGTTTTGCCTAATACCCACTTTCTACTCACTCTGGAAAACATTTGTCGCCATAAAACCCTGTTAATTACGGGGGCTTTACCCACAAATGAGTAGCACCACTAACAAACCTAACAAAAAGTGGTTAGCCCATAGTTCGCGGCAAATGACTTGGTTAAAGTAACCCTAGAACCAGAGAATGCGATGCCTATGAATATGCAAAACTATCAACCCAAAGCCAAGCTAGCATTAGCCATGGCGACCTTGGCGTTCGCGGCAAACTTTTCTGTCTGGATTTTATATGCGGTTATTGGCTTACAACTGCAAGAAACCATGGCGCTCTCGGCCACCGAACTGGGTTTATTTTTCGCCTCGCCAATGCTCACCGGTGCACTACTCAGGATTCCGGCTGGACTCGCCGCCGATGCAGGTAACGCGCGTCGCCTCTGGCTTTGGCAAATGGCGCTACTGATTCCACCCCTGCTATTACTGCCCTATGCGACAGAGCTCTGGCACTACATGGTTATTGGACTCTGGCTAGGCATTAGCGGCACATCATTTACCTTTGGCGTGCGCTATGTCACCGATTGGTTTGAGCGCAATCAACAAGGCACAGCACTGGGAATTTTCGGCGCTGGCAATGCTGGTGCGGCGATTACCTTAGCACTAGCACCGTTGTTGGTCGACGCATTTGGATGGGCGAGTTTGGGCTGGTTTTACGCCCTTGGCATGATATTTATGCTGATCCTTTTTGCACTTTTTGCGCCTCAGCATCAATCCAACTTAAGACCAGCATCGACTGGCTCCTGGAAAGCGCAACTGCGTTATTTTAAGCAGTTGCAGGTATGGCGATTTGGCCTCTATTACTATTTTGTTTTTGGCAGCTACCTCGCGCTCATTCTTTGGCTACCGCAATACTATGCCAATGCCTACGGCATGAGCGACGGTGCGGCCATGGCCTTTACCCTATTTTTCGCCACCAGTTCGAGCATGGTGCGCGCCCTCGGCGGCTGGTTTGCCGACCGCTACGGCGGCCGCGCCGTTAACTGGAATGTTTTTTGGCTCTGCCTTGTGTGCTTGTTTTTTCTTAGCTATCCGCCTACCACCATGACTATCCACGGCGTCAACCAAGACGTAAACCTGAGCATAGAAATCAATGTGTGGTTTTTTACCTGGCTTATATTCGTCATAGGTATCGCGCAAGGTTTTGGCCGCGCCAGCGTTTATAAAATTATCAATGACTATTATCCTAATGCTATGGGTAGTGTCGGCGGCTTTGTCGCCGCGCTCGGCGCTTTAGGTGGATGTACCTTGCCCATCGTATTTGGTGTTGCGGTTGATTTGGTGGGTATCTATAGCGTTTGCTTTATGGTGCTATATGCCGTTCTAGCCCTGTGTATGATCGTGATGTTTTTCGCCAATAAAGCCGATCGCTTTCAACAGCGCTTACAGCAGGCGCAAACCAGTAATTTTTTAGAGCAAGATTAATGTCTCAGTTAATTAGCAAAACACCCGCACTACTGGGTTTGGCATTTAGGCCATTTTTTCTTTTTGGTGGTGTTTTTAGCGCTATCGCCGTTGCCCTGTGGATTGCTAGCCTCAACGGCTGGTTAAGCTTCAACCCCTATGGCGGCAGTTATTTTTGGCACGCACATGAGATGGTTTTCGGTTTTGTCTGCGCCATCGTCACCGGCTTTCTGCTCACTGCGGTACAAAACTGGACCGGCATTCCTGGCATCAAAGGCCGAGCATTGCTGTTGTTACTTGCGCTTTGGCTAGGGGCGAGGTTGGCATTGGCAATCAAAGCGCCAACAATCATAAGCGCCACTCTCGATCTCTTGTTTTTACCCGCCGTGATCTACTGTCTCGCTAAGCCTGTGATCACAATTAAACAATACCGAAACTTACTGTTTGTACCGATACTGCTGCTTATGTTTGTCGGCAACTTAGTTAGTCATATCGCCTTATGGCGTGGCGATTTCGTCACCGCTTTACAAGGTATCTACGGTGCGGCTTGGCTGGTGGTGATGATTATGACCATTCTCGGTGGCAGAATTGTACCCATGTTCACCGCCAATGGCAGCCAAACAACCAAGGTCAATAATATTCCGGCGCTCGAGATAGCGACCCTGGCCAGCACCTTATTTGTGGTGCTATGCCAAGCCAGCGGTGTCGCCAAACTGATACCCGCCAGCGTCAATTTTTTCGTCTGCGCACTGGTGGCCGGCATTCAGTTTTGGCGCGTACTGCGCTGGCGCTTTTGGGTCACCACGAAAGTGCCCTTGCTCTGGTCTTTGCATATTAGCTTTCTGTTTATGCCACTGATGCTGCTTCTGCTCAGCATTCACTATTTCACCCTAGCTTGGCCATCGCTATCTGTTATGCCCATTGTGACCTACTCCACAGCCATGCACCTGTTATTCGTTGGCGCCATGGCCAATATGATCTTGGCCATGATGGCTCGCGTCGCGCTCGGCCACTCGGGGCGGCCTTTAATACCAGCGCCGATCATGAGCCTGGCATTTATCGCCATTGCGCTGGCCGCGTTAACCCGCACGGTTTTAATGTGGCTCCTACCCAGTGCGAGCTACTGGTTACTTAATACAACCGCCTTTTTGTGGATACTGGCCTACGGCATTTTTGCAATTATCTATTGGCCAGTACTCACTCGGCCGCGACTGGATGGTAAACCGGGCTAAGCGCCCCTTTCGATCTGCAGGAAATACTGTGAGTATAAAAACCGACGCAAAACTCATACCCCTTATCTACGCTTGCTCCGGCTGCTCTAACGTCGCCCAGCTTGCCAATAACGTTGCCGTTAATCTGGATCGACAGGGCTTGGCAGAAATGTCTTGCATTGCCGGTGTTGGTGGCGGCGTCAAATCACTGGTAAAAAAAGCACTGGCCGGGCGCGACATTATTGCTATTGATGGCTGCGCATTGGCCTGCGCCAAAGCCTGTCTATCAAACGCCGGGGTTGAGCCAACACACCATGTTCAACTCGCCGACTGGGACTACAAAAAACGCTACCACAGTGATTATTCAACAGCCGATGTAGAGCAAGTTGTTGAGCGCCTGGTCAACAATTACCAGCTCACACCACCCAGCCATTAGGCAGCGAGCATAGCAAGGTGCCCGTGCCGTCAACGCCACGTCAAGCGCGCTAAAGCTACTCAAAAGGGGGTACATATTAGGTAAAAACGCTACTTGTTTAGAGCAATGCCAATCCGCGCGAAAAACACGCAAACTAGATTCATGCCGAGCTAGCTGGCCTAAGCGTTCAGTCACCCCGTGTTTGATACGTAAGGCTTTCTCGCCGCAGCGCGCAAGTAGCACAATGTATGTGTTGCAGTTTTCGTGCACAGGGTTGATTCGGAAACGGTTCAGCCTCCCCCACTTGGAAAGGCATCTTAAAATGAACAGTTACAACACTGCACCGGCGCAGTTTATCGATCAATTCCAACGGCGCTTCACCTACTTGCGGCTCTCTATCACCGACGCCTGCAATTTTCGCTGTAACTACTGCCTGCCCAATGGCTATTGCCCCAGCGGTGACGAGTCGCCACTGGCGCTTACTGAGATTGAAAAAATTGTTGCCGCTTTCGCTTTCAATGGCACGAAAAAAATACGCCTTACCGGCGGCGAGCCAACGCTCAGAAAAGATTTACCGGAAATTATTGCTGCCTGTAAGACGACCTCTGGCATTGACAAGGTCGCCCTTACCAGCAATGGCTACCGCATGACGAAACAGCTTCCAGCGTTTATCGACGCCGGCCTAGATCAGCTCAACCTAAGCGCCGATAGCCTAAGGCCAGACACCTTCAAACTCATCACCGGTCAGGACAAGGCGCGCGAGGTATTGGCCGCTTTAGAACAAGCACTCGCACTGGGCATGCGCGAGGTAAAGCTCAACACTGTGCTGTTAAAAACCTATAACAGCCACGAGCTGGCCGACTTTTTTAACTTAGTTAAAAACCTGCCCATTACCTTGCGCTTCATTGAGCTCATGAACACTGGCGATAACACAGGCTACTTTAACGCCCAACATTATTCGGCCCAACACATACAGCAACAGTTGATCGACGAGGGTTGGTCGCAAATTATTCGCGGCCCAGATGCCGGGCCAGCACTCGAATACAGCCACCCTGATTACGCCGGCAATATCGGATTAATCATGCCCTACAGCAAAAATTTTTGCGCCAGCTGCAATCGCCTAAGGGTATCGTCCGAGGGCAAATTGCACCTGTGCTTATTTGGCGACGAAGGTTTAGATATTCGCTCGCAACTTCAACACGCCAGTGCACCCGAGCTAGCAGCACACCTCAGACAACTGGTGCTAGGTAAACAAGCCGGCCACCAATTGCACCTTGGAAACACAGGTCACACTCGCCACCTCGCCATGCTAGGCGGCTAACATTTGTAGAGGATTTTTATCATGGGCCACCACACCGCCGCCGAACTCATTGCCTTAAACATCGCCGTACTAACGGTATCGGATACCCGAACTCTCGACACAGACACCTCCGGTCAGCTCTTGATCGATAAGGTCATCAGTGCCGGGCACACACTGGCCGACCGCGCCATCGTTATCGATGATATTTACCAAATCCGCGCGCAAGCATCGCAGTGGATTGCTAGCGCCAAGGTAGAGGTTATTTTAATCACCGGTGGCACGGGTTTTACCAGCCGCGACAGCACCCCGGAAGCGATGACGCCACTATTTGATAAAGTAGTGGAAGGCTTTGGCGAGTTGTTTCGCCACATCAGTTTTGCCCAAATAGGTACCTCAACCATTCAATCCCGCGCCTTGGCAGGCCTGGCCAACAACACGCTTATTTTCTGCCTACCCGGTTCCAATAACGCCTGCCACACCGCCTGGGACGAAATCATCAACGCCCAACTAGACGCCCGCCAAGGCCCCTGCAATTTCGTACCGCACTTAATCGACATTGAGCGCGGTGAGTGTGGGGTTAGGGGCAACTAGCTGCAAGCAACAAGCTACAAGCCGGATGGCCGGCCCCTACAAGCTACAAGCCTGAGATCGATTTTCAGCTTGTTGCTTGCAGCTTGCAGCCAATAACTCCAAAACACTAGATATAGATCAATACCCCCTTACCCACCCCTAGGTATTGTGGCAGCCATCTTCATCCATCAGGATAAGCCCACATTAAAAAGGAAGCCTAGAATGACTCAGGATCTCAAGCAGCCAGCACGTAACGTCAGTCAAATTGCCCTACAACCTGCATCACTGGATATCTGGGATAAAAAGTATCGGCTGAAAGATAAAGCCAACCAACCGGTAGACGGCGATATCAACGCGAGCTGGCGCCGCATTGCCGAAAGCTTGTCGGCGCTTGAGCCAAAAAATAAAAAGCATTGGTTAGAACAGTTTCAATGGGCCCTCGAAAACGGTGCAATTCCGGCCGGCCGGATCGTCTCCAATGCGGGCGCTCAAGATTACAAACCCGCCACCTCAACCATCAATTGCACCGTCAGCGGTACCATCGACGACTCCATGCAAGGCATTTTAGAAAAGAACTTGGAAGCGGGCCTGACGCTGAAGGCCGGTTGCGGCATCGGTTACGAGTTTTCCACCTTGCGGCCAAAGGGTGCTTACGTGAGTGGTGCCGGCGCCCATACCTCGGGGCCGTTGTCGTTCATGGATATTTTCGACAAGATGTGTTTCACCGTCTCCTCCGCCGGTGGCCGGCGCGGCGCGCAAATGGCCACCTTCGATATCCATCACCCGGACGTACAAGATTTCATTCGCGCCAAACGCGAAGCAGGCCGACTCAGGCAGTTCAATTTATCGCTACTCATTAGCGAAGATTTTATTGCCGCCGTGCGCGCCGATGAACCGTGGAAATTGTCCTTCCCCATGACCGAAAAAGATTTGCAAACCAATCCGGTGAATCTGCAAGACTGCAACGCCGTGGTGTGGCGCAGGCTCGATCACCTAGACGGTGCCTTAGTGCGAAATCCTCAGGGCGACGTGGCTTGCCGCGTCTATCGTACCCTGCCGGCGAAACGCCTGTGGGATCAAATAATGGCTTCCACCTTCGATTACGCCGAGCCAGGGTTTATCCTCATCGACCGGGTCAACCAGATGAACAACAATTGGTTTTGCGAAGACATTCGCGCCACCAATCCCTGTGGCGAACAGCCACTACCACCCTATGGCAGTTGCCTACTCGGTTCGATTAACTTGACCCAGTGCGTACTCGAGCCGTTCAGCGAAAATGCCAATTTCGACTGGGATAAATTTAGAAAACTCGTGCGTGTGTTTACTCGCATGCTCGACAATGTGGTTGAAATCAACGGCCTGGCACTGCCGGGCCAGCAACAAGAAATTTTACGGAAACGCCGCCACGGCATGGGCTTGTTAGGCTTGGGTTCAACCCTAACGATGTTGCGTATCGCCTACGGCACACCGGCGTCTATCGCCTTTACCGAACAAGTGAGCAAAGAATTAGCACTCGCCGGTTGGCGCGAGGGTGTGGCTCTGGCCAAAGAAAAAGGAGCGGCACCCATTTTCGAGGAAAGGTTTGAAGTCACCGAAGCACTGCTACAAAAAAATCCGGCCCTTAAAAACAAGTACAAACTTGGCGATAGCCTACCGGGCAAAATATTACACGCGCGCTATTCAGCCTACATGCAATTGATCGGCGAAGAAGACCCTGAGCTCGTTAACAGCATCGCCGAATCTGGTTGCCGCTTTACCCACCACAGTTCCATTGCACCAACAGGTACAATCAGTCTCTCGCTGGCGAACAATGCCAGCAACGGCATCGAGCCAAGTTTTGCCCATCACTATGCCCGCAATGTGATTCGCGAAGGTAAAAAAAGCAAAGAAAAGGTCGATGTTTTCTCCTTCGAACTGTTGGCCTATCGCGCGCTAATAAACCCCGCGGCAATGCCTTACAGCCAAGACCCTGCGCAACAACTACCGGATTATTTTATCACCAGCGATGACATTAGCCCGGAGCAACATGTGGATGTGCAAGCAGCGGCGCAGCGCTGGGTAGATTCGAGCATTTCAAAAACCATTAACGTGCCCAGCGATATCGCCTTCGAAGATTTTAAGAATATTTATCTCTACGCCCATAGCAAAGGCTTAAAAGGTTGCACCACCTTCCGCTTCAACCCAGAGGCCTTCCAGGGCGTATTGGTGAAAGAGTCAGACCTGGAGAAAACCCAATACCGTTTCACCCTAGAAGACGGTAGCCAAGTGACAGCAAAAGGTAATGACACTGTTATCTACGATGGCGAAAGCCATACCGCCGCCAACTTGTACGACGCCTTAAAAGAAGGCTATTACGGAAAGTTTTGAGGCCATAAAAACAGTGTTACCAAATCATTATAAAACCTATGCGTTAAGGGAAGGATCATGGCCGAGATAGTACTGAACAAAAAAATCGCTAAATTTGAAGTCATAACACCCAGCAGCGAAAAGCCGGAAGTGCTTGCACCAGCACCCGACATCGAACACATGCACGAAAATATTGAGCGCCCAGAAATTTTGATCGGTGCCACCTACAAGATTAAAACACCGCTGTCAGATCATGCGCTCTACATCACCATAAACGATGTGATCTTAAACCAAGGTACGGATCACGAGTTGCGCCGACCTTTCGAGATTTTCATCAACTCCAAAAATCTCGAACATTTCCAATGGGTGGTAGCGCTCACTCGCGTTATCTCGGCCGTGTTCAGAAAAGGCGGTGACTGCACCTTCCTAGCTGAGGAGCTAAAAGCCGTATTCGATCCGCAAGGCGGTTATTTCAAATCCGGCGGCAGATTTATGCCCTCGCTTGTGGCTGAAATTGGCGAGGCTATCGAAAATCATATGAAAACCATTGGCTTGCTGAAAACCGACGAGCTGTCTGCGGCGCAACAAAGTGTACTAGACGAAAAAAAGGCCGAATACAATGCGCGCAACAATCACAGCCAGAGCGAAGGTTTTCCACCCACGGCGGAACTGTGTTTAAAGTGCCATACCAAGGCCGTTATCGTCATGGACGGCTGCAAAACCTGTTTGAGTTGTGGCAACTCGAAATGTTCATAGGCTAACTCGGGGCAAATCTCGTGCATCTTTTTACCCTCTTAGCCGCCAAACGCGGCTACCAACTGGCTTGTAAACTTGCGCCCAAGCTACCCCAAGCTCCCTTGGCTTGGGCGCTAGTTAAAGGTCTCAACCACGAATTGCGTCAGGAGATCGAGGCCGGCGAATTTGATTTTCTCGACGGCAAAGTGCTAGCCATCGCGGTTAAGGATTTAGCCATACAGTGCGCGCTAACAAAGCAAGGCCCGCGCCTGGTGGCGGCGTCACGGCATCAAGTAGCCGATGCCACCATCGCCGCGGTGCTACCGGATTTAGTGGCCATCATCGTTGGCCGAGAAGATCCCGATACGTTATTTTTTCAACGCAAGCTGAGTATTTCTGGCGACACGGAATTGGGCTTAACGGCCAAAAACCGGCTCGATGCCGTCGACAAAAATCGACTCGCACAATGGCTGCAAAAAGGCCTGAACACGATGGACAAAACACTCGCTCAGGTAGTCGCCCCCTAAACAAAAGTGAACACTATGGAATTGGTATGCCCGGCGGGTAGCCTACCCGCTCTAACAGCCGCAATCGACAACGGTGCCGACGCGGTTTATATCGGCTTCAATGATCAAACCAACGCCCGACACTTCAACGGGCTTAATTTTACGGATGCCAAAGCGCTACACGCACTGGCGCGTGTTCGGGCCGAGGGCAAGCGGCTTTTTGTGGCCATCAACACCTACGCCAACAGCAAGAATTTTTCGCTCTGGCAACAGGCTGTGGATCGAGCCGCCGACCTCGGTGCCGACGCGTTGATTCTCGCCGATATAGGCCTCATGGCCTATGCGCGCAAACAACATCCAGATCTACCCCTGCATTTATCGGTGCAAGGCTCGGCCACTAATATCGCCGCACTGGACTTTTACGCACAACAATTTGGTATCAAGCGCGCCGTATTGCCGCGGGTATTATCAATAAAACAAGTGCAACAATTGGCGCAGGCTAGCCCGATGGAATTGGAAGTGTTTGGCTTTGGCAGTTTGTGCATCATGGCCGAAGGCCGCTGCCATCTGAGTTCCTATGTTACCGGCGAGTCGCCCAATATGAACGGCGTGTGCTCACCGGCAAAAGCCGTGCAGTGGCAAGCTACCGACAGCGGCATGGATACCCGCTTGAATGGCGTGTTAATTGATCGCTTTGATCACACCGAAAACGCTGGCTACCCAACCTTATGTAAGGGCCGATTCAATGTCGACAACAAACTGCAGCACGCCTTAGAAGAGCCCGTTAGCTTAAATACCTTAAGCTTGTTACCAACCTTAATGAGCGCCGGCATAGCCGCGATAAAACTCGAAGGCCGGCAGCGCAGCCCCGCCTATGTCGCGCAGATTGTGCGCACCTGGCGCGAGGCCATAGATGCGCTAGTCAAAGACCCAAGTCAATATAAGGTGCAGCCGCAATGGTCGGCCTGCTTAGCAAAAAACTCCGAAGGCAAACAAACCACGCTCGGCGCCTACGATCGCCCCTGGCAATAGGAATAGTAACGTGCAACTCACTCTCGGCCCCATTCAATATTACTGGCCTCGCAAAGACATACATAGTTTTTACGAGACGATGCTCAATCAACCCCTCGAGCGCATTTATCTTGGCGAAGTGGTGTGTGGCAAGCGCCATGAACTCAACGCCAAGGATTGGATTGAACTCGCGCAACAACTTCGCTCTTACTCAGACAAGAGCATCGTGCTGTCAACGCTTACGCTACTTGAGTCCAATGCCGATCTGAATCTAGTGAAACGCCTATGCGACAACGATGGCCTATTAGTTGAAGCCAATGACATGTCAGCAGTGCAACGTCTCGCGCAAGCGAAACTACCCTTTGTCTGTGGCCCGGCGATCAATATTTACAACCACCACACGCTCGAATATTTGCAATCCCTTGGCATGCAGCGCTGGGTCGTGCCGGTGGAAATTGGCAAGCTGCAACTAGAATCGATCATGCAAGCCTTGCGCGGCGAATTAGAGGTAGAAGTTTTCGCCTATGGCCATATGCCGCTCGCCTATTCCGCTCGCTGTTTTACCGCGCGGCATTTAAACCTAGACAAAGATAGCTGCGCCTACCGCTGCTTGGAATACCCGCAAGGGCTCGCCTTGAACACCCAGGAAAACGAACAGCTATTTATTATTAACGGCATACAAACGCTGTCGGGCCAACCGGTTAATCTTCTGTCTCATTGGCAAGATTTTGAAAGCTGCAAAGTTACAGCGTTAAGGCTCTCGCCCCAATGGCAGGGCATGGAAGAGGTTATTCAAGCCTTTGACGCCACTCGCTTGAATAAGGAAGCATCGCTTGACAGCGGCGTTGATGGCTATTGGCTTAGCAGGCCTGGGCTCGACATTATTGCCAAAGCCGGCTGAATATGTCGAGTACAGGAAACGTCGACTTTTGGATAAACATTCGCCACCGCTGACCAGCCTGAATAAATTCAGCTGAAATATATTTTGGCCCTTGACCTACTATCTAGATCTTGTATTTAGGGCATTCTGTTTTGCCTGCGAAGGCTCGTAACTTAAACATTCCTTACGCATCCTGTTCATTACACGCTCTACACGTTGAACGCTCGCTACTCACCTCAACCATCGAATAATGGGAACTACCATCAATCGGTTATCCTCGATAAAAGACCAACTACTAGCCAGAGCTCTCTAGTCGAAGCGCGTTATAAAGGCGACTGGTAAATGCACTGCTGTCCCACAAAAACGACGCGATCATCGTTAGTCTTTAAGCCTCACAATAGATGCGACATCTGAGCGTATATTTGGACATGAGTTTGGTACCCGCACTAGCGACACGACGTGAATACATCCATGTAGTCTCAACACCCGCATCCATGCGGGTGACGGTCGCTAGTACGGACACCAAACTCTCCCGCGATATAACTATGGGACAGCAGTGCTGGTAAATGCACTTTTGACAGCCGAGCGAAAAGGGGGTAATAAAACACCTATTACTCACGCTTCAATGGCTTGGAGAAATGACCAATGACAGCACCTGCTGAAAACGCCTCACCAAACACCCAAGAGCGCCCCATACCGCAAGAAGCATTTGATTGGTACGACGAATACGCCCATGGCTTGATAGATCGCCGCGCCTTTTTAACCAAGCTAAGCACCCTAGCCGCCGTTGGCTACAGTATGAGTTTCCTGACCAGTGCGCTCATGCCCAACTACGCTGAAGCCGAGCAAGTTTCATTTAACGACCCGGTGATTAAAGCCACCTATACCACCTTTCCATCGCCTAAAGGTTACGGCGAAGGGCGTGGCTACTTGGTCATGCCGCGCGAGCTTAAGGGCAAAGCGCCAGTGGTGCTGGTGATTCACGAAAACCGCGGCCTAAACCCCTATATCGAAAACGTAGCACGGCGCCTCGCCTTAAAAGGCTACGTCGCCTTCGCACCCGATGCCCTTCATCCTAAGGGCGGTTACCCGGGGAATGACGACGACGGCCGCGCGCTGCAAAGCAGTATGGAGCGGGCAAAAATTGAAGAAGATTTCATCGCCGCGGCCCGGTTTTTAAAACAACACCCCATGAGCAACGGCAAACTGGGCGCCGTTGGCTTTTGTTTTGGCGGCTATATCGTCAACTTACTCGCCGCAACCTTGGGTAATGATTTAAATGCGGGCGTACCCTTTTACGGCACGCCCGCGGCGGAAGCCTTACAGAAAAATATTACAGCACCCTTAATGCTGCAATTTGCAGAGCTCGACGAGCGTGTCAACGCCAGCTGGCCCCTTTATGAAGCTAACCTAAAAGCCAATAATGTGACCTACACGGCGCATATTTACGGAGGTGCAAACCACGGCTTCCACAACGATTCAACCGCCCGCTACGCAGAAAAAGAAGCCGAGCTGGCATGGGCACGCACACTCGAGTTTTTCAAACGCCACCTCAGTTAAAGAAAACCACTGGCGACTTGAAGCGGGGACAAGGTAAGTAGGGAGCAGCACAACCAAGTAGGCCCCTGTTTGCATTGTCCAAGCTCCCCAGCCCTGAAGTCATGGAGGAAAAGGCGATTTTGCGCTGAGAACAGCGAATTGGGGTCAATTCGGAAAAAGTGCCGTACAATAGCTGCCATCCCATAAACCTCCTCGATACTGCAGCAAGCACAGATCGCGTACCTCTCAGGCCGAAACATGAACGACGACATCAATTACAAAAACAACCCCCTACATGGTATTAGCCTTAAAAATATGTTGGTGGAATTGGTCGATCACTACGGCTTCGAAATTCTGTTTGCTTATTTATATATCAATTGTTTTAAAACCAATCCGAGTATCGAATCCAGTGTCAAGTTTCTGAAAAAGACCGATTGGGCGCGAGAAAAAGTAGAGGCATTTTATCTGTACGAATTCAAGAATTTACCCAGAGCCTCGGACGATCAGTATCTGCTGCCACCGAGGGATAGAATCATCCCCAACGACCAACAAGCTGGCGCACCTAAAGCGCTCAACCTTGAGGACGCTCAACGACTAAGGGATAAGCGCGAGCGCAAAGCCGCTGAACGCGGCCGAGGTGGCGATCACCGAATGGGCAGAAGCCAGCGCGATAGCAGAAGTGACAAGAATGATAGAGCCGACAACGGCAGAAATAGAAATGGCTCTAGCAGCCGCAGTAATTGGCCGTCCAGCCCTCAGCGCTCTTCAAGCGATAGCGCAGATACCGCCTTCGACCCTTGGGCCCAAGCAAAAATTAAGAATAAAGAAAGGCGCGACTCATAAGGTTAGGCCTGTGAGGCAAACGCCTACCAGGCCCAACATCATGATCAGGCTAACGCCAACCGATATTTGGCAGAAGCCTATTAAGCTAAAACCTATTAAGCAGAAGCCCATTAAATTGACAATTTTTTTATTGGCGCCGCTAAACGCTGCACTGAGCGCCAATCACCAGCGCTTATCTTCGAGTCGAAAACTACCATGTACGGATTTACTGGCGCCAGCCGATTGAAGCTCACTGACGGAGAAAACCAATAGTGATGTGGCCTTAATATTTAACGCCTTATCGTCACCAATCACTGTTGCACCGGCGAAATCGATACGACTCCCCTGAACGAGCGCCGCTTTTTTACCGCGAATCAACAGGTTTGTGGCCAAGACGACGGATTCATCGCTACTAAAGCTACGACCTTCGCTCTCTAATCTAACATTTCTAAGCTCGACAAGACTGTGTGAAACGCTAAGGCTTTCGGCGTGTACATTATCCAATAAAATATTCTCACACTTATTCAACGTGATGTTTTTGTAGGTACCGGTGATCACACGATCACGACAATGTTTTAATACAAGATCAGAATTCATGGTCGAATCCGAAGGCCGCCGATACCTAAAGTCATCCTCGGCAACGCCCTGTAGCCTGTTTAACAACCACGCGTTGAACAATTCAGTATGGCTAGCCATGGGAACATGCTCGGCGTCAGGGAAAATACTCAATTGCGCACCGGCAATTTGCTGCTGAAGCAAATAACCCGTGCGTAACGGCGCAACCGTATCCTGAGCGCCCCATAGGATGGCGGTTGGCACTGTCACTTGTGAAAAACGCTTGGAAAAATCTGTTTGCACAAGCGCCAATGCGGCATTGCTATTGGGCGATTGACCAACCACGGCATCGCGTATTCGATTGTTAGCGAGCACCGCCGTTGGATCACCCAATAAACTCACGCGCTCGATCATAGACTCGGCAAAATCTACCGCACTGGCACTGGGTGAACGAATAATATGGGGTAGCTGCTCTAAGGGCACAGGCGCGGTGGCGAGGGATTTAACAAAGGCCGTGCGCTCCAGAATGCCAGCGGCATCAACCAGAATGAGTTGACGTAATTGTGGGCCAGATACGGGCTGAACACTGGACCTTTGGCTGGCGAAATATAAGCTCACCGCAGCGCCCATTGAGTGGCCCACTAGGTACACATCGTCGTGTGCAAATTCTGCAATCAAACCCTCGAGCACAGCGGCATAATTTTCCGGCGAGTAGTCACCCATGGGTAAGGCCGAGCGCCCAAAGCCGGGTAGATCTAGCGCCACCACGTGAAAACGTGCGGCCAAGGCAGGAATCACCGGCAACCAATCGAGCATGCCCTTCTGCCCTAAGCCATGCACCAAGATAACGGTTGGGCCATTATTACTGCCCGCTTCTAAAACGGCCATGGGCGAATGCCATACGGCGTCTTGGTGATAACCTAAACGCCACTGATGTTCTTGTGCAGCTAACACCAGAGGATCGGCGGGATCAAAGGTTGGGGTTGGGTAATCCGGGGTTTGATCGTCGCGCTGCAGAAACTTGCGCTCGAGATCTTCGCTCACTTCATGAACGGCGTCTTTGGTCCTTTGCCACCAGCTTTCTGCAAACAGCTGCGAGGGAAAGGAAATCAGTAACACGCCTATAAAAACAATAAAGGGGACTTGCCCCACACGACTAGACACAAAAAATCCCTTTCTAAATAAACCTCACGCACAACACGCGATTTTAAATTCTGAAAACCCTAGTAGCACTGGTAACCTTAACGCTAGCTTGTGACTCGTCGGAGCCGGCCCCCGCCTTGTAGCTTGTAGCTTGTAGCTTGTAGCTTGTAGCTTGTAGCTTGTAGCAAAATCATTGCCCCAACACCTGCTTAACAAAAGGGATGGTGAGTTTACGCTTCTCCCGCAAGCTCGCCTTATCTAACTGATCCAGTAACTTAAATAACTGATCGAGGTCGCGCGGTACTCGCTGGATAATGTAGCTCGCCACTTCATCGGCCAACTGCAGGCCGCGCACTTCCGCGCGCTTTTGCAGAGCAACGGCTTTTTCCACGTCGGTTAATAAATGCAACTGACAACTTAAACCCCACTGCAGGCGCGACTTTAAATCGGCTAGCTGGATCGTTAAGTGCGCGGGGTTTTCGGCACTGGTTATCAATAACGGAACGCCGGCATCGCGCAACCGATTAAACAGATGGAACAGTGCACGCTCCCACTGCGGGATACCCGCTATGACGTGCACATCGTCTAAACACACCAAATCCAAGTATTCCAATCCCGCCAATAAACTGTCGATCGCTTCGGTTTCGAAGGCATAGTCTCGCACCGAAAGCAGCGGCAAATACTGCACCTGCAGGCCGCGATTAGACGCCTCCACACACAGCGCTTGCGCCAAATGGCTGCGTCCGACGCCACCCCACAAACAAACAAACTGCTCGGCGTCGCGCTGCAATAAATTGCGCACGGTTTGCACGGCAAAAGCATTGGCTGATTGAGCGGAAGTATAAAAGTTATCGAATTGGGCATCGTCGTTTAACCCGATGCCCAAGGGCAGTTGCTGCGGTACAGACATGCAACTACACCTTAGCGATGCCAGCGATAAATCAGCGGGTTAGTTTCCGAGCCGTCGGGGGCTATCAAGGTTTGCATCGGCACCAGCTTTTTATCTAATTCAAAGGCGCGCTGTAAATGCGACAAGTCCGACTCGGGATAAAGCGCAATCCACAAGCTTTCGCCTTCGGCCTTTACCAGCTGGGTTGAGCGCAAGGCTTCGTGATTTTCCAAATAAGTTAAAATTTCGCGGTATTGATCGAAACTGTTGATGTCGCTGATATGCGCCATCAATAGGGTATTGGCTTCGCGCCCGGGCACAATGGCGTAGCGCGCGGCTAGCTTGTTTGCAATTTCATCAATCATAGGGGCCGCCAACATGGCTTCGTTGTCACCCCGTGAGTCTAGCAGCTCTGAATTTTCACCGTCTAACCACTGCCACACTCCGCGCAATTCACCACTACTGGTGCGGCTGTAGCGCCCCACCACAATCACATTGGGTTGATAGCGAAACGAGGCAGTCTTTAAGGTCTCTGGGCTAAATTGCCAAAGTTGCTCAGTACTAATCGCCATTTGATCTTCTAAGTCCCAGAGCGGAAACGCTAAGGGCAAGCCGCGCCGCAAGGCCTCGGCGCGCAATTGTCCATGCACCTCAGCTTTGGTTACCACGGCGCGGCCATCGGGCCACTGGTCTTCCACTAACCAAACCAAAACGCTGGGTCGGTTGCTGGGCCAAATGGGCAGCTGTAACTTACGCAGTAATTTTTCGACGGCGACCTCAGAGAAGGTAAATACCAACTCAAAGGCGTCCACTTCACGGCCATCGTCTTGTACCAAAGTCTGGGTCGAGCGGTTGTAGCCAAATTGCAGCACATAGTTTTGCGCCTGCTTTAAATAGCCGGCGAGCTCTGCACTTTCGCCTATTTGGGTGTCACCCGTTACCCGCACCAGTAACTGCGCCAGCGCTTGGCTTGCGGCCTCGTTGCGCTCTTTGGCCTGCTGGCTAGCCACCAAGGTATTGACCTTGTACAAATCAACCAATTGTTGGGCCACAGCGCCGTAGGACGCGCACAACACCGTTATGAATAGAGCAACGGCCGCCAAAACTGATCTCATCTGTGCCTCCAATCGGCAGGTCTAAAGCGCGCCATTGTAACAGTCTCGGCACCGCATAACAGCGCAACAAATGGCGACTAAGCCTCAGGCTCGAAGGCCAGTTACCGGCTTTGTGTGAAAATCAGGCAAAAGGCTGCCATCGGCCCCTACAAACTGCTAGAATGCTCGCCTTTTTTTCCAACCCGATTTCCGGAAAGCGCCCATGAGTACTGATAAGCCCCAAGCCCCGCAATCTTTAAGCTACAAAGACGCTGGTGTCGACATAGAAGCCGGCGATGCGTTGGTTGAACGCATTAAAAGTGTTGCGGCGCGCACCCGTCGCCCAGAGGTCATGGCTGGCTTAGGTGGCTTTGGCGCACTGTGTGAAATTCCCGAGGGCTACAAACAGCCAGTATTGGTCAGCGGCACCGATGGCGTGGGCACTAAGTTGCGCCTAGCCATGGAACTGGACAACCACGACACCATTGGCGTCGATTTGGTGGCCATGTGTGTTAACGACCTAGTGGTCGCCGGCGCCGAGCCGCTGTTCTTCCTCGACTACTACGCCACCGGCAAGCTCAACGTCGATATCGCGGAAAAAGTCGTGATCGGCATTGGCGAAGGCTGTGATTTGGCCGGCTGCTCCTTGGTGGGTGGTGAAACCGCCGAGATGCCTGGCATGTATGAAGGCGAAGACTACGACCTCGCAGGTTTCTGCGTCGGCGTGGTGGAAAAAGCCGACATTATTGACGGCAGCAAGGTAAAAGCCGGCAACCTGTTGTTAGCCCTGCCCTCCTCTGGCCCCCACTCCAACGGCTACTCGTTAATCCGTAAAATTATCGAAGTCAGCAACGCCGACCTGAATCAGGAATTAGACGGCAGCCCTATCAGCGAGCTGTTAATGGCGCCCACACGCATTTACGTTAAAGCCCTGCTTAGCCTAATCAAAGGCTCGCAAGTCAATGCCATGGCCCATATCACCGGCGGCGGCATCACGGAAAACATCCCACGGGTTCTGCCTAAAGGCACCAAGGCCGTTATCGACCTCAACAGCTGGGATCTGCCACCGGTGTTCAAGTGGCTGCAAGCTAACGGCAATGTGGCTGCGCGCGAAATGTTCCGCACCTTTAACTGCGGTGTGGGCATGGTGATTGCCATCCCAACCGAGTGCAAAGATGAAGCCCTAACATTGCTGCGCAATGCCGGCGAGCAACCTTTCATTATTGGCAATATTGCCGATGCCACTGCCGACGAGCCACAGGTAGAGCTGAAAGGCTTGTAAGTATGAGCCCACTTCCCCGCGTTGTGGTGCTGCTGTCTGGCAGCGGCACCAACCTGCAGGCGCTAATCGACAGTGCCGCTAAATCTGAACTTGGCGCGCAACTGGTTGGCGTTATTAGCAATCGCCCGGCCGCCTTCGGCCTCGAGCGTGCCGCCAAGGCAGGCATTGCCACGCGCCTTGTCGACCATACGTTGTTCGACAGCCGCGAAGCCTTCGACACGGCGCTAATGGCTGAAATTGACCTGTTCAAACCCGACATCGTGGTACTGGCTGGCTTTATGCGCATCCTCACACCCGCCTTTACCGAGCACTATTTGGGAAAAATGTTGAACATTCATCCCTCGCTGTTGCCCAAGTTCCAAGGTTTGCACACACATCAACGCGCGATAGACGCGGGTGATAATTGTCACGGTGTTACCGTACACTTTGTCACCGCCGAGTTAGATGGTGGGCCAGCGGCCATTCAAGCCATTGTTCCTATTGAAAAACAGGACGATGCCGCCAGCCTCGCCCAGCGCGTGCAAGTGCAAGAACACATCATTTACCCAATGGCTGTGAACTGGTTAGCTTCAGGTCGGTTGCGCTACCAAGCGGGAAAAGCTTGGCTAGATGAATCGCCACTACCTGTACAGGGCTTTCAGATAGACAGCCGGCTCTGATAGGACGCAGGCATGAAACTGGGCAACACCGTGGCACTGGCCACCTTAATAGCACTCTGTAGCACCACAGCAGTCAACTCGGCGTTGGCACAACCCACACTCAAAGGTGGCACAGCGCCTGCAACAACTGACGCCGTGGCAACACCGGCTGCAGCAATCTTGGCAGACGTAACTCAGGTAGCGCCTGAGGCAGATGCCCAAACCGAGACAGAAACCAGCGCCGAGGCGCCAGCTGCCGTCACGCCATGGGCGCTACCGAAACCCTTCAAGGCCACCTACAAGACCAAACTCTACGGCATCAAGCTCACCGCCACCCGGGAACTCAAGCAGCAGGAAGACGGGCGCTGGTTCTTGCGCTTTGACATCGACTCTTGGGTCGCGGGGCTTAAAGAGCGCTCGGTGTTTGAATGGAACAATCAGGGCCATGCCATCACCCACCGCTATGAATACCACCGCTCGGGCCTAGCACCCGACCGCGATGTCGTCATCGCGTTTAACTGGGACAAACGCCGCGTCGTCAACTCGCTCAACAGCGAGGAAGATTGGAGCATGGCCATTCCAGATGGTACCCTAGACAAACTCAACGCCACCATGCAAATTCGCGCCGATCTAATCAACGGCCGCAGCGACCTATCCTATGACGTCGCCGATGGCGGCAAGCTTAAGAATTTCACCTTCGCCATCGATCGCGAGGAGACAATACGAACGCCCGTAGGCGAATTAGACACGGTAGTGATCAAAACGATTCGAAAAAACAAAGCGCGAGAAACCTACACCTATTTTGCTAAAGACTGGGATTATGTGTTGGTGCGCATCTCGCAAAAAGAACCCAATGGCGACAGCGCTTCTGTGGATATCCAAGAAGGCTGGGTAGACGGCACCAAGATTGTCGGTCGCTAACTCAAGGGCTTAACCGCAAGCCCACCAGTAAACCCCCTAAACTCTTTAACCAAATAGGATTGCTCATGAACATCGCCGACAAATTAGTCGCCAGCATTCACTACACCCTCACGAACGACGAAGGCGAAGTGATCGACTCTTCCGCCGGTCATGAACCACTGGATTACATTCAGGGCTTGGGCAACATCATTCCCGGTCTGGAAAACGCACTCAACGGCAAAGCCGTTGGCGACAAGCTGCAAGTGGTAATCGAGCCCATCGACGGCTACGGCGAATACAATGCCGAACTCGTCCAAGAACTGCCACGCACCATGTTCGAAGGTGTAGACACCATCGAAGTCGGCATGGCTTTCCAAGCGCAAACGGCTGCGGGCATGCAAGTTGTTGAAGTCAAAGAAGTGGACGACGAAACCGTCACTATCGATGGCAACCATCAGCTCGCAGGTCAACGCTTACATTTCGATGTAGAAGTTGTCGCTATACGCGAAGCCAGTGCCGACGAGTTATCGCACGGCCACGTGCACGCGGCCGGCGGTTGTGGCCACGATCACTAAGTCTTTAGTTTAGGCCCGCGCTATGCGGGCCTCTCCCCCCAAACTTGTCATCACAACCGCCACACTTACCCCAGCTTCCCCAACATATTTCAGTCGAAAAGAAAAAATCGTCTTTTCTACTATACTGGTGCCGACACAGTCACCAACTGTAGAAAGGATTCCCATGCCAAAAGCAAATAATCTGGGTGATCATGCCCCTGTATCCCGACGGGAAGAACGCTATGCGTTCTTTGCCCTCGCCTTTTGTGCCGCTCCTATAGCCACAGTACTGATCGTCGGAAGCTATGGTTTCGCTGTCTGGATAAGCCAAATACTGTCGGGTCCGCCGAGCTACTAGACCCTATGTCAACGCTAAGTCGTCGACAACTTATCCGCGGCACCAAGACACAAGCCGCACCGTCTCTGCCTTGGACAGACCAAGCGCAGATTATCGACGCATGCACGCGCTGCGGAGATTGTATTAGCGCCTGCGAAGAAAGCATCATCATAAAAGCCGACGGTGGTTTTCCACGCATCGACTTTAATCTCGGCGGCTGTACCGGCTGCGAAAAATGTTTAGAGGTATGCGAAGCGCCCGTGTTTAGCGCAGTAAATGGCCCCATGTGGTCGAGCACAATTGTCATCAACAACCTGTGCCTAACGCACAGCGGCGTCTACTGCCAAAGCTGCCGCGACAGTTGCGACCGCAAAGCCATTACTTTTTCAAGAGCCAGCATACCCTCTCCCCTACTCGACACCGATGCGTGTAACAGCTGCGGTGCCTGCATAAGCGTCTGCCCCACGGAGGCCATTCAATGGCAACAAGCCGAATAGAACCAGCACACCATATCGCCAGCTTAGTCATACAGTTCAAAGCTGAGCATAGAGCGGCCTTACATCAATTCATTGACAACTTTACCGGCGCAGAAATTGGTGTTGAAGAAAATTCCAAAATGGTGGTTTTAATTACTTCAGACAACCAACAAACCATTGTTGATTTCATTGATCAAGTACAACTCAGAACCGGCGTACTTTCCGCAAACTTGGTTTATCACTTCAACGAAGCAGAAACCTCAACACAGGGAGCCCAAAATGAAACGGCGTGATTTTATCAAAGCACAGGCACTTGCCACTGCAGCAGCCGCGGCGGGTATTCAACTGCCAACTCATGCAGCCAATATCGTGACCGACGCAAGTCAAACTCAGCTCACCTGGAATAAGGCGCCCTGCCGATTTTGCGGTACTGGATGCGGTGTCAACGTTGCCACCAAAGATAACAAAGTGGTTGCCACACATGGCGATATTCAATCACCCGTCAATCGCGGTCTTAATTGCGTAAAAGGGTACTTTTTATCAAAAATTATGTACGGCAAAGACCGTTTAACAACGCCAATGCTACGTAAATCTAACGGTAAGTATGATAAAAATGGCGAGTTCACACCTGTGAGCTGGGACGAAGCCTTCGACATCATGGCCGAAAAATTTAAAGCGCCCCTTAAGGAAAAAGGCCCCCAGGGCATTGGCATGTTCGGCTCAGGTCAATGGACAGTATGGGAGGGTTACGCTGCGGTCAAATTATTCAAAGCGGGATTTAGATCCAACAATATCGACCCAAACGCTCGCCACTGTATGGCGTCAGCTGTGGCAGGTTTTATGCGTACCTTCGGCATTGATGAACCTATGGGCTGCTACGATGATTTTGAAGCCGCAGACGCTTTCGTTTTGTGGGGTTCAAACATGGCGGAAATGCACCCCATCCTATGGACCCGCATCACCGACCGACGCCTGAGTCATCCGCACGTAAAAGTTGCCGTATTATCTACCTATGAACACCGCTCCTTTGAACTAGCCGATATTCCAATGGTGTTTACACCGCAAACTGATTTGGCAATTTTAAATTACATCGCAAATTACATCATTGAAAAAGACAAAGTTAATTGGGACTTCGTCAATAAACACGTCAACTTTAAGCGTGGAACCACAGATATTGGCTATGGTTTAAGGCCCACACACGAGAAAGAAAAAGCCGCGAAAAATCCAGGTAGCGGCGATGCAACACCTATATCCTTTAAAGAGTTCGCGGCCTTTGTTAAATCCTACGATGTTAATTACACAAGTAAGTTAACCGGCGTTCCCGCATCTCGACTCGAAGAGCTAGCTAAACTGTATGCGGACCCAAAAACCAAAGTCATGTCACTCTGGACCATGGGTTTTAACCAGCATACACGTGGTGTGTGGGCCAACAACTTGGTTTATAACATTCACCTATTGACGGGGAAAATTTCTGAACCAGGCAACAGCCCCTTTTCACTTACAGGTCAACCTTCAGCCTGTGGCACAGCCCGAGAAGTAGGCACTTTCTCTCATCGCCTGCCGGCTGATATGGTGGTCAACAACCCAGAGCATAGAAAAATTGCCGAGAAAAAATGGAAGCTGCCTCAAGGTATCGTACCTGACTGGCTCGGCGCCCACGCCGTCGTGCAGAACAGAAAGCTCAAGGATGGAGAAATCAACGCCTACTGGGTTCAAGTTAATAATAATATGCAAGCCGCCGCCAACATGATGGAGGAAGGGCTACCCGGCTATCGAAACCCAAAAAACTTTATCGTGGTTAGTGACGCCTACCCGACAGTCACTGCTCAAGCTGCCGACCTTATTTTACCAAGCGCCATGTGGGTCGAAAAAGAAGGCGCCTACGGCAACGCCGAAAGGCGTACACAATTCTGGCACCAGTTAGTGGAAGCACCGGGTGATGCTCAATCGGATTTATGGCAACTAGTAGAGTTTTCCAAGCGCTTTAAAACAGAAGAAGTATGGCCAAAGGCTATTCTCGACAAAAACCCAAACTATAAAAATAAAACGCTTTACCAAGTTCTCTTTAAAAATGGACAAGTTGACAAATATCCAAGCAGCGATATCGCCGATGGCTTTAAAAACCACGAAGCTAAAAGCTTTGGCTTTTACATTCAAAAGGGACTGTTTGAAGAATACGCCAGTTTTGGCCGGGGTAAAGCTCACGACCTAGCCGATTTCGACACCTATCACAAAGAGCGCGGCTTGCGCTGGCCAGTGGTGCAAGGCAAAGAAACACAATGGCGCTTTAAGGAAGGTTCAGATCCCTATGTAAAAGCCGGAAAGGGCTTCGAGTTCTATGGCCACGCCGATGGCAAAGCCATTATTTTTGCATTGCCCTATGAAGCAGCCGCTGAGGTGCCAGACAAAGAATACGACCTCTGGCTATCGACGGGTCGCGTATTAGAGCACTGGCACTCAGGCTCAATGACACGGCGAGTACCAGAACTCCATAAAAGCTACCCTAACGCTCAAGTTTTTATGCACCCTGACGATGCCAGCGCACGCGGTCTAAGGCGTGGCGATGCTGTGAAAATCAAATCCCGCCGGGGTGAAATTATATCTCGAGTGGAAACACGGGGCCGTAATAAACCGCCCATTGGTTTGGTCTTCGTGCCTTGGTTTGATTCCAGCCAACTCATCAACAAAGTAACTCTGGATGCAACTGACCCACTATCAAAACAAACAGACTTCAAGAAGTGTGCTGTTAAAATAGAAAAAGTTTAGGAGGCCTCATGAAAAAGTTCTCGCTATTAGCAGCCATCTATCTACTGAGTGCACTGGCTCTTGCCGACGCAAATATTGCCACCACGCGCAACCACTCATTGGATACCGAACCAACGCCGCCCACCATGCCAAATGTCATTAACAATGATAAAAAGCAAGTGCGCAATTACCCTATGCAACCTCCCACCATTCCGCACAAGATCGACAATTATCGAGTAGATAAGAACTCGAACAAATGCCTAAGCTGCCATAAACGCTCGCGCACCGGTGAATCGCAAGCGCCCATGGTTAGCGTTACCCACTTTATGGATAGAGACGGAAATTTTTTAGCCGAAGTCTCGCCCCGGCGCTATTTTTGCGAACAATGCCATGTTGTACAGACAGATGCAAAAATTTTGGTAGATTCAGATTTTCTCGATATGTACCAGCTGATTGAAAAAGGACAATAGGTATCATCATGATTGAACGAATCAAACGCTTTTGGTACGTAATTCGAAAACCTAGTGTTCACTACAGCTTAGGCGCACTGACTGTAGGAGGCTTTCTCATGGGTATTATTTTTTGGGGTGGATTCAATACCGCGATGGAACTCACTAATACAGAAGCCTTCTGTACAGGCTGCCACGAAATGCGCGAGAACGTTTTCGCAGAGCTCAAGCACACCATTCACTTTACCAATCGCTCAGGCGTACGAGCTAAGTGCTCAGATTGCCACGTACCACATGATTGGACCTATAAAATCGCCCGAAAAATGCAGGCCTCAAAGGAGGTCTGGGGGAAAATATTTGGCACTATTAACACCCGCGAAAAATTTCTTGAAAAACGCCGTGAATTAGCCGAGCACGAGTGGGCGAGACTAAAAGCCAACAACTCCCTCGAATGCCGTAATTGTCACGAGTTTGACTACATGGACTTCACTCGACAAAGCCAGCGAGCTGCTAACATGCATTCAACAGCGCTGGCTAGCGGAGAAAAAACCTGCATCGATTGCCATAAAGGCATAGCTCACCAGCTACCCGATATGTCTGGCGTAGAAGGCTGGTAACAATCAAATACTAGACCTAATCGCTCTTCGTTACCTGGTTCGCGATAGCAACCAAAAACCAATGGCAATGCATATCCCGATAGGTATTAACACCGCCAACAATGGCGGAAAACCAAACACAATACTCGATGGGCCGAGCAAGTCTTGGCTCATGCGAAATACGATGGCGACAATCACACCGGTAAACACCCGGTAGCCCATGGTCACTTCGCGTAGCGGCCCAAAGATAAACGAGATGGCAATCAGCACCAAGCCAGCGGTAGCCAAAGGCTGCAAACTTTTTTGCCAAAATGCCAGCCAATACGGGGCGCTCTTTTGCCCATGTTGATCCAAGTAAGTGGCATAGGTATAGAGCGTTTGGATCGCGAGCGAGCGCGGCGGCATCACCAACACATTAACTAAGTCGGGCGACAAATTAGTGTCCCAGCGACGCGTCAAAAAAGTTTCTGTACTGGTATTGGCTTTACCCTCTTGCTCGGCTGCCTCTGGATCTAGATGGGTAATAACGCCCTTCTCTTCCAGCCAATAGCCACCCTGATAGGTTGCCGCTTCGGCAAAACTAACCGACACCAAGTTTTGATTATCATCGTATTGGTAGCGGGTCACCCCCATCATTTTGCCGTTCGGCATCACCACATTAAAATGCAAAAACTCTTCGCCCTCTCGGCTCCATAAACCCTGCTGACCCTCTTGTTGCTGGCGATCGCCTTTGGCGATAGCCTTGCGGCTCTCGGCCATTTGATCGGTCCAAGGGGTGACGTACTCGCCGAGTGCCGCGGCAACAAGAATAAGAAAAAATACCGGTTTCATCACCGCCCAGGCAATGCGTGTAACACTCACGCCCGCGGCGCGCATAATCACCAGCTCGCTAGTGCCGGCTAGCTGCCCCAAACCAATTAAACAGCCGGTTAAGGCGGCCAGTGGAATGCTGTTGTAAATGCGCGTGGGCAAAGTTAGCCCCACGTAAATCATCGCCTCGCGAAAATCGTATTGGCGGCTAATGTTATCGATTTCGTCGATGACTGCAGCAATAACATCGAGCGCCAAAATAACGAGAAAAACCACAAAGATGGAGGCCAATACCGTGCGCGCAATATAACTATTTAATTTACGCATGGACCTGCTCCACCTTTTTCGCCTTCAATGAATGGCGAATCCAACGGCGTAGATTTCCCCAATTGAATAACAAGAGCGCAATACTGAAAAACACCAAATGCACTATCCACAAACCCAAAACAGGATCAAGCTTGCCCAGTTTTACTTGATCGCGCGCCGCATTCAGCGCCACCAAATAGATAATGTACAAAAGTATCGCGGGAATCATCCCAAGATAGCGCCCCTGCCTTGGATTAGTACGAGACAAGGGTACGGCGAGTAAACACACCACAATCACCAATACCGGCAAGCTGATGCGCCACTGCAGGCCAGCAATACGAACCGGTTCCGTCGCACCCCATAAATCTAACGTCGGCTCTGCTTCAACACGGTACTTAACCCGGTATTGGCCCAAATTTTCTTGCATCAATTGACCAAAGCTCTCAAAGGTAAGCTCTTGAAAATCTGCCACACCTGCCACGCCGGCATAGCGCTTACCTTCACCCAGCACAAAGTAGCGCCGCTGAAACTCTTCGTTGAACCACTGCTGGCCAGAGTCGGAGCGAATCACGGAAGATTCGCTGTGGGTTAATAAGGTTTTTGGGTTCACGTCGGCAATAAATACACCACTCAAATCCTGTTTATCCTTGCTAATCGCCGCCGTGTAGAAAGTACCCTGGCCTTTATTCAATGGCTGAAATTGCTCGGGCTGCAACAGGTCGAACTCGCCTCGCGCCTTTTGTTCGGCTAAAATTTCTTCCACCGCGGCAACACCTTTCGGGCTGATATAAAGCCCGAGTACGGAAACCGCCAGAATCACCGGCGACGCGGCGAGTAAGGTGTAAGCTAGAAGCCGGCGCTGGCTCAAGCCGCAGGCCGACAACACCACCATTTCACTCTCTACATAGAGGCGCCCATAAGCCAACATGACACCAATAAACGTCCCGAGCGGTAGAATCAATTCCAGAAAGGCAGGCAGGCGATAACCCATAATGGCCAGCAATGCACCAGGAGAAATGTCGCCAGCCGCGGCATCGCCGAGGTAGCGCACAAAAGTGCCGCTCATAAAAATCAACAACAAAACACCACTCACAGCCAAGAGGGTGAAGACAATTTCTTTGGCTAAATATCGAAAAATGATCACGTTGTGCTATCAATCCTGAGGCTGTGGTTTAGTTCGCCGTCTTGGTAGATTAGACTAGTCGATTAATACACTAGACTTGCAAGCTAGGGCAGAGTAACGGCGAGATAATCCGCCGCTCGCGCATACTGACGCATTATCGCCAATTACGGCAATTTTGTCTTGACGCAAAGGACACATAATACGCTATGAAATTTTCAGCCAAGCAGTTCGACCTTATTAGCCACAAAACACCCTGTTTAGTTATTGGCCTGTTTGAAGGCGAACTGACCGATGCCGCCAAGGCCATCGACAGCGCCTGCAACAACGTCATCAGCGCGCTGGTTAAGCGCAAAGACCTGACCGGCAAAAATGGTCAAACCCTGCTGATTCCCACCGTGGAAGGCATTGCCGCCGAGCGCTTAATGGTGGTAGGCCTAGGTAAAGCCAAAGAACTGAATGCCGACACACTGCGCAAGGCGTTGGTTAAATTAGCCGATAGCTTAAAAGCCGGCGTCGCGAAAAGCGCCAGTGTCGCACTTGGCGAGCTAGCAGATATAGGCCCAGAGCAGGAAGCGCGCATATTGGCGGAGTGCATCGGCCTTGCCACCTATCAATACAGCGCCACCAAGGGCAAGAAGCCAGATGCTATCGCCTTGACATCCATCGAGTGCCACGCCACCGATAAGAAAACCGCAAGCGCCAAAGATAAAGCCTTAGAAATTGGCGCCGCCATTGCCGAGGGCAGCAATGTCACCCGCGAACTCGGCAACCTGCCGGCCAACATTTGCACGCCGACCTATTTAGCCGACCAAGCTAAGGCCTTAGCCAAAAACCACAGCAGCTTAAAAACCACCATATTAGAAACCGCCGACATGAAAAAGCTCGGCATGGGTTCGCTCCTGTCAGTGGCCGCGGGTTCAGATCAGCCGCCGAAATTAATCGTGATGGAATACAACGGCGGTAAAGCCGGTGCCAAACCGCTGGTACTCGTCGGTAAAGGCGTGACCTTCGATACCGGCGGCATCAGCCTTAAACCCGGCGAAGGCATGGATGAAATGAAATACGACATGTGCGGTGCCGCCAGCGTGTTCGGCACCCTCAACGCCGTATTGCGCTTAAAGCTCGCCATCAACTTGGTGTGCATCGTACCGGCTACCGAAAACATGCCCAATGGCCACGCCACTAAGCCCGGCGATGTGGTCACCTCCATGTCCGGTCAAACCATTGAAGTGTTAAATACCGACGCTGAAGGCCGGCTGATTCTGTGCGATGCCCTCACCTACGCCGAGCGCTTTAAACCCAAGGCCGTTATCGATATCGCCACCCTCACCGGTGCCTGCGTGATTGCCTTGGGCCACCACGCCACCGGGCTTTACGCCAATCAACAAGAGCTGGCCGACAAACTCTTAAACGCCGGTATCAAAGCCGCCGACAAAGCCTGGCAAATGCCCCTTTGGGACGAATATCAGAGCCAGTTAGACTCAAACTTCGCCGATATCGCCAACATTGGTGGTCGTCCCGGTGGCAGTGTCACCGCCGCCTGCTTCCTGTCGCGCTTCACCAAAGCCTACCACTGGGCCCACTTAGACATTGCCGGCACGGCTTGGAAATCGGGTGCAGCAAAAGGTGCCACCGGCCGCCCTGTGCCATTATTGACCCAGTTTTTGCTCGATCAGGCGGGTAAATGACCAAGATAGATTTTCTATCCAGCCAGGAAGCCGATGCCGAGGCGCGCTTGCGCCTCGTGTGTCGGGTGGCGCAAAAGGCCCTGCGCAGCGGTGAGGAAGTCTTCATCGCCTGCGCCAATGCCGAACAAGCCGCGCTACTAGACAGCCTACTCTGGAGCTTTGAACCCGAGAGTTTTATCCCCCACGCCAACTTCACCGGCGAGCCTGCAATACAAAAGGCGAAGGCCCCCGTGCTGCTAAGCCACGGCGAAGATTGCGGCGAGCACCACGGCGTGCTGATTAATTTACGCAGCCCAGCACCGGCGTTCTTCTCCCGCTTCGAGCGTTTGTTTGAGCTCATCGTGCAAACACCCGAGGTTTTAACGGAAACCCGAACCAACTGGAGCTATTACAAAAGCCGAGGCTATCCGTTAGACTTAAAACATATTTAAATGCCAAGTACGGACACACCCATGGCCGGCAATTCACAGCCTAAAACCAAAGCCGAAATTTTACGCGAACTGCAATCCATCCAACTGTTACTGGACGAGAACGCTGGCAACGCGGCCGATCCAGATGAGGATTTTCCGGCACTGGACGACGACGATATTCCCCTGCTCGATGCGTTTTTAGACGATGATGACACCAGCGAAGACGAGAGCGATCAAGACCGGGATCAGCAAAGCGCAGCCAATGCAGAAACACTCGATGCCCTCAATGCGGCCTATGCCGCACTCACCGGCGAGCTCGAACAATTAACCGGTGACTCGGAGCCAAAACAACATGAAAAGACCCCAGAAAAGAAGCCGACCCAGCAGCCTGTCGCGCAAACAGCACCACGCCCAAATGCGCCACCGCACCCTCAACAAACAAAGCAAGCGCATCAGCTACCGCCGGCTCATGCTAAACCGCGCCCACATGAGCCCGAAAATCGAGACCAATTTAGAGAGGCCGAGGCCTTCGGATTCGAGCTCGACCACCAGTTAAGCGCTGAACACAACTCAGCTCTACACACCGACCCCTCGGCGCCGGCACCGCTACCCGGCCAACAAAGCCTATTCGAACCTGCCAAACCCGACAGCAACAATAGAGCCGACAGCAGCAAGAAAGCCGATAGCGACGATAAAGACGCCAACAGACCGGCACCGGTGACCAAGGCCAGCGGCGAAAACCCCTTCCTGCCGCAACACATTCGCGAGCGCTTAAGAGGCAACCAGCCGTTGCCCAAGGGTGAATTCCTCCTACCCATGACACCGCCGGCTTACATGGACATGGATAACCTAAGCCAGCACTTTAGCAGCGATGGGCTCACGCCAAAGCAACAAGAGACCCTGGCGGGCATGCAGCAAGAGGCCCAAGCCAAGCAGCAAGAGGCCAAGCAGCAAGCTCAGGCCAAACAGCAAACAACCGATAAACACCCAGCGACGGCGACAAAACCACAGGCCATCGAAAAGGCTTCAACGCCTGAGCAGGCCGTTGATAAAAACGTAAATGCTGAAAAAACCAATAGCAAAAGCCCAACGAAATTACCCAAGCCCGATATCGCCACGGTTATTAACGACGTCATTGAAGAATTCCTGCCGCTCATCGAAGCTAGGCTGCGCAAACGCTTAAGCGAAACCTTAAGCGACGAAGAGCCAACAGAGCACTGACCCATCCGCGCGCTTCGGGTATAATCGCCGCTTTTGCCAGCCCCGCGCACTAACGCGCTGGGGCCTAACGCGTTGAGAGCCCGATGGACAAGACTTACCAGCCCGCCAGTATCGAAACCCAGTGGTATCAAACATGGGAAACCGAAGGTTATTTTAAGCCCACCGGTAAAGGCGACCCCTACTGCATCATGATTCCGCCGCCGAATGTCACCGGCAGCCTGCACATGGGCCATGGCTTCCAAGAATCCATCATGGACTGCTTGATCCGCTACAACCGCATGAAAGGCAAAAACACCCTCTGGCAAGTGGGTACTGACCACGCCGGTATCGCCACCCAAATGGTGGTTGAACGCTTATTAGACGCCCAAGGCATTTCCCGGCACGATCTTGGCCGCGAAAATTTCCTCGAAAAAGTCTGGGAATGGAAAGAAGAATCCGGTGGCACCATTACCCGCCAGCTGCGTCGCTTAGGCGCTAGCCCCGACTGGTCGCGCGAGCGCTTCACCATGGACGACGGTTTCTATAAAGCCGTACAAGAAGTTTTTATTCAGCTATACAAAGATGGCCTGATTTATCGCGGTAAGCGTCTCGTCAACTGGGACCCAAAACTGCACACGGCCGTGTCTGATTTAGAAGTGATCAGCGAAGAAGAAAAAGGTTTCCTCTGGCATTTCCGCTACCCCCTCGCTTCGGGCGAAGGCCACATTGTGGTTGCCACCACGCGGCCAGAAACCATGCTCGGCGATAGCGCGGTTGCCGTGCACCCAGAGGACGAGCGCTACAAGCACCTCGTCGGCCAAATGATCAAACTGCCGCTCACCGAGCGTGAAATTCCCATCATCGCCGATGACTATGTGGATAAAGATTTCGGCACCGGTTGCGTTAAAATTACCCCCGCGCACGACTTTAACGATTACGAAATGGGCAAACGCCACAACTTGCCGATTATCAACATCCTCACCGACGATGCGGACCTAAACCAAGACGTGCCGGAGAAATACCGCGGTATGGAACGCTTCGCCGCGCGCAAGCAAATTGTTGCCGACTTCGAAGCGCTGGGTTTGCTGGAAAAAATTGACGACCACGTGTTAAAAGTACCGCGCGGCGATCGCACCGGCGTGGTAATCGAACCCTACTTAACCGACCAGTGGTATGTAAAAACCGCGCCCTTAGCCGAGCAAGCTATTAAAGCGGTGGAAGACGGCGAGATTAAATTCGTGCCGCAACAATACGAAAACATGTACTTCTCGTGGATGCGCGACATTCAAGACTGGTGTATCTCGCGCCAGCTTTGGTGGGGCCATCGCATCCCCGCTTGGTACGATGACGAAGGCAACATTTTTGTTGGCCGCGATGAAGCCGCCGTGCGCGCGGAAAATAACCTCGGCGCAGAAGTAAACTTGCGCCAAGACAACGACGTACTGGACACCTGGTTCAGCTCCGGCCTGTGGACCTTCGGCACCTTAGGTTGGCCCGAGAACACCGAAGAACTAAAAACCTTCCACCCCACCGATGTGTTGGTAACCGGCTTCGATATTATCTTCTTCTGGGTGGCACGCATGATTATGCTAACGCTGCACTTCAGAAAAGAAATTCCGTTTCACACAGTGTATGTACACGGCTTGGTGCGCGATAGCCAAGGCCAGAAGATGTCAAAATCCAAAGGCAATGTGCTAGATCCTATCGACTTGATCGACGGTATCGACTTAGAAACCTTAGTGGCCAAGCGCACCGCCGGTTTGATGCAGCCGCACCTACGGGAAAAAATCGAGAAGCAAACCCGCAAGGAATTCCCCGAGGGCATCAACGCCTACGGCACCGATGCCCTGCGCTACACCTACTACTCCCTCGCCTCCACCGGCCGCGACATTAAGTTTGATGTAGGCCGCATCGAAGGCTTCCGCAATTTCTGCAACAAAATTTGGAATGCCACCAATTACGTGTTGATGAACTGCGAAGACCAAGATTGCGGGCAAAACGAAGCGCAGGATAGCGCGAGTGTCGCGGGAGGCAGGACGCTGGAAGCGACCACCGATTACGAGCTGTCACTGGCCGACAAGTGGATCATCAGCAAGCTACAGATCACTGAAAAAGCCGTGGCCGAAGGCATAGAGACTTATCGTTTAGATTTGGCCTCGCAAGCGCTGTACGATTTCATCTGGAATGAATACTGTGCCTGGTACTTAGAATTATCTAAGCCCGTGCTATGGGATGAAAACGCCAGCCCAGCGGCTAAAAAAGGCACGCGCCGCACGCTGATTCGCGTATTGGAAACCACGCTGCGCCTAGCGCATCCAATGATGCCCTTTATCACCGAAGAAATTTGGCAAAAGGTGAAAACGCTGGCCGGTCAAACTGGCGACACCATCATGCACGCCAGCTTCCCAGTGGCAGATGACAGCAAAATCGATCAGCAGGCTATCGTCGATTTGGAATGGATTCAAAAGGCCGTAGAAAGCGTGCGCAACATTCGCGGCGAAATGAGCATTAGCCCGGCGAAAGCCATTCCCCTGTTCGTGAATAAAGCCGACGCCGAAGAGCAGCGCCGCATCAACGACAACCGCGCCTTCTTCACCAAGCTCGCGAACTTGGAGTCCATTACGCTGCTTGATGGCGAGGAGGCGCCGATGTCTGCCACAGCACTACTAGGCAAGATGGAATTACTCGTGCCTATGGCGGGTTTAATTGATAAAGGTGCCGAAATAGCACGTCTCGATAAAGAAATCGACAAACTCGAGAAAGAAGCCGAGCGCATTGAAAGCAAACTCGGTAACGCCAAGTTTGTCGACAAAGCACCGGCGGAAGTCGTGGCCAAAGAGCGCGAGCGGTTAGCGGAAGTGAAAGAAGCAGCAGCTCAAATACAGGAACAAAAGGCTCGCATTGCGACCCTGTAAAACCCTAAAACTTAGCGTCTAGCACGCCATAAAAAAGTCCGCCTTGGCGGATTTTTTATGGCTGGGAGATATCAATGAAACCTATCCAAGCGAGAGAGCAAGAACACCAGTGAAAGGCTTAAGCTACTAACTGCTCAATACGCCAGAAAAAACTAATCGGATGGACTAATTGAACCAACTAGCGCGCAAACAAGCCACCAAGCAGCGGTATTTTGTGCCACCAAGGCGCGCTTTGTGCAACAGTTGGCTCGTCAACAGGCATAGTCAAATACTGTAATAACCGGCGCACCTGGGGTTCATCAAAGTCAAAGGGGTCGAATTCCTTTAACCCTTCTGCCTTCAAATAGTTTTGAATGGCGCTTTCGGACGGTACAAACTTCATACTCCAGCGTTCAAATTGACGACCAGACGCCACTTGACGCAGGAGTATTTTCACCTCGCTGTGACGATCGTCGGCCGAAATACGCTGGAAGGTACCGTCTACCTGTTGCGCATCGCCCTCAAGACACTGGAAAAAATATCCATTGCCAAAATATAAAACGCCGCCCACACCCACACGGCCATTGTTCGCTCGCGAGCTACGCAGTATTTTGCCCATTTCCATTGCCAAGCGGTTCGGCTCGCGCTCACGCGAACGGCTGGCGTATACCAAACGAATCATGTCTTTCATGCCGCTAACCCTCTAAAGTACTGGCCTATACGCAGCAAGCGCAGTATCAGATGACTTAGACATAGCACAGAGCGGGAAATGCCAAAGCAAGAAGAAGTAAGCCTACTGGGAGAGGAAAAGCAAAGTAGACCAATGGATGTTTAGCGGAGCATAGGGCAATTAAGTTCGCCATCCTCGTATATCGAAATATTTCTCTCGATTTATTCACGCCTGCTGCGCTGCCTACCTATTACCAATAAGGACTAACAGTAGCGAGAGACCGGCGTGTTAAATTTGGCTAAAATTCACCGGCGGTAGGCTTTCAAAACCCGGCTTAGCAAAGTAATAGCCTTGCATTAACTCGACCCCCGAATCCCGAAGCCACGCCATTTCGGCGCGCGTTTCTACACCCTCCGCGAGTGGTGTGATATTAAGATCATGAAATAAGTTCACACAGTTTTTTATAATAAATTGCCGCGTGTTATCCGATTCAATATTACGGATCAACCCCATATCAAACTTTATAATATTTGTTTGAAAATCTGCCAACAGGCCTAAGCCAGAATAACCCGAACCAAAATCATCAATCGCCGTTTTAAAACCAGATTGCTTATAGTATTCGACAATACGCTTAACCAAGTTGCTATCTTCAATTTTCTCAACCTCCGTGAACTCAAACATGATTTGATCTGTTGAAAACCCGTATTTCTGCGCTGCTTCCAATGTAGTTCTAATACACCGCTCCGGTTTATAAACTGCATTGGGAAGAAAGTTGATACTGAGCATGGAGCCGAGCTGTAATTTTGAAGCGAGTGCAATCGCCTTAACGCGGCAAAGCTGGTCAAAAAAATAGCGATTCTCGTCCGTTACCTGAGAGATAATCGAATAAGCAGACTCATTATTCAACCCCCTAGCCAAAGCCTCATAACCAAATATTTGACGAGCCTCGACATTAACAATCGGTTGAAATGCCATGGTAAAATCAAAAGCAAGGCTGCCCTTATCTAGGCAGTTTGCACACGAAAAACGATCGTAAATAGCCAGGGTTTCACCCATGAACAGGACCTCGTCAATTCAGCAGCATATATGGGGGCAACAGTTCTGTACGACAGGAATTTCAGCCATAACCACAAGTTGAAAAACACAGTTAACGAAAGGCAATGGGCGCCAAATCGACTAACGCAAACATCCGTTATGGTCAGGTAAAAATCTGCCGGCCTTCCAACAAGGCGTTACTGCCAGCACCCCTGAAGCATAGTCCAAATCACTCATTCGACAAATGAACCCTGTAGCTGAACAACACAGGGCATATTGGTTCGAGCCGTCACCTAGGCTGGGCGCCGTATACCCAACCCCAATGCACCCTGAACACCCCTTGAGCACACGGTGTTGTCGCATCGACCATTGACAATTGGCACACTGATAAGCGCTGAAATAGCGAGCACCCCGTGCCCCCACTCTCAACGACGAGCTCCACAGCAAACGGTGCCACACGCCATTGGCGCTGGATGGACGTTTTATTGCCGAGGTTTCAGCGGCCCGTATTTATGATGGTGTGCACTACCGCAGTTCAACAGTGGCCGGCAACAGGCTAGCGGTAACAATAAGGAAGCTCGCGGCCGAGAAATATTTAGCGCCTGCTAGCGAAGATTTAGGCATGCTCATAGCGCCCGCAACAGCCGGGAGCGTAGCGAGTCGGATGCTTGCGTTTGTTATGCATTTATTGATCGCCTCTATTTCTATATTTATTTAGTAAGCCACCAGCAACAAATATTGCTACCGAGAAGAGCAAAATACCCCACAGCAATAGAGACTGAAACATAAATCCAACAAATTCTACAGTAAAGTATACGGCAACTGACTTGCCCGCCACCAAATCCATTACTACGTTTAGTGGAATCACAGCTATGAAAATCAAGAAAAAGAACTTTAGACCAAGCCCTGCACTGAAAGCCATGCCCTCTATAAGTGACTCTTTCTTCCTGGCTTTCGTCATTCTCTATCCAATTGCATAACAGTTTATATTAAAGGTCCTAATACGGTGGGCCATTAAAATCGCCTGTTGATCTTCGCTCTTTACAGAAACAAATTTCATACCTGGTCAGCCAATCGCTTCACAGATAGCTTCAGCATCATTTGCATCGTTCTTACCTTTCCGCCGATAAGGGATCACATATTTCGCTGATATCAAACGTACTTCATGCCCCATTTCTGTAAGCTTACGGGCCCAAAAATGGCTACCACCGCAGGATTCAATTCCAATTTCACACTGAGTTAAATTGGAAAAGTACTCTAATAATTTCGATCGGGTAAAATTCTTCTTAAGAACAGTTTTTTCATGACAGTCAACACCATGAACAACCATTAGCTTTTTTCCAATATCAATACCGAATCTGATTATTTGCGCGCTCATATCACTCTCCAAATATTTAACCTTTGTTTAGGTTAAGGGGAGAGAGAGTCCATGTCATTATTCATAGGACGCCGACAATATATATTTTTGGCGCAATTCTTTGCGACAATTTGTAAGCATCTGTTTTATTTAAGGTTTCTTAATTTTCCAGCTTTTAGCGATTCTATGCCGTCTTTTAAAAGGCCTATAACTGGCAATATATTTTTCGTATATTTTTTTGAAATATACCTCATAAGCCACTAATTTTCATAGGTTTATTTGCAAATAATGCAGGATTATCATAGGACTAAAACAAGACGCCGCTGCTGAAAAACGGCATTAACCGTTTGATTCTACTGGGCAATAAAGCTGGGCGTACTAAAATGGCTTGCTTCCTGGAACCTCGATTTAAATCTGTTTCAGGCGCCTTGCTTACATAGGCTTTTACTGAACATCACTATCTTTAAGGCACTTTTCCGTTGCGGATATCACGGTGCTAACTCGGTTGGGTGTGAACTTATTTCGATGCAAACCGATATACAGCGTCTCGTGAACAGGCCTAGGTAAATGATGTAGGTTAATTTTTTCTTGGTGCTTAAATGCACCCACGGCGTGGCTAGGCAGCACAGTAAAACCAATCCCCCTGCACACTGGCTCTAAAATGAGATGAATTTGATTGGAAAAACCTGATTTTTTGAACTGCTCACAATGTTGGAATTCGGGGTAGTTCACACTCAGCAATTGGCCCGCATGATAAGCGCCATCGGGGTGATCTATAAAACCCAATGCTAGCAAATTTTCCCAACTCGGCTCTATTACCGATAATGGCGTTACCAACAGCAACGCCTCTTCGGCAAGTGGCCTAAGATTTACCTCAGCCAAGGTGGAGGCGCTGGTCATCAAACCAACATCCACTTTATGTTCGGCAATAAGCTGCTCGATATCGCGATTTGGTGCGAAGCGATAGTCAATCACCAGCCCCGGATGACGCTGCTGTAGACCCAGCAGATAAGGATAAAGCTTAAGCCCAACGCTACCGGGCGAGGCAATTTTTACAATACCTTCGTGACTGGGGTCTGCTCCTATGCGCTGCTCAATGTTTTTTAAAGAAAGCAACAGCGCGCGCCCCTCGTGGTAGAGGCGCTCGCCGGCGCTAGTTAGGGTAAAACTTTTACCTTCGCGAACCAGTAAGGGCCGACCTAACTGCTGCTCAAGCTTATGGATGTGCTGACTAACCCCAGATTGGGTCATATTTAGCCTTTCTGCGGTGCGGGTAAAATGACCGACGTCCACCAAGGTACAGAAGCTACGCAGCCAGACAGGATTAATCATTACGAAACATACTCATTTATATTAATAATGATAATTTTACATAATAACAAATGATTTGTAACCTGAGGCCAACTTAACCTACAGGACCGCACATCATGACCAGCACCTACCCACGTAACTTTTCCCACATTGGCATTTCCGTGCCCGACCTTGAGGCGGCAGTGAAGTTTTACACCGAGGTGATGGGCTGGTACCTCATCATGAAGCCCACAGAGATAGTCGAAGACGACAGCCCCATTGGCGAAATGTGCACCGATGTGTTCGGCCAGAACTGGGAAAAGTTTCGTATCGCGCACCTTTCCACCGGCGACCGTATCGGCGTTGAACTGTTCGAGTTTAAGGGGCAGGTGAACCCTGAAAATAATTTCGAATATTGGAAAACAGGTGTGTTTCACTTTTGCGTGCAAGACCCCAATGTTGAAGAGCTGGCCGAGCGTATCGTTGCAGCCGGCGGCAAGAAGCGGATGCCGAAACCCCGCTATTACTACCCAGGTCGTAAACCTTACCGCATGATCTATATGGAAGATCCGTTCGGCAATATTTTAGAAATTTATAGCCACAGCTATGAGCTTATATACAGCGAAGGCGCCTACTAAAAGTTGCCTAATTAGATAAAAGGAACTTATTAGACGCGACGGCTAAGCGTCGAACCTCTCGTTAACAGCAAATCAGCGTCCATTAAAAAGCCCCGTTTTCGGGGCTCTGGAATAATTAGCGTGGCCTCACTAACACGTTCAGCGCCTTAACCGCGCGTCAAGTTCATCCACCACTTCAGCCCACTGGGCGTCTTCCTCTATGGCTTGCTTAATAAACTGCGCCTGCGCAGGATTCCAAAAAATAGCCCGGTAGAGCTCGCCATCCTGGTGGCGCAAATGATTGTTACGAATAAACTGATCGATGGCTGTTTTACTACTGTCGAGCCCCAATTGACTGAATAATTCTGCCATCGCATGGTGGTGTTGCACTTCCATAGCTCCTCCTAATGAAAACAAGCATTGCCTGCCAAGGTAAACAAACATAATGCCATTAAAGTATGGTGCTACTCGCACTTCGCTATAGACCATTTTAGAACACCAAAAATTCCTGTTAGAAAGAAATCGAAATCTGGAACCAAAGTCCCTATTTCTGTTAGTCTTCGCGCTCCATTAATAACCTACAACTACGGAGCCGATATGGATAGCGTTCGAAAAACCATCAAAGGACTGAAATTGGCCGGCCTAATTGCCGC
Organism: Simiduia curdlanivorans; assembly: GCF_030409605.1. NCBI lineage: Bacteria > Pseudomonadati > Pseudomonadota > Gammaproteobacteria > Cellvibrionales > Cellvibrionaceae > Simiduia > Simiduia curdlanivorans. The sequence continues at coordinate 919,178 of NZ_JAUFQG010000006.1, forward strand.
CACACTGCTCGTACAGGCGTGCGCCTCTAACTTTACCTTTCAAGTTGAAGTCGACGACCCAGAACCTTCAACTCAACACTATGTATCCAGTGATCAAGATACACCTACCAGCCTAGCGTTTAGCCATCAAATTCCTGGGGATCAGGTCAGTGCCAAAGGTGGTGTGCTCAACTATGTGTACCAACAAGACAAGAAGAATATCGACCCCGCAACCTTCTTTTTAGGCGCCCTGAGCAATGAACTAGAAGCCCGTAAGCTGCCCGTCACCTTCGACGACTCCGCCAGCAATCAGCTGCAATTACTGAGCTTTGAGACGATTTCACATCGCAACAACGGATTTTCGCCGCTGGTCATGATCGCGATGGTAAAAATTGATCTGGTAGAAAACGGCCAGAAACACCGTATCGCCGCCATCGTTAAGCGCGCAAAAGTGCCTATTTGGACAGTTACCGAAGAGCCTTTGGTTGAAGCGACCATTAATCAACCGCAAGAAATTTTAATTAAGGAAGTTGCGGCTAAGATTAACTTGGCACTGTTTAACGACCAGCTAACTGACAGCGATGTTGACACCTTGATCAAAGACGTTAAAGCGAATGTTGAAAACGAAGACATTGCCTATCAAAAGGTTTATGAACTGGGCTTTTCTAACAATCCAAAAGCGCTACCTGCGCTACTAGAATTCAGCAAGCACAACGCCGAATACATACGCTTAGCCGCTATATCCGGCATGGGTATGCTAGGTGGCGAAGGCGTGTTCGAAGAGCTAAAGGCGCTCTACACATCTGGCAACCAATGGCAAGACAGAGCCGTTGCACTGAAAGCCATCGGCGATATCCAAACCACAGAGGCGCTTGATTTTCTTAAAACAGAACAAGCCAAGTGGAGCGATAAAACAACTCAGGAAGTTACCTGGAACAAGAAGATAGTGGCGCTCTATCTAGACTAAAATTCATCCAATAGATCCAACCTTCATTGGCAGTTGCAGCGTTTCAGCCAGCAACTGCCAGCTTCAACCAGCGCTAGACTCTTGCCCAGATAAATCCAAATCAAGCCAGCGCTTACTCACCCTTATGGCGACACAGGCTCATCCTGAAAAACCTCCTCGATTGGCATCTCAAATAGCCGCGATATTTTAAATGCCAGCGGTAAACTGGGATCGAACTTACCGGTTTCAATGGCGTTAATTGTCTGGCGCGTTACCTCTAATTCTGCGGCTAACTGCGCCTGGGTCCAGTCGCGCTCTGCGCGAAGTACCTTAAGTCGATTTTTCATCGATACCTCGCATTGCCAAGGGCTATGCCAACGATAAAGGTTAGGCCTATGAGCATCATTAGGTGGGAGATTTCCGGCTGAAAGGCAATAAGCTTTACATCTTCCATGAGCTCATAGCTGGTGCCGCAAACGAGTGCGACGCCCAAGGTGAGCGCCGAGGCGTCGAGAAAGATTTTTTGTTGCATTTCGTCCAAACATTTCACGTGCCGTATGGTTACCACAATCATGCCGGCCCCCGCTACTAAGGTAAGCATGAGCGCAACTAAGGTTATTAATGTATTAAATTGCCACAGCATCTTTGGCCCGAAGGACGCCAGCGCCAAGGTAATTAACCAAGCGCCTGCCCATAGAGCGAGATGACGGGTATTTTTGATATTGGTGGTGGCCCAATCATTGGGCTTGGTCTGATGATTACTCACTGTATAACTCCTTTGTCTTAATGTAATGCATGCTTTACATTAAGATAGGAAGACTTGAGCAGAATGTCAACCAAGCTTTACAAAAAGATTGGCTGACTTAACTAGAAATGGGCGAGTAGTCGACAGATTAGGCGCCAAACCAAGGTGACCATGGGCTACACAGGCTCGCACTCAGGCCCTGGCTTCTGGCAGGAATCGACCAAGCCCCAAGCCACTATTAATGGACTAAACCTCGCGCATCAGTGCTGTCGACGGCATCTAGATGAATTCATCCGGCGACGGTTCAAGCCCATTTCGTGGCGGCGTAACGCCACACAGTAAACGCTATTTCTGCATTTTCCCTACTCGCATGGCTGATCGTCGCTGTCCAAACTCAGCGCCACAAACTCTTTCCAATCTGCAATGCTTGAACCCTCGGCCTCAAACAAACTGAGCCCGAGTAGATATTCGCCCTTAGCGCCATAGGGCCGGCACCACTTGATCTCGCACACGAGAAAGAATTTTTTCGCCGCGCCGTCGCCTTTGCGCTGCTGGATACAGGTGCTCAGAATGCTCCCCTCTAACAGCGGCTGGTGGGAAATGACTCTAAGCCCGTTGGCGGAAATATCGAGGCTGGTGGTCACCACAATTTCGCTGTCCGAACCTGGCTCGGCGCTAGGCAGTTCGATGAATACGGTGAAGGCTTCATCCATGCGATACTCTTGCCGTTTATCGGTGTCTGCTTGCCTAGGCAGTGGCGGCTTATTATCAGTCATGACTTGCCCCCGTGGGCCAGTTGGATCGGTTATTAGGTTTACGAAACATCGCGCCTCAACCCCTGAATGACTTTTGCCAACTGATCTTCAAAGTTATTGCCCTTGTGCAATACCCGTAACTGGCCGCTGGCTATGCGCTCATGCAGCTCGTCTTTTAGTATTTCGAGATATTTGCGGCCTAATGGATCGACTAAAATATACTTTCCGGTCGACTGTATGATTACCGAAAGCTTGCAGCGCGTTGGCTCAGCGCCCTCGTTAAAGATTTCGAACCAAGCGCCAACCTGCAGCTCGGCAATATGCTGCGTGGCCGCCGCCTGATTAGCTTTTTGCTCTGCAGCTAACTGCTTAAACGCCTGCGCTTCGGCGCGCGCCTTCAGCGCGGCGGCCTGACGGCGCTGCACACCTTCAATTTCAGCCGCCGCATCTAGCCGCTGCTTGTTCTCTCGCTCACGCTCTTGTAGTTGATGCTGGATTTTTTCTTGTTCATGTTTAGCGGCTAAATTAGCGCGTTTTATCCAAGTACATACAACTTTTTCCCATACCTCAGCGATACTTGAGAAGACGATGGGCTGGGCTATTTCGGTCGAAAGGCACAGGGCAAAATCTTGTAGACTCTTGGTCAGCACCTTGCGGCCAAGCCAATCCACGAACAGGAGCTGACCACTGGGCTCGTGCTTTAACGCTAACTTACACCTTAGCGCTTGGGTTAGCGGCTGGGTCTCCTGGGTGCGAAAGTAAAACCAATCTTGCGGCTTTACATCGGCAAACTGTGCGAAGTAGCTTGGCGTCATCACGGCTTGCGACTGACCCATACCGTCTGGATAAGGCAAAGGCGAAAACTTAGCGCATTCAATCGGCTGCTTTTGAATAGCGCTCATCAAATAGGCGCAGAGCTCATCAATCCAAACCCCATAAGCCTGCGAGTGCACGGCAAACGTCGCCGCGCTTTGCTCGAGCTTTTCTAGCTGTGTCGGCAAGGTTTCGTATAAAACTTGATCCTCAAGTGCCACACCTTGCGGGCCGTAGATTTGCGCCAACTGATACAGCTGGCGCTGCCAAAACTGCCACAAAGGCAATCGCTCGTGATCGACCTCGCCGGCGGTAAGTACGGTATTTTTAAGGCTATCTTTTAGCGTGCTCAGTAATCCCTGCTGCACGGACTCGGGCAAGAAGCACTGGCCTAATTGCTGATTGAACAGATCCAATACCGCACACTCTGCCGCTAAGGTGCGGTATTCGCTTTCGGTAGTTTCGCACAGGCGGGCTTCGGCAATGCCGGCTCTGCGGGCTTCGCTAAGCAGCTTTTTATCCATGTCTTTTAACCCCAAGGCCACCGCATCCCAAGCAGATAGGGTCAGGGTTTTACAGTTGGCGAGCGCCGTTATCACGCCATCACATTGGGCCAAGTAGGTCTGGCTGGCGCGGCTATCGGATGGATACCATAAAATCGCTTTACTTAACCAATGGGTTAAAAACGCATTAAAGGGATGAGTGGGGTTGGCGACCAGTTGCTCTATCTGGGCGGCCTGCGAGGTGAGTAACTGAGAGACCGCGGCAAATTTTTCACCAAGGCATTGATGATGCTTCTGCGGCCCCAGGGCGATTAATGTATCGGCCACAAAGCGGGCTCGAATCTTATCTTCGCCTTGCCCCATAGCCTGCGCAAGTTGAGCGAACAGGGCCGCCAACTGCGCAACGTCGCCATCAACAATGGCCTTCGGGTCGAATACCTGCATAGGGTTCAGTGTTTAAAATCAACTTTCGCAAACAAGCTGTCACTATAGTAAACACTCACAACCCGCACCGAACTTTCAGCGCAATTAACCATTTTTCCAAAACCACCCATAGGAGCGCCAGAACTTGCTGCCCTCCACGACCACCGCGCGCTGATGCCCATACAAGCATCGGCCCCAACCCCTTCAGCGGCTGCAATTACCCCGTGAACCTTTTGCCTTGTAGGTCGCCGCCCCCCGCCTTGCGCATTGCGGCTTTCGGCTTGCGGCTTGCGGCTTGCAGCCCAATCACCCCCCCCCATTCACCGATGAGCACTCGCCATTGACCGATTTAAGCGCCAAATACCCGCTCCTAGGCACTAATCTACAAACGTACCAACACCAAACCCCAGAGCGGGCACTAACACTACTGAGTACTCAAGGAGAGCCTCATGAACCAGTCGACAATCAGCCAAGAACAAGTGATCGAAAACCTCAGCAATAAACGCAACTGGGTTCGCCTCGTGTATATGCTGATCTACGGCCTAGCCCTGCACATAGCCGGCATTATCATGTGGCTGCTTTGCACCGTTCAATTTGTCATTACCATGATATTCGGCCAAGACAACGAAAACCTGCGCAAAATGGCGGCCAGCATCAGCGACTATATCCACGAGGCCCTCGCCTTCGTTAGCTACAACAGCGAGGAAAAACCTTTTCCCTTCGCCAAAGATGACAGCAAAAATACGGGAGAAGGCGCCAACAAGGACGAACCACAGGAGACGCCTGCCCACGAGGCGCAAGAAAACAACACGGCCAAGGTAAAAGATGAGCCCGTAACTATTGATGTAGAAGCCCAAGCCGTGGAAGATGGCCCTACAGATTTACCCGATGAACCAAAGTCGGAAAAATAAACCTAGGCTTGCAGTAATCAACACCGGCAAACCACGACCAAACTATTCGCGAGATAGACGCTATGAACAATCATAAAGGTAATTTCACCCCGCGCACAGCCTTTGGCTTAGGCCTGATTGCGTTTGCCGTACTGCTGTTTCTTAGCAATATCGGCATCCCCTTTCTGGGCGTGGTGTTGCGCAACTGGCCGGTGGTGTTAATCGTGGTGGGCGCGGTGATGTTTCAACATGCAAAAAAGCAAAAAATCAAAAGCGGCAAAGCCCAGTACCTACCGCACACCTTAATTGCCGTGGGCATATTATTTCAGCTCGCCAACATGCACATCTTGAACTTCGGTATTGGCGCCATCGTCGTGCCTGTGGTACTCGCCTTTGTTGGCATTAACTTACTGAAAAGTAAATCAGACAGCGCTAAACAGCGCGATAGCGAAGCGAGCGATTCAAAAGGCGAAATCATCGACGGCGAATGGATCGATGACTTTACCAATGAGCAAGCGAGCGCAGCGCAAGCCAACAGCGGCACCGACGACACAAAAATTGATGTATTTACCGTGTTGGGCGGCGGCAATTTTTCCACCCGCTCCAAGCGTTTAACCGATGGCAATATCATTGCCATTTTAGGGGGTGCTGAAGTGGATATTCGGGAGGCCGATAGCCTAAAAAACACCTTAGAGATTGATATCATCGCGCTCATGGGCGGCGTAGAAATAAAAGTGCCGCCTCACTTCAATGTCACCGTAAAGCTATTGCCGTTGCTGGGCGGTGTGACCAACAAAACCACCTGCTTAGCCGACAAGATGGGCGTACCACCCAAGCACCTGGTGTTAACCGGTATGGCGCTGATGGGCGGCGTGGAAATAACGAATTAGTTTTCCACGTAAAATATAGACATAGCACTCAACCTTAGCGCCTATTATGCATCCCATTTTCAGCTCCAACCGCACTCTACTCAGCGTGGCCATACTCTGGAGCCTTCTGTGTTGCCTGATCGCGTTTTTATTAGTCAAGCTGGATCAGCAGAGCCATGGCGCACTGCTGATTATTTTTCAAACCCTACCGCTCTATGGTTTGCTACTGTTTTTCGGCGCCTCCAATTACTACTTATGCTTGCGCCTACCACTGGCGAACACACCGATGCCCCTCATCTTAGTGGCGCAAAGTCTGGCCGCCGCGATAACCATTGGTTTGTGGTTATTGGTGGCGCTAGGTTGGAATTGGCTATTGGATCAAATGAGTTTCCACCGAGCCGAAGCCATGTACTTCGACTTACTTATTGCCAATATTCTTATCTCACTCGTGCTCTACGTGGTTTGGATTTTAGTGCACTACGCCTATTTAGGCGCAAAAGGCGACGAGCAAACGAGCGCCCGCTCGCTCGAACATCAACTGTTAATTAAAAGTATTGAACTTGAGGCGATTAAACTTACCGTACACCCACACTTCATGTACAACAGCCTGACCATGGTGGCTAACTTATCCTTAGCAGCACCGGAAAAAATTCACGACATCTGCGTAAAGATGTCCGACTTTTTACGCTACAGTGTCACTTACGGCAAACAAGACAAGGTGACATTTGGCGACGAAATCACCCACATCGAGAATTACCTCAGCATCGAGAAAGAGCGTTTCGGCGAACGCTTGCGGGTTGATATGGCGGTTGCGCCCGAGGCGCGCGATAAACCTACCATCGCGCTGGTGCTATTTCCGCTAATAGAAAACTGTATAAAACACGGCATCGGTTCGCAGTTCGAACCGGGCTTTATCAATATTGCCATTAGCCAACAAGACAATTTCACCCATATCTGCATTGAAAATAGTTTTGACCCCAGCGGGATAAAACCACGCAGCACAAAGCTGGGATTATCGTCACTGGAAAAACGCCTTGCGTATAGCTTCGGCCCCGCCGCGCAGATGAAAATACAAAAAAAGACAGGGCTATTCACGGTCGAACTCATGCTACCCGCGCTGATTCAAAACAGCATCAGCCTAACAGGAGGTTAAGTGCCCTTATGACTACCGATAGCAATGCCGATACCAATACCGAGAAGGCCAAAACGATTACCGCCATCGTTATCGATGATGAAGCGCACGCGCGGCAAGCGCTAATCCACCAGCTAAATGCCCACCCGCACATTGAGATTATTGCGCAATGTGAAAACGGCCTAGCTGCCGTTAAGGCCATCAATGACCTTCAGCCACAGTTGATTTTTCTCGACGTGCACATGCCAAAGCTCGACGGCTTTGAAGTGTTAGAGCTATTGGGTGACAGCGCACCGATCACCGTGTTTGCCACGGCCCACGACGAGTACGCTATCCAAGCCTTTGAAAATAATGCCTTAGACTACCTGCTCAAACCCATCAACAGCGCCAGGTTAGAAAAAACCATCGAGCGAATCGCGCAGCGTTTAAACCTACGGGATACCGACACCAGCGCAACCAAAGCGCTCATTCAAGACATCCGACAACAGCAAGCACCACTGCAGCGGGTGCTCATTCGAGATAAGGGCGACGTTCATGTTGTTGCCGCTAATGACATTATCGCGATCGAGGCGGCCGACGATTATGTGGTTATTCACACCAGCGCGGCCACGCACATTAAACAAGATAGAATCAATAACTTCGAGCAGCTCTTAGACCCAAGCCAATTTTGCAGAATTCATCGTTCCACCATTATTAACCTCGATTATCTAAAAGGCATAGAAACAGAGGGCAAAGATAATCGCTACGCCAATATGAAATTAACCGATGACAAGGCGAAACAATTTTCCATTAGCCGAAGTGGCTACACCAAACTTTTAGCGGTACTGTAAACATGCCGAACAATAAGCGACTATTCATCGCGGGTCAGTACCTCAAGCAACTCTATCTCAAACAGCAGATTCGAATTGGGCGCAATATGTTGACCGACTTGACGCTCGCCATAGGCCAAATGTGCAGGCACAAAGAGCTTTCGCTTTCCACCCACGCGCATCCCTTCTAGCCCCAAGTCCCAGCCTTTGATCACACGTCCGGTGCCAAAGACACACTGAAAGGGCCGACCCTTCAATGCGCTTGAATCAAACACGGTGCCATCTTCTAGCCGGCCGGTATAATGGGTTTTGATCAACGCGCCTTTGCTGATGAGTTTACCCTCACCAAGCACAATATCTTCGGCCTGCAAATCCTTGTTCATATATTTTATGCCCCAAGCAATAGGTAAATAGCTCGCCAAGATTACTCACCACGCATCGAAATGTCTAAACTAGAGCTGCGGTGAATGTACAGCTCTAGTGCTTAAATTGAGGCGATGATTACATATAACCGCTATTGAACCCAAACATCGCCGGTTCGCATCCCACACACCGTCACCTAGGCCGAATTCCATCTATCTGACGCCAACCACAACTCATCCCCGATCAGTTAAAGGGCGATTGTTCTCACTCCCCGCCTTGTGCACAATAGGCCGCAGACGAAATCCGCTACTATTTGGCTAAGGAATGAGCATGACGCAACTCAAGGCAGGAATGATCAACAGGTATTTGTCGATCGCAACGCTGTCATTGGGCTTTACCGCCTTAACACAAGCCGCTAGCTTCGACTTTGAAGAACACGAGATCGACACCAAATTGCCGCTTGTCAGCGCACCTTTCGCGGCTGATCTCATCCCAGGCCATGGTAAGGAAATCGCAGTTATTGTTAACGATGAAAAATCTGGCCGGCTGCTGCTAATCTACCAATACGAGCCAAACACTAGCACCTATATCGAGCGAGACCGCGTTGCCGTGGGCAGAGAGTTTCACACATTTGACCTGAGTAAGCCTGCTGCGATCCAGCAAGACACCTCAGAGCACGCCAAAGCCACACTGCAATCGCTATATTTTCTAAGCAGCCATAAGCTTTATAAGTACGCACCGGCGGACATAGATAAACCGAGTGCGTTAACCCCGGCGCTGACGTTAAACACGCTCATTCTTAAAGCCGAAGCCGATTTTCTAGCGCGCGGGCAATTCATCAAAGACATTAATCAAGATAACTATCCCGATCTTTTAGTAGCTGACTTTGAATCCACGCAGGTTTTTATTGGCACACAAAACGGTTTTGAATCGCAATCACTGCCCATAAAAGCCGATGTGATTGTCGACAACCGCGGCGCCACCTACGCTAGCCCGAAGCTTTTTTTGGCAGATATGAATCTAGATCAACGCTTGGATATCGTAAAAGCTGAAACCGGCTTGCTACTTGTTTATCTGCAAGACCAGCAGGAGCGCTTCGCTGAACAGCCAACCCAGGTGGTCACCGACCCGAGCATCAATGGTACAGATTGGTGGTACAAGCGCGACAACAACGGTGAAGAATTAGACCAAAGTGACTTAAGCTATCGAAAAGTTGATGAAATTAAAGACATTAACAACGATGGCCTATCTGACATGGTCGTGCGTTTCACCCAGAGCGCTGGCGTATTGGATAGAACCAATGATTACGAAATTTACCTAGGCCAGCTCATTGAAGGGAAGTACGCACTTCCCCTCAAACCCAACAGTAGTATTCAGGCCGAAGGCACCCTATCGGGCATAGAACTGGTTGATATTAATGGCGATGATATATTCGAAGTGATGCTGTCGGGTTTCGACATCGGCCTGACCCAAATTATCGGCGCCCTGATTTCGGGCAGCATCAATCAAGATGTCTACATCTTCGCCCAAGATCAGGCCTCTAACTTCAATGATACGCCGCTAATAAAGGAGAACGTAAATTTGAATTTCAGTTTGAGCTCTGGGCGCTCTGGCAGCGCCGTGGTTGAGCTCGCCGATCTCGATGGCGATGGCCATAAGGAGCTACTGCTGTCGAAAAACAATAAAGCTTTATCCATACACGCAGGGCTTGCAAAAACAGCGCAGTTTGAGCGCAAGGCAATTCGCTACAAAACGTTGTTACCCGAAGACAACAGCAAAATCAGCGTAATAGATATCAACCATGACAACAAAGAGGATATTATTTTTCACTACGGCAGGCTCGATAGAAAACAGCTATCGAATACCATTAAGGTTCTTATTTCGAAATAGGCTTTTCAAACTAGCAGGCTATAAAAAATTGCTGAAGCTACTCCTGGGGCTCGGCCCCTGTATAGACAGGGCCAATCAATTCCAAGTGGGTTAAGTAGACGCGGGTATCGAACTCAACTTGATGATAGTTCGGCAGCATATGGCAACACAGCTGGTAGAACGCCTTATTGTGTTCACTTTCTTTTAGGTGTGCCAATTCGTGCACGCAAATCATTTCCAGAAATTCCTCTGGTACTTGCTTGAACATACTGCTGATACGGATATCCCTTTTTGTTTTTATCTTATTACCTTGAATTCGCCCTTGGCTGCGATGCACGCCTAAGGCGTTGTGAACAACGTGCAGTTTATTGTCAAAAACAACGTTACTCAGCGGCGAGGATTGTTTTAAATAGCGGTTTTTTAACGCCAACACATAATCGCGCAGCTGCTTGTCATTGCCAACACTATGGGTAACGGGGTACCTTTCTCGCAAGAAACGGGTCAGATTTTTACCGTCAATTAACGCCTGCACCTGTTGCTGCAATCCAGTCGGATAATGAGCGAGGTATCTAGACACGGTCATTGATGGCAACCTACAGCGACATAATCATCAGCAGTGGCAATACTCATAGCACACCAAAAATTTTCCAAGCACCTAAACCCAGCACGGTTAACACCACCAAAGCGCCACAGGCATTGGCCCAGGGGCCATTCACATAAGCGCCTAAGATTTTCTTTTGGTTCATGATATAGAGTAGAAAAATGGCAACAACGGGTAGCAGAAAACCGTTGAATACTTGGGCAAAAACAATAGCCACCAATGGCTTAGTACCGAGTGCTGAAAACAAGGTACCCACAGCAACGATGGCAAGCGCCACCGCGCGGTACAAACGCGCTTGGCCAAGCACTGTTAATGAAAAAGCGCCACTCACCGCAAAAGCCGCCGCCATAGGTGCGGCAATGGCGCTGGTTAAACCGGCGGCAAACAATCCGAGTGCAAAAAACAGTTTTGCGCTGGCACCTAATAAGGGCTCTAACTGATGGGCCATGGTTAAGGCTGAATACACAAGGTCGGTCGAGAAAAAGGCGGTGGCCGCCGTGCCCATGATGGCAATGCTAATTAACCCACCCAAGGAAATAGACAGGCCGGTATCCCAGCGCGACAGCCTAAGCGCCTCGTCTTTATTGGCAGCACCGGCCCATTGCTTAGCACTGCTACTGGCGTGTAAAAATAAATTGTAAGGCACCACCGTTGTGCCGATTAAGGCGATTGCTACCAATAAACCGCCGTCCGGCAATGTGGGTTGCAACAGTGCATTTGCCATCGCCCCCCAGTTTGGCGATACCAATAAAAAAGTCAGTAAAAAAACCAAGCTCATCAGCACAACCAGCGCGATCAATACGCCTTCGAGCAAACGATATTTATTGATCCACAACAACATGGCCGCCAACAGACCAATGGCAATGGCCAGTACACTTTGCTCAATTTGCACAATGCTTGAAATGCCGAGTGACGCACCGGCAATATTGCCCGCCTCATAGGCAGCGTTGCCAAAGCCGATGGCACCAAGCACCAACAATATAGCCGCGCGCGACAACCAAACTGAGCGGATGTGCCGCTTCAAAGCTTCTGTGAGGCCATAGCCGGTAACCAAACCTAAACGCGCGGCCATTTCCTGCAGCACCCAGGTGGCGAAAATCGAAAAAACTAAAGCCCACAAGAGCGTAAAGCCAAAATTGGCCCCAGCCTGACTCGCCGTGGCGATAGTGCCTGGGCCGATAAACGCCGCGGCAACCAATAAACCGGGTCCAAATTTTTTCATCTGTTTACGCTTTCCAATAAAGAAGAAATATTTGCCAGCATTAGTATCGCTTAGAATACCAAAAACTAATACCGCTGCTCAGACCAAACCAGGTACCCACTTCTAATAACGTAAAATTGGTATTCTGAGCTATCCAATAGCGAGACATTGGCTATTCAAAGCTAATTTAAGGCTAACGTAATTTTACTAAGTAAAAGCTAGCAGCAATCGAAATCTTCCCGAATCCCCTACATTTAGCTGTGCCAATAGAGCCTTCAAGAGCATGATCAATTCTATCTGCCATGTGAAACCTCAATATGCCTCAGCAAGAGATTTATACTCAATAGAAGTGTACGTCAGATTAAAATTCGCTCATACGCTAATAATACCGTGTTTAAAAATTCAAAAATCAACCTAATATTCAGCAGTCGCAATCAATTGAATGCTAAGTACAGTAGCAGCTCAAAAAGTCGGTGGTGTTGAACTTATTCAACACCACCATTTACTAGGCGGATGCCCGTTCTTTATCCCTACGATGCACCCACTGATACAGTATGGGTAACACGAATAAGGTCAAAAGGGTTGAGGAAATAATGCCCCCGATAACCACGGTGGCAAGTGGCCGTTGTACTTCCGCACCGGTACCGGTATTGAGAGCCATAGGGATAAAGCCAAGACTTGCGACCAAGGCTGTCATTAACACCGGACGCAACCGAATCAGCGCCCCGTCAATCACAGACCTAGCCAGATCACCGGTTTCGTGCCAAAGGTCTCGAATAAAGGCCAACATGACTAAGCCGTTCAATACAGCCACACCAGACAGGGCAATAAACCCCACGCCAGCCGAAATCGACAGTGGCATATCCCTGAACCAAAGCGCTAACACCCCGCCCGTTAATGCCAGCGGTACACCCGTGAAGATAATCAACGAATCTTTCAATGAGCCGAAGGCCATGACCAATAAGCCAATGATGATCAACAGCGTTACTGGCACCACAATAGCCAAGCGCTGGCTGGCTGACTCCATTTGCTCGAAGGTGCCACCGTAAGCCAGCCAATAGCCGCTGGGCAATTCCAACTGCTCGTTGATTTTCAGCTTGACCTCATCGACAAAGCCGCCAAGATCCCGTTCGCGGACATTGGCGGTGACCACCACCCGACGTTTGCCGTTTTCGCGACTAATTTGCGCCGGTGCCGGTTTCAACTCCATGTCTGCCACTTCACTCAAGGGAACAAAATCGCCATTGGGTAAAGCAATTGGCAAGAAAGCCAAACTGTCGATATCCGTGCGCAATAGCTCGGGCAGCCGGACCATCAGCTTGAAACGACGGTCGCCCTCATAGATCAAACCAGCCTCTTCTCCGCCAACACCTGCAGCCACAAAATCCTGCAACTCATCTAGGCTCAAACCATAGCGCGCCAAGGTCATTCGCTTGGGCACAATGGACAGCATAGGCAAGCCTGTGACCTGCTCGACACGAGCATCCGCCGCCCCGTCAATTGCTTCAACAATTTCTAAAATATCGTTAGCCGTCGCAACTAATTGATCAAGATCATCGCCAAAAACTTTGATACCCAGATCCGTGCGCACACCAGAAATCAATTCGTTGAAACGCATTTGAATAGGCTGGGTAAATTCATAGTTGTTGCCAGGCAACTGGGTAACGGCCGCTTCCATCGCGGTAACTAAATCGGCTTTTGAGCGATCGGGATTCGGCCACTCACTGCGCGGTTTTAGAATAACAAAATTATCCGCGACGCTGGGTGGCATGGGGTCGGTTGCCACCTCCGGCGTGCCGATTTTCGCGTACACTTTATCCACCTCGGGAAATTCTTTAATCCGGCTCTCAAGAATTTCCTGCATTTTAACGGACTGCTCCAAGCCAGTACCGGGAATACGCAGTGCATGCAGCGCGATATCGCCTTCGCCTAGTTGCGGAATAAACTCCGAGCCCAGCGTTGTTAGCAACCATGCACAGAGCAACATTAGCGCAGATGCGCTGCCCAGTACTAACCAGCGCAATCGAAACGCGGCTTCTAGTACAGGACGATACAGCGATTTGCTAACAACAATGATACGACTTTCCGTTTCACTGATCTTGCCCCCCATAAACAACGCAACCGCGGCGGGTACGAAGGTGAGAGACAGTAGCATCGCCGACAGCAAGGCCATCACTACCGTTGCCGCCATGGGGTGGAACATCTTGCCTTCCACACCAGTGAGCGAGAATATCGGGATATACACCACGGTGATGATCGCCACGCCGAATAAACTTGGCCGAATCACTTCACCTGTCGCTGAGTAGACCAAATGCAAGCGCTCGCGCAAGTCCAGCTGCTTGCCGTTTTGATGCTGGGATTCCGATAGCCGTCGAATGCAGTTTTCAACGATGATGACAGCGCCATCCACAATCAAACCAAAATCCAGAGCCCCTAAACTCATCAAGTTAGCGGATACACCTGTGCGCACCATGCCCGTTAAGGTCGCCAACATCGACAGCGGAATCACAGCGGCAGTAATAAGCGCCGCACGGATATTGCCTAGCAAAACAAACAGTACAAGGATCACCAGCAAAGCGCCTTCCACCAGATTTTTTTGCACGGTGGCGATGGTTTTATCAACTAGCGTGGTTCTGTCGTAAACCGCCTCAACCTTGACGCCGCTTGGTAGTGATGGCCGAATAGCTTCCAGCTTGCGCGCCACATCTTGCGCTACAATGCGCGGGTTTTCGCCGACCAACATCATCGCCGTACCCATAACGGTTTCGCGGCCATCCCGCGTGGCCGCACCCGTGCGCAGCTCTTTGCCAATGGCCACGTCCGCCACATCTTTAACGGTGATAGGTACGTTGCCGAGCAGCCCTACCACTACGTTTTCGATCTCCGTAATGCTGGCCAATTGACCGGGCGAACGCACCAGTAGTTGCTGCCCATTGCGTTCGATGTAGCCAGCACCGCGATTACTGTTATTGCGGCGCAGCGCGTTGGCTACTTGATCCAAGGTCGCACCCATTTCCAACAAACGCTGAGGATCTGGTAGCACATGATATTGTTTGTCGTATCCACCAATAGTGTTTATCTCAACCACGCCAGGTACTTGAGCTAATTGCGGTTTAATAACCCAATCCTGAACTTCTCGCAGCGCCATGGCGTCGTAGGGTTCGCCGTTTTTCTGCGTCGCACTCGGCGAAGCCTCAATGGTATAGACAAAAATTTCGCCGAGGCCGGTCGCAATCGGACCCATCTCTGGCTCCAGCCCCAGCGGCAGGGCACCTTTAATCGCGGACAATCGTTCGTCGATCAGATTGCGAGCGTGATAGATGTCCGTGCCCTCTTTAAACACCACGGTAACTTGTGACAGTCCGTAGCGCGACAAGGAGCGAGTGTAATCCAGTGCCGGCAACCCATAGAGCGCGGTTTCTACCGGAAAGGTAATCCGCTGCTCCGCTTCCAAGGGCGAAAACCCAGGTGCTTCGGTATTGATTTGCACTTGCACATTGGTGATGTCTGGCACGGCATCGATGGGCAGGTGTTGATAACTCCAGACCCCGATGCCAATCAAAACCAGCATCAGACTCATAACGAGGTAGCGCCGCTCGATGGAGAGGCGCACGATTGCATTGATCATGTCTATCTCCAATTAATGATCGTGTGAGGCGCCGGATTTTTCAATATCGGCTTTGATTAAATAACTGTTGTCCACCACATAGTCGTCGCCAGCGTTCAATCCACCGATGACTTCCGTGTAGCGACCATCGCTGCGCCCCAATTCCAGCGGGCGTATCTCATAGCTGTCGCCAACCTTGATAAACACCACGGTCCAATCGCGAAACGTTTGTAAGGCGCGGTTGTCCACCACAAGCGGCACCTCTACTTCTTCTACATCTATCGTGCCGTTCACCAAATCTCCCGGTGCCATATCCCCTTCCGTATTAGTTAACAAGGCTCTGGCCAATACGAAGGGCGCGCCATTGGCGCTGGCTGTCATGTGGCTAATCTGGCTGTCATGTAGATGTTTATTGTGTTGTATATGAACACTTTGCCCGGCCAAAACTTGCTCGCGCTGGCTAGGAAAAACTTTGAGTTCAGCCCAGAGCGTTTCATTATTGACCAGTGTAAACAGGCGGGCATCGGACACGGATTCGCCCCGGTTAGCCGAACGCTCTTGAATAACGCCAGCCATGGGCGCACGCAGCTCATAGCTTTGTAAACTTTCGTTCGATTCAATAACCGCCAAAAGCGCGTCCTTTTTTACCGATTTACCCACGTTCACATACACCGCTTTCACCACGCCAGGAAAGCGGGCACGCAGCTCTGCCTTTTGATCGGGTGGTGTTGCCAAGCGACCAAAAACTTGTAAGTGGCGCTCGATCTTGCCAGCGCCTGCAACCGCGGTAGCAATACCCACTTTTTTCGCGATATCAGCGCTAATTTCAACCCGACCCTCGTGAGATTCCCATTGCCATTGGTGAGTTTTGCCTGCCAAGCGCAAATTCACCAACACATCAAAAGAATGAGGTTCAGTAACAACGCCAGCGCCTAACCAATACGCGTCTCGCGGGCGCTTGCTAAAGCTGAACACATCCTGCTGCCCGCCCAAGCGGGTCAGCGTCACGGTCAGTTCCGCATCGTCAACGGGTTTGCCATCAAGGCTAATCCAAGCGCGATATTCGGGCGGAACACCGCGTTCAAAAATAGCCAATTCCAATTTAATGCGGCCGTCTTGCATTAACTTTCCACCATTCGGGCCTTTTTGTCCTTCCTGCGGTGCATTTGCATTACTGGCTTGACCCGCGCTGTATGCATTCAGCGCTAAACCCAAAAACGGAATCAGCAACACTAGGGCCCAGCGTTTAAAAAATTGTGTCTTTTTTACGTTCATATCAACATCCTAAAATTGGTTTAGCGCAGCGATGACTCAGTCTGCTGATCATTGTTTTGTCCGCGCCCTGAAGCCAAAGACTCGGCCGTTAGCTGTTCAATTTCAGCGCCAAAGGTTAAGGCCGCTGCAGCGGCTTCAATTTGAGTATTTCGAGCGTTCAATAATTCCTGTCGGGCACTGACATAGTCGAGATACCCGTAGCGGCCACGCTGATAGGCAGCCTGAGTTTCTGTTAGCGCTTGCTCGAGTGCAGGAATGATGGTGCTACCTAGCGCCTTAACCGTAACAATCGCTTGTTTGCGGTTATGAAAAGCTCGAAACAGCTGCGTATGCAGATCGAGCAGCATCACCTCGCGCTGCGCAAATACTTGATTTTTTTCCGCTAGAGCTGTGGTCACCGCGCCTGAATTTCGCTGGCCGGAAAACAGCGGCATGCTGAAACCTGCCACCAATGCTGTGTCATCGGTTTCCTGCATTTGACGCACGCCCAAAGACCAACGGATGTCGGCGCGGGATTGGGTTTGTGCAAGCCGCAGCTCAGCGTCTTTTAGCCGCGACTCGGCCGCGAATATTTCGATTACCGGATTTTTTTCAACTTTGGCAAACAAGCTATCGAATGCCACGTCCTCGCCAAACTCAAATAGATTCCCTTCTACCTTGTCAAAGTCAGGCGTAGTCGAACCCCACAAAGCAGCGAGTGCTACTTTCATATAGATAAATCGTTGCTGCTGCGCAAGTAAAGCGAGTTTTGCTTGCTCAGCCGCGGCCTGTGCTCGCCTCACTTCAGCCTCGGGTGTTGCACCCGCAGCCGCTCGCTTTGTCACAATGCGCAAACTCTCGCCCGCCAAATCGCTGGCCTCGCCGGCTAATGCCAACTGCTCCTGCGCGGCAAGCACTTCGACGTAGCGGCGCGTCACTTCACCAAGCAAGGCTAGAGACGCCACCTGAAGCTTGGCATCAAGAACCGACCGACTATAAGAAACAACGCCCTGCCGAGCCTCCCGCTTATCGCCCATTTCGATCACAGAAGACAGGGCAATGGTTAGCTCACCGCTATCCACACCACTGAAATTTCCCGTGCCTGCAATATTTTCTGCCTCAAAACTCAACTCATATGCCGGCCGCAGCTGAGCAATTTCTGCTTGCCCTGTTAAGGCCGCATAACGATAGGGGAAAACCTTTAAAGACGGGTTTTGTGAGAGAGAGCGCTGTACGGCTTCTGTCAATGTAACGGTGGGTTTCACAGCGGTCGCGTTAATGACTGAAGAATACGTTAGAAACAATAAACCGAAGAGTGCGCAGCGAATTTTCAATGGTCGCCGCGCCAACGCGCAAAATATGGCCGTCGTATATGTTGAAAACATAGACTAGATCCTACTTATTTAAGATGATTTAAACCGCGCATGGCAGATAACTGCGACACGGAAAAACTTAATGAGTAAGATCAGGCTATCGGAGGGCGGTAAAGTGTCGACGCGGGGGCTTCGGGGAAAACAGAAGGATAATCATTGGGCAATAAACGTTTATGCAGCTCATTTATTTGCGTCAGATTACTGAACAAATAAATATGAAAATGGCAACTATGGTGATGGCAATCTGCTAGTGGATCGACAGGCAGGTTTTGATCCGAGCTTACGCTCGATTTTGTGGGTAATTCCGTTGAGCTAGGCTCCGAATGACTCTCTAGGTGGCGATGGGAATGGGACTCCAAGCCAACATGATCAGTGGGGTGCACGTCCGCCATAGCTTCCAAGGATTGGAAAACAATCAGTAATAGAAGCAGAAAGGACACGGCTTTTCGAATCATTGGTGGACTATACACTCAGCGGAATGAAATTGCTTGAGGGACTTTGCATTTTTGCCAATAGCATCAACCATCAACCTCGCCCTCTCATTTCTAACTCAATTTTAGTTAATTCACAGACACTGGAACACAATATTATTTCAATTCGGCGACGACGCATACAGTAGGAAGTTTGCAAAATGGCACTGGTAAAAAGATACTCAGCCAAGGTTATTTGAGGTAAGAGCGCAACACGCTTACAACTTCTTCAACATCGGCTTCGCGCGCTTCGGGTGTAATATCATGAACGCCTAAGTGCTCGCGAATATGGCTTTCCAATACTTCAGCCATCAAGCCATTCACGGCGCCTCGAACGGCAGCGATTTGCTGCAACACCTTGCTGCAATCACCGTCTTGCGCAAGTAACTTTTCCAACCCCTCGGCTTGGCCTTTAATCCGGCGAACCCGTGCGAGCAATTTTTGGCGCTGTTTGGCTGTGTGTGACATTGATTAGCTTCATCCTTATCATATACTGGGGTATAGTATATTCGTCACAAACCTGAGGAGCAACCCATGCCAACAGAACCAGCACAGCGCTATCACGATCATGTTTTTGACCAAGGCAACCCCTTGGCCGAGCGCAACACCCGCTGGGCAGTAATGCTGACTGTTGTCATGATGGTGGTAGAAATTACCTGTGGTTGGCTGTTCAACTCCATGGCGTTACTGGCCGATGGTTGGCACATGAGTTCGCACGCGTTAGCCTTGGGCCTATCGGTAGCGGCCTATGCAGCAGCGCGGCGGTTTGCGCAACACCCACGCTTCGCCTTTGGCACCTGGAAAATCGAAGTGCTGGGCGGATATACCAGTGCAATAATTCTGGTGGGCATTGCCGGGCTCATGTTTTTTCAATCGGTAGCACGGCTCTTAGCGCCCACCCCAATTCAGTATGATCAGGCAATTTTGGTAGCCATCCTAGGCTTGCTGGTCAACCTTATATGTGCCTGGCTGTTAAAGGGCGGGCATCATCACCATCACGACAGTGAAGATCATGACCATGACCATGACCATCATCACGACTTAAACTTGCGCGCGGCTTACCTACACGTAATAACGGATGCACTAACCTCATTGCTCGCCATCATTGCACTGTTCGGCGGCAAACTGTGGGGGGCAAGTTGGCTCGACCCGGTAATGGGTATTGTGGGCGCCATACTGGTAAGCATTTGGGCTGTTGGGCTCATTAAGAATACCGCCAAGATATTACTGGATGCAGAAATGGATAAACCCATCGCGGCCCAAGTAAAAGACCGCGTGCACGCGCAAAGACCAGCAACTGAAATTACTGATTTTCACCTATGGCGCGTTGGGAAAAAACATTATGCCTGTATTTTATCGGTGACTACGAGCTCGGCAGTGACAGCTGATTTGGTGAAGGAGTGGCTGAACAGCATCGAAGAATTAGTGCATGTGACGGTTGAGGTAAACCATGGCAGATCAAATGTATCCTAGATTCAGAAAAGCCAACGGCATTACATGAAACAAAAAATGCCAGCATTTTAATTTTACCAGTCCCGTTTGCGCCTGCGGCCGACAGAAAGGTAGGTTCTATTGCGCCGGTTGAAATGAGCCGCTGCTACATTTTATTTTTTACTTTTGCCGTTGCTATCGCCTGCAGTGGATCATCTGGCCATGGGTGTTTCGAATAGCGGCCCTTCATGTCTTTTTTCACCGCTTGGTAACTGCCGCGCCAGAAGCCCGCGATATCCTGGGTAATTTGTATCGGCCTGCGCGCTGGCGACAACAAATGTAACAACAAAGTGACCTTGCCGTTAACCAACGCAGGGGTTTCTTCGCAACCAAACATTTCCTGCAATTTGACCGCCAGCACCGGCGGGCTTTGATCATAGTCGATAGCAATAGCATTGCCAGACGGCACCAACCAGTGGCTCGGCGCTAATTGATTCAACGCTTGTTGTTGATGCCAATCGAGCTGGTTGCACAACAAACCGTGGAGATCGAGTGCTTTAAAATCCTGCAACTTATTAATTTTGTCGACATAGGGCGCCAACCAAAGATTCAGGTTATTTAACAGACCGGTATCGGAAAAATCTGGCCAGCTTAGCTCAGACTGGTTGATGGGTTGCTGTGTGTGCTCGCGCACTAACATAACCCGCGCCCGCAGTTGACGCGCGGCTTCACTCCACTCGAATAACCCTAAACCTCTATCGCGCACCAACTGCAGCAATGCCTGTTGCTTGGCCTCGCCGGTCAGGGGCGGCAATTGTTTACTGGCAAGGATGAGTGCGCCAACACAGCGGCGCTGCTCTGCAACAAAGCGCTCGGCGTTGTTGTCCCAGCCCAGTGACTGCTCAACGCGCACCAGTGTTTTTAACGGCCCGTCGAACAAGCTTGGCGCCAGTGCGGCGGCTAAAAAAATGCGCTCACCCGTGTGCCCGCCGGTTTCCGCAACCACTAGCCAGGGCTGACT
Organism: Simiduia curdlanivorans; assembly: GCF_030409605.1. NCBI lineage: Bacteria > Pseudomonadati > Pseudomonadota > Gammaproteobacteria > Cellvibrionales > Cellvibrionaceae > Simiduia > Simiduia curdlanivorans. Next base: position 940,232 of record NZ_JAUFQG010000006.1, read on the forward strand.
GCGCAAACTATCGGTTTCGGCTAACACGGCACTTCTACCATTACTCAAGCGATAGTGATGCCCCTGCTCGGAGCGCCGCTGGGCGATGCGATCGGGGAAGGCAAAGGCTAACAACAAGCCGGCGATTTGATCTGGTGGCACCGATAACTCGCCTCGGCTCACCCTAGTCGCTTCGGCCCGCTGGCCCAAGGCGCGCTCAAATTGACTGGCCAGTTGGCGCAAGCGCTTTGCCACACCGCCAGGCCCTTGGCGATCGCCCTTAAGCCAATCGAGGCGCAACTGTACATCTGCGCCACCGGCGTTGACATCGCGCTCACTGAGTAAAGCCGCAATCAATGCCGCTTGAGGTAACTGGCCCAGCGCTTGCGCGCACACGAGCATGTGTGCCAAGCGCGGATGAGCAGGCACATCGCTCATCATGCGACCTTGCTCGGTAATCTGTTGCACGCCGCGCTCATCCACAGCGACGGCTTGTAAACGCAACAGTAAATCGACGGCCTGCTGCCAAGCCCCCGTGGGTGGCGGGGTTAGCCAACGCAGTTCCGCTGGGCTTGTTACACCCCAGCGAAACAACTGCAAGGCCAGGGGCGATAGGTCCGACTGCTCAATTTCCGGCGGCGTGAATGCCGCCAACTCTTGCTGCTGCGTCTCGCTCCAGAGGCGATAACAAACGCCCGGCGCTAAACGACCCGCGCGACCCGCGCGCTGGGTACTCGACGCCTTAGAGATTCGCTTGGTCACTAGGTGGGTCAAACCGGTATTCGGGTTAAAGCTGGCTTGGCGATACAAGCCACTATCAATCACAACATCGACGCCATCGATGGTCAAACTGGTTTCGGCAATATTGGTTGCCAGCACAATTTTGCGAAAGCCCGGCGCGCAGGGCTCGATCGCTTGGCGCTGCTGATCGAGACTTAAATCACCAAATAAGGGCGCCAACATTACATTATTCAACGCACAAGAATCACTGCCCAAGCGATGGCTTAAGGTATCGGCAACGCGACGAATTTCGCTTTGCCCAGGCAGAAATACCAACACACTGGCATCGTGATGTTGCAGTGCAATAAAAATAGCGGCCACGATTCGCGCCACCAGATCTTGATTAAATTGCCAGGGTTCACTGTAGTGAATTTGAATGGGGTAACTTCGCCCCTCGCTGCGAATAATGGGCGCGCTATCGAGTAAACGGCTAATGTCTTGACCGTCTAGGGTGGCCGACATCAGCAAAAGTTTCAGTGGCTGCTGACGTAAATCGCCATAGAGATCGCGCGCCATTAAGGCTAGAGCTAAACCTAAATCGCCATCCAAACTGCGCTCGTGAAATTCATCAAACACAACGATGCCATAACCCTCGAGGCTTGGATCATCCTGCAGCATGCGGGTCAAAATACCTTCGGTAACCACCTCGATTCGGGTGCGGCGGCTGATTTTTGATTCCATACGCACGCGAAAACCCACCTGCTCGCCCACCGCTTCATTGAGTAAGCTCGCCATACGGCTCGCCGCAGCGCGCGCCGCTAAACGGCGCGGCTCCAATAGCAGAATTTTCTGACCCTTGAGCCAAGCTTCGGTTAACAGTGCAAGCGGTACATAGGTGGTTTTACCGGCGCCGGGCGGCGCCTCCAGAATGCAGTCATCGCTCTGGCGCAAAGCGGCGAGTAAGTCGGGTAACACGGCGTTGATAGGTAAAACGTGCATCTTGGGCATCGCGCTAAAAATGCCAGTTTACCGGAAACTGAAAAGGGTGCCAAAGCACCCTTTACATACGTTGATCACCAACGTCCCGCATAGAAAATTAACTCGCCGCCCAGAGCCTCGCACTGCGCGCGGGGATGCGAATCCATTTGACACTGGCGTCGATGGAGAAGGTATCGCCCGTCAAGGTATCGACATAATTGCGATACCAATAATACTTGTCGTTGGTGTTGAGTTTTATCCAGCGCTCTTCACCGCACTTATTGATCCCCACAACGCCCTCTTTACCACGGCGGAAAGCCACCACGCAATTGTCGGCCCACACACTTTCTTGGGCCTGGCCTTTAACGCGGTTGTGAAATTTCACCATGGCTTTGATGTCCGACTGTTTATAGTCATCCACCCAGCGATTATTGTCGGTGCCGGTTTTATCGCTAAATACCATGGGCGCGCCGTCTCTGCGACCCAACACATAGGCATAGGCCAAATGTTCGTCGGTGCTGTTCATGATTAGATAGCGAAAACCACTGTTGGTGGGAATATCGTGGGTAATTGGCATAGTCACTGCGCGATCACCCGCCAAGGCATTGCCGTTTGCATAGGGGTTATCCAAGGCCGCCATGGAGCCACTGGGTTGCAGGGCATTGCGCATAGCATTCAACAAGGGAAAGTCATAGGCATCGTGATCGGTGCCGTTGAGGTAGGGACCTAAATAATTTTGATAGTCGCTGGTGTTGGTGCCGCCACTGGTGATCACCTCGCCAAAAACATGCATGCCTTGTTTAATACTGGCGGTAAATATTTGATTAATGTGCCAGTTGGTCATGTGTTTTGCAGCATCGACGCGAAAGCCTTTTACGCCTAAGTTTTTTAAGCCCTGCAAATAAGATCGTTGCGATTCGACAACATAGCTATTGGGGTTCAGATCCGGCAGGCCTTTATCGGGGTAAGCGCCGCATAAACGCCAATTCTGCACCTGCCATACGTTGTTGTAATCGCTTATACATTTAGCCTCGTGAAAATCCCAGCTACTCAGCAAGCCGTTATCGAGATTGCCAAATAATTTTTGCTTGTTCCAATAGGTTGGGTTACTGGCATAGTCGGTAAGCGCCGCGCTGCCGGGGAAATCGGTGGCGCCATTGCGCTCGTTGGCCATGTGATTCAGCACTATGTCTGCATACACCACAACGCCTTTGGCTTTTAAAGCATTGACCATCGCCACAAAAGATTCTTTATTGCCAAGGCAATGATCGATCACACGCCAGTCCTGCGGCTGGTAGCGTTGCCACCATTGGCAACCGGTTTTTGACGACTTCAATGGCGGTGCAACCAATACGGCTTTATAGCCGAGATTGGAAATTTCCGTGGCTTTATTCTTAACGTCCGTATAGGTCCAATTAAAGGCGTGTAAAATAACATCGGCCTTGGCTGGGCCGGCCAAGCAGAAAAACAATAACAGGGTACACAAGTGGAACAGGCGCGGGGATAAATTAACCAGACTCTTATTCATTATTTTCTCCTAGTTAGCTGTGTGAAAAAACACCATCGCAGTTAAAGAGAAATATCTATAAACAACAATGTTTATGCATACGTATTCAATTTACGAACTCTGATCCTGTTTAAATACAAAAATCAATTTGAAGAAAATCAAGGTGTTAGTCGATGGCGGCTCAGTAGTCCGACAGCCACACGGCTCGCATGTGTTCGAAATTATGAAACACAACACACAATTACGCCGCCACCAACTGGCACGGCTGTCCATATGACTACGCAGTCTCACTGGTGCAACTTACAGCTATTAGCTAAAACAGTGCCGTAACAGAGATAGAGTCAGAGTCAGAGATAGAGTCAGAAAAAGACGACGAAAGGTAAGTCAAACAACGTACCAGTCTAGGAGGAGAAAACCGATGCGGGTTGATTAGCTCTATTAAACGACGAGATCATAGCCCGCGCCTGTAGAGATGATCTCAAGTCTTGCTAGGGCTGCGCTGTCAACCAATCTTCAATGACTTGACGCTGATTGCTAAAACGCCAATTCAAGCCATCAAATTTTTCTACACCCACCCAAGCAACATCTAAAACCTCAACCGTAAACGGCCGCTTTTCATTTAACTTAGGCTGGTCAGCTCGGCGTTCGCAACGGAACAAATGAAAGCCGTTTTCGTAGATGTGAATTAGCCCACCTACGTTCACTTTCAAACCCGTCTCTTCCCAGGTTTCACGCAACGCGGTGCACTGCGCCGCCTCACCCGCCTCTGCCGTGCCGCCCGGCAGCGCCCACTTTGCGTTCCACTGCTTCAGCATCAAGACTTCTTGGTTTTCAACAATTAAACAACCGGCATTTGCCGATGCCATGGGCGTTTCGAAAGCGGGGCAGGCCTCGGCCATAACAGCCACAGAAAACATTGGGGTAAAAACGGCAAGCCAGAAAATCGCTGCGTTTGGTGCTAGAGACTTAAACAGCATTATTTCAATGCCGCGCCGGCTAGCGGGTTACAATCTTTAATGACCACCTTACCCTCTAAAACATTGCCCTTGGAATATTCATAAAAATAACAGGTATTGGTTTTAGGGTCGTAATTTTCAACCCACAGGTTGTCATCTTTCCATGTGGTTGCAATATGTAGCTGACCACTCGGGATAGTAATAGACATAACCCCGCCAAAGCGTTTGACGAAAACCTGCTCAAAATGAAACACATAACTAGCCCAGCCAACCAACAGAATACCGGCTGCACAGCCCGCGGCAGCGCGCCAATAGGTTCGCTTTGCTAGGAGAAAGAAAGCGCCAAAGGCGAGCCCTAAAACAACAATCCAATACAGGTAAGTAATCATAACAAGGTCCTTTTAGATAAAATCGTACGCGCGACTATTCTACCAGCTACAGCGCTCACTCGGATGCCAACTTAGCGCCCTGGGCGGATACAAAATCGAACAGCTCTTGTTCACATTCCGCCGGCACCTGTAGGTCGAGTGTTACGCAATCACTGTAACGCACCTGCCGTACAGCGCCACCGTGGGTTTCCAGCCAATGCCGGATCGGCTGTTCAAACTTAAAATCACCCGCAACGGTGTAATCACTCAGGGCGACAATAGCCCTCGTGCGGAGGCCATCTATGGCCAATTGCGCGGCATGACCGTAGGCCCGCACTAGCCCGCCGGCACCGAGTTTCACGCCGCCAAAATAGCGGATTACTATTAACATCAGGTCGCCAATATTTTTATGTTGCAGCACATTTAAGATTGGCTTACCCGCCGTACCCGATGGCTCGCCGTCGTCGGAAAATGCGACTAGGCTGGGCGCTTGCGGGTGGCCGATATAATAAGCCCAACAATGGTGGCGGGCATCTGGATAGGCGAGCCTGGCCTGCGCTAACAACGCCAGTGCCTGCTCGCGCGAACTGGCAAAGTGTGCTTGGGCAATAAAGCGGCTTTTTTTCACTTGGTATTCAATTTCAACCCCGTCAGCCGGCACTCGGTATTCAGCTGACATGTCGAGCACCGAAAGATTGCACCAAGGCGACAAGCTGATCGATGCGCGCATTGCTCAGTTGGCGATAATCCAAATAGGGGCAAACAATTATGCGTCTTATGGGGTCTACCGCAAAGTGCGCATCGAGCCAGGTGAGATTATCCACCGATAAGGTTTGCGCCCAGGTCTTTCCCGCGATGATGTGAATACACGGATCAGAAAAATGGGGCCGCGAAAATACCAGCGCCTGATCGCAGCCCGCCTGCAATAAATAATCGTCGCGGAAGGCCTGCCAAGAGCTAGCGCCGCGCGCGCAAAAACGCGAGTCCGATTGGCACAAAGCGAACCAAAACTTGGCAAATACATTAAACACTTTGCGCCAATGGTTACTGGTATTAAATCCGATATGAGCCAGTTCACCCGCAACCACCGGGAAGCAACCTTGGCGGTTTAGGTAGGGCGCGATGGGTGGGCGGTTGGCAATATAAATGGCGAGTTTGGGTGATACACTGCCCAGGCTGGACACATTTTCTATCTGCGCTGGCGCGAACATCATCGGCTCTAGCGGCATAGGGGCTAACGGCATAGGGTCACGGCTCGAGGGTTATTGGCCCTGATCATAAAGTTGCGCGGGGTGAGTTGGTAATCACAAAAGGTAAACACATCAACCTCTGCGCCCTGCTCTTGCAGATACAGTGCGCGATCTAACACCAACCACAGCTCTATGGCGCGCCGAAAAAGCTTGCTCACTAACTCGGTGCGCCGCACCTCAAGCAAGCGCCGTTGGCCGCGCAGCAAACAAGCCGCAATGTCTAAGCCCGCCGGTAATGGCACCGCTTTTTGGGTCGCGGCCCAGGCCAGAAACGCGTCGAAAGGCCCTGCCAACATCGCCTTCTTGATGCTGGGCAAGGGCAGATATTCATCCACGCCTCGGATCTGGCGCTGCAACATATCAAAGCTGAGGCGCCAATTGGCCTCTAGGTCACGCAGGCGTTGCACGCGCTTGCCGCCGGTGACGGTGGATTGCAGCGGCAAACTCAAATCAGCTTTGCTTAACCGGATAGCGCTGGCTTTAGCCGCTTGGCTAAGCGGCAGATAACGCGCGTCTTTGGTCAAATGGTAACAACAAGGTGCCAGCAGCAATTGTTCGCCCTTCCGCACCACCCAGGCTTTTAATAACTGTGTGTGTAAGTCGCCACAGGCGTGTAGCGCAATGCTCATGCCGCCTCGAGGAATATGCTCCTTGGTTTCGGCCATTAATGCATCGGCACACAGGAAGGTTTGATCTACTCGGTATTTATCTCGGTATTTCGCGGCCAATTGCTCGCCCTCGTGGCACAAGCCTCTATCCCACTCTAGGCTCTGTACCTCACAGCCGTGTACCGAGGAAACCACGCGGCCTAAATGGCCTTTGCCGGCACACCACTCCAACACGGTGCCTGCGGGCTTGGGCATAGATTCGACGAAGGCCGCAATTTGGCGCCATTTGCGCCCTGGAATACCCACCCCCAAGCGCGCTTCCACGTCCTTGTGATCGTTCGACTCAGGCCGTTGAAACTGCTCAAGCAACTGATTTAGCGCTTCGCCCACGGGTAACCAAGGGGAAAAAAGCGCCACTAGCTCGTCTTCCGCGCCATCCAACTGCCAAATTTGCTCAATACTCAGGCTATCGACGCACTGCTTAAGCCCTTCGGGCCAGAGCCTATCAAAGGTGGCAAAGGCCCGTACCTGCCAATACTGACGGTGTTCGGTCAACAACCGATCGAGATGGTGAAATTGTTCAGTTAGCACAGAGGGTATCTTTTCTAGGCAAAGGCGCATTTTAGCCAGATAGACCGGCTTCGTCATAGCGGATAACAGTTGCCCGCCGCGCGCTGGCTAAATGTCAAATCCTAGGTACAAACTAAGTTATTGAAAAACGGCAGTAAATGACGCCTGTGCTAGGCTCCTATAATACATATTCCGGTTATCTTTCCCTTAGGTCTAGGATCTACAGCTTTGACTAACGCCCTCTTTCGCCTCTTTCTTATGCTACTCGCTGGGTTCTGTTCCACCACCGCGAGTGCCGAGCAACAGGTCAGGTTACAACTCAACTGGGATCACGAGTTTCAGTTTGCAGGCTACTACGCCGCAAAAGATTGGGGGCTCTATCAAGCCAATGACCTAGACGTAAAAATTCAAAGTGGTTTTACCCGCGACGGCCACAGAATTAACGCTATCGAGCGCGTGCTTAGCGGCGAAGCTGAACTCGGCATTGCAGGCATTAACCTGCTGGTTCACCCTAAATTTGAGTCAGATCTTCTGATTCTAGCGCCTATATTCCAACAAAGCGCCGCGACGTTATTTAGTTTAAAGAAACAACGGCTGACCAGTCTGAAGGACCTTCTGGACAAGAAAGTCGCCTACCAAGAAAATAGCAGCCTTATTTTTGAACTCAAGTCCGCGCTAAAGCAATTAGGCATAGATGAAGAGCGCATTCACTTTGTAAAAAACACCATCGATATTAAAAACCTCGTCGCACAAGATGTCGATTTCGCGCTCACCTACGGCCCATCTCTGCGCTACCAAGCAAAAGCTGAAAACATGCAAGTCAATGAGTTAGCGCTCAATAAACTGCATAAACGCTACTATGGCGACATTCTGTTCACGCGGAAAAATTTTGCCAACAGGCACCCAGATATCGTCAGGCATTTCGTTCAGGCCAGCCAACAAGGTTGGCAACACGCGCTGGGCAAACCCAATGATGTTATTAATACTATTTTGAAAAGTTACCCAAGAAATTACTTAATGCTAAGTAATGTGACCGCCTACAACCAATTTTTCGCCAATGAGATAGGACAATATATACAGTACCCAACCGTACCCATTGGTTACTCAGACAATATCCGCTGGCAGCAAATCGCCGATCGCCTTGTCACTGTGGGCGCCATTAGCCAGCCCCTAGTCATGCATCGATCCATCTGGCAGCCACACCACTCGCCCGACATTTCGAAGAGCCTACTGCCGTTTATCACCGCCATTAGCCTGTGCTTTCTACTCATACTCCTACTGGTAGCAAAAGGCTTTTACCAACCGCTACTCGTCGTTCTAGGCGTCACTATTTTAATCACTGCAGTGGCCGTAGAGCGCTGGTTAACCATTCAGTTAAACGATCGGCTTTACATTTCACAATTAGAGTCCAACATGCAGCTGCGCGCGCAGCTAGAAGGCACACTAAACAATATACTGACTGGAGTTTATGGTATTGCGGTGCATATCAGCGGCACACCCGATATCACCCAGCGACAATTTGCCAAATTCTCTGCAGCAATTATGCGGCACGACCCAACCATTAGAAATCTAGCGGCAGCACCAGATCTTGTCGTAAAATTTGTATACCCTTTGGAGCCCAACAAATCCGTCTTAGGCCTCGACTACACCACAAATGCCGATCAAAGAGACGCCGCGCTGGCCGTACGAGACCGTGGCGAACTGGTACTTGCCGGCCCACTCAATTTAATTCAAGGCGGCCTAGGCTTCGTCGCAAGAGCGCCGGTATTTACCACCTCAGATTCTGGTGAGGACAGCTTTTGGGGCCTAGTTGCCGCGCCTATTGATGCCGAAAAGCTCATGCTGCGCGCAGGCCTCGACCCCCAAGGCTTTATTACGCCGGAAAATCCCACACCAAATACCAACATTGCCTTACGCGGTAAAGACGGCAAAGGTAGCATTGGTGATATATTCTACGGCAACCCGGCGCTGTTTGAAGATCCGAGAGCCTTAACCGTACCCATCAGCATCGGCGGCGACAGCTGGATACTGGCGTCAGTACCTCCCATTGACGAAGGGCTTTCCTACGCCACACTGGCGGCGACTCGCACCACTGCGCTGCTCGCCTTCTTTCTTTTCGCCGTTATCATTCGAGTGCTGCAACAACAAAATATAAAGCGTAAAAAATCCGAAGTTCAATTGCAGCAAAACCAAGGTTTACTCACCGAGATTGGCGATATTGCCCAAGTTGCAGGCTTGCGTATCTCCGGCGCCAAACTGATTACCCAAATAAACCCGCAAGCATTTTCCATTCTGCGCATTCCACCGCGCGAAGCACCTTTCTCAACCGACGATTTAACCCACGCCTTGAGTCGAGTAGCCGCGTTAAAACTACTATTTATTATTCGAAAATGCCAAGAATCTGGCGAGCGGCAACAGACTGAAATTGAGGTCATCCGAGACAACGATGAGTCACAGTGGATTAAAATTATCTTTAGCGCGGTGAATGGAACGGAAATAATCGGCGCTATTCAAGATATTACCCGGCAAAAAAACAACGAGATAACAATCCGTGAACAAGCCACTATGGATCGGGTTACACAGCTACCAAACCGCTGGTTCTTCACTGAACAAACGGCTATCGAGCTAAGTAAGGCCAAGCGCGAGAATGCCAAAATCGCGCTACTATTTATTGATGTAGACAATTTCAAATCCATCAACGACAGTCTTGGCCACGCCACCGGCGATGAATTTTTGCGCGCCATTGCCAGCCGTTTAAAGGCCTGTACCCGCGACTCTGATCTCGTGGCTCGCTTAGGAGGCGATGAATTCACCGTATTACTCACTAACATAGACGATTATAAAAATGCCTTTAAAGTTGCCGAGCAAATTATCCGCTCGATGAACCAAGCCTTTATGCTTATGGGGCACCAAATATTTTCTAGCGTCAGCATCGGCATATCTATCTTTCCCGATGATGCAACAAACTCCGATGTGTTGCTCAGTCACGCCGACCAGGCCATGTACGCAAGCAAGCAAAACGGCAAAAACAACGCAAGCTTTTTCACACTTGCCATGCAGGAGCAATCGGAGCGTCAACACTGGATATACAATGAGCTGGTGCGCGCTATCGATCAGGACGAGATCTCCGTTGCCTATCAACCCATTTTTAGGCTATCCGATGAGTCTATCGCCGATTGCGAAGCCTTGGCCCGATGGACCAAAGCCGACGGCCAAAAAATCTCTCCCGCCGAATTCATTCCTGTTGCGGAGAGTTCAGGCCTTATCAGCAGGTTAGATCTTTTAGTATTGAAGAAGAGTTTGAATTTATTGAGCAAGGCGAAAGGCATAGGCGTTTCCGTTAATATTTCACCGAGATTATTTCACGAAACCGAAAATGGTTTCGCTATATGGCGCAGCCTCGTGTTATCCCATGAGAAAAAATCGCAAATTACAGTTGAAATAACCGAGCGACTGCTGGTTGATGACCGTATTAATGCCGAGGCACAACTGTCAGACCTACAGCAGGAAGGCCTGTCAATTTCTCTCGATGATTTTGGCACCGGTTACTCATCACTGAGCTATCTATCGCGCTTCAATGTCAACAAGTTAAAAATAGATCGATCTTTTGTGATGGCTATTGGCCGTAACAAAACCCAGGAAACGCTTATTGAAACCATTCTCAGCATGGGCGAAAAGCTGGGCATTGACGTGGTTGCCGAAGGGATTGAAACCCAAGAACAGCTTGAGTTTTTAAGGGCAAGAGGCTGCCAATATGGTCAGGGTTTCCTACTTGCAAAACCCATGAGTGAAACTCAGCTGCTGACACTGATGGCATCCGATCTCACCACATCAGGTTCTTAATCATTGAAACTACCTAGCACTGCCTCACTCTCTGCCCTCATGCTCTTATCAAGCACAACACAAGCCGGTGATGCCAGTCTTAGTCTGCTCTATGGTGATAACTACGTGGTCGAGCCGGCACTGCAATCAACAGCCACCATTGAATACGCAGCTGGTTGGGCGAAAGGAGATGTATTTGCTTTCATCGACCTGAAAAATTATCACCAGAGCGATGCTGAGAATAGCTGGTATGGTGAATTTTCACCGCGCGTTAAAATAATCGATAGTCGATATCCACTGTTTGCCGCGTTTACTTGGGAGCGCGGCAAAAATGATACCGAGGCCTACCTTGCGGGGCTGGGCACGAATTTAACGTTACCGGGCTTTACCTTTAGCAAGGTGAATGTTTACTACCGCGACTCACCGAACAAAGATGGCAGTAGCTGGCAGTCCACCTTATCTTGGTCCATCCCCTTCATTAACGGTGCGTTCATTTTCGATGGCTATATTGACTGGGTATTTAGCTCGCAGGAAGGCGCGAAAAATATACACGTGAACCCACAGTTGAAATGGGATATGCAAAAGCAGCTCAACACCTCAATGCGTTGGTATTTGGGTTTCGAGTACGATTATTGGGACAAGAAATACGGTATTGATGTGGATAGCATCGACAGCGCGCAAAACACGGCGAGCTTTTTACTCAAAATACATTTTTAAAACGACATAAAAAGCCAACCCATTGGTTGGCCTTTTATGGCCGAGCCGGTACGGCAAGCAATTAATGATGATGACCGCCAACGCCGTGGGCGTGGCCATGCTCCAACTCTTCTGCCGTAGCGGCACGAACATCCAGTACTTCAATTTCGAAGGTCAAAGTCTTACCCGCGAAAGGATGATTAGCATCGACGTCGACATTGAACTTACCCACTTTTAATACCACAGCATCCTGCGCGCCATGCTCGGTATTAATGGCAACGGTCATGCCCACGCGTAACTTATTTTTCAATTTTGCGTGATCAACCAAATGCTTGATCGGAATTCGCTGTGTTGCCCCTTCGCGCTTTTTTCCATAGGCTTCTTCAGGTGCGAGGGTTAAGCTAACCTTGGCACCGGCTTCCAAGCCATCAATGCCTTTTTCCATGGCAGGTAACAGGTTATCGTGACCATGCAAATATAAAACTGGCTCGCCATCCCGTGAGCTTTCTAGGGCCGTTTCGCCCTCTTTTAGGTCGTAGTGAAAGCTCACTACGCTGTCATTACTGATTTTCATGGTCTTGGCCTTAGTGGAAATGGGAAAAAGGTGGATATTGGAAAAAGGCGCAAGTATGGCCAGCTCGGCCGGTGTTGGCAATGGCGACTTTGCCGGTAAGCTTTGCTAGGCTTGAGCGCAAATATCGGACGTTTTACCACAGGGATAACTATGCACAAGCTCCGTTTAATAACGTTTACCGTGACCTTTTTCACCCTCTGCAGCCTCTACCTTAGCGGCTGCAGCCAATTAACCATTAACCTGCCGGCCATCGCCGATAGCCAAAAGCGGCACCCAGGTCAGGTGGTTTGGCGCGATCTACTAACCCACGACATGAAGGCTACCAAACAATTTTATAGTGGGCTGTTTGGCTGGACATTCACCGAAATACCCAATGCTTTTGGCGCTAGCGCCTACCATTTGATTTCATTTGAAGGCCAAACCATTGGCGGTGCCGTAGACACGGCCGGCTTGAAAAAAGGCCAAGAGTTAAGCCAGTGGGTATCCGTATTCTCCAGTACAGACCTCGCCGCTAGTGTGAAAAGTGTGACCGCTCTAGGCGGTAGTATCGAAGGCGGCCCTCAGTCGGTGGGCGACAGAGGTCAGCTCGCGGTGGTTAGAGATAGCCAAGGCGCAGTCTTTGCCCTGTTGCAAACAGCCAAGGGCGACCCGGTTAAAACGCCAACCAAAGCCGGTTACTTTCTCTGGCAAGAACTCTGGAACACCGATGGCGACGGCCAGTTTTATACCACATTGTTCGGCGCCCAAGCCCAGACCAGTAAGCTCGGAAGCGCCCATTTCACCTACTTTACTGTGCGCGAGCAACCGGCATTCTCCGTGACCCGCTCGCCTATCGAAGGCTTGGCGCCAACTTGGGTTACCTACGTTCACGTGGACGACGTACAAGCGACAGTTAAAAAGGCGCAAGCCTTAGGCGGCGTTATTGCGGTAGCGCCACAGCGCAACCCCATCGGCGGCGAATTAGCGGTGATACTCGATCCCAGCGGTGCTGGTTTTATCGTGCAGACCTGGCAAGCCAATCAAGACAAAGGTGCGAATAAATGAAACGGATAATAAACAAAACTCTCTTGCTCACCTGCATTGCCGGCGCCAGCCTATGTCTAAGCGGCTGCGACAATGTCGCCGTTTATGGCAGCATGTCTGTGGGCAGTAGCTGGGGCTCCTATTACGGGCCCAGTTACGGCCGTGGCGGCCCACACATGGGCAGCAGCGTCACCATATCGGGTCGAATCCGTTAATAAACCCATCCACTCCGCGCTGACGGACGCAGTCACTTGCGTCCAGCAACATATGCACGATGAGCCCGACGCCTACCCAGCGGGTTTTTGGCAACGCCGCCAATAGCGCGTAGAGAAACCACACCGGCCAGCGGTGTAGTGGGTGGAAGTTGATACTACAGCGCTCAGGGTCGTATAGGGGCGTTGCCAGCAGGTGGTCAATGTCGACCAGCATTGTCAGCAACATCAGATAAAACGGGGCCCGCCAAGCCTTACCGCACACCAGCCTAGCAAGCACCAAAGGCACCAGGAGGTGCAAAACCAAATGGATAGATCCGGCAATGGTCACAAAAAGCCCTTTATTAGCCAATAATTACCCAACAGTACTGCTACCTGTATAGGCTCAACATAAAAAAGATTGCAGAGTTGCGTTAAACTCTAGCTATTCGCGTTTCAACCCTTGTGTTGTACGCGCCTTGCCATAGAATTCGCCAATTTACGTTAGCTGTCGCAGGCCAACACTCTGATCCACCCTACCGAGCAAAAATGAGGGCTTCCACATCAACATGAACTGGTCTATCGATGATTCACGGGAACTATATAACATCACCCATTGGAGTGATGGTTACTTTGACGTAAACACGGCCGGTGAACTCATTGCCAAACCCGACCCAGATCAACCGACGCACCAAGTTAGCCTGATGGAGCTGGTCAACAAAGCCCGCGCCATGGGTATGACAGCGCCACTGTTGGTTCGCTTTAACGACATTTTGCACGACCGTGTCGACCGGCTTTGCGGCGCATTTACTAAAGCGCGAGATAACATTGGCTACACCGGTCAATACCGGGCAGTTTACCCAATTAAAGTCAATCAGCAGCACGATGTGGTAGAGCAGCTGTTACTGCACGGCGGTCAGGAACGCTTCGGTTTAGAAGCTGGCTCCAAACCCGAGCTGATGGCCGTTATCGGTCTGGCAAAGCCCAATTCTGTGATCGTGTGCAACGGCTATAAAGATCGCGAATACATTCGCACGGCACTCATTGCCGAACACCTAGGCCACCAAGTTTATATCGTGGTGGAAAAAATGTCGGAAATGACCTTGGTGCTGGAAGAGGCCGAGAAAATGGGCGTAGATCCACGGGTTGGCGTGCGCGTGCGCCTTGCCTCACAAGGCAAGGGCAAATGGCAAAGCAGCGGTGGCGAGAAATCTAAATTCGGCCTTTCACCCACGCAAATTCTCAGCATGGTGGAAACACTGCGCGCGCAAAATAAATTGGGCGCACTCCAACTCGTGCACTATCACTTGGGCTCACAGCTTGCCAATATTCGCGATATTCAACACGCACTGCGCGAAGCCGCCCGCTATTTTGCCGAGTTACACAATTTAGGTGCCGCCATTAAATGGGTCGATGTAGGTGGTGGTTTAGGCGTGGACTACGAGGGCACCACCAGCTCGCAATCCAGCTGCTCAACCAACTATTCCATGCAAGAATACGCCAATAAAGTGGTCAATGCGCTGTACGACATCTGCACGGAAATGAATATCGAACATCCGAATATTATTTCCGAATCCGGTCGTGCCATGACCGCGCACCACGCAGTGTTAATCACCGACGTGATTGGCGTCGAAGAAACCGTGGGCTACAAATTACCCGCGCCCGTGGGCGAAAATGAACCGGTTATTTTACAAGACCTCTGGCACGGTTTTAATAACATTTCACGGCGCACGGCCTTAGAAATCTATCACGATGCGGTTTACGCCATTGGCGAGGCCCACAGCCTGTACGTACACGGCGCATTAAATTTACAAGAATGGGCCAGGGCCAGCGAGCTCTACGCAGCCAGCTGCGTGAAAGTGCGGGACATTCTGCAAAACAACCCAGGCGTGCACGCGGAAATTTTAGATGAGCTCAATGAAAAGTTAGCTGATAAAGTATTTTGTAACTTCTCACTGTTCCAATCCCTACCCGACGCTTGGGCTATTGGCCAAATTTTCCCCGTACTGCCGCTGCACTATTTAGACAGAAGACCCGAGCGCCGCGCCATCCTGCAAGACATTACCTGCGATTCAGATGGCAAGATCGATAAGTATGTTGAAGGCGAAGGTATTGAACCGACCATGCCAATGCCGATTGTGGATGAAGACAAACCGCTTTATTTAGGCATGTTTATGGTGGGCGCTTATCAAGAAATCTTAGGTGACTTGCACAACCTGTTTGGCGACACCCACTCACTACACGTCGAGTTTAATGCCGATGGTAGCTATGAGATCCTCAACCCATTAATGGGTGACACAGTAGCCGACATGTTGTCTTGCGTTGACTTCGACGTGGATCATCTCATCAAAACCTATCGCGAAAAACTTGCCGCCAGCGATTTACCCAAGGCTACCCAAGAGGGCTACCTAGCTGAGCTGGAAACAGGCATGACGGGATATTCTTACTTAGAAGAGTAAAACCCTAGCGCTGTAACAGCCGAAAAATAAAGCAGAAAAAAGGAGAGCTAGGCTCCACTGCTGTCCCACAGTTATGTCGCGGGAGAGTTTGGTGCCCGTACTAGCGACCGTCACCCGCATGGATGCGGGTGTTGAGACTACATGGATGTATTCACGTCGTGTCGCTAGTGCGGGCACCAAGCTCATGTCCAAGTATACGCCGAGATGTCGCATCTATTATGAGACTTAAAGCCTAACGATGGTCATATCGTTTTTGTGGGACAGCAGTGGCTACGCTCTCCTTTTTTATGGGTACGAAATCTAACTCAGTTTATTTTTGCGACGCTTGCAGTTGCGCCAATAAACGCTCGCCCCACACCTTAAACAGAGCAGCAATATTAGCTCGATCGGTATCTATGCTCGCCTGCTGAAATTTCTCACCTACTTGTTGATCGCCGGCAATAATTGCCAATAGATCGCCTGTAGCACCGTCAATCATTTCCACTTGTACAGCAATTTCGCCGCTGCCACGGGTCATGACTTTTTCATCTTTAGCTGCAAAGGGGGTGAGCGAGGTGATTTTAACTTCCACTTCCAAAATACCGGGGCCGGTAAAAGGAACCACTTTAAAGCGCGCATCCTTCTCTACTTCGGCTTTTATGGCATCGTGGTACAAAGCTTGAACAGCGGCGATATCACGGCCTTCCAAGTTCCACACTTTTGGGCTTTTATCTTCCGCCCAAGCCGGTGGCACAACCTTGGCCTTTGATAAATCTAACGGATGCAAAACCACTTGGGTGTAAGCTGAAAAATCCACCCCTGGGCGCACATACTGAATATCCATTGGTTTTTGGGCAAAGCTCAATTGCGCCGCTAATATCAGACTAATCGCACCTAAAATCTTCATGGTCCGGTGAAAATGTAACATACCTGCTCCTCTTAATTCGTTCCGTTGAAGTATCGAGTCTAGACGAAGCTGAACATTAATCGATTTGGCGGGCAAAAAAAGCTAAGATGCGACGCATCTTAGCTTTCAATAAATCGAAAAGGTCTATTTGGTGGTGGTAAATTCGTTACACACCATCACATCGATATCTAACCCGCCGATGACCCGCTCAGCCGTGTTACCGCGCAGCAAGGTACCGGTTGAACCCAACTGATTCAGCGTGCCCATAATCACCAAGTCGGCATCGATAGCGCTAGCCACAGCTGCGACAACCTCGGCGGTATAACCTTGCTTCACATGAATTCGATCGGCCGGTAATCCAGTTTCATTGGCCAGGGCGCCACGGTCGGGATACAGCATCGAATCCAAGTAGCCGTTAACAAAATGCAGTTCGGCATCATAGTTGCCAGCAATATACTTAGCGCGCTGAACGATTTCGCGGTTTAAGGCTTTCTGCTTGTCTTTATCGGCTTGGAAGTTAACCGCCGCCAAAACCACCTTGCGCTTGTCGTGGGCACCTGGGCGAATCAGTACAACTGGGCACTTGGCTTGCTTTAAAACCTGCCACTTAGATTCCGCAAAGGTAAAGCGACGGCTATTTTTGGCGTGCACTGGCAGGTAAATCATTTCTGCATCACAGCGCTTAGATTCTTGGATAATTGAACCCTGCCAATCGCTCGACCAGCAAACTTGTATTTCACACTCTAGGCCGGCCTCTTCTACCGGCTTGCGGATTTGATCGCGGAACCAGTACTCGTCGCGGAACAAGTGATCGTTGGTGGCGCGGGTATCTACCGCTTCGCCATCAACAGCCACGAAAACAATTAATTTAGGGCTTGGAGAACGGAATTTCGACGTGATCAATGCGCGCTCTAGTGCGATATGACGGTCATTGTTAGGGTCTACGACCACGAATACTTTCTTTTCAGCTTGCATCATCAAACCTCTATTGCCATAAGCCCTAAGGCTTCCTTATGTTTATAATTGCGGATCTTCCAACCTGCGCTCCTAGCCGGCAGGTTCCAGCCCAGAGCAACCGACACCTTACCACAGCCCGCTCCTGTCTTAGCTAATGTGTAGTCACTAAGTTAGCATTTCAAGTGCCGCCGCGGCCTTGCGCCAAATCAGCTTTTGCGCGATTTGCGCACCAAATCATAGGCGCGCTGGACCTCTTGCGCGCGCTCGGTGGCCATCCTAACCATATCGTCTGGCACGCCCTGCCCCATCAACTTATCTGGGTGATTTTCACTCATTAATTTGCGATAAGCCTTTTTCAGTTCGGCATCCGTCGCGGTTTTATCGACACCAAGTGCCGCGTAGGCAGTAGCTAGTTCGCTGCCACTGGGTGGCGCCGTGTGACCGCGAAACTGATCCTGAGCGCGCAACATGGCTAACAGCTGATCGAAGGCCGCGCCGGCAAAGCCCAAGCCCGCCGCTATCTCGCGCAGCGCTTCGGCTTCTTTTGGGTGCAGTTCGCCATCGGCCATGGCGATACCGATCAGATAGGTCAGCAACACCCGACGTAAATCGGGAAAGGTCTGCGTGGCGCTATAAAACTCCCTTACCACGGTGGTCGGCGTGAAAATAGATTCCGTACCAACTTTGAATAGATTAATGGCTTGCGAGCGATGTTCCTCGGTCATGCCATATTTAGACATCAAGTTTTCCGTGTGATCGATTTCCTCTTGCGAAATGCGGCCATCGGCCTTAGCCATGTGCCCCAACAAGGGAAACAAGGTATTGATAAAGCGCTGCTCCAACTCGCGCTTTTGCTCTGGGCTCAAGCCCATGCCCACTTGGCGTAAACCCTTATCAAAAAAGTGGCCAACAATGATACCGAGAATTAACCCCGGTACATTGAGCGTGAGCAGGCCGATGATGCCGCCAATTATTTTTCCAATCATGTTATCCGTCCTAAAGGGCCTAAAGCGGCCGTAATACTTGTAGCCAATCCCCTGATTGCGCAATAGCCAAAAACTCAGCACCTAGAGATTCACTCTTATCCTTAACCTGTCGCCAGCGCCGCTGCCGCTCTGCCTCATTGCCTTTGAAGCGTTGAAAATCTTTTCGATCTGGTATTTGCCCGCCTGGTAATTGCGCCACATAGGCATCCGTGGGCACCACCATAATAACGTTATTTAGCGCCTGCGCTTTGGCACGGCGCGACGGCAAGTACTTGTCGTACCAGCCCGGCAGCAACCAACGGTAAAAATGTGGGTAGAGGATCAAGCCCGGCTCAGCCCAAAAATTGCTCGGCACCGGATGATAATCAATCAAACCACCGTCGCGATAAACGCCGCTGGGCGCGCCGGAAATTGCCGTTTTTGCTGCCATCACGTAGGGAATCGACCCAGACGCAATCACCGCGTCGCGCAAATTATTGCGGTTGAGTGTTTGCGTTTCTGTGGCAATCCCGTCCAGTGAGCGCACATCGGGCTGAGCCCGAGCATCGGTAAAGATAACCCGCTCAAATTGACCATTCAAACCCGAGCGCCCGCGCAAGTTGCGGGCAAACGCCGAGGCCATGCCGCGCGCCAATGGCCAACCTGTGTCACCCGACAGCGCGCCGTGGCAACGTGCCACACCGCAGTGATAATGGAAACGGTTTTGCGTTAACAGGTCGTCCACCTGCGGCTGCTGGAGGAAGCGATCGAGGATGGCAATCAGTTCGCGGTGGACAATCTGTTTGGTAATACCCTCTTCGTAACTCTGCAAGATATAACCTTCAGCCAATTCATTCAGTGCCCAGCCGGGTTGGGATTGGCCCGCGGCCGCCAACTTCCAGGCGCCAATGGAGGTGCCTAGAAGGTGCAGGGATTTATCAGCTTTGGGCAACCAAGATTCAAATATTGCGCGATCCAAGCCGTAAATGGTTAACCATTTAGCCGCCCCCGAGGCACCAAATATCGTTGCGAGTTGCTGCGGCTCTAAGCCATTTTTCAAAATGTGTCGATAAGCCGCTGGCCCTGCCAAGAGCTCAAATGAGGGAATAGGTTGTGTCATGAAGCCTTAAACACCGAATGTTTCAAACGGGCGTAAGGTTACCTTTGCCGCAACCTAGGTGCAAATGCTAGACCAAGAGCCAAGCGGGAGCGGCGCTAGAATTCAGCGCCGCCTGGACCCTCTAGCCAAACACTCAGCTCAGAGAGGGCGGTGGAGGTCAGTAGATAGTGATTTGCCTGCACCGAAGTGCGCTTTTGAATTTCGGCAAAAAGTGCCGGAAAATCATCAAATAGGCGCGATTGCACCGCGCCGGCCGCCGCCACATAGCCCCACATCTGCATTAACGCATCGCGCAGGCTCTCGCGGCTAGGTCGAACACGCAGCTGCCCCATAACTTCTGCAGCCACCCAATCGAAATTGTCTCGGCCTTTACCGGTGGCGACTTTTACACTGATAGCTCGATAGGCATCCATAGAGCGTGCCGCTACCGAGTACTTATGATGAGTCCATAAACCTTTCGTGGTTTGTGGCAAGGGAATTCGGCCCGGGGCTCTATCCGCTACATTTGCCAGCTCCACTAACTGTGCACCAGGCGCCATCAACTTGGGCCAAACCAAATTCAAGGGCGCCAACTGAGTACTTTGCGCGTCCATCGATACCGCCAACTCGCGCAGCCTACACTCAGCGTTTATCCACGCCTCGACGCAACGCAATGCATTCAAGCAATGAGACCAATGACGCGCCTGTGCCGCACCATCGCCCTCCGGCTTGCCGCGGTTGGCTAACAACGAGATAACCCAGTGGCGCTGCGTCAATAACTCTTCGTCATTCAGGTAACCGGGCGATAAATCCCACACTTGCATTGTTGTGCCTCAAAAGTAGCTGCTGAAGGCAATATCGTCCGGGAGGTTGCACACGCAGTGGCGCTGTAGCTGGCCGACTGCATGAATTCAGCGAGATAAGTATCAATTCTAGCGCAAATTGTAGGGAGGTTCGGTGCACAAGAAAAGACCCCAGCACTCGACAGAGACAAGGGTACCAATAAGTAACACGAAATAAGCCCACTAAGCTCCGCCACAGCCTGCGTTTCATACCGTTGCTGGCTAACCGTAAAAAGACACCCGTCCTATGAATAGCCGCCTTCTCAAGCGCTACTTGGTATTGTAAATCAAGCATCTCGCGTATGATTCAACGCTAGCGTCACACTTACGCAAGCTAAGTGCTACTGAACTAAACGGTCGTAGACTTTACCCATGCCAGCCATCGACAAACTTATCGCGCGCCTGTATCGAGCCACGGCAGATGTGCCCGCCGCAAAATTCAGAGCTTGGGCGCTGGAAGCTGTGCGCTCCGAGTTGCCGTTTGATGCGGCAATTTGGGCAACGGGGCATCATTCCACACTAAAATTTCACACCAAAACCTGTCTCGATGTGGATGCCAATATTCTCGACGACTTACTTGCCTGGCGAGACATCAACCCCATAGGCCATTACTTTTTTGTCGATAAAATGCAGGCTGGTGCAAACTTGGACCTGTCTGGCTTAAATTCGCGCTTTGGCCAAGCCGTTACCATGGCTGAGCTGGTTAGTGACGAGGTTTTTTACAAGTCGCCACTCTACACAAGGTGCTTTAAACCGAGATCCATCGAACGCATATTAAGTTCACTGCACTTACACGAACGCAGCGGAACATTTTCCTTATTGAGCCTGTATCGATTCGATCGCGACCACCCATTCAGCGACGCGGAAAAAGCACTACAACAACAATTACTTTTCCACCTGCTAGAAAGCGAACGCCACGCCTTTTATCTGCGCCTGCAATCGCTTCAACCCCAGCCGGGCGAGTGTTTCGCGCTCACCGACTCAGAGGGAATTTACTACCAAGTTGATCACGGGTTTTTAGATTTAATTCAACACTACAACCCTAACGCCGAATCCCAACAATTGCCTAAACAGCTGTTGACGTCAGATCAGAAAATTAACGGGTTAACCACAAAATGTGTGCGCGAAGGTGAATTATGGGTTGTGAGCGCGCGCCCCACCCATCGCTTAGATCAACTGACCGAGCGAGAGTGGCAAGTGGTAGACGGTGTGCGCTCGGGCAAATCCTTCAAGACGATTGCCAAGGAGCTCGAGCTCTCGGCCTCGACGGTGTCCAACCACCTGTACCGAATCTACCGAAAACTCGGTATTAATCATCGAAACGAATTATTGCAATTGTGCGCCGAACGGAAATAAAAAACGGCGCCAAAAGGCGCCGTCTGTTAACCAACAACAAGCTGTTAAAAGGCTAACAAATACGCGTCGTATTCCATCCGCGTCACAGTGTGACGGAACTCGTCTAACTCTTGACGCTTGGCCGCTAAATAGGAGCGCTGGAACACTTCGCCTAAATGGGTGCGGACAAATTTCGAACGCTCAAACGCGTTGAGCGAATCGGGCCAGTACACAGGCAAAGAAGATTGCGCCTGACTGTAAGCATCGCCTTCCATTGCCGCGGTGGGCTGCAATTTCTTGGTCAAGCCTTCGTAAGCACCCGCTAAAATTGACGCCAAGACTAAATAGGGGTTGGCATCGGCGCCACTGACGCGGTGTTCAATACGGGTAGCGGCAAAATCATCGGAAGGAATACGCAACGCCACGGTACGATTTTCATAACCCCAGGTCGGCGCCATGGGCGCATAAGAACCCGGCTGAAAGCGACGGTAAGAGTTAAAGTTGGGCGCGTAGATGGCCATGGTTTCCACCATGGTCGACTGCACACCGGCAATCGCGTGCAACAGTGCTTCACTGCCTTCTTCAGTTTCGTTGTTAAAGATATTGTGCCCGGCTTCATCCAGAATACTGAAATGAACGTGCATGCCGTTACCCGCCATATCGCCGAACGGCTTCGCCATAAACGATGCGTTTAAATCGTGCCGACGAGCGACGCTCTTAATCACACGCTTCAACATCATGGCGTGATCGGCGGCACTACACGGGTCATCTTCGTGGTGAAGATTGATCTCATACTGAGCCGGTGCAAATTCTTTAACCAAGGTATCCACGGGCACACCAAGGGTTTCACAAGCTTCGCGCATTTCGTGAAATGCTTCCTGATACTCTTGCATCAAATCCAAACTGTAGGGCTGGCCACCAATCGGATAGTCGGCGTTTGCATCGCAACCAGCATGTACTGGGCGACCCGTGTTATCGCGCTTTTCCTCAAGCAGGTAGAATTCCAACTCGATAGCTACAACCGGTTTCAAACCGAGCGCCTTAAACTTTTCCACGATGCTGTCTAACACAACGCGCGGATCGCCAATAAAGGGCTGTTCGTCGAGGTCAGCCATATGCACAAACATCTGCCCCATGGGGCGATCAGTCCAAGGCACTCGGCTTAAGCTTGAGGCCACGGGAATACAAATACCATCGGCATCGCCATCGTCGAAAGCAACGCCGGGCGCATCGCGACCCCAAATATCGAAATTCAAGGTGGTCACCGGCAGTTTTAAACCGCCCTTGAAGGCCTTTAATAAATTGTCGCGGGGCAACCACTTGCCGCGCAAAACGCCGTTAATATCCGGTAGCAACACCTCGATAGTTTCAATATCGGGGTTTGCTTCTAAAAATTGTTTTGCTAGCTCTAAATCATTAATACTGCTTGGGCCAAGCATGACCATCTCCATCACGCGCATACCAAAAAATGGTGCGCTGTTTAAGGGTTTTAACGTACATCGTAGAATTTAGTCGTTATCGCCGACAAAGGCACTTTTTTTCAATTAAAAGGCATAGTTAAAATCTGCTTTATTCAGTCTGGCTGCTGGCGACCAAAATACCCACGCAGGGGATCTTGTTCAGGCGCTGCATCAAAACAGCCAAGGGAACTGATAAACAGTGAAAACACCTCCGATTGCGAGCTCACATCGAGCTTTTGATAAATGTTCTTTCTGTGTCGACGCAGGGTTTCGGTCGAAATGCCGAGTTTATCGGCGGCGAAGCGGGTAGAGTAACCACTCAACATCAAACCTAAAACATCCTGCTCACGCGCGGTCAGTACGGATTTGCCAAACAGTGCCACGGCCTGTTTTACCCCGGCTTCTATGCCGGGGTTTAGGGTTTGTAGCTGCACACAATGCTGCCGAATCAACTGCACAACCATAGGTGAGCAGGCGCTGAGCAGCTCGAGTTCCGCGGCGCTAAAACGCCGAGATTGACGCGCCCGCATCAGGCACAGGTGGACACTTGTTTTCGCGTCTATTTGCGCAACAAAGACCACTTCGTCACACACATCCAAGCCGTCGTGAAAAGGTTGACGGTTATCGTCTACAGCCACGCGCCAGTGACTAAAACCGGTATTTAGCTCACCAGTATGACTCAACTGATAAAAAGGGTCTTGGTGATAGAGTCCGGCTTGGTAATCATCCACTTGCTGCTTGCGCTGCGCGCCGGTGAGACGGTGGAACAGTACGCTCGGCTCTGGGCTGTCTTCTATATAGCGCCAAACTTGAGGGTAATCGACAGGTAGGGTAGCGGACAGCGCATCGACTAATGCCGCATAAAAATCGGATTTGCCTAGGTAGGCTACCGCTGTGGATATTTCGCGATTCCAGACTTCCAGAGCCTGCGTATGCAACGTCATGATTAAACTGAGCCTAAGCCCATGCCTCTAATTGTGCTATTTGCTGCCCGCTTAAACGAATAATTATTCGATTTGTCGCGATAAAAAAGGCCGCAAAGGGCTAATGTAGGGCCAGCTTGCCACATCACTGTAGCAAATGCCCGTTAATTGCGATCGGTTGAACCCGAAGGAAGCACCGTTTGGTCTAGATAAAGTGAACAAATTAGACCAACACATTAAAAATAATGTGATCACAAAATCAAAGTATGGGATAATCTAACCTTGCCCAACTGCAAAGTCAAACACAGACATGCTACAAACCCCCACTGAATTCAAAACCCAACAAGAGCGCGTCTACTTTCAGCTGCGCGAAGCGATTTTATGCGGCCGCTTCGTGCCCGGCAGAGACGTAACCCTGCGCGGTCTGGCCGAGATGCTCAATGTCAGTCCCATGCCCATCCGCGAAGCACTGCGCAGATTAACCGCCGAAAACGCCTTGGCGCTGAAAGATAATCGCCGCGTCACTGTGCCCCACATGACCGCAACCCGGCTTGAGCAGATTGTCGAGGCGCGGGTGGCGCTAGAGACCCAGGCCGCCATGCGGGCCCTGCCTCATATCGACGCGGCGCAGCTTGAAGCCCTTAAAACGCTCGACGACAGCGTCACCAAAGCGATCGAAATCCAAGACGCAGAAGCCTATATTCGCACTAACCTCGAGTTCCACTGCCAACTCTATAGCCACGGGCCAAACGACGTGATCATGCCCTTGATTGAAAGTTTATGGCTGCAAAGCGCGCCTTTTATGCGGCTTGTGCTAAACAGAATAGGCTTAGGCTACATCACCGATCGCCATGTCCAAGCCACGGATGCCATCGCTAATCGCGACACCTTGGCGCTAAAACTCGCCATAGCCAGCGACATTCGCGAAGGCATCGGCGCGCTGGGGCAAGAGGAGCTAGAGGCCGCCATCGCCGCCGGCCGAGCGGCGCAAACCTAGTCATTGGCGCGCCGACATTAGACCGATCGAAAAATTTAACCTTTTAGGGGTGTTGCATTACCCCCCAATAATGTGATCACATTATCACCTGAATACTGAGCGAGTGTTTCCCTTGGCGCAAGCCTCCGGGGAACATTCGCCACCACTGACATCAATGCGCCCTCAAAGGCGCCAGAGGAGGTTCCATGAGCCAAATTTATCAGAAGCGCTCCACAACTGAGTGGCAATCACTGGATGCCGGCCACTACATGCACCCATTCACCGACTTTAAAGATCAGATGGAGCGCGGCAGCCGCATTATTGTGAAGGCTGATGGCCCCTACATTTACACCTCTGAGGGCCAGCAAATTCTCGACGGCATGTCGGGCCTATGGTGTTGCAACCTAGGTTACGGCCAGCAGGAGATTGTCGATGCAGTGACCCACCAGTTGCAGGAACTACCCTTTTACAACAGCTTCTTCCAGTGCGCTCACCCACCATCAATCGAACTGTCGGCCAAACTAGCCGAAGTCGCCGCGCCGCACATGAACAACGTGTTCTACACAGGTTCAGGCAGCGAAGCGAATGACACGGTGATTCGCATGGTGCACCGCTACTGGGATCTACTCGGTCAACCAGAGCGCAAAATCTTCATTAGCCGCAACAACGCTTACCACGGCTCCACCATCGGCGGTGCCAGCCTCGGCGGCATGGGCGGCATGCACGGCCAATTTACCCGTTTACCCTACGTGCATCACGTAGACCAGCCTTATTGGTTCGGCGAAGGCGGCGATATGAGCCCAGAGGAGTTCGGTCTTAAAGCCGCGCGCTCTATCGAAGCCAAGATCAAAGAGCTGGGCGCCAATAAGGTGGCCGCCTTCATCGCCGAGCCCATTCAAGGTGCTGGCGGCGTGATTGTGCCACCGTCCACCTACTGGCCCGAAGTGAAGCGCATTTGCGACGAATACGGCATTCTGTTGATTACCGATGAAGTGATTTGTGGCTTTGGTCGCACCGGCCACTGGTTCGGCGCCGACTACTTCAATGTGCAGTCAGACCTTATGCCCTTCGCCAAAGGCGTGACCAACGGCTACCAGCCCTTAGGCGGCGTTATGGTTGGCGATCGCGTTGCCGGTGTGCTGAAGAGCCAGGGCGGCGAATTCGCCCACGGCTTTACCTACTCGGGCCACCCGGCGTCTTGCGCCGCAGCCCTCGCCACCATCAAAATTTTGCAACGCGATAAAATTTTGGAGCAAGTACGCGACACCAAAGGCGCTTACCTGCAGCAAAAACTCGGCGCCCTAGCAGATCACCCCATTGTGGGCGAAGTGCGCGGTGTTGGTTTTGTCGGCGCCATTGAATTAGTTGGCGACAAAGCCAAGCGTACACGCTTTGACGATAACAGCAGCGCTGGTGCCATTTGCCGCGCCGCCTGTATCGAAAGCGGCTTGGTTATGCGCGCGGTTGGCGACACCATGATCTTCGCGCCACCATTAACCATGACCAACGCACAAATTGACGAAATGGCAGAAAAGGCGCGTAAAGCACTAGACCTCACCGAACAACGCTTAAAAAAATAAGCGCTGCTCGAACCTAGTCGTGAAAAGGGCGCTGCGGCGCACTGCTGTCCCATAGTTATATTGCGGGAGAGTTTGGTGCCCGTACTAGCGACCGTCACCCGCATGGATGCGGGTGTTGAGACTACACGGATGTATTCACGTCGTGTCGCTAGCGCGGGTACCAAACTCATGTCCAAATATACGCCCAGATGTCGCATCTATTGTGAGGCTTAAAGACTAACGATGATCGCGTCGTTTTTGTGGGACAGTAGTGGCTGCGGCGCCCTTTTTGTTTGCCTCAACAACAGAACGACAATCTGCCTAAGCATAAAAAACCGCAAAGCTATAACACCTTGACATTATTTCGTCACAGATACGTCTTATACTAAAAATAGCTTCCACAGCTTGTTATCTTTTGATAATACTGGGAGCGACATGTGTAGGACCTGCTGGCGCGGTGTCTTTAAGCTCCAGTAGCGAATACCCAGTTAGCCACTATGATCGGTATTTGGAGGCGTTTTATGGGAGTTGCCAGCAATCTTGCGCGTTTTTTGACGCAGAAAAAGGTACCTTTTGAGTTAGTTCCTCATCAGTATGCTGAAGGTAGTGTCAACACTGCCATCAGCGCGCAGATACCCACCAACCAGCTTGCCAAGGCGGTGGTGTTTCGCGACGAAGATATGTACTACACAGTCGCCGTTTTACCCGCCAGCTACAAAGTTAAGCGTCACACCTTAAATTTAATTTTTGACCGCCATCTCGAACTTGCCGGCGAAGATGAACTCGAAGTGCTATTTGAAGATTGCGCGCCGGGCGCCATCCCCATTTTGGGCCAAGCCTACGGCTTGCGTGTGATTTGGGACGATGCATTATCCGAGCAAGAGGCCGTGTATATGGAGGCTGGCGACCACATGCATTTGCTCAAGGTAAAACGTGAAGACTTTTTGGCGCTGATGGAAAACCATTTGCACGAGCGTTTTTCTGGCGAAAGGCAAAGAGCAAAAACCGCTCGCCTGTTACAGTATATTCGCTCAAAAGGTTACGACTGGACGGATTCCGAACCCGTCTACGCGCAAAACTAACGGCGCACTTAAAACTCTACCTTTCCGCGACCCTGCTTAATGGTCGCGCGAACGGTTTTTTGCTTTAAACGCCGCTCTTTTGCTCCGCGGCTGGGGCGAGTAGGCCGACGTTTTTTCCGAACTTCACTCGCACTGTCGATCAGCTCTTTTAAACGCTCTAATGCCGCCACCTTATTCTTCACTTGGGTTCTAAACTCTTGCGCACGCAATACCAACACGCCTTCCTTAGTTAGACGCGAATCACCACTGGCTAAAATTGTTGCGCGCGCATGCTCCGACAATAAGGCGGAGTTAACCACATCAAAACGCAACTGCACGGCCGTGGCTACTTTATTAACATTCTGACCGCCATTGCCCTGCGCAAGGGTGAAACTAATCTCGACTTCGAGCTCCAATTTTTGCATAAAACTTAACGGTATCATTGAGCATCCTGGCAGCTACAAATGGAAAATCATCAGCGGCTTTTAACAAGTGGTATCGCTCAAGTGCATGATCTGGAACACTAGAACGGAGGTTGGCATTTGACATAGTATACAGGCACAAGAACTCAGGACGCTAAAACCCATGTCCCTAAAACTGATTTGGCCGCTATTCTTGCTCGCACTGATAGGCTGCAGCGCAAAAACGCCCTCGGCCCTCGGTACGCTGGAAAGAGACAGGGTGCTGCTCACCGCCACCGCAAATGAAATTATTGTTGAGTTGACGTCGAAAGAAGGCCAATTCATCAACGCCGGTGAAGTGCTGGTGAAACTCGATGCCAAACGTCAAACCGCTATGGTCGCCCGAGCGCAAGCCGAGCAGGCGCGTGCAGAAGCCTACCTATTAAAACTCACCAATGGCGAAAGGCCTGAGGACATCGCCTCGGCCCAAGCGGATGTCGAACGCACGACATCAGCCTTCGAAGAGGCGCGCACCAATTTTCACAGGCTCGATAAACTCGTGGTTGAAAAGCTGGTCAGCGTTGCCGCTCGGGACACCGCAAAAGCCCGTAAAGACGAAACCGAAGCCATGCTCAACAGCAGCATAGAGCAATTGAACAAGCTTATAAAAGGCGTGCGCCATGAAGATATTGTGCAGGCCCAAGCCGCACTCGCCGCCACCAAGGCCGAGTTACAACTGCAACAGCAAATTCTAAATGATCTAACGGTCGTCGCTACCCGCAGCGGCATTCTCGATAGCCTGCCCTACAACCTCGGCGAGCGGGTCAACACGGGTGCGATTTTAGCGGCGATACAAGCCGACAACGCGCCCTTTGCCCGCGTTTATATTCCGGAACCCTATCGCGCCAATTTAGTAATAGGTGATAAAAGGCCCGTGCGAATCGACGGCATAGAAGAATCGCTCACCGGAAAGTTGCGCTGGATTGCCACCGAGCCATCTTTTACACCCTATTACGCGCTCAATGAAACCGATAGAGCGAGGCTGATGTACCTCGCTGAATTTGATCTGATTGACACTGACAGGCCGCTGCCAACCGGTTTACCGGTTAGCGTCGAGTTGAGTCATTAACTGATGAGTGCCGCCACAAACGCAAAGCCCAATGTCATAGAAACCCAAGCCATGAGTCGTCACTTCGGCGAGTTGATTGCTGTCAATCAAGTGGATTTACACATACAGCAAGGCACCATTTACGGTTTTTTAGGTCCCAACGGTTGCGGCAAATCCACTGCTATTAGAATGCTCACCGGCCTACTCGCCCCCAGTAGCGGCGCAATTAAAGTACTCGGTTTAGATATACCAAAAGAGAGTGAGGCGCTGCGTCAACGCATCGGCTACATGACACAAAAATTTTCCCTTTATGACGATCTCAGCGTCATAGAAAACTTAGATTTCATGGCTGCCATCTACGGCCTCAGCCGCGCCGCAGCGCGCCACCGGGTTGAAGCTTTGCTCAACGAATACGA
Organism: Simiduia curdlanivorans; assembly: GCF_030409605.1. Taxonomy (NCBI): domain Bacteria; kingdom Pseudomonadati; phylum Pseudomonadota; class Gammaproteobacteria; order Cellvibrionales; family Cellvibrionaceae; genus Simiduia; species Simiduia curdlanivorans. The sequence continues at coordinate 969,921 of NZ_JAUFQG010000006.1, forward strand.
TTTAGAAGCACAGGCAAAGCAGCGCGCCGGCAGCATGAGCGGCGGCCAAAAACAGCGCCTAGCCCTGGCGGCCGCCACGGTACACGAACCCGAACTCCTGTTTCTCGACGAACCCACCTCGGCCGTCGACCCGGAAAACCGTCGCGCCTTTTGGGAAAAACTGTTCGATTTGTGCGAAGCGAAAACCACCATACTGGTATCAACCCACTACATGGACGAGGCAGAGCGCTGCCACCAACTCGCTATTCTCGAGCGCGGCAAATTAAAAACCGCGGGGCGCCCCGAAACACTCATGCAAAACATGGGCGTCACCCCCATTGAAATCGAAGCTTCCAACCTACGCGCATTGAAGTCTCAGCTAGTAGCGAACCCCGCAGTTAAATCAGCAGCACAACTAGGCTTGCGCTTACGCGTACTGGTCGATCAGTCCATCGCAGAACCCGAGCAGTGGTTAAAGCAATTTCTTCCGCCCGAAACCCACGCACAATTAAACACGGTTAGGCCTAACCTAGAAGATGTTTTCGTGATGGCTACGCGAGGCGCGGGAGACTGATGTTTTTACGCCGAATATTCGCCATAGCACAAAAAGAAGCCAAGCAATTACTGCGCGATCGCATCACCTTTGGCATGGTGGTCATGATTCCACTTATCCAGCTTTTACTTTTTGGCTACGCTATTAACACCGACGTCCGAGAAATCCCAGTGGCCATTGTCGATCAAAGCAATTCGACCATTGGCCGCATTATTGTTGAGGATATTAAAGCCACTGAAGTGGTCGAGGTCGTCGATTTTTACAGCTCAGTGCAACAGGCTGAGCAGGCTATTACAGAAGGGCGAGTGCGAGCGGTATTGATTTTACCAGGTGATTTAGCCCATCGCATTGCCCATAAACAAGTCGTCGGTCAATGGCTAGTAGACGGCTCAGACACCATGGTCAGTAGCGCTTTGTTGCAACTGCGCAACATGCCGCTGCCATCCCCCAAAAATCAGGCCATTAAATCGAAACCAAATTTTGAAGTGGCCTTGTACTTTAATCCCGAGCGTCGCTCTGCGGTCAATATTGTGCCCGGCTTATTGGGCATTATTCTCACCATGACCATGATTCTCTTCACCTCTGCCGCCATTGTGCGCGAGCGCGAGCGGGGTAATTTAGAATTACTCATCACCACCCCAGTGAAACCACTGGAACTGATGGTGGCTAAAATATTGCCCTATATCTTGGTAGGTTTTATACAAGTGGCGATTATTTTAGGCTTGGGCCACGCAATATTTCAGGTGCCCATTAACGGCTCAATATTACAAATTGCTTTAGGTACTCTGGTATTTATTTGCGCAAGCCTAACCCTCGGCCTATTGATATCCACAATCGCCAACACTCAATTGCAAGCCATGCAGCTCACGGTGTTTGTCTTGCTTCCGTCTATATTATTATCGGGCTTTATGTTCCCCTACGAAGCCATGCCGGTGGCCGCCCAGTGGATAGCCGAAGCCCTACCAGCCACTCATTTCATGCGCATGATACGCGGCATTGTGCTGCGCGGCGGCGATTTACTAGACTTATGGCGTGATACAGCTTGGTTATTAGGCTTTACGGTGGCGGGGGTAATTCTGGCGTCGCTGCGCTTTAAGAAAAATTTGGATTGAGAGCAGCAAACAGGAAAAGGAGCTTACGGTTTACAGGACAAGCAAAAGCGTACAAACGATGCGAGCTGTTGATGTTATCTTTCCTGTAAACTGTAAACTCCTTTTCCTGATGTCCTTTTATCAAGTCTTCGGCAGTGTCACGCCGCGCTGACCCTGGTATTTACCACCGCGATCCTTATAAGAGGTTTCGCACACTTCGTCGGATTCAAAGAACAACATCTGCGCCACGCCTTCGTTGGCGTAAATTTTTGCCGGCAGTGGTGTGGTGTTGGAAAATTCGAGGGTTACATGGCCTTCCCATTCGGGCTCGAGCGGTGTGACGTTAACAATAATGCCGCAGCGTGCATAAGTAGATTTACCCAAGCACACCGTCAACACGTTACGCGGGATGCGGAAGTACTCCACGGTGCGCGCCAGAGCGAATGAATTTGGCGGAATAATACACACGTCGCTGGTGATATCGACAAAACTATTTTCATCGAAATTCTTTGGGTCGACGATAGTCGAATGCACATTGGTAAAAATTTTAAACTCGTTGGCGCAACGCACGTCGTAGCCGTAAGACGAGGTGCCGTAGGAAACGATGCGATTACCGTCGGCCGAGTGGCGAACTTGACCGGGCTCAAAAGGTTCAATCATGCCCTGTTCTGCGGCCATGCGGCGCATCCACTTATCTGACTTAATGCTCATGCTGTTGTTTGCCTTGTGTCTTGCGTGATGGGTGGGCGACGGGCGTCGCACGGGGTGGGTATGATAGCGGTTTTCAGTGAAAATGGGGAGCCGATAGGACAGACATGGGGACAAGGCGACCCCACACGTCCTATAACCAAACCCCATTCCACCGAGAGGCTTAACCCTATGCGCCCTTCATTGCCCAAGCAATTACTCATTGCCCTATTTAGCCTGCTGCTACTGGCCGGCTGCGATAAAGCGCCCACCGCCGCGCAACCGGCGCCCAGCGCCAACCCTGGAGCGGAATTACAGCAAATATTCCACGCTTACCAAGAGGCCAACTTCGAGCTCAACCCCCTGGCGGCGACCTACCAGAGCGACCCACGTTATAACCACATCTTGGGCGACTACTTGAGTAACGACTACCTCAAGCGCTCTGAAGCACTGGAGGCACGCACCCTATCGGCCCTGGAGCAGCTGGATCGCGCCCAGCTCTCCGAACAAGACCAGCTCAGCTATGACATATTCAGCTACGACCGCAAGCTGGCACTAAATGACTACCAACGGGGCTTCGCCAAGCTGGCCACCTATCTGCCCATCAGCCAGTTCTACAGCTTTCACAGTACTGTCGCTAAACTCGGCTCGGGCGCCTCCGCACAGCCCTTCAACACCCCGGCCGACTATGATATCTGGCTGCAAAGAGTCGCCGGCTTCACAGCCTGGGTAGACACGGCCATTGCCCGCATGCGCGAAGGAATGGAAAAAGGCGTGGTACAACCTCGCATTGTTGTCGAGCGCATGATCCCGCAACTGGCTGCCATGTTGGTTGAAACCCCACAAGAGAGTTTGTTCTACAAACCCATTACCAACCTACCCGCCGAATTCAGTGCCGAAGACAAAGCGCGCCTGACCAAGGCCTACGAAACCGCCATCGCCGAGCAAATCACCCCCGCCTATCGAAAGCTGCACGATTTCGTTGCCGGCGATTATCTGGCCGGCGCGCGCGCAACCGTGGGTTTGGGGCAAGTGCCCGGCGGCCAGGCTTGGTATCAAGCACGGGCCAAATACCACACCACCACTGATCTCAGCACCGATCAAATTCATCAACTCGGTGTGGCCGAAGTGGCGCGCATCCGCGCGGAAATGGAAGCGGTGATGCAAACCCTGAAGTTTCAGGGCTCATTAAAAGATTTCTTTCACTTTCTAAAAACAGACCCACAATTTCAGCCGACTTCAGAAACCGAAATTTTAGCGGCCTATGAAGCACTGCGCGTAAAAATTGATGCCGCCTTACCCAAGCTGTTTGATATAGCACCGAAGGCGCCCTACGTGATCAAACCTATTGAAGCCTTCCGCGCCGCGTCGCAGGCCGCTGCCGAGTACAACTCACCGGCACCCGATGGCAGTCGCCCTGGTATTTTTTATGTCAACACCTACGACCTGCCGGCGCGCCCCACCTACATGCGCGAAATGCTATCCATTCACGAGGCAGCGCCCGGTCATCACTTTCAAATAGCGCTGGCGCAAGAGCAAACACAGCTACCGGATTTTCGCCGCTTCGATGGCCCCAACGCCTATGTTGAAGGCTGGGGTTTATACACCGAGAGCCTAGGCAAGGATCTTGGCCTTTATACCGACCCCTACCAATACTTCGGCGCACTAACCGCAGACATGTGGCGCGCCTGTCGCTTAGTGGTCGATACCGGCATGCACGCCCAGGGTTGGAGCCGCGAGCAAGCTATCGCCTTTATGCAAGATAATTTGGCCTTATCCGATACGGATATCGTCGCCGAGGTGGAACGCTACATTGCCTATCACGGGCAAGCACTATCTTACAAAATCGGTCAGCTCAAATTGTTGGAGCTGCGGGCCCGCGCACAGGAAAAGCTGGGCGACAGATTCGATATCAAAGCCTTCCACCGGCAAATTCTCATCGACGGCGCTATGCCACTGGCCATTCTCGAAGCAAAAATTGACCGCTGGATAGCGCAACAATTAGCGACTCGCTAACGGCGCGTTTAGGGGGATCAGGAAAAGCAACAAGCGTTGCTTTTCCTGTAAACTACCGGCTCAATTGTTAGAGCCTATTGCATGCCACTACCAGAGCACCACTTCATCCATCGCGCCAACTGGCTTCGCGCCGCCGTGCTGGGTGCCAACGACGGCATCGTGTCAACGGCGAGCTTATTAATCGGCGTTGCCGCCGCAGGCGCTAATTCCCAAACCCTCGTGATAACGGGCATAGCCGCTACGGTGGCTGGCGCGCTTTCCATGGCGGCGGGGGAATATGTATCGGTGAGTTCGCAAGCCGACACCGAAAAAGCCGACCTCGCACGGGAAAAACTATCGTTGAAAGAACATCGCGACACAGAATTACTCGAACTCGCTGAAATCTACCAAGAGCGCGGCCTTGCCCCCGAGCTAGCTCAAACCGTAGCCGAACAATTGATGGCACACAATGCCTTAGAAGCACACGCGCGCGACGAGCTCGGCATCTCCCATATTACCGACACCAACCCCTTGCAAGCGGCTTGGTCATCGGCCCTCGCATTTAGCGCCGGCAGTGCACTGCCACTAGTAACGGTATGGGCCGCACCAAAAGAAGTGATGGTCTGGCTAGCCCTCGCGTCTCTCACCGCCTTGGCACTACTGGGTTGGTTGGCAGCAAAAAGTGGCGGTGCCAAGCCTTTGCGTGCAGTCACACGAGTCCTGTTCTGGGGTTGCTTTGCCATGGCTGCCACTGCTGCAATCGGGCAACTTTTTAATATCAATCTTTCGTAAACAACGACCTAATAAAAAGGACTCACCATGTTAATCAGCAACATTGAAGTTATACCAGGCAAGCGCATCACCAAACACTTAGGTATGGTGCAAGGCAATACCGTGCGCGCCAAACACGCTGGCCGCGATATCATGGCGGGCTTGAAAAATATTTTTGGCGGCGAACTAAAAGGCTATACCGAACTGCTCACCGAAGCCCGTGAAGAAGCCGTGTCGCGCATGGTGCAACAGGCTGAAGCGGTTGGTGCCAACGCCGTGATCAATGTTCGCTTCTCTACTTCCTCTGTTGCCGCCGGCGCCGCAGAATTATTTGCCTATGGTACTGCGGTATTTATGGAGTAAATCATGGAACAACTTATTGTCTTTTTGTTGCTGCTATTGCTCGGGTATTTTTTTGGCCGCGCCGCAGAAAAAAAGCATTTTGCCTCTATCATCGAGCGGGAAGCGGAGCTGAAGCATGTTCTACTATTTAGCATGCGTCTACCACCTGTCGGCTTTGGCCCATCCAGCACTCAGCTTGTAGGTGGCAACGTGGTTGTTTCCATCGACTATTTCAAACGTATCGCCGCCGCTTTGCGCAACCTATTGGGTGGCCGAGTCACCGCCTATGAATCACTGTTAGAGCGAGCTAGGCGCGAGGCCATTTTACGTATGAAACAACAGGCCCAAGACTTGGGCGCCACCCAAGTCATCAACGTAAAACTTGAAACGGCATCTATCTACCAAGGCCAGCAACAACAAATTGGCTCGGTGGAAGTTTATGCCTATGGCACGGCGCTAGTACCCAACGGCTAATCACTCGCTGTCTGTGTTTAACCGCTTTTAGGATCAATACAATAGGGCCAAGACGATAATGACCGAGTATTCCAACCCGCAAATACCCGAGGGTATCAACGTCAGTAGCGAGCATCCGTTAAAGGAATTTGCCGCTATGGTGCTGGGGGTTGGCTTGATTATATTGGTGATAATTTTACTGCTCGCCTACGCCGCACAGTATGCTGTGCGCTACGTGCCATTTTCCGTCGAGCAAAACCTCACCAAAAATATTGAACAGTGGGATATCAATAAAGCCTTCGAGAGCGATGCCCACACGTTGGATAAAACCCATAAGCAAGCCATGGAAAGCTATTTGCAATCATTGGCCGACCAACTCATTGCCAGCCGCAAGGCGCCCTACCCTGTGGTGGTTCATTACATCGACAGTGATCAAGTGAATGCCTTCGCCACACTCGGTGGGCACTTGTTTTTTACCCGAGCGCTGCTGGAAAAAATGCCCAATGAAAATACCTTAGCCATGGTAATGGCGCACGAAATTGCCCACGTATCCCACCGGGACCCAATGGTAGCGCTCGGCAGGGGCTTAACGCTCGCCATCGCCGCCGCCAGTATCTTGGGTGCAGGTGATGGTGTGTTAGCGCAAAACTTAGTTGGCCAAGTCAATCTCTTAACGCAGTTAAACTTTAGCCGCAGCGCTGAAATGGATGCCGACCAAGAAGCACTGCACACCTTAATGGCTCACTACGGCCACCTCTATGGTGCAGACACACTCTTCAAACTATTGCGAGAATCGCGCGACGGCGAGGAACCCTTCGAGTGGTTTAGCACCCACCCCTTGACAGAAGACAGATTGTTGGCCATTAAGCAATTTTCCGCGCAACACCTATCCTCGCAAAAAAATCCCAAACCCACACCGCTACCGATATTGGTTAGGGAATTAAACGCAACCAAATAAATACCTTCAAACCTACGACTTACACTTTAATACGGCGCACGCGAAACGAACGGCCTTTCAGCTTACCTTGCTCCAACTGAGTCAAGGCTTTTTTCCACTCATTGCGCGCCACGGCTACGTAAGCCCATTGATCATAGACTTGAATTTTACCAATATCTTCAAACGCCAGTTGATCATTGCGGGTGAGCGCGCCAACAATATCGCCGGGGCGCAGCTTTTGCTTCTTGCCACCGTCAATTTGCAACGTCACCATTGCCGGTTCCGGCAGATAGGCGCGCCTAGCCTCGGGCAGAGTTTCAATCGCCGGCAATTCGCCCACCAGTTCCGCGATTTTCTCCAATTTAAAATCTTCTCTATCGCTTAACAAACTAACGGCAACACCACTGGCACCGGCACGGCCCGTGCGACCGATGCGATGCACATGCACTTCGCTATCGCGCGACAAATGGTAGTTGATGACCAAATCCAAGGCTTCGATATCTAACCCGCGCGCCGCCACATCAGTCGCCACCAATACACTCGCACTCTTATTAGAAAAACACACCAATACTTGGTCGCGCTGCTTTTGCTCGAGATCGCCATGAATGGCAAGCGCCTGCATACCTTCATTGCGCAAATACTCGGCAATTTCCTCCGTTTCGCGTTTGGTATTGCAAAACACCACGGCCGATTCCGGGCCAAAATGTAAAATCACCTGCGCCACCGCCGCCAAGCGCTGATCGTTATGAGCAACGCGATAAAAATGCTGCTTAATGCTCGAGGCTTCATGCTTAGCCTCCACTTTAACCAGCAAAGGGCTTTGCATCACCCGCGCGGTCAAGGCTTCGATAGCATCGGGAAAGGTGGCTGAAAACAACAGTGTTTGGCGCGCGCGCGGCACCTGCTCGACGATAGCATCTAGGCTGGCTTGAAAGCCCATGTCCAGCATGCGATCGGCTTCATCGAGCACCAAGGTGTCCACATGCTCCAATACCAGAGTGCCCTTGCGCACATGCTCCTCAATACGCCCTGGTGTACCCACAATAATATGAGCGCCGTGCTCCAATGAACCCAATTGCGGGCCAAAGGGCATGCCGCCACAGAGGGTCAGAATTTTAATGTTGTGAATGGCCCGCGCGAGTTTTCTCAGTTCGCGCGCCACTTGATCGGCTAACTCGCGAGTTGGGCACATCACCAAGGTTTGTACGCGAAAACGCTCTACCTGCAATTTATGCAACACGCCCAAGCCGAAGGCGGCGGTCTTACCTGAACCGGTTTTCGCTTGGGCGATGACATCTCGGCCCTCAATAATGGGCGGCAGCGCCGCCGCCTGAATCTCGGTCAGCTGGCTATAGCCTATATCGGCTAAATTACTTAGCAATGCGGGCGCTAAAGGTAGTGAATCAAATGACAAAGATGGTGCGTTAGACAAAAGATGCCCCCGAGGACTGTAGATAGCTGACGCACTATTCTACAGGAAATTCCCCGGGGGCATGAGCAACAGCTGCTTTCTAGCGCAGATGAGGGCAAATCATCTGTTAACACTGGCAGGAACTAAGGTTTTGGCAGCCATAGAGTCGCCATTTGCTCGAGGCTTCGGCCCTTGGTCTCGGGCACCCAACGCCAAACAAATAGCAGACTCAATAGGCAGAAAAACGCAAACAGTAAGTAGGGTAAAGCGCCACTGAAGACAGTGCTATTGACGGCGTGCTCGTTTATTAAGGGGAAACTGTGGGCGACAAAGGCATTAAATAACCATTGCGCCGCCACGGCGATAGACAAACACTGTGCCCGCACAGCATTGGGAAATATCTCCGACAGCATCACCCATACCACTGGGCCCATAGATACAGCAAAGGCACCAATAAAGGTCAATACACCCACCAGTGACATAACGCCCACTCGCTCAGCCATCAAGGTCGCCGCCAATAGCAATAAACCTAACATCATGCCAAGTGCGCCCAACATCAACAGCGGTTTCCGGCCCAAGCGATCAACGGTAAAAATGGCAACAAAGGTGAAAATTAAATTTACCCCTCCCAGCCACAACTGTTGCTTCAACGCATCTTCAGCGCCATAGCCCAATGCATTGCTAAAGATTTCAGCGCCGTAATATAAAATGGCATTGATGCCTGTCACTTGCTGAAAGATGGACAGGAGCACACCCACAATCAAGGCATAGCGCAGAGGACCCTTGTGCCAACACAAGCTGAAGAGTTGGCGCCAACTTAGCGCCACTGACTTGGCCACATCGGCTTCAATCGCTAAAAGTTCTCGCGCCGCGAGCACCTCGTTGCCACAGAGTTTGTGCAAACCGTCTTTTGCCGCTGTCCGGCGCCCCGCCATCACCAACCAACGGGGGCTTTCCGGTACCGAAAACAACAACAGAAAAAACGCTGCCGCTATAGGAAGCTCAGACCACAACATCCAGCGCCAACCGCTATCAATATTGTAGCGATGAAGTGTTTCAAGCTGCTGCACACTGAGATCGGCCGTTTGCCCGCCGCCAATAAAATAGCTAGCCAAAAAAACCACAAAAAAGCCAATCACCACAGCCAATTGGTATAAAGACACCATGCGACCACGCAAATGCGCCGGCGATATTTCGGCGATATACATGGGCGCCGCCATCGAGGCCATGCCAACACCCAATCCACCTACCCAGCGAAACAGCGCGAGCGCCGTTAAACTATCGGCAGCGCCAGAACCGTAGGCCGAAATAACAAACAACAGCGCCGAGGCCAACAAAGTTAGTTTTCGCCCCCATTGCTTAGTGCAGAAACCAGCCGCCAATGCTCCCACTAGGCAACCGTAGAGCGCACTGCCCACCGCCCAGCCCTGCTCAGCCGGCGTAAACCTAAAATACTCGGTAAAGTACATTTGGCTACCGCTAATCACGCCCGTGTCGTAACCGAATAACAAGCCGGCTAAAGCGACAACCAACGTATTTTTAATCAATTGCCCCATGGGCATAGGCAGCGCTGCAGACCCGACATCGGGCATTGGCGACGACACTATCGGCGTTGAAAAATCGGACATAAAACCTTAAACCTCGTTACAGAGAATGAGCATATTGGCCGTCAGTCGGCCACCGTTGGCACACAGTGAATAATCCACCGCGTTATTCAAAACCCCCGAGTGCAAACAATTGCTGGGGTAAATAACGGCGCGATTAAATGCCGGCTCGACATAGTTCGTAGGCGCGAACAGTGCATTTTCACGGCCCATATAGCGACCTAAAATTTCCCGATGAGCCATAGCTTCGGCCTTAAGCTTGGGCGCGTACTCGGCCAACCTTGGCCGCGTGATTCGTTCGAAACCGGTACTGATATGGCGATAAAAACCTGTTCCGCCTAAATCGCCGTTAAACAAATACAACACCAGCGCTAATTGATCGCTACGAACATCATCAAAATGCGGTAAAGATTGAATCGGCCGCAAGTGTTCTCTTTTTACATCGGCAAGCGACAAATTGGCGACCAACGGTTCAAACTGAACGTCGCGGCCCCGTGCAAAACCATTGCACAGCAGGGGCGCAAGCTGTTGCAATAAGACCAGTCCAAAAGATTCTGGTAGTGGGCAGCGACGACCAGGGTAAAAACTTCCACTCTCTTTTTTGAATACCGGGTGCAAGGTTTCAATCTGGTGCTCGACATTTCGTTTAGTTAACGCCGCAAACTCAACTAAGCTACCCGGGTCAGCCAAACAATCGTCAATCACCATAACCGGAGTAAGTTCCCGACCAACAGCCGTGCACTTGGCACGAAGGCTCGCATTCAAGACTGGCGCTGCGCTGTCGAACACTAAGCGACCTCAGCAGATTGCAGCTGTTGTTTGCGCTGCACCAAGGCATAAATCTGGCCGTGAGAGGCTAACAGTGTGTAAATTAACGATAAATCCCCTGCCCGCTGAAGTGCCATCAATTGTTCGCTGGCAAGCTGATTTAATTTCCGTTCATCAATACCGTACAAGCCAGAAAGCTTGTACGGTTTATTTTCCGCATCCGCAATCTCGAGCTGTAAAGGCGAAAGCAAAGCGAGTGCCTCAAGCCGCTGCAAAAACCCTCGGGTTAACGCCTCGCCATTAACCAATTCGGCCAGGGCAGACTTTGCTTGACCGAGGCATTGGCTATCACGCCCCTGATTAAACAGTAACTCACCTTTTTCGGTACCCAGCGCTTGATGATCGGCATTAAAACAAACCAACCAATTGTCATCCTCTTGTCCAACATGAAAAGGTTGTCGACGAATATTTGCAGGCCAATACAAGCCTTGCCATTGCGCATCATTTAAAAAGAGATTTTCGCCCCTACCCAAGCCCATGAGCACACTACAACCAAAGTGGCCAGTATCAGCTTGCTTGACAATAACAATGGGAAAATGAACCACTAACTTTAAAAACTCGCTAACCACAACGGGTACCAGCGGTTGATTTTTCATCGCCAATGCAGCTTTACTCAAATCAAGCCTTAACTGTTGATGTTTTTTATCATCCAATACGGTGAATGTTGTCATAATTTACTCGCTTATCTATCATTTTATTATTGAGCTATTTAATCTGTTTACCACGGAAAATGTCTAAACGGCAGCGAGGCCATACATTTTTATTTTCTCAATCAAGTCTCTATGTTTGGGTAGTAGCTGGATGGCTTTTTGGGTCGCGCGCTGGTTCTGCGCCATCATTTGGCGTGCAAGATCCAACGTGTTAGACGCTAAATGTTGTTGATCCAGCGCACCAACAAAGCCCATGCCATACAACACGTATTGATAACTGGCAGCCGGAAACACTTCATTGTTACTGTCGAAATCATAGTTTCCAGGCGCACGGTGTCGCCACAACAGTATCAGCTCCTTTAAACGCTCTGGAATAGTTTCTGGCGCCCTGTTATCAAGCCAAAAGGCGCTATCGGTACGTCGGCTCAGCATATAATGCAACTTCAAAAAATCGATCACGCGATCCCAGCGGTATTTGAAGGTGCTATTGAAACGCTTGGCGACAATATCAACCGCTTGGCGATCGTGCGGCAGCTGTTCAGCGAGCATCGTTGCCGACAACTCTACCAACACTAAGGCCGACGCCTCCAAGGGCTCGAGAAAACCGGCCGCCAAACCCACAGCAACGCAATTGTTCTGCCAAAACACCTCGCGGTGGCCGCAGGCAATGGGAATGTGTTTGACATTGAGATTACTGCTACCCAGATATTGGCTCAGGGCATCTTCCGCCGATTGTTTACTGGTGTGACGGCTCGAATAAACATGACCCACACCACGTCGCGTTTGCAAACCGATATCCCAAATCCAGCCGGCTTTCTGCGCGGTGGAAATGGTATGACTGGCGATTGGGGCATCGATATTGTCATAGGGCGATTGCACTGCCAGCGCTTGATCGATGAAAAGCACGTCGCTGTGATCGATAAAAGGCACCTTGAAATGCTTACCTAACAAGAGTGACGAGAAACCCGTACAGTCCACAAAAAGGTCGCCAGCAAGCACAGCTTTATCGGTAATAAGGCTTTCAATATCACCGTTCTGCGCACTGTTCACACCCACAACATTTTCGAGTAAATGCGTCACACCCAACTTTTCGGTGACATGTTGACGTAGAAATTCGGAAAACTTACCTGCATCCAGGTGATAGGCATAATTGGCAATCGAACCGAACTCCGCCGTGCTAATTAATTTTGGCCCAAGGCCCTGTTCACACACCTGCTCTTGAAAACATACGCTATTGGAAAAAGATCGCTGAGGATCTATGGCTCGCCAACCGGCGGCAATATCCACTTTATCAAAACCCTGGGGCAGCATGAGAGGGTGATAATAATAATCATCAGGCGTGCCTGTTAGCCATTGACAGAACTTTGCACCTTGTTTAAAGGTGGCATCACAATGGCGAATAAAATCAGTTTCTGAAATACCTAGTTTCATGAGTGTCGAGCGCAGCGTCGGCCAAGTACCCTCACCCACGCCGATAGGCTTTATATCTGGCGACTCCACCAAGGTAACCTTGATCTGCCGACCAGCACCCTGGGGATATTGCGCAGCGATGCGCCCCGCGGTTAGCCAACCAGCCGTTCCGCCGCCAACGATGACCACATGATGAATAGTATTATGCTGCTGTTGCATGACTAGCTTCCTGAAACGAAAAAGGGGTCACCCTAGGTGACCCAAAAGCGAGAGGACATCACATCAGGTTAAAAACGCGCACTTAATCCAAGCGCCATTCGACGTCCGGCATCTTCTGCCAGCAAGAAATGGTTTTCGAATCGCCCATGTTTGAGCACAACTTCTTCAGTCAAGTTAGTAACTTCTAAACTCAATGTGACATTTTCCACTAGCTCATAACTGGTGCTTAGATCCCATTGACCATATTCATCGACAAATACAACGCCGTCGCCATTGGACTGCGTTAAAGATTGCAGAAATTTATCGCGCCAGTTGTAGGCCAAACGAATTTGAAAGGGACCATTTTCATAAAATCCCACCATATTCATGGAGTCACTCAAGCCCGTCACCGCAAATTTTTGGGTAATATCGGCGGCATTCAACTCAGCGTTGCTATTCACTAAGGTCGCGTTAAATATCGCGCCAAAGCCAGTTTCACTAAAGGTGTGCTGTACCGCAAACTCCAAGCCATCTACCAATGCATCTTCACCATTACTGGGCAAGGTGACGGTAAACTCTGCAACGGCGTCGTTAACATCCGGCGCGTTCACATCGTTACCCGTGGATGGATCGGTGAGCAGGCTGCCATCGCTGGTGACAAAGGTCTGCGCCGAGGTGCCATTGGTAATGAAATTTGCCACGTTCTTTAGGAAATACCCGGCGGAGATATAACTCGCGTCACCGTAATACCACTCGAGCGACAAGTCCAAGTTATCGGATAGGAACGGTTTTAGTTCTGGGTTGCCCGAGGAGGCTGTTAAGTTGCCGCCTTGACGGGTCGTTACAATATTGGTTACCGGCGCCATGCTATCGAGCGTGGGACGCGTTAAGGTACGCGATACGGCGAAGCGCCCAACTAACGACTCACTAATTTCCAAGTTCGAACTCAAACTGGGCAATATCACTAGATAGTCGGTTTCAGCACTTATTGCTTTCGCCGCACCATAGGAGGCCACCATCTCTGTTTGATCGAGGATTGCCAGTGACTCGATAGGCGATTCAGTGCCCTTAACAGTAACATCGGTATTTTCTAAGCGGGCGCCGACTGTGGTGTTTAATCGCATACCGGCAATAGCACCGGCAAAGTCCATCTCCACGAATGCCGCCAAGGTATTTTCTTCCACCTCGAAGGAATTATCCCGTCGCACGGCATCGAAACTCACACCGCTGATCTGCTCAAGATAGGCAAATTGTTGCTCGCCATTATGTTGCAACCAAACCGTTGGCGTGCGGCCACTTCCGCTGACCTTATCTAAGAAATCACTGCCGGCATTGAAAATCGTTTGAAACTCATCCGGTACGTCCGGGCTATTCGGGTAGCCACAAAAGGTGCAGTGAATGCCCACACCTTCGTTGTCCCAGCGCGTTAGTGCCTTGGTTTCATTCGACGCCATGACACCCACGCGCGCTTCTATCAGACCTTCGCTATTGCCTTCATTCCACAAACCATTAATTTTGAATTGCTGAACGTCATCTTCCACCTGCCAACCGCGGCGCAACATCACGTGCGCGCGGCCATTGGCTGGGTCCAGATAATCAGACACAGGGCGTGAAATGCCATCGCCATCGGCAATATCGCTGGCAGGATCTTGGAACTGACTCACCCAAGGCAAGACTTTGCCATCAGACTGAAAGCGCACGCGGTTAGCGTAACCGATCAAGGACAATTGATTGCCGCCACCGTTGTTTGCTTCGCGCTCAGCGCTGGACACAAAGGCATCAACATTGACACTCATGGCATCGCTCAAGCGCCAGTCCACATCAAAACCTAAAGACATGGTTTCGGTTAGGCGGTCAAATTGCTTGGCGTGAAAATCAGTGGCCAAGCCTTCTTCTTGATACAAATCGATAACCGTGCCGTTACTATCCGTCACCGCGTTCTCTACATTCGGGCCGGTAAACCAATGGCCATAGGAGGTTGCATCGGCCTCGATATCGAAATCAGAGTAAAGCGCATCGAGTGTCATTTCGACATTATCACTCGGTGCATATTGCAGCACTAAATTAGCATTGGTGCGCTTGCGATCTTCGAAGGTGACTTTGGTGTCGTAGTTACGGGGTGAAAATACATTGCCGTCAAAACCGGCGCCGCCATTTAACTCGGCGTCGGGAATACCTGCATTCTCTAACCAACCGTCCGTTTGCGCTTGATTCAATCGTGTTTCAGACGCTTTTTGCGACAGCGCAACCAATACGCCAAAACTATCATCGGCAAAGGTATTACTGGCGAGCAAAGAGAATTCGGGCGAGGTGGAATCGCTGTTTTCATCAACTAGCGCTTTTACCGTCCCGACTAACTGCAAGCCACCCAAGTCGAAAGGCCGCGCGGTTTTAATATTGACGGTGGAACCAATACCACCAGATTGCATGGCGGCGCTGGCGGTCTTGTGCACTTCAATACTGCTCACCATGTCTGAAGAAACGGTATCAAAACTAAATGCACGGGTTTCATTTTCCGAAGCAAGCTGCCTGCCATTAACCAATACGGTGTTAAATTGTGGGCCAAAGCCACGCACGGTAATTAGCTGCCCCTCACCACCCGAGCGATCGATAGAAACACCGGTAATACGCTGTAGCGATTCGGCCAAATTTTGATCGGGGAATTTACCAATATCTTCATTGGAGATGGCGTCGACAACACCAGCGCTGTCGCGTTTGATATCCATGGCGCGCTGCCAACTGCCGCGAATACCTTGAACCACAACCTCCTCAATGGCGGCTGCGCTCTCGGCGCCATCGGCTGATTGAGCACTCACAAGTGAAGGGGCAGCCATAGCTGCGATGGCGGCGAATATGGCACGGGATAATTGCTTTTTTGGGTACATGCTTTCTGTTGCTCCTAAAGAAACGCTTATTAATTTTTAGAGATGCTTCTTTAACATCGCCAACAGACTCGTTTTGGCGTGTTGCTAATAAGACGGGAGCAATAGATAAATCCGCTCCTGCAACAGGAATAGATTTTTTGACATAAAAAAACGCCCAAGAAAGGGCGTTAGGTAGCGCTTTAACAATGAGTGAAGAGATCTTACTTATCTTGGGCAGACAAAATAACAGTACGGTTATCTGTATCCCTGTGTATTTCGACAGGCAAGGTGCGGCTCAACAATTCTGGAAATACATCTACTTGATCGGTACGTAACGCTAAGGTCACACGAGTTGATTGCAGCGCAAGGCTTCCTAGAACAATTTCACCCTCGAAGTAGCGATTGGCATCGGCAACAACATCGGCCAAGCGCGCATTGCGGTAGAGCAATTGACCATTGCGCCAATCCCCCGCGGCTTGCGCACTACCAGGAGCGATAGCTTGCAGCTCGCCGTTGCCAACGCGCTCTACCGCTTGCCCGGGTTTTAATTCAAAGCGAGCTGCGCTAGCGGTAACTGATTGCTGTACTCGCTTTATCTGCTCGACATTTACTTGGCCCTCGCGCACGGCCACGCGCACTACAGGACCTTGATTAGACACATCAAACTGGGTACCCACTACTTTAATATGGACACCGGCGGCCGCCACATTAAAAGGCCGCGCTCGATCTTTTGCGACGTCAAAAAAGGCCAAGCCCTGCACCAAATCCACGTGCCGTTCCTTGGCGCTTTGCCAAACTTTTACGTGAGTTTTAGCACCTAAGGTGATGGCGCTACCATCAGCCAACACAACGGTCTTTTGCCCGGCAACGGCGGTTGAGTATTCCTGCACATCAATGGCTGGCTGACTATTTAGAATAAAAACCAAACCGACCAACAGAGCCGCGGCCACTGCAGCAGAGAATCCGAACTGCGGCCAGCCAAACCAATTTGCCGCCCAAGGCTTAGGCGCAACAGATTGACGCAGTGCCGCTAGCTCCGCACCACCCTGCATTGCACCTAAGCTCTGCCACACTAATTCGTATTCACGAAAAGCCTGCGCATGTTCTGCTACCGCATACCAGCGTTCAAAGGCTTGCCGCTGCGCCGCGCTAACGCTACCTGATTGCAAGGTGACAAACCATTCGCGGGCTTGATGATTCATATGTTCCGATCGAGCTGACTGCATGTTAAGTACGACCTTGCTTTACTATTTCTTTAAGGGTTTGACCGGCATTATCGCGAGCGAACAGCGCTTTGTGACAATCCGCCAGTGCGTTGTTCACGTGCTTTCTCACCACCGATTCCGACAGCCCAAGCTGTCGGCCAATTTCAGCATAAGTTAGTCCGTCAAACCGGCTCATCATTAACAGTTGTCGACGTCGCTTGGGCATACCCCAAAGGGCGCGCGATAAAATACCTAACCGCTGTCTTCCCTCGGTTACCTGCTCAGGCCCTGGCACGCTGGCTTCATCGGCGGCAGAAAATAACAGGTATTTATCTTGCACCTGATTGCGGCGCTGGAAATCAATCGCTAAGTTGCTGGCTATTTTGTATAAAAACGCCCGTGGGTTTTCCACATCTTGCGGCCGTTCAAGGGCGCTGAATTTAGCAAAGGCCGATTGGGTAATATCTTCAGCTTCCGCCGCATTGAGACGATTCTTATGCACGAGATACCGGCACAATTCAGTTCTATGCGCCACATACAGATGTTTAATAAAGTCATCGTTATCCGGCTGTTCAGCCATTATAAAAGGTATTTTCTGCGGAGAAACCATACTGCTCCTATTAGCGACCCTCGGCGACCCCGCCTTTTATAGGTCAAACAAAACCAGTAATAAGACGCAGCAACCATTCCAATCCGCTCCTTTATTTCAAAAAAATCGGCATAAATTTAACAAGCCCTAGAATTACTCAATTTTTCCGCGCTTAAAGTCATCGCCACCTAGTCACGGCCCGGCAGCTAGGTTAGTCTTGCTCACCAATGGCCGAAGAGCCACCCTCTGATTCAAAATAATCATTATATTCAAGAGGTCAGAAACTTGTGCAGAGCGAAACACAACACCCTCTCGGCGTGGCGATAAGGCCAGGTTGGGGCAAACATTGCATGTTGATAATAAGGCCAAGCCGCTACTAAGATGGCGCTAGGTCAATGGCTCCCCGTAGGTCAATACCCTTTCACCACTAGCAAACTCAGCCAGTGGTGCCAGCAACTATTGATAACAGTTTTAACCTGCGGCCTACTTTTTCTTGGCTCTAACGCCACGGCAACCTCACTCGACGCCAACACAAAATCACTCAATACCAACCAAGCCCCGGTGCCATCTTGGCAATTTGATTTACCCGAGCAAGCTCTCGACCTATCACTGTTACAGTTTGCCCAAATTACCCAAATAAACTTGCTAGGAACACCGGCGCAACTTTCTGTATTCAATGCACCAGCGTTAAAAGGGCAATTCCAACTGTCCGAGGGCCTTCGCCTGCTGCTGGTAAACAGCGGCGTGGGTTTTCGCATCGACCCGCAAGGCATCACACTGTTTCGAAGCACACCGACGCAAACAATCAAGCAGCCCCGCTCAACCAATCAACCGGAGAGAATACTGGAGGAAGTGATTGTGACCTCGCTCAGACGCGCAACAGACTTGCAAAAAACGCCCATCGCAGTAACCGCTATGGATCAAAACCAAATTGATCAACTTCAGGCCAAAGACATCCGCGATATTAGCTTTATGGTGCCGGGCCTAGAGATGACCAATACCGGCGAACAATCGGCATTACTGGTGCAATTGCGCGGCATAGGTCAAACCAATATCACCGAGATCGCCGATGGCCCAGTCGCCTTTCACGTCGACGGTATTTATTTGCCCCGCTCGCAGGGCGCGGCCTCACTACTACACGATGTCGATATGCTGGAAGTCTTGCGCGGCCCTCAGGGTACGCTGTTTGGCCGCAACGCAACCTCCGGTGGCATCAACATTCAAACTCGCAAAGCAGACTTGAACGATAGCTATGGCTTTTTTAGCGCCGGGCTTGGCAGCTACCAAAAACAAGCCCTGAAGTTAACCCTTAACGCCGCCCTAACCGACAACTTTGCTCTGCGCTTTGCCGGCGCCTCGGATAAGCATGCAGCTTATACCGAATTGGCGCCAAATTATGTCGGTCTCGGGCCTCAGTACCCAACGAGTAGCGACGGCCTAAGTGCGTACAAGCAATCGACCTTCCTACATGCCGACGGCCCAGAAACCGAGGATCAGCAATCCCTGCGCCTAGCCAGCCAATGGCAAATTCACCCGGCACTGAACTGGCAACTTAGCCTCGAGCGCTACCAAGACAGGGGCACCAGTGTCACCGAGCTAGATCCCTTTCTGGTCAACAAGGGCAAGCGCCTAGTGGTTTGGGATACGCCCTCTAATTTAAACATGCAAAACGATACGCTGCGTTCGACCCTGAGTGTAGATATCGGCCAATACCAGATGCGCTATTTGCTCGGCCGAGCACGCATGACCCGCGAACAAAACTTCGATCAAGATATGGGCCGCAGTGGTCACTTCGAACAAAGGCGCACCGACAGCTCTACCTTCGATTTTTCATCCCACGAAATACAACTGGTAAATAGCGATCGCGCTAGGTTGCGCTGGGTGCTGGGGGCGTTTCAATCGAAGGAGCAAAACGCCATCGTTTACGCCATCGATCACGCCAATGACGACGGTAACGGCGACCCCACCAACACCACCAGTTTCATCAGCGATGACCCGGGCGCCGCCGTGGCGTTGTTTGTGCAACCGGATCGGCGCGTAGAAACCCAAGCACTTTATGCCCAGGGCACCTACGATCTGCGCACTCAAACCCGCCTCACCCTCGGTGCGCGCTACACCGAAGACACCAAATCCGACCGAGACGGACGCAGCCTAAACTGCCGGCGCACAGCCGGCTTTCCCTACACGGAGCCAGGCTCCATCGGTACCGGCGCGCCCAAACCCGAGCAAATTTATGCCGACCCGGCGACCCAAGCGGCAATCGACGCAGGCTTGCCCCACGACCAAGGCAGCAACCAAGGTATTGGCGATCAACCCTGTTGGGTCAGGCAAGTGAATGACTACAAAGCCACTTGGACCAATACCAGCGGCCTGCTGCGCCTAGACCACGACCTGCAAGACCAAGTCATGGTCTATGGCTCTCTTGCCAGTGGTTTTAAATCGGGCCACATTCAGGATCGCGGTAATGAGGCAGCGCCTGAAGAGGTCATCAATACCGAGCTCGGCTTAAAATCTTCATGGCTGCAAGAAACCCTGCGCATTAACGCGGCGCTTTACCGCGCCGAGTACACCAACCTGCAGTTTTCCGACCGCGACCAGTTCGATACCGACGACGACGGCATTGTCGACGTGATCACCAGTACCATTGTGCGCAACGCCGCCGAAGCCACGGTTAAAGGCCTAGAAGTTGAACTGAGCTGGACCCCCAATGCCGCCCATTTTGTTCAGCTGGCGGGATCTTTAATGGACGCACAATTTGATAATTTCGAAACCCCCGACACCCTATTCGGCGATCGCTTCAACCCCTACGCAAACAAGCCGAATGCCGCCGAAAATAGTTTGGTCGACCTGTCGGGCAACAGGCCGGTGCGGGCACCGCGCTGGAAGCTGAGTTTTTTATACGAATATCAGTGGCGCTGGCAGGCGCTGCGCTTAACACCGCGCTTAGTGGGCACCTTGTCCGACCGCTATTATTTGGATATTTACAACCGCGATAGCCTGCCCGCCAACACTTACCCGGGCGCACCCGATGGTGTGGACAACCTCGCCATTCAGGAAGCCTACGCTAAATTCGACCTGAGCCTGCGGGCCGAGCCAAGTGCGGGCGAGCACAACTGGTCAGTGGAGGCCTATATCAAAAACGCCACCGACAGCGCGGTAAAAACCGCATCTGGCACTTTCATCACCCCGGCCGGCTTCGATGCCGTTTTTCTGCCGCCGCGCACGGCAGGTTTAACCCTAAACATCGGCTTTTAAGGCCTGGATTGAGTGACCGGAACCTTGTAGGCCATACCCCAGCACATGAGATAGGCCGTACAAGTGGGCACTAGATCTGTGGCGCATTGCTCTACTACAAGCCCATTAGCCCCCTTATTCATGGCCTTAACTTTCAATTCTTTAATCAAGGTATAGCTCGATGGCTTAGCTTCACCGGGCTTGGCCTGACACTCAGACGCCTCAACCAAACCAAGCGCGTCGGCGTTATAGCGCATGATTTCGTCTTTTTCATACTCTCTTACCACCCATGACTTGGCGGTTTTTTTTCATAAGGGCCTACATTGGTGTTTACGTCGATACCGCTACAAGCCGCCACCAAAAACACAACAGCACACACGCTTATCCATTTCATGCCCATCTCCTTAGGGTTCTGACGGCGCATTATGCATCGCACACAAGATCGCAGACAAACATGAACCATGGTACTTAACCTCCGCTTACTGTAAGCTGCACCGCCGCCAGATCTGCTGGCTAATTTTTGATCGATAGAGATAAACATGCGTTTTGCCGATTTGGGCCTTTCAGCCCCCATTCTCGAGGCCGTTGCCGAACAAGGCTACGAGACACCCTCACCCATTCAAGTCCAAGCCATTCCCGCCGTTATCGCGGGCAAAGATGTGATGGCAGCCGCCCAAACCGGAACCGGTAAAACCGCAGGCTTTACCCTGCCGATATTAGAGCGCCTGATAAAGGGCAACCGCGCGCCCGCCAACCACGTGCGCGTACTGGTGTTAACACCTACCCGCGAACTCGCCGCCCAAGTAGGCGAAAGCGTGGCCAACTATGGCAAGCATTTACCCCTGCGTTCAGCCGTGGTATTTGGTGGCGTGAGTATCAATCCACAGATGATGCAATTGCGCAAAGGCGTGGATGTGCTGGTAGCCACCCCCGGCCGTCTGCTCGACCTTTACAGTCAGAATGCGGTGAAATTTAGCCACTTAGAAATGTTGGTGTTGGATGAAGCCGACCGCATGCTCGACATGGGTTTTATTCACGATATTAAGCGCATTTTAAAATTACTGCCGGATCGCCGCCAAAACCTGTTATTTTCGGCCACCTTTTCCGATGAAATTCGCACCCTCGCCAAGGGCCTTGTGCACAACCCAGTCGAAATTGACGTAGCGCCGCGCAATACCACCGTAGAAACCGTCAAGCAGTGGCTCAGCCCGGTGGATAAGGGCAAGAAAACGGCACTGCTGATTCATTTAGTCAAGCAACACAACTGGCATCAAGTGCTGGTGTTTTCCCGCACCAAACATGGCGCCAATAAAATTGCCAAACAGCTCGAAGATGCCGGCATAAACTCTGCCGCTATTCACGGCAACAAAAGTCAAAATGCGCGCACCAAAGCGCTGGCCGAGTTTAAAACCAACAAGGTGCGAGTGCTGGTTGCCACCGACATTGCTGCGCGCGGTATCGACATCGATCAATTGCCACAAGTGGTAAACTTTGACCTGCCCAACGTGCCAGAAGATTACGTACACCGTATCGGCCGCACCGGTCGCGCCGGTGCCAGCGGTCAAGCGGTATCACTGGTGAGCGCCGATGAAATTAAACAACTGCAAGATATCGAGCGTTTAATTCAGCAAGTGATTGAGCGCGAAGTGGTGCCAGGTTTTGAAGCGGCAAATGCCGTGCCGGAAACCAAACTCAACACTCGCCCGTTCAAGCCCAAGAAGCCAAAGGCGCCTAAAACCGAGCATCGCGATGGCTATCGCGCTAGCGGTTCAGCGAAAAAAACCGGTGGCAGAAGCAGCGACAGCGGCCGCAACAACGGCCCAAGTCGCAATGCTAGCAATAAACCAAGTGCAACAAAAACGGCCGCAGGCAAACCCAGTAATGGGCCGCGCAGAAGCCCCAAGCCAACGGCAAGCGGCAATCGCTAACCAAAAAGGCAGGTATATTACCTGCCTTTTTTATACACACCCTTTTTACCCAGCAACCGCCAAAACAATCATCCCATCACAGGCTAATAGCCATGGAACTGGCGCAGGCACAAAAGATCTTCGAGCCGGTCAAATACGCCGTCAATTTCCTCGCGCGCTTTCAAAGTTATGGAAACTGCCTTAAAAGACAGCAAATTCAAGGTTGTTTTGCGTGCATCCAATTCAACATTACAAATTTCTTCACACAGCGCTAGCGCTGCAGGTCGATCCAATTGCGGGCAGAATAACAAACACTGATTAGCATTGCGGTAGCTGATGAGCTGATTCGTCTCCAACAATAAGCTATAGCGATAAAACAGTTCGAGGGTTGCCTGTTCTGCCACTGCGTTGCCTAGGCGCGACTGAATATTCTCTAGGCCGTTGATATCCACCAAAATTAACGACAACGGAAAACTACTTTGGGTGTCGCGCCCTTCTCGAATTTCGCGTAACAACCGGTCTATCACCCTGCGATTGGGCAACAAGGTTATCGGGTCGATCATCGATAACTCTTCGCAATACAAGGATAACTTGCGCACATCCTGCCAGCGTCGATAGGCAAAAATAGCAAATAAAAAGGTCAGCACAATGGTTGAAGTCAGCAGCTCATCGAGCTCGAAATCTTCATAGCGATGAGTGAGCTCAGTCAGATGCTCAAAGGCATCTATATGTGCGAAATAAATGACCGACGATAAATATATAAGGACTGAAGCGACGAGATCGAAAAACATTTTCGATCGCAATTGCGCTTTTAAGGTATCTAACAATTAAGCCTCCACACCCACCTGCAAGCACAGGTGCCTTTACTCATCGCCACGTTACTAATGAAACAACTATCCTGTTGAGGCGACAACAATAAGGGAGGTTCCTGCTCCGCTAACAAGGTGAGCTTCGGCAAGAAGGCTAGACAGGACCGAAACCCGTCAACTATATAGTCTCCGAGACTTTAGTACTAGTCGTATTAACCTATCTTGTTTAGCACTATTGTACAGTATCGAACCCCTAGTCATAGAGCCGTCGAACAAACTCTTGCACATTTATCGCTATATCATCTTCGCCGACTCCATCAAAGGGATTCTCGAGATGATCTTGAATATTTGACAGACTGACCAACACAAGTGAGAAAAGTGCTGGCATCACGTAAGTAACAGAGGGCGAGTACTCCAGCGCCTGAAAGGCAAAATAGGGGCCGTACAAAATGGGTAATAGCGAAATAAAAATATCGCTAAAGGTTTTTAAGGTGCGCGGCGTTCGGTATTGGTAGATATGCTTAGCATCTTCAAAGGATACGAACATTTTACTCAGGTATTGATTGCAACGAGACACCTCTCCTGAAGCTAGGCCATTTCCACGTAAATCTGACTGTATGAATTTTGATAACGCTGAGAAGCGACGATACACTGCTTCTTCATTCTGCCTCACTTGCTCAATGTTATTCGAAAATAAATGTTTAATTTCGGTAAACAAGCCTTCCAACAAGCGCTTCATTTCCGTCCGGCTCGATTCGGGCGAATGGTCTAGCCAATCCCGGGTGGCAAAGTACAGGGCTTTGCCAAAGGCTTTAAGGTCACTGTATTTCGTTAGCGCCTGTTCGCGCCTTTTATAAGCGCCATTGATAGAGAAAACCACGGGAAATACGATGGCGGTAGCAATCAAGGTGAGTGGGAAATCTGCAACCACGCCATAACGCATACACAGATAAGTGGATAGCACCGAGAGCAAACCAACAATCAATGTTTTAAGGTTAATAATCAGGAATATTTTTGCCATCACAACGTTCTCAGTCAATGTACCCGCTCGCATTCAACCATAAACGAGGCCACAAACGGAAGATAGCCTAGGTGTTTCGAGCACCGGCCTTGGTCACACCATTAATTTTACCCCTACCCTATCGGACGAGGGCCGGGGAAGAGCGCTGACAATAATCGAGATGGACGCCAGAAGCTTTCCAGCGGCTGGGAAAAACAGGCATAATCGGCCCTTAACCACCGATAAACAACCAGCACATCCACCCTAAAATTGACTTGAGTTGTATGTCTAGCGCGAGGCTAGCTATTTAGCATGTACATTCATCACTTTGGCCTAAACGACGCGCCTTTTTCCATATCGCCAAACCCGCGCTACTTGTTTATGAGCCAAAAGCACAAGGAGGCCCTAGCCCACCTTTTGTATGGGGTTGGGGTTGGCGGTGGCTTTGTGCTATTAACAGGCGAAGTCGGTACGGGAAAAACCACGATTTGCCGCAGTCTGCTAGAGCAACTACCGGCCAATACCGATGTAGCCTTCATTCTCAACCCCTTGTTAGATGCGACCGAATTACTGGAAAGCATTTGCGATGAGCTGTCTATTGCCTACATCGAAGACAAAACAAGCGTCAGAAAACTCTCCTCCGCGCTCTATCGTTTTCTGCTGGAAAACCACAGCAAGGGCAGAAACACCGTACTGCTTATCGATGAAGCGCAAAATTTACACCCCTCAGTGCTTGAGCTGATTCGTTTGTTGACCAATCTCGAAACCGACACAAAAAAGTTGCTGCAGATCATTTTTATTGGTCAACCCGAACTCAAGGAACTGCTGAACAAACCCGCTTTGAGGCAACTATCCCAGCGTATTACTGCGCGGTTTCATATAGAACCGCTAAATGCCGAAGAGACACAGGCTTATATAAGGCACCGCCTACAGGTTGCCGGGCTAGCCAATAGCCAAAAAATATTCCCGCCGAAACTGATTGCGGACATACACCGTTATAGCGGCGGCATTCCACGCCTTATCAATATTTTATGCGACCGCATGTTGCTTGGCGCCTACGCGGAAAACAGCCGAAATCTCGACACTAAAAAACTAAAGCAAGCGGCCGCAGAAGTTATTGTAAGCGCACCGGAAACACTGTCGAGTAAACCGAACCTCTGGCGCCGTAAATCCTTATCTTTGCTGCAAGCATCTCTGGGGCTAATGGTGCTTGGTCTCGGCACCTATTTTCTATCGAGCCACATCCATCAAGGCGCCGTGCAAGCTCCGTTAGTGCAAGATGCGGCTAAGGCAATTGCAGAAACCGCCGAGTCGGATTCGACGATGCAGACGTTGGCCACGCCCACAGCCACAATAGCTACAGCTACCACCCAGAGAGATGAGACCGACATAGGCAACAGCCCTGTTGAAACCAGCGCAGCGCAAGCCCCAGAATTGACCCTCGCAACACAAACCTACAGCACCGATTCTGCCGCCCTAAGCGCTCTCTTTACCGCCCTTGGCAGCCCACAACTTGGCGGCCCAGCACCGTGCGAAGACACCGCCGGCACGCAATGGCACTGCGCCTCATTAACGGTGAAAAATTGGAAAGGTTTTTTGCAGTACAACCGCCCCGCCGTTCTTGAATTCGTTAACCAGTCTGGGCAGTCTCACTATGGCGTCATACTGTCGGTACAGGGCGTCACAGCCACCTTATTGCACCAAGGTCATACATTTAAGCGGCCACTCATGGCGCTAGGCAATGAGTGGTCGGGTAACTTCACGTTGGTTTGGCAAGGACCAGAGGGCTACGAAAAACCCCTGTCAGTGGGCGACAAAGGCAGGCTGGTCACCTGGATTGCACAGCGCTTTGCCGATATAGATCAACAAGTGAAACCACTGGCATCGACGGTATTCACATCGCAGCTTGCCGCGAGGGTTAAAATATTTCAAACCGAAAACAATATTCAGGCCGATGGCATTGTTGGGCTACAAACACTACTGAAAATTAACGATACCCTTAACATCGGCATTTCTCTCACATCTGAACAGGATACAATTGAACCCGCTGTGGGTACTGACGATTTCAATACAGATCTCGAGCACCGAGACCAATCCAACACCCATACGCCACCGGCCATAGAAGGTTAACGCCGTGTCTTTTATTCTCAACGCCTTACAAAAATCGGAAGCCGAGCGCCGCGAGCAACAGCAAGCGCCGGACTTGTTAGCCATTCAAACACCGAGCACACCAGACAGCAGCGGAAACAGGTTGCCGAGGCGCTGGCAACTCTTGAGCGCGCTATTGCTCATTAGCGTAGTGGTGCTGGGCTACAAACTTTTAGTACAAACTTCACAACCAGCACCTCAAACTGTTCAGTTAACACAAGACACAGCCGCGAGCGCGCGAGCGCAACCAACTAACGCCGCCAAGAATATGGCGAGTACAGTGCCAGCAACGGACAATCAGCCAGCGAAAAGCCAAAGTTCAATTAACGATAACAAAACGCTCGATCATAACAGCGCAGGCAATAGCGAACCGCCTGCAACTAGGGCCTTATCAGACACTCTAAAAACGGTTGAAACTCCAACAACCAATGCACAGGTTATTGATCTCTATCAGCAACCTAGTGATTCAAGTGCCGAGCAAAGGTTAGCCGCGGCGTCGAGCTTGACCAATGAACAGCAGGCATTGGCAGAAAGAGCGCAGCAACTGAAGCGAGAAATGGCTGAACCGCAAATACCAGCCATTCACAATCTACCTCTGGCGCTACAAGATCGCCTACCCAAGATGGTCTACTCTGCGCACATATACTCTTCGGATGCCGATAGCGGCTTTGCCATTATCAATGACCGTAGACGCTACCGCGGCGATCAAATTTCACCGGGGTTAATTGTCGTCAGCGTCATGAGTACCGGTGTGGTGCTAACCTTTGAAGGCCATACCTTTCGGCTGGATGCGATGAAAAACTGGCCGCTGGAATAGCGCCAGAAAAATAATCTCCATTAAATTTAGACAGAGAAAAGTAACACCCCAAGTGTGATAACCACAGCGCCCATCAAATTGATGGCCAGCCCTTCCCTCGCCATACGCACGACCGTCACCTCGCCGGTACCAAACACTATGGCATTCGGCGCCGTGGCAACGGGCAGCATAAATGCGCAACTGGCAGAGAGTGCCGCGGGCAACATCAAAATGAGCGGGTCAACTTGCGCGCCAATAGCAGCGGCGGCAAGGATTGGCATCAACAAGGTAGTGGTAGCGGTATTGCTCGTGATCTCAGTCAGAAAGGTAACCGCCAAAGCAACACACAAAACTAACAGCCAAACCGGCAAATGAACTAGCGCGGTTAAATGTGTGCCAATGGCTGCCGATAAACCAGTCGCCGTAAAGGCCGATGCTAAAGCGATACCGCCGGCGAATAATATTAATACGCCCCAGTGAATTTGATTCGCCATATCCCAATCTAATAGCCGGCCCCCTTTACCATCGGAAATAACCGCTAAGGCAATGACGGCAGTTAACGCAACGGCGGCATAGTTTGCCGTGGGTAGGTCCAGCCATGTTTGCCAACCACCCACAGGTTCGGTTAGCGTCATCCAAGCAATTGCCGTAAAGGCAAACACATACAACACACGTTTTTCATCGGTACGCCACTGGCCAGGCGCAGGAAGCTGTAAAACGGAACGGGCATTAAGCTTGCGGGTTAGCCACCAAGCAGCCAAGGGCAACAACAAAGCGACAACCGGCAAAGCTTTCATCATCCAGCCAATAAAGCTGATACTCTCGCCGGTGGTGTTGGCGTAAACCTGCAAAAAAATTACATTGGGCGGCGTGCCAATGGGCGTGCCTAAGCCACCAATACTGCCCGCATAGGCAATACCTAACAACAGCGGCACGGTTAAACTTTTATCCTCTGCTTTTTCGATAATTGCAAGCGCCACTGGCAACAGCATCAGTACAGTGGCGGTATTTGAAATCCACATGGACAACAAGGCACTGGCAAGCATGAAGCCCCACACTAAACGGCGATAACTGCTACCACCACAGAGCCGCACCATAGCCAACGCTAAACGCCGATGCGCGCCACTTTTTTCCATGGCCTTGGACAACATAGCGCCGCCGGCCAACAATAAAATCAACGGCGAACCGTAGGCAAGCGCTACCTCTTTGCCATCCAAAATACCCAACAATGGGAACAATCCAAGTGGAATAAGCGAGGTGAGCGGAATAGGAATAGGTTCAAACACCCACCAGAGTGCACACACCACCGTTAACCCTGCCGTCATACAGGCGAGATGATTCCAGCCCGCGCTGTACATCCACAGACCTATAACAGCGCCCAGCAAAGGCGCCAGCCAAAGTAAGTGGGATTTGTTATTGGTTAAGGTCATAGGCTTTTTTGATGCTAGTTATTATTAAGAATTGACTACAAGCTACAAGGCGGGGGGCCGCCCCCTACAAGCTACAAGCTACAAGCTACAAGGCGGGGGGCCGCCCCCTACAAGCAAAGCGTAACAATGATTTTTTTACTGGGTTAGAAAACGTACTTAACTTCTCGCCAACCAAAATTGCTTGGCTACACGAGCACTGTGGCTAGCCCTATCCAGGGCAAACTGCCGCGCTTCTCTGTGTAAGGCATCCTGTTGCTCAGCGGTATATGCCATATCTGCAAAAAGATGATCAATCACCGCGAAGTATTCTTCCCAGTTAATCGGGTAAAAACTTAGCCATAGGCCAAAGCGATCGGCCAGCGATAGCTTCTCTTCCACTACATCGCCGTGGTGTAGCTCGCCATTGAAAATCTGCGTGCCGGCATTGTCGCTGTTGTGCTCAGGCATGAGATGACGTCTATTGCTAGTGGCGTAGATCAATACATTCTCAGGCGGTAATTCAATGGAGCCTTCCAGCACACTCTTCAAATGCTTGTAACCGCCCTCGCCAGACTCGAAGGACAAGTCATCACAAAAAATAATAAAGCGCTGTGGCAGTTCGCGAATATCGTCGACTATCTCCGGCAGATCGCCTAGATCGTCTTTATCCACCTCGATCACTCGCAAGCCATCGGCGACAAATTGATTGAGCAGCGCCTTGATCAAACTGGATTTTCCGGTGCCGCGCGCGCCCCACAGTAAAACGTTATTGGCTTTTTTGCCGCTCACGAAGCGCTGAGTATTTTCCACCACCGCTGCCTTTTGCCGATCTATACCTAAAAGATCATCGAGCACGATGTTATCCAAACAGGACACAGGCCGCAGCGCCGCGCGCTTAGCGCGCCAGATCGCCGCCTGAGTAGATAGCCAATCTATGCTCATTGCTGCATGATCTCCTGAATCGCTTCAACCAATGCTGTCATATTATCTTGCGAGCCAATACTGATACGTAAAAACTCACTAATTTTTGGCTTATTAAAATAGCGCACCAAAATATTTTTCTCGCGCAGCGCTTCGAACACTGTCTTCGCCGGTTTACTATTCGGTCGCGCAAATACGAAATTGGCCTGAGACGGCAATACAGTAAAACCCAACTGCTCAAGCTCGCGCACCGTATAATCTCGCGCCTGCATCACTTGTTGGCGCCCCCACTGAAAGTAGTCTTCATCGGCAAAGGAGGCCGCACCGGCAAGTTCTGCCAAGCGATCAATTGGGTAGGAGTTAAAACTGTTTTTAACCCGCGTTAACGCGTCAATTAAACCTGCAGACCCCACTGCATAACCGATACGCATACCGGCCAAGGCGCGCGATTTCGACGTGGTGTGCACAACCAATAAATTGTCAAATTCATTGACCAACGCTATGGCACTTTCACCGCCGAAGTCCACATAGGCTTCGTCGACTAACACCACGGAATCGCGGTTGTGATTTAACAGCTCGCGAATATCGCTTAGGGGAAGGCCCATTGCCGTTGGCGCATTGGGGTTGGGGAAGATAATGCCGCCGTTGGGACGCTGATAATCCGACAAGTGCAAACTGAAATCTTCGCGCAGCGGGATTTGCTCCGCTTTGATATCGTACAGGTCGCAATACACAGGATAAAAGCTGTAGCTAATATCCGGGTAAAGCAGCGGTAGCGCCTGTTGAAAGAAAGCAAAAAAAGCATGGGCCAGAACTTCATCGGAGCCGTTACCGACGAAGACTTGCGACGCGTCCACCTTGTAATAATGAGCGATCGCCGCGCGCAACAGCTGCGAGTTTGGATCGGGATAGAGGCGCAGCTTGTTAATTTCCGCAGCGGTGATCGCCTGTGCCACTTTGGGCGAGGGCGGAAAAGCGCTTTCATTAGTATTGAGTTTTATTAAGTTAGCCACTTGCGGCTGCTCACCCGGCACATAGGGTTCTAGCCGACTGACGGCAGGGCTCCACAACTTACTTCTATCCAGTGTCATAGTTTGGGTTTCTTAGGGTTAAGCCAAAATAAGGCTGAAAAGCGGCAGTATATCCCATGCAGGGTGCTTATTTAATGGCCGCAGCGGTAAAAGCCATCAGTTCTCACAGTCGTGCCAGGCGGCTATACTCCGAGGCCAAACTCATCGACAGGAAACCAGCAGGATGCCCCTCTTTATTATCATTATGCTATTACAAGTGCTCTTAATTGTGCACGCCATGAAAACTGGCCGTAATACGCTATGGATATGGGTGCTACTGATGGCACCCATGATTGGCGGCCTAGCCTACCTTATTGTCGAACTGTTGCCGGCTTGGAGCAGCAGTAATAGCGCCCAAAAAGCGCGCAAAAAAGTGCGCGACATCACCGATCCGCACCGCGATTTCCGCTTGGCCCAGGACAACTTAAAGCGCAATGAAACTATTCAAAACTTAGTTAATATGGCCAAGGAGTGCGCAGGTAAAGGCCTGTATAAAGATGCCGAAATGTTTTATGAACGGGCACTCAAGGGTATCTACCAAACTGATCCGATTTTGCTGGAAGGTTTGGCTGGCGTACAGCTTTTAGACCAGCGCTACGAAGATTGTAAACGCACCCTCAACAGCCTCATTCAACACAACCCCAACTTTCGCTCCAAAACTGGCCACGTGATGTACGCTCAATGCCTCTACCATTTAAAGGATATTGATGGCGCCAGCGAAGAGTTCGAGGCATTGAAAAAGTACCACGCCACGGCGCTGGTAAAATACCATTTGGGTGAGATTCGCCATCGGCAAAATCGCCCCACCGATGCCCTCAACGAATTTCGCAGCATCATCGAACAAGAAAACGCCTGGGACCCAAGCGGTAATGGCGATGAACAATGGCTGACAAAGGCGCAGGCGCGCATTGCAGAAATCACTAAAACAGTGCATTAGCTCGCTGAGTTGTTCCCCCCATCGCGCAGGCAAAGAAATGCCCGCGCGAGCACAGTAAAAGGAAAGGTGAGCGCGGCATAGGCGCGATGTTTTTCAATAACACGCTAGATATGCCATAGTAAAACCGCTGTCGAGCCTGCGACTTCAACCATTTGAACCAGCACGGAAAGGGAGATAGACGTGAATCAACTGACCGGTTTGCTTTCAGTCATGGTGGCGAGGGATGCATCAGACCTCTATATCAATGCCGACGCCCCACCCACTATCAAGGTTCACGGTAGCTTTCATACGGTATCTGGCCCGAGCTTAGATGTAACGCAAACCCAAGAGTTGATTAGCTCGGTACTCACCGAAACGCAGACAGAACAGCTGTATCGAGATAAAGGTTTAGATTTTGGCCTGAGCTTTGACCACATCGGGCGCTTTCGCATTAACGTGTATTTTCAGCGCGGCACCATGGCCATGGTGGTGCGTTACATCAAAGATGCAATTCCAAGCATCACAGACCTAGGCCTACCGGACATATTGCACGATCTCGCCATGGAAGAGCGGGGCCTGTTTTTTGTGGTGGGCGCAACCGGAACCGGCAAATCGACAACGCTAGCGGCGATGATCGACTATCGAAACGCCCATCGTCGCGGCCACATACTCACCATTGAAGACCCCATCGAGTTCACCCACCACTATAAACAGTCGGTGGTAAGCCAGCGCGAAATTGGCACAGACACCCACAGCTATGCCGATGCCCTGCGCTTCGGCCTGCGGGAAGCACCCGATGTCATTATGATCGGGGAAATTCGCGACACTGAAACGGCGCGGCAAGCGCTGCGCTACGCCGAAACCGGTCACCTCTGCCTGTC
Organism: Simiduia curdlanivorans; assembly: GCF_030409605.1. Taxonomy (NCBI): domain Bacteria; kingdom Pseudomonadati; phylum Pseudomonadota; class Gammaproteobacteria; order Cellvibrionales; family Cellvibrionaceae; genus Simiduia; species Simiduia curdlanivorans. The sequence goes on from NZ_JAUFQG010000006.1 coordinate 1,002,579, forward strand.
GACAATGCACGCCAACAACGCCAACCAAGCACTGGATCGCTTTTTAAATTTTTTCCCCGTGTCAGAGCAGTTTCGCATTCGCCAGGATTTGGCGCAGCACCTGCTCGGCATCATTAGTCAACGGGTTGCCATTAACCCTGAAGGCGAACGCGTCACGCCGGTGGAAATGATGATGAACACGCCGTTTATCGCCGGCCTGATCGAAAAAGGCGAAACCGAAAAAATAAAAGAGGCCATGGGCTCCAGCGACAGCAAAGATTGCCAAACCTTCGACGACTCACTGTATCAACTGATCAGCGCCAACAAAATAACCAAAGCAGAGGGCATGCGCATCGCCGATTCGCGCATCAATTTAGCGTTGCGCTTTAAGATGGGCGACAGCAAGAATGACAATCAATATCTCACGCCGCAAAAACATTGGCTGTCAAAATCTGCCGACTTTACTAAATATAAACGCGTCGCCATTCTCGCCAATCAAGCCAGCCTAAAGCGCAGGCCCGACATGGAAGCCGTACTGACCGAAGCCATCAAGCAAGGGATAAAAGAGCGCGGCTATAACTTGGTGACCAGCAAACCAGACCTGCTGATAAAATATGCCTTTGGATTACACCATGAAAAAGCATTGCGGCTACCCATAAATGAGCTGGAAGCGGACGAGACGGAGAGCTCTCACTTGGAGGGCGGCTTAGTCATCCAGGGTTACGATGGTAAAAGCGGCGAGATCATCTGGCACTTAGCCGCTAAACGCGCCATGGGAAAACAATTACACAGCCAACAGGAGATCAATATTGAAATCGCCAACTTGATGGCCTCACTGCCTTTGGCGCGCAATTAAAAGCTCGCAAAACACACAGTGAGTCTTAGGTCTTGGGTCTTAGGCCTTTGCGCACTCGCCTCATCCATTCACGCCCGACTTACAGCGCCAATCACAATTCGCAGCCAACTTTGCCACACTAAAGACTCACAAGCCTCTACCCCCGCATCATAGGCCAAGCCTTTGCCTAGCGAGTAGAAACCAGCACAACCTATCAGATCAATTTAAAACCATAAACTTAAGAGCCCTATTAAAACCGGTACCTACTTTGTATTTTGTAGTCGACAGCCTGTGCTTATACATTGACACTGTAAATTTTATAACCTTTTAATATCAATCACTTAAAACTGCTGCAGAAATATTTTAGCGGAAACATAGTCAGACCACTTGATCAGACCATAGGGGTTCATGGTATCTTGACCTTGACCTTGTTCACAAATTCGGGAATTCAGTAAATTAGTAGTCATGGCGAAAATATGTACAGCCATCTGACAAGTGCTTATACCTCTGACCCGCCCCTTAGCTAAAGCATGTTGAATAAAAGAAAGAATGAATCGAACAGTTAAAAGACAAGCTCCCGCCCTCTTAGCCTTGGCGCTGGTAACCGGCTCCGCCATTGCTACCGCCTCGAATATTAAAAACGCAGGCTTTGAGGAGGCTTGGCAAGACTGGTCCAAGTCCACCGGCGAGTTGTCGATTTCCAATGACGCGCGTACCGGCGCTCACTCGCTCAAGCTCAGCAGCCAAGGCGCCTTCGCGGCGCAAACCCTAAGCCTCGCGCCAAATACAAAGTACAGACTCAACGCCTATTTATTGGGCGCGGGTACGCTGGGGGTAAAGTCCGACGGCCACATGTACTTCGATCAACCGAAAAAGCGGGTGAAAGAGTGGACGCAGTTAGAAGTCATTTTCCAGTCTTCCGAAGTCGGCAGCGCCACGATTTTTGCCAGCTTTGCCGGCACAGAGGGGCGCTTTGACGACTTTAACCTAACCCCGATCGACGACATTAGCGCCTCTGTCAGCGCCAAAATTTTACCCAGCACCGCCGGTGGCACAGGCCTATCGCCAGATTTACCTCCAGGCAGGAATTTCGACCTGCTAGGTTGGTACCTCAACACCCCAGGTGATGAAAATAACGACGGCATCTGCGATCGCTTCGACGAAGTGGACTTAGCCAAAGGCGCCACGGATGCTCGCTACTTTTATACAGCCGCCGACGGCGGCATGGTGTTCAAGGCCACGGTCGCCGGCGCCAAAACCTCAAAAAACACCAAATTTACCCGCACCGAATTGCGCGAAATGCTACGCCGCGGCGATAAATCTATCAAAACCAAAGCAGACGGCGGCCCCAATAAAAACAACTGGGTGTTTTCATCGACCCCTACTCGTATTCATAAATTAGCTGGCGGTATCGATGGCCGAATGGAGGCGACACTGGCGGTAAACGCGGTCACCAGCACCGGCGATGCGGGCCAGGTAGGTCGCGTAATTATTGGCCAAATCCACGCCGATAAAGATGAGCCCGTGCGAATTTACTACCGCAAGCTACCAAACAATAATCGCGGCTCCATCTATTTCGCACACGAACGCTCGCGCGGACACGGCGAAGAACAATTTATCGAGCTTATTGGCAGCAAATCTAACTCTGCGCCAGATCCAGAGAACGGCTTCGCCCTGAACGAAAAGTTTTCCTATGTGATCGATGTAAAAGGCAACACGCTGTTAGTTGAAATCAGCCAAAACGGCAAAACGCTAGCCAGCAAAACCGTTGACATGACTCACAGTGGCTATGACGTCGCCAGCGATTACATGTACTTCAAAGCGGGCGTGTACAACCAAAACAGCACCGGCAATCCAGACGATTTTGTCCAGGCAACTTTTTACCGATTGAACACATCACACACTGGCTACCAGCCATAACGAAGTCGCGCAGTATCACTTAACTAAAAAGCAACACCACGAGCAATAAAATAGAGGACAATAACAATGTATAAGCAAACACTTTTATCTCTCGCAATCACCGCGATGCTAGCGGGTTGTGGCGGTGGCGATAAAGCACCCAGCAACCAAAGTGGCATGGTTACCGTTACTGGCACCCCGAGCGTGGGGGCAACCTTAACGGCCACCGTGGAAGATCCGGATGGCGTGGTTGAATCGTCCATCATTTACGCTTGGTATGCCAATGGCGCACTGATCGCCGACGCGACAGGGCAAACCTACGTAGTTACCGCCAGCGACATTGGCAAGGAAATTACCGTTATTGTCGGCTACCAAGGCAACAATGGCGTACGCGAATCGCAAACCTCTGCACCGGTAGCGGAAATTCCCGTAACGGTAACCGTTGCAGCTACCTTTATTCACGGCTTGGTGACTGGCGGTGATTGTAGCGTTTTTGCAGTGACCGAGGCTGGCGCAAAAGGCGCAGAACTGGCATCGGCAACCACCGCAAACGGTGCTGTCTCCTTTGGTAACGTAGAACATGACGGCTACGGCTTAATCGAGTGCAGCGGCGGCACTTACGTCGACGAAGCCTCTGGCAGTACCTTAACTGCGCCCTTAACCCGCGCCGTGGTTGATATGAGTGAAGGCGGTGATTTCGTCGTGTCACCCTTGACCGAAATGGCGGTGCAATTGGCTGAAGCCGATGCAGCCGGCTTAAGCTCGGCATTAACAACCTACAACGATTTAGTAGCGGAAAAGTTTGGCCTGGCCTCGATCGACATCACCACCGTACAGCCAACCAACCTGCAAACAACCGCTGCTGCAAATGATGCAGCCGGCAAATACGCCACCGTGATCGCGCTGATTTCTCAAGTGGACGAAAACGAAGCCGGTACTGCCGCAGATGTGGTTGATGACTTTGCCACTGATCTTTCTGATGGCGAACTTTCAAGCACGTCTATTCAGCTTCTCGCAGCCGCTGAAGCGGACTTACCAACATCATCAGTTTCTGCAAATCTTAATCAAGCAGCGCTTGATGCTATTTCTGTTGACGTTGGCATGACTAACACACCCGGTACTGTAGCGATTCAAGGCTCTGCCAGTGTTGGTTCTACTTTAACGGGGGTTGTTACCGATGCTAACGGTTTCGGTACTGTTAGCTACCAGTGGTCGGCCAATGGCGTACCGATCGATTCTGCCATCGAGTCGGCGTTAATTCTTGATGGCTCGGTATTGGGCGATACGATTACGCTATCTGTGACCTATACCGATAATTCAGGATTTAGCGAGCAAGCAACGTCTGCTGGGGTTGGACCAGTAACAACAGTTGCAACCAACACGCCTGGAGTAGCGGGGAGTATTACGGGTGTGCTGACTGTGGGCCAAGCTCTCAGTGTTGCAGTTCCCACCGATGCCAATGGTATTAGCGGCTCAGTCACCTATCAATGGCAAGCAAACGGTCAGGATATTGCCGATGCTAACGCTCAATCTTATATGCTATCGCCCGCAGAGGTAGGTGCAGCTATTTCGGTTTCAGCGTCCTATAGCGATGACGACGGCTTCGATGAAGAGGTTACCTCTACTGCTTCAGGCATCGTTTATAGCGCTCGCGTTAGCAACCAAGCTGAACTGGCCACTGCTGTGGCTGCTGCTGCCTCAGGTGATTTAATTGGCTTACAAGTAGGTAACTACACCGATATGGCCGCGCTTACCGTAGGTTCAGGAGTTACGCTGCAGGCAATAAGCGGGCAAGTGCCTGTTATTTCTGGAAACACCTGTATTGAGTTAGCATCAGAAGCAAAAATTGATGGCCTTACTTTCTCAGCCTTAAATACTGTTGCAGGCAGCAGCTGTGCGGGTAATGGTCCATCTTCAGTTTATATGAATGGTAATGGCGCGCAGTTAGTTAACAGCACCTTCACCGGCGAAGCGACAGCCGCAGCGAGTGGTAATCACTTCGTGTCGGTTAAAGGCTTCCAAGCATTGATTGAACGCAACAGCTTTGCTGCTAAAGACCAAGCCAAAGAGGGTTCTTTCATTTCTATTTACGCCAACAGTACGGCCAATAGTAATGAAGGGCATACCATCCAATACAACATTTTCAAAGATTCAGTACCCGTGTCAGCTGGTTCTAACAACTCCTCTGGCTACGCCATTCAAGTTGGCCGCTCAACCGGTAGCGATGGTAAGGAAGACGGTTTAAACATAATTCAGTACAACCTGTTTAGTAACATTCTAACAGATCGCCGAATAATTAAAGTGCAGTCCACTGGCAATACGATTCACGGCAATACGATTCTTGGCTCCTCTGGCATGATTGCCTTTGAGGATGGTTATAACAATACCGCGTCCAGCAACATCATTATTTCCGACGGTGATGACACTGAGGATGGTGGTATTTCTTTTGCGCAACTCGGACATACTATTGTTGATAATTACATTAACAACCTCCGTACCACATCGAGTGATCGCGCGGCCTTGCACATCAATGCTGATCCATTGAGCGGCAGTGGTAACGGCGCATTACTTGCGACAGCTGGGCTAGACTTCACCCTAACAGTTGCTCGCAATACGATAGTGAATGCACAACGTGCAATCCAGTTTAAGGACACAGATTGTGGATTGGGCGCAACAATACTGGATTTTGATAGTAACCTCGTTGCTAACCAAACATCGGGTAACTCTATCAACGGCAATACCAATGGTTCAGGTCGCACAGTGGTTTACGATGAGCTATTCGTTACAGCAGGTTGCGCATTGGATGCCACATCGGACTTTGATAACAACCATTTCTATTCACAGACGCTTGCACAAAGTACGTTTAACTTTAACGGCAAGCTAAATCTGGATGGCAACTTATTCGATGTGCAGGACGGTGCAACACTTACCGCACCAAATGCCAACAACATGGTGGAAGGTAGCGGCGTTGATGCCAATATTGGTGCAGACATTGATGCACTAACGTTCATTACGTCAGACATGGTTGGTCCTGGCAGTACCTGGACAGCTACACAGCCTTAATCTGCTCGTTAGTAGATGAGAAGGCGCCCAATCTCATTGGGCGCCTTTTTTATTGCCCTCTGTTCTAACCACTCCCTCTGTGTACTTTATTTCACCGGTAAATACCTATACCCTCCTTTTTGGGGCTTGGGCCTTTTTCGGCCAGCGGGCATACCTATCAATCACGCCTATCAATTTAGTAAAGTGAACCGGGGCCATCAGTACTCATGCGGAAAAAAGCCGGGCGATATTCCCTTGGTTGGCCATTTAGGATGGCACTACTTATTTTCGCCTCCACTTCCGCTCTGTCCAGCGAGCTAGAGCTCAATCAACTGCGCTATATCACCGAACATAGCCCGCCTTTTAACTATGTCGAGGCAGGTCAACTTAAGGGCCCTGCGGTAGACTTATTATTGCTGGCAAGCCAAAAAGCCGGCAGCCCAGTGGCGCGTAAAGATATCTTGCTCCAACCTTGGGCTAGGGCTTACCGCAATGCGCTTGAAGGTCCAAATACGGTACTTTTCAACACTATTCGCACAGACGCGCGCGACAAACTCTTCAAATGGGCGGGGCCGACGGGATCGGAAAAATATGTACTGATTGCAGAGAAAGCGCGAAACATTGTTATTCGTACCCGTGCAGACCTAACCCAATATCGTCTAGGTGCGGTGCGAGATGATGCCGGTGAATCCTATTTACGCGAACTACACATACCGTCAAAAAATATTACCCTTGCAACAAATGTCAACAACCTCGGTAAAATGCTGAAAGCCGGCCGCATTGACATGTGGGCCTTCGGCGAAGATGGCTGGCGGCAGAGCCTTGAAGACTCCGCGATAAAGCCCGCCAACTATGAAGCGGTGTATATGCTTAAAAAAAATGATTACTACTTTGCCTTCAGCCTCGATGTAGAAGATCGGCTGGTGCAACAAATGCAAGACGCCATTGATATGGTCAAGCGAGAACAGGCCAAAAAGTCTTTTACCAACTAAGCTTCTAGGCCACTTATTGCAGTGTGAACGCCCAGCCGAAGCGTTTTCCGATCCAAAAAGTCCTCACGCCAGAAACGTTAGCGTTTAATGTCTTTTATCCGCCTTAGAAAATAAAAAATTACATTTTTTCTAATTTCTAGACGACTTCTCCCAAAGCATTAATTCTCCAACGAAAATGTCAACCCAGCGTGAGCTTCCAATCGCTCTATCAATCGTTCTCCAAGAGCCGATGCCGGTGTCCAAAGGCCGCCCGGCACGGACGCCGGATTTTTTAGCAGTGCAATAGCACATTCACTGATCATCTTACTGGTGGAGCCATAGCCAGGATCTTTATCGCCTTTCACGCAGGCTTTTAGCACCTGACCTTCCTCGCCGCGGCCGACAAAGAGCAGGTCATAAAAGCCAGTCTCCCGCTCTTCTTTAGTGGGTCCTTCACCAGGTTGCATGGGACTTTTAGCCATGGATTTATCTGCCGCAACGGCTTTAGCCGTCATCTCGCCCTTTTCACCTGGGCCAGTCAATAACATCTCATCGTAAACAAAATTTTCACCATAGCGATGAGCCAATAACAAATTCGAGCGATGAATATTTTTGGTATTAATTGTCGCCATCACAAAGGGCGCCGACCAGCTGTTTAAATCCGGCTCAAATATTGGCGCCATACCCGTGGGCTGTTCTGGGCCAATGAATCTTTCTGTTAGCGCAAAGGGGTCGGTTAACACCTTGACCAACTCCGGCTTCTGCGCCGCCGCTTTCATTGTCAATCGAAAACTTTCTAGCGTGCCGCCCGAGAATGTTCCCTTCATGGCGCGCACCCTTCCCTTCACTCGAGCCAAGGGCTTACCCCACTTTTTCAGTGCTGCCAACTGCAGAAATAAAACGCCAAGATCAAAGGGCACAGAGTCGAAACCACAGGAAAATACAATGCGCGCACCGCTCGCCTTGGCTGCGGCGCCATATTGGGCAATCATCTCGTGCATCCACGCCGGCTCGCCACATAAATCGACGTAATCAGTTCCCACCTCACAACAGAGCCCAACCAGCTCCGAACCATACTTTTGATAGGGCCCCACCGTAGTTAGGATCACTTGCGTTTGCGCCACTAAAGATTTTACTGATTCAACATTGCCAGCATCTGCCACAACCAAAGGTATGCCTTTAGGAATACCCATTTCATCTCTTACCTGCTCTAGCTTTGCTCGGCTACGGCCAGCCATAGCCCATTTAACATCACCATTCACGCCGTAGCGCTGATTTAAATACTCACACACGAGGCGACCGGTATAACCGGTTGCACCGTATACCACCAAACCAAATTCGCGTTTTCCTGTCATACAGTCACCTACTATTTAAAATGTTAATGTTATAAATGAGTTAACCAAAAAACCCGATTCTTCTATCAACAGACAAGGTCAAATAAAGTAGCTAGGGTAAAAACAATTTATGCATCATCGCATAGGCCAAAACCAATAAGAAATAATGAAATAAAATGGGCTGTTATCAATCTACGTGATAGTTAATCATTCTAGGGCGGCCCACTACTGGCGCTTGAGCAAGCGTACCAATCTGTATCGAGGCTACGCGCCTGAAATACAAAATAAAGCCCATTTTGTGATTTGGTAGGTAGGCGGAACGAGCACCTGAGCACATCTCCTATCATTGCTCAAAAAAAACACACTCACGCCTTAAGTTCATAATTACCATATCGATCTACTTTTAACGTTTTGGGTCAATCTAGATTAACGCCCCATTTCAGATAAGGATTTACTATGAAACCCACTCGCGACCTTCTCTCTGGTTTATTTGTTGGCAGCCTTATTATGCTGGCCGCCAATTACAGTTATGCCGTTGACCAATGCAACTTCACCAGCCAATGCAAAACACAGTATGGACCGATAGCAACCGACTGTGCCGATAGCTACTCTGATCACAGTGTATGTATGTGCGGCTCTCAACCCTGCGACAGCATCGAGCCCAGCGCGCCTACCTTCGCAGTACCGGGCCAAATTGAAGCGGAAGATTACCACCGTTACTTTGATACAAGCACAGGAAACAATGGCGGACAATACCGCACCGACAATGTCGATATAGAAAAAACAACCGACCTAAACGCAGGCTTTAATGTGGGCTGGGTAGACGGCAATGAATGGCTAGAGTACGACATAAATGTACTCAACAGTGGCGCTCATAAAGCGACCATTCGCGCAGCATCCAAGCCTGGCAATGGTATGTTTACCTTAGCGATAGATGGTACTAACCGCACCAATGCGATCGCAGTGGCAGCTACTGGGGGCTGGCAACAATGGCAAAACCTACAGGCTGAATTAGGCGAATTGACAGCCGGTAAGCACACCTTACGACTCAACGTCTTAGCGGGTGGCTTTAACATCAACTGGATTGATGTTCAAAAAACAACAGACACAGACAATGGTTCGGTCATGCTCGGAAAATTTAATACATCGAAAGATTTATTACTGGGCCACTTTGACAGCAAACCAGATCCTGATGATATCCATGCAGTAGCAGGCCTTGGAACTATGTTAAAAGACCCACGTTTTTCAAAGGTAAAGTACCATGCGGTATCCGGCGCCTATGGCATACAGGGCGGCAACTATATTGAGGCCAACAACTTATTTAACTTGGCTTTTGGCGCTAACAACTGGTCGAATGCCCACCTAAATTGGAGTAAAGCGCTGGATGAAACCACCAGCAAAGTCAAAGCAACACTCACAGCTAACGGTGACATCTGGATTCAAGAAGCGGGTCAATCTGATTTTACTGCAGATCTGGTCAAACGTATTAAAGCGCAAATGCCCAGCATCAACACTAAAACCCGTATTCACGTGATTCAACATAGCCAATGGAACGAAGATAAAACAACCCCTGAAGACCTCAGTTATGTAAAACAAAACACTGACTACCAAAAAATTGACGATGGCAATTCAACCAATAATGCAACGCCCGGCTTTAACACAAAGGACGGGAGCTATTGGGTCTCGGCCACATCCAATGTATCCGTTGGCAAGCTTTGGACTGAAGCGAAAAAAGTGGCGGATGCCAGTATAGAAAACCACGTCGGCTGGGTTAACCCCACCATACGAGATGGCGGCTTTGATTTTTCAGATGTAGTGGAAGACACATGGATATTCGGCTTCAACAACCTGAAAAATACTGAAGGCTTCTTTAATGAATTTTTAAACTAATATCTTTATTAGTCACTACTGCACAATGCCTATCACGCCAATTGCTCGCCCTGACTTTTGGCGTGATTTTCTTAACCAGCCAAGACTAATATATCTATTTATCGCCCATCCACGCTAAATATAAACAGCTTCTCACGCCAACACTACAATTTCATTTTGCTCTGGCTCTATCGCGCCAACAGAACTGGCTCTATATCGACTCCCGCTTTACCGTATTATTTTAAGTATCTGCCCAGCTCGGCTATGCCTTATCAGCCGCTGGTCTATTGTTTGGCACTAAGGTTTAGAACTAAGGTTTAGAGCTAAGACGCCAGTGATATAGCTGCTGCATTCATCGCAACTAGATCTTAACTCCAAACTTGCCCATTTCAATAGGCTGGCAGATAAACATCATAGCTTTTAGCAGCGGAATAGGTTGTACCCACGCTCAGCTACCCGACAAAGCGCAAAATAATTTTAATTAGCGAGAGATCCAGATGAAAAAATTAGCCTTACTGGCGAGTGGGGTGATGCTTTTAGCCACCAGCCTCGTTCATGCCGATACAATCTTTTCCGATAATTTTCAGGACGCCAACATCGACGGCTGGGCAACTAGCGGTAGCGGTGTAGCAGTCGCCAGTTTGTACGGTTCGAATTATTCTCTACGGGTATCCTATCGAAAAAGCGCCACCGCTGCGATTTCAACCGCTGGCTACAGCGGCGTCACATTAGCTGCAGACTTAGCTGCCTATTCGTTAGAATATAACGATTATTGTTATGCCGAAGTGTCCGTCGATGGCGGCTCGAATTGGACTAACTTGATTACCGTCGCCAACGGCAGTGACGACTCCGCTTTCAGATCCTACGACGGCTCGCCTGTCGGCGCCGACAACAACAGCGCCATGCAGGTGCGCGTGCGCGCCTATGGCAATGCTTACAACGATTACTGCTACCTAGACAACGTCCTTGTACAAGGCACCCCAAGTGGAAGCAGCGGTGCGCCAGACATAGACGTCACCGGTAACGGCGCACTGGGTTCGGTGAATGTGGGGGCAAGTAATGACAGCGTCATCACAGTGACCAATACCGGCAATGCCGACCTTCTCATCGGCACCACTATCGGCCTTGCCGCCCCCTTTAGCATCAGCCAAAATAATTGCGCCAACACCACCCTCGCCCCCGCCGCCAGCTGCACACTAACCACAAGTTTCTCACCCACCAGCGCTGGCTCCTTTAGCGACGCCCTGTTAATTAACTCTAACGATAGCGATGAGCCAGTGGTCTCTGTCGCCCTTACCGGAACCGGTATCGACAACAGCTCGACCTGCGCCTATGACTGCCTCACCGGTAATGGCAGCGTTAGCCGAAGCACGGTAACTTATGCCAACCTTACCGGCTCACCCGGTAACGGCAGCCTGGTCAATTACAGCGGCTTTGCGCTGCCAGCGAACGCTGCCAACCCAAGCAACACCTTTGAGGGCAGCTTGGTTTTCACCGGCACTCAAAGAGGCTGGAGCAGCATCACCGATCCCTACGCCTACGCCACGCTGAGCGGTGTTAAGCAACTGCCCAACTTCAACTACCAGTTCGTACAACACGGCACCCATATCATTCCGGTACAGCGCGGCCTCATTCAAAATGGTACGGCACTCGGCCAGTGGGATTTAATCTTAGAACCCGGCCGCGTGTGGGACGAAACCAGCGACAATGGCTATAGCCGCGCCGCCATTCCCTTTGCGCTGACCGAATACAATCAGAACTGTACCCACAACGGCGTATTAACTTTCCTGTTTAACGACAGCGGCAGCATCTCCAATGTTCAATATCAAATAGCCGCTGAAACCTGTAACTACTACCAATTCAATATGTACGGCCGGCTCGCCGCCAGCTACAACAAAACAACGGTTAGTAATGCCAGCGCCATTAAAGCGGCCTATGAAACTGAAGTTGCCAACCGCATGCCGATGAAAGCGATCAGCGCCTTGGCAACGGATTATCCCAGCGCGGGAATCACGGTGAGCAATATTGGCAGTGATCAAACCGCAAGCGCCATGACACTCTACGGCGTGTCCTACAATGGCGTTCACTATGTGGGCGGCTGTGCTACCCGCTACGGCGACTTCCCCTTCTGCGACGTTATGAGCGTGCCATCCTACTCGACCGCCAAATCAGTGGTCGGTGGTATCGGGTTGATGCGCCTTGAACAAAAATATGCAGGCACTCAGCGGGCCGCGCTAGTAAAAGACTATGTGCCAGAGTGCAGCAACACCACTAAGTGGGGCAGCGTTACGCTCGAAGATGTGCTCGACATGGCCACCGGTAACTACACCTCATCTAGCTACGAATCCGATGAAAGTAATTACGCGGTCGACTGGCTTTACAGCAATACTCACAGCGGCAAGATAGACATTTCGTGTAACTATTACAGCCACAAGACCAATCCCGGCACCACTTGGGTCTACCATTCATCCGACACTTACATTCTTGGGCGCGCACTTAACGATTATGTGCAAGATCAAGAGGGGTCGAGCAAAGAATTTTTCGCCGACATGTTAGTGCCCGATGTATTCGAACCGCTCGGTGTTAGCCCATCACTCTCCAAGAGCATCCGCACCCGCGATACCACCGCCGCCGCCGTCACCGCATTAGGTTTGTTTTATCATCGCGACGACGTGGTAAAAATTGCCAACATGCTCAATAACGACAACGGGAAAATTAACGGCGTGCAGGTTTTAGATGCGACCATGGTTAACGCCAGCCTACAACGCAGTGCCGGCGATCGAGGCCTGCCCACAGACCCATCGCAGCCCACCTCTACCAGCCAATACAACAACAGTTTCTGGGCCTACGATTTGAATGCTTCCACCACGGTCACTAACTGTACGTCAGAAACATGGATTCCCTATATGTCTGGCTACGGCGGTGTGGGCATTCAAATGCTGCCCAACGGCATGACCTACTATTTCTTTAGCGACGGCCTTGAATACGGTTTTACAAAAACGCTCAAAGAATTGGATAAAATTAGCCCGATATGTAATTAATCCTCCCGCACAAAAAAGCCTACACTATGTGCGATGCTGTCCCACAGTTATGTCGCGGGGGAGTTTGGTGCCCGCACTAGCGACCGTCACCCGCATGGGTTGATATCGCTAATAGGCAAAGCATGCTTTGCAGCGATAGCAACGCCCACAATGTGTCATTGTGGGCCGGTCCCAAAGGGCGGGTGTTGAGACTACATGGATGTATTCACGTCGTGTCGCTAGTGCGGGCACCAAGCTCATGTCCAAGTATACGCCGAGATGTCGCATCTATTGTGAGACTTAAAGCCTAACGATGGTCATATCGTTTTTGTGGGACAGCAGTGACACAATGTGGGCTTTTTTGCGCCTGTACTGTAACAAGTAAAAAAATGGATACCAAAAGTCCCTACGAACTGCAGCTACACCTACAATATGTAATAGACTTGAAAATAAATAATATGTTTGCTTTCAATAGAGCTCAGCGAGTAACTGCTCAAATGCCTCTGCGCGCTCAGGAGGTGTAGTAGAAAGCACGCCGTGTGCCTGGAGTATCGCGAGTAATTTTCTGGGCACTAGGTTTTTATTTCCCACTATTTCTACATGACCAGCATCAACCTGAACACCGGTGGTATTTACATCACTATCAATTTTAGGATGATACTGTTCTGCCAAATCAAAAACATAGTCACTCTCAATACATTTACCGTCAGCATCCGCTCTTCGGCAGGCATCTTTTTCATTGGTAACTATTTTTAAGTAGCGTTCTACTGATGGTACTAGGGGCTTAGGGTTGCGAATGAAATCTGACGAAGAAGTAATCTCGAACCAATTATCACCCGTCACCAACCAGCAAATACCCGGCACTATTCCAATACTCAACCAATGCAGCGGCTCAATACCACACTGTCCAGCCACTGCGATCCCCGATACTGGTGCCGATACAGTAACCAAGTCTAATGTTTTATTATTTACATCGCCTGACTTGGTATAAGTTTCCTCCAACGCCTTGCGCGCAATAAGGCCGCCCATGCTATGACCAACAATGGAGATGCTATTGTTATCCATGACTTGGGTTAATTCGTTAAGGGCAGTGGCCAACTGTTCGGCATTGGACACTAAACTCTTTCTATCATCGTAACTAAAACATATCGCCTGCTGGCCGTGAAATGCATAAAGCTGTGCGAGAGACCTAAACCGACCGGCAGACCCATTGCAGCCATGCACTAAAACCGTGATCGGCGAATGCGAATCAATACGTATAGAGGCGTCCACGGCATCTGTGCATGAACTGAGACCGGCTATCGATACGGTTTTATTTGGCGAAGATAAACGCGAGCTATCAAGTGGCTGCGCATCGGGAACATACAGCGCGGAAGACGTACACCCAACCAACAGCATCACCGAAAAAAAGTAGCACCACCTCATCAATCAAATTCTCCTATCCGAACACAATCAGCTCTGTTATTCCGACAAATTCTATAGCAAACGCTGCGCGATAAACACACAACCCACGCCCGGGGCCCAAATAGGGAAAACAAGCTAACGCCAAAAGGTGATGAGCGATGAAAGAAAGCCAGAACCTTAAACACACGCCCATTAATGCTTACCTGAGAGAAACAACGGGACCACCGATAAAAAACCGCAGCTTGGCGAAAGTGACCTCTTTGTAGGCACAAGAACTAAACTCGCCTAACACCAAGGCAATACCAATGCTGAACTCGCGCAAGGCCCAACTTCATGCACAGGGCCAGGCTGATTCCACAGACATCACCGGCGGATGGCGATGTGTCAGACCAATTACTCAACCATGCACACCGATAGCCAAACGAAGCACAATCCGTTTTAGCTGGAAAAATTGATCAGACCACTACCTTTAAAAGCCTAAGATTTGTAGGCCAATATATTTTTACCTAACCTAACATCGCTAACCTATTAAATTGCATAGAAAAAGCATAAAAGTGTCAGATAGATTTCAAATTCTTAATCAGATTAATTGGTTGACACGATCGTCTGAAAAGAGTCTACTCGCTATGACCATCAAGTCCGATATTTAAACTTGAGGCAACAACAAAGGAGAGGAATGCAAGAATGATAAATAACAATAAACGTCATCTGGCGATGGCTATCAGAGCAATCAACACACTGGCAATTTCAGCCGCCACTTTGGCCTTTGCGCCAAATGTACTGGCGCAAGAAGAAGGTCTAGACCAGCTAGAAGAAGTGGTGGTTACCGGTATTCGTGCAGCACTAGCCGGTGCACTGGATCAAAAGCGCGACGCCAACAACCTGGTTGAAGTTATTCAAGCCGAAGATATCGGTAAGCTGCCAGACCAAAACTTGGCAGAAGTACTGGAGAATATTCCCGGCGTCCAAATTACTCGAACGGCCGGTGTCGGCACTGGTGTTCAAATTCGTGGTACCAGCTCCAACCGCACCGAAATTAACGGCGTATCTACCGTGGGCTCGGGCGCTGGCCGTACCGGCATCGCATTTGAAGACGTATCAGCTTCGATGATCGCAGCCGTTGAAGTGGTTAAAGCGCCGCAAGCTAAAACTATCGAAGGTTCTGTTGGTGGCACTATCAACCTAAGAACCATCCGTCCGCTCGAACTGAAAGAGATGTTAGCAGCAGTGCGAGTACAGGGTGAAGACAGCAGCCTGTCAACCGATGGCATCAAACCCAGATTATCGGGCACCTGGGGCGACATGTGGGAAACAGACGCCGGCGAATTCGGTGTGGTCGTCAGCGCTAGTTATGCAGAATCAGATGTGACCGCCTTCCGCCCACGCGCTGATCGAGACAACTTGGTAACCTCTGATGGCGGCGCAGCCAGTGCTCAATCATTTGATTTTTTACCTATTCAGTTTTTTGTTCAGGATTACGACAACCTCGAGTTCAAAACCACCAACTTTGCCGGTTCGTTTGAGTGGGCACCTAACGAGAATGTAAAACTGTATTTCGATACTGTCCTGAATGACCAAGAGCGTTTACAAGAGAGCTCTAGGGTACAGGCATCAGGGGTGAGCAGACTTATTAATGAATCTATTCCCACAGACTTTGAAACCGTCGACTTTGGATCACTAGATGGCCAACACATAGGTACAATCCAAGCGGCAACTAAGGGTATTATTCAGACGACTGCAGACGGTAGATACCCTAACCTACGCATGTCAACAGATACCGGCTCGCGTAAAACAGATAGCCAAATTTTTAGATTGGGCACAGACTGGAACAAAGATAGATTCTCAGGTCGCGTTGAGGTGTCAACCTCATCTTCCGATACGCTGAACCCTACCTTTGACACCACGATTAACTTTTTAAATCCGAACGAGCCACTTAACTCCTCCAATGAAAACGGTACCCCATTCCAGTACGACTTGACTGGCAACTCGCTAGCCTTTGGTATTGCCTCTGGTGAAGCTAACGCGCCATCCAAGGCCCAACTACTCGATCCAGCAAACTATATCCTACGCGATGTTAACCAAGCACAAGACAAAGTAGAAAACCGCGAAGACGCATTTAAGGTTGATTTTTCTTACGATTTAACCGATTCAATGCCCTTCATTACCTCTGTCGATGCGGGCTACCGCTATAACGTGTCGTCAAGCCTCAATGATGAGTACTCATCTAACGTTGGCCTAAGAACCTTAGCGGAAAGTCCAACGGGTGATCTATTCGCGGGTATCCTCACGGCTGGCCCAGACAACTTTGATGCAGCTGACGGCAGAGACCTATTCGTTAAAGATTTTCTTGTTATTGACCCAGAGCAGGTAAATTCTGATCCAGAAGGTGTTTTGGCGGTAATCAATGCGGCAATTGTGGCAAACAATGCCATCACTGGTGCAAATCGTGCACCCATTAGCTCGCCAACATCAACCACCACCGCCTACTTTGATATTGAAGAGAAAACAAACGCTCTTTATGCGCAGGCGAACTTTGAGCATGGTATTTTCCGCGGCGATTTCGGTTTACGCTATTTGGAAACTGACGTTAACTCAACTGGTAACTCCGTGGTCAACGGATCAGTGACGCAAGCCACAACTAAGAGCAGCTATGACTTTTTGTTGCCAAGGCTCAACGTAGTAGCAAATGTGCGTGAAGACGTGCTTGTTCGCGCAGGCTGGTCTAAGGACATCCGTCGTCCTGACTTTAACGACTTGTCGACCTCGGCCTCCTTCTCCACCAGCCCCAACCCACCAGTTGTTATCGGTAACCCAGATTTAGTGCCGGAAGAGGTCACGTCTTGGGATCTCGGTGTTGAATGGTATTTTGCGCCTGCAGCGGTAGTTAGCGTGGGTTATTTCCAGAAAGACCGCACTAATCTACACGTTAAAACCCAAGAAGATCCTGCATCAGCCCCTGGTACTGGTTATCGGGATACCACTGCACCTTGCGAAGGCGGCGGTGTATTCAACCCCATTGCAGACATCAACGTGTTCGGCCCAACACCGGGTGTAGGTGTGTGTGTTCCAAGACAGACAACCATCAATGGCGCAGGTAAAACCACCCAAACAGGTTGGGAGTTCGCGGCTCAATACGATCTATCGAACTTCGAAGACGAGCTTGGCTGGGCATCAGGGTTCGGTATTGCAGCCAACTACACCATCCAGAAATTTTCCGGTGGCGACGAGTACCTTACTGCATCAGGCCGGTCAGTAGATGTGTTTACTGCATTAGGTGCTACTGATGTGAGACTGCAATATCCCCTGTTTGACAACTCTGAGGATGCCTACAACATCACCATGTATTACGAGAAATATGGCCTCTCAGCCCGAGCTCGTTACACATGGCGCTCAGCTTATTACACAGAAGATTTTGGCAGCACCTCTAGCTACCCTTGGAGCTTTCCCGCTATTCAGGAAGCCCGTGGTCAGCTTAATGCCAGCGTCAACTATGATGTAACCGATAATTTAGCGCTGGGACTCGAGGCGGTAAATATCACTGAATCTTCGGTACGCCAATCGTGCGTGAATGAAGGCGCTCTCCTGTGCTTCGAAGGTCTCACTGATCGCCGCGTTACTTTTGGTGTGAGCTATAAGTACTAATTAACTTTTTAGTACGCTTCTAGAAGGCCGGGAATTTATTCCCGGCCTTTTTTTTGCGTTAGAACTTTAACGCCAATTAAAGATACAGCGTCTCCATCTAATCAACTCAGCGTGCAAGCAAGTGCTTTACCATCGCCTCGCCAACGCCATGAGCACTGGCAGGATTTTGACCCGTGATCACGCGCTCATCCTCAATGACAAATGCACGCCACGGCTGCACCTTGTTATATCGGGCAGCATGTCGCGCCAAGGATTCTTCCAGTAAAAATGGAATCTTACTAATAGTACCGAAATCCACTTCTTCTTCGCGGGTAAAGCCCGTCACTGATTTATTCGCCAATAGTTTTTCACCGTTACTTAAGATAATCGGCAATAGTGCTGCTGGGCCATGGCAAACAGCGGCTAAAAGACCGCCAGCTTCATAGTGCTTCGCACTCAGTGCAGCAAACGCCTCATTCGTCGCCAAGTCAGACAGCAAGCCAAAACCACCTGGGTAAAAAATCGCAGCGTAATCGTCAACATTTATTTGAGAAACAGGCAGGGTATTGTTGATACGGTTTTGGAATTCATCGTCCAACAAAACCCGGCTGTTTACCGCATCGTCCTCAATGTCGGTGCCATACAAAGGGGCTTTACCGCCTTTAATCGACGCCAACTCATAGTCAAACCCAGCGCCCAAGAGCACGTCCAGCGCGTGGGTAAGTTCAGGCGCATAGGTACCGTTGGCCTCATCGGTGTCGCCTAGGGTTGCGTGATTCGTTAATGGGATAAGAATTTTCTTCATACGTCACTCCAATATTGGCCAAGGCTTAATCACACACCCTGACGTTTAATTACCGTGCAAGTAGGATAATTACATACACATCGAACGTTAATACATTAAAATGGCAAATCATTATTGCTATTTAGCAACAATAGGGGATGCGATGGACAGTTTTGATGGTGTTATCGAGTTTGTCGCCGTGGCTGAATGCCACGGATTCGCTGCCGCTGCCAAGCAGTTAGGCTGCAGCACAAGCCACGTTAGCCGCCAGATATCAAGACTTGAGCAGCGCCTAGGTAGCGCCTTGCTGGCCAGAACAACGCGCTTAGTCAGCTTGACCCAGTCGGGTGCGGTCTACTACCAACAGTGCAAAGAGCTAGTCGTGGGCTTGCAGCAAGCCAACGAACAAATCAGCCAGCAGCAATTTCAGCTAAATGGCACATTGCGGGTCAGCGGCGCCGGCCCATTTGCCGAACAATTTGTTGCGCCGGCCTTAATGGCCTTTGCCCAAGACCACCCAGAACTGACTATCGATATGGATTTTAATAGCCGTATCGTCAATTTCGTTGAAGACAACTTTGATTTCGCCATCCGCTACGGCAAGCTAGCCGATTCAGGGCTCATCGCCAGAAAGCTAGCCAGCCGTTCCATGATGGCTGTAGCCAGCCCTGGATATTTGCAACGACATGGCATACCTACACACCCCAAGCAACTCACTATCCACAGCTGTTTAATTTCAAATAATGACCACTGGCAATTTGAGCACGAGGGCGTCAGCCAGAGTATTAAAATCAGCGGACGCTGGCGCAGTAATAACGCCCATGCCGTCGTTCAGGCCTGCCAGCAAGGCTTAGGTATTGCCTACATGCCCAAAAGTAGTTTTAAAACATTGGTGGAACACGGATTGTTAACACCGGTGTTAGAACCCTATTGGAGCAAAGGCGCAAGCAGTTGGATTGTGTATCAAAATCGCCGCTTTCTGCCCTTGCGAGCCAGGCTTGCCATTGATTATTTGATAGCGTACTTTTCCGAATGGCGGGAATAAGATCGAATTCCACAAGCCACAGGCGTCGCCAAATCCATACCGGCAAAGGCTCATCCGTTAATACCACAGCGGGCTCAAAAGCCTTTGTCTCCAACCAATAAAAATGGCGGCTCGGCTATATCATCGCTGAAACATCTAACGACAGTCACCGCTAAAATTTTTCAATAGGAAATAAAAATGCGCATTTCACCAGTTTTTATCGTTGCAATATTAGTCAGCGTCAATGCCTACGTCCGCGCTGCGCCAGCACCTGCTCAAGAAGCCTTTTTCAACAATCTAAAGCATTTATGCGGTAAAGCCTTTGCCGGTAAAGTGTCTGTGGACAACGCCCCAGGCGGTGGCTTTGATAACAAATTACTGGTCATGCATATTCGCCAATGCGACGACAACAAATTACTTATACCCTTTCATGTAGGCGATGATGCCTCCCGCACTTGGGTAATCACTAAAACCGACACAGGCCTACAACTCAAGCACGACCATCGCCATAAAGATGGCAGCGAGGATGCGCTCACACAATACGGCGGTCACACCCTTGAATCGGGCTGGGCACAGGTTCAATCCTTCCCGGCCGATCACGAAACGAAAGAACTGTTTGTGCGCGAGGGTATTCCCCAATCAAACGGTAACACATGGCAGATGTATATTTACCCAAAAGTCTTCACCTATCGAATGGTGCGCGAAGGCCGGGAGTTTAAAGTGGATTTCGATTTAACCAAACCAACCAAAGCGCCAGGTGCACCTTGGGGTTGGGAATAACCACCATCAAGAAACGAGACGTGCCATCTGCAGCTTGGCAACATTGAGATGGCAACAACACCGACGTCACCAACGTCACTGAAACTAAAGGCATTTATATTTACGGGTTTAGCTATCGCCAGACTCCATAATTTCCTTTAGGTTGCGCAGCGACTTTACCGGCACCTGCGATAAATTAGCCCTAACCAGCCAATCGGGTAACGCACCGGCGGGGTCGATAAACTGGGTCCATTCAATTCGTGTTTGAGCACCCCTAGGTGTTAACAGAAAAGTTCCGGTGGCCCGCTCTACTCGAACATAGCGGGTGTTTTGGGTTTGGGCACAATGGCCATCGGGATTATTGTCACAATAACTGGGCATAGCTGTCAGATTAATCGCAACCTGCTTGCTCTGATCATCCCGCGTAATTTTGGCTAACATGATCATATCGCGCCCACTCACCACCGGCAGCTTGGTCACCTGATAAATATAGGCTGTACTGAAATCATCCATAGCAATAACGCTACTCTGCACACAGCCATGCACCCATTCTGCGTGCCGACCAAAATCCATCAGGAAATTCATCACCTTATCCACCGGTGCATCCACCTCAACAGTGGCTCTGAATTCAGGCAGCGAGGCCACAGGCCCCATGCGCGTGTAGTACTTTAACTCGCCTTGCTCTTTTTGTAGCTGCCAATCCTTGCTAACCGTTGCGCAAGCGCTAAGGGTAATCACCAATAAAACTAGGCAAAACAATCTAGGTCGCAATCTTCTAATAGATGGACGGGTCACGATAAGTCATCCTGAAATTAATGAATTGTACGCCAACTGCTGTAGTTCAACGACGCAAAAAGGCGCCGTTATGAATAGATACGGGGCAGCAAAGAATTAAGTTGCAACAAGTTTCACACCATAAGCGCAGCTAAGCTCATGCTGCTACAGCAGATAGAGCGTCGTCTACCTTTGCACTTCTGTATCATCACGAATCACCCAGCCTGCCCTTTTCTGTGTATTTTGAAGTTACTGCCATAGAATCAACACTTTAGGTATACCCTATTTGCTTGTAGCATATTCAACACTTAAAATGCACTGCAACTTTTTCCTGATCCGCGCCGTATAGATTTGTAAGGACTACTCCCTTGGATAATGAAGAATTGGTGAACCTTTTGGCTCGCTGCGCGCTGCGGGATCAAAAAGCCCTGGCGCTACTCTACCAAAAGACGGCCGCCTATCTAAATGCGGTAGCCTATCGCATGTTGGGCTCAAGCGATGCTAGCAACGACGTGCTGCAAGAAGCCTTTGTTCAGATATGGGACAACGCGACAAGCTACATGCCAAGCCAGGCCAAGCCCCTAACCTGGATGAGCAGCATTGTCCGCTATCGAGCTATAGATAAGATCAGGCATGAGCGGCGCCATCAGAATCGGCCGCCAGCAGAAGAAGAGGCCAATATACTTCTAACTACACCCGATACCGACACACAAGAGGACATCCACCAACGCTTTCGTCTAAACGAACAATTACAGAAGTGTTTCGAGGTGATGAATGAAAATTTTAAACGCAGTGTACAACTCGCCTATCTTCAGGGTTATTCACGTGAAGAGATTGCAGAAACACTTGGTGCCAACGTCAATACTGTAAAATCCTGGTTACGGCGCGGCGCTGCCAATCTAAAGGCATGCTTAGAAGGCACACATGGGGGTAAAACC
The DNA here is from genome assembly GCF_030409605.1 of Simiduia curdlanivorans. Classification (NCBI taxonomy): domain Bacteria; kingdom Pseudomonadati; phylum Pseudomonadota; class Gammaproteobacteria; order Cellvibrionales; family Cellvibrionaceae; genus Simiduia; species Simiduia curdlanivorans. Next base: position 1,024,832 of record NZ_JAUFQG010000006.1, read on the forward strand.
CAATGAATAACTCAGACGACAACAAGGCTCTGGCATTTGAATATGTGCTGGGAACCTTAAGAGGCGAAGAGCGAGACGCTTTTGCTAAGCAATTGCGCTCGGATGACGTAATAGCCAACGAAGTACGCTATTGGGAGGCTGCGCTGCTACCGGCGCCGGAAAGTGTCGCGCCACTGGCACCTAAACCGGATACCTTTAAAAACATCCAAGCATTGTTAGACGTCCGCCAATCCCGCGCCTCGCCGCTGCAACCCGTGAGCTTCTGGGAAAAGCTTCTACCCTGGAAAATGGCAACTGCCTTGGCTTTTTCTATGCTGCTGGTGGTTAGCGGGCTACTCGTTAACAACACAATACAGCAACAGACAATCAGTGATGCACCCAATGCCGACTATGTCGCCGTTCTATTGAATGACGCGAACGAACCGGTATTAACAGCATTAACCGCCAATGACGGTAGCAAGTTATGGTTGAAGTGGGAAAACTGGCAAACACCGAAAGATCATAGCTTGCAGCTGTGGTCGCAATCGCGAAGGGACGGTGAAATTCGCCCGCTGTTGGTTTTCGATAGCGCGGAGCAACTTGAGGAAGTGGAACTAGATCAAGCAACCTGGCGCCTGATCAAAGACTCCTCACACTTGATTATCACGCAAGAAGACATAGGTGGATCACCGATTGATGAACCTAGCCAGCAGATTATCGCAAAGGGTATTTGCATTCGGATCGCCAACAAAGATGGTCGAGCATAGAGCATCATGATGAGAATCAAAACGTCGAACTGGCGAACCTACTTTTTATCCTTATGCCTTTCCTGTTTGGCAAACATCTCGCAGGCCACAAACATTCAGGTAGTAGATACCGCGCTACAAGCGTGCCTGAACAAACAGGCGAAGGCGAATAACTGGTCTCAACCGGCCCAGTTCACAGAGATCTCCTGCCACGGTGAAGGAGTAAAATCTCTCGAAGGTTTACTGCAGTTTAAAAACCTTGAAACCTTGTCGCTATACAATAATAAATTGGCACAGATTGATATCGACTTGAGAAACTTATCCAAGTTAAAAACACTTAACCTTGCACGCAACCATTTAACCACGGTCGATATTTCAGCCTTAAACCAGCTAGAAAATCTATACTTGTTTGCCAATCAACTTACAACGCTCGATCTTTCTGGCCTGCCAAAATTAGCAGTTTTAAAAGCCAATAATAATGCGCTTACCCACTTCAGCTACGCCAACACGCCCAAGCTCAAAAAAATCTATATTTTCAACAACCAGCTAGAAACGATAAATATTTATGACCTACCAGCGTTACAGTACATGGACTGCCGAGAAAATCCGATGCCCGACGAACTTTATGACCAAATGGATCAGACAGACAATGTCACCTTCCTTCACGACGGCAATGCCGACGATTGGTAGATGTATGAACGCGCTGCCGTTGTTGATGGTAACACTGGTGGCGTCTCAGCCCGCTACATCGCTCGAATACACCCTAGATAAGCATCGGTTCGAACTAGGGTTCCGGCCACGTGTCGCCTCGGTTGAAGGTGCTGAAGATGCGCGGGCAGCATCGGTACTGTTACGGGCAGGGGCCAGGAGCCATTGGAGCGATACCCTTTCCACACTGCTTGAAATCGACACTGTCGCCTTGGGCTGGGAAGATGAATTTAGTAACGGTGAAAACTTCAATGGAAAACCCGTTATACCAGACGTTGGAGGCATAGACCTCAATCAAGCGCTAGTGCGCTATTCACCCACCAATAGATTACAACTAAGTATCGGCCGGGAAGCGGTAAATCTTGGTAACGAGCGCTTTGTCGGCACAAACAGTTTTTGGCAAAATGAACAAACGCTGGATATGGCAGGGTTTAAAGTCGATTTTGCATCGGCATCCAATGTTAGCTACCGCTATGTCACGAATGCCAATAGAATTTCTGGCGATGAAGCAGGTAAGTACCTCAGCCCTTCAGATTCAAATTTCGAGCAAAACAATGGACTTAGGCCAGCACAATTTCTCGGCGATCACGGTCATAATACACACTTACTTTTCGCTGAGTTCAAAGAGTGGGACTACTCACGCCTACAAGCCTATTACTTAGCTATCGATATCGAAGACGCGCCAGCACTGTCTAATGACACCCTTGGCCTGCGTTACGAGTTCAAAGGTAGGCTGAATAACCTACGTACACTCGCTCACGCAGAGTACGCATTTCAAGAACGACCGGACGTCGATAGAAACAACATGATCCGCTACTACAATATCGGCGCCGGTTTAGGTTATCGTTCAAGTGAAATCAGCTTGAATATTGAAACACTGGGGGAAAACTCTGGCACCAGCTTCGCCACACCCCTGGCCTCATTGCATGATTTTAATGGCTGGTCTGATCAATTTTTAATTACCCCCGATGGCGGCTTGCGAGACTATTCAATTCAATATATCTGGCGTAAAAACCCCTGGAAAATTGACGCCCGTTATCATGTCTTTCACGCCGACGATAATAACGCCCGTTATGGCCAAGAATTTGACCTCGACCTTTCAATGAATATGAGTCGCAATGGCACCTTACTACTTCGCTATGCAGACTTCATCGCTGACGACGATAACTATGCGAATGAACGACGCATATTTTTGATGTACATTTATAACTTATAACCCTACAACCTCGCCTAAGGCCTCTTAGCCGAGCACTGCTCGGCTAAATATCACTGCTGAAAAAAACACTAAGGTAAATGCCTAAACACTAGATGTATGAAAGAGCCTGCTATTTGCGCCCTAAAATGCACTGTCTATGCCATTAGTCCTTGCGCCAAAAGCGCTTAAACTCATATTGATTAAGGCCCAACTGGGAAAAATAGTAGGTATAAAATAAGTACCGAAGAAACTCATAGCACTTGTGCCTATCGTTAAACCAAAACTCACCAAAGTTCGGATCAAATACGAGAGCACCCTCGTTGCCACCGCCAACGTAGGCTGAAATGGCATGCCCTGGCCTACCTCTTTCCTGTGAATGCGTTAACGCAATTAACGCATAGGCACCATTGATATGCTCAAGAGACGAGGTAATTGCCGCAACACTCAGGTCACCCCTGCCATGACCCAACTCCTTCAAATTATTCTGACGCCACCAGGTTTTCTGGTAGGGATTCGTCAAGTTCTTCATACGCCCTTGCTCGAAGGCCATAAATCGTAGAATGTCGACTTGGATAGGCGCGACGCGCATAACACTGGTGTTATATCCACCTACATAGTTAGCAAGATGATCATCTAACGCATGATATAAAATCCAGTAATTTGTTAACGCCAAACAAATGCCATCGCCCGTTATATGCCCGTAAGCGGCGTTTGATTGGGTGAAGCGCCACGTCAATATGCCTCCAAAGTTGTTGGTTGCTTTATCGTGGATTATCTTCATAAATCGATAAGTGTCTGACATAAATCATATCTCCAATTCCGTTGGTATAAATTCGCCGCAAGGCTTGCTTGCAAGAGAGATACGGAACCAGCTGCAAAAAAGTTGCAGGCTAAACCTTTAGGGCTTTAAATCGACCACTAAAATGCCAAAAGCCCACCTGAGCACCACTTTCGCCAATGAAACAACCGCAAAAATTGCGTCCATTGTCACTGATAGCGCTGACGTATAGGAGTACACCACTTCATTGCCTACTTCGTAGGCTTGGCAGTGGCATGCAGAAAGGCAGAAGGTGCTGAGTCTCTAGAAAGATCGCAGCGTCAGGGGCGCCGAATCATAGATTGGCTTAATCTCGGATGTTGAGTAGGCGTTACTCAGGACTTCACCCCACCCTTCGTTAGGTCACTAGGGTTTAAAATTCGCTCAAGTTCTGAGCGACTGAGATTTGTCTCCTCCACCGCCACATCAATAATCGTGCGACCCGATGCGTAAGCTTTCTTAGCAATAGCAGCCGCCTTTTGATAACCAATAAGCGGATTCAACGCAGTCACCAAAATAGGATTTCTAGCCAAGGCTCGCTCAATATTATTTTTATTAACGGTAAACCCGCTAACGGCTTTATCCGCGAGTAATCGCGTGCTATTGGCCAATAATTCAATGCTTTGCAGCAGGTTGTAAGCAATCACCGGCAACATAGCATTTAACTGAAAATTACCCGACTGCCCCGCTACCGTTATAGTAGTATCATTACCCATAACCTGTGCCGCCACCATGGTAATCGCTTCGGGAATAACGGGGTTTACTTTGCCAGGCATAATTGATGAACCCGGCTGTACAGCTTCTAATTGAATTTCACCTAACCCCGACAGCGGGCCCGAGTTCATCCAACGCAAGTCATTACCTATTTTCATTAAGCTTACAGCCAAGGTTTTTAGTTGGCCCGACAGCGCAACGGCCGTATCTTGGCTGCTTATACTGACAAAAAAATTCTCGCTAACGGTAAATTCAACAGCGCAAAAATCACTGAGCTCTTTAACAAAACCAGCGGCAAACTCAGGGGACGTATTAATGCCGGTACCCACCGCCGTGCCACCTTGAGCAAGAGATTTTAGCTCGGGTAATATGGCTTGGAGCCGGTGCTTACTCTGCTGTATCTGCCCCGCCCAAGCACTAAGCTCTTGGTCAAATCGAATAGGCATGGCATCCATTAGATGGGTGCGCCCCGTTTTTACATAACTCTCCAGCGTTTTTGCCTTTTCTATCAAGCTTCGATATAAAATATCGAGCGCTGGCAGCAATTCTTGCTCAACGGCCAAAACAGCACTCACATGAATAGCGGTAGGTATCACATCGTTACTACTCTGCCCACTGTTAACATGATCGTTCGGGTCGACTTTTTGATTCAAGATTCTACTGGCTAAGGTTGCAATCACTTCATTGATGTTCATATTAGTGCTAGTACCGGAACCCGTTTGAAATACATCCACTGGGAACTGCTCACCATGCTGACCGGAAAGCATTTTATCGCACGCGTCGACAATAGCATCGGCAATAGCAGCATCTAATAACGTAAGCTTTTTATTAGCAAGCGCGGCACAACGCTTGATCTTCGCTAAGGCGTGAATAAAACGGCTTGGCATCTCCAAGCCGCTAATGGGAAAGTTATTAACTGCGCGTTGTGTTTGGGCACCGAATAGCGCACCGGCCGGAACCTCTACCTCGCCCATGCTATCCGTTTCAATTCTGAATTTACCCATAACACCTCCTAAAAAAATCCCCACCAATGCAATACATCACCAACTTTATAAACTTAGTATTCACACAACTCGCGACTCATTGATGCCAAGCATCATTAACTGGGGATGCCACTGAGCTTGGCCAAACTAAAACCGCTAACGCTATTCATGCGCAATAGGTTTATCGGTGAATAAATAGTCTTTCAGCTCCTTATCAAAGCGAGCATCTTTTCGCCTGATCCACTCGAGCACCATTGCTGCATGTTCTTTCTCCTCGTCGCGATTATGGGCAAGAATCGCCTTCAAGGCTTCGTCTTTACAAGCATCTACTCGCTGATTATACCAATCCACGGCCTCGAGCTCTTCCATTAGCGATGTGATGGCTCGATGCATATCTCTTGTTTCGTCGCTGAGCTCGTCTATAGGCTCGTGATAACCTTCATTTGACATAACTTACCTCGGTAACTGTTGTTTTAGCGTACTAAAATAAATGGAAATAAATACCTAGATCGCGCAAGTAGCGTCCTAATACTAGCAGATTTACAGCCTCGTCAATTTCAAACTAACAATCAGCTTACCCATGCTAACCAATAGCCGGATTAGCGACGACTAAGGCACATAGCTAGAAGGTTACTAAACCGCTCTAAGCTGGAGAGGCTTCTAGGCACTATCTTAGAGTAATAGCTTTTCATTTTATTGAGGTAAATCACAGACACTCCTCACGCCGCAAAAAAAAGGGGGCTCATTTGAGCCCCCTTGTGGGTTTCAGTAAAACCGGGCATTAGTGCCTAGTATGACAGCGCCCGCGTTTGTCATGGTTATGATGACCGCGATGGCGACACCGATTTTTCTCCATAGATAAGGTCACAAGTACCGGATCATGATCTGAACTGCGATAGTGGCCAACACCGGTAAAATCGATTTGATCACCGTTAGCAGCGTTGTAATAGCTCAACGCTTGATCGTATTGCAATTGATAAAGCTCAACACCATTGATATTCCAATGGCTGACATCTACCACACGCTCAGCCGCAGCCGGTGATGCCAATACATGGTCAAGTGAACCCACCTGATCTGAACCGTAAAAGAAGTAGGAAAAGCCCTGCGGGTCATACACATCCTTGAGCGAAACCAAGCCATAGGTTTTAGTAACTTCGGCAGCCAGCGTATTGCCAGCTTGCGTATTCACCGCACCTTTTATGGTATAACCGCGCGCCTCGGCTGAGTAATCCGTTAACACCGCAATGGGGTCTTCCTGGCTGTAGCTATTGAGATCACCAATGACCAAGCGCTTTTCTGGCAATGGCATCTGCTCCAATGCCTCACCCAAGGCCACCGCAGCGGACACGCGCAGCGCGTTACAGCTGCCTTGCGCTAAGGTGAGATCAGTCGGGCTATTCTCATCTTCATAACAGGCCGAGCCTTTCGATTTAAAGTGATTGACCACAACGGCAAAGGTATCGCCCGTGTCGCGATGCACGAAGCGCTGCACCAAACTATTGCGCATGGCAACCACGGCGCCATTGCTCTCTTGCCGTGGCAATTCAATACCCTCCATCAAACCCAGTGCCCTCACTTTTTTGTGTTTATAGATAATGGCATTGCTGATGGCATCCGTGCCCGTTGCGCTCTCATCAACACTAAAGGCATAACGATACACTGACCGGCCAACTTCCCGATTCAACGCCGTAACCAAGGAGCGAATGGCACTTGACCTACCGAAGCCATCATTTTCTATTTCAATTAAACCGACAACGTCGGCGTCCAACACGGCCAGCGCTTTGACAATCCGGGCTTCCTGTAATGCAAACTCTTCTGCATTTCCAGCGCCGCGGTTCTCTGGATAGCTAAAGGTGACACTGCCATCGTCGAGCACTTTGCCATTGAAATAGTTGAGTACATTGAAACTCGCCACCGATAAATTACCATGGCGAATATCCGGTGCCTCTTGGCGACTCGACACAATAGCAAAGCTATCTTTACTGGGGTTGATACGGTAAGCGCCGAATGAAAAATTCAGCGGGCCAGTGGCCGATACGACATCGCCAACACGTGGCGCGTTGGCATAGTTAAGGCCATCAACATTTTCTGTCGAATAGAAATCAATGCTATCTGGGTAGCTAGCGTCAACACTATCTTCAACAAGAAGAATGTTAGCCGTAGCATTCGCAACCGCCTGTTGATATTCAGCACTTAAAGGTACCGCCACATCCGTTGGCGACCACTTCAGATCATCACTGATAAACATTTCACCGTACTTGGTGAAATTGTCCAAGCTGAATATCTTAGCGTTATTAACACTGGCAACCATACCCTCAAGACTTTCCAAATTTACTAGCCCCTCATAGGGCATAGGAACAACTACTGCGGCAACCATTTCATCCGCTAGGCCGCAGTCAAGCACCTCGCTCGCTTTAATCTGGCTATTGCCATAATACTCACCAGCCTCGCCTAGAACGCGAACAATATGTTGCTTAATAACTTGGCCTGGAAAACTGCCAAAGATAAAAATACCTTCCGAGCTGGCACTGTTGTCATCATAATCGGCTGCCTCCTCTTGCAGGAAAAAGCCATTGCTGCGCAACCCGGTCACGATACCTTCAACCACCACCTGCTCACCGGCATTCGTCACCGAGTCAGCAGTACCCTGCACACCACTAATCAACGTGGCAGGCTCTGAACAGGCGCCAATTTCGAGTGTTTCTCCATTGCCAGTACCGTCACCATTGCCGCCACCTGAATCACCAATATCGCTAAAACTGGCAATGGGCATGGCACTCACAGCGCCGGCATTATCTAACTCACCGTCCCAGGCATCCGCTCCGCTAAAGCGCCATTCACTCGCAGCGAAAACGCCATGATTGGCAGCACTGCCATTGTTGCGATAGGCCCAGCCGTCTTGATGATCCCAAGCCGTGCCAGTGCCATCCACATTAATGTCGCCGAACTGATCGATAACAATACCGTCTTTAAAAATTTCGATGGCATCATCGCCGTTTATGTTGGCGGTAGAGTCATTAAATAGGTAAGTAGGCGTGAAGCCAAAATAGTCGGTAAACCCGTCAGAACCGTAACTCGAAGAATAGCTGGTGACATACAAGTAATTCCCTGCCCCCACTTCAATAGCTGGAAAGGTCATCTCTTGGCCGTCTGAACCGCCGCCATTATTCGCCGAGCCCGCGCCATAAATACTCAGGTCCGCTATATACGCATCGGTATACAACTCGAAACCTTTCGGCAGGCCGCCCGGCAAGGGGCCGTCAAACACACCGGTAATAACAAGATCAGCTTGCGTCTGCAGCGATAGCGCCGCCAACACAGCGGCAAGAATGCCATGATTTTTCATTAACAATATCCTTATTCGCGTTATAAGTGGGCAGGCTTAAAGGTAAGCCAAAACATGAGATAAAACGGTTAACGGGCGCATTTGAGCAAAAGCAAATGACGAACGAATAGCATTTACATGACGCTTATAAGAAACATTTATGACGAATAAAATATCTGCAAATATACGCCTAAAAAGCCATTCTTTTCGCTGAGAAAAGTGTGACAAATTTACTTAATACGCCGTCAAAAACACGTGATCTTGCTGAGAACAAAGATCTATAAATATATCGCTACCCATCGAATCGCTAGTCTCGCCGAAGAAACACACAGGCTTAGCGTGCCGTCTAACTGGCAACACCCATTTCCTGTCACATAAGTGCAACAAAAAATTCATTTAATGACAGCTAAGTCGTGCCGATAGCACCTTAATATCCTTGGTTAAATGACCCCTATGCTCAATCTCAGTGTGCGAACCAAACTTATATTACTGATCTTATTGCCTTTGATAGTCACCTTTACCTTAGCGCTTTTTGCTCAGGCTCAATTGAAGGCGGTTGGCAATGCCAGTCAGCAGATAGCCAAGCAACGGTTGATGCCGCTGTGGCAGCTCAGCCAGCTGTCGCAGATGTATACCAATGGGGTTATCGATACAGCGCACAAAGCCCGTGCGCAGATGCTGTTGTGGTCCGAAGCCGAAATGAAAATTAAGACAAGCCGCACGGATATTCAACGCGCTTGGGCAACCTATTTAGGCAATACATTAAGTGCGGAGGAAACTGACATTTTACGTCGGGCCGAGCCATCGATAAAAACGGCGGATCTAACAATCGCTAAATTGGAACAATTGATCAGCGACCAATCATCCTATGAACTGGGCAACTATATCGATTTAGAGATGTATAGCGGCCTAGAGCCACTGCTTAACAATCTAGACCAACTTATCCTGATTCAAGGCGAGCTAGGGGCGAAAGCCGCAGAAAATGCCTTACTCATGTCCAACCAAGCCAGCGCAACATTTTTTTCCTGGGTTGCCGGCCTTGCTCTCCTCTTACTCATAGCTGGCTTTTGGGTATTCCGCAGTATCAGAAGACCCATGACACAACTACTAACAACTATCACCAAAATAGAAAGGGACAAAGATCTGACGCTACGCACTCACATTGCCGATGGCAATGAGTTTGGCGACATGGGGCGCCGCTTTGATCGCATGATGACGACTATTGGTAGGTTAGTTAATGACATTCAAACAGTAGGCGATCAATTAAGCGGCGCGGCGGGTACGCTTTTAGACACCAATCAAAACAGCGGCCAAAGAATTAATCAGCAACAGCTTGAAATTGATCACGTATCTGAATCGACACAGGCACTCAATGCCTCAGCATCCGTTGTCTTAGAACAAGTTCAAGAAACCGAAACAGCAACAGATGCCGCCGATAAGGTTGCCGGAAAGGGGGCATTTATTATTAAAGACGCGATAACGGCCATCACCGAGCTATCGAATACCGTTACCCTAGCAGCGGCCAGTATTCAAACCCTGCAAGTAGATAGCGATAGCATCGGTGGCGTACTGGAAGTCATCAAATCTATTGCCGAGCAGACCAATCTTTTGGCGTTAAACGCAGCCATTGAGGCCGCACGAGCCGGAGAACAAGGAAGGGGGTTTGCCGTAGTGGCGGATGAGGTTAGGCAGTTAGCGAGTCGCACCCAGATATCCACCAGCGAGATTCAAACCATTATCGAAAAGCTGCAACTGGGCACTCAACAGGTCACACGGCAAATGCAAGCAAGTGAAACGGCGGCACAAGATAGCGTACAAAAGGCACGCGCCGCCGGCGAAGCCATTGTTGAAATTGAGCGCGCCTTTAGCACTATCAGTAAAGCCAGCCAACAGATATCAACCACCGCCAACGAACAAAGAGCACTAGCGGAAAAGGCATCAAAGCGTACGCAAAATGCCAAACAGTTGGCAGCCGGCAGTGTTGCATACGCAGACGACTCAGTTCGAGCCAGTCACCAAGTCGCGGACATGGTGGCTAAGTTAAAAATTGAATTGAGCCAATTTAAAGCTGAATAATACGAGTAACTTTGAACAACCGGCGCCTAATAATCTAGCGTGAACGCTATTCAAACCCAATAAATTCAGCGCCTAGTGCACAGGTGCCTGAGGTAGCCACACACTCACACGCAGTCCACCCTGCTGGCGATTTTGCAGGCTCATATGGCCGCCATGAGCTTCGACTATTTCACGACACAATGGCAAACCTAAACCCGTACCCGACTGTTTGGTGGAATAAAAAGGCAATAGGGCTTGATCTAACACGGTGGCAGACATGCCGCTACCGCGATCGTCAATATGCAGGCAGAAGCCACGCACCTCGGCCCGCACCTGTTCGGCAATAGTTAAACAGATCGCATCACGGGGCGAGCCAGACTCGTGGCTGTTTTTCAATAAATTAAGCAAGACCTGCTCGAGTTGCACCAAATCAAAATAACCCACGTTGCTCGGCAGTGGCGCACCTAAGGTAAAGGGGTAGTGTTGAGCTAACTGCTCCGTTAATCGGCTCCAATCAACTTCGCTGGGCCGCGGCAAGGGTAATTTAGCAAAGCGCGCATAGTTATCGATAAACTGGCTTAGGTGTGCGGTTCTATCTTCGATGGTGTCGAAGATCAACTGCAATTTTTCATTATTCAAATCGCGGGTGAGCATGCGCCCTGAGTTAACCATCGACGCGATAGGCGCCACCGAATTATTGAGTTCGTGGCTGACAATGCGAATCACTTTTTTCCAAACGGCAACCTCTTGGCGATTTAGTTCGCGCGTCATATGTTTAAGTAATATTAGATTGTGACGCTGATTATTTAACTGAAAACGGCCACGGCTTAAATGCCAGGTTTCCAACTCTTCGCCCATGGAAAAGAGTACGTCTTCCTTACTCGTCAACGCCTGCGCCAGTTCGGCCGGCACGTCCTTAAGCAGTACTTGAAGCGGTAAGCCTTCCATCTTGCTACTTTGATAAAACAAATGGCGCGCCGCAGCATTGGCGTAAATGATACGATCTTCGGCGTCCAACAGGAGCATCACATTGGGAGAGCTTTGAATAACCTTATCGAGCAGGAGCTCGCGCTGATAAATATACTGCCGCTCTTTACGCAAAATATCGGCGGATTCATTGAACAATTGTGCCAGTGCCTTTATCTGGCTATCGCCTTTAACGGGTAAGTTAACGCTGAAGTCATTGTCTTTAAAGTTCAGCAGGCCAATCTCTAACGCAGACAAACCTTCGGCCAAATTACGCGTCACCCAAGCGAGGCCAATCCAGCACACAGCTAAACTCAGCGGTAACGCCAACCATCCTAAAACGCCGTTCAACCAGGGCTGACTGAATAGCCATTGCCCGAGTCCGATACCCGCTGCGCAAGCAATAAGACCACATCCAATTATTTTTGTTCGGAGTTGCACGTTTAATCTGCATCCATTTTTTGAGTAGCCCTTAGCTGTCATCAAACAAGCTCGACTCGGTAAAAATTAAACAGCCATCAATGTCTCTCAATGCCCAATTTATCCATGCGCCGATAGAGTGACTGCCGACTCATACCAAACGCTTTAGCCACTCTAGCGATCACGCCGTCGTGCGCTTGTAACGCAGCCTCTAGCTCGGGCTTCGTTATTTCCACGTCTTTTAGATGGCCAAGCTCGGTAGCATCTTGGCTTTCTAGCTCTGATGATGGAACCTCGACGGATGAAACAAAATTAGCCTCACTGCCAGTAGCCACAACACCAAAATCAGCGGCACACAATTCAGATGAGCTCGCCAATAAAACCGCACGTTTACACGCATTTTCAAGCTCCCGCACATTACCTGGCCAAACATGGTTAACCAGCGCCCTTTGTGCAGGCTTACCAATCGTGTGTGTAGTGCCAATAAAGTGTGATGCCAAAGGTAAAATATCATCGGGTCGCTGGGCTAAGGGGGGCAACGCCAGCTCTACCACATTGAGCCGATAGTAGAGATCTTCTCGAAAACTACCCCGCGCAATCGCCTCGGTTAAATTGGCATTGGTTGCGCTTAATACCCGCACCTTAACTTTGCGGGTTTTGTGGCTGCCCAAGCGTTCAAATTCACCGGTTTGTAAAACCCGCAGTAATTTAACCTGGCCAGAGAGGGGTAAATTGCCAATTTCATCTAAAAATAAGGTTCCGCCATCAGCCGCTTCGAAACGGCCGATTCTTGCTTTCGTCGCACCGGTAAATGCACCGGCTTCGGCACCAAATAACTCGGCCTCCATCAAATCCATCGGCAAGGCACCCACGTTAACCTTAATAAATGGCTGGTTCTTTAACGGTGAATTGGCATGTAAGATATCGGCAATTTTTTCCTTACCTGCGCCGTTCGGCCCGGTAATAAGTACAGAGACATCCGAGCGCGCTAACTGTAATGCCAAATCAACACAGCGCTGCATGGCGCCACTACCGAACACTAAGCCGCACAAATCGGCGCCAGCTATCGCTTGCATCCGCTCCGTATCCACGCGCCTAAGCTTGCGGTTGGCGCGCGACATTTTATGCAGTGCCACTAAGTTGCCAATACTGGTAAGCAGCTTGCTGTCGTCCCAGGGCTTACCCATATAATCTGCGGCACCGGCTTTAACCAGTTCTACAGCGGTTTCTAATTGGGTCCAGGCCGTTATCAAAATAATGGGAATATCGGGCTGAATTTCTCGCAAACCATAAAACAAAATTTTGCCATCTTCACCCGACGTGGTATCGCGGGTGAAATTCATGTCTTGTATCACCAAATCAATATCTTGCGCAGCAACCCATTCGAGCGCGGTAGCGGCATTATCGCAACTTATTGCCCTATAACCATGCAGCTCTAACATCAAGGTAAGTGCACTGCAGACCGCTTTGTTATCGTCGACGACGAGAATAGTATCCATAGAGTGTAATCAACATTGACACGAGCAAGTAAACTAGAGGACAACGTTAACCCAAAGCACAACAGATTTCTAACGCTATTGTGCTTGGGCTAATGTCAAAGCGGTTAAACGCTACGGGTTGCAATAGAAGGCGAAATATTCGCTGCAATTCGGGCCGGCAATATAACCGCCAAGGTGGTAACGATAAAGAGACCTGCAAGTGTAGCCACTGGGTACACGGGAGCTAACATGGGCAGATCATAAAGCTTCATTAACTGCTGCCCGAGCTGAAACGCAAGCAATACGCCCAAAACCCCACCCACCAAGCAGATGATATAGTTTTCCACCAGAAAGAAACTGACGATATCGCGCTTGCGCGCACCCAATGCTCTACGGGTGCCGATTTGCTTGGTGCGTCGCTGAATATTGAACATCACCATGCCAGCCAAACCCAAAGACGTAATCAGCAACAACAGAACCACCATGAGGGAAAGCACAGTCGCCATCAACTCGTGATTGCGATACACCTTGGTGCGGTGCTCGCTGATGGTGGTAAAGCCGCGAACAACGCGATTGCGATTATCCTTATGCAAGGCCAGGGGAATGCTTTCCTTAAGTTGAGCTATGGCACTTGGCTGTGCACGCACCAAAAACTTGGTAAATGGAAATTCCAACTCTACGTTCAAGATAATGCTGTTATTCAAATTATTACTGTCAACCCAGGCTCCTTGCAGGTGCTCAACCACGCCAATAATCTCGACCGGTTGCTGACCGAACTCGCCCATATAAATATGTTGCCCGAGTGCACTTTCCTCACCCCATGTGGCCTTGGCAAATGCAGCGCTGACAATAGCGCGGTTGGCAAGATCTGGACTACCGGAAAAAACCTCTTCTTCATAGAAATTTCGCCCCGCAATCAATTTCAAGCCCAGTGTGGAAATCATATGCTCATCGCCGTAATAGGCGGCGGCTCCCTCGGTATCTTTGGCCGTGGCCTCATCGTCGCCCATCGTAAACGACGTCATCCAACCACCACCGCTGAGCGGCGTCATGCTGGTACTAACAGCATCGATGACACCAGGCAGCGCGCGAAGCGTTTCTACGTCGCGCTGGTTTTGTTTGCCGAACGCTACGCTTTTATCAAAATTGTAAACATTGAAATCAAACACCTCAGACTCGGCAATACCCGATTCCCGCGCCATCAACGACAGCCGCTCGCTGATAATAAAGCTCGCATTGGCAACAATGGTCACCGAGAGCACAATTTGAATAAGCAATAACAAAGGACCACTTTTACTGCGCAACAAGGTACTAACGATCGGTTTAATATGTAGCATCACGCGCTCCTTTTATTGGCTCTTCAAATAAACACTGGGGTTGGTTGTGCAAATGCGCCAAGCTGGGTAAATACCGGCTACCAGCGACGCGGTTACCGCAATAGCGGGGGCGACAAACCACATACTGTAATCTAGCTGTGTAAGAGATGCTTCCAGCTCGAAGCGGGCAGACAAGGTAGATAATGCAGCCCAAGCCCAGAGCAGGCCAAGCACGCCGCCGCCCAAGCCAATCAAGCCAACTTCAATCATATGCTGGGAAAATATTTGTCCGCGGCTAGCACCTATAGCACGCCTCACCCCAACCTCAGACGCGCGCTTGAGGAACTTGGCTAACAACAGGCCGAGCATATTCACCAAGCACACCAGCAGAAACAAAACACTCAAGCCAACCAGGATTTTGTTATCTTCCGGCACTACTTTATTAATATCTAGCCACTCAGCCACATCGGAAATTTCGCCACGGGCATCGTCTCTCTCAAAGCGGCCTATGAGCTTCTGCTGCTCAACATATCGCGCGAGCCACTGTTTGTAATCTTCAATTTGCGCCGGGCTATTGAGCTCCACCCAATACTGAACCCAATGCATTTCAGATTGCAGCCGTTCCGCGTAAGTATTAATACTCTCATTTTTCCAGCTTTGGTTATTGCCCCAACTCTGGTACTCCTCTATCGGTGCCAAGGAAAAGGGCACAAAAATATTTTCCGACTCGTCAAACGCACCATTATTAACATCGTAATACTTTGGGCTTGGGTTCCACGTTTTTGTTACACCTACAATTTGATAGGGTTTGCGATCTAGGTACAAGGTATTGCCAACACTATTCTTACCCTCAAACAGTTTTAGGTTAAGGGTTTCACTGATCACTAGCTGATGCCTAGGGTTAACATCCACGTCTGCATCCCAAGTGCCGCCATACAAAAAAGCAACGGAAAATAAGCTGAAGAAACTGCTATCAGCCACCCGAATCTTCTCCAATAGGGGCACAAACTCAGGATCGTCCGTTTGCACGGCGGCGCCCGAAGCAAACATTGCCGTCTGCCGCGTTGGCACCTCGCTGCTGCGCAAGTTAAATGCGTCTTGGTAGGTGATTTGTTCGTTTATTTTTTCCCAGGTGTCGTTGGCCTGACTCATCAACCGAACCTCAAACAGTTCGCTTGAACGCTCGCCCGCCGGGTTGATAGAGGCCATCTGATAAACGTTGAGCGTGGTGATAGTAATGCCGATTCCGATGGAAATAGCTAACACCATCAAGGTCGACAAAAACGGGGTGCGCTTGATACTGCGCCAGCCTAAATCTAAGTAATAGAAAAACATCGATCTTCTCCTTAAGCTTGTACAGCGTCGGCAGATTCGGGCTCAGCGGCGCG
Organism: Simiduia curdlanivorans; assembly: GCF_030409605.1. Classification (NCBI taxonomy): domain Bacteria; kingdom Pseudomonadati; phylum Pseudomonadota; class Gammaproteobacteria; order Cellvibrionales; family Cellvibrionaceae; genus Simiduia; species Simiduia curdlanivorans. The sequence continues at coordinate 1,040,922 of NZ_JAUFQG010000006.1, forward strand.
CTTAGCGGCCTGCTGATGGAACATAGTGAAGTCACACACTTGGCCATCCACTATCTGAATATTGCGCTGCGCACGGCGCGCTAGCTCTACGTCGTGCGTTACCATGATGATGGTCGTACCTGCCTGATTAATGTTTTCCAGCAGCTCCATCACCTGCCGCGCCATCAAGCTGTCTAAGTTACCGGTGGGTTCATCCGCCAGTAAAAAGCGCGGCTCGCCGGCCAAGGCTCTGGCGATGGCCACGCGCTGCTGCTGACCGCCGGACAATTGCGACGGCAGGTGTTGCATCCTGGCGGCCAAACCCACCTGCTCTAGCGCTTGGGTCATGCGGCGCTTGCGCTCTTGGCTGGAAAAACCCCGGTAGCGCAGTGGCACTTCCACATTTTCCGCTAAATTTAGATCGGGAATGAGGTTGAAGCCTTGGAAGATGAAGCCAATTTTTTCATTGCGAATAGCCGCACTTTTATTATCACTCAGGTTGGAAATGTTAACGCCGTCGAGAAAATAGTCGCCGAGGCTAAAGCCTTCGAGTAAACCGGCAATGTTTAAGAAGGTGGTTTTACCCGAGCCCGATGGCCCAGTTACCGCCACGAACTCGCCTTCGTTAACCGATAAATTAAAGTCCCGAAGGGCATGGGTTTCCACTAGATCCGTTTTATAAACCTTACTGATGTTTTTCATGAGTAGCATAATTTTGCCCCTTTCAATGTCGTAGTATTTATTCAAGTTATTTATTCAAGTTATTTATTCAAGTTTTTTATTAACAATTCTGGTCTAGAAGATAAATCGTCGAGCGGTGCACATAGCGGTTCGCTTGGCGCCGCTAAGCCCATCATTCACTTCCGCTTTTAGCGCGTAGCGATCAGCATTAACGCCCGTGTTTTTAATGCCATATGCCAACAGCAAACACATGAGCAGCACAATTGAGCCAATCAAACTGATTCGATTAAACGCATCCATTACCGCACCCTCACTTGCTCCGCATTCTGCAGCGCTTCAAAACTGGATATCACCCAAACATCGCCGGCTTTGCCGCCATCCAGCACTTCCACATCGCTCATGCTGCGCGCACCTAGTTTTACCGGAATTTTTTCTGCCAGATCACCCTTCACAACATAGGCCAATTGCGCACCACCGCTGCCGAGGAACGCACCGCGCTTCACCATCAAAACATTGGTCCGGTTTTCCAATAGAACGCGGGCAGAAAGGCGCTGATTTTGCCGCAGTTTTAGACCTTGATTTTGCTCAAACCGCACGCGGGCCGTCACTTCGCGATTGCGAACCTCGGGCGAAATGGAGGCTATTTGACCAATCACGGTCAGATCGCCAAAACTGAGCTCAACATCCATACCCAAACCCAACTCGTCGGCATAGGATTCAGATACCGCAAGCTCAGCCTCAAAGGCGCTCAAATCTACCACCGTTAATACCGGCTGGCCGGCGCTGATTCTGGCTTTTTGCTCGATCAACCAATTGCCAATAATACCTTCTACCGGCGCCTTTATTTGCAGGGCTTCAACTTGGCGCTGCAACTCCGTTACTACTAACGCCTGGCGATTAACCTCAAGCATTTTGTTTTTTATTTCAAACGTGAGTGTGTCTTTGGTTAAATTGGTTTCCTTTTCGGCATGGGCAAACATCAGCTGTGCTTTATGAAGATCGTCTTTGGCTTTTTCATAATCAATCTTGCTGATTAAACCATTCTCAATCAGCTGATCGCCGCGCCGGCTCTCGCGGTCTGCCGCGGCGAGATCAACGCCGGCCATATCGAGTGCTTTATTGGCCTGCAATTGATCGCGCCGTGCATCCAAGCGCGCGCGCTCCAAACTACTCTGCAAACCTTCTAATACCGCCTGCTGTTGCTGCAGATTGCTGGCAAGCTTCGGGCTTTCGATGCTCGCCAACACCGCGCCTTTTTCAACTTTATCGCCGGGTTGGCTAAGCAACGTGACTGTGCCCTCCTCGGTGGCATAAAGAATGGGCGCGTTAGCCGCAACAATTTTTCCGGTGGTGGCAATATCGCGGGTCAAGGTGCCTATTTTTAGCGTTGCCATTTGTAGCTCATCGCCATTGACCGACACACTGGCGCCGTCGCCACCAAAGCTGGCCCAAACCAAGGCCGTCACCAATAACCCAGCCCCGCCCAACAACAAAGGCAGCTTCAATTTGCGCACTAGCGGCGGTGCTAATACGGTGTCTTGGGCACTGGTATCCTTAATCATGACCTCAACTCTCTCTTCATTCTTGCAACCTAAGAAACTGTCCGCGCGGCCAAAAACATCTTTGTTACCGCCCTTTGCCACGATACTGCAGAGACTGTGCCAGAAATAAAAAACCGTTATTTTACAGATGGTTATAGATTTTAAAGGCACGAGACAGAGAGAAAAAGTGTCCGCGGACACAGGAAAAGTGTCCGGTTAGATGGGGTGCGTACACTTTTTTGGAGGGGAGGTTTGGGCTACAGGCTACAGGCTACAGGCTACAGGCTACAGGCTTAAAAAGCCTAGCTAATGCTGACTGGGTAGAGTAGCCATCAATTAGGAATTTAAATGGCAGTACCAGAAAACATGATGTGAAGCGGGTACATAGCATAAAGCATGACTAAAAAAGAGAGCGCAGAACTCGCCGCAATGGCTAACAGCGCTGGCTTTGATTTCTGATCATATAACGCAAGCGCCACTAAAATGATGAGAAGTGCAGAAACCAAATACCAAGACCTACCAAAAGAAAAAGCCACTTTACTCCAGTCAGGAATGCCGTTTGGGTAGAGCCCTTGGAAAACTTGCGTAAATTGCTCAATGATGTCTGTTTCAGTCCACAAGTAGGTAACAACTATTTGCAGCATAATAAATGCGATAGCGATGATTACTAAAAAAATTCTCATTTTTATCCTTGAGATACTTGATGCCCGCAGCACACGCGAGCGTAGCGAGTCGAGGCCGATAGGCCGATTTGGTTGCGTTGTTAACTCTTTGTGTGGATATGTGGAATATAGCTTTTAAACTTGTCAGCTAGGCCGTTGTCGAAGAACACGAAGTAACATTGACATTTGGATAGATCTTCGGGACTGCACTGGCATTTTTGTAGCATTCGTACATTTTACCCCGATGATTCAAATCTGTTTTTTCATCAAACGGAAAGAAAACGGCAACCCGGTATTCATCTTCATCCCTAAACACAGCCGGCTTCATAAATGCACTGCTTTCTGGGTCGGTCTGATTCGGCAATGGATTCGTATCATAGTGGGTAACCGATTTATTTACGATTGAGCATCCTTGGCTAGGCGTAAATACAAACTCTAGAAATTCAACGAGCTTATCTATGTCAAATTCAATGCAGATATCTGCATTGAATTTGTCGTAATTTTCCGGCGCATCTTTTTTGTTGCTGAAACATATGCAGTAGCAAAGCCTAGCAGGAAGATCTAGCTTTATATTTGAGGCAAATTCTTCGGCCTTAATTTCATGGCCATTTATCGTTAGAACAATCTTCCCTGGCTCATACTCATACTGCTTTCTTTCTTCTAGATCCCTAATCTTTTCATTTTCTAAACGACCATAATGCCGAATATCACATAGGCGGATACCACCAGTTCCTTCTACCAAGGGGCCAAGTATGGATTTTTTACCGTAAAGATACTTTATAGTGCTCAATCTTAGTGCTCCCTGCTTGTAGAGTTAACGCAGAGTGTAACCTGCACCCGAAGTGGAGCTGGTTTTATGCAAAAATAGCCATAGGCCATGCAACAAAACCAGCGTAGCTTCGGGCGTCAGGTTGACACCCTTATTAAATGCTTTACTATGCGCACAGATATACGCATAAACGAGGTGTTTATATGGACCCCCTGTACGATACCGAAGCCCCCAAAAAGCCAACAAACCTCAGTGTAAACAGCGACTTGCTGGCAAAAACGCGCGCCTTAAACATAAACCTTTCAGCCACATTAGAACAAGCCTTAAAGCATCAGTTGGCTCAAGCCGAAGCCACAAAATGGGCAAAAAAGAACAAAGCGGCCATTAAAGCCTACAACTCCTTCGTAGAGGAGAATGGCTGCTTTGCTGACGAATACAGGGCTTTTTAATGGCTCAATTTGACGTATACCCTAACCCCAGCAAGCAGAGCAAAAAGCACTACCCGTACCTGCTTGATATTCAAAGCCCCTACATTTCGGAAATTGCAACTCGGATAGTTATTCCCTTGGGGAATGCTGCTTCATTTAAAAATGAGGCAATGACATACCTTACACCAGAAGTTTCCTTTGAAGACGAACAGCTTCTTCTATTAACACCACAAATTTCTTCCATTCCAGTAAATATCTTAGGCAATCCCGTTGGCTCTCTTTCGCATTTTAGAGAACAAATTATCAATGCCTTGGACTTCGCAATTACGGGCATTTAACCAAGCTGTAGAAAAATTGGCTTTAAAGCGGACCAAATTAGTAACAACTTAGATTTTCCTTGTTTAATTAAAATCCGATGTTATCAGCGTCATTTTTCCATGTCAGTCGATTTTATCGGCCCTTTTCCCCAAAAACTGCCTTAAGGTGGCCTTAAACACGCTTTTTCGCCTATTTGGCGTATGTTGCCAAATCCCCGTACCGCCATAGTTTCTCGATGTTGTGGATCATGCAGCATATCGCCCACTGGCACGATAATTTGGCCTTACCTCGTAGCGTCAGCTTATTGATTCCCTTATTGCTCGTGATATTTCCAAACACAGGTTCGATCGTCCACATGCGCCGTGCGTAATCCTTTCGACCTCGGTCGCTATCCACCTTATGCTTCATAAGATCCAATTAATTTTTGTTGCTTTCTCCCTTAACCACAAACGATACCTGTCGACCGGGCTCCTTTAAGGGACGCTTCATGCATTTACTTTGCAGCGGGTATCCTCGGCAGTTTTTCAGCATAGATTTAAAGCGATGATAGCGCTTGTTGTTAATCTCAAAGTGATCGCCGTGATACATCATCTCGTATCCACCTGGGCATACGCAGCTCAACGCAGCTTCATTAAAACAAAACTCCGAGGCAGGAATTTTTGCGGTGTCATTGCGTTGGTCGTGGCGTGTAAGCTGTCGATGCTTCTTGTGCTTGGCAACGGTCTCAGAACCCGCTATACGCGGGTCTCGTTTTCGAAAAAGTGTGTCGGGAATAATGGCATCAATATTCGCTTCATAAATATACTTCATGTTTTCTTCGCTGGAGTAGCCTGTATCGGCGGTAAGTAATGCCCCCCTAGAAAACACATCTGCTCCTAAGCTCTCTCGAATATTCTCTATCATTGGCTGCAGTAGTGATTGATCTTGGCCAACACCATACACTTCAGAAGCAACAATAATCTGATTCTGCTCATCGGCCGCCGCTTGACAATTAACACCTTGTATCGTGCCATTTGACGTGGTCATTTTGCAGGATTCGTTGTCGGTAATATTACTTTGCACTTCCTGCTTTCGCTTGCCACTGCCTAAGCGTTTATCGTTCTCAGCCAAAAACGTTTCAATTTTTTCTGCGTTCTTTAATAGCGTATTTGCGGTCTGTCGTTCTTTGGCGTTTTCGCCATCACCACTCTTGCCGTCATTTAGAAGATGATGATCAATAATCTTTTGGGCAGCCAGCCTAAGTTTATCGGACTTCTTTTTAAGCTGTGCATGAGTACCGCTCCATTGCTTGGATGCATCGGAAGGAAGTTTGCATCCGTCAATTGCAAAGTGCTTCTTGCCTACCAAGCCGCTTTTGCAGCAAATCATGAGCACTTTATGGAAAATTGACTTCATTTCATCGCAGTTAGTACTTACAAAATCCGCTATCGTCGTAAAGTGTGGCGTTGTACCTGCCGCGAGCGCCATAAACTTCAAGTCTGTTTTACAGTTTCGCTCAATGGATCGACTGGACGTGATGCCGCGATAGTACGCATAGAAAATAACCCGCAGTAGCAATGCTGGAGGTTAAGCCTTGCGACCAACGTTTTTGTTTCTATAGCGGCGCTCGAATTCTTCTAAAGTGAGAACATGGGTCAGCAGGGTGTAGAGGCAAGACTCAAAGGTATTCTCGCCGAGTACATCAAGGTAATTGATATCGAGGAGTACCGTTTGATTTAAATTATCGTCGAGGTAATTTGACATCCACACAGCCCATCAGCGGTTAATGGGATGATTTTACAGGATTGAACGAGAGAGGGTGCGGGTTCAAGCTAATTTTCTACAGCCTGAACGCTTTGCTAATTGGCTGCCGCAGCGCAGCGTAGGCAGTCCAGTGGAGGCCACGTTTTTTTGTGGCTGGAACGAAATTAAGCAATTTGTTAAATTACATTTGGTTTTAACCCGATATCAGAACACACTTCAGGTAAAATCTGTTCTGTGAGACCTGCAGGAAGGCGCTCTAATTTGGGAAATGCCAATTGCCGTTGCAAAGTTTCTTCACCAGTGGTGATTTTTTCAATCCAAGGCTTAAAAAATGAAACTCTTGAATAAACTTCCACTACACCGTACTTCCCGATATCCCCGCCTTCAACTCTGGAGCTAATGCCGAGTAAGTGGCTCGTACCGTCAATAGTCAGATAGGCTGGGCCGCCACTATCGCCCCCACCAGAAACACCTTCGTGTGGTAAAGCTGCATCATCTCTGTCAAATTTGAATTTTAATAGCGGCCCTTCTGCTTGTTCGATTCGATTCTCGGCTTTTCGTAAAACTCCGCCATTTTCATAATTATCAACCGTTTGTCCGGTTAGCCCATTTCCAGTGCCGCCAACACCGATAAACCATATTATCTTGCCAACTTCATCTGTTTTTTCATACAAACTCGCTGGTTCTACATCCTTTATTGGGTTTACTAATTTTATTAACGCAATGTCGTGACTTTTACCTGGCTGATAATCTTTATGAACAAAGACACTTTCCACCTTGTGGTAGCCATTATTTAGGCCGATGTAGCTACCAGAATTAATACAGAACGTTGCGTGAGCAGCAGTCACAATCCAATCAGGCTTAATTAATGTGCCATGAGCCCCATCAACATAAAGTGTTGCCAAAGGTGCAAAATCTGTAGTGTCCGCAAGATATTTTTTGTCATCCACATCATGACGAACAACAATTGCTGAAGCTGCTAAGCTTAAAATTATTAATGAAAAGAACAGAAATATACGCATGACTTCCCTATGCAATTTAACGCCCGCCACAAACGCGAGCAACTTGTTGCGAGTCGAGCGCCCAAAGGGCGCGTTTTTGATGGCGCTTGTTAGACTCACTTACCATAATTCTTTTACTAACGATATTTTTCCTTCAGTAAAACCGAATAAAACGAGCAATGGTTTTTTCTGCTGCCAAGTTCCGTCTTTCTGTATCACTCCGTGGGAGTATTCAACCGCAACATGATTTTTCCCGAGAATTGCTTTTAAAACTCGCTGTTCATTTTCATTAGTATTTTGATAAGCATCACGTTCCAGGTTTCGAACAAAAGCTTTACGCCATGACTCTTTGTCAAAACTAGCTTCATATTCCACGTGAATATATTTGACATCAGCATGCATCAACGACAAAAAATAATCGATATCTTTGATGCTCGAACCTCTGATGCTGACTTTGTCTAGTGCTTTGAAATAACTGTTGATTTGGCCCATCTGACAACTGGAGTCACAATCGTTTGCGAGGGCTTTATTTGAAAGACACAGCCATATTACTAGTAAAAAAAGTGCATAAATAGACTTCATTACGATTCCTTGTTAAATATGTCTAACGCCTCAAACAGGGGCGCGCGTTAGCGCGTCCCGGCCGCAGGCCCTTGCTGCTTTGACTTGTTAAGCATTTTTATACACCTTTAAGAGATGTTCTATTACCTGCAAGAAAGTACCTTTAGTGAAATAATTATTTAGCGAGGTACTTACCAATACATTATTTCCCAAACCGGTAATTTCATTTTTAAGATTCGCTAACCTTTCTACTAACTCTCCACGACTAAACTCAGCAGTATTTTTTAAAATATCTTCTTCCCAAAGATCGTAAGCATCGATGCCACAACATGCGGAAACACACTGAGTTTCAAGAGCGCTCCACATCGGAAGCAAACCTTCCATTAATGTGTCAATTTCCACTGCATTTTCTTGATCATTCTGCAGATCTTCAAAGATGATCCACTGATCCTTTCCAATGCTGATGTCTTGTGCGTGCGCTTTGCTCATATGATGCTTAACGCTTTGCTAATTGGCTGCCGCAGCGTAGCGTAGGCAGTCCAGTGGAGGCCACGCTGTTTGTGGCCGGAACGAAATTAAGCAATTTGTTAAATGCTTTACTCACCGAATGCCTCGCTGGTATTTCCAAATGCGTAGTCATGTAAAGACGTTTCTTCATCGGTTGTGAGTAATTTTCCTTGAAAGTCGGAAAATGAAATACGGGGGCTGTAAGAATTACCTTCGAATTTAATTTCGCCTTGGTCATGGAGCATTGCGAAGTCAAAGGCAAAATCACCAATAATGTCTTTTGCTTTATCTCCATCAATTCCTTTCTTTGCGAGGACCTCTTTAAGAATAAGGATCATTTGGTATTGCCATTCGGCAGAAAGATCTTCGTATTCTTCTGAAATTTGGATTTCCATGCTCGATTCCTTTTTGGCATTTAACGCCTTGCTCACCAGCACATACTGCTGCGTTCGTTTTTGTGTGAGGTGGAGCGCAGCGACACACAAAAACGAACGCAGCAGTATGTGTCGGTGTGCAGCAATTTGTTATGTTTATTCATCTATATACCAAGACATGTTATCTTTCGGCTGAATTTCCTTCTTGTACAGGGAGTTGCTCTTCTTATTGAGCAGTTCATTTAGCCTTTCATCGACTGTTGTCACTAGGTCTAGAAATTCACCGAAATCTTTTTTCCCAAACCCATCGACGTGAAATGACTCTGTCATTAGGGTAGGCGTTAAATTTCTCTCTTTATCCAGATGTAGAACGAGAATAGTGTTAACTTTTTCATATCTTGTTTTTCCTCCATGAGCCACGTATTGGTGCCTCTGATCCATAAGCTCTAAATGTAGTTTGCGAAGTTCTTTTTCGTCTTCTCTGAATATCTCTTTGTACTCTAGCTTCACCCGCCGCCCGTCGGCTTTTGCAAAGCATTTTCCGTAAGTGACTATTCCAGATATATAAAATGCTTTTAGAATATCCGCATCTGCATCTATCTCAGTTCTGTAATAAAAGGAATCGCCGTCTTCTTCCGTTTCAACTTCATCCTGCGCAATAGACATGGCATATTTAAAAGCTTTTAATACATATTTTAGATCTTTCTTGATGAGAGCGTAGGCAGCGAAATTTTTTGCTTGCTCGCTCAATAAGATAACTTTTTGGCATTCTTTGCCGTCACGAAAGTACTGATGTTTAATCTCATACGTATTTGGATCAACCTCGATTTTTGCCGTGACCCCCTTTATCTTCTCCCCGTTCGGAAGGCGTACTTCTCTGTACTGTTTATCGCTCATTGTTTAATTCTCGATAAAAACATAACGCCGGTGGCAAGGGCGAGCGTCAGCGAGTCCAGCAGCGATTAGCTGCGCTCTTGGCCACCCTTGTTATGTGTTTATTCAATTTCAGAAAGCACCTCTTCGACGCTTATAAAATCTAAAACCTTTGCCAGGCTGTACTGCCCATTAAGTGAAGCGTGTATAGCGTAATATGCTTTAAGTTGGCTCAGATCCTTTGGAATTCTCGATACAGCGTCTTGCAGAGCTTGTTTGTACTTAGACTCAAATTTGCTAGGGACTATAGGACTGGCTCCATTGTTGCGCGCAACCTCAATTGCAGCAACTAAATCCAATACTTCATTTTCGACTAGTTGCGGCACTGCAGCATAGGAAGCTGTATCTACGTCACCTTGGTGATATAAGTTTTCCCAAAGCTCATCCAAAGCAGCCTCTCGATCTGACTTCAACCTTTCCAGTGCAGCCCAAGGTTCGTATGGTATTTTGTAACCAGATATTAATTCCAAAATTATGTCCTAGGTTCAATTCTCATGATCACATAACGCCGTGGTTTGGGGCGGCTGGAGCGTAGCGTAAGCCGTCCCGCACCGCGTTTTTTGCGGTGTTTACAACACCACCTTGTTATTTGCCGCCGGTTTGCACTTGCTACTACGCGCATAGCGGAGCAACGCGAAGCCAGAGGCCATTAATTTGGGTAAGAATACCTTACTTGAAACCTTTTGGAACCCACTTAGGGCAACCCACGATGTAGGCATGCAACACGCCTTGCGCGGCGAACCAACTATTAGCACAGGGAACGAAACTGCGGATTTGGAGCAGCACATTCCTTGATGCTGGCATGCCGACTTACAGGCACACTTTTGAATTACAAACTAAAACCGAAACAAACTTAAAAAAGGTAAGGCTCAATAACGCCCGGCTAAGCCGCCGGAACGGAGTTGGTTGTTTTGTGCTATTTAAGCACAAAACAAGCGACGCAGTGGAGGTCGGATTGAGCCGCTTGTTATGGCTGTATTTTTACTACTTGCTCAAGTTTTCCTAAAGAAAGAGCTAACAATTGAGAGCAGGCTTTCTTTTTGATACTTAACTTCAAATGCTTGAAAATATGTAGAAATTAGATCTCCAGCTATCTCATCTACCTTTTCCCAGTGACTCTTTGGCAGTATTGCGTAACAACTAGTGTCATTTTGGCCATTGTGGACGGAGGATCTAACTTCTAGGTCTGAAGGCAGTACCTTTGAAATACTCAGCATAGCGTTATCAAAACACCCATCGTCGTCATTTGGTTCATATTTAATATTACTTTCTTTGTCTCCAATCCTAACTAGGCCGGCATTACCATCGCCATTAAGAGAAAATTCTAGACGTGCGCCTAGTTTTAAAAGTATTTTAGATATCACCTCGAGCTCATCTTGTAACCATGCCCTCCAATCTATTGATACAATGAACGGCCCTTCCTCCAATAGTTCAAGCACATCATCTTCCTCAAATCCATCATCTTTAACCCGTCTTTCATAAAGATTGCTGGGACTAGTAATTCCAAAATTAGGTAAGAGTTCGTGGACTAAGTCTATGGGTATCATCTAACTTCATGCCTTGGATGTAGGGAAGCCATAACAGCCTTATTCAATGCCTCGGAGGCGCAATATAATACGCCTCCGAGGCATATATCCAGAGCGGAACTGGGGTACCAGTTCCAACTCCCCCTTTAATTTCAAGAAGTTACCACAATTTTTATAATCGGGCGCAAAATAATGCGCCTCTGAGGCATATATCACATTGACGAAAGTCTCCATGGCACTACACTGTATAAAAATACAGCAAAATAGGTATTCAGGGATGAAGTCAGCCTTTATGCAGGAATTGCGCGACGCCATTCGCGCCAAGTAATACAGCATCCAAACCGAGCACATCTATCTTTATTGGATAGGCAGTTACTTGCGGTTTTCTAAGTGCCGGTCGCGTGCAGAAATAGGCGCTGCCGATGCTATCTTGATAGTTTGAGGTTGACGCACACTGTGAACCCTAATACGCAGAAAACGGCGCTCAATGCCACTGTGTTTATGTACCGAGCGGTTTTGGTTATCGAGCGCGATGGTTTCTCTATTTTCACAAAGCCAAATGCCCAGTAAAACTACCCATCTAACCTGCGAAACACATCAGCCCGTAAGCTATTTACAGCGCCCGATAGGCATCACCCAATGCCAACATAGCCGCACGCAATTGTGTGTCGGTTAGATAGGGGGCGGGGCCGAAGCGTAGGCTGTCGCCGCGGGCGTCGGTATATACGCCTTGGCTATGTAAAATTTCACTTAGCTTGGCCGCTTGTGGTGTGTGCAACACTAAAAAACCTGCACGATCACTCAAGGCCAGCGAGTGGTCTAAAGAAATATCATTAGGTAAATTGAGTGCATCAAAACGGGTAGCCAGCACGGCGATTTGATGCTGGCTAATGGTGCGCAATAATTCTGGCGTGAGACCCTGCTGTTGAAAAAATTCAAACACAGCCGCAGCGCGGTAGTGGCTGGTGGGGTCGTAGGTGGAGCCGGCGAAGCGCGCTGCTCCTTCGCCGTAGTGCACCAGCTTGCCCGGCTGCTCGTGCAACAAAGAAAACTCTGCATACCAACCGGTGTTTACCGGCCTAAGCGTGCAACCCGGCGGCACACGGAGAAAACAATTGCCCTCGCCCAGCTGACAATATTTATAACCGCCACCCACGAGGTAGGCATTGGCCAAATCCAGCTTGTGCAAATCAATTGGCAACACATTCAGCGAGTGATACATGTCCACCAGCAATTCCGCGCCCTGCATTTCACAGGCTTGCACAATGGGTGTGAAGTCATCAAAAATATAACTCGAATTATAAAACACATGGGACAACATAACCGCTGAAGTTCGGCTATCCACTTCGCGCGCAATGCGCTCAGCCAAACTCGTGTGCGGCTTCTGTTCCACTATCACCAATTCAATGTCCACTTCTGCCATGCGGTTTAGCTGCCGGCGCAGGGTGTGAAATTCGCTGTCGGTGGTAATGATTTTTGGCTTGCTGGCCAGATCTAACGCCGACAAAAAACGCAGTACTAGCTCGTGGGTATTTTGCCCCAAGGCGATGTCGGCATGTTCATCGCCAAGCAAACGGGCGAAACCTTCTTTCACCAGATCCGCCTGGTGGCCGGCTTTTGCCCACTTGTCATCCACATGCTCGGCCGCATCTAACCAGGCTTGTTGTTGACCCCGAAAACTGCAATCGGGCCAGGCTTGGTGTGAATGGCCGGTAAGCAGCAAGCGCTCGCCCACGCGAAATTGGCTGTAATGTTTCGCCAAGGGATTAGAAGATAAAGCGAGATTTTGAATAGTCAGCGTCATAAAGGAAAGCCTCCTCCCATGCTTTGATTATCGAGGCGTCACCGGTCCGTTTGAAGGGGCGGGCCATGCCCCTGGTAATTTACAGTTCATGCTCTTCGCCTTTCCTGTCAACTGCCAACCGCCAAACCGCCAACTGTCAACTTGCCGCCTGCAGCGTGCGGCTGATAGTCTGCAACCCCACTCATAAACGATAGCGGATATTCCACAGGTCTGGGTAAAGCGGCGCAAACAGCGTTGAGCGCAAATACTCGGCGCCACTGGAACCGCCGGTGCCCGGCTTCATGCCGATGGTGCGCTCCACCATTTTCACGTGGCGGTAGCGCCATTCTTGCAAGCCCTCGTCGATATCAACCAGCGCTTCCATAATTTCAGACAGCAAGGGCTCGGTTTGATAAATCATAATCAGAAGGTCTTGTAGCTCTGAGTCTGATTTTATCGGCTCGGATACATCGCGCTTCATCACATCTAGGGGCACGGCAAAACCACGGCGGGATAAGAAGGCCAGGAAAGCATCCCATAAGCTCGGTGCTTTTAAGCGCTTGGTTAAACCGACAAAAGCTTTGCTGCCTTCGGGGTAGGGCTTCATTTTGGCTGGATTTTTTACGCCCAATAAAAATTCTAGTTCGCGAAACTGGAAAGACTGAAAACCAGAGGCTGTGTCTAAAAATTCTCGGAACGAAGAAAATTCCAGCGGCGACAGGGTTTCCAAAATATCCACCTGCTGCACCAAGGTTTTAAAGATAGTGCGGATACGCTTTAGCGTGTGCAAACAGCGAAATTTTTCATCTTCGGCAAACAATACCATCAGGTGATCAATTTCATGCAGCAACTGTTTAAACCACAGTTCGTAGGCTTGGTGAATGGTAATAAACAGTAATTCATCGTGCTCCGGGCCGTTGGGGCCCTTCGACAGAGGCTGCTGCAAGCTTATCAGCTCATCAACTTTTAAATAATCACCGTAGGATAACGCCATAACCGTCTCGCTTATCAATCGTTATTTAGAAAAAGCTGCTGGTGTGCTGCAGCGGAAATTTAGAAATATTGGGTACTTTAACGCCCTCGGCCGGGTAACCAACCACTAATAGAATATAGGGCCGCTCGTCGTCTGGGCGCATCAGAATGCTGTTGAGAAATTTCATCGGGCTTGGCGTGTGAGTTAAGGTGGCGAGGCCTGCCATGTGCAAGGCACTAATCAACAAACCCGTGGCAATCCCCACAGACTCGCTGGTGTAATAATTTTTGTGTTTGCCGCCATCGTCACCCGGGTTGAACTTCTGCAAAAAAATGCCAATTAAACAGGGCGCCGTTTCAAGAAAGGGTTTATCGGCATCGGTACCCAAAGGTGCTAGATCCGCCAGCCATTCTTCACTGGCGCGGCGCTGGTAAAACTCGCGCTCCTCGGCCTCCGCCGCCAGGCGAATCTGCCGCTTCACCGCCGTATCGGTCACCACGGCAAAATGCCAGGGCTGCTTATTGGCGCCGCTAGGCGCTGTGCCGGCGGCTTGCAGGGCAGAGTGAATAACGGCCATTGGCACCGGATCAGAAGAAAACTCACGCACGCTGCGCCGAGTGCGCATCCTCTGATAGAATGCGTCTGCTTGTTGGCACATAGTGCTCTCGGGCAGGCGCTGATACTGCAAAGGAATGAAAGCGTCTTCCGCCATGCTGGCTCCTAGAAATTATTATTGGCATCGTTTCACAGAACGTGCGTTTTTATGGCGATCTTGCTGCTTGATCTTTGCCCGAGCAGGCTTGTAGTGTGCATCAGAATGGGGTTTTCGAATAACACCGAAAAAAGCGGCATTAAACGCCGGCTAACGCACCTGAACGCTTGCAAGATAAGGTTACACATGAAACCATTATGCACCTCTGTTGGCAACCTCAATAAGGCTGCTTTTCCACATGACGACACAAAAAAGTGATTCCAACCAGCTACAGCTGGCTGATTTCCTGCCCTACAAGCTCTCGATTTTGGCTAACCGTATCAGTTACGCCATTGCCGAGGCCTATTCGAGCCGCTTCCATCTGACCATTCCAGCGTGGCGAGTCATGGCGGTATTGGGTTTGGAAGATAATTTAACCGCGGCCGATCTAGTGAGCCGTACCGCCATGGACAAAGTGGCGATCAGCCGCGCAGTGGCAAGCTTGCTCGATATGGCCTGCATTCATCGCGAGTTAGATGAAGAAGACCGGCGTCGCTCGCTGCTCACGCTCACGGAAAAGGGCCGCGATATTTACCAGCGCATCATTCCGCTGGCGCGCCGCTATGAGCAGGATCTACTCAGCCAATTGAGCGAGGAAGATCAGCAGGCGCTGAAGAGCATTACCAACAAATTAATGAAACGCGTCAATCAATGGGAAAAGCAAAACGTGAATCCCGCCAGTCTTCAGGAGACCCAAGATGTTTGAAGGTTTAACCGCGCTACCCGCCGACCCAATCTTAGGCTTGTCTGCGGCATATAAGGCCGACACTAACCCCAACAAAGTCGACCTAGGCGTGGGCGTATATAAAGACGAGCAAGGTAACACGCCGGTATTGCGCGCCGTGAAGCAAGCCGAGCAAGCCTACTTCAACACTGAAAACACCAAGGTCTATATAGGCCCGCCGGGTTCGGCCGCGGCCAACACCTTGTTGCAGAACCTCATTTTTGGTGCCGATCACGCCGCCATTAAGGCCAATCGCGTGCGCACCATTCAAACACCGGGCGGCTGCGGCTCGCTGCGCGACGCGGCCGAGCTGATTAAGAAAGCCAACCCAAGCGCCACCGTTTGGGTGTCAGACCCGACTTGGGCGAACCATATTCCGTTGCTCGGCAATGCCGGCCTGGCCATCAAAACCTACCCCTATTACGACCACGCCAGCAAGAGTGTCAATTTTGACGCCATGATGGAAACCTTGTCGAAGGTGGGTAAAGGCGACTTGGTCTTGCTGCACGGCTGCTGTCACAACCCCTGCGGCGCCGACCTCAACCAAACCCAGTGGCAAGCCGTGGCACAACTGGCGTTAAAAAATGGTTTCACACCTTTTATCGACATGGCCTACCAAGGTTTCGGCGAAGGTTTAGAGCAGGATGCCTATGGCGTGCGCTTGATGGCCAATACCGTGCCCGAGTTAATTGTGTCTAGCTCGTGTTCGAAAAACTTCGGTTTATACCGCGAGCGCGCCGGTGCCTTATCCATTGTGTACGCCTCTGCCGCCGACGCCGACAAAGGCCAGAGCAATTTATTCAGCGTTGTGCGTGGCATGTATTCGATGCCGCCCAACCACGGCAGCGCCATCGTCGAAACTATCTTAGGCAGCGCCACGCTAACCGCCGAATGGCATCAAGAACTCGCCGAAATGCGCGACCGCATTAAAGCCTTGCGCGCACTGTTAAACAAAAAGTTGATCGAAAAAGGCGCGCCCGGTGATTTTAATTTTATCGAACAGCAATCGGGTATGTTTTCTTTTTTAGGTATCAACAAAGCTCAGGTACAAAGCTTGGTACAGGATTACAGCATTTACCTAGTAGACTCGAGCCGCATAAACATCGCCGGCATTAGTCTCACCAATGTCGATTACTTAGCGGAATCTATCGTGGCGGTGCTGAAGCAAAAGGATTGAGTTCAGGGCAATTGCGCCGGACACGGCGCAACGCCACTCCTGTCAACTGTACGCTGTTAACTGTCAACTAAATTTAAGGCACTGCATGAAACCCTGGAGCCCCGAAAGCTGGCGCGATTTTCCCATTCGCCAGCAACCCACCTACCCAGACTCGACCGCACTGTTAACGGCCGAAGCCCAGCTGGCAAAAATGCCGCCCTTGGTATTTGCCCAAGAAGCCAGAGATTTGCGCGAGCAACTCGGCCGCGCCTGTGAAGGTAAAGCCTTTTTACTACAAGGTGGCGACTGCGCCGAAAGCTTCGCGGATTTTTCCGCCACCAGCATTCGCGACACCTTTAAAGTGTTGCTGCAGATGGCCGTGGTACTCACCTACTCCGGCCGCAAGCCGGTGATAAAAGTGGCGCGTATGGCGGGGCAATTTGCCAAACCTCGCTCGGCCGATACCGAAACCATTGACGGCGTTACCCTGCCGGCCTATCGCGGCGACATTATCAATCAATTAGATTTTACCGAAAGCGCGCGCCTGCCCGACCCGCAGCGCATGCTGCAGGCCTATCACCAATCCACTGCCACGCTAAATTTGGTGCGCGCCTTTGCTACCGGCGGTTTGGCCGACTTGCATAAAGTGAACCAGTGGAATTTAGATTTCGCCGAAGCCAGCCCACTGCGCAATCGCTATTTGGATATTGCCGAGCGCATTCAAGACGCACTGGCCTTTATGGCCGTGTGCGGTGTGGATTCCAATAACACACCGCCCTTGCACGCAACCCATTTATACACCTCGCACGAAGCCCTGCTGTTAAATTATGAGCAAGCCTTAACGCGCAAAGACAGCCTCACCGGCGACTGGTACAACTGCTCGGCCCACATGCTGTGGATTGGCGAGCGCACGCGTAAACTCGATGAAGCACACATCGAATTTTTCCGTGGCATTCACAACCCCATCGGCGTGAAAGTTGGGCCAAGCATGGATGAAGACGAGCTGATTCATTTAATTGATGCGCTCAACCCAGACAACCAAGCCGGCCGCTTAACCTTGATCACCCGCATGGGCGCCAATACCCTCGGCGATAAATTGCCACGCTTAGCCCGCAGAGTAAAAGCCGAAGGGCGCAAGGTGGTTTGGTCTTCGGACCCCATGCACGGCAATACGGTGAAAGCCAGCAGCGGTTACAAAACCCGCTCCTTCGACGACATACTCACCGAGATCAATCAGTTCTTCGCCGCGCTGCGCGCCGAAGGCCAAGAGCCCGGTGGTATTCATTTGGAAATGACTGGCCAACACGTCACCGAGTGCACTGGCGGCGCTTATAAAATTAGCGACGACGATCTCGCCAATTGTTACCGCACCCAATGCGACCCGCGCTTAAATGGCGATCAAGTTTTGGAAATGGCCTTTTGCATCGCCGAGCGATTGCGCGTTTAGCGATAGCGTAGAAAATTCTACGATAGCTCGTTAAAGACCACGAAAGCCCGGCAACCTGTGGGTCGCCGGGCTTTTTAATTAAACGGTGAAGGACGGCTGTTGCAGCGCTAAAACGCCGCGATTGTTTCTGAGCGCTAGGTCGCGCAACAATTTCGACAGCGCAGCGTACTATTGGATATTAAGATTGTTACCAACGAATACCCTAACAATTAAAACAAAACTTTGCCTTGCTGCTGCGTTGGTATGCAGTCTTCTGGCTAGCTGGGCTTTTTGGTTTGAACCTTCGTCTATTCGCGTGGTAGAGCACGAGCTAAGGCCCACTCAATGGCCAACGCATTGCGATGGCTTACGCGTCGCCGTGCTCGCCGATTTACATCTAGGCTCGCCCTTTAACGGCCTTAATCAGCTGCAATCGATTGTTGAATTAACCAACCAAGCCAAACCGGATATTATTTTACTGGCCGGCGACTATGTGATTCAGGGTGTACTCGGCGGCAGTTTTGTCGCGCCCGAAGACGCTGCCAAGATACTCGCGCACCTGAAGGCCAGTGCCGGCGTTTACGCGGTATTAGGTAATCACGACTGGTGGTTGGAATCAACCCGCGTGGGTGCCGCGTTGCAAAACAAAGGTATCACCCTGTTGGAGGATGCCAACCAACGGGTTAACACAACATTGCGCCATGTCAAAAACCGGACATCACATGAGTGCCAATTTAATCTCGTGGGCATCAGCGATTTTTGGGAAGGTGCGCACGACATTGAAACTGCATTAACCGGCATAGACACACAAATACCGACACTGGCATTCACCCATAATCCCGATATTTTTCCGCTAATTCCCGAACAGGTAACGCTCACCATCGCTGGCCACACCCATGGCGGGCAGGTATATTTACCCTTCATTGGCCGGCCTATTGTACCTTCCGCCTACGGTGAAACCTACGCCATTGGCGCTATTACCGAGCAAAGGTCAGGCACCACGAAACATTTATTTGTCAGCCCCGGCATTGGCACCAGCATTTTACCCGTGCGCTTTCTCGTACCGCCTGAAATCTCGGTATTAACACTGCTGAGCCCAGTGCCGCATACTGCCTCAAAACACCAAGAGAATTGATTGTGAAAAAAACGACGTTATTCGTATCCAGCTTAATTTTATCGGCCTGCGTAAAGCTTGAAATTAAACCCGAGCATGTGGTGAGCGACAGTGTGGAAGCAGGTAAAGATCTCTATCAACTTATTAAACATAAAAAAGATGGCACAGAGGAAAGGAAGTATTCCCACACCTTAATGTTAGAAGAGAATCAGTCTGAACAACAAGCCGGTCAAGCGTGCCTAAGCTATGTAGAGGCACTGGCAACATCGGCCTCTAAAAAGAAGATTTCAATTAAACAGCAAGAAACCAAAACGCTGAAAACGGAGCAAGGGCTATCTCTGTCCTGCAGTCTGCACGCGACCATTAAGCCGCGCTAAACAACGCTACTCAAAACGTTACTCAAAACGCTACTCGCCGATATAGACAACAGGTCGCGCACTTACCAGCTGTTTTTTAGACACAGCTGGCAGGCGGCCCCTGAAAAAATTAGTTAGCTTTAGCGAAACGCAAGTTGAACATCACCGGTACCTGTACCGCGATAGAGTTCAATTTGGCGATATCCTGTAACGCCTGCGCGCCCTGAATCAATTCAAAATCCGCTAGCGCAAGAACGACGGGCTTGATCGACGCCACCTGAAGCTGCCCCTGCGCTAAGGCAACCACGCTAACCGCAACTTCCAAGGTTTTCTCTTTGCCATGTAACTGCACCACACAAGGCAGTACCATAGCCATAGACTCGCCAAGCTTCAAAGCATTGACCTTAGCCACATCGACCTTAGTGCTAATTTTCGCCATGGCAAAATTCGCCGTATCAAACAACATGGTTTGCATGCGCTCATTGCGAATGGGGATTTGTGTTTCAATACTAGCGAGATCGATCAGTACAGATACCTGCCCCTTGGCATCTACCTTGCCATCGAGCTTGGTAAACTGATGCACTTCGGCCATAGCGGCGTTTTTGACAGAAACCACATGTAACTGCGAGTGCTCAGCGTTTAATGTCCAATCCGCTAAACAATTCACGCTGACACTCGCTGCGAGTACAAACAAGGCATTAACAATCCATTTCATAACCGGCCTCCTGACCATTAAAAAAATAACCCATGAGATTTTTCGAGCTACTTGTTATATCACTTACCCCAGTTTAGCGTTAGAACTTTTGGCGTTAGCGAAATACC
The DNA here is from genome assembly GCF_030409605.1 of Simiduia curdlanivorans. Taxonomy (NCBI): domain Bacteria; kingdom Pseudomonadati; phylum Pseudomonadota; class Gammaproteobacteria; order Cellvibrionales; family Cellvibrionaceae; genus Simiduia; species Simiduia curdlanivorans. The sequence goes on from NZ_JAUFQG010000006.1 coordinate 1,061,050, forward strand.
AGCACTAAACCCAACGCTTAAAAATGAGCGATGTATTAATACCACCGAAGGCAAAATTATTCGACATAACATATTCACACTGCTTCTGGCGCGCCGAAGCTTGAATGTAATCTAAGGGTGCGCACTCCGGGTCTGGATTATCCAAATTTTGGGTGTGATGGAACCAGTTTTCGTTCATCTGTTGAATCGCTGCCCACGCTTCTATGCCACCGCAGGCACCGAGAGTATGACCGGTAAAGCTCTTCATGGAACTTATTGGCACCTGATCCCCAAACACCCGGAAGGTAGCGTGGGACTCGGCAATATCGCCGCGATCTGTGGCCGTGCCGTGGGCAGAGATATAACCAATATCTTGCGGCTTTAGACCCGCGTTATCGAGCGCTAAGCGCATGGCAATTTCCATGGTATCCGAATTTGGCTGGGTTACATGGGTGCCGTCTGAATTGGTGCCGAAGCCAACCACTTCCGCGTAAATTTTTGCACCGCGCGCTTGCGCAGACGCCAGGTCTTCTAAAATTAAGGTGCCCGCTCCTTCACCGATCACCAGGCCATCCCGATCCCGATCAAACGGCCGAGGTGACAGATGCGGTGTTGCGTTTTTCACACTAGTGGCGAATAAGGTATCGAATACCGCCGCCTGGGTGGCACACAACTCTTCCGCGCCACCGGCAACCATATAGCGCTGCTGGCCCGAGCGCACTGCTTCAAAGGCATAACCAATACCTTGGCTACCGGAAGTACAGGCACTGGAGGTGGTATAGACGCGGCCTTTTAAACCGAAATGTACACCGACGTTAACCGGCGCCGTATGGGCCATCATTTTGATGTAAGAGTTTGCGTTCAAACCGCCAGTGTCTTTTTCAATGAGCATGCGACCAAAATCGACAAAGGCGTTAGTGCTACCCGATGATGAACCATAGGCCACGCCCATGCTGCCGGTTTTAATATCTGGGTCGTCCAACAACCCCGCTTGCGCCAGGGCGAGCTCGGTGGCGTAGGTGGCCATCACGGCGATGCGGCCCATACTGCGCAAGGTTTTTCGATTGTAATGACCGGGCGTATCAAAATTAGCGGGGCCGCCTAAGCGCGTATTCAACCCTTGGTATTGATCCCAATCCTGCATGTAGCGAATGCCGGTATTACCCGCTCGTAAATTTTCACTGACGGTTTGCCAGCTATCGCCGATGGGCGTTATAGCCTGTAAACCTGTTACCACTACGCGTTTCATTAACACAATCCACCATTAACAGAAATAACTTGGCGGGTTATGTAGCCCGCATCTTCAGACATCAAAAACGCCACCGCTGCCGCCACTTCTTGCACCTGGCCCAAGCGTTGCGCGGGTATCATTTTTAAGGCGTGTTCGGCCAGTTCATCGCTAACCATTTCGGTTTCAATTAACCCAGGCGCGACGCAATTCACCGTTATTTTTCGCTTCGCTAATTCTAAGGCCAAGGCTTTTGTTGCGCCGATCAAACCCGCCTTTGCGGCCGAATAATTCACCTGACCGCGATTGCCCATCACACCAGATACCGATGACATAACCACAATGCGGCCGGGTTTACGCCGGCGCACAAGAGGCATAGATAAGGGCTGCAGAACGTTGTAGAAGCCGTCTAGGTTGGTGTGAATCACGCTGTCCCAGTCGTCATCAGTCATCGCCGGGAAAGCGGTATCGCGGGTTATGCCCGCATTGCACACCACGCCGTAATAAGTGCCGTGCTGCTCGATATCCGCGAGTAATGCCGCGCGGGTCTGCTCGCGCTCGGCGATATCGAATTGAACAATACGCGCTTTGCGCCCCAGCGCTTCAACTTTCTGTTGCACCTGCTGCGCCGCGTCTAGGCCGGATCGACAATGCAAGACGATGTCGAACCCATCTTTCGCCAAGCGCTCGGCGATGGCGGCGCCAATGCCGCGGCTAGAGCCTGTGACTAAAATTGTATCTGTCATTTTTCCTCACTAGGAAGCCCTGTTGGGTTTAGGCTTGCGCTAAAAATTCTTCCGGGTTCGCGGGTTGAAACACGTTGAGATTGGCGTTCACCGCGACATTTTCACCTTTAATCGTGCATTCAAACACGCTCAAGCCATTATCGCCGCTGACCACTCGCTCAACCCGAACCCAGAGGCTGCTATCGACGGCAAAAAAATCCACATTGGATAGAAATTTTCGCGTGCCAACTAGAAAACCTAGGCTCACTTGCCCGCCCTGGGACAAGGCCTGGAAACCGGCAAAGGCGGCGATCGCCTGCGCCATATATTCAATACCCACTAACGCCGGCACACCCTCGGCTTCGAGAAACAGACTCTGGCTGTGCACACTGACCTTGGCCATCAAGGCATTTTCCGAGACTGAAATCACCTCGTCTAATAAGCTCATAGGTAAGTCATGGGGCACTAAGTCGATAATCGGCCAAGCGGATGCTGTGCCTGCCACCGACGCTATAAAAGCCTGTAGATCAGTACTGAATGATTTACTTTCCACCATCGATGAGTGCCTTACGTCTAGTGCTTTGCATTGAGTGCCTTGGCTTTAGTGCCTTGAATTTGGTGCATCGCGTCAATCAATCTTCGAAACAATTAACGCGATGTTGTTGCCGCCAAACGCAAAAGACGTGCTCAAGGCGTGGCGCGCGTGACTGTCATTCTGGCTAGTGCTGGATACCAGGTTCAAGGGCGCCAAGTCAGCATCGACACAGCCATCCCATAAATGCAGCGGCAGTTTAGCGTCGGTTAGCGCCAGTGCGCAAAGACCAGCCTCTAAGGCCCCAGCCGCACCCAGGGTGTGGCCCATATAGGGCTTGGTTGAACTACAGGGCACCTTATCGAGCAAGCGCAGAATCACAGCGGCTTCCATTTTATCATTGAGCGCCGTCGCGGTGCCATGCAGGTTGACATAACCAATGGCCGAGGGCGCCAACGCCGCATCATCCAAGGCCGCGCGAATGGCGACTTCGGCACCGGCACCGGTGGGTTCTGGCGCGGAAATATGGTGGGCATCGGAACTTTCGCCCGCACCGGTAATAGCCAATTTGGCCGGTTGGTTAGAGAGTAAAAATAGCGCCGCGCCCTCGCCAATATTAATACCGCAGCGGTTTACGCTCATGGGCTGACAAATATCCGTAGAGACGGCATCGAGCGCCGCAAAACCATTGACCGTTAAACCACACAGGGCATCGGCACCACCGGCAATCACCCAATCGACCAAGCCCGATTGCAATAACCGCCGGCCAGTCGCCAGCGCTTTCGCACCCGAGGTACAGGCCGTGGATAAGGTATAGGCCGGGCCCGTGACGCCGAGCTGATCGGCCAAAAAAGCCGCCGGCGCCGCAATCTGTTGGCGCGGATAATCTAAGGGCAGTTCGCTCTCGGGTTGAAAACTCGCTTCACTTTCACGAATACCCGAGGTGGAGGTACCAAGCACGATGGCGACCCGGGCCGGATCAATATCTAGGCGGGACCAGATTGGCAATAATTGCAGCCAGGCAGACCAGAGCAATTGGTTGTTGCGGCTGCGCTGGCTTGGTTCGGCAAAATCCACATTGGGCAGCTCGGCGGTGACCAAACCTAAGGCCAATTCGCGCCCAGGACTAAACTGGTCGGTCTTGGTGAGCGGACTTTCCTTACTTTCCCACAGCACCTGTCGATGCGCGGCAAGGCCAATACCGGTGGCGGAGGTCAAACCAAAACCATGAATATAAACAGGGGCGGTCATTGCGCAATTTCCTCGCTCGGTAGCTCGGCGCCATCCACATGAGGACGGGGTTGCCCTAGCACTTGGGCAGTATTGAGCGCCTGCACATTTAAGGTGGTCACGGTTAAGCTTGGCTGTTTATCGGCCACAATACGCACCGAGGCAAAGGCATCATCCGTATCAAACTCATAGCGTGCGAGCAGGCGATTGGCGCGGCGCACTAGCCGCTGTCGGGCGGCACCCTTGTCCGCGCCAATTGCGCTCGCGACCACATCGAGCTGCAGCTTATTTTTTGTTAGCAACGCCGTAACTTCGGCTTCAGGCCAATAGGCCATCTGAATATGTTGCAGTAATTGTTTCAAATCTAATGACTCCAACTCGGCCACAAACGTCTGCTGGCTAAATTCATCGTGATCCAATTGAGCGCGAAACAAGAGCTGCCCTGTCGCCGTCATACCCAACACTTGGAACAAGCCATCTTGTTGGCTCCACACCACCATTAATTGATGCGTCTTACCTTGCCAAGCGATATCCACTTGCTGGGTGACTTGCACCTGTTGGCCAAGCGCGCTCGGTTCCGCCAAATCTATAGCAGCCATATCTGGCCCTTTAAATTGAGCACAGGCGACAAGCCCGCTAAACCAGAGCGCGAAAAATGCGCGGTAGAAATGACTCACTGCTTGACTCGACATTCCAGCAAGGTATGACTCACACCTACGCCGTCGGTTTGATCAACAATTTCTAACCCGGCCGCGTCAATGCATTTGCTGAAAACCTCGGAGTGATACATTTGGCTATTGCCGTTTGCCAAACAGGTAAAATACAGGGAGGTTTGCTGCAAACAAAATGCGGCTGCTTCGTACTCTTGGCGGTCCCAAAAGGTTTCCATAATAAATATGCGCGTGTGCTCGCCCGCCGCCGCTGCAACTTTCTTTAATATGCTGATAATTTCGGCGTCGGAAAAGCAATCGAGAAACTGACTCATCCACACCACATCAAAGCCGTTCGGAAACGTCGTCTCTGCGGCTAACACATTCACCGGGTAGAAGCTCACACGGCTAGCACCAGGGTGGGTCTTCATTTCAGCGCCGGCCAGTGCAATCTGTTGCGGTAAATCGGCCAAGGTCACTTGCACTTTTTCATCGTGTTCGACGCAGGCGCGCGCCCACTTACCGGTATTGCCGCCCACATCGAGCAAGCGAGCAACCGGCTTGGCAAATACTTTTTTCATCACCAAGCCAAAAGAACCATCGGAGTAGTAGTGATCAAACGCCAGCCAGCTATCGCGCACCTGCTGCGGCAGCGAACTCAAACCTTCGTATATAGTGGCCCAATTTCCAAGCTCCTTAAGGCCGGCTGGGGTGCCGGTTTCAATGGCTTCATCCAAATGAAAAAAACCTTGATAGTTAACGTCGTGGTTAAAATCAAAGTTGGCAATGGTCATTGCATCGCGCATGACAAAAATGCCGGTTTTGGTTAGACGGTATTGGCCTTCATTGAGCGTGCAAAGGCCGATGCCCAAAGAGGCTTCCATTAACACCCGAACACCGTAGGCGCTGATGCTCGCTTGCGCTTGCAAGCTCGCTAAATCAATACCGGCTTTACCGGCCTTAGACACCAGGGCCAACAAGCCAAACTTGCGCAAGCAGCGCGCCGACTGAAAGGCTAAGGCACCAAAGGCCAACTTTTGCGCTTCGTAGCGCGCCTCTAAAGCGGTTAAATTATCTTCTGTAAAAAAAGGCGTGCTAGCCGTATCAGCAGCCATGATTAATTCCTCAATGGTGAATCAGATGAAGTTGCCATAATTGGCACGAGTAACCAAACCAGTAGCAAACCCAAGGCTGCCACGGTTCCAAAACTTTTCAGTACCGGCGTGGTGCAAGCGGCCAATAAACCAAAGGCCAGCAAGCTGGTTAGCACCGATACCGTAGCGCCGCGCCAAGCCACTTGCGCATTTCTCGCAAGTGACAGTATTAAGCTGTTGTCAAAACCTACGCCCAGCACCAACAAGACCGCTAGACAGTGAAATAAATTGACGCCGCCGGCACAGAGGCTGACCAACCAGAGCGCTAAACTGGCGGCTATGACCGGCGCATAAAATAACGATGGCTGAATTTTTTTACTAAAAAGTAATGTCGCGATGCACAGCAGACTCAAGGCAAGCACCAACAAACGCAAGAGCTGTACCCGGTGCGATGCCAACATACCGGTCAGCTCCCGCACCCGATCCACGTAAACCCAGCTGTTACCTGTCAAAACATCGAGCTGGTGTTGCTGCAATGGCTGACCAATATAAACAATGGCCAGAGGTGTTGGTTGCAAGCGCACAAAATGCTGCAATTCAGCCCCGAGTGGCGTGGCTACTAATGCAGTCAAATCCATTGCAGCTGCGGCAGCGCTAAACTGCGCTCGCGCTTGCGCCGTTAATGCCTCGGCACCTAGGTCCGAATACCACTGATGTAATTGATCAGATTGTTGATAGAGGCCTTCGAGCAATTGTCGATCGCGCTGCTGTTGCTCGAGGGCCGGCAGCCAGTGCTGATAGCTGCTGTTTCCAATCGCCAAATCGCTCAGGCGCTGCAGCAGTGCAGTAACGTGCATGTTGAGTTGCTCAGCATCGTTGCCGGTCACGACAAAATAGCGACCCGGCTGTGGCCCCTCTAGTAAGCGGCTTACCTGTTGTTCTTGCTGTATCAATTCAGGCGGCGAAGTCTGCAATTGACCAACACCGTCATCACCGGGCAAAAACAACAGCGACACCACGGCGGCAAAAAATACCGCGGCCTTCAACCGATTGGACCAGTGAACGGCACGAGAAAAATGCAGCCAAGCATCGGCGCAGACATAGAGCGGTAAAATACCGCGCGAAGCTACCGTTGGTTTTGTTTGTTGCGGAAACCAGAGCCATACGCTAACCCAACAGGCAATTAGGCCAACGCAGCTAAACAAGGCCATTTGCCTGAGCCCTGGAAACGGCATAAGACCCTGTAATCCGTAAGCTAAAACACTGGTTAATAGGCCTAGTAATAACGGTTGTTTCAAACTCGCCAAAGGCTCGCCATGATTCAACGCCATGCGCGCGTGAACGGCATAATCGATGCCCACACCAATCAACGAGGCACCAAAAGCCAAGGTGATTAGATGTACGCGATCAAATGCCCATAAACTCGCCGCAAAGGCGACTAACAAGCCGGCACCGAGCGGTAACAACATCGGCAACAGATTCAAACCAAAGGCCAACAATAACACCAACAGCACGCCCATCAACGAGCCAGCGCCAATCACAGTCACTTCTTTACGCGCTTGTGCCGCACCATGGGCCGCATGAAAAATAAGCCCGGAACTCAACAGCGACGCCCCACTCGGCAAAGCGCTGCGCAAGCTGGCAAGTTGACTGGGTAAGTTGGTATCAGCCGCTACAACAAACGCCTCTTGTGCCAGCTCATAGCGCAGCAACCGATAATAGACTGCGGTGTCGGCATCAAATAGCGTGGGCCAACCATCTTGCAATTTTACCGATTGATTGAGCGCCAAACTTTCCGTGTAGTTTTGAAATAAAAACAGTGGATCTGCCACGGGATCATATAAAGCCGCGCCTAGCGGTGAATAGAGACGTTGCCTTGCCTGAGTAAACAGCTGTTCCGGATTGTTGTTCAGTAACTGGCGATCTGACTCGGCTAGTAAAAAATAGCGATAGGGCCAATAACTTTCGTTCAACATCTGAAATTGCGCGGCGGTCTCGATGAACCGCCAGGTCGGCGACACTAATGTTTGCTTAACCTGCTCGGCAAGTTGCACACTTTTTTGTCGATCGCTATGGCCAACCAATAGCAACCACTGCTTATCGGCAACACGGCTTAAGTGACTCTGCGCCTGGGCGCGAGCTTCGGCCATCGCACCCTGCTGCTGTTCCGGCAATAGGCTAAGTAAACTGCTATCGAAATTGTAGTGCGGTAAGCGCAGCAAAAGGTACATCAAACAGCCGCTCAAAAAAGCTAGCCAAAGCCCGCCCGCTACTAGTCGACTGGATGGTTGAAATAACACGCTATGGCTCGCCTTGCACTAATGAAGACAGGCTCAAAGCTGTGACTGTACCTGAGACTTCATGCAGGGCAATGCGGGTCACTCGCTCGCAACCAGCTACGTGTAATTGCTCTACCACACGGCTTAACAGCGCGTCTTTCGATACAACCACTAAAGACCAACACCCACCCTCGCCTTGCTCAAAAGTTTGCACCTGAAAGGCCTGATCTAAGCTACTCCATTGCCCCGCCATCATGGCCAACATCAACTGACTAATAGTGGCAACCACAGGTTGTTGCTGCGCCGTCATCTGCCAGATTTGTTCGCCCTTTTGCCACTGGCTTATACCCTGCGATGAAAAGTGCAGCTCACTCTGCATCGGCGCTTGGGTGAGCCAACGCAATTGATTATCTTGCACATAGAAGGTGCCGGATGAGTGCAGTGGCAAGGGCAAGCCGACAATGGTTTTATGCTGCTCAAATCGCCCTTCTAACCACGCTGCACCTAGCGCTGGCGCGACCTCGGAGAAGCGCATTTCGGCCCACACAGGGGTGCCGGCACAACACATCAGGAGCACAGCAATAAAGCGTATCACGAGCCGAGCTCTTGCAACCAAGGCGCCAGCTTTTGCTTCAAAATCGGCGGCGATGCCAGCGCCATCAGACCCGATTCTATGGCCACGGCCACTTGCACTGTAGAGCCGTAGGTAGTGCGTTTCCCCGCGCTATTGCGCGCCACGTATTTAATGCTCAAACGATTTTCCCACTCGACAATAGCCGCCGAAATCGTAAGTGTTTCACCGAAGGCTATAGGCGCAGGGTAGCGAATATGTAAATCGACAATGGGCCAAGCGTAACCAGAATCGCGCATCTCTGGGTAGTTGTAGGCAATCTTGTCAAATAACGCGCAGCGCGCAATTTCAAAATATTTTGTGTAATGGCCATGCCAAGCCACGGCCATTAAATCCACGTCGTGAAACGGAATTTTCACCTCGGCACTGGCCTCGACAATAACCTGACTACCTAACTTATTCATGCTGTATTTGTCCAATGAATCTATTGGCATTCGCCACCGACAATTAATCGGTGTAAGTGCTAAATTTCTGTTCGCCGATGGCCCGACACATGGCGCGCAACTCGGATTCTAAGGCGCGATCTTCCTCGACAAAGGCGCTTAACTCGCGCACCTGAGCCATGCAATCGACCAGCGCCGGCGCAAGAGTTTCACGCGCCAACTCGCCCTGTAAGATTCGTAAATCGATACCCTGCACCATCGCCAACAGCGTTGCTGCCGTGACCTGCTCGGTGAGTTCGAGCACGCGGATACAGTCGCGCGCGGAAATCGTGCCCATGCTGACTTTATCTTGATTGTGGCATTCGGTAGAGCGGGAAAAAACGCTTGCCGGCATGGTTAACTTCAAAGCTTCGGCGGTCCAGGCACTGGCGCCAATTTGCACGGCTTTAAAACCGTGGTTAATCGGGCGCCGCTCCGCGCTCGCGCCGGATAAATTGGCTGGTAAACCGTGATTAAATTTGGTGTCTACCACCATGGCCAATTGCCTATCTAAAAGATCCGCTAAATTAGCCACGGCATTTTTCAAACTGTCCATGGCAAAGGCGATATGGCCGCCGTAAAAATGCCCGCCGTGCAACACGTGCTCGCCCACGCCATCGATAATCGGGTTGTCATTGGCCGAATTGATTTCATTTTCAATGTACTGGCGCAAAAAGGGCAAGGCATCTTGCAACACACCAATAACATGCGGCGCACAGCGCAACGAGTAACGATCTTGCAAGCGCTGTGGGTTTCTCGGTGGCTCGCCCGCGTGCAAGTCGTCGCGCAACCAAGCGGCAATTTGCTGTTGACCCGGGTGCGGCTTCACACTAAATAAAATTTCATCGAAATGATGTGCATTGCCCTTACTGGCCAAGGTCGCCAAGGCGGTAATACGGGTGGATAACTTGGCGAGATAACGCGCCCGGTCAAAGGCCAAACAGGCGATTGCCGTCATCACGGCGGTGCCATTCATTAACGCCAAACCTTCTTTCGGCCGCAGTTTTAACGGCGTGATATTGAGCTCGGCATAAACGGATTCGGTTGCGCGGCGCTCGCCCTGATAGAAAACTTCGCGCTCGCCACACAATACCGCGGCCACGTAGGACAGCGGGGTTAAATCGCCACTGGCGCCTACCGAGCCCTCGCGTGGAATCACTGGCAAGATATCTTTTTCGAGCAATAACACCATGCGCTGTAACAGCGCCAAGCTGACACCAGACATACCTTGGCAGAGCGACTGCAAGCGCACCGCCATCACCGCGCGCGCCATCACCGGCGATAACACTTCGCCTAGGCCACAGCCGTGAAAGGTGTAGAGATGTGCCGGCAACTCATCGACTAAATTCATCGGGATAGACACGGTGCAAGAGTCGCCATAACCGGTAGTTACACCGTAAATGACACCCTCCTCGCGCAACAGCCGATCCAGAAACTCGGAGCCGGAGTGGATAAGCCGCTCAAATTCTGGCGCGCTTGACAGAGCCACAGACTCGCCCATGGCGATGGCAACGATATCCTCGATGCTGCGTGAATTATTATCAAAAACGATCATGCTATACCTAATAACTGTTGTGCTAAATCATCGAGATGCGATGTCTTCAGCTTGCCAAAAATCGTAAAAATTTCCCCACTGCAAGGGGTAACGCTGTGCAAAATCGCCCAACCTATCGGCGTACTGCTGAACATAGGGCTGTAGACTTGCCTCGCGCGCCTTGCGTTGCATCACTATTTGATCGCTAAATTTTTCTAAGTAAATATCGTAGCGATCTGCCGACTTGACACTGCACAGAAAGAAAACCGGGCGCTTCAGCAGTGCCGACAAGACAAAAGGCCCCATGGGAAAGGGCGCTGGCTTGCCTAAAAAATTGGCGTAGATATTTCTCGGTTTTACCCCCGAGCTGGGGTCGACCACGGCCGTTCTGTCGGCCGCTATGGCCACTACTTCGCCGCGTTGTAGCTTCTCATCCAATAGCATTGCCGTTGCCGGGTTAATTTCTTGCACTTGGATTAAGTTAACGCTGTGCTCGCCAGATACGTCGGCTAACATGGCATTAAACTTTTCGGCGTGTTGGGTGTGTACCATGGCGTTTACTTTGGCAACACCCCAGCGCTCGGCCAACGCCATGCTAATTTCCGTATTGCCGAGGTGGCTAACAAATATTATGCCGCCAGTGCCCTCGGCGATCAGTGCTTTTAAGGCGTCAAAACCATGGGTGTGCACCGGCACATCTAAGCAGCCAAACCACACCGCCAACTTATCCAGCATTAAATCGCCGAAGGTAAAAAACTGTTTCAAGCTCAGGCGCAACATGCCCATTTTGCTCGACACACCTAATGCCTTAGCGCTATCCACTTGCTGTAGAAATGCCAGAGAGGCTTTTCGCGCGCTTATCCCGGTCACAAAAAAGTACACAATCACCGGCCACAGCAAAGAGACAAATACCCAACGGCCCAGCCAACGATAGGTAAAAAATAGGATTTTCATCCCCAACAGAGAACCCGATTCTTTGCGCTTCCACCAAGGCTTCACAGCGCTCGCCCCCGCTTGCGCAGGCCCAAGAGCCAAAGCGGCGCACGCGCCAACATGCCGAAAAATAAGCGCGCGTGCATGCAGGAAATTAACCAATTATCCTTGCCCGGCAAAAAATGCGATACGCCATCGAGGGGGTAATGAACCTTAGTGGACAGGTTCTGAATATTGCCGCCGGCCCATAGCCAATGCACCAATATTTCCGTATCAAAGTCCATGCGGTTACCCGTATCGCACCGCGCTAATTGCTGGCAAATGGATGCCAGTGGGTAAACCCGAAAACCACACATAGAATCTTTAATGGCAAACGACAGTGTGTTTATCCAGACCCAGACATGGGTCAGGTAGCGCGCATAATGTCGAAGCCGCGGTACTGAGTCATCGTATTGCGGCACGCCACAAATAATCATGGTGGGCGATCCAGCGGCCGCGCTAAGAAAGGCTGGAATGTCCGCTAAATTATGTTGGCCATCGGCATCCACCTGCAGGGCATGGGAGTAACCTAGCTCAAGGGCAGATTGTAAACCCAACTTTACCGCAGCACCCTTGCCTTGATTAACCTCGAGCACCTTCAAATGAACGCTCGGATGTTGATCAGCCAATTGCTCCAAAACCGCGGAACAATCGCCATTGCTGCCATCGTTCACTAATATAACCGGCACCGAAAACGGCAAAATATTGGCCAGCGTTTTAACGATGGCGCGCTCGTGGTTATACACAGGGATAACAATGCACGCGTTCATCGCAGCAGACTTAATATCGTTCATATTCATCGCATTAACAGTCATAGCGCCACCAGACGACCGCTGGCAAAAACTTTTTCTTGCGCGCTGTATTTAAAGTTTACGCGCTGACGCTCAGGTTGCAGCTGCAACGACAGTTGCACGCTATCGCCCGGACGAATAATTTGCTGGAATTTTATGGCTTCTAACTGACTCGCCCGGCTCAGCCAGTGCCCGTGCTCGGGCCATTGTTGCGCTGCGCTGATGCGTACCCAGTTGAGTTGAACCACGCCCGGTAAAATAGGCGTGTCGGGAAAATGACCTTGAAACCACACTAACTCAGGCTGAACTTGCAGCGTTAATTCGACACTAACCTCATCGATTGATGCCACGCCTTGCAGCAACGGTAGCTCGGTGGGAGCATGACTAAAGTCAATCATTCATAGGCTCCTATTCCGTTGCCTGCTGCAACTGTTTCACTAACAGCTGCAATTGTTGATACTGTATTTTGCCTTGGGGGTTGCGCGGCAGGCGATCGATATAGCGCCAGCGCCTAGGCACCAAAGGCCGCTCGAGCAATTGCCCCAAAATCCGTTTGAAATGTTTCGCTAAAGTCTGCCGGCCTTCACTTGCCAATGCCGCTACACCTTCGGGTGACAACACCACGAGCGCCATGAGTTCATCGCGGCTAGCGAGAGCACCCGCGCGCACGACCGGCTCAACCCGCACATCGTCTATCCAACTATCGGCCAGTAAAAAGGCTTCTATTTGTTCGAGCGATACGCGCTTTCCCTCCACTTTAGCAACGCGATCGGCGCGTCCAATCAAGCAAAACGTATCACCCTGCATTGCCACAATATCTGAGCTTTCAAACCAGTCATCATCGGGTAGAAACGGTGACTTAACGGCTAGGCACTGCTGCGCATTAACCTTTGCTTGCACTACCTCAAATAAACACCATGCAGCGTCACCTTGATGCTGCCGACGCCAAGCAATACCACCGGTCTCGGTGCTGCCGTACACTTCAACGATATCAGCCTGCAGTTGTTCATGTGCACTCGCACTCGCCGCCGCAGACAAAGGCCCGCCGGAACTGAACACCTGGTTAACACGGTGTTGATGATCGATACTTACCGGCAGTCGGCTCAAGTGCGTGGGACTAGACACTAAACATAAAGGCGTCGCGCGCTGGGTAAATATACGCTCCACATATTCCGTGGTGAATCGCGCAAACGGGCGCCGGCAAGCCAGCGGCCAAAGAATTCGAAATAGCAAGCCATAAATATGCTGATGACTGACCGTGGCGTAAATGCGGCAGTCAGCCAGGGCCGCGCCAAAACATTGTTCCAGTTGTTCGACCTCGGCGGCCAGTTGACGCAAGCTTTTTCTAATGAGTTGCGGTTCACCGGAGCTGCCAGAGGTGAATAAAACTAACACCGCATCACTGGCCAATGGCGTCACAATTGTAGAAACTTCCGCTTCTGCTTCTACTTGCGCCGCGAGAGACAGCGTCGACACCCCAGAAAAATCGCCGATAAAACCATCCACACGCTGGGATAAGTGTTGGGTCGTTTCCGCTAAATTATTCGGCGCCAGCCACGCTTCTTTACCGCACAACCAAAGTGCGACAAGCACTGCCGCTAGCTCCGCACTATCGGGGATAAACAAGGCCAAACGCTGCAGTTCTGGCGCCGCGCTTAGGTGCTTTTGCCAATGGTCAACGCGGCACAACCACTGTGACGAAGTCACTGAGTTGCGATCAAATGCCAGCGTATATTCTGGCGCTGCAGACACAGTGTTTAACAGTTGAAACAATTTCACGTGATTAAATCCGCAGCTATTTTGGCTTTTACCTTGCGCCGCACCAGCCATTCGCCAGCGGCCAACAAACCGATACATAGGTAGGCAATAAAACCATTGTATAAAAGCCACAGTTCCTGATTTCCCAGCCATACGGTATAGAGCGCAATACAGCCGTTGCACAGAAAAAACCATACCCACAAGATCGTCACTTTGCGCGTGTAAACCACTGCCGCTTCAGGTAGATCGGGTTCCTGTAAACGCGCGAGGCGTTCGACCAAAGACTGCGGTTGGCGCAAGCTGAACGCAAACACCAGCAACAAACTAAAGTTTACCGCCACGGGGTAGAGCAGCAAGCCGAGCTCAGTATTGGTCCAGAGCGACATAGCGACTAAACAGGCGATAACCCCGCACCAAACCAAGGCGGACAGACGATCAGCGGCGCGCCAACTGAACAACCTAAACAACGCCAAACAAACCAGCAGCAATAACAAATAGCGCAGCGAAAAGGTTTGCAGGCCAAAATAGATGGCAAAGGGGTAGAGCAGCGTCACGAGTGCAAGGCTAATTTTACCGAGCAAGCGCATAGCTTAGGCAACCAACTCCACAACCACATCAACCACATCGGACACTGTGCGCACGGCCTTAAAATCTTCCGGCTGAATTTTCTTACCGGTTAGTTTTTTCAACTCAACGACCATGTCAACGGCGTCGATGGAATCGATATCGAGGTCGTCGTAAAGATGCGCATCGAGCGTGATCTTGGCTTCGTCTAGCTCAAACATATCGACCATCATGGTGCGGATTGTGGCAAAAACTTCGTCCTTTGTTTGCATGTTATTTCACCCCTTCTTGCGCCACGAAAGCGGCGAGTGTGGCCACCGATTTAAAATGCTGACGCGTTGCTTCCGACTCCGCATCCAACTTCACGCCATACTGCTTTTGCAGCGCAAGGCCGAGCTCTAGTGCATCGATAGAATCCAACCCTAAACCCTCAACAAACAAGGCTTCATTCGAATCAATATCGGCTACCGACATATCCTCAAGATCCAAAGTGTCAATAATAAGCTGCTTAAGCTCTTGCTCTAGTGCCTGCATAATGGGCTAATTCCTCTGTAAAAAAATGTTCTAACTGTTTGGTTAACTGTCGGGCAGCTAAGCTGACTGGCTGGCCCTCAGTACTCGGTAAAGACCTCTCGGGTAATACCCTTAACACCATCTCAAACGGTCCCGACAAGGGGATTTCATACCAAGCAACCTGTTTGGTTAAGGTGGCCGGTTCTACGGTAATAAGCACCGGTCGTATGGCCTGCTCTAGGCGCAGCGCTACATTGGCCGCGCCGCGTTGAAAGCTGATGGCTCGACCCGGCACGGTGCGCGTGCCCTCGGGGAAAATAATTAAGTGGTTGCCACGGGCAAGCGACGCTTTAGCCTCGGCAATGACCTGCTCGGGGTCATCATTGGCGATATAACCTGCCAAGCGAATCACGCCGCGCATGCTAGGGTTTTTCATCAGCGCACTCTTAACCACACAATCGGCCTGAGGCAGCAAACTAATCAGTAGCACCACATCAATCAGCGATGGATGATTCGCTAAAATAAGCTGGCCCGGCTGGCGCAAGCGATCAATATCTTCAACGTAATAATGCAAGATACCGAGCGCTCGCATCATGTTCATAAAAAAACGAAAATTGATGTGCACGAGCCAGCGCGCCTTGCGTTCACGCTTAACGCCCTTTGGCGTTATCAGCAACCATGGAACGGCGTAAAACGGCAGCAATAAGCCACCCAGCCCGAACAAGGTAAAAGAAAAACCCGTGGCGAATAGCCGCCAAAGCCAATTCAAGCGCTGCTTCATTTGCGCCAAACCCGACAACAGCGCTGACCGGGCACCACTAATGCCGCAGCTTGATGCGGGTTTGCAAACCAACGCAACCACTGCACAGCTTCGGGTTCATTCACTGTCGCGTCCGACCCTTTATCGCAGGAACCTAACGCAATCGGGCTGCCCTCTTGTCGCGACAAGACCATGGCAAGCGCATAGGGATAAATCACGTTATCGGT
Organism: Simiduia curdlanivorans; assembly: GCF_030409605.1. Lineage (NCBI taxonomy): Bacteria > Pseudomonadati > Pseudomonadota > Gammaproteobacteria > Cellvibrionales > Cellvibrionaceae > Simiduia > Simiduia curdlanivorans. The sequence continues at coordinate 1,076,939 of NZ_JAUFQG010000006.1, forward strand.
ATGCTGGTAGACCTCGGGAAGCGGTAAATCGTAGATAACCAGTAGCACTTCATCGGCGCTTTGCAGCTGCCCCCAAGCTTCGATAAGCCCCATGGACAACAATTGCTCATCGGCGGCCAGTGCGGTCATCGCGCCCTTGGCCTTTTTAGCGATGGAGAGCACACCAGCCACGGCGTTATGAACCGACATACTGAAGGCCGCTGGCGAAAGCGCCTCCTGACGGCCTAGTGCATCGAGTAATTGCAAGGTTCTGTCTTGATCGCCGTGCTGGGAGCAAAACACCATTGGCATAGAGGATGCTTCGGGCACTAAATCCCAGACCACCGCCGCGGCAACACGGCCCACACCGCTTAAACGCCGCCTTAACATGGCCGGCACGGCGGAGACATCAGGCCCTTCGCCCAATACCAGCGCCTTATGGCCTTGCGCCCATTGCGCGCAAGCCTGCTGGCCATAGACACCGGGAAGCCAAGCATTCCAATGCTTGATCTTGACGGTTAAAAAGGGTGAAGTTGCTGATTCGGTCACAGTCGCACTACAGATCGTTATTAAAATAAAGCCGGCTATTTTACGCGCTGTACGGCCGTGCGGCAAAGTAATTGGTTGGCTGTCTCGTGGGTCACCCGTAAAATAGCCACAAAACTTCAAAACCAAAGGAACTGAACGATGAAAAAGCTAGTCATTTGCCTGCTTGCCGCCTTAACACCACTCGCCGCAAGCGCGCGGGATACCGCACACTTCCTACCCATCGAGACGGCATTAGCGGCAGCCAAGGCCTCTGGGAAATTGGACGGAGGCGTGAAATTATACTTTGCAGACCAACCCTATGCCGGCAAAGAAAAAGACTTGGGCACCTTCACCACGTCAAAGAAAACTAACAGCTTCGGCAAGAGCGACGAGGACGCCTGTAAGTGGGCCATGCAATCGGCGCTTATCGAACTGCAGACCCGGGCCATTAAAGAGGGCGGCGACGCGGTCGTCAACATCGAAAGCTTCTATAAGAAGAAGGCACATGCCGACACCGAGACCTACGAATGCCACGCCGGCAACGTGGTTGCAGGCGTCGCCTTGCGCGGTACCGTCATTAAATTAAAACAGTAACTTGCTCACCCTGCTTTTAGCACCCATTCACCGGCTCTGTGAACCGCACAGAGCCGACGCTTTTTGCGACTGGGAACTGGCACGTTTGGCCGCTATAAGCTCGAGCAAGAGACGCCAAGAATACATTGCCGGCCACTCACTGCTCAGGCTGGCCGCAAGGCAGGCGCTCGGCGTCGACGCTAGCTTCGGTGGTACGGATGAAAAACAACACTGGCAACAGCCCGCCAATAGCGCCCCACAATTACCCCAGCACCCCAACCTGACTTTTGGCTTAAGCCATAGCGGCGGCTGGGTGGCCGCTGTGGTTGAATCTACGGGGGAAACCACTAACGTCGACAAGACGGGTGTTGATATTGAGCTTGAGCGCGAGCGAAAAAATCTCACTAGGCTCGCGCGTTATAGTTTTACCGAGGACTGGTTACACCAACACCGCGAGGATTTATTACCGGCTTTTTTTCAGCGCTGGACCCTATGTGAAGCACTGGTCAAAGGCAGCCAGAAAACACTCGGCACCGAGCTGTTGCGGCACCAGCGCTTCGCTAGCGTAGAACCGGATAAGCAACCCCTTAACACTGGCCGCTGGCTGTATCACACTCGCATTGCACCAGAGCACACACCCTATTCGGCGCTAGGGCTCAACAAACCCATGCATATTAGCCTATGCAGTGAGCGGCACTACCCAAGGTGCAAGATGCGCGTACTTTGTCTCACAGATAACAAATTTATGGCTCTGGAGCCAATCGCGTTTTCCACCTTCCAAGCGGTTTGAGTTCAACAGATGGAGCAAGCCATTTAAACGGCAGAAAATTTACTTCTAAAAATAAAAAATACAGCACCCACCAAACACAGCCCCGCCCAAAGATAGTCCAACTTCAATGGCTCCTTCATATAGAACACCACGAAGGGCACAAATACCGAAAGCGTAATCACTTCCTGCAGCACCTTAAGCTGACCAAGGTTCATCACAGTAAAGCCAATGCGATTAGCAGGCACTTGCAGTAGATACTCAAACAAGGCAATGCCCCAGCTCACTAGCGCCGCCACGATCCAAGGCTTATGGTTCATGGATTTTAAGTGCGCATACCATGCGAAGGTCATGAATATATTGCTAAAAATCAGCAAGCCGACGCTGATTAAAGCTGGATGGGTGTTAATCATCACTCAACTTATCGCCATTACCGATAAGGTTTTTCACTTTGCGATAAACTCCTTTCGAAAAGGCTTGCGAATATTCTTCGAGCAAGTCGACGCCAGCGAGCACAAATACCACGATCAAACTAAATTTGAAGGCGACAAATAATTTACCAATGGCAATACACACACCCAGCGAGGCCAGCACCCAAATGGCCGCCGCGGACGTCACACCCACCACCACACCTTTACGCGCGAGCATCACCCCAGCACCCAAAAAGCCTATACCGGTAATCACCTGGCCAATAATGCGCGACGGGTCGGTCATGTGCGAGGACACGCTGATAGACGCGGCAATAAAAATATAGGTGCCCAACACGATCAAAATAGAGGTGCGAATACCCACGGGCTTGCCGCGCAATTGCCGCTCCAAGCCCACCACACCGCCACATAGCAATGCCATGCCAACGGAGTACCAATCAAAAGGGGCTATATCGAAAAACGCTGCCAAATCCATCATATCGCTCGCCTTATAGGAAAGTCATTGGTGATTGCCGAGTGGACGACATCGGCCAAAGGAAGGCTGTTAACCTACATTTTCTGGCTGCCGTCCGCCGCCTTATTAGCCGCTACTAGGCATGGCATTAAGCGAAAAGGCCCCTACCAATGCGACGTTGTTAGCTCCAACAATTGCCGCATTGTAATCGTTAGCTAGTAAGTTAAACACCTCAAAGGTCGCACCCAATAGCCGGTGCACATTCACGCGACCTGCGGCTCGGTGGGTAAAACGCCGGCTGGTAAGTGCATCGCAGCCAAAAAATAGGCGCCGCGGTGAACATAAAAAAGCAACCCTTCTCGCCTTCGCTAGGCCGGCAAGCGGACCGACACCTAGACACCCCAACGCCTCGATAAAACCGAAGTATCATTTTATTTGAACCAGATTCACCTTTCCCCTTGACCCAGCAAGGGTTTGGTCTTAACTTTCGCGGCTCAAACGTCCATGCTGGCACGCTCCACCCATAGCTGCTTTACTGAATAGTTGGCAGGCCTAAGTGAGGATACGGACGGCGTTTCAATTACCTCTCACCCTATTATCGACCTCGAGTTGGAGCGAATTGCAGCATGCAGCAGAAAATTGATATTCATGACTATTTTTCCCCAGAATCCTTCAAGCGCATTAAAGACCTAGCCGACACTCAGGAAACCCCGTTTGTGGTTATCGATAAGGCTATTGTGGCGAAACATTACGACGACCTAGTCAAGGGCTTCCCCATCGCCAAGGTCTACTACGCGGTAAAGGCCAATCCAGCAGACGAATTACTCGCCCTACTCAATGAAAAAGGCTCGAACTTTGATATCGCCTCCATCTATGAGTTAGACAAGGTTATGGCGCACGGCGTATCGCCCGACCGCATTAGCTTCGGCAACACCATCAAGAAAAGCAAAGACATTCGCTACTTCTACGATAAAGGCGTGCGCATGTTTTCCACCGACTCGGAAGCCGACTTGCGCAATATCGCCAAGGCTGCACCCGGCTCAAAAATTTATGTGCGCATTCTGACCGAAGGCTCACAGACCGCCGACTGGCCGCTGTCGCGCAAATTTGGCTGCCAAACCGATATGGCGCTGGATTTGATCATTATGGCCCGTGATTTAGGCTTAATTCCCTATGGCATTTCTTTCCACGTAGGTTCTCAACAGCGCGATATCGGCGTCTGGGATTCGGCCATCGGCAAAGCCAAAGTTATTTTTGAGCGCATGAAGGAAGAAGACGGCATTCAACTGAAGATGATCAACATGGGTGGCGGCTTCCCCGCCAACTACATCACCAAAGCCAACAGCCTGACCACCTACGCCGAAGAGATTACCCGTTTTCTCGAAGAAGATTTTGGCGAAGACATGCCTGAAATTATTCTCGAACCAGGCCGTTCGCTGGTGGGCAATGCCGGCATTCTGGTGAGCGAAGTGGTGCTGATTTCGAAAAAATCCAACACCGCCATGAACCGCTGGGTGTTCACCGACGTGGGTAAATTCTCTGGCCTTATCGAAACCATGGATGAGTCCATTAAATACCCCATCTATGTTGAAAAGAACGGCGAATTGGAAGAGGCGGTAATCGCCGGCCCAACCTGCGATAGCGCCGACATCATGTATGAAAACTACATGTACGGTTTACCGCTGAACTTGGCTATTGGCGATCGCATGTACTGGATCTCTACCGGCGCCTACACTACCAGCTACTCGGCTGTTGAATTCAACGGCTTTCCGCCATTGAAAGACTACTACGTGTAACCGCAACCGCCCGATAAAGAGCCGGCCACTGGGTCGGCTTTTTTGTGCCCGTCGCAACAGCCAACTTTGGCGCCTTATGTCAAACTTTGATCGCCTCACCGACTTTTCAACGCAAGCGCCTGTGCTTTAATAACGCCATTGAACTTTTGTATTAACCCTCAGTGGAAGCTTGCCCATGAATATTGGACGGATAGCGACAGTTGTCTTTTGCACAGGCGCACTTTTCGCCTGCAACCAAGCCCAAAACCCCGAAGCACAGATCTCCAATGCCGTAGTTGCCCCAGAGCATTTTCACCCCAAAGGTAAAGAGCCATCATCCTTCACCAAAGCCAAGCAGGCGCAACTACGCAAAACGTTACCGCTGACCGACGCACGAGATTTTGAAGAACAAAGCCGAGGCCTACTCGCCCGCCCCGACTATGACGAAATCATGGCAGAAGCTGGCCACGTAGCTTGGAGTATGGGTAAGTACGAATTTCTACTCGACGGAAAAGACTTCGATAGCATCCACCCTTCCCTCCAGCGCCAAGCTTTACTCAACATGAACTATGGCTTGTACGAGGTCACCGACGGCATCTACCAGGTGCGCGGCTTTGATTTAGCAAACATCAGTTTTATAAAAGGCGACACCGGCTGGATTGTTTTCGATCCGCTCACGGCCGAAGAAACCGCCCGCGCCGCACTGAAACTGATCAACGATACTTTAGGTGAGAGGCCCGTTGTCGCCGTCATTTATTCGCACTCCCACGGCGATCATTTTGGCGGCGCACGTGGTGTAACGACAACTGAAGCAGCGGCCTCGGGCAAAGTAAAAATTATTGCCCCCGCAGGGTTCATGGAGCACGCGGTTGCCGAAAATGTGCACGCAGGCAATGCCATGAGCCGTCGCATGTTTTACCAATACGGCTCACTCATGCCGGCCAGCCCCTATGGTCATGTCGATCAATCCATTGGCAAGACCGTTGCCAATGGCAAGCTAGGATTAATTGCCCCCAACCTCAGTATCAGCGAACCTTTGGTAGACATGACCATCGATGGCGTGCACATGGTGTTTCAAAACACACCGGGCACTGAAGCGCCGGTAGAAATGAACACTTGGTTTCCCGATAAAAAAGCATTCTGGGCGGCGGAAAATATCAGTGGCACCATCCACAATATTTATACGCTGCGCGGCGCCTTAGTTCGCGACGCTTTAGCTTGGTCAAAATACATCAACATAGCGCTGTACAGTTTTGGCAAACAGGCCGATGTCATGTTTACCGCACACTCATGGCCGCGCTGGGGCAATGATCGCATTCAACAAGTGATGCGCGGACAGCGCGATATGTATGCCCACTTAAACAATCAAGTTCTGCATTTAGCCAACCAAGGCGTCACCATCAATCAAATGCACAATGTGTATCAGGTGCCAAAAAGCCAACAAGAACAATGGTACGCCCGCGGCTATCACGGTTCGTTTGAACACAACTCCCGCGCGGTTATTAACCGTTACCTTGGTTACTGGGACGCTAATCCAGCCACACTCATTCCATTATCGCCCGAAGACTCTGCACCTTTGTATGTAGAGATGATGGGCGGCGCGGAAAAAATAATGAGCAAAGCACAAAGCCTGTACAACAACGGCGAATATCGATTAGCGCAAGAAATTACCAATAAGCTGGTTTACGCAGAACCCAATAACCAAAACGCAAAAGATCTATTAGCAGACATTTTCGAACAGCAAGGTTACCAACAAGAAAGCCCGAGCTTGCGCAACTCTTTTCTCGCCGCCGCATTGGAATTGCGCTCTGGCATTCCCAAAGGCGTGAGCCCAAAAACAGGCCCGGACATTGTTAAAGCCATGAGCACCGAGCTTTGGCTTGAATATTTAGCGATATTAATGAACGCCGATGACATGGAGGGTGTGAGCTATCGCTTCAATTTAATTCAACCCGACATCCAGGAAAATTTTGTGGTGGAGCTTTCCAATGGCGCGCTCACGGCGATTAAAGGTTTTACCGATCCAACAGCAGACCTTACCCTCACCATTAACCGCGCTGATTTAGAGCCGGTGATGATGCAGCAAAAAAACTTACGGGAACAAGTTTTGGCAGGCAAAGCGAGCGTCGAAGGCGACACCGATGGCTTGCGCGATCTGTTAACTTCTATAGCACCCTTTGAATTGGACTTTGAAATTATGCCTGGCACGAAATAAGTTAGCGAGCGTAAAAAAGGCCGAACAAGGATATTGCTCGGCCTTTTAGTTTTTACATCTTGGAAAAGCGCAACTTAGGCTAGTTCTACCACCGAGCCCCATAAATCGTATTCATCGGCGTGCTCAATTTCCACCAGCACAATATCGCCAGGCTCCACATCGAACTCATCGTTTAAATACACGGCGCCATCAATTTCCGGCGCATCGCCCTGGGTGCGGCCAATAGCGCCTTCGTCGTCTACTTCGTCAATGATTACCGGCAATATACGGCCAATTTTTTTCTGCAACCGCGCGGTGCTGATACGCTGCTGGGTTTCCATGAACCTTTCCCAGCGCTCTTGCTGCACCTCTTCGGGCACAGGGTCGGGCAACTCATTGGCGGTGGCGCCATCCACCGGCGAATACTTAAAGCAACCTACGCGATCGAGCTGCGCCTCCTCTAAGAAATCCAATAGCATTTGGAAGTCTTCTTCAGTCTCGCCCGGGAAACCCACAATAAAAGTAGAGCGAATGGTTAAATCGGGGCACTGCTCGCGCCACTTTTTAATGCGTTCCAATACTTTTTCGCTGTGCGCCGGGCGCTTCATCAATTTCAAGATACGCGGGCTGGCATGCTGAAACGGAATATCTAAATAAGGCAAAATTTTACCTTCGGCCATCAACGGAATAATTTTATCCACGTGCGGATAGGGATAAACATAATGCAGGCGCACCCACACACCCATCTCGCCTAAAGCGACCGCTAAATCTTGCATGCGGGTTTCGGCGCCGCTGGCTAAATCCAACTTAAATTTCACGTCAATGCCATAGGCGCTGGTGTCTTGGGAGATCACCAATAACTCCTGCACGCCGCTGCTGACGAGATCGTGGGCCTCTTGAACCACTTCGGGGATGGGCCGGCTGACCAAATCGCCGCGCATGGCGGGAATAATGCAAAAGCTGCAGCGGTGGTTGCAGCCTTCGGAGATTTTTAAATAGGCGTAGTGGCTCGGTGTGAGTTTAATGCCCGCCGGCGGCACTAGTTCGTGGCGGTGCGGGTTGAGCTGCTCGTTGGGCAGGTATTGATGCACGGTGTTCATCACCGTGTCGTAGTCCGCGGGGCCGCTCACACTGAGCACACCGGGGTTGGCCGCCTTGATGGCTTCGGCATCGCTGCCCTTACCCATACAACCGGTCACAATCACCTTGCCATTTTCCGCCATGGCCTCGCGGATGGCGTCCATGGACTCCTGCTTGGCAGAGTCTATAAAGCCACAGGTGTTAACCACAACCAGATCGGCGCCTTGGTACTCGGCGGCAACCTCATAGCCGTCTAAACGCAGCTTGGTCAGAATTCGCTCTGAATCAACGAGTGCCTTTGGACAACCTAAGGAAACGAAGCCGACTGTGGGTTGTTTGGCGCTCATGGCGATACCTCTAGGGTCTGGTGCAGAAAGGGCGCACATTCTACTGTCTTGGCGCGCGCAATGCAGCCTATTGTGCCGACTTTTTAATCAGTTTCGACGCTGGGCAGCCATGTTCCGCAATGCCATACTGCAGCAAACCTAGGGAGACCCATTCATGACACAAGCGTTGTTCAACATCGCCCACCGAGGCGGCACGGGTGTGGGCCCGGAAAACAGCCTAGCCGCTATAGCCCATGCGGTAGCGCTAGGCGTGGATGCCGTTGAGATCGATCTGTGGGCCATAGACGAACAACTTTGGGTTACCCACGACCGCCGCTTAGGCCGCAACTTACCCGGTGACGGCCGCCTAGAGGCCTTAAGCGCACCTGAGCTCGCGACATTAACACTGGCTAACCAGGAATTTTTACCCACCCTCGACAGCGTGTTTGCACTGACCAAGGATAAGCTGTTGCTCAATATCGAGCTCAAGGGTCCCAATACCGCACCGCTCCTGTGCCAATGGCTGATGCACCAATTACAGCAGGGCACCAGCGCCGATAATTTCTTGTTATCGAGCTTTGATCACGTTCAACTTCTGTATTGCCAACAGCGCTTACCGCACATTCGGCGCGGTGTTTTAGTGGAGGGGATACCGCTACAACTCAGCACTTTGTGCCAACGCTTAGAAGCCTACAGCTTTAACCCCTCGATCAATTTTCTCAATAAGGAATTAGTCCGCAGCGCCCAATTGAGCGGGTTGAAAACCTATGTTTACACCGTTAACGCGGCCGATGATTGGCAGTGGATGGTCGACCTCGGCGTAGACGGCGTATTTACCGATCGCCCCGAGCAGTTGCAGATATGGAATGCGAGTGCCCGGCGTTAAGCACCGCGCTGGGTGATTATTTGTTGCGTGCCGCCACGTCGAGGTAACCGCGCTGAATGGCAGTTTCAAAGGATTTTGAGCCCTCCACCAGGTCCATAAAACGACTGCGCAACAAGGCTAAAGCGGTCATTTCTGCATCGCTGGGCAACCCGGCGTCAGCTTGATATTTCAACGCTAGATCGTGCAAGTGCTTTAGGTAAACTGCCCTGGCTCTGGCCACCATTTCCGCTAAAGGCTTTAGCTGATCGATGGACAGCTCCTCGAGAATCGGATTGATAGCGGCGCGATTCGCTTCGCGCAGCAAGCGATCAAACTCCATTAGCAGGCGTGTCGTGTCGGGATTCATGCAAATTTCTCCAATGCTAGCTCTGGGCTCAATACCTGATCGAGCGCCAACACCAATGCTTCATAGGTCTCGTGCGCCTCTTCGTCGGCCTGATCAGCGCGGCAGATAAGCGCTGTATTCTCCTCCATCACCATCACTTCAAGCGGGTGCAATTCAGATTCAGTTGGCACCCGATAGCAATAAATTTGATCTTGATAGCGCAACAATAATTTTTGTTGCCAATCGGCCATCAGCTGCTCGCCTAATAGCAGCACCACAGGCTTAGGCAGTAACGACTCGCGCATCGCCTGCAGCAAAGTGTAGTGCGCCTCCGGCTGCCGGCGCAATAAAGGCATCACGTGCTTAATGGTGTGCTGGGCGGCGGCCACATAGCGAGGCTCGGCGGTTAGATAGCCAAATCGAAACAGCGCCAAGGCGGCAGCGCCGTTGCCAGATGGGGTCATGGTGTCGGCATAAGGTTTAGGCCGATACGGCAGCTCTTCCTGATCATGGGCGGTAAAGTAAAAGCCGCCTTGAACTTGATCGTAGAAGTGGGTAAGCAAACCTTCGGCGAGGTAGCGCGCAATGCGATAGTCGCTATCGCGCCACTCAACTCTCAGCATGTCGAGCAAGGCGAGTAATAGAAATGCGTAGTCGTCTAAAAACGCCGGTAATCGATCGCCATTTTTGTAGGCTAGGCTAAACAAGCGCTTGTTGTACCACAGCTGATCCACCAACTTATCGATCAGTTGTTGCGCTGCGGCATTAGCCTCTGGGTCGTTGAGATAACGCGCCATTTGCGCCAGCGATTTTGCCAACAACGAGTTCCAACTGCCAATTACTTTATCATCGCGCGCCGGTTGCGGTTTTTTAGCTCGGCAAAGCCGTAAAGACTCGCACGCCGATTCAAACAGTGCCTCTGCAGCCTGTAAGTCCATGCCCAAGCGCTCTGCTGCAGCCGCCGGCGACTTCACACAATGCAATAAAAAGGGCGCCTCGGTTTGACGTTCTAAGCCATACAACACATTGAAAAATGCATATTCGGCACCGCTAAGCTGAGCCTTAATTTCGGCCTTGGTAAAATAATAACTGGTGCCATCGCCGCCGCCGGTGCGGGCGTCCAAGCTTGCGCCAAAGCCCTGATCTACCGCAAGACAGCGGTCTAACCATTGTTGCGTTTTGCGCGCCACATAGGCGTACATAGGTTGCTTGAGAATGGTGCTGGCGGCAGAGTACAAACCTAATAGCGCGGCATTATCAAACAACATCTTTTCAAATTGCGGCTGGCGCCAAGCCGCATCGATCGCATAGCGAAAAAAACCGCCCTCTATAGAATCGTGGATCGCCGAGCCACCGATGCGATCGAGAGACAAGGTGAGATGGGCGGAGGCGTCACCTACCAATTCGGTATTTTCTGATACCGCTTCCAGTAAGCGCCACAGGCTAAAGGGCAAGGTGAATTTTGGCGCGCCGAGAAAACCACCATGCTCCTTGTCGGCCTGAGCCAACAAACGCACCGAGGCCTCGTGCAATAGGTATAAGTCGGCATATTCAGCGTCATCCGCATCCGGTAATTCATTCAACGCTTTGAAACTTTTACCCATTTGCTCGCGCAGATTCAGAAAATCCTTTGGCTGACCGCGATAAAAATCCACCACGCGAATCAGTAAATCGCCAAACGGAATGCGACCGTCGCTCGGTTCGCGCGGAAAGTAGGTGCCAACCACGAAGGGCAGTAAGGTCTTTGGGCAGAGGAAAACCGAGAGCGGCCAACCACCGGTTTGGCCATTGAGTAATTGATGGGCGGTTTGAAAAATATCGTCGAGATCGGGCCTCTCCTCTTTATCAACTTTAATATTGATAAAGTGGTCGTTCATGTGGGCGGCTATGCTTGGGTCCGAGAAAGATTCGCTCTGCATGACTTGGCAGGAGTTACAGGCCGAATAACCAATGGACAAAAAAATCGGCTTGTCCTGCGCCCGCGCGAGCGCTAAAGCCTCCGGCGACCACAATTGCCATGCCACTGGGTCACCGGCATGCTGTAGCAGATAGCGGTTCTCTCGACCGCTTAATTGATTACGCAATGTCATGAAAGTCCAAGACCCAAACCCGCCTTATCCCACTGAATTGACGGTTTAGCGCTAGCCTAAACTGCCCCGTTAATTCAAAGCATAGCACCAAAGAAGAAATAAAAAGGGATTGATAATCAAATAGTTAGACAGGGATGTCATATGGCCGACGAACGGAATTAAGGCTTGGAGTTAATTTCGTACCGGCTTTTTATCGCTTCAAAATGCTGCTCTCTCTGCATTTCCAGCGCCTGCCAAAACCGGCTTACCTGCTCCGGATTACTCTGGAAGTAGACCGGCGAGAAAGCAACATACCAAGGTAGCTCGAATAAGGGCGTGGGCAGGGTTTTCAGCTTGGCCTCAAGCCCTAGCTTTTTGGCAACCTGCCAACCTATCTGCTGCTCAATGACATAGCCATCTAAACGCCCCAAACTAACCAGCGTCAGGCCCTGCTCTAAGGTCACCGAGTTAGGTGACAGGGCACCAACTTGCCTAAGCGTCTGCTCAGACACATACCCCAATGGCGTACCGATGCCGAACTTCAGCCCCTTAAATACCGCGCCATCCCATTCAAGTAGCGAATCTTTGTGGCTAAAAATTATAAATTCACTTAACCAAATGCGCTGGTTCTCCCGCAGCAGGCCCTGTTCATTCTTAGGGAATATGAGCGACTCACCCCGCGTTTGGGTCCAGCTAACGGCTAACATGGCATCCAACTCACCTTGCTGCACCATGGCGAGACAGCGTTTCCAGGGGCGGTGTAAATAGCTCACGGCTAATGCCGACTTAGCGGCGGCAAGTTCCACCAAATCTTTTAGGATGCCCTGCCCTTGGGGATTGATATAGGGCGAGTAGTCGGCATCTTCGGCACACACACGCAGCTCTTGTGCGGCGGTTACACAGGCCATGAACACTGAAAAAAAGAGGATTATGCAACGCACACGTCTACCACGCTAAAGTCTACCCGACCGGCCTAAGCCAAAAGTATAGACGCTAGTGCACTACTGTCCCACAAAAACGACGCGATCATCGTTAGTCTTTAAGCCTCACAATAGATGCGACATCTGGGCGTATATTTGGACATGAGTTTGGTACCCGCACTAGCGACACGACGTGAATACATATATGGACCCACCCCGTTTGCAAGACATTTGATTCTGATAATGGATAAAAGTCATTGCTCTCATATATCCGGCCTGTTGGTGGAAGTTTTTGTCCTCCTGGCCCCGATGGATATTTGCGCTCGTCCTCCTCATCATCCCTACGGCTTTATTAAAGCCAATGCACGGAACAGGTTTTGAACGAGCCGGTCTGACCTATCTCACCATCCAATCAATCTATCTTTGCAACTGACGCGACGGGTTAAACTCTTGCAGTACGCTATCGCGTACTGTGATAAAACGCTGCTCTATACCGCAGGGCGATAGCGCTCGCCTTTTGCCATGATCACCCAAGCAATTCTGGCTAACTTATTTGCTACGGCGACGCAGGCTCGGTTGTGGCCTCTTCGCTCCAGTAACGATTGCGCCCAGCGGCTAAAGCGATCTGTTTTCTCCGCAGAATACCGCAGTACTGCGCGTGCCCCATGTATCAGCAAGGTGCGCAAATAACAATTACCTCGCTTACTGATACCCAGTAACACGGGCTTACCACCCGTACTGTGCTGACCCGGTACTAAGCCTAACCACGCGGAGAAGTGTCGGCCATTCACAAAGTCACTACCATCACCAGCCGCTGCATACAGTGCACTTGCGGTAATAGCTCCAATACCGAGCACCTCATCTAAACGCTGGCACTGTTCATTACCCTGATTAACCGCTTTTATACGTTGCTCGCAGCGCTCTAGGCGTTCGTTAATGGCTATGAGCTCATCGAACAGTTCTGCAAACAGTTCCCGAGCACCTACGGTTAAAGCGTTACTCCCGTCTTCGAGTATCAATGGCAATTCTCGTTTCAAGGTAGCAATACCCTTGTGAATCGCTACGCCATACTCCGCTAATAACCCTCTTATCTGGTTCGACAGGGCTGTACGCTCGCCCTTTAAACGCTCTCTTTGTCGATGTATGTTCTGAACATCTTGCTGCTCAATATTCTTAATGGGCACAAAGCGCATAGTAGGGCGTTGAGCTGCTTCAGCAATTGCCTCCGCATCGTTGTAGTCGTTCTTGTTGCCTTTGACATACGGTTTCACGTACTGCGGCGCTATTAGTTTCACATCATGCCCCAAGGCTTGAAGCTCTCTTGCCCAATAGTTGGCACTGCCGCAAGCTTCCATAACAACCAAGCAACTCTCTAGCTTGGCAAAGTAAGCCAAGAGCTGATGCCGTTTTAGTTGTTTCTTCTTTAACGGCTTGCCTCGTAAATTTACAGCCACTAAGTGGAAAACAGACTTTGCGATATCCAGCCCAATCGTTGTAATCTTCATCTCGACCCACTCCTCATTCTGTTAAATGGTATGTTCGTAACTTCCATTTTGGCTCATTGCGAAGCCGCTTTAGAAGTGGAGTGGGTCCATACCATTATCCATGTAGTCTCAACACCCGCATCCATGCGGGTGACGGTCGCTAGTACGGGCACTAAATTCTCCCGCGATATAACTATGGGACAGCAGTGGACGCTAGTGCCGGTTATAGCGCGAAGGCCATGATGGTGCAGCTGCGCCCGGCAATCTTGGCCCTGCGCACAGGAGCCCAACCCATAGCCTGATAGAAAGGCGACTTATCGTAGGTAAATAATTGAATTGTGGAAAACTGTTGATCGCGAGCCAACTCAATGACGCTATGGCACAAAAGCCGACCCAAACCTTTGTTGCGCCACTGCGGATCTACCCATAGGTTTGACAACCAGACGTCGCCCGGCCGAGCTAAAGGGCCATCAAATCGCATCAAGGTTACCGCACCAAGCAATTCGTTATTGCGCACAGCTATGTTGGTGTGAGGCAAGTCACTGGTACCCGTGCATTCAGCCTGAAGCTTGCCCAGACCTTCGACCTCGGTACCTGCCGCACCGAAGCGCTGACGTTCTAGATGTAACCAGTGCGCCAGCGACTGCGCAAATTCCGGTGCCTGACGCAGAGGTCGGACACTAACATTCGGCAGCGTGGCAATATCCATAAGTCAGCACTACTTAAGGCTCGGTAGTGCCTCGCCGTGGGCTTGTTTATCGGCGTGATAGGAAGATCGAACCAAGGGGCCGCATGCCGCATGCTTAAAGCCCATTTGCTCGGCCATCGCCGTGTACTCGGCAAATTCATCCGGGTGCACATAGCGGGCAACGGGCAAGTGATCTTTCGAGGGCTGCAGGTATTGACCGATGGTCAACATATCCACATCGTGCTCGCGCAAATTGCGCATAACCTCGAAAATCTCTTCCTTGGTTTCACCTAGACCAACCATTAAACCAGACTTGGTCAACACGTCGGGGCGGCGCGCCTTATATTGTTGCAACAGTTTTAACGACCAGGCGTAGTTGGCACCAGGCCGCGCCTGCCGATACAAGCGTGGCACGGTTTCTAGGTTGTGGTTGAACACGTCGGGCGCTTCGGCTTCGAGAATATCCAAGGCGATATCCATGCGGCCCCTAAAATCTGGCACCAACACCTCAACTTGTAAGCCCTTACTCAACGCGCGCGCCTCGCGAATACAATCGGCAAAATGCTGCGCGCCACCATCGCGTAGATCGTCGCGATCCACCGAAGTAATGACCACATACTTCAAGCGCATTTCCGCAATCGCTTGGGCCAACTTTAGCGGCTCTTCGGCATCCAGCGGATTGGGCTTGCCATGGCCAACATCGCAAAACGGACAGCGCCGGGTGCAGATATCGCCCATGATCATAAAGGTGGCCGTGCCACCGCTAAAACACTCGCCCAAATTTGGGCAGTTAGCTTCCTCGCACACGGAAGACAATTTGTTCTGCCGCAGAATTTTCTTAATCCGATCTACTTCCGGATTCACCTCCAAGCGCACGCGAATCCAATCGGGTTTGCGCTGGGGGCCATCTGTGGCGATGACCTTAACCGGGATTTTTTCAACCTTGTCGGCGTCGCGTAATTTTTCGCCCTGCTTTAGGCGGGTGCTGCGTTTTACCGGCAATTCTATGGCTAAATCAGCGGCATTTGTGGTGTTTTCGTGGCTCATATCTAATCTCTTGCTGGCGTCAATGGCACAGCGTTAACGACTAATGGCTAGCCTGTGCAGCTAGCAAATTCGGATGAAATTCTTCGGTAAAACTGACCCGCTGGTAACCGAAGGCGTCGGCAAATAACTCGGTCATTTTTTCCGCCACCGCGCGTACATTCACCGGGCTACCGGCGAGGGCCGACAGCTGGGTCATCTGCAGACCTTGATAACCACAGGGGTTAATGCGCTTAAAGGGCTCTAGGTCCATGGCGACATTTAGCGCCAAACCGTGATAACTGCGGTGTTTGCGCACCCGCAAGCCTAAGGATGCTATCTTGGCGCCGGCGTAATCGGGGCTATCGACGTAAACACCGGGCGCCTCGGGCTTGGCATAGGCGCTAACGCCATAGGCGGCGACAGTATCGACCACCAACTGCTCAATGGCGGTGACGAGATCCCGCACACCTAAACCTAGGCGCTTGATATCCAACAGGGGGTAAGCCACCAATTGGCCCGGGCCGTGGTAGGTCACCTGGCCACCGCGATCAACCTTCACCACCGGGATATCGCCCGGCATTAACACATGCTCGGCCTTGCCGGCCTGACCTTGGGTAAACACCGCTGGGTGTTCGAGCAGCCATAGCTCATCCACGGTAGAGTCATCGCGCTCGCTGGTGAATGCCGACATGGTGCGCCACACCGGTTCATAGGGCACTCGGCCCAGCCAGCGCACAATCAATTCGCGCTCAGGCTCCAATTACAGCACCATTTTTACGATGGGGTTTTTTTTTCAGGTCTTCGAATATGGCTTGCAGCTGATCCGTACCCGTGGCGGTAATCATCACCGACAGGGATTGAAAACGGCCCTTGCTGGAGTCGCGCACCGTGATTAGCCCGGGATGGAACTCCTCCACGTGGACAGAGAGCACCTCAACCACGAGCTCGTGCAACTCAGTGCCGGCATCGCCCATGATTTTTACCGGGTAATTAGGGCAGGGAAATTCTATCTTTGGGGTTTTTTGCTCTGACATCAGCGCTTAATCACCTGGGACTTCAAGGGCCAGCGATTATAGCGCTTTGTGTAAAGGGGCTCCACCTATGTCGGCCGCGCCCCGTTAACTATGGCGTAAATCCCTAGGCTCTTAGCCGGAATGGTTAAGCACCCAGGGAATTTTCACCGTGAGTCCGCGGCTGGCCGGGCTTTACACCGCCTGGTAGCGCGCCAATACAGCGGGCGTCCTGCTTAGCTACTAGGGCTTAGCCACCAAATAGACCGGAGAAAAACAGCTTAATGGCATCCCAAATACGGGCCAAGAAACCAGCTTCCTCCACATCGGCCTTAACCACTAAGGGCTTTTCGTACAGCACCTCGCCCTCGAGGGAGATGGTCAACACACCGATTTCCTGCCCCGCCACGAGCGGTGCATGGATCACTTCCGGCAACTTCATTTCGGCTTTAAGGTCTTTTTCTGCACCTCGTGGGATGGTCAGCGCAACCCGCTCGGCAACGCCAATATCCACTTGATCTTGCTTGCCAGACCAGACCCGGTTAGTCGAAAGAACATCGCCAGCCCCATACACTTGGTGGGTTTGAAAGTAACGGAAACCGTAAGCAAGTAACTTTTGCGACTCGGAGGCGCGCGCTTTTTCGCTGGCCGTGCCCATGACCACTGAAATTAAACGCATGCCATCGCGCATGGATGAGGCCACTAGGCAATAGCCGGCCTCTTCCGTATGACCGGTTTTAATGCCATCTACGCTCTCATCGGTAAACAATAATTTATTGCGATTGGCTTGGGTTTTGGGGTTTTCTCCGGGCGCGCCGTAGGTAAAATATTTTTCCGCATAGAGCGCATAGTGTTCGGGGTGATCATTAATCAGCGCGCGCGCCAATAGCGATAAGTCACGCGCCGTCGTCAGGTGCCCTTCCGCAGGCCAACCAGTAGAATTTTCATAGTGGGTGCTGTTCATGCCCAACAGCGCCGCCTGTTGGTTCATCACGTCGACAAAGGCACTCTCGCTGCCCGACACATATTCCGCCAATGCCACGCTGGCATCATTACCCGATTGAATGATGACACCGCGCAGCAAATCGATCACAGGCACTTGGGTGCCCTCGCGAATAAACATCTTTGAGCCGCCCATTTTCCAGGCTGCTACGCTGATATTGACTAAGTCCTGCTCGCCAATTTTGCCTTTCTCGATATCGCCTGAAACGATATAGCCAGTCATCATTTTGGTCAGGCTGGCCGGCGGTAATTGTTCATCGGCATTGTGCTCGACCAACACCTTACCCGTGTCTGCATCGAGCAAAATATAACCGGAAGACGATAGCTGCGGCGGCGCGGGAATAATATTGGGCGCGCTGTAGCTGTTTAGCGGCAACGAGGCAATAGCCACTAATGCGAGCGAGTAGAACCGAGATTTCCAAACCTTCATGACACTAATTTCCGTACTAAATTTATCGTAAAGTCGACCATCACAGTAATTGCACGGCCATCATTTTGAAACACATCCGCAAGAACAAACCCAAAGTTTTCCCTTACGCTAATGGCAACAGAAATTACTGTTGCACCATGTGCGGTCTGACACCACCTTTTCGAAAAACCAAATCGCGCAACTGAACTAAATCAAAATTATTTAAGATAGGACCAATGCGAACCCGATATAAACTGTTCTTATCTGCCTGGGTAACAAAAACCGGGTAATGGGTAAGCCCGCCTAGGGTGTTGCGCATTTCGGTGGCGGACACCTTGGATGAAAAAGCCCCGGCTTGCAAAAACGTATTGCTCGGCAAGGGATAATTATCCGCACTCGCCTCGCGCGCCTGCTCAATCGTTTTACCGCTAACCCGCGTGGGCTCACCTACCGCTAAAGCGTGCGCCTCGGTAGACTCTTGGCCCGGGTGCTGCACCCAAGATTGGACGTTAATTGCCTCCACGCGCACCCGCGCCGTGCCCTTGTCGGCATAGCCCAGCTTGCTCGCAGCGGCATAGGACAGATCGATAATACGCCCGCCATGAAACGGGCCGCGATCGTTCACCCGCACCACCACGGTTTTTAAATTATCGAGATTGGTCACTTTAACGTAGGTGGGAATGCGCAGGGTTTTGTGTGCCGCGGTCATCCCGTACATGTCGTAAATTTCACCGTTAGAGGTTTGATGACCGTGAAATTTGTTGCCGTACCAAGAGGCCATACCCTCCTCCTGATAAGCGACATCGGGCTCGAGTAAAGAATAGGTGGTGCCCAGTACCGTGTACGGATTTTTATTGCCGGCGCTGGTGCGCGGTTCAATTTTTGGAATAGCATCGCGCACATGCGACACATCCACCGCTGAGTCTGGACCAAAATCCTTTTCAACATCGTAGCGCGTGGCCTGGTATTCATCCGAAGACATAGGCGCGCTTGAAGTACTTTTAGGCGCGGGTTGGTTGACACAGGAAACAATCGACAGCCCCACGCACAACACCAGGCCGCGACGGACATTACCGATCACGTTATTTACATTCATTTTGTTTGGTATTTCTGTTCAATGAGTTGGGAGAGTTGATACACAGCTAAGGCATACATGCGGCTGTGATTGTAGCGGGTGATCACGTAATAGTTGTTAGCGCCAGCCCAAAACTCGGCGCCGCTATCGCCCTCTAATTTATACAGCGTTAACATTTCCTCTGGTTCAAACTCAAACACCGGCGTGTAACCGGCCTGTTGCGCGTCGCGCGCAGAGGTGTCGGGTTTAAACGTGGTATTGAGTAAGGCCTCATCAAAATCTTTTGCCACTCTAACCCGCGCGGTTACAGCACCGCCCTTAACCCAACCGTGACCGGCAAAATAATTTGCCACACTGCCTATGGCATCGGTGGGGTTGGCCCAAATATCGGCAATAGCATCGCCATCAAAATCCACCGCATAATTTCGAAAACTAGACGGCATAAATTGACCGTAACCCATGGCGCCCGCATAGGAACCTTTTAGCGCTAAAGGGTCTTGTTTCTGCTCTTGTACCAATTGAATAAAGTTGTGTAACTCTTTTCTAAAGAAAGGCGCTCTGGGTGGATAATCAAACGCTAGGGTGGAGAGTGCATCTATCACGCGATAGGAGCCCATATTTCTACCGTAACGTGTTTCGACGCCGATAATGGCAACGATGATGGATGCCGGAACGCCGTACTGCGCTTCCGCTTTAGCTAAGGTATCGGCGTGTTCGCGCCAAAACGCTATGCCCTTATCGATCCGATCTGTGGTTAAGAAAATTTTGGAATATTCGGCCCACGTCTTGGTTTTTTCAGCCGGCCGAGCAATGGCATCGAGAATGGACTGTTGTTTATTCGCACTGGAAAACCAGGCATCCAATTGCGCACTGGTGGCCACAGATTGCTTAAGCATGTCTGCCATGAATAACTTCGCTTCAGGGTTTTCTCGGTAATCAGCCAGAGCAAAAGACGGGCTGGCAACCAGAGCAACTAGCGCTAACAATTGTTTCATCATAAAACCTTTTAATCCTCGATAAATGAAAAACAGCCTACCATGATCCAATTGCTAGATTTTGATCACTCAACCACATAAGAAAACATTTCCAACTTTGGTGCTAGCTAAGCCAAGCACGCTATAAAACCACGCGCCGGCGCTCGGTACTCACTGCCATCAGTACACCGAAGCTGGCCATCAAGGTCAGTAGCGAGGTGCCGCCATGGCTAACCAACGGCAAGGGCACCCCAACAATAGGCAGTAAACCCGACACCATGCCCATATTGACAAACACATAGACAAACAAGGTAAAGGTGAGCGCACCGGCCAACAAGCGACCAAAGGAATCTTGCGCTTTTAAGGCAATCATAAAGCCGCGCACAATAATAGAAGCGTAAAGTAACATCAATACAATCACACCGATCAAGCCAAATTCCTCAGCCAGTACGGCGATGATAAAATCCGTGTGGCTTTCGGGTAAAAAGTCGAGGTGTGATTGGGTGCCCTCGAGCCAACCTTTGCCGTCTAAACCGCCTGAGCCGATCGCGGTTTTGGACTGAATAATATTCCAGCCAGCGCCAAGCTTATCGGCCTCTGGGTTGAGCAACGTTAACACCCGCTGCTTTTGGTAGGGGTGCATGACGTAATGCCACATGGGGTAAATGGCACTGGCCACCAAAGCCACAGCAGTAACAATATAGCGCCAACCTAGGCCGGCAAAAAACAACACCACTAAACCAGACTGCGCCACCAACAGCGAGGTACCTAAATCCGGTTGTTTTAAAATCAACACCATGGGCACGCCCACCAAGGTTAGCGCCCAAAAAATATGCTTAAAACTCGGCGGCAAGAGTCGACGCGACAGGTAGGAAGCCACCAACACAGGCACGGCGAGCTTTAGAATTTCCGACGGTTGAAAGCGAAAACCGCCCAGCCCCAACCAGCGCTGTGCTCCTTTCGCGCCTGTGCCAACCAGCAACACCAAAATTAATAAGATAACGCCACCGGCATAAACCCACGGCGCCCATCGCTGCATCATGGCCAGCGGTATCTGAGCGACGATAAAAATGCCGATATAGCCCATGGCAAAAAATATCGATTGTCGTTTGACGTAATGAAACTCTGACCCACCGGCGCTATAGAGCACGATTAAGCCATAAGCGGTCAACAAAAGTATAAGAATCAATAGCGGTAAATCGATATGCAGTGTTTGCAATAAACCCGCTTTACGGCGCAGATCGGCGTGCGCCTCGGGCATGCGTCGGCGAAAATCTTGGCCACCATTCATGGCTGTCCACCATTACCCAGCCAAGCGCCATCTTCGGCATCTGGCTGATCCTCTAAATAGGCGTCAAAGACTTTTCTGGCGATAGGCGCCGCCGTTGACGAACCGTGCTCACCGTTTTCGACCAGTATCGCCACTGCCAAACGCGGTGCCTCGGCCGGCGCGAAGGCGACAAAAAGGGCGTGATCCCAATGGCGTTCATCGATGGCCGTGGCGTCGTACTCGCTATCTTGCGCGATACCGATGACCTGCGCAGTGCCAGTTTTACCGGCAATTTTGTATTTCAGACCCTTGCGAATTCCCTGCGCCGTACCGCGTAAACCATGCACCACATTTTGCATCGCCGTTTCGATAATCAACCAATCGGACGCCAACACTTCTTGGTGATCAACCACCTCCGGGGCGCGGTGCGTATCACCGACTCGGCTCACAAGCATCGGCTTTTTGCGCTCGCCTTTGGCCGCGAGAGTGGCGGTCATCACTGCCAATTGTAACGGCGTGGCCAAGACCGCGCCTTGGCCCAAGCCCACATTTAAACTGTCGCCAGGAAACCAGGGCAAGCCGCGGGCTTTGCGCTTCCACGCTTTGGACGGCCAAATACCGGGTTTTTCTTGCGGTACATCGATACCGGTTAAATTGCCCAAACCAAAGTGGCTGCCAAACTCGTGCATGCGATCTATGCCCATGCGAAAGGACAAGTCATAAAAAAACACATCACAAGATTGCTCGATGGCAGTATTGATGGCCACGCGGGCGCCGTGGCCCTGCTTTTTCCAGTCGCGGTAAAAGCGCTCATCATTTTCCAGTTGATAGTAACCAGGGTCTCGAACACTGTAGTTTTGGTCGATAACCTTATAGTACAAACCGGCCAATCCGAGCATGGGTTTTAAGGTTGAACCGGGCGGATACTGGCCCTGCAGGGAGCGATTAAACAAGGGTAAATCGCGGGATTCATTTAGCGCCTTGTAATCGGCATAGCTAATACCCGTGACAAATAAGTTCGGGTCGAATGCCGGCGTCGACACCATGGCCACCACGCCGCCGGTTTCCACTTCGATGGCCACCACCGAACCGCGTCGACCAACTAAGGCGTCGTGGGCAACTTTCTGCACGTAGGAATCTAAATACAAGGTTAGGTTTTTCCCGGCTTCGGGTG
This sequence comes from Simiduia curdlanivorans, assembly GCF_030409605.1. Classification (NCBI taxonomy): domain Bacteria; kingdom Pseudomonadati; phylum Pseudomonadota; class Gammaproteobacteria; order Cellvibrionales; family Cellvibrionaceae; genus Simiduia; species Simiduia curdlanivorans. Next base: position 1,099,354 of record NZ_JAUFQG010000006.1, read on the forward strand.
GCTGCGAATCCAACACCCGCAAAACCCGGCCGCGGGCATTGATCTCGACGTGCTGGCTGCCAACTTGCCCTAACAATTCAGATTCATAAAATTTTTCTAAGCCTAATTTACCCATGGTATGGGTGCCAGAGTAACGCGCGTAACTCTCTTCGTCGAAGCCCGCCAGCTCGCGCTCATTGATGCGCCCGACAAAGCCAATGCTGTGGGCAAAGAGCTCGCCCATGGGGTAGTTGCGCACTAATTCAGCACTCACCTCAACGCCTTCCAGTCGGTATTCATTCACCGCTAAACGCGCTATCTCCTCCTCGCTCAAACGATAGCGCAAAGGCACAGCCTCAAAGGGCCGACGACGCTGCTTCATGCGCTCGAGAAAGGTGGTTAGCGATTCGTCATCGAGGTCGACCAAGCCGCGCAGAATGTCGAGGGTTTGGTATAAGTCGCCGGCTTGCTCTTTGACGATGGACAAGGTGTAAGAGGGTCGGTTTTCCGCCAGCAACTTGCCCCGGCGATCGTAGATAAGCCCGCGCGTGGGTGGAATGGCTTGCACTTGCACGCGGTTTTGGTCGGAGCGGGTGACGTAATCTTCGTACTCGATGATCTGCAACCGGTAGTAGCGCAAATAAACCACCAGCAAAAGACCCAACATCAGAACGCCAGCGACGCCCACCCGACGGGCAAAAATTCTTGCCTCGCGGTGATGATCTTTTATTTGCAAGTGTTCTGACATGCAACCGCTATTATTGTGTCGTTAATCGCGAGGGCAACATTACCACAATTGACCTCAATCCAAAGACATTGGACAGATGAAAAACAATAAAATTCAATTATTTATGGTAGGGATGGTTGGCGAGAATGGTCCAGGCGCGATAGATTTGCTCAGACAATAAAACCCGCACCAGCGGATGCGGCAAGGTTAATCGCGAGAGCGACCAATGCACGTCGGCACGGGCGCGACACTGGTCGGATAATCCGTCTGGCCCGCCCACCAATAACGAGACATTTTTACTGTCCATTTGCCAGTGTGCGAGCTGCTGTGATAGCTGCTCGGTGCTCCAATCTTTACCCTTAACTTCTAGAGCAATCACCCGATCGCCGTCGCCGATAGCCGCCAAGATGGCCCCCGATTCTTTGGCTATGGCATTGGCCGTGGAGCTGGTTTTACTGCGCGAACCGAGCGGAATTTCCACCAGTTCTAAGGCAAGCTCGCGCGGCAAGCGCTTGACGTATTCGCCATAGGCCTCCTGCACCCAGCCAGGCATGCGCGTGCCCACGGCGATCAGGCGAATACGCATTAGGCGTTGCGATCACTGGGTTTCATGGACCACAATTTTTCCAGATCGTAGAGCTCTCGCGTAGCCGGCAACATCACATGCAAAATGGTGTCGGAAAAATCCACCAGCACCCATTCAGGTGCATCCAAACCTTCGACGCCGATTGGGCGAATGTCGCTTTTCTTGGCCTCTTCAATGGCGTTTTCCGCCACCGAGCGCACGTGACGCGACGAGGTGCCGCTGGCAATGATTAAAGTATCCATCACATCGGTCATACCGCGCACATCGAGGGTCACTATGTCCTTAGCCTTCATGTCCTCAAGCGCTTTGATGATGATGTCGTTCAATGGGGTCGTCATGTTCAGTTGTTTCCAAGTTCAGCAATCAATAAATAACAAGCGACCAGCCTTAACAGCAAGTCGCCAAAGTTTTAGCTTAGTCGCAGACTAAGATTTGCGCGGGCATTAAGTGTCGCGCGGGTAAAGCCGGTGCGTTTGTATATAGTCCGCCACACTCGGCACCAACCAATCGTGGTCGCTAGCGCCTGAGCGCAAGGCAGATCTAATCGCCGTCGCCGACTGCGGAAAATCCGCGTCGAGCCGAATCACCTGGCCGCAGGCCTGAGCGAGCCCTTTCAGATCGCTGCAAACCCGTCCCTCCAGCCACTCACCCACCGCCGAGGTCTCAGCTGGCCAAGCTTGGCCAGGCCGTGCTACCGCCACCAGATGAGCGCAATCGGTCAGCTGCTGCCACTCGCGCCAAGTATTTAAGGCGTTGAGTGAATCCATGCCCAAAATAAAAAACAGCGGTGTTTGCTCGCCCGCCTCGCAACGAATCTCGCGCAGGCTGTCGATGGTATAGCTGGTGCGGTTACGCACTAATTCGCGACTGTCCAAGCTCAAGCTCGGGTAGTCAGCTATCGCCAATTGCACCATGGCCGCGCGCTGTTCGGCGCTGGCCGTTGGGCTAGTGCGATGAGGCGGCAAATGGGTCGGCATTAAGCGCAGTTGCGCTAAATCCAACTGCCGACAAACTTGCAGCGCGAGCGCTACATGCCCTGTGTGAATGGGGTCAAAGGTGCCGCCAAAAATACCCAGCCCGTTCGTCATCGGCTAGTCGCGAATTTGACCGGTACCGAACACTATCCATTTTTGCGACGTTAGCCCCTCGAGACCCACCGGCCCTCGGGCGTGCAGTTTATCGGTAGAAATACCAATTTCAGCGCCCAGCCCGTACTCAAAGCCATCGGCAAAACGGCTTGAGGCATTGACCATTACCGAGCTCGAATCCACCTGGCGCAAAAACTTATGCGCGCGCGAGTAATCCTCGGTGACAATAACTTCCGTGTGGCGCGAAGTGTATTGCTCGATGTGTTCCATCGCCTGATCCATGCCTTCAACCACGCGAATAGACAATACCGGCGCCAAATATTCCGTGCCCCAATCCTCTTCTGTCGCCACCTTGGCATCGATCACGGCGCGGGTCTTTTCGCAACCGCGCAACTCCACGCCCTTTGCCGTGTAGGCCTCGGCCAAGCGCGGCAAAATTTCAAAGGCGACGCCCTCGGCCACCAATAAGGTTTCCATGGCGTTGCACACACCGTAGCGATGGGTCTTGGCATTCAGGGCGATATTAAAGGCCATATCCAAATCGGCGCGATCGTCTATGTAGACGTGGCAAATGCCGTCTAAATGCTTCAACACAGGAACCGTGGCATCGCGGCTAATGCGCTCGATCAGGCCCTTGCCGCCGCGCGGCACTATCACATCGACAAATTCGCTTAGGGTAATCAACTCGCCCACCGCGGCCCGGTCGGCGGTTTCAATAACCTGCACACAGCTGGCTGGCAAGCCGGCCTTTTCTAGACCTTTGGCGATGCAAGTGGCGATGGCTTGGTTGGAGTGAAAGGCCTCGCTGCCACCGCGTAAAATGGTGGCATTGCCCGACTTCAAGCACAGGCTGGCCGCATCCACGGTCACATTCGGGCGGCTCTCGTAAATAATGCCGATAACGCCTAAAGGCACGCGCATCTTGCCCAGCTGGATGCCGGAGGGGCGATAACACATGTCCGATATTTCGCCGCAGGGGTCTGGTAGGGCTGCTACTTGGCGCAGACCCTCAATCATGCCAGCGACGCCGGCCGGGGTAATGGCTAGGCGATCGAGCATGGCCGCGTCTAAGCCGTTGGCCTTACCAGCGGCGAGGTCTTTTTGATTTTCCTCACACAAATAGGCCTCGGACTCTGCCATGGCCTCGGCAATAGCCAAGAGCGCTGCATTCTTAGTGGCGGTGTCTGCACCAACCAATTGACGGCCGGCTGCACGGGCCTGTTTACCCAGGGTGTGCATGTAAGCTTTTATATCCATCAATCTGCTACCTATATTTCGCGGGGCGCGCATTATACCGGCATTTGAGCCATTGGCGGGAAACTTGGTCAAAATAAAATCAATTATCGGCGAAAACGAGGGCTTATTCGCGACTTAGGCGATCCAAGGTCGCGGCCAGCCAGCTTAAGCGCTCTTGCTCGGTTAGACGCAGCGCTTTCTGCCGCTCTGCCGCCGACACGGGCAACAACTGCAACAGCTGCCAGCCCAGTGCTGCCGCAGTGTCGGCCTCGGGTAAGTCGAGCTCGGCAATGCCCGGGTGAGACTTAAATTGATCCAACACCTCGGTTAAGCCATCCCAATGGGCCGACAGCACCGACGATTGATCGGGAGTGTCAGGGTTGGCGCCCTCGGCTTCGTCTCTCTCGTCCTGACGCGCCAGTACCGGCTGGCAGGCGCCAATGATTAAGCCGCTGTCCTCAACCCGGTGCGCCTCTATGTGCACGACCTCAACACCCTGCACCGTGATGCCCAGTAGGCCATCGGGCAACTGATCCCAGTCGACAATAGCCACCTTGACCGCGAGCGGGAAAAAGTCGCCCGTGGGCTGTGCTTGGGCGATGACGAAGCCCTCGTCTTTACGCATCTGCCGGCTGATCATATCCAGATAGCGACGCTCGAAAATGCGCATGGGAAAGCGAATACCCGGCAGCGGCATTTGACCTAGGGGAAAGATAGGAAGCTCGAGCACGGCCAGTTAATCCGGAGCTGGGCCCGCAGCGGCCGGGCCAAAGGGTTTAAACATGAGTATCAACTGCGGCAATAGGGTCAGCGCCGCCAAGATGGCCGCGAGCATGGCCAAGGCGGTCAACAGACCAAAATACACCGACGGAATAAAATTCGACAAAGCCAAGATAGAAAAGCCGAGGGTGATAATCACCGAGGTGTAAAACATCGCGCGCCCAATCGAGGCGTGGGCCCGGTGCATGGCCGGCAGGTATTGCCGATCTATCTCAAACTCGCGCCGAAAGCGATGGATGTAGTGAATGGTATCGTCCACGCCGATACCCACGACTATGGCGGCAATAGTAATGGTCATCATATCGAGCGGGATATTGGCGAGGCCCATCACCCCCAGCACCACGGAGGCGGCCAGGATATTCGGCAAAATGCCGATGAGTGCCAACAGGAGATTGCGAAACAGCAAGCTCATCATTAAGGCGATACCTAAAAACACCACGCCCAAGGTAACGATTTGCGAGTGAAACAAACTCTGCAGCATATTGTTGTACAGCACCAATACGCCGGAAAAGCTCACCTGCTCAGGCTTAAAGCCCAAGTCATTTTGGGTGGCATAGTCGCGAATTTTTTCAACCAGGGCGGCGCGCTGAAGATTGGGATCATTCTCCTTCACCCGCAAGCTTATACGCGCTTGGTTATTTTCCACCGACAGATAGGGCGCCACCAGCAAGTCGCGAATGCTATCTGGCAGCGACTGGCGCAGCACCGCCAGTTCAAAGTCATTTAATGGCGCACCGTTCACATCCCTGGCAACCTTGTAAGCCGTGGCCAGCGACTGCACCTTGCCCACTTCCGGCAGGGATTCGAGGTAGTCGTGTAAAAACTCAATCTGCGCCAGACCGGCACTGGTAAACCAATAGCTTTCGCGCGGCGCGGCGGCCGGGTTCTGCTCAGAGAAGGGGTCGACCTCGCCAAAGGGATCGGCTTCCAACATTGGCTCCGGCGCGTCGAAGGGATCTTGTACATCGAAGGCATCAACCTCGTTAAACGGGTCGTCGTTGGAGCTGTTGAGCTCTACCGATTCGGGCAAGCCATCGAGCAATATATCGAGGCTTACCGTGCCGCCAAGGGAGTCGTCGATCACGGTCATGCCTTGATAAATTTCGGTGCTGGGTCGGAAGTAATCGATAAACCGATTTTCCACTTTTAGCTGGCTAATACCAAGCGCACTCATAGCTGCAATGACTAGCGACAAGATTAACACCGTACCGCCGAAGCGCTCGGTAAAGCGCGAAAAGCGCAAGGTAATGGCCGAGCTTCCATCGCTATCGCCTTTCGGCCTGAGCGCTGCGGGTTGCACTAACATTAAACCAGCCGGAATAATGATAAAAGACAACACCACGGCAACCGTTAAGCCGATAACCATCATCCAGCCAAAATCCATCACCGGACGGATATTGCTCACCACCAGCGAGGCAAAGGCCACCATGGTGGTGAGGGCGGTATAAACCACCGGCTTATACATAAACTGAACTGTTTCTTGCACCAGCTGGGCTTGATCCCACTCTGGCTGCGCCACAACCAACTCTCTATAGCGCACCACCAAATGGATCGTAATTGCCAAGCCGATGATCAACAGCAAGGCGACAAAATTGGAGGAAATGACGGTTAAACGCCAATCAATCCAACTGAGCCAACCCAACACCATCACCACCGACGACACAGCGGTTAACACCGGCAACAGCACCAACACCCAGTGCCGAAAAATAACCGTCATCAACACCAAAATGAACACCAAAATAGCGGCGCCAAACACCACCAGGTCGCTCTTAATAAAGCTGATCATATCGGCGGTGATCATGGTGACACCGCCGAGATAAATCTGGGCTCGATCTTTATAACCGGCCACGATAGCCCGCACCGCGTCAACTCTAGCCGTGGCAGCTTCTGCAGCGGCGGTGCGATAAGCCAAAAACTCGGCGCTAATGGCCTCTAGCTGCGCTTTTTCTTGCGCCGTTAAGCGCGTGGTTTTGGCCCGCGCGCGCAAGCCATCGCGCTCGCGCACCAAGGCGATATAGGTTTCATCAACGGCTAAGTTGAGCAACAGTGCGGTGGTTTGACCGTCTGGCCCTAGCAGCATATCCCGGTAAATCGGGCTCTCGAGAAACTCACGCTTGGCCGCCGCGCGATCGACGCCGGTGCTCAGTAAATTTTTCGGTTCGTTCAAATCGCTCATGGTGATAAGCGGGCTGTACAGCAAGGGCACGGTCAAGATGCTATTGATGCCAATCACGCCCTCAACCTCAGCTAAATCCGCTTGCAGACTTTGCAGCAGCGTTAAGGCTTGATCGGAAAAGAGATCCTGTTCTGGCTTGAAGGTCACCACTAAAAAATCGCCAGACTGATAGCGTTTGCTAACCTCGCGAAAATAGTCGACCGCCGCATCGTTCTCTAGGGTCAAGGAATCAGCGGAAGCGTCCAGCTTAAAATTAGGTAAGCCAAGCGAGAAGGTCACCAATACCAGCGCGACGAGGGCTAAGGCCAAGGCCGGGCTGCCGATAACCAAGCGGCGGTAGAATCTATAGAGTATTTGCGTCATGTCATACGAACTGTCGATGGCCTTCCCTGTGCCACGCATTATGGGGCTTGGCCGATTAAATTAAAACTGCCGTTTAAATCAGCCACTGATACGCAACGGGTTAACGAATGGATGTTTATGCCCCTCTATGTGGGGCCGAGTCGGCAAACTACAAGCTAAAAAGGTTTACTATTTAGCCGTATGAGGCATTAAATAGTCTCTCGGATAAGGCAAAGCGCTCACATGACGCTTTGACATTTGTGCTAACTTCACACGAGAGGATGAGCACAAAAGATCTTTTCAGTTATAATCCCTGTTAACGGCCTCAGTTAACGGCGTCCTTCGAACCACACAGTTACGGCTCTGAATGTACAAAATCCAATTAAAAAGCCAAGCCGGTGAACCCCATTGGATCGCCGAAAAAAATATCGCGCTCGGCTCAGCCGAAGATTGCACGATTATCGTACCCAGCGCCGAAGCCCATCACGCCCGTATCATTAGCCAAAACAACCACGCCATCCTGCGCGATAACCGCAGCCAGTCCGGCACCTTTATCAACGGACAACGCATCACCGAGAAAGAAATTTTTCCCGGCGACGTCATACGCATCGGCAAAGAAGAGCTGGTCATCCTAGGCCCTGGCGACTCGCTAAAAATGAACGCCGTAAGCCAAGACCACCTAGCCAATCGCTGGTGTTTGGTCAGCAACAGCAGTTGGTTGGCGGGCCAAGAATTCGTCATAACTCTCGGTATTTCCGCCATCGGGCGCGGCGCCCAGTGTGAGATAGTCATTCCCGGCACCCACTTATCGCGCCAGCACGCCGAGTTCGAACTGCACGAAGGCCAATTAAGAATTCGGGATTTAGGTTCTGCCAACGGCACCTTCGTCAATGAAAATCGCATTGAAGCCAACCAGCCCATTAGGCTAGTGCCGGGCGATAGGCTGCGCTTCGACGTGTACAGCTTTCAGGTGGTGGGGCCAGGCATGACCACCGGCAGCACCCGGCTGCGCCAACCGCTATCGGAAACCCAGCCGATCAACCGCAAGGCCGTGAGCAGTGACCCAAAAGCCTGGAAAACCAAGCCCACCTCGCCGGGCAATCGAGAAGAGCCGGTGCACAACACCAAAGGGCCGATTGCGGCCGCGGTGGTCTTTCTTATCATTACCGTTGCAGCCGGTTTATATCTCGCTTTTCAGATGTAATGCCTGCCAGTTCATCCTGTAGCTCATCCAGCATGAGGATGACGGCGCGCGAAAAATCATCACGAGCTTTTAGCCAAGCTATCAAACCGCAACTGAGGCGCCTTCTCTTTATATGTCAAGCACGGTCAAACAAGCGCTCAACAGTGGCGTGATACTAGATACCGCCAGCCTAGGCCCAAAGGATTTAAACCTCGAGCCACTGCTGTCGACATTGCCCGCTTGGCAAATGCACGCTGCCAGCGCACCGGACCAAGTGCCGGCGCGCATCGCCGGTCACGATCTTATCGTCACCAACAAAGTGGTGATTGACGCCGAACTCATGGCCGCCAACCCGCAGCTCAAGTTGATCTGCGTGGCCGCCACCGGCACTAACAATGTCGACCTCCAGGCGGCCAAGGCGCAGGGCATCACCGTGTGTAACGTGGTCAACTACGGGCCCAACTCCGTGGCCCAACACGCCTTGATGCTCATGCTCAACTTGGCCACCAATGCGCAGCGCTACCGCACCTCGGCAAACAACGGTGAATGGAGCAAAAGCCCGTTTTTTTGCTTGCTCGACTATCCCATCGTGGAATTGGCGGGTAAAAATTTGGGCATTGTTGGCTACGGCGTTTTAGGCCAACAAGTGGCACAACTGGGCCGCGCCCTCGGCATGAATGTTTTGATAAGCGCGCGACCAAACGCAACAGAGGTACCATCTGGCAGGGTCAGTTTTGCCCAGGTATTGGCGCAATCGGATGTGCTGTCATTGCACTGCCCGTTAACTGCCAGCACGGAAAAAATGATGAATAGCCAAACGCTGGCGCACATGAAACCGAGCGCGTTTTTGATCAATTGCGCGCGCGGCGGCTTGATTGATGAGCCGGCACTGGCGCTAGCACTGCGCGCTGGCCAGCTGGCCGGTGCAGGCCTCGATGTACTCAGCCAAGAGCCACCGCCAGCCAATCACCCGCTGCTGGCCGAAGATATCCCAAACCTAATACTAACGCCGCACACGGCCTGGGCCAGCCGTGAAGCACGGCAAAACTTGGTGGATATTATGACCGACAATATTGCGAATTTTATCGCCGGCAGGCCGCAAAACTGCGTTTAAATCTCGGTCTCATTTGAACCAATGACGGCGCGAGTAAGGTGGGACACACGACAAAAACACAGACACCCGCCTACCCCACCGCCAACACTAAGGCCGTGACATTGTCATCGGCGCCCTTCATTTTAGCGGTATCGATCAGCAAACGGGCAATGGCACCGGTTTCGCCGCCCAGCGCCAAACAGCGCCTCCAGTCCTGCGCGGTCAACACGTTCGATATCCCATCGCTGCAAAACACATAGCGATCCTTGGCCTGGGTTTTGTGCACCGCCAAGGAAAAATCGAAAGCTTGCTTGGCGCCCAGTGCGCGCGTCAACACGTGCTTACTCGACGGCGCGCCAGCCGCCTCGCCGAGATCGGCGTCCTCTAAAAAAGTATGATCTTTAGTTAGCCGCGACAATTCTCCGGTGCGCCAGCGATAGCAGCGGGAATCACCCACATGCAGCAGCGCCAACTGATCTTGCCAGGCAAAACCACACACCAAGGTGGTGCCCATGCGCGCTAACTCAGGTTGCTTGCGCTGCTCTGCTTGTAACCGGGTTTGCACCGCGCGGGCACTGGCCAACAAATGCTCGGCCACCGCCTCGGCGCTGGCGTCGCCGGCATTGGGCAGCCAAGGCTGCAAATGATAGAGAAACACTTCAAGCGCGAGGGTGCTGGCCACCTCGCCGCCGGTATAGCCACCCATGCCATCGGCCACCAAGGCCAGCGCCCAGCGCCGGTTTGTATCGAGTAGCCAATCGACGGCATCTTCATTGTGCTCGCGCCCGCCTCTGTCTGTGTGTCCGGCGATGGCCAGCTTATTCATACCTCGTCCTTCATTGAGTGCCCGAGTTGCCCTAACAATAAACCCCTGTAAGCCTTAAGAAACTGGCTCGGCCGCGTTTAACTGCGCGACCAGCTTCTGATGAATACCGCCAAAACCGCCGTTACTCATGATAACAATATGGCTGCCCGCACGGCGATTTGCCACTAATTGCTGCACCAAGGCATCGACATCGCTAGCCACGCTGGCCGGCTTTGTCGATGCGGCGGCTACGTCGCTGAGCGCCCAATCCGCACCCGCTGGCTGAAACCACACCACTTGATCGGCGGCTTGTGCGGCGGCCGCGAGCACCGCTTTATGCACCCCCATGCGCATGGTATTGGAGCGCGGCTCTATCACCGCAATAATCGGCTGCTCGCCCACCTGCGCGCGCAAGCCCGCCAGCGTGGTCTCAATAGCCGTGGGGTGGTGGGCGAAATCGTCGTACACCTTGACCCCGGCCACTTCGGCCAGCAAATCCATCCGGCGCTTCACCCCGGAAAATTCATTCAATGCCGCCACCGCCGTCTCTGGCCTCACCCCCACATGGTGCGCCGCGGCAATAGCCGAGAGCGCATTGCTGACGTTGTGCGCGCCGGTGTGGCACCAATTAACCGCGCCGGCGCTGACACCGGCACAGCTAACGGAAAAGTGCGAGCCATCCTCATTCAGCAAGGTGGACTGCCAATGGGCCTCCAGCACCTGCTCACTGCCCGTGCTCTGCTGCTCACTCCAGCAACCCATCGCCAACACCCGCTGTAGATTTTGATCCAGTGCCGGGCTAATGATCCGGCCATTGCCCGGTACTGTGCGCACGAGATGGTGAAATTGGCGCTCAATCGCCGCCAAGTCGGGGAAGATATCGGCGTGATCAAACTCTAAATTATTCAACACACAGGTGCGGGCGCGGTAGTGGACAAATTTGGAGCGCTTATCGAAAAACGCGCTGTCGTATTCATCGGCCTCGACCACAAAAAACGGCGTATCGCCCAAGCGCGCCGAGACGCCAAAATTTTTCGGCACACCGCCGATTAAAAAGCCCGGCGCCATGCCGGCATAGTCGAGAATCCAGGCGAGCATGGCACTGGTGGTGGTTTTGCCGTGGGTTCCAGCCACGGCGAGTACCCAGCGCTCATCGAGCAGGTGATCGCGCAGAAACTGTGGCCCGGAAGTAAAGGGAATTTGCGTTTCGAGCAGCGCCTCAACCAGCGAATTGCCGCGGGACATAGCATTGCCCACCACAACTAGATCGGGTGCAGGGCTCAGTTGTGCTGGGTCAAATCCCTGAATTAACTCAATACCCGCCTGTTGCAGCTGATCGCTCATGGGCGGGTAGACATTGGCATCGCAACCGGTCACACGCAGGCCTTTGGCCTTGGCCAACTGCGCGAGGGAGCCCATAAAAGTGCCGCAAATACCTAAGATGTGAATGTGCATAACAGAATTGTGCCTTACTGCTGTTTTGGCGCAGCTTACCATGGGGCCATGAACTAACCTATGGAGGGCCAGTTGATTTTGAGCCCCATCAAAGCCCGCACAAACAGACCGATGAGGCCAGCAAAACCAACCCTATTAAGCCAAAATTCACCTGCATTCTGAGGGCGATTCCAGTATCATGCGCGACCTTAAAAGGCGGCACCGCAACACACCAGATCGCCATTACGATCGCACAGACGATCTCATACAACTAGCGACGAGACGAGTAACCCATGGCTAAGATGAATGCGTTTTACGCGCAATCAGGCGGTGTAACGGCAGTGATAAATGCCAGCGCCTGCGGTGTGATAGAAACAGCACGCCAACACAAAGACAAAATCGGCAAGGTGTACGCCGGCCACAACGGTATCATCGGCGCCCTGCGCGAAGAGCTGATCGATACCAGCAAAGAAACCCCCAGCACCATTGCAGCGCTGCGCCACACGCCCTCCGGCGCCTTTGGCTCCTGCCGCTACAAGCTCAAGAGCCTGGAGCAAAACCGCGCCGAGTACGAGCGCCTGATCGAAGTGTTCAAAGCCCACAACATCGGCTACTTCTTCTACAACGGCGGCGGCGATTCAGCCGACACTTGCTTGAAAGTGTCACAACTGTCGAAGACCTTGGGCTACCCGATTCAAGCCATCCACATTCCCAAAACCGTCGATAACGACCTGCCCTTTACCGACAACTGCCCAGGCTTCGGCTCGGTGGCCAAGTATGTTGCAGTATCGATCAAAGAGGCCGGCCTCGATGTGGCCTCTATGTGCGACTCCTCCACCAAGGTATTTATCTTGGAAGTGATGGGCCGCCACGCTGGCTGGATTGCCGCCGCCGGTGGTTTAGCCGCCGAGCAGGAAGGCGATTCACCGCACATTATTCTGTTCCCAGAAATCGCCTTCGACAAAGCCAAGTTTTTAAAGCGCGTGGACGAGTGCGTGAAAAAATTTGGCTTCTGCGCCATCGTTGCTTCCGAGGGCGCACAATACGCCGACGGCAGTTTCTTAGCCGACTCCGGCACCGTCGATGCCTTCGGCCACAAGCAACTCGGTGGCGTAGCTCCTACCCTGGCCACCATGGTGCGCCAAGAACTGGGCTTAAAATACCACTGGGCGCTAGCAGATTATTTACAGCGCGCCGCGCGCCACATCGCCTCGGGTACCGATGTGGAGCAAGCCTATGCCGTGGGTAAAGCCGCGGTTGAAATGGCTGTGGCAGGCAAAAGCGGTGTGATGCCGGCAATCATTCGCGGCAAGGGCAAGCGCTACAGCTGGAGCATCGGCGAAGCGCCGCTGGATCAAGTGGCCAATGTGGAGCGCAAAATGCCGCGCTCATTCATCAGCAAAGACGGCTTTAGCATTACCGAACAAGCGCGCGAATATTTACTACCGCTGATTCAAGGTGAAGATTACCCACCCTATAAAAACGGCCTACCGGTTTACGCGCGCCTGAAAAAAGTAAAAGCAGAAAAGAAAACCAAAACCGTTTTTAAGGTGTAATTTTTTTCAGCTGCAAGGCGGGGGGCCGCCCCCTACAAGCTACAAGCTACAAGCTACAAGCTACAAGCTACAAGCTACAAGCTACAAGCTACAAGCTACAAGCTACAAGCTACAAGCTACAAGCTACAAGCTACAAGCTACAAGCTACAAGCTACAAGTCAGGATGACGCAAAAAATCAGGCCCGCAAGGGCCTTTTTTCGTTAATTGCAAAGGCCGACTTGCGGGGGCAGGCCATCCTGCTGCGGGGTCCGGCTTGCGGCTTGCGGCTTGCGGCTTGCGGCTTGCGGCTTGCGGCTTGCGGCTTGCGGCTTGCGGCTTGCGGCTTGCGGCTTGCGGCTTGCGGCTTGCGGCTAAGATCATCGCCCCTCCCCCCACAATGCCTCAAGCCTTTTATCCCGACCACACCCGTGCCGGTAATACTTGTAGCGCAGCGGATTGCGTAAGTAATAATCCTGATGGTAATCCTCGGCTGGGTAAAACTCGGTTGCCGCTTCCAGGGTTGTGGCAACGGGTGCCCCCAAGGTTTTGCTCACTTGGGCTTTGGTCTGTTGTGCAAGAGCAAGCTCCTGCTCATTGCGGTAAAAAATCGCCGAGCGGTACTGGCTACCCTTATCGCAAAACTGACCCTTGGCATCGAGCGGATCGATATTGCGCCAGAAAATAGCCAACAACGCTTCATAATTGACCTTGGCCGGATCGTAGGTAATTTGCACCGCCTCGGCATGCCCGGTGACACCCGCCGACACCTGCTCATAGGTGGGGTTAGCGCGCTGCCCGCCGATGTAGCCAGACACGGTTTTACTCACCCCATCGACCTCATCAAACGGCTTTTCCATACACCAAAAGCAACCGCCAGCAAAAATTGCCAGCGCCGTTTCCTGCGCCTTCGCACCCACGGCCACCGCCATCAACATCACGCACACGCCAACACGCGTCAACATAGACTCACTCCTGAACACCATTTTGTCTAACGATTTGATGATGGTGCTCGGAAATTGTTACGGCGGAGAAAGTTTAGAGCGCTACAAGTAGCAAGCAGCAAGCAGCAAGCATAATTATCATTGCGACGCTCGTCGCCACCAGACACGGTAGGTAGCAAATAAAAAAGGAGACAGTATTTCGCCCCCCTTTTTATCTCTGTCGCAAACGCTAGGCCAACAGCGGTGCAATCACCAAGCTGACAATAGCCATAACGTTGATGAGAATATTCATCGCCGGCCCAGAGGTATCTTTGAAGGGATCGCCCACTGTGTCGCCCACTACAACAGCCTTGTGTACATCGGAGCCCTTGCCGCCAAAGTTACCTTTTTCTACGTATTTCTTGGCGTTATCCCAAGCGCCACCGGCATTGGCCATGGTTAAGGCTAACAGCACACAGGAGATCAGCGCGCCGCCCAACATGCCGCCGAGTACCTGCGGCCCCAGCACGAAGCCAACCACCACGGGCGAGGCCACCGCCAGCACGCCGGGCAGAATCATCTTGCGCAGTGCCGCTTGGGTGGCGATATCCACACAGCGGTCGCTGTCCGGCTTAGCCGTGCCCTCCATAAGGCCTGGGATTTCTTTAAACTGTCGACGAATTTCCTTAATCATATCGAAGGCGGCATCGCCCACGGCGCGCATGGTGATGGCCGACACCAAGAAGGGAAACAAGCCGCCGATAAACATCCCGGTGAGCACCCGCGGGTCGTCCAGGCGCAGGGCAAAACCCGGCACATGGCGCTCTACGGTGGCGATGAAGGCGGCGATAATAGCCAGCGCCGCAAGACCGGCGGCGCCGATGGCAAAGCCTTTGCCGATGGCCGCGGTGGTGTTGCCCACCTCGTCTAAGCCATCGGTGATTTTGCGCGTATCCTCGCCTAAGCCAGCCATCTCGGCGATACCACCGGCGTTATCGGCCACTGGGCCATAGGCATCGATGGCCATGGTGATACCGACAGTGGACAGCATACCCACGGCGGCCATACCAACACCGTAAACGCCACAGCCCTCGGGCAGTACCGCGGCGGTGGCGAAAATGATGCCGGCAATCACCAACACTGGTACCACCACCGACTCCATACCGGTCGCGAGCCCCGCAATCATCACCGTCGCGGGCCCAGTTTCACCACCCTTGGCAATTAGACGCACAGGCTTGCCGCCGGTGTAATACTCAGTCACCAAGCCGATAAAGATACCGCCCACAGCACCGAACATCACACACCACCAAACAGCGGCGCTGATGCCCTGCCAGCGCAAGAGAAAATACGCAGCGCCAATGAGAATTAAGGTGGCGCCAATGGTGCCGGAGCGCAACGCCATGGCCGGGGCATTGGCAGACATCAACCTAACAATGATGATGCCTAAAATAGAGCAAATTAAGCCTACGGAAGCCAGCGCCAAGGGTGCAAACATCAGCGCCTCGCGCTCGGGTGCCAGCTGCTGCCATTGGAGCATAGTCATGGTTGCAGCAATGGCGATGGTAGCGATAATCGAGCCACAATAAGACTCGAAGATATCCGAGCCCATACCGGCCACATCGCCGACGTTATCGCCCACGTTATCGGCAATAACGCCAGGGTTTCTCGGGTCGTCCTCGGGAATGCCGGCTTCAATTTTGCCCACCAAATCCGCGCCCACATCGGCGCTCTTGGTGAAGATGCCGCCACCGACACGGGAGAATAACGCCACCGTGGAGGCCCCCATACCGAAGCCATGAATGGCTTCCGCGTGGTGCGGGTCGCCACCAAACCAAAGATACAAGGCGCCTAAACCTAACAGCCCCATCGCCGCCACGGCCAAGCCCATCACCGAGCCGCCGTAGAAAGCGACGTTCAAAGCTGTGGCCGCTCCCTCATTTTTTGCCGCCACGGTGGTTCGCACATTGGCTTTGGTGGCCGTGTGCATACCAATAAGGCCGGCAGTAGCAGAGCACAGTGCACCCACCACAAAAGCCACGGGTGTGCGCCAGCCGCCAAAGCCTATGGCTAATAAAACCGTCACAACCAATAGAAACAAACCTAAGATGGAATACTCGCGGCGCATAAAAACCATGGCGCCCTTGTGAATCAATGCGGCAATTTCGGCAACCTGCCCCTCCCCTGCAGGATACGAAACGATAATGCGGTAAATAATAAATGCGACCACTAATCCAGCCAGCCCGAATAGGGGCGGCAACAGCAGGATATCCATAGAAAACCCTCGTAATTGTTATAGTTGGGGCCCTACCTGATACATCTACCTCTTATCTCTACAATCAACATCAACGTCTTACCGCCCGACAATCAGCTCCTTGCTGTAGATCCCAATGTAAGTGGCCGATTGTCGGGGTACACCGGATTGCACTCAGGTAACTCGGCCACTGAGGAACATAGTAGGGCAGTCCCTAGGCGCCAGCAAATGACTTAGGTTGTTTTATCGACAGCGTTTAAGCCGCGCCGAGGCTGTGGTAGACTCTGCGCCCCAAATTTTAGCTTCCAAGTGGAATGTGTTATGAGCCTGCATCTGGTGCCCTCTGGCAAGAATCTGCCCGACGATCTTAACGTCATCATTGAAATCCCCCTCAACGGCGACCCTATCAAATATGAAGTGGACAAAGACTCTGGCGCGATTTTCGTAGACCGGATGTTAGGCACGGCCATGCACTACCCCTGCAACTACGGCTACGTTCCCCACACCCTGTGTGGCGATGGCGATCCAGTCGATGTACTGGTGATCATGCCCTTGGCCTTAATCCCAGGTTCCGTGGTGCGCTGCCGCCCTATCGGCGTGCTGAAAATGACCGATGAATCCGGCGAAGATGCAAAAATCGTTGCCGTGCCACACGACAAAATCACGCCACTCTACCAAGGCGTAGAATCCGTACGCGATCTGCCGGAAATTACCCTGAACCAAATTGCTCACTTCTTCGAACACTACAAAGATTTAGAGAAGGGCAAGTGGGTCAAAATCGAAGGTTGGGGCGGCCCAGAGGAAGCCCGCAAAGAAATCATGGAATCGGTCAAGCGCTACGAAGAACTGCCAGAGAAGCCACGATTCTAATCATAGGTAGAGAGAAGCCACGCTTCTCAGCACTCGACCTTTCGACATAAAAAAGCCTCCCACGGGAGGCTTTTTTATGTCCAAGTAACGGAATATTCCACTAGCGCAACAGCGCCGCAAGCAACTTTTTAATCTGCCAAGCGAATACCACTGGTATCTGGCGCCGGCGGCGCTGGCTCTTTTGGCAGCTGCCCAAGATCGGACCCAGCAGGCGCTAGATCGACATCTAGGTCAGCAACTACCACCGCCTCGGCGACTTCTTTGTACTGTGCCTCAACCAACTCAACACCTGGCTCGGAGATATCGAATTCAACGTCGGCCACCTGCACCGGCGCCATGCGCTCAATCTCATTCTCATCCACCAAACTCCCTTCGAGTGGGCGCAGTTCAAAATTCACTTGGGCTACAGGCGCACTGGGCTCCACTGCCTGCTTGCGTTCTTCGTCGGTTAACAAAAAGCCACCCACGGGCACCAAACTTAAACCCGCTGGCGCCGGCGGGGCCGGCGCTTCATCGGGTTGCGTTGCAGGTTCCGCCTTTGCCACCGGCCGCGGCCGCGCCGGTGGCGCCTTTAACGTACCCGCCTCGCGTATCTCCACCAAGGCGCCGGCTTGGGCCAATACTTTCTTGTATTTCTCGGCGCTGAGCTGATCCACATCTTTCTTTAATGCCACCGGCGCGCCGGAAAATAACGGTTCAATTTGCGCCAGCTCGCGCTTAAACAGCGCCGCCAAGCGCTGCTTTACCTGCGGTAAAACTTGGCCAGGGGCAATATCTCCGCGAAACACAATATCAAAACGCCCGTCACTCATAATCTTACTTCTCAGCTGCAATACAGTTAGTTTTGCCCAATGTCAGCCATCATGCAATGCCTGTAAGAAATCACTGACACAGATTGCCCCTTTAAGCCACTAGAGGGTTTTAGCCAACCCGTTAGACTTAGCAACATACTAAAAATAGAAGTACCAGGGATGAACTGCCATGCGCCAACCGTTGTTTACAACCAATCAGTCATTGGATGACACGCTATCGCAATCGACCATAGGCGCAGAGATTCGCCGCCTAGAAAAACAAATCCATAGATTGCAACAAGCCACCGAACCCGACACCGCCGGCATTGCTGCATTGGCTAACCAATTGCGCGAAAGAATCATGGTGCTGAACTGGAGCCGCGGGCACCGCTAGAATTATTTGTGATTGCGGTCACAGGCTCCCTTGCAGTCCCCCCTACTTACCTTATAATTCGGCCTCTATAAAAAAGACCCCGCAATACGGCTGAGGTCTTTCATCTCCTTGCGAGGTCCTTTGTGTTACGTTGGCAATTGATTGTTGCTCTACCCCTAGCCCTAAGCGGCTGTCAGCTTTTTCAGACACCGGCACCTGAGGCTCCTGTCGTCGTTGAAGCACCCGTTTGCCCCGCACCGCCAGAACCCGTCGTCTGTCCTGAGCCCGTGGAAATCGTAAAAGAATGCCCTGCCATCGCTGAAGTTGCCCCAGCGCCCGCTCCGGTGATTAAAAAGCCGGCGCCAGCTAAACCCGCGGCACCTAGCCGAATTGGTAACAACCAACTATTGGTCATTGGTGTTGCCGAAAACATTACCCTCGACCCGCCTGGGGTCAAAGTCAAAGCCCGCATCGATACCGGCGCCGAAACCTCGTCACTGCACGCATCGAATATCATTCCCTTCGAGCGCGACGGCGAGCGTTGGGTGCGCTTCGAATTTAGCCCCAACGAAGATGCCGAAACGATAACCATTGAGCGCCCACTCTCGCGCAAAGTAAAAATAAAACGCCACGATGCCGATTCAGCCCGTCGACGGGTTGTGGAAATGCGGGTTCGTCTCGGCGATATTGATGAAGAGATTGAAGTTACCCTCACCGACCGCTCCGAATTTTCCTACCCTATGCTCATCGGTAGAAATTTCCTGACTGACAATGCCGTGGTTGACGTCTCTAAAAGTTTTAGTATTCGTTAAGCTTATGCACAGTTAGCTTTTTCCAAACCTCTATCATTCGACCCACACTGGTCTAACTATGAAAGCACGTTTTCAGCTCTATGTTGTCGCTGCCATTCTCGCCATAGTGGGCTTGAGTGGTGCACTGTACAAAAATCTAAACCTAGGCTTTCCGCTCTGGCCAGGCGAATCTAAAAATGTCTGGACGCTACAATCGAAAATAGATTTCCAACCCTCTGGCGACCCCATTGAAGTTACCCTTGCGCTGCCGGAAAAAAGCAGCAATGGGGTAATCATCGATGAGAATTTTTCCTCGTCTGGCTTTGGCTTCGTTATCTTTGAAGAAGGTGAGCAGCGCTACGCGCGCTGGACCCGTCGCGAAGCGCCGAGCAAAAATGTTATCTCCCTCAATTATAAATTGCAGGTTGTACACGACAACAGCAAACTCAGTCAGCCCAACGCGCCAGAAGGCGAAGTAGAAAAGTTACGCACTTTCCCAAGCGAGCGAGAATCTTTGCGCTTGATGCTAGATCGCTTGTCGCAAGAATCGGCCACCGACGCCAGCTTCACCCAATTAATGCTCGGCCGATTAAATGCCAGAGAAAAAAGTCAAGACGTCGCCTACCTGCTCTCGGTCAATAACGACCAGGTTATGGACGTAGCTTTTAAGCTACTGTCCTATAAAGGCATTCACTTCCAAACCATCAAAGGTTTACAGCTAGAAGACGGGCGGCGCCGAGCCAATTATTCCGAGTTATTAGAAATTTATTCCAACGGTCAATGGATTCAATTCAATCCAACCACCGGTGAAAAGGGCCTACCCAGCGATTTCCTTATCTGGCAGCGCGGCGGCATATCTTTGCTCGACGTGATTGGCGGCATCAACTCCAAAGTAGAATTTTCCATGGTGGTCAATACGGTGCCCGCGCGTACCGTGGCAATGATGCAGGATTTGTCCAATCAAGCCGCGCTGATCGATATGAGTATCTACTCGCTACCGGTGGAACAACAAGGCGTTTTTAAAACCTTGCTGCTAATTCCCATCGGCGCCTTAGTGGTGGTATTCCTGAGAATTATCGTCGGTTTGCCCACCTCGGGCACTTTCATGCCTATATTGATCGCGCTGGCGTTTATCGAAACCGGCTTACTGGCCGGCCTGCCCATGTTTATTCTGGTGGTGGGTGTTGGCCTCTGGATTCGCTACTACCTCAGCCACTTAAATTTATTATTGGTGGCCAGGGTATCGGCGGTCATCATCGTGGTCATTGGTCTGATGGCATTTTTCAGTATCGCCAGTTATAAACTCGGCATCGTCTCGGCCATGAGCGTGACCTTTTTCCCGACTATTATTCTGGCCTGGACCATCGAGCGTATGTCCACCTTGTGGGAGGAGGAAGGCCCGCGCGATGTGGTGAAACAGGGTGGCGGCAGTTTGCTGGTTGCCGTCATTGCTTACGGTTTAATGACCAATAGCATTGCTAAACATTTAACCTTTAACTTCCCAGAATTATCTTTGGTGTTACTGGCGTTAATCTTAGTGATCGGTCAATACAATGGTTATCGCCTAAGCGAGCTGTACCGTTTTAGGCACATGGTGTTCGGCCAAAAAGCGCAGGTTAAATAATCATGGGCTGGTTTGCTTGGCCATCAAAGCTCCGCGAAGCCGGCGTGTTGGGCATGAATCGCCGCAACGTCGAATGCATTCTGCGCTACAACAAGCGCAGCCTCTACCCGTTGGTAGATAACAAACTCAAAACCAAATTAGCGGCCCAACAAGCCGGCATTGCCGTGCCAGAATTAATCGGTGTGATCGAACACCAGTTTCAGGTGAAAGGTGTATTAACACTCATCGGCGAGCGCACCCAGTTTGTAATCAAGCCCGTACAGGGCAGTGGCGGT
Organism: Simiduia curdlanivorans; assembly: GCF_030409605.1. Lineage (NCBI taxonomy): Bacteria > Pseudomonadati > Pseudomonadota > Gammaproteobacteria > Cellvibrionales > Cellvibrionaceae > Simiduia > Simiduia curdlanivorans. The sequence continues at coordinate 1,120,214 of NZ_JAUFQG010000006.1, forward strand.
AAAGGCATATTGGTGATTGTCGGGCGCGAAGGCGATCAGTTTATTAAGCCGTCGGGCCAGCGGGTTACTTATGATTATTTACAGCGGCACATCTCAGATACGCTATCGGGATTATTCAGCCTCGGCGGTCGCCCCGACCAAGCGATGCTGGAAGCGCTGATTAATTTCGACGAGGCGTTAAGCCAATACAGCTACGAAGGTGTGCCCGATGTGCGCGTGGTGGTTTATCGCGGCTATCCCGTCATGGCCATGATTCGCTGCGCCACGCACAGTTCCGACGGCAAGGCAAACCTGCACCAAGGTGCGGTAGGTGTTGGTTTAAATCTGGCCGACGGCAGCGCTATCTGCGCGGTACAAAACGGCGAGCCAGTGGATAAACACCCAGACACCGGCTCGGTGTTTAACGAGCTGAAAGTGCCGCTCTGGCAAGACATTTTGGTACTCGCCGCCGGCGCTCACGAAATGACCGGCCTTGGCTACCTCGGTGCCGACATTGTGCTGGATAAAATTTATGGGCCGCTGGTGTTGGAACTCAATGCACGGCCCGGCTTATCCATACAAGTGGCCAATCAACAGGGGTTATTGAACCGTCTACATAGAATCGACGAGCAATGTTTGCTGGGTCCCATCGCAATTGAAGAGCGCGTTAAATTTTCACAAGACGCGTTTGGCAAACAGCCTTAGCTAGTCATCGTCCGACATGGAGTGATTCATCTCCCGCGCAGGGCTTTCCGATTTAGGTTTACCCACCACCGTTGCCGGCACGCCGGCAACGGTGGTATGCGCGGCCACGTCGCTTAACACAACACTGCCCGCAGCAATTTTTGCGCCCTGGCCGATGCAAATATTGCCGAGCAATTTAGCCCCCGCGCTGATCAACACCCCAGAGCCTATTTTGGGGTGTCTATCGCCCTTGGCATAACCACTGCCGCCCAGTGTGACGCCGTGCAATAGCGACACATCGTCACCCACCACCGCCGTTTCGCCAATCACCACACCGGTGGCGTGATCGATCATGATACCGGTGCCCAATTTAGCGGCTGGGTGAATATCCACACAGAAGGTTTGCGATATTTGGTTTTGAAAAAACAACGCCAAGGCGCGGCGTTTATCGTTCCACAGCGCGTGGGCAATTCGGTAGGCCTGTAGCGCATGAAAGCCTTTGAAGTACAGCAGCGGCATCAAGTGGTGGCTGCAGGCGGGGTCGCGCTCGACACAAGCGAAAATATCTTTTTTAACCGCCATTAAAATCTCGGGTGACTGACTCAATACCTCTTCGATCACTTGGCGCACTAAAATGGCCGGCAAATGAAGACTATCGAGTTTCTGCGCCAAAATAAAACTGAGCGACGCGGAAAAATCGGCGTGGTGTAAAATAGCGCCGTGAAAAAAACTCGCCAAGTTGGGCTCGGCGGCGCTAAAGTATTTGGCCTCCGCCTGAATGGTTTGCCAGAGTTCCGTGGTCAATTGCCTTCCCCTTCGGTTAACCCCAGCAGTGTAACTAAGTCGGCCATTCGGGAAAACTCCGTGACCAAGGATGCATCAAAATTCTCGAGCTGTGCTAACTCGGCCGCCGACATATCGCGCTGGGCCACATACCAAAACACCTGCATTCCGGCCGCGACAGCTGCTTGAACGCCCAATAGCGAATCTTCTATCACCACGCACTGCGCCGGCGCAAAGCCCATCGTCTGTGCCGCCTTAAGAAATAAGTCCGGTGCGGGCTTGCTGCGCTTCACGTCTGTGGCGCTAAATAGCCGAGGCTTAAAATTTTCCAGCACACCGGTTGCACCCAAGGTGGTGTGCATTTTCGTAAAATCACCGGCCGAGGCGACACAAAATGCTTGATCCTGACGCCGCATCAATTCCAACACCAGCGCAACACCCTCGACTGGCTTAACACCCTGCAAGGCCAACAAGGTTTCCGCTTGCATGGCCTGCCAGAACTGCGCGGCCTGATCTGGTGACGTTAACCACTGGCCAATTTTGTCGATGCACATAGCCGCCGAGCAGCCGCGAAACACACGCTGTACCTGAGCCTCCGTCATCTGGATACCGGCGCGGCACAAATGCTCGGTCAAAATTCGATTGCCCACGGGCTCGCTGTCGACCAACACGCCGTCGCAATCAAAAATAACAAGTCGAGGCTGGCTGGCCGACGTTAGCGGCCGCGATAGTTGATGCAAAATGACCAATCCTTAAGCTCTAGGCCTGATAGCGCTGATACAAGTCGGGTAGCCGCGCCATAATCTGTGATTTCAATTCTATATCCGATGCGGCCAGCAAATCCCTAAGCCGGTCGAGTGAGTAATGCTTGGCGTAGTCGGCGGACAGGGGCGCGTAACTTAAATGCCAGGGCTCGGGCGCAACGCCGCCGAGATCCAGCGCGTAGGGCCGAACAAACGCCGCCTGAGCGGCGAGATAACTTTCTAGCCAAGTATAAAAGCCGGCCATGGGGCCCTCGCATTCGGCCACCGTTAACTGCAACTGGTAGCCATCCTGACAAATACTGCGATCGTAGATGTCTATCTCGGTACCCCAGTGATGGCGCGACATGCCGGGCAAGGCGGACCAGCGCAAAATGGCGTGCAGCAAGGCAGACGCCGATAACCGGCTGATATCCAGTACCTGCCCAGCAACATCCAACACCGGCCTCGCGCCCTGCGCCTTGGCGTTAAATATATGCAGTTGCCGCGCAAAGCTCCGGTGGCCGCTGGCAATAGCGAGATCGAACCCAGCCGCAGAAGCCGCCTCAGCCAGCCTTTCTAGCGGCTCAACCAAGGCCGGTTGCACCTGAGCGCCTAGGCAGGTGACTAAGGGCGGCGGGTCTATGCCGTAAAGTATTTGCGGATTCAAAGTGAATTCTGTTTCCATGAGTGATTGCGCTTATCAAATCTCTCGGTATTATAGCGATTGGACATATAAGCTACATGCCCGCCAGCCAACAGGCCAGCAAAAATAAGAATAAGCCCATTTAGGAGAGGAACAGAATGACGGCTAGTCATGGGGATTTACTCCAACTCAAAAACCTCGGCGCCGCCTCGGTCAATATTTTGCGCGCCATTGGGGTCAACTCCTACGAAGATCTAAAAGCGATGGGGCCGGTCAATGCCTACTGTCGAATTAAGGCCCGTGGTATTAATGTCTCCAAGGTAATGCTATATGCTTTACAGGGCGCGCTAACGGATACCCATTGGAATGATCTCGCGCCCGATCTGAAAGCTAGGCTGGTGGAAGAGGCCGAAAACGAGACTGCCCTCACATAGATAACTGTCAGTGAACGGCCAGTTAGCGTGCAACTCAGGCTACACTTAGCCTTGCACCTATCACTGCAAGCAACCGAGCAAAGACCATGTATTTATCCGACAACGATTCAGCCCAACTCACTGACTTGAGCAGTAAGCTGAAGGGGCTCACTGAACTCTTGTTAAAGGATTGCCCGCAGGGCGAAACCATTTCTGTCAGCCACAGCGCCGACCTGTTCGATGCCAGGCCCGTCTCTCAACTGCTTCTAATCACCTCGGGCAGCATCCACTTGGAGCACCAAGGCAACGAAGTAGTACAATACGAAACCGGCGACCTGCTCGGTCTGTCCCGATCGCTGCAATTGCCAGAGGGCAAATTGGTTGCCAACCAAGCTAGCTTTACCAGTATCAACCGCGATGACCTGATCGCGCACGTAAACGCCAGCGCCGAATTGCAAAAACATTGGGCCTATTATCTGATTTGCCTGTGTACCTATTTTAAGGAAGCACTGACCCAAGAAAAGCGCGGCCAGTTTCAACCCAGCACCGGCTTTTTATCCTTTAGCGAGGGCGAGACTATTATTGCCCAGGGCGACTCCGCCGATTGCGTCTACACCCTGCTCGAGGGCACCGCCATGGCCACCCGCGATGGTATCAAGGTTGGCGAAGTGAAAAGAGATGAAATTTTTGGCGCCCTCGCCGTGTTTACCCGCCAAGCCCGCAACGCCAGTGTCATCGCCACATCAGACTGCTCGGTGATGGCGGTGCGCAAGGAAGATTTTATCGATCTGGTTGAACACCAACCGCAAATTTGTATCGGCTTGATCGAAGAAATGGCCGACAAAATCAACCAGTTAAACCAGCAGATCGCCGCTCGACATTAAACCTGCTTCGCTATTGAATTTTTCCAAATCATCGCCATCTAATAGGTCGTTGGGTGCACTATCGCGCCCGTCACTATGAGGATGTATCGTGTTGCGAATCGGTTTGTTTCTACTCACTAACCTAGCCATCATTTTGGTTGCCAGTGTGGTGTTGAGCTTGCTTGGCGTGAATTCTTATTTCGAGGCTAACGGCTCCGGTCTCAACCTCACCTCCCTGCTTATATTCTGCGCCGTGTTCGGCTTCGCTGGCAGCTTTATATCGCTGCTGATCTCGAAGTGGATGGCCAAGCGCGGCACCGGCACCCGTATCATCGAACAACCACGCACCGAACAAGAGCAATGGTTGGTCACCACGGTCAAACGCTTGGCCGATAAAGCTAACATCGGCATGCCCGAAGTGGGCATTTTTCCCGCCAAAGAATCCAATGCCTTTGCCACCGGCTGGAATCGAAACGCGGCGCTAGTCGCCGTTAGCCAGGGCTTGCTCGACCGATTTAGCCGAGACGAAGCCGAGGCCGTATTAGCCCATGAAATTGGCCACGTCGCCAACGGCGATATGATTACCCTAACCCTGATTCAAGGCGTGGTGAACACCTTCGTCATGTTCTTCGCTCGCATCATCGGCAGCACCGTCGACCGCGCGGTATTTAAAAATGAAAACGGCCACGGTATCGCTTTCTATATCACCACCTTCGTGGCGGAAATCGTACTGGGCTTCCTCGCCTCTATGATTGTGATGCGCTTTTCCCGCTGGCGTGAATTTCGCGCCGACGCCGCCGGCGCCCATCTCGCCAGCCGCAACGGTATGATTGGCGCACTGGCACGGTTAAAAGCCGAACAGGATGCACACGTTGCCTCCACCATGCCCGATAGCCTTTACGCTTTTGGTATCAGCAGTGGCTTCAAACAATCCATGAGCGCGTTATTCTCTAGCCACCCACCGCTGGAAGCGCGTATTAGGGCGCTCAAACAAGCGGCTTAAGTTTTCGCTTTCGCGCTACACCAACCTAGCCACTGGGCCGCAACAGGAACCTGTTGCGGCCTTACGCTTTCAACAGACGCTGCACTTGCAACACGCCTAGCGATAACCCTTATACTCACACCACAGACCAACAACTGACACGAAAAGGAATCTGCGTGGCATTCATTCCGCTTTGCCCAACCGATGCCATCGGCGCCAATACCAGCAAGCAGTTTGCCGAGCGCGGCGTTAAATTGTTTGTGGTGAATGAGCGCGGGGTGTTTTACGCCTACCGCAACCGCTGCCCACATTTAGGCATCGAGCTGCAGTGGCAAGAGGATAAGTTTTTAGATTTCGATGGCGAGATGATTCAGTGCTCAACCCACGGTGCACTGTTTTTAATGCACAGCGGCGAATGCGTCGCCGGCCCCTGTCGCGGCAAAAGCCTAGAGGCAATTAGCTGCACCGTGATCAACCAACAGGTGTGTGTCGACTTAGACGAACTGGGCTTAAGCCAACAACAATAAACCTCAGCTCAATAGGTCTAACAACAGCTTTCATAGCCAAGCTAAACAATCGCTGCACAATCGCGAGGCTAGCGCGCCGAACCTAAGCCAAGAGCACAGGTAGAGGTTTCAGCAAGCGAATTTCCTGCGCCGATAAATGCGCGCCATAGGCCAACACCTCAACACCCTTAGCGGCCGCCTCGCGCAGCAATGTGCCGTACACTGGGTCGATATGATCGGCCGGGGCGACGCGAGTAATACCCGTGTGCTGCACGCAAAACAGCAACACCGCTCTATGCCCCTGCTCCACCATCGCCATTAATTCGCGCAAATGTTTTGCGCCGCGGCTACTTACGGCATCGGGGAAGAAACCCAAGCCATCGCCCTCGTGCAAGGTGACATTTTTCACCTCCACATAACACTTGGGTAAGCCCTGCGCCTCCAGTAAAAAATCAATGCGCGAATTTTCCGCGCCGTATTTTACTTCGGCGCTGATGCTATCGTAATCGGCCAAGCTAGCCACCCCCTTATGCGCCAACAACTCGGCCACTAGGGCATTGGCGCGGTGGGTATTAATACCCGCTAAAAAACCATCGGGCGTGGTGGCAATCTCCCAGGTCTCAGGGTACTTGCGCGTCTTGGACGCCGATACCGAATACCAACAGGGGGAATCCGGCGCCAAACAGGCGCGCATTGAGCCAGTATTGGGGCAATGAATCGTTTTCACCTCGCCCGAAGGCAAACGAATATCAGCGAGAAAACGTTTGTAACGCTTTATTAAATGCGCCTGTTGCAGTGCCGGCTCTAATTTCATAGCGTCTATTGATGGTTTTTTAACCAACCTCAAATAAATTACCGCGCCAGTTTAGCATTAACGTAGGCCACCGGCGGCAAGCTAAAACAGTGGCCAGCGCAGATAGAATCTGGTAGTTTGCTGCCTTCCAAACGGGGGGTACTTGAAATTTAATTTCCCACCCCCATTCTGCATAACCCGGAAGTTATAGAAGAGGCGTCAACATGCCCAAACATGCAGCTAAAGAGTCAGCACTAGAAGGCTCAAGCTTCACACCCTACAAGGAGAAGAAGGGTGAGGAGTACATGAATGAATCTCAGCGGGATCACTTCAAAAGCATCCTGCTGAACTGGAAGCGTGAACTCATGGAAGAAGTCGACCGCACCATGAGCCATATGAAAGATGAAGCTGCCAACTTCCCAGACCCAGCCGACCGCGCTAGCCAGGAAGAAGAGTTCAGCCTCGAGTTGCGCACCCGCGATCGCGAGCGCAAGTTGATCAAGAAAATCGACAGCACCATCGAGCTTATCGAGCAAGATGATTACGGTTACTGCGAAACCTGTGGTGTTGAAATTGGTATTCGGCGACTAGAAGCCCGTCCAACAGCGACCCTGTGCGTCGACTGTAAGACGCTGGCGGAAATCAAAGAAAAGCAGATTGGTGGCTAAACGCCTGCCAATACACACAAAGGGCGATCTATCGCCCTTTGTCGTTTCTAGGCACTGGTTCTCAGTCTTAGGCCTCCACTACCTCAACTGCACCGGTGAATTGATCGCCGTCCACGCCCAGCATGTCTTCCCTAGCTAAATTACGCCAGTACCGAGGCCGTTTCGCGCCCTCGCCCACAGGCCCGTTACATTTCGGCAGCCTGCTGGCCGCCTTGGCCAGTTACTTAGATGCGCGCGCCCACCAGGGTACCTGGTTAATTCGCATGGAGGACTTAGACCCGCCGCGCGAGCAAGCCGGTGCCAGCCAAGCCATCTTAGAAGCGCTAGCGACGCACGGGCTCAGGGCCGACGAACCGGTGCTGTTTCAAAGCCAGCGCCTGACCGCCTATGAATCGATTCTGCAAAAACTCGACAGCAAGGGCCTGATCTACCTCTGCAGTTGCAATAGAAACCGGCTCGCCGCACTCGGGCGGGTCTACGATCGGCACTGCTTGCACACGCCACCGGCCGCCGGCGAAACCGTCGCCTGGCGCATAAAGTTGCCGCAACCGGAACAAGCGGTCAGCTTTGAAGACGCCATCCAAGGCCAGCAAAGCCAAACCCCGGCCTCCGATTTCGGCGATTTTATCCTCAAGCGCAAAGACGGCTTGCACGCCTATCAATTAGCCGTCGTGGCCGACGACATCTACCAAGGCATTAGTCACGTGGTACGCGGTTCAGACTTATTGGAAGTGAGCGCTCGCCAACAACTATTGTTCCAACTATTGGGCGAACCAGCGCCAGCCTGGGCCCACATACCGGTGATCAACAACAGCCACGGGCAAAAGCTCAGCAAGCAAAATCACGCCCCAGCGCTGGACCTAAGCACACCGCAATACAACCTCATTCACGCCCTGCGCTTGCTCGGCCAAGCGCCGCCCACATCGCTACTCCACGGCTCAGTGGAGGCACTACTGCACTGGGGCCGAGCCAACTGGTCGCTGGCCAAGGTGCCGAAGACGCTGGCGCAAACCGACCCGCTGTTTAGTCGCTAGGGTCAAATGCGATGATGTCCGCCCCACGCAGAGGGATAAGTTGCCAAGCTCTCAGCCTATCCGTACCATTGGCCGCTTGCCCGCAACGACCCTAACCCATGCCCAATCAACGCCTCATTATCCTGTTACTGCTGGTGGCCTATATTTTCTCCCCAACCTTATTCGGCTGGGTCATTAATGAGAATGGCTCCTGGTACCGCCCTTTTATTATCTGGGTTATCGTAATAGTGATTGCTTACTTCATACAAAGCAGTACCAAGGCTAAACGCAATGACCTTTAGCCTGACCGAAATTGCGTTGCTCTGCGTAAGCTACCTGCTGCTGATTTTTGGCATAGCCTGGATCACCGAAAAGGGCTGGATTCCCGACAAAGTCATTCGCCACCCCATCGTCTACATCCTATCGCTCGGCATCTTTGCCAGCGCCTGGTCCTTTTACGGGGTGGTGGATCTCGCCTTCCAATACGGTTACGGCGCCCTCGCCTACTACCTCGGCACCGGCGCGCTGTTTCTGTTCGCCCCGGTGGCCATTCGGCCCTTGGCCGACTTGGCCCGGCGCTACCAAATACACTCGCTCGCCGATTTGCTGGTGTTTCGCTACCACAGCAACTGGCTCGGCGCGCTCACCACCCTGTGCATGTTCCTCGGCGTACTACCGCTCATCACCCTGCAAATTCAGGCCGTCAGCGACACCTTACGCATCATCACCGTGGACCGGCTACCGGACTTGGGCTTGGCGGAATCGGGCCTGACGCTAAAGCAATTTCTGGCCTTTATGTACTGCGCCCTACTGGCCACCTTCACCATCATGTTCGGCTCCAACCGCGAGCAGCACCGCGGCATGATCACCGCCATGGCGTTCGAATCCCTGCTCAAGGTGTGCGCCATTTGCGCCATCGGCTTGTTTGCCGTGTTCAATGTCTTCGGCGGCGTCGAAGGCTTAGATCAATGGTTATTAGATCACCCGGAAAACTTGGCGCTGCTGCACAGCCCCATGAAAGACTCGGCCAGCTCCACCTTGATGCTGGTATTTTTTGCCACCGCCGTGGCCATGCCCCACATCTTCCACATGAGCGTGGTGGAAAGCTCCATGGATCAAACCACCAGCACCGTCAGCTGGGCCTTTCCGCTGTTTTTGTTACTCATGGCGCTGCCGGTATTCCCCATTCTCTGGGCCGGCTTCGAACTCGGGGTGCCACTGCCAGCGCAATATTTCACCCTCGGCGTGCCGATTTTCGGCGACTCGCCCATCCTAACCCTTGTCGCATTCGTCGGCGGCTTATCGGCTGCCACCGGCGCCATGGTGATTATCGCCTTGGCGCTGGCCACCATGCTGCTCAACCACTGGCTACTGCCGCTGCTGCAGATGAGCTACCAAACCGATATCTACGCGCGCCTGATCTGGCTGCGCCGGGTCTTAATCGCCTTGGTATTCTTAGCCGGCTACGGCTTTTACCTGCTGCTCAATAACGACTACTCGCTGACCCAGCTGGCACTCATGGCCTTTATTGCAACGCTGCAATTTTTGCCCTCCATCTCGGCCGTTGCCTACTGGCCGAGAGGCAACCGGCTGGGCGCCATTTGCGGCTTGAGCGTGGGCGCCTCGGTGTGGGCCATGGGCTTATTTTTCCCCGCGCTGTTCGATATCACCGCCTACCAACTGCCGGTTGAAGGCTGGACCCTTCCCGTGGGCGTCAACTATTGGAGCGAGATCACACTCATCTCCCTCGGCGCCAACAGCTTGATCTTCGCCCTGCTGTCGCTACTCACCCAGCAGGGTGAAGACGAGCGCTTCAGCGCCGACATTTGCGCCGACGACGAACTCAGCCAGCCGCTGCGCCTGTCGCTCGAGCTGCGCTCGGCGCGCGAATTTAGGAGCCAATTAGCCGAAGTGTTGGGGCCCCAATCGGCGCGCGATGAAGTCTATAAGGCGCTCAATCAACTCAACCTGACCATCGACGAGCGCCGGCCCTACGCCTTGCGGCGCCTGCGCGATCAAATTGAAGCCAACCTCTCCGGCCTGATGGGCATAGGTATCGCCAACGACATTCTGGATCGCTGTATCCCCTATTCCGTATCAGAACAGCGCCAAACCACCGATATCAATTTGATGGAAAACCGCCTCGGCCAGCTGCAAATTCACCTCACCGGTATGGCCGCCGAGTTGAACAAATTGCGCATCTACCACCGCCAAACCCTGCAGCTACTGCCCATGTCGGCCTGCTCGCTCGGCCACGACGGCGAAATTCTGATGTGGAACGACGCCATGGAAAATCTCACCGATATCAACACCAGCGAGATTACCGGTTCGCGCATCGAAGACCTGCCCGACCCCTGGGGTAGCCTCATTCGCGACTTCGCCCTGAGCGACGACAACCACCGCTATAAACAAAGCATCGAAATCAACCACCGCACCCACTGGATCAGCCTGCACAAGGCGCTACTCGAACAAGATGGCCCGAAAGAGGCGCACACAGACCTGTTCGATGGCCAGGTGATTCTGCTCGAAGACGTAACCGAGACCCAACTGCTGGAGCAGGAGTTGGTGCACAGCGAGCGCCTGGCCAGCGTCGGCCGGCTGGCCGCCGGGGTGGCACACGAGATTGGCAACCCCATCACTGGTATCGCCTGTCTCGCGCAAAACCTGCACTACGACTCAGACGAAGCCGAAGTGCACGCTACCGCCGATCAGATTCTCAGCCAAACCGAGCGAGTATCGCGCATCGTGCACTCGCTGGTGAGCTTCTCGCACTCGGGTGGCGGCGAAGAGCGCTTGGTAGAACCGATGAATATCCACACCTGTGCGCAAGAGGCGATTGCCCTGATTTCCTTGCAGAAAGACCGCCAGCAGGTGCAGTTCACTAACCATATCGACCCCGGCATCACGCTCCTGGGCGACAGCCAGCGCATGATTCAGGTCTTCGTCAACCTGCTCTCCAACGCCCGCGACGCCAGCCCAGATGGCGCCGACGTTAGCCTGTGGAGCGATGAATCTGAGCACTATGCGGTGATCAGCGTCGAAGACGAGGGCTCGGGTATTCCGCCGGAACTGCTCGACCGCATCATGGAGCCCTTCTTTACCACCAAGGAGCCCGGCAAGGGCACGGGGCTGGGCTTGGCCATGGTTTACTCGATTATCGAAGACCACAAAGGCCTATTAACGGTTACCAGCCCAGCCGATCCAGAAACCGGTAAAGGCACCCGATTTGATATCCAGTTACCCCTTGCATAAGATCCCAAGGTTGGTAACACTAGCCCGTTAACGTGTAGCAAAAAGAAACACTATGAGCCATATCCTGATCGTTGAAGATGAACCCATTATCCGCATGGCACTGCGCAAACTGCTCGAGCGCAACAAATACATCGTCAATGAGGCCGGCTCAGTCAAGGAAGCTACCAGCAAACACAACCTCACCAGTTTCGACCTGGTGATCAGCGATTTACGCCTACCCGGCGCGCCCGGCACCGACCTCATCACCCTGTGCGGCGACGTCCCAGTACTGATCATGACCAGCTACGCCAGCCTGCGCTCGGCGGTGGACTCCATGCGCATGGGTGCGGTCGACTACATCGCCAAGCCCTTCGATCACGACGAGATGCTGGCCGCGGTTAAACGCGTCATCGGCAAGGCCAACCGCGCCGCCCTGCAAGCCCCCACCGAAAACCAAGTGGGCGTGGCCAGCATGATCGGCAGCTCCAATGTAATGAAAGCGCTGTATTCCAAGATTCACCGTGTCGCGCCCACCGGCGCCACGGTGCTGGTGCACGGCGAAACCGGCACCGGTAAAGAGCTGGTGGCCAAGGCCATCCACGCCGAGAGCCCGCGCGCCGACAAACCGCTCATTTCCGTTAACTGTGCGGCCATCCCCGAAACCCTGATTGAATCAGAATTATTCGGCCACGAGAAAGGCGCCTTTACCGGCGCCGCCAGCCAGCGCGAGGGCTTAGTAGCCGCCGCCGACGGCGGCACCCTGTTCCTCGACGAAATTGGCGAACTGCCGCTCGAAGCACAGGCGCGATTGCTGCGCGTGCTACAGGAAGGCGAAGTGCGACCCATTGGCTCGGTGGAGTCGCGCAAAGTGGATGTGCGCCTAGTGGCGGCCACCCACAGAGACCTGCGCAAGTTGGCTCAAGAGGGCAAGTTCCGCGAAGATTTGTTTTACCGCATCAATGTGGTGCAGGTAACACTGCCGCCCCTGCGCGAGCGCGGTCGCGATATTTTGTTACTGGCCGAGCACATGCTGAAACGCTACTGCGTCACCTTCGGCAAACCCTTGCTCACCCTCTCGCCCGAGGCCATCCAGGCGATTACCACCTATATCTGGCCCGGTAACGTGCGGGAAATGGAGAATGCCATTCAGCGCGCCATCATCCTGTGCAACAACGACAAAGAGATAAACCACGAACTGCTCGAAATTGACCTAGACCTCGTGGAGGTCGATGTGGACGATGACGACCAAGACGACTTCCAGCCGCGCAAGCTGTTGGGTAAAGCCAAGGAAGACCCAGAGGAAGACCTGTCTCTAGAAGATTACTTCCAGCGCTTCGTGATCGAACACCAAGACACCATGAGCGAGACCGAACTGGCGAAAAAACTTGGCGTCAGCCGCAAGTGCCTATGGGAGCGGCGCCAGCGCCTCGGCATCCCGCGCAAAAAGGCCACCAACCGCTAAACCAGCCGACGGCCCGGTTATTCCCCCTGCAAGCCCAGAGCGCTAACGCCTCTGGGCTTTTTCGTACTTAATCATCAGCGGTCAACCCGTCTAGCAACAGCCCTAGGCACAAGCGCTGAGGGTTTAGGCGACAAATCCCCCTACTTAACCATTGTCAACAAGCCAATAGACCAGTTTGGCCGAGGCCGCAAATCCACTCATCCATTTTATTTGTTACCTTGTCACAGGAATGTAACAAGTAACGAAACAAACGGTAACGAATATATGAAATCCAACTGACTATGCCAAATGGTAATTAGTCGTAAGCTATTGATTTTTAATGAAATTACAAAGTTGGCACGGGAAATGTATTAGTGGGCTACATAATAAGAACAAAAAATAATAAAAACAGGCTTAGATAACATAATAAAAACTACAAATAATAAGAAAAACAGCAACATCTAATAACAACAAGAAATAATAAGAAACGTAGAAAAGCTCTAATAACAACAAGAAATAATAAAAAGATAGAAAGTGATTTAACTGACTGCACAACTAGGAGAGGGTTTGCCAGTAAGCATTCGCCAGCCCCGGGCAAGGAAGCACCACCTAATAAGCATAACAATGTGGACGTACACAGAATTTGACGGGAAAGCCAAGGCTTTCCCGTTTTGCTTTGTGGCGCCGCTATCTAACCCAATAGCCACACCAACAAGCCCTATCTAGCCCAATCAGCCCGCATCTAGCGCAAAACACGGCTTTAGCGGCCTTATCTTCAGTGATAGACACTAAGTGATTTGCCCAGAGCGTGATAAACTCGCGCCTTTCTGACCATATTGACCATAGGCCAATCGACCTCACCCATGCTGAAGCGACTCTACTCCCTGTTACCCGCATTTATCAAAGGCGACACTCAACGCGCCCCGTCTGCCGGTAACACCCAAATCAAGCGCATTATTCCCCGCGACGAACACAACATCTCCCGCGCTAACATCAGCCGCGGCGCCGTGTCGGCCATGAAGCGTTTAAACGATGAAGGCTTCGAAGCCTATTTAGTCGGCGGCGGCGTGCGCGACCTGCTCTTAGACGGCCACCCGAAAGATTTCGACCTGGCCACCAACGCCACGCCCGAGCAAGTGCGCCAGATCTTTCGCGGCGCGCGCATCATCGGCCGGCGCTTTAAAATTGTGCATGTGCGCATGGGCCGCGAGCTGCTTGAAGTCACTACCTTCCGCGACAACCACACAGAATCCGAAAGCGAGCGCGACTCCCATCAGGCCGACTCGGGCATGCTGCTGCGCGACAACGTCTTCGGCACCCTAGAGACAGACTCGGCCAGGCGCGATTTCACCATCAACGCGCTCTATTACACCTCGAAAGATTTCACCGTGGTGGATTACGAGGGCGGCCTGGAAGACTTGAAGAAGCGCCAAATCCGCATGATTGGCGACCCGCTCACGCGCTACAAGGAAGACCCGGTGCGCATGCTGCGCGCCGTGCGCTTTGCCGCCAAACTAGGCTTTAAAATCGAAGCCAACACCGCCGCACCCATCGCGCCCAATGCCGAGCTCATGGGGCAAGTATCCTCCTCGCGCCTGTTCGACGAGAGCCTGAAGCTGTTTATGGCCGGCTCCGCCACCGCCACCTTCACCCTGCTGCGCGACTACGGCCTGCTGGCCTACTTGTTCCCGCAAACCGAAGCGCTGCTGCAGCGCGGCGACCCAAAAGCCGAAAAACTTATCGAGCACGCACTGGTCAATACCGACAAGCGCATCCGCAACGATCAGCGCGTGACCCCGGCCTTTATCTTTGCCGCCCTCTTGTGGCCAGTGGTTAAAGAGAAGCAGGAAGCGTTAATGGCGAGCGAAAAGCTCACGCCCTTAGTGGCTTTGGGTCAGGCTGCCAGTGCCGTAGTGGGCCAACAGCTCGCCGCCATTGCCATCCCTAAGCGCTTCTTAATTCCCATGCGCGAAATTTGGGACCTGCAACTACGCCTGCCCAACCGAGCTGGCAAGCGCGCCTTTGTCACCTTCAGCCACGAGCGCTTTCGCGCCGCCTACGACTTTTTATTGTTGCGCGAGAGCGCCGGTGAAAACTTCGACGGCCTAGGCCAGTGGTGGACGGACTTCCAAGTCGCCAACGAAGAAGGCCGCGAGGCCATGGTGAAAAACATGACCGGCCCCAAGGGCCGCAGCCGGCGTCGCAGCCCGCGGAAAAAGCCTGCCGATCCCGCATGAGTGATCAGCCACCGGTACGCGTCGCCATTAGCTTAGGCAGTAATCTGTCTGAGCCAATGGTGCAAATTACCCAAGCCTTGATCGAGCTAGGCCAGCTGCCAAGCACCAGGCTGCTGGCGCAATCGCCGCTCTACCAAAGCCGCGCCGTGGGGCCGGAACAACCCGATTACATCAACGCCTGCGCATTACTCGAAACTCAGCTCGCACCACACGACTTACTCGATGCACTGCAAGCGCTGGAGCAACAGCACCAACGCGTTCGGCTCGAACACTGGGGCCCGCGCAGCCTCGATCTCGACCTGCTGTTATATGGCCAAGCGAGCATCAACACCGAGCGCCTAACGGTGCCGCACGCATATCTACGCCAGCGCAATTTTGTCCTCGTGCCACTGCACGATATCTGGCCCGAGGCGCTGCTGCCCAGTGGCGAATCTATTGCATCCCTTCGGGCAAACTGTACGATGGACGGGCTGTCGCCTATCACGCCTCAGGCGAATCACAAGGAGTAAGCGGTGAGCGATTTTTTTGACCTGCAATTGGACTTGAACAACGTAAAGCTGCCCCGTTTCGTGGCCGTTGAAGGCGCCATTGGCGTGGGCAAAACCACCTTGGCCAAACACCTAGCGCAAACCTTCAATTACGACATGCTGCTAGAGCAGCCGCAGGAAAACCCCTTCCTTGAACGCTTCTACCGCGATCCAAAAAACAGCGCCCTACCAACGCAATTATTTTTCCTGTTTCAGCGCGCCCAACAACTGAAAGATTTACGCCAAGACGATATTTTCGAACCAGTGCGAGTGTCAGACTTTTTAATGGAGAAGGATCAACTCTTCGCCCAGGTCACCCTCGACGACGACGAGTTCGACCTCTACCAGCAGGTCTACAACAAACTCACCATCGACAGCCCCAAGCCAGATTTGGTGATTTATTTACAAGCGCCCACTGATGTATTGCTCAACCGCATCAAGAGTCGCGGCATCGCCGCCGAGCAACTGATTCAGGCCGACTACCTCAATAAACTGAACGATGCCTACATGCGCTTTTTTCATTTTTATGATGAAGCCCCGCTACTCATCGTCAACGCGACCGACCTAGACCTGGTGTCCAATGCCGATCACTACCGGCAGCTAGTAGACTACCTGCTC
This sequence comes from Simiduia curdlanivorans, assembly GCF_030409605.1. NCBI lineage: Bacteria > Pseudomonadati > Pseudomonadota > Gammaproteobacteria > Cellvibrionales > Cellvibrionaceae > Simiduia > Simiduia curdlanivorans. The sequence goes on from NZ_JAUFQG010000006.1 coordinate 1,136,338, forward strand.
AACATCAAATCCGGTCGCCACTACTACAACCCCACACCCAAGCTGTAACGGGAGGCTCCCATGCCCTACGGAAAATTGTTTACCGAGTCCGCCTTAACCAAATTGGTAACCGTGAACACCCTGCGCAAAATGAAAACCGACGGCGAAAAATTTGTCACCGTGGCACTGTACGACGCACCCATGGCAGCCATGGCGCAAAAATGCGGCGTGCAAGTTTTATTGATCGGCGATTCACTGGGCATGACCGTGTTGGGCTACGACAGCACCGTGCCGGTGACCATGGAACAAATGATTTACCACATTGAAGCGGTGGCGCGTGGCAACAGTAAATCCTTAATCATGGGCGACATGCCGTTCATGACCTACGCCAGCACAGAACTCGCCATGCACAACGCCACCCGCATCATGCAGGCCGGCGCGCACATGGTAAAACTCGAAGGCGGTGCCTGGGTGGCCGACACCGTGCACAAACTCACCGAGCGCGGCATTCCCGTGTGCGGCCACTTAGGCTTAACACCGCAATCAGTCAATAAACTCGGCGGCTACCGCGTCCAAGGCCGGGATGCCGCAAGCGCTAAAATCATGCTGCGCGACGCCAAATTATTAGACGAAGCCGGCGCCGATTTATTGGTGTTAGAGTGCGTACCCTCGTCCTTAGCCGACGACATTAGCGCCGCCGTTTCCATGCCCACCATCGGCATAGGCGCGGGCAAAGATACCGACGGCCAAGTACTGGTGATCAACGACATCCTCGGTCTAACCGAACACCCACCGAAGTTTTCGAAAAACTTCTTAATAGAAGCCGGCGATATTCCCGGCGCCCTGCTGAAATATTCCGACGACGTCAAAAACGGCACCTTCCCCGCCGACGAACACAGCTTTGACTAAGCCGGCTTTAAAAAGCAAACAGCTGAATAAGTACAGAGCTGAATAAATGACCATCAACCTGCTCGCCGACATCATCGGCGTCACCGGCACAGCGCTCGTGGTGGGCGCCTTCACCCTATTGCAACTGGAAAAAATCCAACCCACTAAACTCACCTACAACCTAATGAATTTAGTAGGCGCGATTTTTTTGCTCATTAGCCTGTGCATTAATTTTAATTTGGCGAGTTTTATTATTGAGCTGTTTTGGATTGCGGCGTCGGTGATTGGGTTGGTGAAGTATTTTCGGAGGCGAGGGGAGGTTTAGAAATAAGCTGCAAGCCTCAAGCTGCAAGCTACAAGCTACAAGCTACAAACAGGATGGCCTGCCCCTACAAATCATCTAGACGCAAAAATTGGACCCGCAAGGGCCTTTTTCTGCCTTATTACGCGAGCCAGGCTTGCGGGGGGCGGCCTGCCTTGTGGCTGCGGGGTCCGGCCATCCGGCTTGCGGCTTGCGGCTAAAAAACCCCTTACTCACTTTCGCTATAAAAATTCAAAGTTCATATTCCGCACTATCGCTTAACGTAAATACTGGCGCTGAATTCAACGCACCATAATATTCCCGATTGTCGTTTAGATCATTGTGTGGTTCGATTGAGCTGTTTAAGCAGCTAGAAATTTTGCTCATTGATAGAGCGATATATAAACGCGGGATTGTATTTGGTGTTGTCATCTAGAGAGGCGCGTAAGCCCTCCACCCACCACTCAACCGCTAAAACGTGGCTATCCTGCCCCGATACACTCGCGCGCCGCACCCTCAAGGGGCACCGAGGTCCATGGCGCTTGTTGAGTGGCGGCTTGAGGGCTTTCTGGAGATAGGTGGGTGCGGAAATGTTGGTCAATGGTCTTTACAGCTGCAACTTTGCGGACGATTAATGAAAATTCGCAGGATTTAATTCTTATCTGAGTCAGAATATTTATATTCCTCAAATTTAATTCTTTAAATCAAAAGTTTATCGATTTTCATACAAACACCGCTACGAATAATAAACAGATATACAATTCAAATTTTAACCTTCAAGTGAAAGCATGGATATTATCGAAAAGTCCTTAGAAATTGCGTTAAAAGCATACTCTGGCCAGAAAGACAAAGCAGGGAAAACATATATTCTTCACCCTCTTCGAATAATGTCCAAGATGGAGTCAGAATATGAAATGTCGGCCGCATTATTACATGACGTAATAGAAGATTCAGACTATACGGCAGAAAATTTACTAGCCGAAGGTATCCCGCGCGAGGTTGTAGAGGCGGTTCAGTTACTATCGAAAATTGAGGGCGAAACATACGACCAGTTTATTGATCGAATAGTTGGCAACTCACTGGCATCAAAGATAAAACTCGCCGATATAGAAGATAATATAAACCTATTGCGATTAGATTCAGTAGGCGAAAAAGATCTTGAGAGAGTGGCTAAATATCATAAGGCATGGAAAAAGTTAACGAGGGTATCAATTTAACACCCTTAATCGATTTTTCAGGGTGAAAACCAACCAGAATTTCAAGGCAATAGAAAGCAATATGGACAGCAAAACAGAAAAATATAGCGTTGATGGATGGAATATTTCATTACAGAGAAATGTCCACATGTACTGCCATTCCCTGTCTGTAGAAAATAGCCAATATAGATTCAATATAGAATGTGAAGATCTTCCTACTCACGAAAAAACTATTGGCATCTGGCTCCACAATTCAAAAATTCCAGTAGCAATGATTACAGAGCTAAAAGACATATTACTTAGATGGTCAGAAAGCCTTGAGATAGAAGTTGAAATACGTACAAATTAAAATTAATTCATAAACAGAAAATAAAGCAAACTAAAATAGAACAACGATTTCTCAGTATTATTCAATCTACAGATAACTGTTTATCGCCAACATCCGTGAATTACGAAGCTTGAAGGATAATATTCGAATGGAATTGATCATAGGATTGGGCCTACTACTATTAGTTGGAGCATATTTTGCAACGCCAACCTCCTGCTACGTATGCGGTCAATCAATTAAGAAAACATATTACACATGGAAATTAGAAGGTAAGAAAAGAGTATTGTGCCCTAAGTGTAATACGCAAATGGAGCGAAAGATCAGCAAACAGGCCTTTAACAGAAAGTTCGGCTGACACAGAACTGTAATTAATGAACAATTAAAAATGACCAAAGCTATAATAAACCGGTCAGATGAAAATTATGTCGCGTCAAACGACATTGCTATCATCTGAGACAATTACGCTCCTGGCTTTATTAAAAGTCACTGATGATCAAGGACGCAATCTAAAGCCTAACAATCTTTTAATCACCCAAGATACTAAATGAACCCAAGCTTTGCGATGATCTTTAGCAAGGAGCTCAGTAGACCTCCGCCGCGTCGCCGGGCGTTAGCTTGAGCACCAATTAGATGTATCAACACACACGGAATAGAATTATCAAAGCTGGATTTATGCCTGAACCTGTTGAAACTTTAGCAATTTCACTGGCGTCTGCAAAGAATTTAACTGAAGCAAGTGAGATATATGTCATGTTCGAAACGGAGGCAGAAAAGCTTCCCTGGCCACAAGATAATGATTTCGGAGCATTGGTTTTACAATCTGCATGCTTGAAAGCACCTAATATCGAAGTAAAAAAGTTTATGTTATCTAAGGCGCTATCTAGGGCGCAATGGTGTGCCACATGCTCAACTTCTGGCGGAGAGGGACTCGCAAGAATGCAACATGTAAATGAGCTAAAAGCTGAGCTATCAAGGTGCAACTAACAGATCTGTCAAATATCGTTCCACCTAGATAATTTAAATCGCGGCCTTGCACAATACACCTAGTCAATGACGTTTAATTTTTCAGCCAAATCTAGACCAATCGTCACTACTGAGCAGAATCACTGTTTGATAAAACCGGCTGTGAAAACTGTAGAAATGCTTGGGCCAGCGGCCTGAATAGAGATGCAGTGCTTAAGGTAATTGGCAGAGCCAATTTTGAACGTCAGGCACGCTTAAACCAATGCTCTATATGCAGAACATACTGGGAAGACAACAATGGTAGCTATCCATCAGGATTGTCCGAGCAAGATGCAAAAAAATATTACAACATATAACAAGGCAGCGGCATTAGGAGGTTTTGACTCACAGGGTCAGATCAGAATTATGTCGCGCCAATCGAACTTAATTTCCATCCGGCCTTACCACCAAAATGAATTAGGTTAACCACCCAGAATGAGAAAACAAATAGCAATAAATACCATGATTTATATTTTGGGTTCTTTAGCTACCCTATGCGCAATATATTTAATGTATAAATTTATGCTCAATGCCTGGGATGTGGTAACTTTTGATAATTCTGTAGAAACAGTGGACCAAGGAACGGCAAGAATTCCCAACTTAAATATCGACCCACTGATTTATAGCACTTTGTCGGGTGCATTATCTGCTGGACTATTCTGGATGGGGCATCGGCGGCGTAAAAGGCAAAACGTCGGGGTCAGGCCTTACATTTGACATTTATAATCAGCCCCACAGAACAATACCTAAAAATGCTTTTTCTTACCCTACTCTGGGAAAACACCCATTGAATTTAAAAGCACCAATAATGCACCAGACAAACCGGATAGCATCAACAACCAGTAAAAAAGCGAACCTAGAAAGCGATCAAACGTATTGGTATTTTCGAGCAATAACGTTGCATTGGCATGCATAAAGGACAGTGGGCTGCTTTCAAGCTTTTTACTCCACGACCTAGGAAAAGCCAGCGCTTGTGCAACATTAATAATGTCCCACCCACTGGCATACTCCACTCCCAACGCATCTTTTGTTTTCGGGTTTTTCCTTAGCCTTCTCACTGTGATCTGCCCAAATAAAACATACAGAACACAAGATATGAACATAAATATAAACACTATTCCTAGCATTTTAGAAAACAAGCTCATTTGAGACCTCATGACCTTGGCTAGATTTCTTCACTCGAAAATTACAGCACCGCAAGTGATAGAAGCGAAAGAATAGAAATCGTAAACACCCAATAGAATATAGAGGCTATTATCCTATCGAATTTATTGGTAGACCGAATCAACAGTTCGGTCTTTGCGAATAGAAATGATATAGGACTTTGACTAAGCTTCTTTGTAATGGATTCTGGTAGGGCTAGCGCCTGAGCAACATTAAACACATCCCAACCGTTCGCGATTTCAAGTCCGAGGCTTTCTTTTGTTGCTGGGTTCTCTCTAAGTTTTCTCACAGTCAGCTGCCCAAATAACACATAGAGTATCATGGACAAAAATAGGCCTAGCATGCCGCAATTAAAAATGATGTCGGTATTGATCAATTTGCTACTCTCTTCATGATCTCGTCATGTAGGCCTCCACTTATTGCTTTAACAACGCAGAGTTTCTAGCATTTTTATGCTCAGAGTAAAAGCCTAATCAGTGAAAGTATCCTACAAAATTGAGTAGCGCCAACAGGGCCGATGATAGACCGGTAATAATCAGCAGCCAATAGAATGCTGAACCAAGTAATCGATCAAACTTCGTTGTATTTTCAGCTAATACTTTTTCATTCGCGTAGATGAAAGACAGTGAACTCTTACCAAGTTTTTCGCTCCACTTACTGGGAAATGCAAGCGCTTGGGCGACATTGATAATGTCCCAACCACTTACATACTCTAAACCCAGTAGATCCTTTGTTTTGGGATTCTTTCGAAGTTTTTTCACCGTCAACTGACCAAACGCCAAGTACAGAATACCAACAATGAGTGCAGCGGCTATTAGCAGGCCAACGTATAGAGCTCTATCTGTCATTTGGAGCCAACTTTTTTCATTATCACGTCATATACCTCACCGGCGTCTTCTTTAACCACCTGATTTACACCCATTGAAGTGGCCGCTGCAACACCTGCTACTGCTATGCCACCAACAATTAAACCAACCCAACCTATAGGCGTCGCAAGTACAAGAAACCCAAGAGCCGCACTTCCGATATTGACGGCAGCTACACCAGCCACGGCACTTAGCGCAAAACTGCTCGATTCAATAAACATTTCCCGCTCCCAGTCGCCGCCGGCTTGATAACTGTTATGGATATTACCCACACGACTGCCAAAGTCTATCACTGCAAGGCCGTTGCCCAAAAATTTGGCTTGTTTACTGAGTTTAACCAAGTTGTTTGCCTGAATTTGACTGGTTACATTGAGCTTAACCACGTTGCGGCTGCTATTGGCGATGTTTGTCGCCCTATCGGCGTTGGTCAGCGGGGTGCCACGGCTAGTTTTTACCTGGCTAGAAACAACTTTTAGCTCGTGACGGAATTGGCTTTGCATTTTTTGAAATGCTGCATGTGCTTGCTGCTTTAAGGTGGCTTTCATAGCAGAATTAGAAACCACGGCTTGTCGGTATGCCATTAACGCGGCTTGATAGTCCTTAACTGCACCCGCAAAACCACCCACACGGCTGGCATACACACTTGTTGATGCCCCCATCAAACCGATATTGTAATCCTTGAGCTTTGCTGTCATTTCGGCCAATGCCAGCAAATTATCCTCACCGTAGGATAGCGAGAGCTTGGTCAGCTCTTCCGCAACCGGCGTAGGTGAGAGTTGGCTTAAAATACTTCGATCTGCAGGAGATTGCCCAGCGCTCATAAAGTATGGCGTATTAGCAGCCAGCATTGTGGGTTTTGCACAACTAAAGGAGGCTAGCTGGTCAATATCAATGCCGCATTGTGTTCGCAGATCTTGCGGGCTTAAAGCTCGATTGCACAGTAGAATTTCAGCCATTTTAAAGTCCCTTTTAATTGTCGTGACATGCTGTCATTAGCTGGCCGGATTTTAATGGCGAAGTTTGTACCTTACAAGAAGCCTTTAGGTAAATATGGTGTACGCTAGTTCAGGTGTTGTTAAAAGCAAGCGATAAAGAAGTCGAAGAACATTAGCTTTTTGTGAAGATCTAACATATCTTGGCTTTTCCAATACGCTCGCCGCTATCACTGTAGTTGTAGGATTGGCCTTTAATGGCTTTACACCAGCCACACAGATGCTTGTTTGGACACAACAGGAATATTTTAGCAATGATAGACTCTAAGAAATTTTGGGATAAATCGGCGGAAAAATATATTAAAAGCCCCGTTAAAGATGAAGCTACCTATCAAAAGAAACTGGCGATCACCCGGGAGTACTTGAGGGCAGATTCAACGGTGCTAGAGTTTGGCTGCGGCAGTGGTGCCACCGCCATTTTCCACGCGCCCTTTGTGGAACATGTGGTTGCTACCGACATATCTGGCAAGATGATAGAGGCGACTGAGCAAAAGGCGAAAGAAGCCGGGGTAAAAAATATTTCTTTCCGACAGGGTACGCTAAGCAACCTAAAGCTCCAGCATGAAAGTTTCGACGTGGTTCTGGGTCTAAACGTACTGCACCTTTTGGAGGATGTAGATGGTGCGATTGCTAAGGTTCATCAACTGTTAAAAAACGGCGGCGTATTTGTTTCAAGTACATCGCTAATGGGGGAAATCCATTTTGCCTTTCGGTGGTTGATCTCTGGCATGCAGTTCTTTGGTTTAGCGCCTTACGTCAGTAGCTTTACAAAGGAGCAACTTATCGCCAAATTATTGAAATTAGGCTTTACCATTGAACGAGAATGGCAGACCAGTCATGAATCGGTATTCATAGTCGCCAGAAAGGCTGGTTAGCCTAACAATGGGGTCAAGGTGATTCCGTCGCCCATTGTCTGTTTGCGCCAAAAATAGAAAAGACTTCAAGCCAACTATAAAGATATTCACCAACCAAACGTCAGTTAAAACAAGGAAGCAACGTGGCACATTTAGTTGAATTAAAATGCTTATGCGGTGGAGTGAGAGGAAAGGTTGAAGTCATCTCCGGATCATTCTTTCACGTGCACTGCCTATGTATAGATTGCCAACATTTCGCTGTGTATTTAAATAACGAAGCAAACATTTTGGATGTGCATGGCGGCACTGAGCTTTTTCAAACCTACCCGGCGCACCTGAAAATCACGGAAGGTAAAGATAAGATTGGCTGCGTACAACTAAGCCCGAAAGGCCTGTACCGGTGGCACACCAAGTGCTGCAACATGCCGATAGCCAACACAATGCGCTCACCCAATGTCCCCTTTGTTGGCCTATCCGTAAAGCTAATGAGCTTCTCCAGCAACCAAGAAAAGCTGAATACACTAGGCCCTGTAACCGTAAAGGCTTTCGGGAAATATGCAAAGGGCGACAAGCCAGCAGATACTCATGCTAAATTCCCAATATCAGGACTACCTAAAATATTGGCCTTTATGCTTAGGGGAATGCTTAGAAAAATGAACAGACCACACCCTTTCTTCAATGACAAAATTCCAATAGCCGAGATTGATTTAATTTCGTTGTGAGCTAGCTTCTGGAAAGACTCTAGAAAACACAGAATTCGTTAGGTTTTAGCTATGATAAAACATGAACTAGGTTCAATGAATGAGCTTGAAGCCCTGCTTTCAGGTGCCAACGATAGAGTATTACCAGACGAAAAATTTTACAAAAGGACATATTACATATCCGCCGATAAGTTTAATCAACTTCAATACTATAGGCTAAATTTTAACCCATACAATGAAATAGCTAAAGGTGCGGGCGCCGACCAATTCGGCATTTGGCGGAGCCAGATTAGAACCTACCTCGGTCACATTAACAATGCCGGCCACGCAGCTAGGTTTATGATAAGACCATTAACGATTGAAACTCTGAAAAATGCCGACTTAATAAGAAATCTTGAAAATAATTTCTGTTATGAACTTGAACAAGGTGCAGAGTACGGAATCCCCTATGACATTTAACAGTAACACCGCCGAGGCAACATTCGGTACACCTGAATCAAAAATTGGATGCAGAAAGTAAAAGCACTAGGATTATTGAAACCGCTCATTACGAACGTATTTTTTATTCAATCGGCTACAGTTGAGATAACAAATGCGCCACAGGCCTAATACAGCCAAATAATTTTCGTCAAAGGATAACCACTTGCTCTATCTAGCCGCACTATTATTGATCGCCGTTGGCATTGCTCACTCCTACCTTGGCGAGCGCTATATTCTTATTCGGCTGTTTCGCAGAGACAACTTGCCGAAGATTTTAGGTGGTACTGAATTCACCAAAAATACCCTGCGCTTTGCCTGGCACATCACCACTTTGGCATGGTTTGGCATTGCAGCCATCTTATTGTATTTTGCAAAAGTACAACCCATGCCACAGGCCATAGGGCTGATTATTGGCACTACCTTCATTATCCATGGGGTAATCGCGCTAGTGGGATCTAGAGGCCGCCATCTATCCTGGCCGGTGTTTTTCATCATCGGTTTGGCAAGCTTGTATGGCGCCGGCGCATAACGCATCTATACAAGCGCCACTCACATTAGGCGCCCTTCGCAAGAAAGGTAAAGGCACCAGATCTAGAACGACTCGCTGCTAAGGCCGAGCCAGAGCCAGTGCCAGTGCCAGTGCCAGTGCCAGAGTCACTAATGCTGTGTCAAAAAAGGAACAGGGAACAAAAAGCAATGGGAACCCAATTCACCGCTCGACTACTTAAGCCTCTAGACCTGAGTAAAAATGAACATTGGGCATTCGTGATTTTGCCGAAAGAGATCAGCGCCCTGCTACCTAGGCGCGGCCGCACCACAGTGCAGGCCAGTATTAACGGCTGCGCTTTTACCGTTCTACTCGAACCCGACGGCCAAAAAAGCCACTGGTTGCCTATTGATGCCAAGCTACTGAAAGCCGCGCAAGTAAGCTACGGTGACGACGCGCAGTTTGAGATTACGCCTGTTGAGGCGGAACCAGAACCAGATGTGCCCGATGATTTAAACAAGGCACTAAAAGCCCAGCCAGAGGCATTGGCCGTCTGGCAGGCTACAACAACGATTGCACGGCTCGATTGGATTCATTGGGTAACCACTGCCAAGCAAGCCAAAACTCGCGCCAAGCGCATTAACGACGCCTGCGACCTGCTCGCCTCGGGCAAGAAGCGGGTCTGTTGTTTTGATACCTCGGGTTTCTACAGCAAAGCCTTCAGCGCGCCGAAAGTGGCGGATCAATGACCATCGAGCTCAACCCCACCCGTTAGGATATGGCGGTTGATTGAAGCGTTCAGGCCAGCCACTAGGTAGAACACTCGCGGCCAATGCCAGTCATAATCGCAAGGTGCAAACAGCGGCACACCAGTATCCTCGCCCTAGCTACCCATGCACTGCCCTAGCCCCTACACAACTTAGCCCCTATACAACTTAGCCCCAACACAACTTAGTGCCATCGCACCAATTAGTGTCTAACAATCGACAAAAACTGACGAATAATTCACCAAGGTGTGTACTTTCAGCCAAACCGAAAGATAATACCGGCTCTTCATTTGGGACGAGACAAGGACATGTCAATCATCCTCACGGATTCACAAGGTCAGCGCTATCGACTTACCCACGGCTGGGGCAGCGACATCTGCTCAAACAAAAATCTGTTCCGCGGCCCAGGCCAGGCCCAGGCCTTTATTGGCGAGCTAGCACGCGAGCAAACCACAGAAATCTACCAGACCTTCTTTGGCGGCACAGACCACCTGCCAAGGCACCTGTGCACCCCGCAAGTCAACGTCGGTGTCATTAACGGGCCCAGCATTTTCACCCAGGTGCGCAGCAACAACGACCGCATAGCCGACGCCATCGAGCGCTCGCAGCTGATTATCGAGAAAGACAACAGCCTACAACCCGTCGCCGACGATCGCGCCATACTGCGGGTGAAGATTAAGCAGGCGCTGAATGAAATCTTAATCGCCGAGCGCGCCGAAACGGCGAAGATTGATGAAGAGTTCCAAAAGCTAAGCTATTTCCGCAAAGACCTAGCGCTGCGCTGGGCCAGCCTTAAAGGCTTGGGTGGCGCTGCCTGGGACCTCGCTAAGTGGATCAAGGAAGTAAACGACCTCACTTCCATGCAGCTAAGGCTGTATCGGTACGCCAAAAATGCGGCCACCGCCTCTGGCACAGAAAATTTCTACGACACCTTCACCAGCCTGAATTTAGACGCCGAGCTGCGCGAACTGATAGACGTACTGGGTTTCGACCCAACCAAAGTCAGCCTAGACGACATTAAAAAGGCGCTAGATCTCGCCGATCAAGTCACATCCGACGGCCCGCTAATGCGCGACATAGGGATGTTTATTAAAGATTTTGCACTGAGCCAGCACCGGCTAGAAGTCGCTGAATTCGGCGGTGCGGCAGCGTTCGAAATCATACTCACCGCCATACTCACCGCACTCACCGGCGGGGTTGGCCTAGGCGTCGCCATTGCCAGCAAAGCCAGATTGATCAGACAATTCGAAAAACTCGGCAAACTACTGTCAGAATTCGCCATCGCCAACAAAAAAGTCGGCAAATATCTAGCCGACAAAGCCAAACGCGGCGCGAAGAGCGTTAAGCGTAGTTTTGATGATGTTAAGACGGATGCTAAAGCAACTGAAACGAAAGCAAGACCAAGCAAACAAAATAATAAGCCCCCTGAAAAGAATAACCCTAAGTTAAGTGCTGCAAATAGAGACAGACAAAAAATTAATGAACTTTCTGATGACGCGCACTTAGCTGAGCTTTCCAATAACCTAAAACTCAGAGATGAAAAAATAGCGGCAGCACGCGACATTCTAAGCCCTTATCTTGACGCCGATAACCCAAAGGAGTTACTAGATCGCTTGGATGTCACCTCTCCAAAGGACGGTGCTTTCTTTTGGTCAGGTTACAAAGAGGGAGCTTTGGATGCTGCGGCAAGTTTAGCCCAAAAACAGGGCGGAATATCGCTAGAGACCACAAAAGGCGGTAGAATTGTCAACAACTGGCCTGAGCTAAATAAAAGCCCAATTAGCGGTGACTTTTGGAGTGATTTTTCCGAAAAATATGCTTCTTCGGTAAGTGGCAAAGTGAAGGCTGTACAAAGTGACGTAGCATTTAGTGAAAATGGCGGAAAAGTCTGGAAAACCACAGAGCTACCAACAATGGTTAAGAAAGGGAATGTCTCAGAAGTTGAAATATTGGACTTGAGTGGAAATGTGCGACAGGTCTTAAATAAAAAGGAAATGAAAGCTCTAGCGGAAAGTTTAAACATTGGCGGAGGCTCATAATGTCAATTTTAGAAGAACTTAGAAATGAAATAACATCGCACCCAAGAGAGCGTGAAGGGTTCAATAATATCGAGCTAAATTCACTAAAATCGCCAGAAAGAGAAGACGCTCTAGATCTACTTATCACACATCTTGAAGAAGGCGATGAGAGACTCACTGAGCCAACCAAGAAAATATTGGGTCACGACTACGTGAAGCACCTTCAATCCAGACTGACAGAACTTTCAACGCTCGATCACGGCAGCATTTACATCCCCTATTTTCTATTTAAAGAAACCGGCGAGCAAAAATACATCCAGCTGATGAAATCAGCCATTTTAAAGGGTGATAAAGACTGGGATATGCGCAGAAGCGCACTTGGTCGAAACCTAAGGAATGAACTGTCACCAAAGATGTATGCAGAATTTTGCATAGAAATTGCGAAAAATGATTCAAACAAGTCAGTACTAAAAACAGCTTTACTTGGCATCCAATGCTACACAAGTGGTAGAAATGAATTTGCGCTTAATGATGATTCAGAGGAAGTTCTAAAACTACTAACAAGCGTCGATAAACATGATCGAGACTCAGGCCTAAAAAAGCTGGAATCTATGCATATTTAGTGTTCGACACCTGATATATTACAATCACAGAAATCATTACATCTGTGATCATTATTATAAATCATGATGTCACTCCGTGAGTTTCAACAAAGAAACATGCGTATTACTAGCACACCGCTAAACCTTCTCCGAGGAAATATGAAAAAGCTAAAAATAGGGAAAAACAAAAAACTAGCAAAAAAATTGAAAATCAATTTACGATTACCATCCATTTTCAAAATAAATTGAACTTGTAAAAACAACAGAACTTTGGTTATAAAACAACGAAACGAAAGAGACAGAAAACCTAAAGCTATAAATATAACCAATCAGGACATTGATGTACCAGGTAATTTACTGAAGAAATCATTGACAGTTAAAATAATAGAACCGCAATTAATCTGTCTTATAGCCCATTTTAATGACTACAACATACGACAAATTTCTCGAACAATTTCATGCCCAAGGTCGCCAAAAGGCAGATGGATACGATAAATCGCATTTCGATGGACTCACAACGGACGAAATGGAAAAAGCGTTCGAACTATTAACTGGTGAATGCCTAGCCCCTGGCGTATTTGAATGGTTGAATCTATTAGATAGAGAGCGCGCGATTGCACTAGCAAAACAACAGATTCAGCTACACCCAGCGGGAAAATCCGGTATTCAACGAGCATATAGCTACCTGCATTTTATTGAAAAAGGCAATTCAGATATATTTAATCTAATGCACATTTATCCGAATCTCCCCAACAGAGATAGAGACGAGACTCTCTGGATAATAAAAAAATCAAATATACCACAAACCAAAAAGTCAGATTTTTTTGAGCAGACTTTGGAAACAGAGACCGATATAGATGTAGCCACAACAGCTGCAGATTTTTTCCTAGTTGAAAACGCCGTACCCAGATCAATTCCGGCCGAGCGAAAGGAATTCTACGAATTTAGATCAAAATTGGTTAACGCGAACGCATGCGATAAAAAGATCATTATTAATGCCATAAAAACCCAATAGAATCATTTAAAAGCACAGACACGAATTCGTCACAAATGAACAAGCTCCATGCCAACATCGAGAAAGTGATCACTCTGACACTGCAACACACTTATTCGATACAGCAATGTATTTAAGAAATATCAGAATGAACGCAAGAGAGTTTAATGTAGGCGATTGTATTTATGACGGCATGGAAGAGGGTTATCACGAACTAAAATTTAAACTACATCCCTGCTCTGCAAAGAAGCTGTATACTATTTCTGAGCTTGTAAATTTTAATGAGCTAGAAAATAATCTTGGTGACAGGCTTGCCAGAAATATTGCGGAGAGTGTTCACGGTCTTCCTACAGTATTTAATGGTCACGTATCGTATAAAAGCAATGGCAACGAACTAGCACTCTATTTCGTTATAAACCATGACTTAAATATCGTATATATACTTTCAGCCGGTGAGTTCCAACCTTGTAGATATATGTGTAACTATGAGGGGATTTTTCATTTGCACGAGTGAAGCATTGGCATGAAGGTCTTAGGAATACGCCCAACTGGTCGTTTTATTAACATCGGCAAAGCCCACCGATCTCCCGAAAAAAATTTTCACAAATTCTTAATATTGCCACACATTAAGAAAATCTAAGCAGCAACAAACGCAAAGAAGTTTGGACTAACACGAGGAGCACTCGGGATGAATTTGGATAAAGTAGCGTCATGCGCAGAAAATGCCATTAATGCGTTCAAAACTCAAAACGTGATAGATCCAAAATCGCCAGCTATCGAGTCAATCATCAATCAAATGGAATTTATAAAATCCAAAGCGCTAACCGGTAAAAATCCCCGGCTGGAACTACAAGAAGGTCAATCTTTCTCCTATGGAATAATCGCCTCAAGAGAACTTTCAGCACCAGACGAGCTGGCGCTGAAGAAATTTTTAGATGAAGTTACACACGCTCTTTATCCAGAATATTCTTAAAACCGCCATTAACAGCCTAAAACTAGAAACCACACAGGAAAAGCACTAGCATCAGGAAAATTATTGAAAATAACCAAAATCACTTTCAAACTCAATTTAAATTAAGGTGCTGAAATTAGCAGTCGTAAAAAAGCTATTAAAGCTAACATTAAGCGCATAGTTCAGCTAATTGATAATTCTAGCAGGCTGGACCAACCCTTAATTGATCTGAAAAAATCTCTGGAAAGCCTTGCAATAGAGATCGATACGAACGGCATACCTAGCAATCTCAACACATCAAACATCCCGGGCACAAGGGATTTTCTGGAGGGGAATTTTTGTTCTGTACAACACTTAGAGAAGGCGTATTCTGAACTGCGCATGACTGTTTCAGGGGGCCCAACTGCTGCTACCAATAGCCTTTTAGATAAAATCAGAGACCTCTAGCTATCTTTAAATCACCGACCTAAACACTTCATCCTGACTCAACTCCCGCCACTCGCCTTCAGCCAATTCAGAATCTAAAACCACATTGCCAATAGCCAACCGATGCAAACTCAGCACGGTGATTTGGAAATGGCCAAACATGCGCTTTATTTGATGGTAGCGGCCTTCGTGTAGGAATATATCGACACACAGTGGGTCAGTAAAAGCGGTGCGAACGGGGCGCGTTATAATGTTTTCGAAGCTAAAATACAAACCGCGCTCGAAGGCTTCTACTATCTCTGGCGTGATAGGCTTGTCCAGCGTTACGCGATAGTGTTTTTCAACGCCCGCCGCGGGCTCAGTTAAGCGCCGGGACCAACGGCCGTCAGTGGTGAGTAAAACCAAACCGGTTGAATTGAAGTCCAAGCGCCCTACTAGGTGTAATTGCTCGGCAAAATCTGCGGCAATTAAATCAATAACCGTTTGGTGCTTATCATCGCGTGTGGCGCTGACCACGCCTTGGGGTTTGTGCAACTGAATATAGCGCGGCAACTTGTTTTGTAACACGCGCCCCGCCACAACCACCTGTGTAAATTCCCCCACAAGCTGTTGAATATCCGTTGCGCGTTGGCCGTCTAGAAATATTTCCCCTTTTGCCAATAATTGCTGTGTCTCAACTCTTGATATAGACAGTACCTTTTTAAGGTGCCTATCCAATCGATCACGCTTGGATCTCATGACAGTTTTTTCATCATTTTTTTCATCAGTGCTTTCAAAATGGTTAGTAGCCGTTAACCAACCAGCGATATAGGCAGGTGCTGTATAATCTTCGATATGCCCGTTAAGGCGCTATTCATATCGAAGTTAAACAGGCCTGCTCCCAGACTGCAACGTTATAGTGGTTCAGGAATAGCCGATATAGCAGGAATTTTGTCTGACTCCTAAATGCTCACCTAGACGTATAGTTTTGCGCATTCCTCCTGTTTCTAGACTACCGCTAATCTGTTTACGGAAGATTGCTTGACTCTGATCAATACCGACATCCTGAATAGATCTATGATAAAAACGAAGACTGGGAACCTCTGCCGCTCAAACGCTTAATTACAAGGACGCCGCCAATGGATATTGTATTTTTTAGCGCAAAGAAATATGACCAAGAAAGCTTTGCACACATCAATAGGCAATACGGCTTTGCCTTACGCTTTTTCGAAACCCACTTGTGCGCAGACACCGCACCCATTGCTGCCGGTGCTGATGCGGTTTGCATTTTCGTTAATGATCAACTCGATGACGCTTGTTTAACAGCCTTGGCGACCAATGGTATTCGTTTAGTTCTACTGCGCTGCGCCGGCTTTAATCAAGTGGATACGGCAGCGGCACAACGGCTCGGCATCATCGTTGCGCGGGTACCGGCCTATGCGCCAGAAGGCGTTGCAGAACACGCGGTTGGGTTAATTCTCGCGCTCAATCGAAAGCTTTGTAAAGCTCACTCGCGTGTGCGCGAGGCCAATTTTTCACTGGACGGTTTGCAGGGCTTCAATTTGCACGGCTGCACCGTTGGCGTAATGGGCACAGGGAAAATTGGCAGCGCATTTTGCCGGATCATGCTCGGTTTTGGCTGCGAGGTTTACGCTTATGACCCGGTACCGAACGATGCCCTAAAAGCTTTGGGTGTAATCTATGTGACGCGCGACAAACTATTTACGGTGGCCCGTATCATCAGCTTACACTGCCCCTTAAGTGCCGATACACAACACCTCATCAACCATGAAGCGCTCAACCTTATGCCGCCCGGGGTGATGCTAATCAACACCAGCCGCGGTGCCCTGATTGACACCCCGGCCGTTATTCAACACCTTAAGACGGGGCATCTAGGCTATCTCGGTTTAGATGTGTATGAAGAGGAAGCGCACCTCTTTTTTAATGATGAGTCCGAGCACATTTTGCAAGATGACGTGTTTGCCCGATTGCTCACCTTTCCCAATGTATTAATTACCGGCCATCAAGCCTTTCTGACGCAAGAAGCCCTGCACAACATTGGCGAAACAACCTTAGAAAATGCCAAGCAAGAACATAGCGGTCTCAATTGCGGCAACCGTGTTTAACGGGCGAATGGGCCATTGCCTGATCAATCCGCCTGGCTGGCAATTCTAGGCAGGCTCATAAAGTGAATAAAGGTCGCCTCCAGTTGATCCGCCACGGATCGCTCACCGCATAGGCGTAACAGTTCAATAGCGCACTCTACCGTACAGAGCCCAGCCTTTTTTTGATTGCGGCGCAGGCGAAACAGCGACGGGCGCTCACGGCTTAGTTCCAAGCGAGGAATGTGCTGCAGATAGGGGCTTTGATTAAACATTTTTTGCGCTTGCTGCCAGGTGGCATCAATAAGCACTATCACAGGGTTTTCAACGAGTAATACAGACAACTTATTGTCTGTATTGCGCTGCTCGCTCTCTTCTAAACAGCGCAACTTCTGGCCAGAGGCACCCAGCAGCGGATATACCAAATAGGCTCGCGACGCGGCAATAGCCTCGAGCAACTCGAGATCTGGCGCTTTTCGTGCCCAGGTTACCGAACGTGCGCAGATACCACTGCACTGATGTAACAACTGACCGGTATTTGAGGGCTTCAGCAGCTCGCGCTCGTGACACAATAAGACAATATTCATCGCGGGATTCTAGCAACCATTCTGGGTTTCAAATAATAGCTTGTAGGGGAAGCCCCCGGCTTGTGGCTTGTGGCTTGTGGCTCGTAGGGGGCGGCCATCCGTCTTGTAGCTTTGTAGGGGGCGGCCATCCGTCTTGTAGCTTGTAGGGGACGGCCATCCGTCTTGTAGCTTGTAGGGGACGGCCATCCGTCTTGTAGCTTGTAGGGGGCGGCCATCCGTCTTGTAGCTTGTAGGGGACGGCCATCCGTCTTGTAGCTTGTAGCTTGTAGCTTGTAGCTTGTAGCTTGTAGCTTGTAGCTTGTAGCTTGTAGCTTGTAGCTTGTAGCTTGTAGCTTGTAGCTTAATAAATTTAGCCATAAAAAAACCCGGCAGCGCCGGGTTTTTCTACAACGCCTGAAACTTACTCAGGCTGCTGCTCTTCAGCGGCTGGCGCTTCGGCCGGCGCTGGGTTTTCATCGCGCTGGGCTTCTTTGATAGACAGCTTGATACGGCCACGCTGATCTACATCCAAGCACTTCACACGAATAACCTGGCCTTCTTTCAGGTACTCATTCACATCATTCACGCGCTCATCGGCGATTTGTGAAATGTGAACTAAACCGTCTTTGCCTGGCAGGAAGTTAACAAAGGCACCGAAGTCTACGATACGCACCACTGTGCCTTCGTAGATAGCGCCAATTTCTGCTTCGGCCGTGATTGCGCCGATGCGATCCAACACATCGCGAATCACCTCGCCGTTAGCACCAAAGATACGCACGGTGCCGTCGTCTTCGATATCGATAGACGCGCCAGTTTCTTCGGTCATAGAGCGGATTACAGCGCCGCCCTTACCGATGATGTCGCGAATCTTGTCTGGATCGATTTTGATAACTTCGAAGCGTGGTGCATTGTCAGAAATTTCACCGCGTGCGGTGGCAATCACTTTATTCATTTCGGCAAGAATATGCAGACGTGCATGTAGAGCTTGCTCTAGTGCAATGTCCATAATTTCTTCGGTGATGCCTTGGATTTTGATGTCCATTTGCAGTGCGGTAACACCGTTGGCTGTACCGGCTACTTTGAAATCCATATCGCCGAGGTGATCTTCGTCGCCGAGGATGTCGGTTAATACGGCAAAGCCATTTGGCTCTTTAACCAAGCCCATGGCAATACCAGCCACTGGCGCTTTCAAAGGCACACCCGCATCCATTAACGCAAGGCTAGTACCACACACAGAGGCCATAGAAGACGAACCGTTAGATTCGGTAATTTCGCTCACAACGCGCAGGCTGTAAGGGAAATCTGCCATGTTTGGCAATGCAGCGGCAACACCGCGACGCGCCAAGCGGCCGTGACCGATTTCGCGACGGCCAGTGGCACCCATACGACCACACTCACCCACTGAGTAGGGTGGGAAGTTGTAGTGCAACATGAAGGGGTCTTTGCGCTCGCCTTCGAGGGCGTCGATGATTTGTGCATCGCGCGCTGAACCAAGGGTGGCCACAACCAACGCCTGAGTTTCACCACGGGTGAACAACGCAGAGCCGTGAGCCTTACCTAACACACCCACTTCACAGCTAATGCCGCGAACGGTTTTGTTGTCGCGACCATCGATACGGGGCTCGCCAGCAACAACGCGAGTACGCACGATGTTCTTTTCAATTTTGCCGAACATTTCGCGCACGTCATCTTTGCTCACACCAGACTCTGCATCAACCAGCTCTGCGATTGCCTGGGTGCGCAATTCGTTTAAGCGATCGTAACGCTTGGCTTTATCGGTAATGCGGTAAGCAACACCAATAGAATCTTCAAAGCCTTTGGCTAAAGCCGCTTTCAGATCAGCATTTTCAACCGGTGCAGCCCAATCCCAAACGGGCTTGGCGGCATCGCGCGCTAATTCGTTGATGGCTTGAATAACCGCTTGCTGCTCTTGGTGGGCAAAAAGCACGGCGCCTAACATGATGTCTTCAGGCAGTTCGTTAGCTTCAGACTCAACCATCAATACGGCGTCGGCAGTACCGGCAACAACCATGTCTAACTCGGAGTTTTTCAACACACTGTAGTTAGGGTTCAACAGGTAGCCTTCCGCTTGGGTATAACCCACGCGTGCACAGCCGATAGGGCCAGCAAACGGAATACCAGAGATAGACAACGCTGCTGAGGTACCAATCATCGCGCAGATATCGGGATCGACATCTTTATCGGCAGAGATAACCGTACACACAACCTGAACTTCATTTTTGAAGCCTTTTGGAAACAGTGGACGGATGGGGCGATCGATTAGGCGCGAGGTTAAGGTTTCTTTCTCGCTTGGGCGACCTTCGCGCTTGAAAAACCCACCAGGAATTTTACCGGCAGCGTAGGCTTTTTCTACGTAGTGAACTGACAGCGGGAAAAAGTCGATGCCGTCTTTAGCATCTTTGGCACCCACAACAGTACACAATACTGAGGTATCGCCAATGCTAGCGATGACCGCACCGCTCGCTTGACGAGCAACACGACCGGTTTCTAAGGTTACAGTTTGATTTCCGTATTGGAAGGATTTGATTACAGGATTCACTTATTTCGTCCTTTTCTCTTTGCTTTCATTTTGATTCATTGATAATTCTTTCTGTAGGCCAATGCCCACTCTCTTTACTTACTTGAGACTACCCCGACATGCTTTACGTCCGACATGCCGATTGGCTTCGCTCTTTTCTAACTTGTTGAATGCTCATTTACAGTCAACATCATCTGACCCGCTCGATAGGTTCGAGCTAGCCCTATAATTTCTTAAATTTAAAATTGCTCGCGCAATTTTTGGCCCATTTGCCTTGGGTATTGTTGCTAGCGGCTTCTACCTTGGGCAACTGTTACCGCCAGTAAAACTTCGCTGTAGACTCCTGTCTCTCGAAGCTTTTACGTCCTGGACATCGTCGCTACCGGCGCCCTGCCTCTCGCGACATTAGTACATCCTGTACATCTCCACTACCGGCGTCCTGCCTCTCGTGGAATACGACCGCCACGGATGGCGGAAGTGCCTAAAATGCAGGAGCAATTTTAGGCCCGTACATCCTGTACATAAAAAAGCGCCCGCTTGCGCGGGCACTGGAAACTAGCGGCGTAGGCCTAGCTTCTGAATCAGAGCAATGTAACGCTGTGCGTCTTTGCCCTTCAGGTAATCCAGCAGCTTGCGACGCTGGTTTACCATGCGGATCAAACCACGACGTGAGTGGTGGTCTTTCTTGTTGTCAGCAAAGTGGCCTTGCAGTTTGTTGATGTTGTGCGTCAACAATGCAACCTGTACTTCTGGTGAACCAGTGTCACCTTCAGCTTGCTGAAACGATTTTACGATGTCCGCTTTTTCAATTGCACTTAGTGCCATGTCAATCACCTATTACTGAGAATATGCAAATTGCCAAAGTGCTCTTTAAGGGAGAACAATAACAACCGGTTATAAAAGGCCTGCCCGTGCATATTTACAGACAGGTCCTGTGCCCCATCGGGGCTACAGCGGTCTAAGGTATGACCTCAGTCCGCTGAATTCGTTGCAACGAGACGCTTGGGCGCTACCCGGCCGTCGTCGCTTAATTCGCCAATGCCTAAAAATTCACCAGCTTGATCAAAGACACGCACCTTATCACCTTCGCCCCCTAAGGCAAAGGCCTGCGCGTCCATCACGGGATTGCCCTGGCGGAAATAGTAGGCCGTAGCTTCCGGTAATGCCAACTTTGGCATGTTCGCCACAGGGGCGTCTACCGGTAACAATAAAGGGTCTAAAACCTCCGGCTCAGCCTCGGCCCGAAGTTCTTCCAATTTATCGATACTGACGCTTTGAGCAAGGGTAAAAGGCCCTGCTTGGGTACGGTGTAAGCGCGACACATGGCCGCCAACCTTGAGTGCCTGACCTAGGTCTTCGGCAATACTTCTAATATAAGTGCCTTTGGAGCAGCTGACGCGAACGTCAACCTCGGCCACGACGCCGGGCCTAAAGGCCAGCAGATCGAGTGCATAAACCGTGACTTGGCGGGCTTTGCGCTCAACTTCTATGCCTTGGCGCGCGAGCTTGTACAGTGGCTGACCATCCTTTTTTAGCGCCGAGAACATCGACGGCACTTGGCTAATCTCGCCTTTAAACGCCATTAAGCCCGCTAACACCATCGCTTCAGTGATATGCAACGCAGAATGAGTTTCAACGATTTCGCCGTCGGAATCACTGGTATCGGTGCGCTCACCCAAACGAAAGGTGCTTTCGTAGGTTTTATCGGCATCTAACAAGTATTGGGAAAATTTGGTGGAATCACCGAAACACAGCGGTAAAACACCGGTGGCCAGAGGGTCTAGACTACCGGTATGACCCGCCTTCGCAACATAAAACAGCCGCTTAGCAATTTGCAAAGCCCGGTTGGAAGTCATTCCGCCCGGTTTATTTAGCACCAAGACGCCGCTAATAGGGCGCCCTTTCGGTTTTCTCGCCATCCGCCGTTATAACCTACTGTTCGATATCGTCGTCGACATGCTTAGACTTATCATCAGCCACCGCACGCTCGATCAAATTGGCGAGCTGATTGCCTCGCACAGTGGTGGTATCGTAGACAAACTGCAAACGCGGCGTGGTGCGCAAATCTAAATCTTTGGCCACCAGTGTGCGCAGAAAGCCCGAGGCTTTATTAAGTACGGCTAACGCCGCCTTACATTCCTCATCGGTTTCACGCCCAACAAAGGTGACAAAAATTTTGGCGTAGGCAAAGTCGCGGGTCACGGTGACGTCGTTGACGTTCACCATGCCTATGCGCGGGTCGCGGATTTCCTGCTGGATAAATTGCGAAATTGATCGCTGCAGTGCATCGCCGACCCGGTCGGTACGTTTAAATTCACGTGCCATAAAATATCTACTCGCTAGAAGAGCTCCTTAGAGCTCTCTTGCAACCTCTTTGACGTCGAACACTTCGATCTGGTCACCGACCTTCACGTCGTAGTTCTTAACACCGATACCACACTCGGTACCGTTGCGAACTTCTTTAACGTCGTCTTTAAAGCGACGCAGAGATTCCAATTCACCTTCGAAAATAACCACGTTGTCACGCAGTACACGAATCGGCTTATTACGGAAGACGGTACCCTCGGTTACCATACAGCCAGCAACCTGACCGAACTTAGGCGAGCGGAACACTTCGCGTACATCGGCAATACCAACAATTTCTTCGATGCGCTCTGGCGACAACATACCCGCCAAGGCTGAACGAACTTCATCTAACAATTGGTAAATGATGCTGTAGTAACGAATCTCAACACCTTCGCCTTCGGCTAAACGGCGAGTGGTTGCATCGGCACGAACGTTAAAACCAATTACGATGGCGCCAGTGGCCATGGCCAAGTTAACGTCGCTCTCGGTAATTCCACCGACACCAGAAGACACAACATTCACTTCAACTTCTTCGTTGCCGATATCGGCAAGTGAACTCAAAATGGCTTCCAATGAACCGCGTACGTCTGCCTTGGCAACCACAGAGAGAACTTTCTTCTCTTCTGCGCCCATGTTGGCAAACATATTTTCGAGCTTAGCGGCCTGCTGACGCATCAGCTTTTCGCTACGCTCTTTTTCGGCACGGTGTTCGGCAACTTCACGGGCTTTACGCTCGTCCGGCACAACCGCGAAATCATCGCCAGCGCCCGGTGCATTGTTAAGACCTAAAATTTCAACCGGCGTAGACGGACCCGCTTCAGTAACTTGCTGGCCTTGCTCGTTGGTCATGGCGCGAACGCGACCGTAAGACTGGCCGGCGAGCAGCATGTCGCCACGCTTCAAGGTACCCTGCTGAACCAAGACGGTTGCAATGGCACCGCGGCCTTTATCAACGCGCGATTCAACCACGACACCTTTAGCCGGAACGTCGATCGGAGCCAACAGCTCTAACATTTCTGCCTGCAGAGAAATTGCCTCTAGCAATGCTTCAACGCCGTCACCGGTATGCGCCGACACTTCGATAAACTGTGTGTCGCCACCCCAATCTTCTGGAATAACTTCGTGCTGAACCAATTCGTTTTTAACGCGATCGGGATCGGCGGATTCTTTATCGCACTTGTTGATAGCAACAACAATTGGAACGCCTGCAGCCTTTGAATGCTGAACCGCTTCAATGGTTTGCGGCATAACGCCATCGTCGGCTGCAACCACGAGAATAACCACGTCAGTTGCCTGAGCACCACGAGCACGCATGGCGGTAAACGCAGCGTGACCTGGGGTATCCAAGAAGGTAATCTCACCCTTCGCTGTGCTTACACGGTAGGCGCCAATGTGCTGGGTAATACCACCGGCTTCACCGGCTGCAACCTTGGCTTTACGGATGTAATCGAGCAGCGATGTTTTACCGTGGTCAACGTGACCCATAACGGTAACAACCGGTGCACGGCTAACCATTTCACCATCGTGAGAGATAGACAGCTCCAACGCTTCTTCAAGCTCGTTGCCGCTCTTCAAGCGATAAGCGTGACCCAGCTCTTCAACAATCAACTGCGAAGTTTCCTGATCAAGCGGATCGTTCAAGGTAGCCATAACGCCCATCTTCATCATACGCTTGATGAGTTCGTTGGCCTTGATGTTCATTTTTGCAGCCAACTCACCTACGGTAATAAGCTGTGGCAGTTCAATTTCTAGCACTTGTTTCGCCGTCGGCTTCTTAAAACCGTGTTTGTTATTTAGCTTCAAAGAGCCGCGGGCGCGACGTGTTTTGTTGAGCTCGTCGTCGAGTTCATCCAAGCGCTTAAGGTCGATACGAGCACCTTTTTTCGGTGCCGCTGGCGCCGTAGCTTTCTTGGCGGCGCGATGACCAGCCTTTTTGTTGTGACGGCCAGCTTCGTCGCCTTCGTCAGCTTCAGAGTGACGAGGCTTCTTAGGCGCATGACCATGCTTGCCCTTAGACTCCTCTTCTTTCTTAGCTTTAGCTTCAGCATCCGCGCGCTTTTGACGCAGCTCTTCTTCAGCTTTGCGTTTTTCTTCCGCTTCTTCTGATTTGCGACGCTCATCTTCTTCTTGCTTGCGACGACCTTCTAGCGCGGCAATACGACGCTCTTCCATGTCATCAACACGGGTGCTCGCTACTTTAGGCGCAGCAGGCGCAGCTTCTTCCGCCGCAGGTACAGCTACTTTAGCTTTTGCAGCTTGCTCGGCAGCCTTGGCGGCTTCCTCAGCAGCTTTCGCCTCGGCGGCCGCTTTGGCTTTCGCTTCGGCTTCAGCTGCGACCTTAGCCGCTAGTTCCGCTTCATCGGAAACGTGAGTATCAACTTCTTCAACATCAGAAGGGTCTCGTTTCACGTAGGTGCGCTTTTTACGCACTTCCACGTTGACAGTTTTGCGTGAAGCGCCCGACCCGGTCTTTAACGTGGTTGTGGTTTTGCGCTTTAAGGTAATTTTGCGCGGTTCCGCCACTTCTTCGCCATGACTCGTCTTTAAAAAACGCAGCAACGTTTGTTTCTCATCATCAGAAACGGATTCGTCTGCTTTCTTGTGCTTCAAACCAGCTTCCTGCATCTGCTTTAACAGACGCTCAACGGGAGCACCGACTGATTCGGCGAGTTCGCTTACAGTTACTTCAGCCATTCTCTTTCCTCGGTTTTATTGCTCGCCTGCGCTGTCTGACTCATCAGCAAACCAGGGTTCACGTGCTTTCATAATCAACGCGGCAGCGCGCTCTTCATCCATACCTTCGATATCAAGCAAGTCATCCACGGCTTGCTCTGCTAGATCTTCCATGGTGATAACACCAGTGGCAGCCAGCAAATAAGCGAGATGTTTATCCATGCCTTCCATGTTTAACAAATCTTCGGCAGGCTCAGTATCAAGCTTTTCTTCAGTGGCCAAGGCTTGTGTCAACAATGCATCTTTTGCGCGCGCACGTAGTTCTTCAGCGATGGCCTCATCGAAGCCTTCAATCGCTAACATTTCTTCCAACGGTACATAGGCCACTTCTTCAAGTGTGGTGAAGCCCTCTTCAACCAGAACCTCTGCCACTTCTTGATCGACATCCAGTGCCGCCATGAAGTTTTCCACAAAGCTGCCAGATTCTTGCTGCTGCTTAGAGCTCCAATCTTCTTCGCTCATGACGTTGATAGTCCAGCCGGTAAGCTCGGAAGCCAAGCGTACGTTTTGACCGCCGCGACCAATGGCCTGCGCCAAATTATCATCGGCTACAGCAACATCCATGGAGCCGGCATCTTCATCAACAACGATGGATTCAATTTCAGCGGGCGACATGGCGTTGATAACAAATTGCGCTGGGTTATCGTCCCACAACACAATATCAACGCGCTCGTTACCTAATTCGTTAGATACCGCTTGCACACGCGAACCACGCATACCAACACAGGCGCCAACGGGATCAATGCGACCATCGTTAGTTTTCACGGCAATTTTCGCACGTGAACCTGGGTCGCGCGCGGCGCCTTTAATTTCAATAACTTCTTCGGATATTTCTGGCACTTCAATCTTAAACAGCTCTACCAACATTTCTGGGCAAGAGCGGCTCAAATAAAGCTGAGGGCCACGTGCATCTGGACGCACATCCAACAACAAGGAACGCACGCGGTCGTTCATTCTAAAAACTTCGCGGCCAACTAGCTGGTCGCGCGGCAACAAGCCTTCGGCGTTATTACCCAGATCGACGATCACCGCATCGCGCGTCACTTTCTTAACGGTACCGTTAATAAGCTCACCAATGCGATCGCGATATTCTTCAACAATTTGAGCGCGCTCGGCTTCGCGCACTTTCTGCACGATAACCTGCTTAGCCGTTTGCGCAGCAATGCGACCAAAGCCAACGTTCTCTACTGTTTCTTCAAACACATCGCCGGCTTTCAGAGTTGGGTCTTTTTCAGCCGCTTCTTCTAGAGTGAACTGGGTTCCAAGCTCAGCCAGAACATCATCGGCAACCACCAGCCAACGACGAAATGTTTCATAGCTACCATCTTTGCGATTAATCACAACACGAATGTCAGATTCTTCTTCATAGCGCTTTTTCGTGGCAGTAGCCAAAGCGATTTCTATGGCTTCAAAGATTACATCCCGATCGACGCCCTTTTCATTAGATACCGCTTCGGCGACCAGTAAAATCTCTTTGTTCATCATGGGTTAGCCTCTTAAATTCCACCTAATCGCTGCATTAAAATTGCGCGACGATGTTAGCCTTATCAATCGAATCAATTGTAAATAGATACTCTTCGTTATCTACACGCACAATAACTTCATCGGCTTCTACCCCGGCAATAACACCGGTAAATCTGCGACGCCCTTGAAATGGCACGCGCAAACGCAGCTCTACTTTTTCACCGGTAAAACGCTGGTAGTGATCCAATGTATACAGCGGGCGATCCACGCCGGGCGAGGACACTTCTAAGGTGTACTCTCCAGTAATGGG
This sequence comes from Simiduia curdlanivorans, assembly GCF_030409605.1. NCBI lineage: Bacteria > Pseudomonadati > Pseudomonadota > Gammaproteobacteria > Cellvibrionales > Cellvibrionaceae > Simiduia > Simiduia curdlanivorans. The sequence goes on from NZ_JAUFQG010000006.1 coordinate 1,163,374, forward strand.
ATCTTCAACGTCCATTACCGCACTCACCTGACGACTCACTTTTTCGCAGTCTTCAAGTTGCACGCCGTCTTCGCGCTCAATAAAAATACGCAGTGTGGTATGGCGACCTTGTGACAGGTATTCAATACCCCACAATTCGCAGTCTAATGCTTCGACAACAGGCGCAATGAGCGCCTGTATAGTTTCTTGCTTGGTAGCCATATCGCCTTTCGTAATCTAAAAAAACAAACAAAAAATGGGCACTAAGCCCATTCTTATTATCGCCGCCCGAAGGGCAGCTATTCTTTGCGCAGATGAGCTAAATCTACTTAGCCCAGGCAAACCGCACATACAAAAAAACCCCATTTAGGGGCTTCTCGGCACGCCGTAAGGCGCAGTTCGATAGCCAAAAGCCGATTCTGGTAATTCGGCCTTCGCCCGGCATTGCCGGCCATTTGTAGCACACTATAACCCAGTGACACTACGGGTACCAAACTTCAAAATTGGTAGCGGGGGCTGGATTTGAACCAACGACCTTCGGGTTATGAGCCCGACGAGCTACCAGGCTGCTCCACCCCGCATCAACAACTTGATTCCGCGTGACCGCTCAACCAAGGCCGCGAATTATAGGGACGCACCTATAGTCGGTCAAGGGGTATTTGAGTTTATTTTATAAAAACAGATACTTAGCGTAGTTTTCCAGCTTTATGGTCGAAATAGCAGCGCAAAGGGGGGCTGCAAGACGGGCCGCAAGAGAGATGGCTGGAAGCTGCAAGACGGAGGGCCGCCCCCTGCAAGCTGCAAGCTACAAGCTACAAGCTACAAGCTACAAGCTACAAGCTACAAGCTACAAGCTACAAGCTACAAGCTACAAGCTACAAGCTACAAGCTACAAGCTACAAGCTACAAGCAATTATGCTTGCGCTTAGATATTTATACCCGCAAGAACTATTTTTGTTTTTGCTTTTGCTTGAGGCTTGAAGCTTGCAGCTTGCAGCTTTTTTTACCCCACTCATTTGCCCGGAGCAAATGAGGACCGCAACGCGGCCCGAAGGGTGGCGCGCAGGACGCGCGCTATCCACCCGGATGTAATCCGGCCTAACAAAAAGCAAAAACCCGCGTAAACGCGGGTTTTTTCGTATTGGTGCCCAAGGCCGGATTTGAACCGGCACGACTTGCGTCACTACCCCCTCAAGATAGCGTGTCTACCAATTTCACCACTTGGGCTAAAACTCTAAGACTAAAGCTCCTTATTGCTCTGGAACTTCAGGTACATCAGAAGGTGCGTCATCAACCACGGGAACTTCTGCGCCCAAATCGGGTGACACTTGCTCAACTACCGCAGGAATTCCCACGTTAGCCTGAACTTCAGCCTTATTTTTAGCAACGATCGCCAAACCAAAGCTGGTAACAAAAAAGATCAAAGAGAAAATACCGGTTGCACGGGAGAAAAAGTTACCCGTGCCCTTGCTGCCAAATACCGTTTGCGCAGCACCGCCGCCGAAGGACGCGCCAGCCTCTGCACCTTTACCCTGCTGTAGCAGAATGAGACCAATGATGGCCAATGCAGCCAACACGTGTACGATAATAATCAACTGTTCCATAACGGTCTCTTACTTATTCACCACAGCAAAGCTAATTAAAAAGCGGCCTGGCAAATTTGAAAAAATTCTTCCGCATGTAATGCGGCTCCACCCACAAGGGCTCCATCTATATCCGCTTGCGCGAACAACTCTTCGGCATTAGACGCTTTTACGCTGCCACCATAGAGCAATCTAACCACAGCACCCTGCTCACCTAGGCGCGCCCGAATAAAATGGTGCACCGCTTGGGCTTGCTCAGGGCTCGCTGTCTTACCTGTACCTATTGCCCAAACCGGCTCATAGGCAATAACAATATTCTTTAGCTGGGCAGGTTCCAGTACATTCAGTACCGCGTCCAGCTGCGACCCTATTACCGCCAAGGTCTCGTCTGACTCGCGCTGCGCCAGCGATTCACCAACACAAATTACGGGGGTCAAACCTATGGCCAAGCAAGCCAAGGCTTTAGCCGCAACTTGCTGATCTGATTCACCATGATAAGCACGGCGTTCAGAGTGACCAACAATGGCGTATTGGCAACCAATATCCACCAACATTGCACCCGATAACTCACCGGTAAAGGCACCAGCATCAACATGCGCACTGACGTCTTGCGCCGCTAAAACCACCTTGCTGCTCGCCAGCAATGCCGCAACTTGGGGCAGGTAGACGGCCGGCGGTGCAAATGCAACCTCAAGCCCTTCAACACTTTGCCACAGGCTCAAAAAGGTCGACACTAACTGCTCGTTAGCGGCTCTCGAGCCATTCATCTTCCAGTTACCCATTACGAGCTGACGCCGCATAAAACCGTCCCGTACTGCTGTCCGATGTATTTTAGCGCGCTTATCGGGAGGCTTAAAAAGACCCTCGATTCAGCGGGCGCCAATGGTAGCGAAGTCGCCGCTCAAGTACAACGGCTTTTCGCCTTACATTTCAATCTCTTGCCAAGTTTAATTGGCAACTAAGCGCCAATTTCTTCCTGCACCAGCGCCGCCAGCTCAGTGGCTAACTTCTTGACGAGCGCGGCGTCGTCGCCCTCAATCATAACGCGAACCACTGGCTCGGTGCCGGAAGGCCTGAGCAGCACCCGCCCCTTTCCGGCCAAGGTCGACTCAACCTCCTGCACAGCGGTTTTAATTCGCACATTGCTGGCCAGCAACGACTTATCCTTCAAGCGCACGTTAATCATGGTTTGCGGGCATTTTGTCATGGCCGACTTAAGCTCGTGCAAGCCCTTGCCGGTGGACACCATCGCCAATAGCACCTGCAGCGCGGCTACAATCCCGTCGCCGGTGGTGGTCAAATCACCGCAGATAATATGGCCGGAGGATTCGCCACCGAGATCCCAGCCGTGTTTACGCATTGCCTCTATCACGTAGCGATCACCGACATCGGCACGGATTAGCTTGATACCAAGGTCTTTTAGACCCAGCTCAAAACCAAAGTTGCTCATCAAGGTACCGACCACACCGGGGCAGTCTTTGCCTTGCTCTAAGCGATGGGCGGCTATGATAAATAGTATTTCATCGCCATCGATGATCTGACCGCGATGATCAACAAAACACACGCGATCGCCATCACCATCGAAGGCAACACCCAAATCGGCGCCCAACTCCATCACCTTCTCACGCAACACATCGGGCTTGGTGGAGCCACAGGCGCGGTTGATGTTGGTGCCATTGGGGTCATTGGCAATGGGCACGACTTTGGCACCCAGCTCTCTAAACACATCGGGCGCAACATGGTAAGTGGCGCCATTGGCGCAGTCGACCACAATGGTTAAGCCTTGGAGGCTAAAGCCCCAGGGCAAGGTACCCTTACAGAATTCGATGTAGCGACCGGCGGCGTCAGCGATGCGACGCGCCTTGCCAAGCCGCTCCGAGGTAGTCATGGGCACGTCTAGCATCTGCTCAATTTTTAATTCGACGCTATCGGGCAACTTAGTGCCGGCGCCACTGAAGAACTTAATGCCGTTATCGCCAAAGGGATTGTGCGAGGCACTGATGACGATACCCGCTTGCGCCTGAAAGGTGCGAGTCAAATAGGCGATGGCAGGCGTTGGCATAGGCCCCAACAAACCCACATCCACACCGGCATTAATCAGGCCGGCCTGCAATGCAGACTCAAACATATAGCCGCTGATGCGCGTGTCCTTACCGATTAAAATCTGCTTGGGGCCATCGAAGCGCTCACCCAACACATGGCCCGCGGCCCAACCCAGCTTAAGCATAAAATCCGGGGTAATGGGGTATTCACCGACAGCGCCACGAATGCCATCGGTACCAAAATATTTGCGTGTCATAGGGAGAAAACCTCAATCAGCGTCCATGCGGTTAAGCGCAGCCTAACCAAATTCAAATTCACGGCATTTTAAACCAGTTTAGGCGGGCAGCGGTAACAATCTCAGTGCGAGCGCACCGCGTCGAGCACGCGCAATACGTCGGCAGTTTCCGCCACATCGTGCACGCGCAGGATCGACGCCCCAGACTGCGCCGCCAGCAAGGCCAAAGCCAAACTGCCAGGAAGACGCTGCTCAATACCGCGTTGGCAGATATCACCAACCATGGATTTACGGGACACACCCACCAGCACCAAGCTGTCTTTCGCGAATTCCGGCAGCGCTCTAAACAAGTCGATGTTATGCGCCAAGGTTTTACCGAAGCCAAAACCCGGATCGAGGATTAATTGATCGCGCGCAATGCCGGCCGCCGTGCATGCCTGAATACGCTGAGCTAAAAATGCCCGCACGTCGCTCACCACATCGCCATACTGAGGCCCATGCTGCATCACCTTTGGCTCGCCCCGCATATGCATCAAACACACCGGCAAACCCGTGGCCGCTGCGGCCTCGAGCGCACCTGGGCGCTGCAGCGCCCTCACATCATTAATTAATCCCGCACCAGCGGCGGCCGCAGCGGTCATGACGCTGGCCGTGCTGGTATCGACGGAAATCACCGTATCAAAGCGAGTGGCAATGGCCTGCACCACCGGCAACACGCGATCCATCTCCTGCTGCACACCGACCGATTCCGCCCCTGGGCGGGTCGACTCGCCGCCGATATCGAGCATGTTGGCGCCATCGGCAAGCATTTGCTCGGCGACCTGTAAGACTTTATCGAGATCTAGTTCACCGGCAAAAAAGCGCCCGCCATCACTGAAAGAGTCGGGCGTAATATTGAGAATACCCATGATCTGAGGCCGATTCAGATCGAGGCTTTTTTGCCCGAAGGCGACTAACTTACTCATAAAAACGTCTTTTAATTGATTAAAAAAAAAGACCGGTAAAACCGCAATGCTGTTCACTTAAGAGGAGCGGCATTGCGATTTACTGGGTATCGGGTCTTTGATATTTTAACGGTCCGAGGGGTTGTTGGCCTCGGACGCCTCTCTAAAAACAGGCTGCCAATACCTGACCTCAGCTCTGACAGTCGTCGACCCGTTCCAGATATAGGATTAGAAGCCGCCATCACAATCAACTGAACCGCTATATAATCACATACCGGTTTGAAGCGGATTTCAGACGGGGCGCGATCAAAACTTACCGCCGCCATCGAGGCTTCCCGCCTAATTATGTTGTAGCTCAGTAACAACCCCCAGAGCTCTTGGTACACCAGATCAACTTTCTTACTTCGCAACGTAATCGCATTGTTTTGCATAGCGCTTTTGATGTCTCGGAATCCAAGCTCTATTTCCCATCGCTCTTTGTAAAGCTCTGAGATGTGAGCCGCGCTGAATCTCTCAACAGGTAAAGAGGTCATCACCGATTTAACACCAGACTTGACCTTGTAAGTAACTCTTCGAGCCTGCCATGTTTCTGGCAGCTCGGGATTCTTCTTTCTAGCCTGTGGGGAAACCTTCATTTGAATAAGCTCATCACCATCGCCATAGGTTTCAATGACTTCATGTACGAGCCCTTTTCTCTCTGGTATTAGCCAGTGGCGGTCAGAGCCTTGCTGGCTGAGTGTTAGCATGAAGTTTGCACTCCAAAAACCTTTATCAAACAAGGTCACAGAGCTTTCCGGAATGCTTGATAAGAAGGTCTCAGCAAGTGGGATTTCGCCTCGACGATAAGGACTAATTTGAGCGTCAACCATGATATGAGAGCGCACGTTCATCAAGGCGACAAGTCTCAACATGGGAAACGGCGTTTGCCGCGTAGATGACGTATTACCCGAACCAAAGTGCTCTCGAAGCTCTGGTGTATCCTGGGTGCGAAATAGCGCCCCATCTACCGCCATCACCCTCAAACCGTTCCATTCATCTTCCGAATAGCGTTCGCGCCCCCAGTGCGTACCTGTTTGTCGAAACAACCACTCTACGGGCTCGGAGCCCAGTCGTTTCCGGGCATTAGTGACACCACTTCGAGCTAACAGACTGTCAGAGGCCAGGCCTTGTGCGCATATATTTAAACGTCTAGCCACTTCATGCACAGGTTCATTGCGAAACATCGCCATACCTAAGACAAGCCAGAGCACTTGGTCTGATGGTAGTCGGCGTCGTCTAATCGTCGCGGAGGCACTCAAGCGCAGTGCAGACTCAATCCACTCGATAGGTATGTTTTGCGTGAATGAGCTAACGTCAGAGAAGTTAAAGAGGTCACTTAGGTCGAGCAGATCTCTCTGAAAGTCCATAAAAAAATCCGATGATGTTCCCATCACCGGATTTTCTACAAAGCCCTGCTCTAATTCAATTGCTTAAGTGAACAGCATTGCGGTAAAACCGGCCTTTTTCTAGCATCGGAAGGAAATCAATGTTCCTTCGCAGGCCCACCGATAGGACTATCCGGCTTGCCCTCATCTTTCTTGTCGCCAGAACCACCCTTCATCCGGCCGATAAAGTCATTGTCATCCCACTCCTTCGGCGGTCGCACTTTACGGCGCTGCATCAGGTCGTCCACCTGCTCGGAGTCAATGGTTTCATACTCCATCAGCGCATCTTTCATGGCCTCAAGAATATCGCGATTGGCGAGCAAGGTGTCCATGGCGGTTTTATAGCAATCGTCGCTAATGCGCTTAATTTCTTCATCGATAATTAAGGCCGTAGCGGGTGAGTAATTGTTTGAACCCGTGCCGGGGTAAGAACCCTCTTCAATACCGTATAACAAGGGGCCGAGCTTATCTGACAAGCCCCAACGCATCACCATGTTACGAGCGTAGTGACTGGCCATGCGGATATCGCTAGAAGCACCGGTAGACACTTGATCCGGGCCGCCAACAATTTCTTCCGCTGCGCGACCGCCATAGGCCATGGCAATGCGGCTTAATAAGTAGCGACGGCTGGAGCTGTTCTTATCTTCCTCGGGCAAAATCATGGTAACGCCAAGCGCATTGCCGCGGGGAATGATGGTGACCTTATGCACAGGATCGTGCTCGGGCATCAGGTAACCAATGATGGCGTGACCCGCTTCGTGGTAGGCCGTCATTAACTTATCTTTCTCCGACATCACCATGGACTTGCGCTCGGCACCCATGGTGATTTTATCGCGCGCCTTTTCAAACTCTTCCATGGTAACCACGCGCTTATTGGCGCGAGCGGCAAACAGCGCGGCCTCGTTAACTAAATTAGCGAGATCGGCACCAGAAAAACCTGGGGTACCACGGGCGATAATTAATGCTTCCACCTTTTCATCGAGCGGCACTTTGCGCATATGCACTTTAAGGATCTGCTCGCGACCGCGAATGTCAGGTAAACCGACAAACACTTGGCGATCGAAGCGACCGGGACGCAACAACGCTTTATCGAGTACATCGGAGCGGTTGGTCGCCGCCATCACGATGATGCCTTCATTACCTTCGAAGCCATCCATCTCCACCAACAGCTGGTTCAAGGTTTGCTCGCGCTCGTCGTGACCACCGCCATGGCCGCCGCCACGGTGACGACCCACAGCATCGATTTCATCGATAAATATAATACAGGGCGCCTGCTTTTTGGCTTGATCGAACATATCGCGCACGCGCGAGGCGCCAACACCGACGAACATTTCGACGAAATCGGAACCTGAAATAGAGAAGAAAGGTACCTTGGCTTCACCGGCAATGGCTTTGGCCAAGAGAGTTTTACCAGTACCCGGCGGGCCAGACATCAACACGCCGCGAGGGATTTGACCGCCTAGACGCTGGAAGCGGCTCGGGTCGCGCAAAAACTCAACCAGCTCTTGCACTTCCTCTTTGGCTTCATCGACACCAGCCACATCGGCAAAAGTGGTCTTGATCTGATCTTCACCCAGCAAACGCGCCTTGCTCTTGCCAAAGCTCATCGGGCCGCCCTTACCACCGGCGCCACCCTGCATTTGGCGCATGAAAAACATGAACACGGCAATAATTAACAGAATGGGGAAGCTGGCGAAAAACAGCTGCTGCCAAAAGCCAGCTTGCTCGGGCTTTTGGCCTTCAACCACAACATTATGGTTGAGCAGGTCATCCATCAACTTGCCGTCCATCAGCTGCGGGCGCACCGTCTCGAAGCGGGTGCCATCGGAGCGCGTACCCTGAATGATCAAGCCATCAATATTGACCTCTTTCACCCGGTCAGCTTGAACTTCCATGACGAAGTTCGAATAAGGAAGTGTTTCCTTGGCGCTGGGGCTATTAAAGTTCTGGAACACCGACAACAGCACCACGGCGATGATGAGCCACAGAACTAGATTTTTTGCCATATCATTCAAAGGGTTACCCTCACATCTTAAAGTCAGCCATGAACTTTGGCGCCGCTCACAACCCGGATACACAGTCTATTACCAGCATGATACAGGTTCAGATCACTGTAAATGCCGGTTTGTCGTAAATTTTGTGCTGTTTCACTTATATTGGGCTCGAATGGTCAATTGCAAGCACCCTTAACATTTAGCACGCCAAGCGAGGCCCGAAAAACCTAACCTGCTCACGCAGGAAGACGAGGCTGAATGCCAAGACATGCGTTACAATAGACCATTGCGCTTGGCGCCCCACGATTCATCGCTCCGTTAGTTCAGGAATTTTTATGCCCATTAGTTCAGACCGCAAGAAACAATTTCGCCAAATTGGCCACAATTTAAAACCTATTGTCATGGTAGCTGAAAAGGGCCTGAGCGAAGGTTTACTGGGCGAAATAGAGCGCGCACTCGAAGACCATGAACTGATTAAGGTAAAAATTGCCATCAACGATCGTGAATCGCGCAAACTCGCCATCGCCGAGCTGTGCAAATTAGCACGAGCGGAAGTGGTGCAAGAGATCGGCAAGGTCGCCCTGATCTTTCGCGCAGCGCGCGAGCCCAATCCAAAACTGTCCAATATCATGCGCTAACCTAGCGCCATGATAATCTTTGGCGCACAAAAAAGCCGGCACTGGTGCCGGCTTTTTTTGTGCGGGCCTTTTTAAAGGCGCCTACTTATAAACGTCTACCTATAAACGTCTACCTATAAACGTCTACCTATAAACATCTACCTATAAACATCTACCTATAAACGTCTAGTTATAGCCGCCTACTTACCGATAACGAAGCTTAGCAATAACGCACCGCATCAATCTCGTACTCCACTTCACCGGCAGGCGTGCGCACGAGCACCACATCACCGACTTCTTTTCCGATTAACGCGCGCGCAATCGGCGAAGAGACAGAAATCATATTGGCTTTCACATCGGCTTCATCATCGCCAACAATTTTATAGGTCTGCAGCTGATCGGTATCCAAATTGAGAATATCAACCGTTGAGCCAAAGATGACTTTATCGCCAGCCGGCATTTTTGAAATATCGATAATCTGGGCATTACCCAATTTACCTTCGATCTCCTGAATACGGCCCTCGCAAAAACCTTGTTGTTCACGCGCGGCATGGTATTCGGCGTTTTCTTTTAAATCGCCGTGCTCGCGCGCTTCGGCAATGGCAGTCACAATGCGCGGGCGGTCAACTTTTTTCAGCTGTTCTAACTCGAGGCGCAATTTTTCTGCACCTTCAACGGTCATTGGAAATTTTGTCATGCCACAATCCTCTTGTGCAGATCCTGCAGGCGACGGACATCTGTATTAATACCAAACCGCAAGGCGACACATAGGGCTTCGGCAGCGGCCAAGGTAGTTGTGTAATAAACACGACGACCTTCGGCGCCTCGGCGAATGGAGGCGGAATCTTTAATCGCGCTCTTGCCTTCTGTGGTATTGATAATTAAATCGATTTCGTCATTTTTGATCATATCCACAATGTGCGGACGACCTTCGGTGACCTTATTGACGACTTGAACGGCTAATCCCGCAGCAGAAATTACCGCCGCCGTGCCGCGCGTTGCCACTAAGTCGAAACCCAAATCGGCAAGCTCTTTCGCCACGGTGATCATGGCGTCCTTATCGAAGTCGCGCACAGAGATAAAGGCGCGGCCCTCAGTTGGAATAACATCGCCAGCACCTAACTGCGCCTTGGCAAAGGCTTCGGCAAAAGTATCGCCTACACCCATTACTTCACCAGTCGAGCGCATTTCTGGGCCCAGGATTGGATCGACGGAAGGGAACTTGTTGAACGGGAAAACCGCTTCTTTAACACTGTAATAATTGGGCACGATTTCTTTCGTGAAGCCCTGATCCGCCAAGGAGCGACCAGCCTGACAGCGCGCCGCCACTTTTGCCAAAGACACACCGATGCACTTAGACACGAATGGCACAGTGCGCGAGGCGCGTGGGTTGACTTCTATCACATAAATCTCGCCGTCTTGGTAGGCCAGCTGAACATTCATCAAGCCAACCACGCCCAACTCGAGCGCCATTTTCTTCACTTGCTCGCGCATATCGTTCTGCACGTCTTTAGCCAGCGAGTAAGGTGGTAATGAACAGGCCGAGTCACCTGAGTGCACACCACACTGCTCAATGTGTTGCATGATGGCGCCTATGACCACTTCTTTGCCGTCGGATACCGCATCGATATCAACTTCGATAGCATTATTTAAGAAGTGATCTAACAACACCGGCGCATCATCAGAAGCCTGCACCGCATCGCGCATATATTGCTTGAGTTCGGCTTCGTTATAAACGATTTCCATGGCGCGACCACCCAACACATAGGACGGGCGAACCACCAACGGATAGCCAACACCTTCGGCGGCGCGCAAGGCCTCTTCGGTAGAGCGCACAATGGCATTTGAAGGTTGTTTCAAACCGAGACGGATAACCATTTGCTGGAAGCGCTCGCGATCTTCGGCGCGATCGATAGCATCAGGCGAGGTACCGATAATCGGCACGCCAGCTTCTTCCAGTGCACGGGCAAGTTTCAGTGGTGTTTGACCGCCGAATTGCACAATCACGCCCTTGGGTTTTTCCAGTTCGACGATTTCAAGCACATCTTCAAGGGTAACCGGTTCAAAAAACAGGCGATCACTGGTGTCGAAATCGGTGGACACTGTCTCGGGGTTACAGTTAACCATGATGGTTTCGTAGCCATCTTCGCGCATAGCTAAGGCCGCGTGTACGCAGCAGTAATCGAACTCGATACCCTGGCCAATTCTGTTTGGACCACCGCCTAAAACGAGAATTTTATCGCGATTGCTCGGCCGCGCCTCGCACTCTTCCTCGTAGGTTGAGTACATATAGGCGGTATCGGTGGCGAATTCCGCCGCGCAGGTATCGACGCGCTTATACACAGGGCGAATGTTCAAACTATGGCGATGCTTTCTAAAGGTTTTTTCACTCACGCCCAGTAAAACAGACAGGCGCTTATCGGAAAAGCCTTTGCGCTTTAAGGCAAACATTTTGTTTGCATCTATCGAGGTCAAAGCCGCTGATGACATCTCTTTCTCGGTGTTAACCAAGTCTTCAATCTGCACTAAAAACCATGGGTCGATAAACGATGCATCAAAAACTTCTTGCACCGACATACCGGCGCGGAAGGCGTCGGCCACGTACCAAATACGCTTGGCACCAGGCGTGGTTAAATCGCGGCGAATGTGAATCATCGCCTCGGGATCAGCCAGATCGACGATCGGCTCAAAACCGGCAGAGCCTACTTCTAAGCCGCGTAATGCTTTCTGCAAAGATTCTTGGAAGGTGCGGCCAATAGCCATCACTTCGCCCACAGATTTCATCTGCGTGGTCAAACGGGCATCGGCTTCGCCAAATTTTTCAAAGGTGAAGCGCGGCACCTTGGTAACCACGTAATCGATAGAGGGTTCGAACGAAGCCGGCGTCGTGCCGCCGGTAATTTCATTTTGCAACTCGTCGAGGGTGTAACCCACGGCCAACTTGGCGGCAATTTTTGCAATCGGGAAACCCGTTGCCTTCGATGCCAACGCCGATGAACGCGACACGCGCGGGTTCATTTCGATAACCACTAAGCGACCGGTTTTCGGATCAACCGCAAACTGTACGTTTGAGCCACCGGTTTCAACACCAATTTCACGCAGTACGGCCACCGAGGCATTACGCATGATTTGGTATTCTTTATCGGTCAAGGTTTGCGCCGGCGCTACGGTGATCGAGTCACCTGTATGCACCCCCATGGGGTCGAAGTTTTCAATAGAGCAAACAATAATGCAGTTGTCGTTTTTGTCGCGCACAACTTCCATTTCGTATTCTTTCCAGCCAATCAGCGACTCATCGATGAGCAGCTCATTGGTGGGCGAGAGATCCAAACCGCGGGTACAAATCTCTTCAAACTCTTCCCAGTTGTAGGCAATACCACCACCGGAACCACCCATGGTGAAGGACGGGCGAATGATACAGGGGAAGCCAAACTCTTTCGGCACTTCGCGCGCTTCGTCCATGGTGTGGACGATTTTTGCGCGCGCACATTCCAAGCCGATGCGCTTCATAGCCTGGTCAAACAGCTCGCGATCTTCCGCCATGTTAATGGCAGTTTCGTTGGCGCCAATCAGCTCCACATTGTACTTTTCTAAAACGCCGTGCTTGTGCAACGCCAGTGCGCAGTTCAACGCGGTTTGGCCACCCATGGTGGGCAACACCGCATCGGGGCGCTCTTTTTCAATGATGGCAGCAACAGTTTGCCACTCGATCGGCTCGATGTAGGTGGCGTCCGCCATGGACGGATCGGTCATGATGGTCGCGGGATTGGAGTTAACCAGGATGACTCGAAAGCCTTCTTCGCGCAGCGCTTTACAGGCCTGCGCACCTGAGTAGTCAAACTCACAGGCCTGGCCAATAACGATGGGGCCGGCACCGAGTATCAGGATACTTTTAATGTCAGTTCTTTTTGGCATTGTGGTTTCGCCTGAATCCTAAATATTTAAATACGTGGGTTACAGCGCGCTCGAATTAGGCGCGCGCGGTCATCAATTCTATAAAGTGATCAAATAAGGGCGCAGCATCGTGCGGGCCTGGGCTCGCCTCTGGGTGCCCTTGAAAACTAAAGGCCGGCTTATCGGTGCGGTGTATGCCCTGTAGCGAGCCATCAAACAAACTTTTGTGGGTCGCACGCAAGTTACTCGGCAAACTCGTTTCATCAACTGCAAAACCGTGGTTTTGTGCCGTGATCATCACGCGCTTATTGTCCAAGTCTTGCACTGGGTGGTTGCCACCGTGGTGGCCGAACTTCATTTTCAAGGTCTTGGCACCGCTGGCTAGGGCCAACAGCTGGTGACCGAGGCAAATGCCAAACACGGGAATGTCGGTTTCTAGCAGTGATTGAATCGCGCTAATGGCGTAGTCGCACGGCTCTGGATCGCCCGGGCCGTTAGACAAGAACACACCGTCTGGCTTGAGCGCTAACACGTCGGCGGCAGAGGTTTGCGCCGGCACCACGGTCAATTCACAACCCCGATCCACGAGCATACGCAGGATATTGCGCTTAACGCCGTAGTCATAGGCAACCACTTTGAACTTGGTGGTATCCGGTTTAGTAAAGCCCTGACCAAGCGCCCATGAACCCTCGGTCCAAGTGTAAGACTTAGCCACAGTCACTTCTTTGGCCAAATCTAGGCCTTTGAGCCCACCGAAGGCTTTGGCTTGCGCCAAGGCGGCATCTTCATCTATGTCGCCGGCCATGATGCAGCCATTCTGGGCACCCTTGTCGCGCAAGATACGAGTGAGACGGCGGGTATCGATGTCGGCGATGCCAACGATGTTTCGCGCGCTTAAGTAGTCTTCTAGTGACTGCTCGCTGCGGAAATTGCTGGCTAACATGGGCAGGTCGCGAATCACCAGGCCGGCGGCCCAAATGCGATCACACTCTTCATCCTCGGCGTTAGTGCCGGTATTGCCGATGTGCGGGTAAGTTAAGGTCACTATCTGACGTGCGTAGGAAGGGTCGGTTAGGATCTCCTGGTAGCCTGTCATGGCGGTGTTGAACACCACTTCACCTGAAGATGAACCGGAAGCGCCGATGGCTAAACCACGGAATATACTACCGTCTTCAAGAACGAGTATGGCGGGACGTTGGGCACCAGTAGACAAGTCGACCTCCTAAGCATTGGCTGGCATTTTGACTTTTTTCAGGCTGAGCAAAACAACCATGCTTTTCAGCATGTTGTGCGACGTTCGCATCATTTTCCGTTAAGGAGTGCACCGCAGGTCGTAAAAAAGCGAGATGAAGCAGCTGCTTCATCTCGCTTATTCACAGTGTCTATTCAGACAACATCTCTGCGGCCGATTAGGCGTCTTTTCGCCCAGCTCTGACCATAAGCAACTTAACCGCGCATTTTACGGAAAGCGGCCTGCGCTGTCCACGCGCAATTGCGCCAATTTACGCAAGCTCTACTCCTCAAACCTTAAACTGCTTCACGATCTTGGCCATGCTCGCTGCCATTTCTGCCAATCGTGCTGTACTGGTGGCAATTTCAATCGAGCCTTCCGATGCTTGGCGCGCCACGCCGGCAATATTTTCCATATTGCGCTCCATTTCGCGGGTTGCCGCCGACTGCTCCTCAGAGGCGCTAGCAATTTGATTGGTTTTATCTTTAATAGAACCAACACCAGCAGTAATGGCGTCCAGCGCACGGCTGGCCTCCTCCGCCTGAGTAACAGACTCACCGGCCTGACCAGTGCCCTTCTCCATTTTCGACACAGCTTCGCGCGCGCCGGCTTGCAAGCGTTCGATCATGACTTGAATTTCCTGGGTCGAGGTTTGCGTGCGCGACGCCAAGGTTCGGACCTCGTCGGCAACCACAGCAAAACCACGGCCTTGCTCACCGGCACGGGCGGCTTCAATGGCGGCATTGAGCGCCAGCAAGTTAGTTTGCTCGGCAATGCCACGGATCACGTCGAGTACGCTGCCGATGTTATCGGTTTCGGCGCGCAGCTTATCAATCACCTCGGCCGCGGCGTTAATATCGCTCGCCAATCCTTCAATTTTTATCACGGTGCTAGACACCACACTCTTGCCGTTATTCGCCTGCCGATCAGCTTCCTCGGCATTAGCCGCTGCCTGCGACACATTGCTGGCGACATCGCCCACAACCGTGGCCATTTCCCGCACCGCGGTAACCACTTGTTGAATTTCAGTTTGCTGCCGTACCACGCCGCGCTCGGTTTCTTTAGCTGTCGCTGATAGTGAGGTCGCTTGTGCGTTGAGATCCGTTGCCGTGACAGAGAAATCGGCGATGATGTTGTGAACCTTATCGACGAAAGTGTTGAATGCGGTCGAGAGCCGTCCCACTTCGTCATCGGAATTTATCGGCAGACGACGGGTCAAATCACCGCCACCGCCGGCAATATCTTCCAGTGCCTCGGCGACCGAGTTGATAGGGCCAACAATGCCCGCCTGCAGGAAAAAGGAGATGATCACGGCCAAAATACCAATGATTACGACCGTTGCCGTAGCACTCCAAACGGCATCGGCCACCGCTTGATTCAGCTCTTCCAAGCTGGCTACCAAGTAAATTGTGCCCACTTTATTGCCATCGGATTGAATGGCCACTGTGATATCAACACGATTATCCCGCGTATTAACACCTAAATTACCGGGCGATCGCGGCGCCATGGCAGGTAAATCTTCCGAACCTTTTCTGCCGCGCTCATACCAAACAAACGGCTGGCCATTATCGCCGTAAATAACGGCGCTCATGACTCGCGTTTGCAGCTCCAAGCTACTCAAAATATCTCTGGCTGACGCGGCATCGCCAAAGGCGATAGCGCCGACTGTGGCATTGCCAATAATCTTGGCAAGATCCCCCGTGTCTGATTGTATGGTGTGCTCAACTCGCCCAACCTCAGCCCTAACGGCCAAGGTGCTCGAGACGATAACCGCCAATAAGCTGGTGACAGTAATCCCTAAAAACACCTTCCATTTCAAAGACATGCTGAACATATTCATTAAGTAAGCACCTTCCAATAACTGTGTCATTCGGCCCATTTGGGCCGAACCTTTTCGCGCTGCTGCTAACGACCCAACCTTAACAGCGCCGGCGCAACTTCCAGCCCACTCGTGAGCAGCCTCGTTCTATTGATCTGCATAGCAATTAGATTGCCTGAACCCACAAATCCAATCATTCCTCCCGCCGCCGCAAAGCCTTCCATATCACTCAGCGATAGCACTGACAGGTTATCGAGCCGATGGAGAATTTCTTTAACCCTTGATTTTTCTCCGGCGGAAATAAATACCTGATGACAGCCCAAGCCTATAGCCTCGAGATCAGATCCCAGTTGCCTTACCGCCAACTGGCGCCTCGCCACATTTCTTTCTTTGAGTTTAGCTTCTAACCCACCGTTAAACGGATCTGCACCAAAAACACAAATGACAATCGGATCTTTTCCATCTCGAAAGGTCGAATCCGGCCAAGTAACATGTTTTGCCAAGCTCGCGATATAGCTCACTAACGCCTTGCGGCCACTGTAGTTATCACTCAGCCTATCAGCCTGCGCACTCAGCGGTAGAAAAATCACCGCCCAAGCGATACAGCACCGAACTAGCGCCATCAGAATCGTATTCGCCCACATGAATTGTCGCGTCAAAAGCTTCCCTTACTGAAATAGCACTAACTTTCAGCCACACGAAACTCAGCCGAACACCATTGAGCATAGTCAGGGCACGGGAAATAACCAAATAGAAGCGTACTTATGGACAGGGGAACACTAAAGCGAGGTGACGGGCGGCACGAGGGCTGCCGCCGTCGGGAAACTAGCGCAGAGACAGGACGTCTTGCATATCGAACAGGCCAACTTCTTTGCTTTTTATCCAAGCGGCAGCGCGCACGGCGCCACGAGCAAAAGACATACGCGACGAGGCCTTGTGGCTGATTTCCACCCGCTCGCCATCGGCCATAAACATCACCGTGTGATCGCCAACCACATCGCCGCCGCGAACCGTGGCAAAGCCAATGGTATCGCGCTCGCGCGCTCCGGTTTGGCCTTCGCGCCCATACACGGCTACTTTGCCCAAGTCGCGCCCGAGTGCACAAGCTAGGACTTCGCCCATGCGCAAGGCCGTGCCCGAGGGAGCATCAATTTTATGCCGATGATGAGCCTCATAGACCTCGACATCGTAATCGTCACCTAGAATTTTGGCGGCAGATTCAAGCAATTTGAAGCACAAATTCACACCGGAAGAATAATTTGCCGACATGCACATAGCCGTCGCGTCTTTAGCCTCTAACAAGTAAGCCTTTTGATCTTCGTTGAAACCGGTGGTGCCAATCACGATTTTTTTATGGGCATCGGCGCAAATTCTGGCGTTTTCAACGGTCGCAGCTGGCACAGTGAAGTCGATCAACACATCAAAATCTTCAACCACTTCGTGCAAGTCGCTAACCACCGCCACGCCATTCTTACCGATACCGGCAAGCTCGCCGGCATCGGCACCGATCAAGCTAGAACCGGCACGCTCAATAGCGGCGGTAAGCTCAACGCCAGGCGCGGCGGCAATGGCTTCAATTAACATTTTACCCATGCGCCCACCGGCGCCGGTTACGGCGAGTCTAACCGTCATATTCTGTCCTTATTACGCGGGTAATACCCCTGCAATCTATTGTGATGAATTCAATGCCGTTACGCCTAGCGCAAGCACTGACTCCATTAAATTTTCATGTCGCCAAAAAAGTTCTTCATGCCTTCAAACCAACTGGACTGCCGCGGCGAGTGCTTGCTACTACCCATGGTGTCGTGAAAGTTACGCAACAACTCTTTCTGCTTATTGCTCAAGTTAACCGGGGTTTCCACCACTACTTTGCACATCAAATCGCCAGCGGTGCCGCCGCGCACCGGTACCACACCTTTGCCGCGCAACCTGAACATTTTGCCGGTTTGGGTTTCAGCAGGCACTTTCAACTTCACCCGGCCATCCAAGGTGGGTACTTCGAGCTCGCCGCCAAGGGCCGCATCGACGAAGCTAATGGGCACTTCGCAATAGAGGTTGCGACCGTCGCGCTCAAAAATACTGTGCGCGCGCACGTTAACTTGCACGTAAAGATCGCCCGCTGGGCCACCGGCTTCGCCAGCCTCACCTTCGCCGGTTAAGCGAATACGGTCGCCAGTATCGACACCCGGCGGCACTTTGACCGACAGGGTGCGCGTCTCTTCCTTGCGACCTTGACCATGACAGCTGGTGCAAGGGTCGGTAATAATCGTGCCGCGGCCACGGCAATTAGGGCAAGTTTGCTGGACCGAGAAAAAGCCCTGCTGCATCCGCACTTGGCCGACGCCGCCGCACGTTGTACAGCTACTCGCCTTGGTGCCTTTTTTGGCGCCCGTACCATCGCAAGGTTCACACGCCACCAGCGACGGCACTTTAATTTTTACCGTGGTGCCTTTTACGGCATTTTCTAAATCGAGATCTAAGGTGTAGCGCAAATCCGAACCTCTGGCTGGCCCACCGCGACGACCGCCGCCGGCGCCGCCAAAGATATCGCCAAACACATCGCCAAAAATATCCGAGAAATTACCAAAACCTTGACCGCCACCACCGCCGCCAGCCATGCCCTCAACGCCGCGATGACCGTATTGATCATAGGCTGCGCGTTTCTGGCTATCGGACAAAACCTCGTAGGCCTCGCTGGCCTCTTTGAATTTATCCTCGGCATTTTTATCTTCGGAGTTGCGATCTGGGTGATACTTCATCGCAATGCGACGATAAGCCTTTTTCAGCTCTTTTTCATCAACGCCGCGCTCGACACCCAGGACTTCGTAATAATCACGTTTTGACATACGTTTAACTTCAATATTTAACTGAGTTCAGACAACAACGCGGCCTTGCGGCCGCGTCATGCTTTTAGCTACTAACAGATTCTCTTACTTCTGCTCGTCTTTCACTTCTTCAAACTCGGCATCGACAACACCGTCATCGGCTGCCTTGCCGGCGTCCGCTTGCTCGCCACCGGCCTGCTGCGCCTGTGCCTGCTCGGCGTAAAGTTTCTGCGCCAATGAGCCGGAAGCTTCGGTCAGTTTTTGAGTTGCCGCTTCCATCGCCGCTTTGTCATCGCCCTTCACCGCCACTTCGGCTTCCGCCAAGGCAGCTTCGATAGCGGTTTTTTCTTCCGCTGTGGCTTTGTCGCCGGCTTCGGTCAAGGTTTTCTTGGTGGCTGAAATCAGGCCATCCAAGGTGTTGCGCGCGGTCACAACCTCTTCGAATTTTTTATCGGCTTCGGCATTAGCCTCTGCATCTTGCACCATTTTTTCAATTTCTTCGTCAGACAAACCTGATGAAGCTTTGATGACAATGGACTGCTGCTTGCCGGTGGCTTTATCAGCCGCTTTCACATTCAAAATACCGTTGGCATCGATATCAAAGGTCACTTCAATTTGCGGCATGCCGCGCGGCGCTGGTGGAATATCCGCCAAGTCGAAACGACCCAGCGACTTATTCTGTGACGCCTGCTTGCGCTCGCCTTGAACCACGTGAATAGTTACAGCGGATTGGTTGTCATCCGCAGTGGAAAACACTTGCGACTTCTTGGTTGGAATCGTGGTGTTTTTGTCGATCAACGGCGTGGCAACACCACCCATGGTTTCAATACCCAAGGTCAAAGGTGTTACGTCCAGCAGCAGTACGTCTTTCACATCGCCAGACAACACCGCTCCTTGAATCGCAGCGCCCATGGCAACCGCTTCATCGGGGTTTACGTCTTTGCGTGGCTCTTTGCCGAAAAACTCGGTGACATACTTCTGCACCAGTGGCATACGGGTTTGACCGCCCACTAAAATCACATCTTGAATGTCGCTCACCGACAGATCCGCATCGGCAATTGCCTGCTTCACTGGCTCCATAGAGCGCTTCACTAACTCTTCAACCAAAGATTCCAGCTTGGCGCGAGTCAGCTTGATCACCAAGTGCTTAGGACCAGTGGCATCTGCCGTGATGTAAGGCAGGTTAACTTCGGTTTGCTGGCTTGAAGACAACTCAATTTTTGCTTTCTCGGCCGCTTCTTTCAAGCGCTGCAAGGCCATGGCGTCGTTGTGCAAATCGATGCCGTTGGTCTTCTTGAATTCTTCGGCGAAGTATTCGATCAAACGCGAGTCAAAATCTTCACCACCGAGGAAGGTGTCGCCGTTGGTAGCCAACACTTCAAACTGGTGCTCGCCATCCACATCGGCAATTTCGATGATGGAAATATCGAAGGTACCACCACCGAGGTCGTACACAGCAATAGTGCGGTCGCCCTTAACTTTATCCATACCGTAGGCCAAAGCCGCGGCAGTTGGTTCGTTAATGATGCGTTTAACTTCGAGACCGGCAATTTTACCGGCGTCTTTAGTGGCTTGACGCTGAGAGTCATTGAAGTAGGCCGGTACGGTAATGACCGCTTCGGTCACCGCTTCGCCCAAATAGTCTTCGGCGGTTTTCTTCATTTTCTTCAACACTTCCGCAGAAATTTGCGGCGGTGCTTTGCGATCGCCCTTAACTTCTACCCAAGCGTCGCCATTGTCGGCGCCAACAATTTTGTAGGGCACCATTTTGATATCTTTTTGAACCACATCGTCTTTAAACTTACGACCGATCAAACGCTTAACCGCGAACAGGGTATTGTTTGGGTTGGTGACCGCCTGACGCTTGGCGCTCTGGCCTACCAGCACTTCGCCATCGTCGGTAAAGGCAACGATAGACGGTGTTGTGCGATCGCCTTCAGCATTTTCGATAACCCGTGCTTTGTTACCTTCGAGCACAGATACACAGGAGTTTGTTGTGCCTAAATCGATACCGATGATCTTACCCATGGAAATTCTCCAATCTCTAAACTTGTACTGTTAATTTGCTGTCGCTGGATAGGGCGCTACCCAACCAACTTTGTCTGTTTACTCGAGGCCAAACTGAAACGTCCGACCTCAATGTCTTGTCATCTATATTGGCGCTTTTGGCGAAATTTCAACCCTTAAAGGTCGCATTTAGCCGCTATTTTTACGGCGCCTTGGAAACTACGACCATCGCAGGGCGCACTAAACGACCATGCAAGGTATAGCCCTTCTGAAACACGTCCATCACCGTATTGGGCTCCAGCTCCGGATTCGGCACTTGAGTCATAGCCTGATGAAATTGCGGATCAAAGGGCTCGCCCTTAGGATCTAACTGCATCACGTTGTGGCGCTTTAAGCCGTCAATCAAGGATTTCAGGGTTAGCTGTAAGCCTTCAACCACCGTGGCAAACTGCGCGTCGCTGGCATCCACCGAGGCCAGGGCGCGCTCGAGGTTATCCGCGACCACCACCATGTCCTGAACAATCTTTTCCTGGCCGAACTTATGCGCTTTCTCAACATCTTGCTCGGCCCGACGGCGGGTATTTTGCGCATCGGCTGCAGCGCGTAGCGCGGTCTCCTGCGCTTGCTGCAGCTCAACCTGTAGGCGCTCGATTTCAGCCTCTGGGCCAGTCGTCGATTCAAGCTCTACTTCCACATCCGGCGAGGCGGCGGGAATTTCGTCAGCTAAAGGTGGGTTTTGTTCGGTCGTCACTGTCTGCTCCATTCACTTTCTCGGCGGCCCATCGGCCGGCCCGCTTTTTAATACCTGCAGCCTATATGGGGCCTAGGCGCGCACATTCAAGGGATTTTTCGCAGGGGATTGCAAAGCAAAATAATTACTGTATAAATAGACAGCATTAATCGGAGGGCCTTTCCTATGCTAACCCACCTCAGCATTCATCACTTCACCCTTGTTGAGCATCTCGAACTGGAGCTAGAGCAAGGCCTCACCGCGCTCACTGGCGAAACCGGTGCGGGCAAGTCCCTTTTGCTTGACGCCCTCGGCATGACACTGGGCGACAAGGCCGATGCCGACAAGGTGCGCACCGGTGCAGAGCGCGCCGATATTAGCGCCACCTTCGATGTGGCCAAGCTACCCAAGGCGCGCAAATGGCTAAAAGCGCAGGAACTGGAGGCGGAAAGTGAGTGCATACTCAGGCGTACCATCAGTGCAGACGGGCGCTCGCGCGCTTATATCAACGGTCAGAGTGCAACCCTCAGCCAACTGCGCGCTCTGGGCGAACTGCTCATCGACATCCACAGCCAACACGCGCACCAAAGCCTACTGAAGAAAGATCACCACCGCGCCTTAATTGACCACTACGGCGGCCATACCAGCCTGTATCAAGCGGTGAAATCCGCTTGGCGCGAATGGCAGGCCTACGCCGAGCAACTGCAAAAAAGACAGTCTAACGACGCCGAAATTAGCGCCCGGGTGCAGCTACTGCGCTACCAGGTGGACGAGCTAGACCAGCTTGGCCTAGAACAAAATGAACTCGACGCACTGGAGGCCGAGCATCGAATTCAAGCCAATGCCGAAACCGTAATGGCCACCAGCTACCAGTTGGCCAGCCTGTGCCAGGGCGAAGACCAGAGCCTGCAAGACGGTATCAATAAAGGCCTACAGCTGCTGCGCGACCTGCCAGAGAAATCCGAGCCTCTGCTCGAGGCCGAGCAACTATTGATCAACGCGCAAATTCAAATTGAAGAGGCGGCTCGCGCCATAGATCACCATATCGACAGCTTCGACGCAGACCCAGAGCGGCTGCAATGGCTGGATGGACGCCTAGATGCGATCTACCAAATTGCCCGCAAACACCGCATCAGCCCACAGCAGCTGCACGAGTTACATCAAGCCTTAGCCAATGAACTAGAGTCTCTGGACGGAGGCGAGGCCGATCTCGATCTACTCGCCAAGCAATCGGCCAAGGCCGAGGCGCAGTACCGGCAACTGGCGCAGGAGCTAGGCCAGCAGCGCCGTCAAGTTGCTCTGCATCTGGGTAAAGCCATCAACCGACAATTACAACAACTGGCCATGGGCAATGCCAGTGTCGAGCTTTGTATCAGCGAGATCGCCCCCGCCGCCACAGGCCTAGAGGAAGTGGAAATATTGGTGAGCACCAACCCAGGCCAGCCGCACCGGCCACTGGGCAAGGTGGCCTCGGGCGGCGAACTGTCGCGCATCAGCCTCGCCATTCAGGTATGTATCGCCAACAAATCGACCATTCCCACACTTATTTTCGATGAAGTGGACGTTGGTATCGGCGGCGCCACAGCCGATATCGTCGGGCGCCTGCTCCGGCAACTAGGCAAAGACGGCCAAGTGCTCTGTGTCACCCATCTAGCGCAGGTGGCCAGCAAAGCCCATCAACACTTGCAAGTCAGCAAATCGGTGCGCAAAGGCGCCAGTGAATCCACCCTGATAGCACTAGAAGGTGAAGCCAAAGTGGAAGAGATTGCCCGGATGCTAGGGGGCCTAGAGCTGACCGAACAAACCCGCGCCCACGCCAAAGAAATGCTCACCATGGTGGGCAGCTAGAGGCACAAAAAACGGGCGAATTACAGTATCGAGTAAAGGCCAGCTTGCGGGGGCTGGCCATCCATCTTTCGGACTCTGAGCCTAGTTATCCGGCTTGCGACGCGTGCTTACGGGGTCCGGCCATCCGGCTTGCAGCTTGCAGCTTGGCCAGTATCTATGCCTCGCCGCAAGGGTTAAGCTCAGTCAAATCCTACTTCTTAGGCTTAACGTACAACACCAAATTGTGATCGGTTAGCTCGTAGCCATGCTCTTCGGCAATGCGCTTTTGCAGCTCTTCAATTTCATCGTTATGAAACTCGATAACCTTGCCGCTTTCCAAGCACACCATGTGGTCGTGGTGCTCACCGCGATCAATTTCAAACACCGAATGGCCGCCATCGAAGTTATGGCGCGTCACCAGGCCGGCTGATTCAAACTGGGTCAGAACGCGGTAAACCGTGGCTAAACCCACGTCTTCACCCTGCTCTAACAGCGTCTTATAAACCTCTTCAGCGCTGTAGTGGTGGGTGCCGTCCGATTCCAGAATCTGCAATATTTTCACTCTCGGCAAAGTGACCTTGAGTCCGGCCTTGCGAAGTTCTTGATTTTCCGATGTCATCTAGCATCCTCTATGCAGTGTCTGGCGAGTCCGGTATTATCCCCGTTCGCTCAAGTTTGTGGAACCCCTAAGATGTATTCGCCCAACCGCTTCAACCTTACCCTCAAAGCCAGCCTGTTAAGCGCTTTGCTGCTCCTTGGCGGCTGCGGCTACTTTCAATTTCCCGGGGTTTACCGAATCTACGTCCAACAGGGCAATATTGTTACCGACGAAATGGTCAATCAGCTAGAAGCTGGCATGACCAAGCGCCAAGTGCGCTTCGTATTGGGCACGCCCTTGATTGAAGACACCTTTCACGCCGAGCGCTGGGACTATATCTGGACCTTAAAAGATCCCCATGGCGACACCCAAAAACAGCTGTTCACCGTGTATTTCGACGGCGATAACCTTGCTCGCTTCGAGGGTGACTATAAGAAGGGCCAAGTGCAAGAAGGCACAGACGCGGCACCGGAAGTAAAACCTATCTAATTTTTATCGGCCCTTGCCTAGCCTAAAAACGGCTAGTCGGCATCTTTGGCCTTATCTGCCCGCTTGCGACGCGCCTCTTTCGGGTCGCATATCAGCGGGCGATATATCTCTACCCTATCGCCCTCCTGCAACTCGTGTTCGCGCGCTTGCTTCATGCCCTTGGTGCCTAAACTTTGGCCAAAAATACCCATTTTCGCGGTTTCGATATCTAAATCTCTGAACACGTCGGTAATTTTTGAGCGCACCACCGCCTGAAACGCGGTAGTGCCTGGCTCCACCAGCAACGCAATAATCTTCTGTTGATTAGGTAGCGCGTAGGCCACTTCCACCCGAATTAAATCTCTATCTGGCATGGCTGTTTACCCCTATTGGCCGTATAACTGTTGTGCGCGCAAGCACAGGCTATCCACCTGCTGCGACGCCACTTTTTCGAAGAGTTTACTGGCGGCGACGGCTAATAAGCGACTGTCAAATTCGAAACACAATTGAAAAGACACCTTGCAACCCAAATCGCCCAAGGCCTTAAAGCGCCAATAACCGTCAAAATGCTTAAACGGTCCTTCGACCAGCTGCATGTGCATTTCATGGGGCGGCTCCAGGCGGTTCCGGGTCACGAAGCTGTGCTGGAACCCAGCCTTGGAAAGACTCAAGCGCGCGGTCAATGTGTGCTCATCCTGCGCCAAAATTTCCGCACCCGAACAACCCGCCATAAATTCCGGGTAGCGCGCCACATCATTCACCAGTTCATACATTTGCGCACAACTAAAACCCACTAGCGCGCTGCGCTCAATCGTCACCATAAAATGCATTCTTGTAATTAAGCGGGGTATTTTAGCCATTGCGCTCGGCTCAAGCCAGTGCCGACTTGTGGCAAAGACTGTTAAGATCGTCTTTTAGCGTGACAGTGATAGCGTCTGCGGTGCGAATTTACGCGTGCTAACGCGATGCAGCGCAAATCACATCCAAAAATAATGATGAAGAAGTGACATATTATGGCGGCATCTAGAGAGCAGTTTGGTTCCCGTTTAGGGTTTGTGCTTGCGGCAGCGGGGTCTGCGGTAGGCATAGGCAACTTGGTGGGTTTTCCCGTCAACGCGGCAAAAAACGGCGGTGGGGCTTTCTTGCTTATGTACGCCATTTTTGTATTTACCATCTGCGTACCGGTGATGATGGCCGAGCTGGCCGCTGGCAGAAACAGCGCCAAAGGCCCCTTGGGCGCTTACGCGAGCCTAACCAACAACAACAAATTTTGGAGTATTGCCGGTTGGCTCTCCACCATTACCCCATTCATGATCGCCGTGTTCTACACCGTTATCACCGTATGGATATTTGAATACCTGTATAACGCTCTCACCGGCGATCTGGCCGAGCTAGCGAAACCCGAAACCTTTGGCTCCTTTATTAACGGCGGCAATATCTTCATTCACCTAGCCGTGGTTATTGGCATCGTCAATCTCATTTTGGTGGGCGGTGTTAAAGAAGGCATTGAGCGCAGCGCAAAAATTCTTATGCCGGCACTGTTTTTAATGCTCATCGGCATGGTGATTTTTGTACTGACGCAAGAAAACGCCATGGCTGGCGTGAAATTCTATCTCATTCCGGACTTCAGTAAGCTCACTGGCCCAGTGGTCAGCGGCGCGCTCGGCCAGGCGTTTTTCTCTTTGAGCCTCGGCATGGGCATCCTCATCACCTACGGCTCCTATATGGACAAACAGAGCTCCATTGCCAGCTCGGCCAAGATGGTCGCCATTGCCGACACCAGCGTCGCGTTTTTTGCCGGCCTCATGATTTTGCCGGCGATTTTCAGCTTCAACCCGCAAACAGACCCCACTGAGCTATCGGACTCGTCGGTTAGCCTAATCTTCTCTTTTCTACCAAAAATATTTTTAGCCCTGCAGGGCAGCATCGGCTACTTTGGCGCCAGTGTGGTGGCCAGTGTCTTTTTTCTATTGGTCTTTTTCGCGGCGCTCACTTCTCTTGTTTCGATCATCGAAGTCCCTGCCGCAAGTTTGGTTGACCAGAAGGGCTACAGCCGCAAGAAGTCACTGTTAGTTTTAAATTTGGGCATGATTTTGTTCACCATCGCCTGCACCGCCTCTTTCGGCATGGTCGGCTGGCTGACTGAATTTGTCGTCTACTCCGGTGCTAACAAATCCTTATTCGACGTGGTGTACGACGTGTTTTACGACACTATTCTGCCGCTCAACGGCTTGCTCATTTGCCTGTTCGTGATTTATCGCTGGCAAAAACACAACTTAGATGCCGAACTCGAAACCGGTGACGACGGCTTCAAAGGTTCGTTCCTAGAGCGCTATATGCACTTCTCTTTGGGTACCTTCATTCCCGTCATCTTGGCACTGATTTTCATCAATACCGTGGCGATCAAATTCTTCGGCGCGTCGCTCTTAGCCAGCATTGGCTTCTAGCTAAACACGCTTATCCCTCAGCAAGGTGCCGTCACCCTCAGAGCGGCGCCTTTACGCCACGCACAGCACCCACCACGACACTTTTATTATTAACCGATGACTCTGGCTCCCAGTCGCCAGCCTCTATATAATCGCGCCCCTATGGCAAAAGCAAAGAAACCCCTCGACAACACCATCGCGCAGAATAAAAAGGCGCGCTTCGACTATCACTTGGTAGACAAGTTTGAAGCCGGTATTGCCCTGCAAGGCTGGGAACTAAAAAGCCTGCGCGACGGCCGCATCCAGCTGGTGGATAGCTTTGTCGAACTACACCGAGGCGAGGCTTGGCTGCACGGCGCGCTGATAACACCGCTGAATACCGTATCCACCCATTTCGTGGTCGACGCCAAGCGCAAACGCAAGCTGCTGCTGAACCGGCGCGAGTTGGACAAACTACAAGAAGGCGTCAATCAAAAAGGCTACACCTGCGTCTGTACCGCGCTTTATTGGAAAGGCCACCTAGTCAAAGCCGCCATCGCGCTGGCCAAAGGTAAGGCCGAGCACGACAAGCGCAATGTGGAAAAAGAACGGGACTGGAACCGCGAAAAACAACGCGTGGTGCGAGATCACAACCGTTAACTTGTGGATTTTCCCCGCTGAGCCGTTCTATACCTAACTGAGTAGACCCATTACCTACTCACACAATAATAACGGATAGATGGACGCGTTCATGAGTGCACCTAGAGGTCAATTTACTACCCGCTTTGGTTTTATCATGGCTGCCGCTGGTTCAGCGGTAGGCTTGGGCAACATCTGGGGCTTCCCCACCCAAACCGCAAGCAATGGCGGCGCCGCCTTTGTTGTGGTTTATTTAGTGTTAGCGTTTTTACTCGCCTACCCAGCGCTCATGGCCGAACTGGTAATTGGTCGCCACGCCCGCGCCAACATCGTCACCGCCCTTAGTAGCCTGTCGGACAAACCCATCATCAACAGCATCGGCCGCGCCACCGGCTTTTACGGCGTGATTGTCGCCAGCCTGATTCTAAGCTTTTACACCATCGTTGCCGGCTGGATGATTTGCTACCTATTTGCCTCCGCCACCGACCTCGTCAGTGCCGATACCGCTACCCAATGGCTCACCACCGACTCCATCGACCGAAACTTATTTTCCAGTTTCATCTTCGCCGCACTCACCTTGTTCATTATTTCCAGTGGTGTGCAAAACGGTATTGAGAAATGGTCTAGCCGTTTGATGCCCGTGCTCATGGGCCTGCTCTGCCTGCTCATTGCCTACGTTGTCGCGCAACCCGGTGCCATGGAGGGTTTAAAAGTCTACTTGCTGCCCGACATGAGCCGGGTGTTCGAACCTTCGCTGATCATCAGTGCCATGGGCCAAGCGTTTTTCTCGCTGTCCCTCGGCGTGGGCACCATGTTGGTGTACGGTTCCTACCTTTCCAAGGACGACAGCCTGCCGCGTTTAGGCGCCATCGTCACCGTGGTGGACGTCGGTATCGCCTTTATTGCCGGGTTACTCATATTGCCCGCCATGTACGTGGCACAGCACGCAGGCGTCACAATATTGGATGAAGCGGGCAACCTCATCGGCGGCCCAGACATGATCTTCCAAGTGCTGCCCGCCCTATTTAACACCATGGGCGGCGCCGGCGGCTTCGTTGCGCTAGCCTTTTTCGCGCTCATGACCATCGCCGCGCTCACCTCCTCTATCAGCATGCTAGAAGTGCCTGTATCTCTGGCGGTCGAGCGTTTCAATATTCGCAGACCCGTGGCCGCGATCGCCATTGGCTCGAGCATCTTTGCCATCAGTGCGCTGATTATCTTCAACTTCGGCACTCTGTTTGGGTTTGTGATCGACCTCACCACCAAATACTCCGAACCGTTACTGGGCGTTGCTATTTGTCTTTACTGCGGCTGGATTTTTAAGCGCAACTTGCTGCTTAAAGAACTCAAAGAAGGTCATGAAGATATCGAAGACAGTTTGTTTTGGAAAGTTTGGCCGCTCTATGTAAAGGTGATTTGCCCACTGCTCATTTTGGCCACTTTTTGGCATTCGTTGAGCTAGAGGTCCGACACTTCGGGTCCCTGCAAGCTGCAAGGCGGGGGGCCTGGTCCGACACTTCGGCCCCCTGCAAGCTGCAAGCTGCAAGCTGCAAGCTGCAAGCTGCAAGCTGCAAAAGTTTAGCCATAAAAAAACCCGCAAGTGCGGGTTTTTTTATGGCTTTTCTTTATCTAAATAGAATCACTTACCGGCATTAACGCCACTGAGTTAACTTTCGCCTCGCGTGCGGCATCTGCTACGGCCACGTACATTTTGGCAGTCGACTTTACGTGCGCCTGGATAACCACGGGCGAATCTGCGTTCTCTGCATGCATGCGTTCGATATTGGCGCGCACTGCGCGAATGTCCACCCGCCGCTGCTCCATCCATATTTCATTGTTAGCACGTACTTCGACGATTATCGATGGCGTTTCAGTGATTTCAGTCACTGGCGGCTGGTCCGGAATATCTGTGTCAATCACCGATTCCTTTACGAAAGAGGCGGTGACAATAAAAAAGATCAACATGATAAACACCACATCCAACATGGGTGTTAGATCGATGTCGCCCGAATCTTCGGCTAGCGCGGCTTGTTTTCTCATAGAACACTCCTTTGATTAGACGCTTTAAGCATAGATCAGCAGAGACAAGATCGAGCGGGAAAAACAGAAAGAAAAAACAAACAAATGTTTACTTGTTACTTAAATAAGACAGGGATATTGAATCGGCTTCGCAGGCAGCAAGTAAATAGTTCTAATCGAAACTGCGTAAAAAACCTATTCTCTTGATCAACCACTGAAGGCGTTTCCGCGAGGTAATAATAGCAATTACTTGAACAAAAAATGGCCTCAACCTTTACATACAAGCTTCAAACACCCACAGCGGTCACCCTTGGCCTGGAGCTTGGGGCTTGAGGCTTGAGGCTTGAGGCTTTTCACTAAGCCTACTTCTTATCCATCAAGTCTTTCAAATTGGCAAAAGGGTTGTGGGTCGCCGGCGCTATTTCTTTGGGCTTGGTTGAGCCATAGAGAATATGCTCGTGAAATTTGGCGTGTTCCATGTCGTGGCAATAGATACACAACAATTCCCAGTTGCTGCCATCGGACGGGTTGTTGTCGTGATTGTGGTCGCGGTGATGTACGGTTAACTCGCGCAAGTTGGAGTAAACAAACTCGCGGGTACAGCGTCCACACACCCAAGGGTACATTTTTAAGGCGCGATCGCGATAGCCTTTTTCTTGCTGAAGATAACTCGATGGGGGTTTCTGAGAAGACATAACCTAAGGCCTGTTCAGTATCACTTTGCGAGGCTTGCTAGTAACAATTTGTTAACGCTAAGCACAACACCTAGCGTTAATAAAATCAGGGGTATTAAGACTATTTAGCTTACTTTACGTTCAATTTTCGACACGCAGCATGTAAGTGCTCGGCGGCTTCGCGCCCGAGCGCAGTGAGGTAGCCACCGTCCACATGATCAACCAAACCCTTATCAAACAGACGCTTTGCGGCAGCGACAGATTCAGCGCTCGCCGCATTACTGTGCACTTTCAGCCCCGCTTGAGCGCTGCTCATATCAAATTGCAGCAGCAAACTAATTTCATCGCGCAGTTCGTTAGTCAAAATCATAAACGCCTCACTGTACGTTTTTCAACCAAGAGGCGCCAATAACATTCGCCCCACAGAACTCTGACATTAGCAGCCTTACTCCCGCATTGCCAAGTGATTATTTGCGCCCCTGGCCCGAGCCCTTCCTAGCGCTTTTTATCTTTTACCGCGGTAATTTTAGTACGAATGATTTTTGTTTGACTGGTCTTATTGCTGCGCTGCTTAGCGGGGGCTTTGGCCACCTTATCCATGAGCTGATCGCGCCCAGTGACTTCAAAACCGGGCATGCTTATGCGTTTAACTTTAGCGCCAATAAGTCGCTCAATATTATTCAGTGCTCGCTCTTCTTCGCGACTGACAAATGAAATTGCCTGACCCTTTTTACCGGCGCGGCCAGTGCGGCCAATACGATGCACATAGTCTTCGGCCAGGTAGGGAAGATTGACATTAACCACATGCTCTAAGCCATCGATATCCAAGCCGCGCGCGGCAACCTCGGTGGCGATCAACACTTGAATTTTGCCCTCTTTGAAATCTGCCAGTGCACGCCGGCGCGCACCGTGGCTGATATCGCTATGACACAAAGCCGCGGTAATTTTTTCTGCTTTAAGGGCCAACATTAATTGGTCGGCCTGGGCTTTGGTGCTGGTGAACACCAATACCTGATACCAATTTTTTTCTTCAATTAAGGTGATCAGCAATTCCGCTTTGCGCCGCTCTTCAACCGGATAGGCAACATGCTCAACGGTATCGGCTGTGGCATTCTGTTTCGCCACGCTGACAATTTGTGGGCTCTTCAACAGCTTGTTGGCGAGATTGCGCACCGCCTGAGAGCTGGTGGCAGAAAACAGCAAGGTCTGGCGCTGCTTATTGGTATTTTGCAGCAGCGTGGTAACGTCGGTGATAAAGCCCATGTCTAACATGCGATCGGCTTCATCCATCACCAGAAATTCCACCTGCGCCAAACTCACGGTGCAGGCGACCAGATGTTCCAATAAGCGACCCGGTGTAGCAATTAAAATATCCACCCCGGCAGATAACTTTTTCTCTTGCGCACTGAGCTTGCCGCCACCATAAATTGCCAGCACCTTAAAGGGTAGAAATTGCGCGTAGGCCTTCACCGTTTCACCCAACTGCTCGGCCAACTCTCGCGTAGGCGTAAGGATAAGCGCGCGTGGGCTATTGGGCTGCGTGACTTTTGGCTTGTCGTGCATTTGCTGCAAGATCGGCAAGGTAAAAGCGGCAGTTTTTCCAGTGCCGGTTTGCGCATTGGCAAGCAGGTCTTTACCCCGGCGTGCAGGAATGATGGCCTGCTGCTGAATGGGCGTCATTTGCCGATAGCCACAAGCTTCAACTGCTTTTTGGAGATCAGGGGCTAAATCTAGGGAAGAAAACAACATAGGGCGTCCTCGGCAAAACCAATAGCTTCATATTCGGACGGGGATTATAGGGGGTTTTGCCCTGCGCCGTTAGGTAAAAGGCGAGGAGGACCGCAACCAACCTAAACTGGGTACTGGTTGCAGTGTTGGTTTAACTACTGGCGAAGCTGTTGACTGGTGCCTTAGCTGTGCCGCAAGCCCGGTGGCCGGTCCCCGCGCAGCATAAGCCCAACTCGGTTCGTGAGCCGTCAGCTAAAGCTCGGCGTCGCCATCGAGCGCAGCAATGCGCACCAGCTCTGGACCTTGAAAATGCGCCTGCCGCAAGGCCTGCAATAGATCGGCATCCACCGACCCGCCGCCGCCGCTGGCCAGCAGCGATTGCAACTCGATCTGATAACCGTCTACCCGCGCCTGCCACTGTTGGTTTTCTTGATCTACCAGCGCCAAGCGCTGCGCCGCGTCTTCGCCATAGGCTTTTACGCGTGTGCTGTAGAGGGTTTCTGGGTCAGCCCCTTGAGCAACAAGCGCCTTCTCCTCGGCTCTAACCCGCGCCACGAGACTAGCCTGTGTTTCAGAAGCGACTATCCAGTCCGGCGCCTGCTCATCGATATCCAACAGGGCAGTTTGTTGCTGCTCGGGCGTGAGCCGTGGGTCAGCAATAACCCGCGCTCGCTGCATTTGGTAGTCATCGTATTGATCGTCCTGAAGAAATAGTGCCGCGCTGTCTGCCTCGGAAAAAAAGCGCAGGCGCTCGGCTTGCACTAGCTGTTTCATTTGCGCGACTCGAGCCAACTCATACCCCTTGCCAGAGTTAGCGCTAATAAAATCATTTTTTACCTCGCCTAAATAATTTCGGTATTGTAAATAAGATTCCATTAACGCTAGCGCCTTATCCAAATTCGCGCCTGCCAATTGCGTCTGCAGCGCATGATGGATGCGCGCCACTATATTATCTAAGGACTCTTCGCCCAGTGCCGACAAGTAGTGTTCGAATAAAAATCTTATTTTTCCATCAACCACCAACTCGCCCTGGTCATTAACGGTCAAGGATTCGGGCGCTGGCTGCCCGGCCAAGGATGCGGGTAGGGTTTGAATAAAGGCCGCAAAGGCCAGATCGGGTTCAGAAGCCGTTTCAACCAGCGCCGTAATGGCTTCTGGCGCCAGTGTTTTTTCGCCCACGAAGACAATTTCAGCGGCATTAACAGAGGGTTGTTCGGCAACCGAAGGGCGGGCTCCCTGTTCGCTAAAAAACTGAACGACACCCAGACCAGTGATAACACAGGCGCTAAAAATGAGAGACTTTTTCATAATCTATTCGTTGCATTGAATAACATAGGTATTGGGGCCGCGGCGCAGCCCCGATACTTTTAAGAGGTTTTGCCGGTACAACGGCTACAGGCCGGCAGCCTTCAAACGCCGCGCGTGCTCGACATAAATTTGCACGGGATTAGACGACCAAAGCCCACGCAAGCCAAACATGCCATTGATTTCATCGGCGTGGTTAAGCGTGTAGTCATCGCGAATAACTTTGCCCATGTGAGATGAACAGCGCCCCACTAAGCCATCGTTAGATTCACCAATGGCGAGCCATGTAACACTCAACAACCCATCGGCTAAGTCGAGCACATTAGAGTCGAACAGCGGCGTGTAAATACCACTCCAGGAGTAATAGCGCACCCCATTCACCTGATGCGCACCGTCGTTCACCGAATAATTTTTAACATAGTTAGGCCACCACCAAGAACCGGCATTGTAAGTGGGCGTGGTTTTACAACTGCCAGTGCGCAAACCTTGCGGATGAATAGCATTGAAGGCCTTTGCGCCTTGGGTATTTAACGACTCTAACGAACCCATGGCATTTTGTTGTTGCGAAGTATCACCAGAAAGCGCAGCCAACAACACCCCTACGGCGTTACCAATGGCCAAGGTTGGCCCCTCCAAGGGCGAATCTTTAATTAGATCGGCCACTGGCGAACCAAAGTGCGGCGAGCCCACAGAGGTAACAGAGGCGACCAAATCCGGCCTTACGGAAGCCACATAGCGCGCCGTTGGCCCGCCTTGCGAGTGACCGATTAAATTCACCTTGGCGGCACCGGTTACGGCCAATAATTGCTGTACATAGGCCAGTAACTCTTCGCCTCTAGCGGCATTGCTTTCGTAACCCGTTACCTGTGGTGTATACACAGCGTTAGCGCCAACACCGCGCAAGGCGCCTTTAACACCGTAGAAATAATCGGCCAGAATGCTGTCAAAACCCGAAAGCCCATGCACTAACACGATGGGGTATTTTGTTTTTCCGGTGCTATCGGCACTGAATGCCTGGGGAATTGAAAAACTACAACCGAGAAGCACCAACACCAATACAAGTTTGATTTTCATTGCACGTCCTTACTTGAGGTTTATTTTTATATTTATTTTTCTGAGCGCATCTTTTACCCCATTGCGGAGCCTAAACGCCTCAACATCCTCAGAACAATTCAGTCACACGATCGACAACATCGCACTACCAAGTTGTTCGTGGCTACCTCTGTTACCGCCCACGCGAGCTGCTTGAATGTAAAAAAACAATAGTGAGGTTGTCTGGTAAAGACAATTTGGAGGTGCGCTTTTTTGTGACGGATCGGTCATCGTTACTGAAAGTAAAGAGTGACCAAGGAGTCCGGTAAAACCCCGGTAACTGACGGGCAATTGGTAACACTGGCTAACACGAACGTACCTACTGCAATAAGTACACGCGGTGTACTGCAGTCATCCACCGGTCGCCCGATTACCGCCACGCGAAGTCTTCAAATGAAAATTCAACCCTGCGCGGGATATAAACCAAACAGGGCAACTCTTCATGGCATCGAAAAGTAGCGAAAAAAAAGGCGACCGAAGGGCCGCCAAGAGGTCACTGAGATAACCGAGGTAAACACAGACTCACAGGAGATTAACTTGTTCGGTCGCGGTATAGCTCTGCAAACCGAAGTGGCCGTAATTAAAACTAAAGCTCTGCGTCTCGCCGGCGATTTGACTCGAATGGACACCATAAATTAGGCAGCTGCCGGTACCGCAGACAATTTGATCCACCCAACTTTTCATGGAATAAACACGAGCGCCCAACGTTTTTCCATAGAGCCAATCTAAAAACGGGCTAGACACCGAAAGACCCTGTGCACCACAAGTTGTACTGTACACATAGAAAGGATAAACACCGCAGGACATCAAGCCCCGGTAGGCACCGGCAATACCCACAAAAGCGTCGACCTTAGACGCCATATTGAGCTTAATAATCTGCTGCGCTACCAAGGTCACTCCCATTGAATGACCAATAACATCAACCTTGCCCGTGCAAGATTGCGCGAGCGCAGAACTTAACGCATTTTTTACCGGCGTTTCCTCGGAGCCGCTATGATTGTTACAAGCCGCGCAGGTTTTTGAGCCCCAATCGGGGCGAAATATCTGGTTGGCAGCCCAACCTCGCGCACGCAGTTCATTATAAGTGGCAGACCAGTCTGAGGGCGAGCCGGCGTTACCATGCACCAGCACCACATTATCTTTGCACGCGGCCTGGGCCAACACCGAGAAACTGAACAGAAGAATAGAAACTAAAGTAAACAGTGGGAATGGACGTTGCTTCATCTTAACTACCCTAACCAAGGCACGACTTTTTGCGTCTGCAAAATCTATCGTGCACCATGAAAAGAATCACAGATTCATCTACATCGTTACTAAAAATTAAGCTGTGAAATTATTGTTATATCAACGCCCTAAACGCTACACCCTGAAACAGGGCATGGCGACTAGACCAAAGTAGCATGCTGACTAGAATGTAAGGCTAGGGGGCTGAACTTGCGGTTTGCTAAGCAAAAAATCTCAGAATTTTTTTCCAACCGTTATAAAGTACTGCGGATGATTGAACTGCATCTCGCCGGCATCACCGAAATCCAGCTTAGCATTAAGCTGGCGCAGGCTAGCGCCAAGGGTAATATCACTGTCGAATAGGATATCGACACCTAGCTTGCCGTAAAAGCCCAACGCGCCCTTGGTGTGCCTGCCTGCGGAGGAAACCACGACAGTTCCAGATTGCGGCGTTGGCACCGGCTCGCTATCGTCTACATCTAATGAGCCGATAAGCAATGCCGGCCCGGCACTGGCATAAAATCGTAAGTGATCGCCCAGATGAATACCGGTGTAAGCGCCCATATAAAGATCAACCAGCCAAAACTCATTATCAATCTTCGCCGCAACAGCGCCGCCGTTATTACCCGCAGCCGCGACATAACTGGTATCGTTTTTAAACGACACTAAACCGCCAGTCTCGTAGCCGTACTCAAGCGCTGCGTCGCCAAAGTTCATCTGCACAGCACCGCCGCCATATAACAAATCACCTAAGTCTGCTGCCAAGGGTTCGCCACTGGTATCCTCGTCTATCTGCCAAACATCCTCAGCCTGTAACCAGCCAACCACGCCCTGTAAATAACGCTCATTAGGCTCAGCTTGACATAAACCTGCACACAACAATGCCGTGGAAAAAACAACGGATACTTTTACCATGATAAGGTTACACTCCCTGTAAAAATTAACAGTCAGAAATAAACAGTTTGCATTATAAACCTATAATAAGAGCCATATAGCAAGCCTATACAAATAAGCGTGTTAAATTTTTATTCGCCAAAAACCACTTGCCACCCAGCTTTCGCCAGTAAATTCAATTTTCTAACCGTAAAACCATCAGCCTGTACCGGTTCGCCATCGATGAAGGTACTCACTACGCTTAACTCAGTCCATTCACTTACAGGCTGCGCTAATGGGTTACCATTAAGCAAAGTGAAGTCTGCTTTTTTCCCAACCGCGATACTACCCAAATTATCTTCTTCAAAAATTTGCCAAGCCGCATCTAGGGTTAGCATCCTGATTACTTGCTCAGGACTGACTTGTTGATCGGCGCCAATCACAACATCACTTAATTGGCTCGTGCGCGTGACCGAAGTTTGCATTGCCTTGAATACATTCAACGGCGAGCTCGGGCTATCGGTGTGAAAGCTTACCTTGTGGCCAGCAGTTAAGGCCCAAGCCTGTGGCATAAACCGTTCGGATCGCTCAGGTCCAATAATGAAGTCACGGAGGGCTTCACCATAATAGCGAATATGTTCAATGTAAAACGAAGTGGTCACGCCTAGTTGCTTAGCGCGCGCTAGTTGCGATTGGGTGATAAGCGCAAGGTGCTCCATGCGATGGCGATGATCAATGCGCGGGTTCTTAACTGCTGCAAGCGCGACGGCATTCAAAAACTGATCCACCGCACGCTCACCCTGCGCATGCGCACTGATTTGCCAACCGGCATCGTGATAGTGCTGCACTAACGCATTCAGCTCGGCATCGCTGTAGGTTAAATGGCCGCGACTCGCAGTGGGAATACCCAAGCTTTTTTGGCTTAACTCTGTGTCGAGATAGGGCTCTGCCATTGCCATGCCACCGGCATAAGGCGAGCCATCAATCCATAACTTCACCCCCAGCACAGCAAATCTTTCACTGCCTTGATGAGGGCCATAGTCATTGCTTGTCGCATTCGCGGCATCAAGTGTGTGTGCGAGCGGGTAAGTCCGCAACCGAACCGGTGCACCGATATAGTCGGTGGCAAACTGAATTGCTTCAATGGTTTGAGGCATGAGAGGTTGCAGTCCCGGCGCGACAATTGTTGTGTAGCCTGCACGCGCATAAGCTTGGATCTGGTTTTCTAATAAATATTGATAGGCTGCCCGCGGATATCTGGGTGTAACCTTTTTAAAATACGCGATGGCGGGAATCTCAATCACGGTGCCGGTTAACTCGCCTTCTGCATCTTTTTCAAAGGCTCCGCCATTGGGGTCGGGCGTATTCTTGGTCACGCCCGCTAACGCAAACGCCTGACTATTGGCAAACGCCGTGTGCAGTGTTTGAGTAATAATGAGTAATGGGTTGTTTGGCGCTATCTCATCTAATTGCGCCATCGTCGGCGCCGCTAAGTCATTGAGCATGGCCGGGTCCCAGCCATAGGCAATCACCCAATCGCCTGCACTCGCACTCGCCACACCCTCGCGCAAACTACGCCACACGGCATCTGAATTCCGATGGTTAAAACCCGACACATCGACCGTTTGCCCCATCAATGCCGACAATATCGGGTGCGTATGCGCGTCGATAAAACCCGGTAATAAGGTATTGCCAGCAAGATCGACCCAATCAGTTTTGTCGTTCGCGTACGCTCTCGCCAGCACAAGATCACCGGCAAAGATTATCTTCCCTTCTTTAATCGCCACGGCTTGTACAAGGGGCTGCTCATCATTAACCGTAAGAATAGTGCCACCTGAAAAAATGCGATCCGCCACTAGGTCATGGTGATTGGAAGTTGCACCTAAACAAGTACTAAAAAATACGAGGGCAATGGCAAGGAATTTGAAATTATTCGGCATAATCACCTTAATTTACGGCGCATGACGGCCATCATTATTTATGGCACCGAGTGAGGTTTCGGGCTCAACAGTTCATCTAAGGTCAACTTATAACTGGGCGCAAAAACCTGTAGGAAATATTCTACTTCGGGCAATTGGTAACTCGCCAAGCGCCCCTGAATATCCTCGGCGGCTTTCCTGAACTCTTGATTACCGGTGGCCAACTCAGCTTGGCATTTTAGATAAGCCGATAGCGTGTCGGCGGCTTTAATCAATTTTTTGTGCTCGGTGGGCAATTGCGACTCAAGCATCACCGCGGCAAAATCTGCCTGCAATGCTTTTGGCAGCAAACTCACAAGTTCACTTTCTGCTTCGTGCTCAATAGCCTTATAGGCCGTCTGAATGGCAGACGAATGATATTTAATTGGCGACGGCATATCGCCAGTGATGACTTCGCTGCAATCGTGGTACAGAGACGCGGCAGCTAACGCATTGGCATCCACATGACCATTAAAAATGCGGTTGCGGATAATGCCCAGTGCGTGCGCGATGGTGGCCACCTCCCAACTGTGCTCCATGACATTTTCTGGAATAGCATTGCGCTTTAAGCCCCAGCGAATAATCCAGCGAATTTTACTGATGTAGGCAAAGAAGTGGCTCTTAATGTCAGCTGTTGCAGTCATGATGATTATCGCTATTGGTTGTAATGGCTTTAAAACAAGCGGTGTGCCAAGCCACCTGCTCGCGCCCGTAAATGTCATCTTGCTGCTGCTCGAACACGCAGGTCAAGCCATGCAGACAAGCACTCGCGTTTAATTCAGCAAAGCTAACCGGGAAAAAGTTGCGCCCGTCATCAGGGCCAGAACGCAAACTGATCACTAACAGGCCTTCGGGTTTCAATAGCGACCGAACAGAGGCCATCGCGGTGTGACGCTGTACCTGATTGAGGTGCATCCACACGGCGCTAATTAACACTAAATCACATTGCACCTCCATCTGCTTAAGGCGCGACAAATGCGGCAAGCTATCGTCGAGCCAACGAATAGTCGCGGGGCTCTGCGCGCTCGCCAGAGCCCGCAACCCGGGCGCAGGTTCAACCGCCGTCACGGTCCAACCCAAACGGCTTAACCAAGTCGCATCGCGACCGGCGCCAGCGCCGATATCGCAGGCTTGCCCCGGCACTGGCGGCAACAAATGCCGCCAGTGGGCATGCACGGCTTCGGCGCTTACCCCCCGATACTGGGCAAATAAGCGCAGACTGTGTTGGTCGTAATAATTCATCGCGTTATCGCCCACCGACAAATGCCCCCTTAACCCTGCAGCTTTATCAACTCGCGCTACAAGACTCACGTGAACGCCATTAAACCACAGACAACCAAGGCCAATGACTTGAGCGAGACAAGGACCACTGCATCGGCGCCTAAGTTAAGACGCGATATAACGCCAGCCACAATTCGGATAAGCGGTACGATAGAACCGCTTAGACCTCTAACCAAGTGTAAAGCCATCACACTTCCGCGAAATGCATACATCTATGCGCGCGCCCTGCGACCCCAATAAATTGCAGGTTATAAGATTTTAGAGAATTTTATCGACATATATTTAGAATTTTAACGATTTTAGCGGAAGACATTGAACTTCGCTGTGGCTCGACAAGCGCCTTGACAACGTTGTATCAAGGAGACTAGATTTGACAAC
This sequence comes from Simiduia curdlanivorans, assembly GCF_030409605.1. NCBI lineage: Bacteria > Pseudomonadati > Pseudomonadota > Gammaproteobacteria > Cellvibrionales > Cellvibrionaceae > Simiduia > Simiduia curdlanivorans. The sequence goes on from NZ_JAUFQG010000006.1 coordinate 1,203,168, forward strand.
GTTGTCCATCGGCATAGCTGCAAACGAGCAAGTAGTCGGGCAATCACCATAACAAAACTTGGATGCACTTAGCCTTACCGCAATCCAGGCACAGGGCGTGCCGGTCAGAAACGATCAAGCAATAACAATAAAACGAGAGGTACGGCTCAGCTTCGAGCCAATCAATAGGTAGATCTGCGAAGGATAGTCGCAGGCGTCGCGTTATGTGGTAACTGAGGTAATAACCCGGTGTCCTGAGTGGGTGCACACCCACCGGCTGTCTTCAAATCATTACAGTCACTAAGGATTTAACCATGAAAATAAGACTTTCGGCCCTTCTACTGCTCGGCGCTTTCGCCGCAGAAGGCCATGCCACAGACTGCTCCAATTTACCCCAATACAGCGACGGCGCCAGCTACGCCAACGGCGCGCAAGTACAAAATCTATCCAGCGCTTACAGCTGCAAAGTTAGCGGCTGGTGTACCGTGGGCGGGCCCTACGCACCGGGCCAAGGCTGGGCTTGGAGCGAGGCGTGGAATAATTTAGGCGTGTGCGACGGCAGCTCATCTAGCTCGTCCTCCTCATCAGGCGGCAGCACCTCGTCCGGCTCAACCTCTTCGGGCGGCAGCACCTCTTCGGGATCAACGTCTTCGGGCGGCAGCACCAGTTCTGGCTCATCGTCGGGCTCGTCTAGCGGCTCCTCCTCAGGCGGTAGCTGCGATGCCAGCATTCCCTTGTGGAACGCCACCGCTATCTACAACGGCGGCGCCAAAGTGCAGTATTTGGGCACCGGCTATAGCGCAAAATATTGGACTCAAGGCGACAACCCAAGCACCTCGGGCGAATGGGGCCCCTGGAAAAACGACGGCACCTGCAGCGGCTCTTCCAGCTCCGGCAGCTCTTCGGGCTCGACGTCGAGCAGCTCTGGCAGTTCAAGTGGTTCAACGTCTAGCTCTTCTGGCAGCTCAAGCGGCTCAACCTCTAGCTCATCGTCTGGCAGTTCAAGTTCCTCGGGCGGCAGCTCGTCCTCTGGTGGTGATAAAGTGATTGGCTACTTCGCCCAGTGGGGCGTTTACGGTCGCAATTACCATGTGAAAAATATCGACACCAGCGGCTCGGCCGCCAAGCTTAGCCATATCCTCTATGCTTTCGGCAACGTGCAAAACGGTAAGTGTGTGATTGGCGATGCCTACGCAGACTACGACCGTTTCTACAGCGCCGCCGATAGCGTTGACGGTGTAGCCGATAGCTGGGATGCCGGTTCACTGCGCGGCTCGTTTAACCAATTGCGCAAACTGAAAGCCAAATACCCACACATCAAAGTTATATGGTCTTTCGGTGGCTGGACTTGGTCAGGTGGCTTCGGTCAAGCGGCAGCAAATGCCGACAGCTTCGCCAACTCTTGCTACGACCTAGTGTTCGACCCACGTTGGGCCGGAGTGTTTGATGGCATCGACATCGACTGGGAATACCCTAACGAATGCGGTTTAAGCTGTGACAACAGTGGCTTCTACGGTTATTCCGATTTGATGCGCGCACTGCGCAATCGCTTCGGCAACGACAAGCTCGTCACCTCCGCAATTGGCGCTGGCGAAGCTAAAATTAACGCAGCCGATTACGGTGGCGCGGCACAGTATTTAGATTTCTACATGCTGATGACCTATGACTTCTTTGGCGCTTTTGCCAAAAATGGGCCAACCGCACCGCACTCTGCGCTAACCGACTACGCCGGCATTCCAACCCCTGGTTTCTATTCCGATAACGGCGTGCAAGTGCTGAAGAGCAAAGGCGTTCCGGCCGATAAAATTCTCTTAGGCATTGGTTTCTACGGTCGCGGTTGGACCGGTGTTACCCAAGCGGCGCCAGGCGGTTCAGCCACAGGTGCAGCACCAGGCACTTACGAGGCTGGCATTGAAGACTACAAAGTCTTGAAAAATACCTGCCCATCTAACGGCACAATCGCGGGCACGGCTTACGCCTACTGCGGTAACAACTGGTGGAGCTACGATACCCCAAGCACCATCGCCGGTAAGATGAACTACATTCGCAGCCAAGGTTTAGGCGGCGCTTTCTTCTGGGAATTAAGCGGCGACACCACCAACGGCGAATTGATTGAAGCCATAAAAACCAATCAGTAAAACCCACGGCGCGTGTTTCGGCACGCGCACTCGCTGATTAACCAGAGCGCTCGCGCTCTGGTTTCCTTTCGAGGAGTTTGCAATGGCAAACGCGACTGTCAAACCAGAATCACCCACACGGCTTTGGATCAATCTAATTGGGCTGCTGTGCTCACTGCTTGCCGTGGCCGCGATAAAATATTTCAACCTTGAATTACCTGTGCGAACCACAGTGGCGGTTTTAGTCTGCCTAGCCTTGGCCCTGCCGATTATTATTCTCGAAGCCTGGCGATTAAAACCGCAAACCAATAGCTCGGCCGGTTTACAGCTGGATAAACGCCGAGGCAATTGGCCGCGCACCCTTACCAAGCTCGTTGGTTTTTACGCTTGCTTAGGCTTGGTGGCCTTAGTCTATTGGATATTGCCCGAGTACCACGGCGATTTTTATCAGCATTACTTTTTCGTGTTATTTGCTTTTTTACCCTATTGGCTCTTACTCGCCATTCCCTATTTTTACTTTGTCGATAGCGCCATGCAGTCGCCAAAGGACGCCTACTGGCGACTCGGCCGTCTGGTCTTGGCCAAGCCCATTACCGATACTGATCGCGCCAATGCCGATCTCGGCCAGCTATTTTTAGGCTGGCTGGTTAAACTGTTTTTCTTACCGCTGATGTTTGTCTACCTCGGTAATAATCTAGAAACCCTGCTCAACAGCAATAGCCAACTCTTTAGCGGCGGCTTTCAGCAGTGGTTCGATTTTGCCTTTAATTTTTTGTACTACATTGACCTGCTTATCGTTACCGTCGGCTACGTATTTACCCTGCGTTTACTCGACAGCCACATCCGCTCCACCGAGCCAAGCCTGCTCGGCTGGGCTGTAGCACTGATGTGTTACCAACCGTTTTGGAGTTTATTTTCCGGCACATATATTCAATACGACCAAGGCCCGGCCTGGGGTCACTGGTTTTGGCAAACGCCCTGGGCCTACGGCTTATGGGGCGCCGGTATTTTAGCGCTGCTGATGATTTATGTGTGGGCCAGCATGGCCTTTGGCATTCGCTTTTCCAACCTCACCCACCGCGGCATTCTCACCAACGGTCCATTTCAATTCACCAAGCACCCCGCTTACGTGAGTAAAAATTTATCTTGGTGGATGATTTCTATGCCGTTCATGGTGTCCGCCAGCCTCGATCAAACCCTGCGCCAGTGCGCCATGCTTTTATTACTCAACGGCGTTTATTTTTTACGCGCGCGCACCGAAGAAAAACATCTGTCCTGTGACCCAGCGTACGTGGCTTACGCCAACTACATGGAGCAACACGGTTTATTTTCCGGGTTAGGTCGCGCGCTGCCGTGGTTGCGCTTCACACCGGGGAAACTTTTTTCCAGCGGTCAAAGGCCACCGCAGAAAATAAAAAGCAGCTTACAGTTTACAGCTGACAGGAAAAGCGTTGGATGAGCTGCTCGCTGTGAATTGTAAGCTGCAAGCTGTGAACTTCAAGCAGCAAGCCAGAAAGAGTAAAACAACTCAAGAATTAAAAACTAATAGAGGGTTAGGTCATGAGAAAAATTCCTTTAACGCTGACGCTTATTGGTGTCGGCTTTTTTTCCAGCACAGCGCTTGCAGTGGATTGCGCCAATGTCGATAGCTGGAGTAGCAGCGCCGTGTATTTGGGCGAAAGTAAAGTTCAGCATTTAAATAATGCTTACACCGCAAAATGGTGGACCCAAGCCGACGACCCAGCCACCCATTCCGGCACTTGGGATGTTTGGCGTTACGACGGCGCCTGCGACGGCAGCTCCTCATCTAGCAGTTCTTCCGGCAGCTCCTCTGGCAGTACGTCGTCGAGCTCATCGTCCGGTGGCTCAAGTTCTAGTGGTAGTTCCAGCGGTTCAAGCTCAAGCGGCAGTTCCAGTGGCTCGACATCGAGTGGCTCCTCCAGCGGTGGCGGCACCTGCAGTGCCAATGCCTACGTTGCGGGCACTAATTACGCGATAAGCGAATTAGTAAGCAATGTCGGTTACGAATTCCGCTGCGATATTCCGGGCTGGTGTTCTTCCAATGCCGCCTGGGCCTACGCGCCAGGCACCGGCGCACACTGGCAAGATGCCTGGACCCAAGTGAGTGATTGCGGTTCATCAAGCAGCTCGTCCAGCAGCGGTTCAAGCTCTGGTTCAACGTCTAGCGGCTCTTCATCTAGTGGGTCGGGCTCAAGCTCCAGTAGCTCGTCTAGCGGCGGTTCATCCTCGGGCGGCAACAGCGGCAAATTACCGGCCCATGCTTTGGTGGGTTACTGGCATAACTTCGACAATGGCTCTGGCCTGGTGCGCATCGCTCAAGTGTCCGACGTCTGGGATGTCATCGTGGTTGCCTTTGCCGACGATGCCGGTAATGGCTCGGTCGCGTTTAATTTAGATGTCGGTTTAAACAAACAACAATTTATCGACGACATAGCCGCCAAACGCGCCGCCGGCAAAATTGTTGTGCTCTCGTTCGGCGGCCAAAACGGCACAGTCACTTTAAACACCGCCACCAACGTCACCAATTTTGTTAACAGCACCGCCGCCATCATGGACGAATACGGTTTCGATGGTATCGATATCGATTTGGAATCTGGCGCCGGTGTAATGCACGGCGCACCGGTGATCAATAATTTGATTGCCGCCGTAAAACAACTGAAACAGCGCTACCCAAGCATGTACCTGTCTATGGCGCCCGAACACCCCTATGTGCAAGGAGGCTTTGTGGCCTACTCGGGCATTTGGGGCGCTTACTTGCCCATGATTGATCAACTGCGCAACGAGTTAGATTTGCTGCACGTGCAGCTGTACAACAATGGCGGTTTGTCCACGCCCTATCGCGGTCAAGCTTATCCGGCCGGCTCTGTGGACATGATGGTGTCATCGGCGTTAATGCTCATGGAAGGCTTCCCCCTCGCCGGCGGCTCCGCAGGAAATTTTGCGCCACTAAAACCGGAACAAATTGGCTTAGCCTTACCCTCCGGTTCGCGCGCAGCCTCGAGCGGTTTTGCCACTACCGCCGATATTAACCGGGCGTTGGATTGCCTCACCAAGCGCACACAATGCGGCACCTTAACGCCCGCTCAAGCCTACCCCGCCTTTAACGGCGTGATGACCTGGTCAATTAACTGGGACATGTTCGACAACGGCGCCTTCTCCGGCCCCGTGGGCAGCCATGTGCATAATTTGGAGTGAGGTGGGCGCAGCTGCAAGCAGGATGGCCCGGTCCGACGCTTCGGGCCCCTGCAAGCTGCAAGAATAATGTGACGAAAAGAATTTCGTTGCATTAAACGGTTTTTCTCGGGTGTGTCTTCTTCGGCGCCTTTTATAGGCGCCTTTTTTTATACGTTTTATTCAACCGTTGAGAGTCTGCCACTGCGCCTTAAGCCATTCTACTTCTTCTTGTAGCACACTCACCTGCTGTTCTAGTTCGGCCACTCGCTCTACGCAACTACAGTCACTAACAGCTTGGCTAACGCTTCTAGGCCCTTGTGCTATTTCAGCTATAGACTCAAATTCAACCTCGCCACTAAACAAATGCGCATAGCGGCACTCGCGCTTGCCCGGCTCGCGCGGCAATTTCACTACATAAGCAGTGGTGTCCGCGCCGGCCAAGCCGTCGAGTACGCGCTCTACATCTGCCACATCGGCAAACTCGCACAACCGCTGGGTACGCAAACGCAACTCGCCCGCTGTTTGTGGGCCGCGTAGAAACAGTACGCTCAACAGGCTCTGCTCCTTCAAGGTGAATTTGAAATCACCAAACTCCGTATTGCCAAAACGCTGACGGTATTTGGCCACCCGGCTGCCCACACTCACTGTGGTGACCAAGCCCTTTTTCAATAAGCTATCAACCGTGTCTTGCACCTCAACTTCAGACAGCTCCAGCACTGGCTCGCGGTTACTTTTCTGGTTGCAGCCGTTGGTTAACGCATTTAACGACAACGGGTATTGGTCTGGTGTAGTGTGCTCTTTTTCAAACAGAACACCGATTACACGGGTTTCGTATAAGGTTAATGCGATCATAGCGTTCACTTTTTATGTCATTGTTAAAATAAGTAGGGGCTCATCAATGTATCAACGAGATCCCAGCGCAGCTTGCCGACTGGCGGTTAAGACCTTGCGATAAACACTGGGCGCTTGACCGTACCAGCGTTTAAAAGCGCGGGTAAAATTTGCAGGATCAGAAAAACCAAGCAGGTAGGCTATTTCATTGAGCGACAATTTCCCAATCGCCAAGTATTGACTGGCCTTCTCCTTGCGCAGATTTTCATACAGCGCGCCAAAACTTGTCTTCTCGTCTGCTAACTTGCGCTGCAAATTACGCACGCTGGAATTTAAAGCCTCAGCTACGTTGGCCTCCGTGACTTTCCCTGCCGCCAGAGCGTCATCAATCACTTTAATTACCCGGGCACTCCACTGACTTTTATCCAAAGACGACAAATAAGCCAATGCCACGGCGTCATTCGCTTGGCCTAAAGCGGCATTTCCCGTGGGCAAACTTCGCATCACATCGGCGCGATCAAACAATACACAGTTACTAACGGCCTGGTAATGAATAGGGCACTGAACATAGTCAGCTAAAGCAGTGCTTTTTTCTGCGGTGACGCTGACGAGTTCAATTGCCAAGGGCGTAAAACCTTCCCCCACGAGTAATCGACACATTCGCACGAGCGCCGCCATTGCGGCATCAATCGCCGCTGGATGGGCGCGTCCATCGGCGTTTAATGTCATGCGAATAACGGCACCGGACTCGCTAACATCTATGGACAAAGCATCCGCAATCAATCGACCGTAACGGCCAAAGCGCGCCAAGCCATCTTGTAGCGAACTGCTCGCCAGCCAGGCCATACCCAAGGCATGAAAGGTGGTGGCATTCCAGCGCGCACCCACAGCGGCACCAAAACCAGCATCGCCCGTCTGCTCTATGCACAAAGTCCAGAGTTGGGTCATAGCCGCCGTTGGATAGCGCGCACCCGCTTCGCTCATTTTCGCACTATCCAGACCGCAGGCTCGAAAATAACGCCGCGCATCTAAACCACGCGACTCCAATTCCTGCCAAATTAAAACCGCCCAAGACGTCAGCGTCGTCGCGCTCATAAACCCCTCATGTTTCAACACCTATCCAGTTGGCTGCCAAAAAGTAAACCCGGGCTTAAGGATAAGCCCTTGGCGGGAAAAGACAAGCAACCAACAAGGCCTTGGCGCTAACAGACAAAACAACTGTAACCGCGATCCGTACAGTGAATGCATCAACCACAGCTTGTTTTAAGCCCTAATTAGGAGCGACCGAGATGACCAACCACCGTGATGAAGCTTTAACCAAACACGACTTGCAACACACACTCGCGGATGCCTTTAGCTGTATTGGCCCGGGTGTTCACACAGGCCTCTCAGCCGTGATGACGGTAATGCCAGCCGATGCCGATAGCGGGTACGTTTTCTTCCGTAAAGACGTGCACCCAGAAATGGGTTTAGTACCCGCCCGTTGGCACACAGTCACAGACACACAGCTATCAACCACCGTATCAAATCGCTTTGGCGTGCGGGTGAGCACCGTAGAACATTTATTGGCCGCTTTGCACGCGAGCGGTATTGATAACGCCCGCATTGTACTCGACGGCCCAGAAGTCCCCATTATGGATGGCAGCGCCAAATGCTTCGTGGATTTTATCGAACAGGTGGGTAAAAAAGCACAACAACGCCTACGTCAAGCCATCGTTATTACCCAGCCGATAAAAATAGAACTAAATGGCGCCAGTGCAATGCTAGAGCCACACCCAAGCCCATTATTTGAAATGCACATTGATTTCCCCAACACCCTCATAGGGCAACAGCATTACACAACCCAATTAGGTGAACACACCTTTAAACAAGAACTGGCACCAGCCCGAACCTTCGGTCTAACCAAGCATATAGAGGCCTTAAAAGCTAGTGGCCTAGCCAAAGGGGGCTCGCTGAAAAATGCCCTGGTGGTGGATGGCGAAAAACTGTTAAACCAAGAAGGATTAAGGTTTTCCGATGAGTTCGCGCGCCATAAAACACTCGATAGCATTGGCGATTTGGCGTTGGCGGGCGCAACGATTATCGGAAAATTTACCGGTTACAAAAGTGGCCATCACTTAAACAACTTACTGTTGAGAAAGCTCATGCATCAAAATCACAGCTCTGTCTACACTACTCTGCGCCAAGCTCAGCACAGGTGGCAGGCTATAGCGCACTATCCAGAAGCGATTTGAACAAAAGGGTGAACTGGAGATGAATGACGGCCTAACAAAAACGGTCCACGCTTAACCAAAAGCTGTTAACCTAGATCGCGATCATCTCGGTAAGCTCTGATCAGCCCTGAACACATTCTGTAAACGCAAGGTTCTGTTATGCATATCCAACGTCTAAAGCTCGCCGAACAGGATTTCCTCAGCCGCTACCCAGGCGGCTTTCAACACCCAGACATGTTAGCCATAGGTAAAAAACACAACGTCACCAAGCTTTCCGACTTCTGCCAGCAGGCCTTCGCCAAACGAAACTTCAGCAACACCAACCAAATCATCGAAGACTGGTTAAAAGTGATCAGCCGCTCGTCAATGATCTCGCTGTTTGAAAAGCCGAAATTCAAATCTTTTATCGGCACCCGCAACAGTGATGAACTCAGGGCGCTAGTACAAAGCGCAAAAATGATGCTACATGGAAAGGCAGAAAGCGGTTTTGAGTTGCAATTAGACCTGCTAAAAATGGACAAACTCGCCAAATGGTCGATCATATCCGCACTACCGGCCTATTATCGCCTGCAAGCTGAAATATTTATTAAACCCACAACAGCCAAGGGCGTGGTGAACTATTTCGAACTGGAAAACCTTGCTTATAAGCCCACACCCAGCTGGGACTTCTACGCCAACTACCGAGAACAACTGATGCTGATGAAAGAAAAAGTAGACGAATCCCTTAGCCCTAATAACCCAGCCTTTTCGGGGTTCCTGATGATGAGTTTACCGAAGTAAAGCCACATAAATAGCCATAAAAACCAAAAATCAGCCTCATTGACCTGCAATAATGCTAAGCGTTTAGAACACCAATAATGAATAGCCGCCTTAATGTCAGGCGCCTTTCTAATACCTCATAACGATCGAGAGTCAGCCTAATAGGTAACACCAAACCGATTTTAAAGTAAAACCTATCGAAAACGAAGAAAAGACAGAATAAACAAGGCAACACACCAGTAAGCCAGACATAGAACTCGCTATAAACAGGTAATGCCCCGCCTAACCTTAAGGCTGAATTTCATTTTTTATCGCACGTAAATCCTCTTGAATAACCAACATAAGCTCCATTTCCTTTTCATAATTAAGTGCCTGGCTGTCAATTTTCTCGTTAACCTTCGCAATATCGGAAAGCAAATCAGAAGACTTTATGAGTTGCGACTCAATTGATGTCAACTGCCTAGAAAGCGCGGACAGCTGGGTGGATGGCTGCAAACTAAAATATATGGAAGAGAAAGACCCAATAGCAGAGATCACAAGCGCCAGAACCGCAAACCTCGTTGCGCTTAACGCTGACTCACGAGCATGGTTTAGCTCTTCATGCTCAAGCAATCTGAATTTATCCTCAACACTAAAAAAACATTGTGGGTATGGCTCACTCTTGTATTTATTATAGAAGTTTGATGTGCTCTGAAAGAAAATTTGCTTGTGGTGAGCCTGCAATGCGATTTGATCAACGAGCTCATCGCTCAAACCCAATTCAAATTGAAGCTCCTGTAGTGTGAACTTCTTTTTTTCTTCCGCGTATCTCAAAGCTTTGATGTAAATATCATTATCCATATCATCACCTCTCGTTCACACATAATAGGTCGCTGAACACAGATCTTCTGCTAAATTAGTTTGGCGGCAACAACACAGCAGAAGCGAAGTATCGTGGCCGGTACTGATTACTTATAAAATCCAAGTCTTATCCAAAATTATGGCCCATTAGCGAGCTATTTAAGTCAATCACAAAATTAGCACGCTTAAGAGCGTCCAACTTTATTGTTGACGCAGTGGCGTGCCGGGTTAGAGCGCCAAAATCACATCTAAACATCTGCTCAAATAACTCGGACTTTGTGAGGACTAGGTTTCATAATTGCTGCGCTATTCCTTTTAAACATCATTCCTTTTTAACATCTGCACTAGGTAGCTTCACTTTGGGTTCTAGTAACAGCGCGGAAAATACCAAAACCCACAGGGCCTGCGAGCCATAACTTAACCGCTGATACAAACCAAAACCATCACCCGATGCCACCGCACTCGCCATTAACGGTAATAGAGCGATAGCAATAAGAGATATCGCGAGAGAAAACCAGCCAAACCACTTTACACCTAGGCAGCTCTTGGCAATAAACACCCACAGGAAGCTTGCTAGTAGAAGGCTTAAAAACATAACGAAACCGGCGAGGTTATGTAGATTTTGTTCGTCTGACGGCGCCGTTAAGTCGCAGCCCACATCACAGGAAAAGAAACCTGCCAGGCAACTGCTAAGGCCGTGAATGATGATCAAAACGCCGGAAAGGCGCGCTGATATCGAGGCGGGAAATGTGTAAACAAGCCCAAGGCCAAACAGTGTAAATAAAACACCCAAGGGGTAATTATTCATAAGTGGCGATAGTATATGGGTAGGCGCTCCCTTTGCCCCTAACTCACTCATGGCCTGCGTATAGTGGCTATAGCCAGGATAAAACATACCGGCAATCATTACCCCGACAACTAACCAAACTGGCGCCAATAGTCCCGCGAAATAACACCAACGCCTTACTCTTTCATTCACAATGAAAAGCCCTCAGCTAAATACAATTCCACAGAGCCCAGATAAAAAATTAATGGATACGTAAAGATGCGGCATCAATCGCCACCGCCGCAATCACCGCCACCAAAATCACCGAAGCCACCATCCGACCCACCACCGCTACCGCCTCCTTCAGGGCCAATCTTCATAGCGATTTTTATCACAGTGAAAATAAGGAAGAGGAAGAACACCATGGGTAGGAATAGATTGTAGAAGCGGCTATCTGAGTTGAGATCTAGAAAATGCCACGAGCTAATTAATCCGATGAGCAATATGAACCAAGCCTTCATGCTATCCCTTCCTAAAATCTCCGTCGAAATATAGAGCCTAGGTTAGCACACCCAACGAAACTAGGGTTGAGCATAACGTTAACATTTAAGGAGATCGTATATCCCCGCCCGCCTTCTCCCCAACAACTTAAAACAAATAAATTCACCCAGCTACTTTACTAATTACCTGCATTGAGCGTCCTGCCCATCAGGTGTAGCTACATCCTATAAACGCACTTTCATGGGGTGCGCGACTCATCGCTGGATAGTGACGCTTAAAAGCGCCTACTTTTGGTGCTGGAGCGGTGACGTGGCTGGGTGAAACGCCCTACGTCCAACCTCTGCAGCCATGCCTGAACCCGCGGGTTCAATCGCGCAACTAACCTAGCACCATCGAAGTGAGACAAAGCCCGTGCACCTTGCCAACAGGCATAGCAAGATACACGGGCACACAGCAGGGATCTATTTACGGGTGACGATTAAACCAATCGACCACAGCAGAAGGCGATTGCGGGAACCACTCGTGACCACCGGTGGCCAGGGTTAAGCGCTCGGTTTCAACACCTTCGTAAAGTAGCTTGTCGTAGTAACCATCCATGGTCCACCAAGGCACAATGGTATCGAGGAAACCGTGAATAAATTTTGTTGGCGGATGATCGGCTGGTAGTGAACCCGGCACAACGCAAACGGGACCAAGGCACGTTGCCCAAGAACCCGAATGTACAACTAGGGCTTTAAATTGTCCGGGAAAAGACTCGGCCATGCGCGACGTGTTATAGCCGCCACTTGAAATACCGGTGGCGTATTTTCGATTGCCATTTAACGGGCCGAAAACACCCTGATCTATTTTGTTAAACACATTGGTTAAAAACGTATAATCGGTGGTGATTTCGTAATTAGTTAAAGGGCCAGCGGAATTTGTTAGCCAAGCCAGCTCAGCAGGCGCTCTTGGTGCCAATACGGCATAGCCGGAATCCAGTAACTTTTTAATCGTTTTCAATTCATAGTAACCGCCAAAGGGCGCGGCAGAGTTACGGGAGAACTCCACAGGAAAAAGCGAACCCTGATACACGATTGCTACCGGCCAACCACCTGCGGGTGGCGTACCCAAGGGTAGCTCCCATACCACATCACGCTGAGTAATACTGCTAGATGCAACTTGGGTAACGCGCGAGGTGCAGGATATTTTATCCGGTAACAGAATGTAGTTCCTTTCGGTACAACGCGATGCGGCATTAGCTTGCTGGAAAGCCAGCAAGAACAACAGCGCCAATAACGCGGGCAAGTGGTAGGTTGATAAACGCTCTAGTTTTAACATTATTATTTTCATGCGAGTAACCTCGTGTGAGTTAGCTTTCGGGTATTGCGTATTGTTGCCGCAATACTTTTTTATCGACCTTGCCCGTTGCCGTTAACGGAAAAGTGTCAATCACTTTTACCGCGTCTGGCTGCCACCATTTGGCCACCTTGCCGTCAAACCAACGCAGTAAATTATCTTGGTCAATTGTTGCCTGCTCTAGCGCCGTTACTAATAACAGCGGTCGCTCATCCCAACGCGGGTGCGGCATGGCAATCACCGCGGCGGCAGCCACGCCTGGGTAACCACTCGCAACTTCCTCAAGGGCGAGAGAGCTAATCCATTCGCCGCCGGATTTGATAACGTCTTTGGCGCGATCGGTAATGTGCAAATGACCATCGCTAAATAAACAAGCAACATCGCCGGTGCTAAACCAACCGTCTTCTAGAAATTCATCCGCATCCTTTTTGCCGATATAACCGCGCGCAATCCACGGGCCGCGAATTTGCAGTTCGCCACTGCTTTCACCGTCGTTCGGTAACGTTTGCCCCAGCGCATCTACCACGCGCAATTCAACGCCAAATACCGGTTGCCCTGGGCTCAAACGGTGGCGCCCATGACCCGCTCGATTCACGGCGCCCACGGGTGAGGTTTCCGTCATACCCCAGGCTGGCCGCACTTGGCCACCAAGTTGCTCTAAATCTGCGCGCAGCTTTTCTGTACAGGCCGCACCGCCCACCATACATTTCAGCGGCCGAGAAAAAACTCTAGTGTGCTTTGTCATGTGCGCAATCAACGCCTGCCAAACCGTGGGCACGCCCGCGGCGATAGTGACGGCTTCGGTGTCGATAAGTTTGGCTAGGCAGGCGCCGTCGCCCATGAAACGGCCAGGTAAAATTAAGTTCGCACCCACCATTAAGGCGGCGTAAGGTAAACCCCAACCATTGACATGAAACATGGGCACAATAACCAGCGCCGCATCATCCGCCGATAAACCACCGGCATCGGGCAGCGCTAAGGCCATGCTATGTAAAACCGTGGAGCGATGACTGTACAACACGCCCTTAGGGTTACCGGTGGTACCCGAGGTATAACAACACCCACTGGGGGTATTTTCATTCAATGTTGGCCATTCAAAACTATCAGCTTGGCCGAGCAACAAGCTGTCGTAACAATGCCATTGCAAGGCTGGCGCGCTTTCCACCCAAACGCCCTGCATCTGCTCCGGTTCGGTTAATACAACCACGCCCTTTAGCGCGGTTAAGTTAGGCAATAAGGGTAATATTTGCGGCATAAATTGCGGATCGACAAATAGCCAGCGGCAGTTTGCATCGGCAAGAATATAACTGAGCTGTTCGCTAAACAGGCGGGGGTTGACCGTGTGGCAAATCAAACCCAGAGCCGGCACGGCAAAATACAGTTCCAAATGGCGCTGATCATTCCACGCCAACGTTGACACACACTCGCCCTGCTTAACACCTAAATCGGTTAGCGCTCGAGCCAGCTGTGCAACCCGGCCACCCAGCTCGCGATAACTACAGCGCTGCGTCTTGCCGTGCGCATCCACACTTACCACCTGCCGCTGGCCATGCACCGCAACCGCGTGACGCAAAATATCGACAATATTGAGCTGCCGATCGGGAACCAATCCATTCATTGTTTATGTCCGAATATGTTAAAAAGGGCGCGCCTCGCGGCGCGCCAACACTGGGTAAAATTAGAATTCGTAACTGGCGCGCAGGGTCACCGTGCGCGGGTCGCCGTAGTAGCCAGAAACAATGGGGAAACCGCTGTCGCGTAAATCGTAGCCAGTGGTGCGGTAGTGTTCATCAGCTAAATTTTTACCTTCTAGGGCCAAACGCCAACCGCTGTTAAGCGCCGCCAGTTGAATATTGGCATTCCACAAACCAAAAGCCGGTTGCAAAATTAAGTCGCTTTGATTCGTGGTTGGCTGCACCTCATCTCGCCAGCTGTAAATAATATTGGCGTTCAAGGTTGCAACATCGCCTAAATCGGTTTGCCATTGGGCATTGATGGAATAGGCTAATTCAGGCACATCGGTAAAGGTGCGCTGATCGGCAACATTCACCCCGCCAGATAGATACTCTTGATAGCTGGCATCCAAATAAGCGGCATTACCCGACACGGTGAAATATCTGCTGGGCGACCAGACATACTCGACTTCAACACCGCGAATCTCACCTTTACCGGCATTGGTAAAATCCCCGAAGAAGCTATCGTTAATGCCGTCGTTGTCGGTATCTACGCCGGTGAAAATACTCAACTGTATGTCGCGGTAATCACTGTGAAAAAACGCCACATTTAATTGCAGTTGATCGGCGAGAGTTGATTTCACACCCATTTCATAGGTCACCACCGTCTCCGGGTCGTAGGGGTCGCCGGAGCGCGGCACATTCACGGTATCAGCACGCACATTAAAACCGCCGCTTTTAAAGCCGCGGCCAACACTCGCGTAAACTAATGTATCGTCGCTATAGCGATAATCCAACGCTAACCTTGGCGACACATCGCGCCAGGTTTCATCATTGGTAAAATCTGCGGTTACCTGACCACTAGGCTGGGTAAAACTGTCATCGGTGAAGCCTTCATTTAAAACCGTCGCCTCTTTACGCTCTTGGCTAACACGAACGCCTGCGCTCAGGTTCCAGTTATCGCTTAACTGCCAACTGGCATCGCCATACAAGGCGATTGATTGAGTTTCCACTTCGCCGCCACTGGCGCCGTAAATATTTATGATAGGGCCAGGAATTAAATTCGGTGGCGCATAACCCAAGGCCGCGGCTGGCAAGCCAAAGCGGTTACGCACTTCGCCACCGGCTGTCGCGTCCAACAGATACACGCCCACCACGCCCTGCCACTGATCACCTTGATAGTTCAGCTGAAACTCTTGGCTCAGTTGTTCATCATCGTAGTTGGCATCCACATCGGCAATGGCATAAGGCCCCATGTCAAAATCTATCGCGCCCTCGGTTTCACCTTCGCGCCATGCGGTAATCGATTTCGCACTCCACGCCTCCGCTAGCTGCCAAGCCACGGTTAACGATGCGCCTTGAGTATCGGTGAAGTTCTCGTCGAGATCGAAACCGTTGTCCACATCGTATCTATCTGTGCTAACGGGCAATGGCGCTGCTCCGGCAAAGTAGGGTTCGAAGCCATTGACCAGCATGCGCTGCGCACCGCGCACATGGGAGCTATCTCGGGTTTTATCGGCACTCAATAGCACTGACCAATCTTCGCTCACCAACCACTCAAGGTTGACCCGCCCGGTGGTTAGTTTTTTATCACTCACTGCAGCGCCAGTTTGCAGATTCTCACCGAAACCGTCGCGATTAAAACTACCCAGCGCGACGCTAGCCAACAGCGTATCGTCGATTAAGGCACCTGATGCCGCAGCGCGCACATCTAATTGACCATAGGAGCCTGCCGCCAGATCCAACTTACCGCTAGTCTCCTCTGATGGTTTTTTAGTGATGTACTTGACCGCGCCACCGATGGTGTTGCGGCCATAGAGTGTGCCCTGCGGCCCGCGTAAAACTTCTACCCGCTCCACGTCCAGCATATCGAGCAGAGCGCCTTGGGGACGGGAAATATAAACATCATTCAGGTATATGCCCACGCCTGGCTCAACACCCCAGAGCGGATCGGATTGACCAATACCGCGAATATACACCGTGGCGGTGGAACTGGTGCCGCGCGCCGCATACACCGTTAACGACGGCACCTGCGCCTGTAAATCCGCTAAATTATTAATGGCATTTCGCTCTAGGCTTTGCTCGCTTAACGCAGAAATGGCCATGGGAATGTCCTGCAGGGTTTCCGAGCGCTTGCGCGCCGTCACCACAATCTCCTCTAGTAGTGAATCTCTGGCACGGGTATCGGCATAGGAAGTTGTAGCCAGCGGTAGCACACTGATAGCGGCCAAGTGCAGGCTAAGTAATTTTTTTGTTAACATGATGCTCTCCAATTTTTACGTTTTTATTGTTGTAGACTCAAAGCACCGCTTAGCTTTCGGAGGAAGTCGAAGACGGCACTATTGAATTTTTCTGGCTGATCCAGCGGCGTAGCGTGACGGGAATCTGAAATAACCACTAACTCAGCGCGTTTTAAATATTTCGCATAGGCTTCTTTTACCGCCACTGAGGTGTAGTCTTGATCGGCGGCTACAATCAAAATCGGCATTTGTAATTGGTCTAGGTAGGCACTCACCGACCAATCGCGGATGGCCAACAAAGTGTTGCGGTAACTGACGCTATCGTTATTAGCCATTTGGCTTTCAAATTTCTCTCGCAGCTGCGCCTGTTCCGGCTCGGGAAAAATACGCCGCGCTATTTGGCGGCCTAGCGCGCGCATGCCTAACAGCCGTATCGTCAACAAGCGCAGCCAAAAAACACACTTAATCGCCACAGAAAACGGCGCCACTTGTGGCCCTGAGTTGACAATCACCATGGCACTCACTCGCGCGGGGTTGCGCACCGCAAATTCAAACGCCACCATGCCGCCGAGCGAAAAGCCCACTAAGAAACAACGCGGAAGCTGTAAATGATTGAGCAGGGCCAACAGATCATCGGCCAAGGTAGCTATGGTTAACCCGGCTTCGGCCACATCACTTAAGCCATGGCCGCGTAAATCCAAGGCAATAACACGATAGTCGCCGCCCCAACTGGCCATTTGGACCTGCCAATCGTCGGCGCGCGAACCTAGGCCGTGCAGCAACACAAGCGGTTCGCCACTGCCCTGCTCCACGTAATGAAGTTTTCGCCCTGCAGACATAAAATACGGCATCAAATATTCCTTCAGCTGTTCTTTTTAATACTTTGTCGGCCGTCGTGTTAGCGGCCCCATCGCCGCCTTTGTCGACGGTTAAATATCGCCACCAACCACAACCCGCCACATAACGGTATCGGAATATCGATTCCGTTACAAAACGATAATACGGAACTTATATTCCGATTTCAATAGGTTTGATCGAAAACATAGTCAAGGCATCGCTATGACGGTGCAATATGACGCCAAGCTGTTGATAGATAAGTAAAAATTAAATTACTGGTGAACATCCAAATAAGACAAGGTCATTCGGGTTAACTCTTCAATTAACTCTTTGGCGCTAAGATGGCCCAAATTACCCGTCACGGTATGCTGGTTAAGGGCACCCAGTAAGATATGCACCGCGGCCTGCATGGCTTTACGCGGTTTCGGGTGATGCACTTCTTGCTGATGACTCTGAATCACTGCTACCACGCGCTGGGCGATATATTCGTTCAGCTTATGCACCCTGTCGCGAAAATCTGCGTCGCGCGAAGCGCGTAAAATCAACGCCCGCAACACACCGCGTCGACCGGCGTAAGTTGAAACCAGTGACTCAATCAGGGCGCTAATAAACGCATCAAGCGTTCGTGTTTGCCACTGATTCGCCTGGGTGATGGCATCAATACTTGCCACCTTTGCTTGAAAAAAACGTTGCAACAGAAGTAGCGACAAGGTGTCTTTGTCACCCAATACGCGGTAAAAAGTACCTACAGAAGACTCGGCACTCTGCGCTATATCGGTAACCGACGCCTCTTCGAAGGCATTGTTTGCCAACAAGGTCTCACCCGCCAATAAAAACCGATCCAAGGCTTCGCGACTGCGCTGCTGGGCCGGCAGCGGCACTGCCACAAACTCAGCAAACTCTATCGACTGTAATTCAGATTTTGCCATTAAGGGTTCCAGTTGGCGCTAGCTATAAAGCGGCATAGTACCAAATTTAGAGGGAGCGCCAATAGCCTCTTAGCCAGACGAATGCCTAGGAAAATAACGCCATTTTCGATTTTGCCAGAAATGAGTAAAACAGGTTTCTAGCATATGGAGATCTTTTACCGCAAAAAAGCACAGGTAATCGAAATTGCATCAACGCACCGCTTTCAGTGAGCACCAATCACCCCATTCCTTGTCTGCTGAAGAATTTTGTAGAAAACAGCGCGTCCTATTGTTATGAATATTAACCTTCATGGCATTAAATCAGCTCGGCGTCAAAGATAATGGATAAAGGTTGGCACGAATCTAACGCCCTAGGCTCGATAGTATTAACAATAGTAAACCCATTGTGAGCAAACAGCGCTTTCCAAGTCTCAAGGGTGCGGAAATACCAAGGCGCTGGAGCACAAAAATCAGAATTAAACCCCGCCCAAGAACCCTCGCGCCAACCATCCTTATAGGCAGCCGCGCCACAACCGGCAATGGGATGAAGGGTTTGAACAACCAATCGCCCCTTAGGGTTTAGCAACGAGGGGATGTGTTGAAATAAATGATGGACCGAGTTTTCACCCAGTAACGAAAAATTACAAACCACAAGATCAAAGGCTTCCTGCAAGGCCGTGAACGATGTCTGTTCATAGGACATCTCGCGGAAACGCCCGAGGCCATGTTTACTCGCTATTTCAATAAACGCGGGAATGACATCCACACCCAACGCGTCAATACCGTTCGCCGCCAAGGCCCGAACCAGCCAACCCTCGCCACAGCCAACATCGAGAAGGGTCTTTGGCTTGCAGGCATTGATTGCATCAACGATTGCTGTGTTTGTCACTAGCACTCGCGATTCAATTTCACCCTTAGCGATAGCCGCCACCCAAGGCTTAACATTCAACTGCCAAGACGTAATGATTTGCTGTTCAGGTGATATTTTCATGGAACGGCCCAGTAAAGATTAACGGCGGCACAGGAAACCACGGCCATTTGCTAACCGGCCTTTTGCATCGACGCCGTAACAACCCCGGCACCCATGAGCATCGAACCGCTCAGTCGGTTAAAGCCACGCTAGAATTTTTTCGACCTCACTTTACTGCGCAAATAACCGGAGAACTGGGCATAAAAAAACGCGCTCATCGCAGACGCGAGTAGAAAGGAAAGCGCTAAAATAGCCATTTGCGGCGTTACCGGCTCAGCGGTATTGATGAACAAAGGAAAAAGGCAATAAAGAAAATAATGCCCTTTGGGTTTAGAGCGGTAACAACTAACGCCTCCTTAAACACACTGCCGCTATTAGACATGGCCAGATCTGTATGCTCATCACTTAGCTGGGTACGCCAGGCTTTGATGCCGATATAAATCAAGTAGGCTGCGGCGACCCATTTAAAAATGCCAAATAAAACCGCATAGGTTGCCAACAAAGCCCCCAAACCCACGAAAGAGATAGCCATCGCTATAACATCGCCAGACAGTACACCGGCCACCAAAGGGATAACCGACCCCTTGCCGTGGTTCAAAGACTTCCCCAGCACAAGAAGCACTGTTGGCCCTGGAGAGAAACACAGCAATGCCGATGCCAGTAAAAACGAAATCCAAGCGTCGATAGCCATGCTTAAGCTCCTTCTAACTTAACTTTAACAAGCTCCCAGTGACTTTAGCACCGCGCATCATCCATAGACTATGGTGAAGCCGCAATTATTTTACGGCTTCACAATGAGATAGACACCGGCTCCTACCATAACGCCACCGGCGCTAGCATTTACGGCGCTCAGTGTTTTGGTGCCTTGAACGAGCGAGACAAGCTTCCCGGCTGCGTAAGCATAACCCAACTTTACGCCTCCAACTGTAACAATGGTTAAAGCCACAATTATTGCAATATCTGAAGCGGTTGCGCCGGCTGGATCGACAAAGGCAGGAAAGAAACTGGCATAAAATAATATAGCCTTAACATCACCCAAGGTGAGGAACAAACCAGAAAAGAAACTCGCCGCCAAGGTAGACGCTGGCCGAACTGAACCTACTCGCTGCAACGATGCACGCGACTTCATGAGACTGATACCGAACCAGATGAGATAGGCGCCGGCCAAACATTTTACGAGGACGAAAAAGCTTCCCATCACCTCTGCTAACGCGGCCACACCGAGCATTGCGAGAAGAACAAAAACAAGATCGCCAACAACAATGCCAGCCGCAACCGCACAGCCATTCAAAAAGCCGGCCGCAGATGACCGCGCAATGACCAATGCAACGCTGGTGCTCGGAACCAGAGCTAGCACTGTCATTGCTACGAACAACGTTACTATTTCGATGAGGTTCATAATTACCTCTAATATTTAAACCGTCACCTAACGTCCATGACAGCCGAGAGCACTAGCGAGTCGAGGCCGACAGGCAGGATTAGTTGCGTTTGTTAAACGCTGAACTGAATTCCAGCTCTGAGCCCAACATAGATTATACCTACAGCCAGAATTAATGAACAAAAAGCCAGCGGCAGATAAAGTCGATATTGGCCATACTTTACTCTACTTGCGGTAGCCACAACAAAAGAAAAAACAGAAAGCAATACCGCGGAGGCTAAAGCTATAGCGATCGCACGAACTTCAGTAACGCCATCATCACCTGGAACCATAGTAGGCTCGTGATATTCAACCCCTGCCTGAACAGTTGATGATATTGCTGCGATTTTTTGAGCTAATTGGAATTCACTTCCATCTAGCCTTAACCAATATCCCATTGATGCAAAAAGTATCGCTAGAGAGCTCGCAATAAGCACAAGACATATTTTCGGCACGATATTCATAGAACGTTTAACGCCTTTGTCAGTTACGTTTTGGTTGTAGTGGATTTTTGTGCAAAAATGGCCGAAGGCCATGCACAAAAAGGAGCGAAAACCAAAACGTCAACTGGACAAACTTGTTAGGAATTTTTAGTCCCATGTAGGCGGCCACCCATTAATTATGCCAATCACCACACCAGCAACAAATACAATAATTGTTACCCAGTACCCGATAACCATAGGTAACCTGAATAGACTACAGAAGCCAATACCAGGGCCACTACCAGATGATAGATAAGATTTACTTTGTAGGTATTTTACAGTTGGCCAAGCACTAATAAAGCTTTGATCACTCCAAATAGTCGGATTACCTGCATGATACCACTGATCTCTATATTTACTTTTTAGACGCAATAAAAAAATCCACTGTATAACGCTAGTAAAAAGCATTGTAGAGATTACAACAACAATCGCATGAGCAGTTGGATGGTTAGTTATTTCCATGCGTATTCCTAACGCCTGCATTTGCGGCTTGGATTTACTGGCGGCTTTTTTGCCGCGCAGCGCGAAAAAGGTGACAGTAAAACCAAGTCCTTGCAAGATGCACTTGTTATGTTTTGATTAGTTCTCACGTACCAAGCCTAAAAACATTTCTTCGACATCAACTTTACACCACTCTTCACCGGCATAATTATTTACGTAGATATTTAAACCCGACTTCTTAACTTGCTCTGAAATGTGATGATGTAGAAAAGCAACTATACCAATCTGAGCATCGATTGCTGTGAAGCCTTGGATAATATTTTTATCTGTAATTGCACCGGAGATTTCGATGCCCGTATAAATATATTGTATTTTCTTGAGAGCGCCATCGATTTCAGCTTCTTGGACTTTTTCAACGGTTTGCCATATTGAAATATCAATTGGAAAGAGCTTACGTTTAGTTTTACCAAGCATAACAGTGCTTACAGAGGCTGGCTCACCAATGAAATACTGTTCAGGGTTTTCATAGTCTATGTACATGCAAATTCCATTTTTGAAACATAACAGTTTATTCATAAGACGCCGACAATATATTTTCTTGAGCTGTTTTTCACTCTATATTTCGTAAGCGTTTGATTTAATTAATTTTATCAGTATACCCAGTAAACATTGAAAAAGTTTTTGAACCCATCAACTGAAAAACTGGCGCTATATATTTTCTAGAATGATTTCAAATATACATCACAAGCCTTTAATTTACATAGAATTTTCCTTACCAAACCAAGTTACCTAAAAAAGGAAAACTAAGCCATGGCTGCTGAAAAACGGGATTAACCGGCTGATATTATTGGGAAATCATTCTTGTGCCTAGCTAAATCGGCTATCGCTTCGGCTTTGAACTTACCCTAGCAGGCTGGCGAAGCCTAGCTATTAGAAGGCGCTTGTCGACATAAGTGCAGTTGCCAGAAATTCTGTATCAAGGTTGGGTAACAGAGGATAGATTTCCCAATTTGTAAGCAAACGGCGGCACTGACTCATATAAGTTTGCTCGCCCCTCTATATGGCCTGCTCCATCCACCTTCAAGCCCATTGCCAAGCCGCGTTACTGCACCCTATTCGCTTAACTCAATCAGTAACGGCTAATTCGAATTTCTGTACAATAGGCCAAAATTGACCTTCAGAGACAAACCCGTGCCAGACAATTACCTTACCGATGCCGATATCTCATTTATTGATGACATGCTAGAAAAGTATGGTGCCGAGGACTCCATAGGCAATTTTTCTGAACTTGATGGCTTTCTCACCGCGCTCGTTTCCGGCCCAGAGATGATCATGCCGAGCCAATGGATGCCTTGGATCTGGGGCGACGAGCAAGACCAGCCGACCTGGGAAACAGACGCCGAGGCAACGCGGTTCTTTGAGCTGTTACTGCGCGCCATGAATGACAACGCTACAAACCTCATGGACGCGCCCAGTAACTTTCAACCAATGTTCGAAAACTTTTCTACCCAAAGCCAAGAGCAGTGGTTTCTTGCCACTTGGTGCCTAGGCTATTTACGCGCGGTGTTTATTTGCGATTGGCCGGAAATACCCGAGGAGTTTAGCCACTGGTTAGCCCTTATAGAACAACAAAGTTTTGAAGAACAGGCCGATCAATTATTAGCCGATGGTTTAGATGCGCAGGAAGAGATGGCGAGTGAACTAACCATAGCCGCGCTTATGTTGCATCGTTATTGGCTAGAGCAACGGCTACCCGCTCCAGTGCCGCAGATAAGCCCGAGCCAGCCGCTACGCGCCGGGCCAAAGGTAGGCCGCAACGACCCCTGCCCCTGTGGCAGCGGCAAGAAATTTAAGCAATGCTGCCTCCATTAAAGCACGGACGATGATCGTTTTATGACTAGCCCCTACCTGCTCGCCATTGAATTTACCTTATCGGTAACAGCACCGATTTTTCTAATTGTCTTTCTCGGTTTATTTTTAAAGCGCACCGGGCGAATTAACGATGAATTTATTGGCATAGCGTCGAAGCTGGTGTTTAACCTTTGCCTGCCCTTATTGATGTTTTTTGCCATTATTCAAAGCGACATTGATTGGCAGCAACAACATAACCTAGCGCTGTTCTCAGCAACCGCCGCCACTCTGAGCTTCTTTATTTTTTGGTGGCTGGCACAAAAATTTATTGCCGCGCCGGAAGATAGGGGCGTAGCAGTACAAAGCGCCTTCCGCAGCAACTTAGGCATTATGGGTATTGCCCTTTGCGCCAAAGCCTTTGCCGAACCCGGCTTGGCAGTTGCAGCGCTGATACTCGCCGTGGTTACACCTATTTACAACGTGCTATCCATTTATGCACTTACTCGCAGCTTAACCGCGAACGCCAGCATGCACTGGGGAAAGTTGCTGCTCGGCATTTTAAAGAACCCTTTAATCCTTTCCATTGGCTTAGCCTTCGTTTTTGTGGCGTTCGATATAAAACTGCCGACGTTTCTCGAAGATACCGGCCGCTACCTCAGCCGCATGACCCTGCCATTGGCACTCATCACCATCGGCGGTAGCCTATCCCTTTCGGCACTGCGCAACGCTAGCGCCCTCTCGGCCTGGGTAGTGTTTGCGAAAATCGTGCTAGTGCCGGTATCCATCACCGGCTGCGCCTGGCTGTTAGGCTTTAGGGGCATCGAGCTGGGCTGTATTTTGCTGATGTTCGCAAGCCCTACGGCCGCCGCGGCATTTGTCATGACCCGCGCCATCGGCGGCAACCACCACCTGGCATCAAATACCATTGCCATCAGTACACTGGCCAGCGCCCTTACCATTAGTACGTTTCTTTACGGCCTAAACCTCGCCGGCATTTTTTAATTAATGGAGACTCATACTAAGTAAAACCGTTGCATTGTTTTAAATGATAGAAATTCAAACACGACCGATTAAGCACTAACCGCAGCGCTACAGGCCAAGCGGTAAAACCACCCGCACCCATCACCCATATAGCAACCCAAGACAAGCGTGCAACGCCGCCTGCCTCAAGCCAGCATTAGGTACCCTCGTCTAGGTTACATTTATTTTATTTGCCCTAGCCGCCAAGCCTTACACCATCAGATTTACACGCCATTTGGGCTTATGAAACAAACCATTTTCAAAATGTAAGCGCTTTACTTCGGGAAAAAGCTGCAAGATGATGACAACGTTGTCGGTTTTCGGTGCGCTTATGACTCGCTAACCCTGTGCGCTGCTGCCAACGCCCAAATAGGTTTGACCGCCCTAGGCTGCGGCCAGTTTGTGAAGGGAAGTCATCAATAATAATGTCACACAGGAATTTAACCATGATGTTTTCTAATGCAAAACACCTGTTGTCGCTGGTCATAGGCGCCTGCCTACTCGGCCCCCTTGGCGCACAAGCCGCCACTTTTCAAGCTGAAGATTACGACCTCTTTTTTGACACCTCGCCTGGTAACTCTGGCGGTGCTTACCGCGCCGACGATGTCGATATAGAAGCCAGCACCGATACCGGCGGTGGGCATAATGTGGGCTGGATTGAACAAGGCGAATGGCTGGTTTATCAAAACCTTAACATCCCTACTACCGGCGCTTATAAAATTCGCCTACGCGTAGCTAGCCCATCCGGCGCCACAGCCTCTACCGATTTAAACGGCGGCGGCATTGTTTTAGGTAACATAAACATTCCCGCCACGGGCGGCTGGCAAAGCTGGCAAACCGTGGAGATTACCAAAACAATTAACGCCGGCACCTACAACTTAGGCGTGTTCGCGCAAACCGGAAACTGGAATTTCAACTGGATAGAAGTGGTTGCCGTGGGCGGCAATGCATCAGGCAATGTGGTGATCAACCAACACTGCAACCACACCGGCTGGTCGGTAGGATTAGACGTGGGCTCTTACACCCTCGGCAATTTACAGGCGCGCGGTTTTGTTAACGATGACGCCTCATCGCTATTGGTGCAGCCAGGCTATGAGGCGGTACTGTTTCAAGACAACAACTTCACCGGCAGCTCATTGGTGGTGAAAGCCAGCGATGGTTGCTTGGTGAACGAAGGCTTCAACGATTTAGCCAGCTCCATTATCGTGCGCAAAACCGGCGCCAATAATAATTTAGCTTGGGCCGATGAATTCGACAGCATCAACACCAATAACTGGACCTTTGAAACCGGTGGTGGTGGCTGGGGTAACAATGAACTCCAGTACTACACCAACGGGCAAAATGCGTCTATCCAATACGACCCGGCAGCAGGCAGTAATGTACTGGTATTAGAAGCCAAAAAAGGCAACCCGGCCAATTAT
The DNA here is from genome assembly GCF_030409605.1 of Simiduia curdlanivorans. NCBI lineage: Bacteria > Pseudomonadati > Pseudomonadota > Gammaproteobacteria > Cellvibrionales > Cellvibrionaceae > Simiduia > Simiduia curdlanivorans. The sequence continues at coordinate 1,228,964 of NZ_JAUFQG010000006.1, forward strand.
AATTGTTGGTACGGCAGCTGTACTTACACCTCCACCCGCATGATCACTCGGGATAAAAAATCCTTCAAATACGGGCGTATAGAAGCGCGACTTAAGTTGCCACAAACTCAGGGCATTTGGCCCGCCTTTTGGGCTTTAGGCAACGCCTTTGGCAGCCAGGGTTGGCCGCAGGGCGGTGAAATCGACATTATGGAACACGTCGGTTACGAGCCGACCTTAACCCACGGCGCGCTACACGGCCCCGGTTACTCGGGCAACACGCCCATTACCGGCACTCACAACTTAGGTGAAAATGTAAACGCCAACTATCACGTTTACGCGGTGGAATGGAGCACATCGGAAATTCGCTGGTTTGTAGACGGCCATAATTTCTATACCGCCAGCCGCGCGCAAGTTGAACAGTACGGCCAGTGGGTGTACGACCAACCTTTCTGGTTACTGCTGAACGTCGCCGTGGGTGGCAACTGGCCCGGCAGCCCAGACGGCAGCTCAACCTTTCCACAGAAAATGCTAGTGGATTATGTTCGGGTTTATCAGTAACAGCGTTAAGCAGTAACTAACGCATAAGAGAAAGGCCATTTTTTCAAATGGCCTTTTGAATTTATTGATCACGTCAAAAGCACGTTAACTCAACCTAAACAGCCTGCTTAAGCTGAGGCGCGCTGGTCGTAATAGGCCTTAATTTTAGGCTCGTTAACAATCTGTTGCGCATGTGCCAGTATGGTTGGCGCCAACTCTTGCACTAAATCCGTAGGAATATGATCGAGCTGACCGGAACACAACCAACGGGTGGTCACAAACACTTTTAAATCCGCAACGGAGAGTTGATTGCCGGCAAAATACTTTTTGCCCTGTTTTACCAAACGCGCTTCTAACCATTGAATGTAAGTAGTTAACGGGCCATTGACCAACGCTTCGCGCGTGGTTTTTAGTGCATCGCCAGTTAAGCCAAAGGTGGCCACCAGCTTATGGGTCATATCTTCGATCACATCCATCACTTCATCGCATAACAACGCTTGGTAATCATCAGCAGGGTAGAGACCGGCTTGCTTACCAAAATACCGGCACAAGGCGGTGGACTGGGTTAGGGTTTGGCCATCAATGTCTACTGTAGGCACCTGACCAAAGGGCGTGCTTTTACGGACTTCGGCAAACTCGGGAAAGGTAAAGCGATGATCTTCAAAGGGCAAACCCGCGCAGTGCAGCGCCAAGCGAATTGGCTCACCGCGGCCACCATCAACGTCGAAATAAGTCACTTTAATTTTTGGCATTTCAATCTCCATATTAACCAGGTTACGAACAGGGTTGAACGGTTTGATAAATTATTGCTAAACAAAAACCTATTGAATTAAAACGGCACAAGCTACAAGGCGGGGGGACTGGTCCGACACTTCGGCCCCCTACAAGCCACAAGCCACAAGCCACAAGCCACAAGCCACAAGCCACAAGCCACAAGCCACAAGCCACAAGCCACAAGCCACAAGCCACAAGCCACAAGCCACAAGCCAATATCTTGCGCGGCTATGGGGCTAGGAACAAGCTTGATTACCGCTAGTACAATACCTTTAGCAACTACTTTTATTGCGCGCTGAGAATTGCATCGATATCCGCCGCGCTATGTCGCTCGGCCAATTGACGCGATTCGTCGCCCCACACTTTATTGACGAGCTTCGCGCGCTTAACCGCGGGGCGCGCTCTCATTTCCTCTGCCCAACGACTTACATGTTGATATTCATGCACTGAGAGAAACTCACCAGCCTCATACAAACCACCTTGCACCAACGCGCCATACCAAGGGTAGATGGCCATATCGGCAATGGTGTAGTCAGCACCGGCAATAAAGTCGCGCTCAGCCAATTGCTTATCTAACACATCGAGTTGGCGCTTCACTTCCATGGCAAAGCGGTTAATAGGGTATTCGAATTTTTCCGGCGCGTAGGCATAAAAATGCCCGAAGCCACCGCCTAAATAGGGGCCTGCACCCATTTGCCAAAACAGCCAGTTGAGCACTTCTGCTTTTGCACTTGGCTCGGTCGGTAGAAACGCATCAAATTTTTCCGCCAAATACATCAATATTGAGCCGGACTCAAACACACGGGTTGGCGTTTCGGTGCTGTGATCCATCAAAGCCGGAATTTTTGAATTGGGATTAGCGCTAACAAAACCGGAGGTAAATTGTTCACCTTCGCCGATATGCACCAACCAAGCGTCGTACTCGGCATCTTTAATACCCATGGCCAACAGCTCTTCCAGCATGATAGTGACTTTCACGCCATTGGGCGTTGCCATAGAGTAGAGCTGCAAGGAATGCTTACCAACGGGTAAGGGCTTATCTTGCGTGGCACCAGAAATTGGGCGATTAATATTGGCGAACCTGCCGCCACTCTCCTGATCCCAGGTCCAGACTTTCGGTGGTGTATAAGTAGTAGATTGACTCACGCTTACCCTCTCGCCAGTTGCATTGACTAAATCGAAGAACACTTAGAGCTCATGCAAAGCACTTTGTTACTCTTGCGAGCCGCTAATTGAAGAAATATGCCGAAGCGTATCACAAATAATCCCCTTGGCTTGATGAGATCCACTAACCTAGTTTGAACGTACCTAAACTATCCTATCGCCGCTAACTTAAAGCAGGCCAACATGCATATTCTTATAACCGGCGCCACAGGCTTTATTGGCACTCAATATATACTGCGCCACAGCCACCATCGCTTTACCCTGTTGAGCCGTCAGCCGAAAAAGGCCCAGCAAACATTGGCTGCTTACCCTAAGGGCACGAGCAAAATACGCGTTATCCAGAACTTGGCTGAGTTGCCCACGCTGGATGGCATTGATGCGATTCTCAATTTAGCGGGTGAAGCCATTGCCGATAGACGTTGGACAGTAAAGCAAAAAGCCGAAATTTGTAATAGCCGTTGGCAGCTGACCCAGCAACTTGTAGACCTGATAAAGCAAAGTAAGCTACCGCCAAAGGTCTTTTTAAGCGGCTCTGCCATTGGTTATTACGGCGATGCCGGCAGCGAGCAAATGACTGAAAACACCAAGCCAGCCATGGTAACTGCAGCATCGCCAGACTTTGCCCAAACCCTATGTCAGCGTTGGGAGGATATCGCCCTTAGTGCGCAAGATCACTGCCGCGTTGTGCTGTTACGCACCGGTATTGTTCTAGGAAAAGAGGCTGGTGCTTTAGCGAAAATGTTAACGCCTTTTAAGCTTGGCTTGGGCGGCAAAATAGCCTCGGGTAAACAAATGATGTCGTGGATACACCAGCGCGACGCGGTCAATGCCATAGAGTTTCTTTTACATCAAACAACGGCAAGCGGCCCGTTTAATATAACGGCGCCAAAACCCGTAACCAACGAGGTATTTACGCAATCTCTCGCTCGGGCTTTAGGCAAGAAAGCCTTGATACCTGTTCCCGGCGCGCTATTAAAATTACTCATGGGCGAATCTGCGTCGCTGCTACTAGCTAGCCAACAGGTATACCCAGAAAAACTGCTACAGAGCGGCTTTAGGTTTGAATTTACCGATTTAGCGCCGGCCCTTAAAGCGCTGATTAGTGACAAAGACGTCTAGTTAGGCCATTTATAATCTACGCATTTTTAACGCCTATAATCTATTAATGCTTGAATCAATCGACCATGAAATGCGTGCCTAGCCTATCAAGCTAGGCTTAATGTTGTATTGTCCGGAGTTTATCCAATGTTCAAAATCTTCAGACCAGACCCCGCTCGAAAACTCAATCAACAATACCAGGCGCTGTTGCAGCAAGCCATGGAAGCCCAACGCTCAGGCAATATAAAGCTCTATTCAGAATTGACGGATAAAGCGGAAAAGATAGGTGACGAACTAGAGAAATTGAAAAAAGAATAGAGGGTAACGTGATCTAGGTCTAACCCATGTCAGTTTTCACTGACATGGGTTGGGGAGTGTACCAAACTGCAAGGCCGGGGGCTGGCACGACCCTTCGGGTCTATATACGAGCTGCAAGCTGCAAGCTGCAAGCTGCAAGCCAGTTAGCCTGGCCAGTACAAGCTTAAAAAGCCTAGGAGGATTTTTTATTGCCCGCATAAAATTTCTGGATGCTGGAGAAATCTTTTTTGCCCTGATCTTCACCGGCCGAGTGCTTATGTAAATTAAACAAGTTTCTCGCGGCGGCGCCCATGGGTATGGATGAACGGCTAGTTAAAGATGCCTCCATCGCCAAGCCCAAATCCTTTAACATCAGGTCTACCATAAAGCCGCCCTGATAATCTTTCGAGGCAGGAACACCTTCCATCACACCAGGCACCGGATTGTACTTTTGCAAGCTCCAATTACAGCCCGAGCTTTTCAACATGATGTTCGACAGCACCGACGGGTCTAAACCGTTATCCATACCCAGCTGCAAAGCTTCGGCGGTGCCAGTCATATGAATGGCGAGCAGCATGTTGTTACAAATTTTTGCCACCTGCCCGGCTCCTACATCGCCGGCACGAAAAATATTTGCGCCCATGGGTTGTAAAACGGTTTTGGCGGCCTCGAAACTCGATTCGACACCGCCCACCATAAACGCCAAGGTACCCGCTGCAGCGGCCGCTACGCCACCGGACACGGGTGCATCAACGAAGCGAATGCCGGCCTTTTCAGCGGCGGCACCAACGCGGCGGGCGCTATCTGGCGCGATGGTGGAGCAATCTAAAATCAACGCTGTTTTCGGAATAACATTAAGTAAGGCCTCAGTACCATCGCTGCCGATGTAAACACTTTCAACAATCGCGCCGTTCGGCAACATGCTCACCACATAATCGGCACCCACCACCGCTTCGGCGGCACTCGCGGCAATACGGCAACCCTCTTCCTTGGCATGGGCTTGCGCCGCTGGCGAAAGATCGAAAGCGCGCACCTCAAACCCGCCTTTAACAAGATTGGCAGCCATACCGCCGCCCATGTTACCTAAACCAATGAAAGCTACTTTCTGTGTCATTGCCCTGCCCTTTGCACTGTCGTGAATATTAATTTATGGCGACTATTATTTATAAATCGCGCAGCGGATTTTGCGGCCAAGGCGCTTGAAAAAATGGCGCTATAACGTCGTCCGTGACATCGCTGAGCTGCTTATATTGCCAGTTTGGTGCATGGTCTTTATCCACTAACAAGGCTCTAACGCCTTCGGCGAACTCGCTGTGTCGAACAATATTGGTGGCGAGTAAAATTTCTTTTTCAAACACCTCTTTTAAAGACAAGCCCTCGCATAACTGCAGCTGGCGGAAAATCCACTTGACCGCCAAAGGTGAGCCACCGGCCAAGCCCGACTGGGCGCGCTGCAGCCACCTGTCTTCTGTTTCAAGTTCTGCAAACCGCTGGGCGATAAGGTTGACATCATCACCTTGGCATAGCTTATCAATCATCGTTTGATGGGTTTCGAGATTACCCGGCGGAATGTCCGCACTCGACTGCCGCTGAAAGTTTTCGAACAGCGCTGTCAGCTCCGTGCTGATCAGACTCGACGACCAATCCAGCGCTTGTAACTGTTCGAGTAACTCAGGCTTATGGCTCTGGCTAATCGCAAAATTAGCAATGCAGGCATAGAGGCTATCGGCACCATTGATAGACGCCGCACTCAAGGCCAAAAAGCGCCCGCAGTGGCCCGGCATGCGATTCAAAAAATAACTGCCGCCCACATCGGGAAACAAGGCAATGGTGACTTCGGGCATAGCGATGCGGGTTCTTTCCGTGGCGATGCGATGTGAGCAACCGGCAAAAATACCCAGGCCACCACCCATCACGATACCGTGGCCCCAAACAATGGTTGGCTTGCCGTAGTTATGCAACAAATAATCTAACCGATATTCGCGAGCGAAAAATGTTTCGGCATAGTCACAGGGGCCGCCAGGGTTTTGCACCGATGACTGACGCAAGGCCTGCACATCGCCGCCGGCGCAAAAAGCTTTCTCACCAGCCCCTTGAATAAACACCGCGGCAATCTTGGCATCGGTTTGCCAGTGCAACAGTTTTTCCAGCATCAACTCAACCATCTCGAGGGTGAGTGAATTCAAAGTCTTTTCGCTATTTAAGGTGATAACGCCAAGGGCATGACCATCTTGGGTTGCGATTTGTTCGAATAGGACTGGGCTTGTCATTAGCTGTTTTTCCACTCTGGTTTACGCTTTTCAACAAAAGCACTCACGCCTTCTTTTTGATCTTGGGTATCCCACAGTTTGACAAACAACTCCCGCTCTTTGGCAAATACCGAGTTAATATCGCCGCTACGGGCCTGCATAATTAACTCTTTACAGTAACGCACAGAGGTGGGCGACTGGCCTTCAACTTTGGCCGCTAATTCTAGCGCACGGGTCAGCACGGTACCGGTGGCAACCACTTCAGACACCAAGCCAATTTTTTCCGCTTGCGGCGCTTTAATGCGTTCACCCAAGAGGATCATGCGCTTGGCCCAACCCTCGCCAATCAACCAAGACAGTTGCTGCGAACCCAGGCCACAGGGCAATAAACCAACCGACGCTTCCGGCAGCGCCATTTGCGCCTGCTCTTCACAAATACGCACATCGCAAGACAGGGCCACTTCTAAACCGCCGCCCATGGCGAAACCGGTAATGGCAGCAATGGAAACGCCTTGGTAATCCGCCAACGCCTCAAAGGCGCAACCAAAGGCGGCCGAAAACTCGAACGACAAACCTTTGTCATCGTGATTAAAGCGGTTCAGATCGGCACCGGCGCTGAAGAATTTTTCGCTATCGCTGGTAATAATCAGCGAGTAGTTTTCCTTGTCGGCATTCAACTCGCCCACAATAGTCTTTAAATAATTCAGGCTCTCCGGCGTCCAGGTGTTAGCCGGCGGATTATTGAGGGTAATAATGGCCACATGGCCGCGCTTTTCTAATTTCAATAAATCACTCATGTGAGATCCTTGTCATGTCTGATAGCGTTAAGTGCAGGCGCGATTTAACGAATAATTTGCGTTGCGCCTTCTTCTAAAATACGGCGCGCGGTAATCACGCGCATCACTTCGTTGGTGCCCTCTAAAATCTGGTGCACACGGGCATCGCGCATATAGCGCTCGATCGGGTATTCCTTAATATAGCCGTAGCCACCGTGTAACTGTAGCGCGTCGTTGCACACGTTAAAACCCACATCGGTGGCGAAGCGTTTCGCCATGGCGCAGTAAGTGGTTTTATCCGGGTCATCAATGTCAATTTTATTGGCCGCGAGGCGAATCATTTGCCGAGCAGCCACCAGCTCAGTCACCATATCCGCCAATTTAAACTGCAGCGCCTGAAACGCCGCTAAGGGCTTACCAAACTGCTTGCGCTCTTGCATGTAGGCTTGCGCTAAATTAACACAAGCCTGAGCTGCACCCATGGAGCAGCTAGCGATGTTGATACGACCGCCGTCTAGACCCTTCATGGCAATCTTAAAACCCTCGCCCTCGGCGCCGAGCAAACACGCCGCGGGCACGTTGACATTTTCAAAACTAATAGCCCGTGTGGGCTGTGAATTCCAACCCATTTTGTCTTCATTTTTGCCGTAGCTAATACCGGCCAGGTCAGCAGGAATGGCGAAGGCAGAAATACCTTTGGCACCGTCTTCTTGTGAACCCGTGCGCGCCATCACCACCAACACATCGGTTTCGCCGGCGCCACTGATAAACATCTTGCTGCCGTTCAGTCGATAAACATCGCCGGCTTTCTTCGCCGTGGTGCGCAGCGAGCCGGCGTCACTGCCAGCGCCGGGTTCGGTTAAACAGTAAGACGCGAGCTTTTCACCGCTGGCAAGATCAGTGCTCCACTGTTCCTGAACCGAAGGCTGCCCCCAAGTGGCGATCATCCAGCTGGCCATGTTGTGAATGGAAATAAACGCCGCCGTTGACGTGCATCCCACGGCCAGCTCTTCCAAAATAATGGCTGTGTCTAGGCGCGATAAATCCATGCCGCCAACGCGCTCGGGGCAGTACATGGCCATGAAACCCAACTCGCCCGCCTTTTTAAACATGGCTTTGGGGAAGATTTTTTTCTCATCCCACTCGGCGGCGAAGGGTGCCATTTCGCCCGCGGCAAAACTGCGCGCCGCCGCTTGAAAGGCCAATTGATCTTCGTTGAGGGAAAAATCCATTGCTGTATTCCTAAAGTGTATTGCTAAATTTTATGTCTCGGTTGCCATTCGAGATTATTGTCATTCTAGATTAATGGCGCTCTGGGCTTACGGGCACAACGGGCAAGCCCAGCGCCAGCATTTGCCGGCGCTGCACGGTGCAATGCCAGTGGTGCGATTAAAATTTATCCATCACTGTGCCGAACAACTGCTCGTCGCTGGGCACCACTTTGGTTTTCGCCAACGGCATTGAAATCCAGGTGACGTTAATTAGATCTTGCCAGGTGATGTTGTTATTGGTGCCGTTACCACCCCAAGAGCCGCAACCGAGAGAAAAGGTTTGGCGCATGCCATTCCACAGGTTACCGCTGTTGGAAGGCGCCTGAGGCTGGTTCACCATCACCCGCGAGGTTTTGGTTTCCATGCCAAACTTCATAATATTTTCCTGCGTGTGCGAATAGATACCACAGGAATGACCTTGGCCTTGGTAGGCCTGAATCTCATTGGTCAGCTTAATCGCCTCATCGATATTGGCGACTTTATAGAAGGCCATGGTGACCGACATTTTTTCACCGCTAAACGGATAATCGGCACCTGCACCAGTTTCCGGCACGATGAAGAAGCTTTTGCCCTCAGGCAAATCAAATCCCGCCATGCCGGCAATATTCGACGCCGGCTGAGCCACAATGCGCGTATTGATGTGGTCGTCTTCCCAAATCACTGCCTGCAACTTTTGCTTTTCCTCTTCATTAACGACATAGCCGCCTTGCGCCTGCAACTGATCTAACAACTCGTCATAAACAGACGCCAATGCAATCACAGAGTTGTCGGAAGAACAGGACGCCGCTAAATCCAGCGTTTTAGAGATGCGGATTTTTTCTGCGGCATCGGCAATATCGGCCGAATCATCTACTGTGATAACCGCGTTACCGGCACCCACACCCAAAGCCGGTTTACCCGAGGAGTAAGCGGCTTTCACCATGGCGGGGCCACCGGTGGCCAGCACGCGATCACACTGGGCCATCAGCGCTTCGGTCAACTCCAAAGATGGCACTTCAATGGCGATCACTAAATCTTCCGGCGCACCAAACTTTTTCAGTGCTTCGCGCATGATGTCGCAAATCATTTTATTGGTTTGCTTGGAGCGCGGGTGCGGCGCCAGAATAATAGAATTGCGCCCCTTCACCGCCGAAATAGCTTTAATCACCGGCGTGGCTTCTGGGTTAGTGCAAGGAATTAATGCACCAACCACACCCATGGGCTTGGCAATTTTAATAATATTGCGCACCTTATCTTCTTCGATGATGCCAACGGATTTATCGTCGATAATATCCATCAAGGTCGCGCGGGTTTTGCGGGCAATTTTTAAAAACTTACCTTCATAGTTACCCAACTGGGTTTCATCGACGGTGAACTGGGCGATTTTTTCGGCAACACCCGGGCGGCACACAGACCAAACCATGGCAGTGATCAATTCATTCACCTGCTCTTGGCTGTAGTGTTCTATTTGCGCCTGAGCAATTCTAGAGCGTTCAATTAAGCGGCTAATGTCTGCTACTGCGGCCTGCTGTGCGGGAGTCTTGTCACTCATGCTTGCGTCCTACCAATGGGGTTCAATGAACTTTATTGCGATACATTGCTGCTCGCGGTAAAGCGGATGCATCTATAGGAACATAGTAAAAAATAGGGGTAAATTGACAATATTATCGTACTGATGGACTATATTGCGGTCATTTAAGCCCTGCAGCCTCAAGGGAGCAGCCGCGCTGCAGCCACCGGGGCGCAATGACATCTTAGACCAACGTTGAGGACCATAAACCATGAGCATACCCTCGCGCTGGCCCCTACCCCCGGACGGGATTCGCTTTATCACGCCACGGGTGCTGATTCGGCGCCTGCAAGCCCAACCGCTAGCGCAAAGCCTGTACGTGACTGCCATGGGCTACTACCCGCGCGCCAGCGGCCACGCCATGAAACGGCGCGGCCACCCAGACCACATATTGATCTACTGCACAGCCGGAAGCGGCAGCCTAACCTTGGCCAACGAGACGCTCGCCGTCAACAGCGGCGACATACTGTACCTGCCGCGCGGCTCCCATCACCAATACCAAGCCAGTGCCGACACCCCTTGGACCATTTACTGGCTACATTTTGATGGCCTGCTGGCGGACGACTTTTGTGCCCATATCGGCAGCCCAGAGCGACCGATTAATATTGGCGTACAACCGAGGGTTATTCGCGTTTTTGATGGCATCGCCGAACTGCGCCACAGCAGCCACAACTTGGCGGAATTTATTCAAGGCGGCCATCAAGTGCAGGCACTGCTGAGTTATGTGGCGCTGCTCGTGCAACAGCGCCAGCCCTACGCGGGCAATAATTTTGACACGGAAAATATTCGCGCTTTGATGCAAGAACACATTCACGGCAAGCTCGATCTCGACACCCTAGCGCACGAGGCCAAGCTGTCGAAATTTCACTTTTCGAAAAAATTTAAGAAAGCCACCGGCGAATCGCCCATCAATTACTTTATCAGCATGAAAATGCAGCGCGCCTGTTATTTACTCGACAGCACCCCACGCTCGATCAAACACATAGCTTCTGAACTGGGCTACCCAGATACCTATTATTTTTCGCGGCTGTTCAAGAAAAACATCGGCATGGCGCCGGAAACTTACCGCAAGGCGAAGCTGTGAGGATTTGGTAACCATACTGCGAGTGTTTTTACTGATAGCGCATAGGATTCATTAGCTGAAAAGCGGTATCGATTCTTCCATGTGTTCATGGCCGAAAGCGGGAAGTAACCTAAAGGTCGTCATATGTATCACAGGTCGTTTTTCTGCCAGCTGAAGTATTAGAGACATGCGCTATCACTTCACTTCCAAAGACGCGCATAATTCATTCATGTTCATGGATTTCATACCGTCCTGAAGAAATGCGTTCTGAGTGGTTATTTTTTCTCTCGTCAATTCATCTTTCGCTGAAATAACCTGTTGTATCCAATCGCTGTAAGATGAAACTCTTGTGTATAGCTCCGTCACACCATACTCACCAACGTTATAAAACCATGAGTCGACACGTGAACTGACTCCGAGCAATACATATTTATCCCCTTCCTTAATAAAGGCAGGACCACCACTGTCTCCATTGCCCGAAACGCCCTCCAATGCCTCGCCCTTTGAGCCTCTCTCAAATTTAAAAACAATATCCGTATCCGTCACATTAACGACTTTATTTTGCGCTTTTCTCAATCGACCGTTATTTTCCTTATAGCTAACCGTTTGCCCTTGTTGACCAGTACCCGTCCCTCCCACGCCGATAAACCAAACCCCTGCACCCTTTTCGGCAATACCATCATACAGAGTTGCGGGTTTGATACTGGTGACAGGTTGGGCTAATTTAATCAGCGCTAGGTCGTGCACACCCCCCAATTGATATTCGGGATAACTATATCGTTGGGAAACGGATACTAGCTCGTTTCCAACGTGTATTTTCTGTCCAGGATTCATGCAAAAAACAGCATGAGCTGCGGTAACAACCCATTCGGGATCAATCAAGGTTCCATGTACACCAATACTATATAGCGTTGCTAGGGGAGGAAAGTCTGACCGAGCCGCATGATAACTTTCGTCAGGAACATCGTGTCGAATGACAATGGCGCTAGCTAAGGATGAGGAAAGACCCACTGTTAAAACTATGCATTGAGTAATGTTCAAATTTACACCTTATCTAAGTAACTCTATTAAGGCTATATATACGTACGTGCAGAAAAAACGCTTGGCCAAATCGAAAACGCACATTCTGGACGTTCATAACCAAGCTGATTATGACGTTTTTTCACTCAGTATTTTTTAGTTGGCTTCCTTTAGCTTTAGCGCCAGAAACATCTCCAAGATACCCGCCTTTGCAGGTTAAGGCACTAGCGTTTAACGTAAAATCATTTCCTAACAACGCTGAACCTTCTCCATTTCCAGATGCAACCCATTCTGATCTATTAGCGCATCACTACTCGCACTCACCAGCACCCCACTCTGCACCAAGCCAATTGCCTCTGAACCGGGCGATTCAGATGGCTGTTATTTTCTCGGCTATTTAAGAAGTACATCGGCATGGCAGTGAAAACTCTCCACAAGGCAATACTGAAATCGCGTGTATCACCCGTTAAACCAAGTAGATTTGTGCGGCGACAGGCCCGGGCACTAAAGCCACGCTAGCCGTGCTAAACGCTAGAACTTAACGATCGAGCAACCAGTTCGGAAAAATTGCGCCCAGCCCAAAAAAGCCACGACCCATCAGGTATAATCCTCGCCATTGTTTTACCACTGGAATACTCACCCATGCCACACGCTCGCGCCCGTCCATTGCGTCGATTAAAAAACCCGCTACTGGCCTTGATATCCCTGGCCTCGAGTCTGACCAGCGCGCCTGCGGTTCTGGCGCACGGCGACATGGAAGAGGTGATTGTCACCTCGGTGCGCAGCCATCGCACCTTGGATGACACACCATTGCGAGTAGAAATTTTAGGCGAAGAAGAGCTGCGCGAAAAATCCAACATGAAACCCGGTGACATACGCATGCTGCTAAATGAAAGCACCGGCATTCAAGTTCAACAATCCTCGGCCACCAGCTTAAACTCCAGCATTCGCATTCAAGGCCTAGACGGCCGCTACACCCAAATGCTGCGCGACGGCTTGCCAATTTACTCGGGCTTTTCCGGCAGCCTCAGCCTATTGCAGATTACGCCATTGGACTTGCAGCAAGTGGAAGTGGTTAAAGGCGCGTCTTCAACCCTGTACGGTGGCGGCGCCATTGCGGGGCTGGTCAACTTGGTGTCAAAAACACCGGGCGAAAGCCCAGAAACCGAGATGATGTTAAACGCCACCTCCGCCGGCGGCCAGGACCTTTCGGCTTTTCATTCGCGCGAGGCCGGCCAGCACGGGCTCACACTATTTGGCACCTACAACCGCAGCGATGCCTATGAGCCCGCCGACAATGGGCTAACCGCCATTCCAGAATTCGAGCGAGTCACTTTCACGCCGCGCTGGTTTTATACTTTCTCCGACGACACCAAGCTCGACCTAGGTGTTGGCTTGATCGACGAAAACCGCTTGGGTGGTAGCGTCAACTATATCAATGGCAATGCGCCGGACGAGTACTTTGAAGAGAACGATAGCCGCCGAGCTTATCTGCGCTTTGGCTTATCCCACCACTTCGACGCTGGCGCCGAAATTATGCTAAAGCATACCAACAGCCAATTTGAACGCAGCCTAAAAACTTCCGGCTACGCATTTTCTGGCACCCAAAATTCAAGCTTTACCGAGCTGAGTTTGGCCGATTATCGCGTCGACGGCGGTTGGGTTGTTGGGCTAAATGGCACAACGGAAGCCTTTGATCAAGATCCGGCAGTAGATGGCTTTAACCACGACTACTCGGAACAAACCCTCGGCGCCTTCGGCCAAGTCACCCGAGACTTATCCTCAAGTTTGGTACTGGAAGCTGGCTTGCGCGCAGACGCCCATTCAGACTACGGCAACTTTATTCTGCCCCGCGTATCAGTACTGTATTTACCCTCGCACGACCTCAGCGTGCGTTTCGGCGGCGGCTATGGCTACAAAACGCCCAGCCTTTTTGTGTCTGACGCCGAAGCCGTACAGTTTCAGGATATTATCCCCATAGACCCAGACCAATTCGACGCCGAAACCTCCAAAGGCCTAAACCTCGATATCAACTACCGGTTCGACCTTTCCGAGGCTTGGTCACTCACCAGCAACCTACTGCTGTTCCACACTCAAATCGATAAACCTTTGCAGCTTATTGAGCAAAACGGCTTATACAACTTCGACCAACAAAATTACGCCATCAACACACGCGGCGCAGAGGCCAACTTCATCTTCGGCTTTGGCGAGTTACGCTATTTCCTAGGCTACACCTATGTGGATGCCGAACAGGAAACAGCTAGCGGTAATGTGGAGCTAGCTCTGGTCTCACAACACCGGGTCAACCAAGTGTTAGTCTGGGAGCGAGAAGACAACTTTCGCATCGGCCTCGAAGCCTATTACTTCAGCCCACAGCGCCGAGACAACGACACCCGTGGCGAAGGCTATTGGATTTTCGGCTTGATGACAGAAAAGAAACTGGCAGAGTCCGTTACCGCCTTTTTCAACCTAGAAAACTTTACCGACACCCGGCAAACCAAGTTCGAAAACATTAATTCAGGGAATCTAGTAAACCCTGTATTCCGTGATGTTTACGCGCCGCTGGATGGCTTTGTGATTAATGGTGGGCTTAGGGTTAGTTGGTAAGAAAGAGGCTTCTTGGCTTTCGGATATCCACCTCAAGACAACTGGTTAAATTAACCTACGGCTGCTCGCTGCCACTAGTAGTGGCCGCCAAATTGGCGACGCACGCATCCCTAATGGATTTTGATCTAAATAGAAATCCGTTAGTATTTTTTCCAAACAGTGGGAATCTATCGACGCGAATGTCTTTACTAATTTCACCGTCCGCAATCATTTCCTGACGATAGTACTCGAATATATTGCCATCCAACTGAATGAAATCAACTCTATCTCTAAACAGCATTCTCAATTGGGTTTTTTGATTATGGGTTTCCCTATACTGCTTATTTTTTAGTGCCATCTCTGCATAAGCGCCGCCAATCTTTTCGATCGCTCCCTGCCATGATAGTAGTGAGTACGGAGATATATCCTCAACCTTTGTGATGTGAAAACCACGCGCTGAAAGTGAAATCAAGAAATTCTCATAAGAATAGAGATCTCCGGAATAAAAGCCTTTAAGGCCCCGCTCGTTAATTAGATTCTCATTCACATCCGTGACAATATCAACCTGATCAGCTTCATAGGCAAAAATGCGCCGTGCATAGGGTAGCAATTGAGGTTTTAGCTCATAGCCCGAGGGCTTTAAGCAGGCCTTCAACATATCTACCAATATGCCGCCAGAGCCATCTTCAAGCACCCAAGGTGGCAAGGAGGAACCAAAGGCAACCAACACCTCTTTAGGCTGGCAAACCGCCGGATAGGACAACACCAGTAATACACTTAGAGTTAATGCTGATTTTTTCACTCGAACTCAGCTCTGACATCAAAAATGAGGGTGATCGCAATCGATAACGATTGTTTATAACGCTTTCATTTAAGTGGTGTGACGAAGACTAGGAAAGGGCACTACCCTGCAATTTGTCAAGCCACGATAAATTAGCGCTCGACAAAGAATAGAACCGAATAACGGGTTGCGCTAGGTAGATATAGCTCAGAAGCCATCACAGACTGACCGGTCATTAAATCTCAATCAATATACGAACGGCAGCCGAGGATAAAATCCCTAACCGCGGGTCTGTAGAAACACTCAACGAGTCTGCCATGTTGTTAGCTGATGGATTGCTAACATTGCTTTTCCTATGGAATGACCATGCTTTTCTGATAAATATTCCAAAATATTTTCAAGACATTGCAGCTGACAATGCGAAAGCCAAAAATAGCGTGTTTTAGCCAGCTCATCGCCCTCAGAAGCAAGCTCTAAGTCGTAGATAATTGTCTCTGTGAGCGTATCAAAGCGATTGGTGCACAAAAGAGCCTTACGCAGAAGGTTAGGCAATAGCCAACACATGCCAGCAACCGACAAATTAGCCAGCTCCGAATGCATATACCTCACCCCTTCCATTGGAATTATCGGCTCTGGGTAATGACGCATGTGCTCCACGATATACCTACAAACACAATCTTCATCACCTCGATTCGTGAGCATAAACGCTTCAGGTTTACTCTGAAATGGAAAAGCTTTCTCCACGTCCAGAAAAATCTCTTCTTCAGTCTTGTAACCTTGGTACGCCATAGCGCTCTATGGGTGCTCAACATAAATCAGTTTATTGGTATCAAAACCATGCGCTGCCGACATTTTAAGAAACTTTTCCATCACCTCTGGCTTCACGGAAGGCGTTCGCGACAGCAACCAGAGATAGTCGGTATTAGGCCCTGACACAAAGGCATAGCTGTAGTTTTTATGGTCCAATTCAAAAACCACGTAAGAGCCGTAAAAAGGCCCGAGGAAAGACACCTTAAGATAGCCTTCGGTTTCGCTATCGACAAAGTAAGCCTTTCCCTCCGCTTCTTTCCACTCGCTCTTGGCCTCCAAATAACCACGGTTGAGCACCGATACACCACCATCATCACGCAGGCTATACTCAGCCGTGACTTGGCTCATGCCGCGCTCAAATGAGTGATCGAGGCGCGCCACCTCGTACCATTTACCCAGGTAATTATTCAGCTCAAAATTCGATACCGGCTTCACGGATTCCGGCATACCTAGGCAGCCATTTAGCAAAACCACACACATTGTCAGAAAAAACAATTTCATTTTGCCTCCTAAATCCAAATGTCTCAGCAATCAAAAACGTAGCAAATTGTATTCGTTGATTCTACGCTTACCGTGCTCAGACAGAGCGTTTTTCAATGTTTTTAGTAAAAACTTACCAGTACTAGCGGCATTTGAATTTTTACAAATGAGGACCTTCGCAACATCTTAAACTACTCAACACATTCATCAGCTCTGAGGGTAAGCACTTCATAGCCAGTTGATGTTACCGCAACTGTATGTTCCCACTGAGCCGATAACCTTTTATCACTAGTGACGACAGTCCAGCCATCTTTTTTCAACTTAACCTTGGCCTTACCTTGATTAATCATGGGCTCAATGGTGAATACCATTCCAGCCTGCAGAACCAAACCTTTTCCCAGCTGGCCATAATGTAAAACTTGAGGCTCTTCATGCATTTCCCGACCTATGCCATGGCCACAATACTCACGAACTACTGAATAGCCATTTTTCTCGGCATAACTCTGAATTGCGTGGCCAACATCGCCCAATGTTGCACCCGGTTTTACACTCTTAATACCCTTCCACATCGCCTCATAAGTTTTATCCACCAGCCTCTTAGCCAGGGGATTCACGTTGCCAACCAGATACATTTTGCTGGAGTCCGCAATGAAGCCGCCGCGCTCTAAGGTGATATCGATATTGATAATGTCACCGGATTTTAGCTTTTGATTATTTGACGGCACTCCATGACATACCACATTGTTTATCGAGCTATTCAGTACATATTGATAACCATACTGGCCCTTACTTGCTGGGCGAGCATCGAGCTCGTCGATTATATATCGCTCGGCCAGATGATTAATGGCCATGGTGGAAATACCGACTTGTACAAATTCGTCGAGATAGTCGAAAACCGATGCGAGAAGACGGCCTGACTCCCGCATTATTCTTAACTCTTCAACATTTTTTACATGTATATTAGCCACCAACAACTCTCTCGGCTTTGACATCAGCCAGTTTCATTTGCTCGCTCATAATGTCAGAAAAAGACATATTCGGATTAGCTTCGGCTAGCATGCCAATTTTTATCCAATACTCCGCCTGTGCATTTATAGAACGCACCATAACGACGCTTGCCTTACGAACGTCGTCATGCAGCTCATCGTTTATTTTGACAATACCCATAAGCATCCTTAGCATATGATACATATATAAAACATACATGAATCATATATAACGAAAATTATAGATGCAAGCGGTAACAACCACCGTTGATGCTGCAAAGTGAAAATCGCTAAATCGGGAAACCAAACAAGCATCATTAATCAAGAGACTTACATCTAGACCCCGACCAAGCAGAAGAGAGCGAGGGTAAATAGCCAAAGGCAAAAGTGCGCAAAGAAGTTAGATTCTATTAAATAGGAAGCGCCTGCGTGCTCGCTACCAGCCCATAAACCGATTGACGGGTTTTGAGTTTGACTCTAAGCGGTGCCAAAGGTGTAGAAAAGCCGGGAGGGCTAAGGCCCAGAAAAAGCCAAGGGCTAAGGCCCAAAGTACGGGGTTGGGAATACTCACCTCGGTAAACTGCGCCCCAGCCCAATAAGATAAAGGGCCGAATAGCGCGCCAAAAACCGCGGCGAGCATTTTGGATTTTGCCAACCACGATAAGCTGTGCGGTAGCGTAGTGGCGAAGGCAAGCCAGAGCGGAATTAACCAATGAGGAAAATGCCTCGCGCCCTCGTAGAGCATTAGCCCCTGCGAAAACCATAAAAGATCAACCGCAACGCCGATGCCTGTCACCAAGGCAACAAAGCCAACTTCCAAGCTTTTATGAGCGCTGATTAGCGCAATATGAAATACGCAATACAACACGATGAAAAGCCAGGCACTAGCATCGTGGGATAAAATAATGCCCCACCAAACGCACTGAAACAGCAATGCATTTAACAGCAGGGCAATATTGGGATTTAGCCTAAGCAGCGCATTAGCCAAGGGCAACTGGCGCCGGTAGTTGTTGCGCCCTGGGTTTGGCCATCAACAATTGCGAGGTACCAATAGCGCGTTCGCGGAAACCGCCTTCGCAATAACAGAGATAAAAATCCCACATGCGAATAAAGGTTTCGTCAAAGCCGCAGCCGCGCACTTTATCGATAGCAGCCCAAAAGCGGGTGCGCCAATCGGCCAGTGTGCGGGCATAGTGAATACCAATTTCTTCCAAACCTACCAACTGCATATCCGTATAGTCGCGCAGGCAATCGCCAATCACGCTTACCGACGGCAAGGCGCCACCGGGGAAAATATAGCGCTGAATAAAGTCGACATTGTTTTTTGCGAAGTTAAAACGTTGATCGGCAATGGTAATGGCTTGAATTAGCATCAATCCATCGTCTTTCAACAACTTGGAGCAGGTGGCAAAATACTGAGCGTAAAATTTATGGCCCACGGCTTCAATCATTTCAACAGACACTAGCTTATCGTAGCAGCCTGTGAGATCGCGATAATCTTCCAGTAACAGAGTGATTTTATCCTGCAGGCCCTCGCGCTCTACCCAGGCGCAGGCGTAGTCATATTGCTGTTGCGAGATAGTGGTGGTGGTTACTCGGCAGCCGTAATGTTTAGCGGCGTGAATTGCCATGCCGCCCCAGCCGGTACCAATTTCCAGCAGATGGTCTGTTGGCTGTAGGTTTAAGCGCTTACAAATTCTATCTAACTTGGCCTCGGCGGCTTGCTCTAAGCTGGCGCTTGGGCTTTCATACACAGCGGCCGAGTACATCATACTTTTATCGAGAAACAGCGAGAAAAAATCGTTGCCTAAATCATAATGGGCAGCAATATTTTTCTTCGAGCCTATTTTGGTATTGCTTCTTAAACTGTGATAAAGCTTCAGCGCCCAACCTTTGATGGCACTCCAGCTGGAGTCCATGTCGTTAGTGAGCGCAATATTGGTGCTCATTAAACGAACAACATCCACTAAGTTGTTCGAGCTCCACTCGCCGCGCATGTAAGACTCACCGGCACCAATGGTGCCGCCGGTGATAACCGCGCCATAAAACCCGGCATCATGCACCGCGATTTTTGCTTTCACGCCTTGGCTGGTGCTTTCGCCGAAATGAAATACTTCGCCGGCCTCGTGTAACTCTAGGCTGCCATGGCGCAATTTTTTCAATACGCTAAACAATAAGTTCCTAAACATCCGGCTTGGCTTAGACGCCGCCAGTTGATCGGCCACTGCTGTGGATGCACCGCTGATAAAATTATCCCTAAGATCTGACTGAGTTACACCGCTGGCTTGGGGTGGCGTCATGGAACTGTCCTCATAGTCTCTGTTCAACATCATTTACGAATTTTTCTTGCTGATTATTCTGTTTTGGGCTGTTATAAAACCTTGCGCCTTTTAACCACAGTTTTAAGGCTTGCCAATAAATGCCGCCCAATACCTTCGCGGTCATCCACGGAAAGCGCCACATCATACTATTCAACACAGCGCTGGTGCATTCCGCGCGCGATAGTTGCAATGTAGCTTCGAAGGTTTTTCTATCTTTACCCAGCTCTTCCCTCTGCATAGCGTCTGATACAGCTATGTTCTGTAGACGTATACGGAGGCCTTTATCGGGTAGATTGCTCTTTAGGCGATATTTTTGCTGCATCTGCATAAAGGGTGATACATGCAGCGCCTTGCTAAACTCTTGCGGCTGCTCCATAGCTTGCTGGCGATAATCAATGCTGTACACATGGCGGTTATCCCACGGGGTATTAGTGACTTCGGCGAGAATAGCATCGAGTTTGGTGCCGCTGGCATCGAACACATAAAACAACGTGATGGGGTTCATGCGCAAACCGAAACAGCGCGGGTTGGTTAACATGCGAATAGGCCCAGTGGGAACGAAGCCCAAGCTCTGTTGCACTTTTTCAATCACGGCCTGTTTTAGGCTGAGTTCCGGGTTGCCGAAATAATCTTGTCGGCGAATCCAAAAGGGCGCGAAGCCTTGGCAAGACCAAAACCTGGAGCGCGAGCACAAGGTAGGAATTTCATCCAGATCCACATAGGCCATAAACACCGAGTAAGAAAACTGGTGCAACGTTGGTTTCCAGCGCGCGTGCTGAAGTAGCCCAATGTAAATACCGCTCGCCAGCTGCACGTCCATTACCACTTTGCCCCTAAGGCTGTGGCGACGCGAATGCCGCTGTTAACGCCATCCTCGTGAAAACCATTGGCCCAGTAAGCGCCGCAAAACCAAGTGTTGTTGCGACCGTTAATATCGGCCCAACGGGCCTGAGCGGCAACACCGGGGACGGTAAATTCCGGGTGATCATAGTGATAGACGCCCAAAATTTTATCGGGATCAATCGCCGCCGTGTGGTTTAGGGTGACGCAAAAGGTATGTTGTGATTTAAGCCCCTGCAAAATATTCATATTGTAGGTCAACACCGGTTTTTCATGCTGTTGTTGCAGTAGGCGGCTATTCCAACTAGACCAAGCTAATTTTCGCTCTGGCAAGACACTTGTATCTGTGTGCAGTACCACTTCATTGGGCTGGTAAGGTATGGCACTTAAAGTTTCGATTTCCGCTTGACTCGCATCGCCCAACAGCTTTAACGCTTGATCGCTATGGGTACCAATAACAACCTGATCGAAACGCTCAACCTCGCCGCTGTCAAAACGAATGTTTACGCCCTGATCTTGGCGTTCAATGGCGGCAATACGGGTGTTTAATTTTATGTTTTGCGCAAAGCCCTTGGTTAATGGCTCGAGATAGGCCTGTGAGCCACCGACGAGCGTGCGCCACTGCGGCCGATTATTAACGCTGAGCAGGCCGTGGTTATTGAAGAAGCGAATAAAGAACTCAACCGGAAAATCTAACATCACCTGATCACCCGAGGACCAGATAGCCGCACCCATAGGTACTAAGTACTGATGGGTAAACAGTTTACCGTAACGATTTTCCACTAAATATTCGCGTAAGCTTTGCTGCGCGGGTATTTTACCCTGCCGCCAATGGGCCACAGACTCGCGATTAAACCGCATGATATCGCGCAACATCGACCAAAAACGCGGGCTGATTAAATTGCTGCGCTGGGCGAACAGAGAATTTAAGTTTGTACCACTGTATTCGAGTTTGGATAACTCATCGGTGACGCTGTAGCTCATTTCAGCGGGCCGTGACTGCACACCTAACTGGGTCATAAGACGAATAAAATTGGGATAAGTCCAATCATTGTAGACAATAAAACCGGTATCAATATTGTGCGATTCACCTTGGTAATTAATCTGCTTGGTGGCCGTGTGACCGCCGATGCGATCATCCGCTTCGAACACGGTAACCTCGTGCCTATCGTGCAGCAGATACGCCGCTGTTAAACTTGAAATACCGCTACCAATAATCGCAATCTTCACACAGGTTCCTTTTTTTAGTATTCAGGTGTCATTTCAAAATAATGCTTTGATGGTTAATACAGCGTCGGCGGTTTTCTTATTAATGCCGGTGCCACCCAGCGCTCCCACACGGGGCCAAGGCTGCGCAATAGCAGCAAGGGCCAGGCCAAGCGTCGAGGAAAGCGGTGCAGTTTCTTACGTTTTTCACTGGCCCAGATAATTTCATCGGCGGCGCGCTCACTGGAAATAAGCCCGGGCATGGGGAAATCATTTTTTTCCGTCAATGGCGTGGCTACAAAACCCGGCTGCACTAGGGTTACATCGACATTGAAGGCTTTGAGATCAAGGCGCAGTGTGGCAATAAAATAATCCAGCGCTGCCTTGGAGGCGCCATAAGCTTCGGCGCGAGGAAATGGCAAAACGGTGGAAAGGCTCGACACAGCAACCACTTGGGCTCGGCTTTGCACGTTGGCTTGGGCTTTACTGCGAGAATTAGCACGTAACAGCGGCAAAGCAATAGCCAAACAGTTCACTACACCCTGAAAGTTTGTGGCAAATACCCGCTCAAACAGTTGCGGCTCAAAGGCCGGTAAATCGACATATTCACAGCAGCCGGCATTGAGTATCACCATGTCGAGAGAATCGGTGATGGACTGCAATTTAGCCTTGGCAGTCGCCATGGATTCGGAACTACCCACATCGCAAGTCAGCGGCGTGAGCAAGTGCGGAAACTCGGCTTTAATCTCGGTAAAGGCATCGGCACTGCGGGCCGAGGCAATGACTTGGTTGCCGGCGCGCAACAGTTTAACCAACAAGTCGCGCCCAATACCGCTTGAGGCACCGGTGAGCCAAATGATTTTACCTGTAATCATTTGCTCGCACTCAACGGCTGGCTATTTAGGTCGTGACCGGCAGTAGCCAGTCGCTTGCGCAGCCAGCTAATCACACGGCCAAACAACGGAATTTTTTCGTACACCATGGCGCCCATGTCGTAAAAGTCTTCGTGCTCAACAATGAGATCGTCGGCCACTTTCAAACGAGTAACGCCGGGCACAACAACCTCTCGGCCACCGGCCAGGGTTTTATGCTGATACGCCATCTGCCATTGAATAAACACGCAGTCATTTTGCCGCGCTTGGTCTAAGTAGATAAAGCGGCAAGACACCAAGTTGGTACACATATCCGTGAAGTAGGCACTAATTTGGTTTAGCCCTACCACTTTATGGATAGGGTCAATAAAGACAGCATCGTTAGCATAGACGCTGCTCAGTTGACTTAAGCTGCGGCTATCAAAGGTTGCGTAGCAGGCTTTAAACCGCTCTATCACTGGCATTATCACATTCTCCTGTTTCGTGGCTGTTGATACGTCAGGCTGCTGCCAGTAGATCACCCTGACCAACCCCCTCTAAAACCTTAGCCTAAAGGTTGATCCATTGGATGATTTAACCCGTATAGGGTCAGTAACGATTGATCCTTCACCTTGGCAATTGACTTTTCACTAGTGGAACACTTGGATTTGACCAACTATGATGGCGATGAAAATGACTGAGCCGCGCCGACAGATGGGCGCCGCCACAAAGGGCACCGAGCCGCGGAGCACAACAGTGAACGATCCCTCTCACCGTGACGACGAGTGGAGCCAACTACTAGAAAGCGTCGCGCAGGAACGCTGTAAAAAGTCTTTTGCGCACTTCTTTACCCATTTCTCGCCGTTGCTCAAGGGCTTCCTTATTAAGGGCTCGCGCCTGAACCATGCGCAGGCAGAAGAGTTAGTGCAGGAGATTATGATCAAGGTTTGGCAGCGGGCAGAGCAGTTTGATGCAAAAAAATCTTCCGCTAGCACCTGGCTTTACACCATTGCGCGAAATAGCCGTATCGATTGGCTGCGCCGGCAAGGCAATGCGGTTACCGAAGAGCTAGTAGCGGACGATTTGTACGAGGACGAGACCAGCGAAACACCCTTCTCGCTGTTGCAGCATCATCGCCAGCATAGTCACGTGCACGACGCCCTTGCTGGCCTACCCGATGAGCAAGCCTTGGTGTTGCGCAAGGTCTACATGGAGGGGCTATCCCACTCTGAAGTATCCGAAGACTTAGCACTACCCCTGGGCACCGTGAAATCCCGCGTGCGCCTAGCCTTAAAGAAATTACAAGATGTTATTGGCCGCGAGGTCTTGGCATAACATGCGCGAGCATGAGCAGGTAAATACTATGATTAAACATCACCCAGACGATAATTTGTTAGTTGAATTCAGCGCCGGCACCCTCGCCTTTGCGCAGTCTATTGCGGTGTCTTCCCACTTACATTTTTGCCACCACTGCCGGCGCAGAGCCGAGCGCTTGAATAGCATTGGCGCCAATTTAATGAACGATTGCGACGCTGTGGCCGTGAGTGACGATTTACTCGACCAAGTCTTTAGCAAACTCGATCAGCCAATAAAAACCGAGGCGGCGGCGCCTACCGGGCACTCGAAAATGCCAAAAGTCATCGACAAGCTGCTAGCCCAACAAGGTCAACCGCGCTGGCAATTTTTAACCCCTTCGCTGGATATGGCCAGACTACAGACCGGGCAAAAAGAATTTGAAGTGGCCCTGCATCGCATCAAAGCCGGCGGCAGCGTGGCCGAACACGACCACCGAGGCACGGAAATCACGCTGGTGTTAGACGGCAGTTTTTCAGATGAGACCGGTATCTATCACGAGGGTGACTTTTTGCTGCGCGAGGCCGGCCAAGTTCACCGCCCGCTGGCCAGCCGCGATGCGCCGTGTATTTGTCTTTCAGTGGTAGCGGCGCCGGTGCGCATGACTGGCAAATTCACCCGCCTGCTAAACCCCTTCTTGAGTTTCAGGCCTCAATAGGCCTCTCCCGCACCATAGAGCTGGCGCGTGCTTGCGCCAGTTGCTTATCGCCGGCATAGACCACGGCATCGATAAACACCAAACGCCGAGTCTGCTCGGTGATCACCGCCTCCACTTCAAAGTGGCTTAAGTCCGGGGTGATCGGCCGAATGTAGGTGGTGGTCAGCTGCGTGGTCACCGATGGCGGGGCGACTAAAAATGTTAGCGGGCCAATGGTGTTATCGATGGCGCCAACAATCAAACCGCCCTGCATATAACCCATGGGGTTGGCAAATTCGGGCTTGACCGGAAAGCGCACCCTTAAGCGTTTAGCCTCTGGATCAAAATGTAAAAACTCGCCGCCCATGGTGATAAAGCAAGCGGGCGGAAAGGTCAGGGGCAAATCGGGAAACCTGGCCTTGAGGTGCTCAGTGATGGCGTCATTGGTACTTAGGATTTTGTTCGAATTCATCTACGCAGCTCCAGCTATGTGGGAATAGCGACATACTAGCGCCTATGCCTGCCAGTGGCAGTGACCAAAAAGGTCGAATCTAGAGGCGAAATACTGCGCACAGAGCCACGATACGCAAGCGGAAATAAAAATCGAGGGTATAGGGCGCCGTTTAACGCGGCACCGCAGGCTCTAAAGAAATACCGGTGGCGACACGAGATCCCAAAACAATACAGTACCGGCCATCATGGCAACGGCCACAACCATAGCCACACCCATCACAGCGCTGGAAAACAAAAAGCCGCGCTCCTCAGACATCTCAAACATAATGGGTAGCCCGATAAACAGCAGGTACACGGCGTAACTCAGCGCCGCCAAAACCAACAGCACGTGCAGCCATACCTGCGGGTAGATACCGGCAATGCCCACTAAATAAATGGGGGTAGCGATAAAACCTGCCACCACAAAACCCTTGAGTGGATCGGATTTAACGCCATAGGTTTTTGACATCCAGTGGATAAAGTAACCGATCACTGTAACCGCTAATAAGAGCGCAAAATAGAAACCACCCATCAACGACAGAGCGCTGTGTTCAGTCATATAAGTGGCTTCGCCCTGACCAATACGCCAGCCGAATTCGGTGCTGCCTATGTACCAAGCCAAGGCTGGCAATAGCGCTAACACAATGGTGTAAGGTGAGTTACGTTTTAGCGAGTCGTCGGATAAATCATGTAGGGCTTGCCACTGCTGACGTGGATGAACTAACAAACCAAAGGCGTGGTTTAACATCTTTACATATCCTTGCCGTTTCACTTATTTTTATTGTTAGTGAACCCAAACACGTCAAAACGCATGGGAACAACCAGCCCGATACCACTAGGGCTGGCTAAAGAGTGTTATAAGCATCTACCATCGTCAAGGAACTGGTAATAAAGCAGGCAGGTTGATCGTTTTTTGTTTCTTGATTACCCACCAAGAAATACCCGAGTGATACCGAGGTGCACAGACGCTTAAATTTTGATCAATGGTGCGGGTGTTGTTGGGGGCTTGCAGAGAAAGAGGCAGGTGAAGCAGCTGAATGATTGCCGTGGCTAGCGTGAGACAAGGCCACGAGCGAGGTCCACACCCCGAAGGCGATTAACAGTAGTGCCATCACCGTGCGTAGCGAGCTATTGGCCAGCAGCCTTTGCAGTTGCACAGACAAAGCGCCGGACACAATGATGGCCGGCAAGGTGCCTAAGCCGAACGCGAACATAACCAAGGCGCCGCTAATGCCATCGCCTTGGCTGGCCGCAAAGGCAAGCGCGGTATACACCAAGCCGCAAGGTAGAAAGCCCCACAACATACCCAAAGGCAAGGCCTGCCAAGCGGCATTAAGCGGTAATAACTTTCTTCCTAGGGGCTGTAAAAAACGCCATAGATAAGCGCCACCTTTTTCTAACCAGACCAACGCGCGCCACCAATTGGCGAGATACAGGCCCATCAAAATAAGTAGAATACCGGCCAGCACGCGCAGCCAAGGGCCGAGAAATTGCGCAAACACATAGCCTGTTAGGCCCACCGCCGCGCCTAACAGGCTATAGCTAAATAAGCGGCCAATATTATAGAGAAACAAGCGCTGCCAACGCTCGCGGCTGGAAGCTGCGGCCATAGACAAGGCGCCAACAATGCCGCCACACATACCTAAACAGTGGCCGGCGCCCATCAAACCCACCACAAAAACCGACAACGCGGCGAAGCCCAATTCCATACTATTCAGGCTGCTTGGGTTTTACGGATGGCTTAGTTTCGTCGTCAAATAAAATGCGCTGGCCTTCCGTGTTGAGGTCATCGTATTGACCATTTTTTACTGCCCAAAACAGCAACTTAATGGCCAGCCCAATAAAGACGAGCGCAAGGGGTACTAATAAAAAAAGAATTTCCATGACTGACTTATTCCAATAGCGCTAACAACATTTACTGTTTTAGCTTTCGGTCCAATCCCATGGCATTAATAACCACAATCAATGAACTCAAACTCATACCGGCGGCGGCTACATAGGGCGGCACCCAGCCCATAGCGGCAAAGGGCAAGGCGATCAGATTATACGCTATCGCCCAGGTTAAGTTTTGCTTGATGGTGCGTTTGCATTCAAGCGCTAACGCTAAGCTATCTATCAACACGCCCAACCGACCGTGAGTTAATAAGGTATCGGCGTTTACTTGCGCCAGATCGGTGGCGCCGGCCATGGCGACCGACACATCGGCGCCGGCTAACACCGGCACATCGTTAATGCCATCGCCTACCATTAAAACTGTGTGCCCCTGCTGTTGTAATTGCTGTACCCGCGCCAGCTTATCTTTGGGCAAGAGATCGCCTTGCGCCTCGTCGATAGCCAAGGTTTGCGCCAATTGGCTAACAACGGCCTGACGATCGCCACTGAGTAGCAACACACCTAGCCCGCGCTTTTTTAAACGCTCAATAGTGTCTATGGCATCCTCGCGCAATGCGTCGCGCAACTCAAACCACGCTAAAGGCTCAGCCTCGGAACCCAATAAATACCACTGCTGCTTTTCCTCGGGCACTGCGGGTAGATCATCACCGTACCAGGCGCGAAAAAAATCGGCGCGACCAAAGCGAATCACTTGCCCCTCAAGCCGGCCCTCAACCCCCTGCGATGGGTATTGCACCAAATCAGTAACACCCTTGTGAGCGGGGATTGATTCAAAGGCCTTGGCAATGGGGTGCCGCGACCCTGCTTCCAGTGCTGCAACGATGGCCTGCATGTCGGCACCATTCAGGGCTTCAGACAAAGGTTGAAGCTGAAGCAACGCCAGCTTGCCTTGGGTTAAAGTTCCGGTTTTATCGAACACCACAGTATCAACTCGGGCCAGCGCTTCCACCACATGACCACGAGTGACTAACAAACCCTTCTCTCGCAACCACAGCGTAGCGCGCGTTAACGCCACCGGCGTGGCCAACGACAGAGCACAAGGGCAGGTCACCACGAGTACCGACAGCGTTACCCAAAACGCTTGTTCGGGTTGATACCAAAGCCAAAAGCCGGCCACCAAGGCCGCGACAACCAAGAGCCGCGCGACAAAAAAACGCGCCAGTCTATCGGCCAAGTTCACTTGTTGTGGTTTATCGGACTCGGCACGTGCGACCAACTGTTCGATTGCAGAGAGTTGTGTTTGCCGCCCCACCGCCTCGGCGCGAATGCTCAACTGACTGTCTAAATTAATACTGCCAGCAATCACTTGCGAGCCGATGGTTTTTTTAACGGCGTCAGACTCACCGGTAATGAGCGCCTCATCCACATGGCTTGTACCGTCGACCACAACGCCGTCGCAGGGCAATGTCTCGCCGGCTAACACCCGCACCCTATCGCCAACAATTAATTGCTTAATGGAAATAACATCGTCGCTGTGTTCGTCACCCGCTCGCTGCCTACGGGCCGTGAGCGGTAGGCGCAAACCAACACTGCGTAAACTGCTGGCATTTTTATGGCGCAGCCGCAGCTCTAAATAACGCCCCAATAACAGAAAAAAAGTAAACATCGATACCGATTCAAAATACACTTCACCGGTTGCCGTGACCGTTGCGAAAGCGCTGGCCAAGTAGGCGCCACCAATGGCGAGCGCGACC
The DNA here is from genome assembly GCF_030409605.1 of Simiduia curdlanivorans. Taxonomy (NCBI): domain Bacteria; kingdom Pseudomonadati; phylum Pseudomonadota; class Gammaproteobacteria; order Cellvibrionales; family Cellvibrionaceae; genus Simiduia; species Simiduia curdlanivorans. The sequence continues at coordinate 1,257,674 of NZ_JAUFQG010000006.1, forward strand.
GGTACATCCATCACTAATTGGTGCTGTTTTAAACTGTTGAAAGCGGCGCGGAAAAAAGGCTGGGCACTGAAAAGCACCACCGGCGTTGCAACAATCAAACTGACCCAGCGAAAAAAACTTTGCCAAATGCCCTCGAAGTCTTGCAGTGCGCCGGCGTAAAGAGCAATTGCCACCATCATCACCTGCATCATGCCAAAGCCAGCCACAGCCAGCCGCATTAATAAGGCATTTCGGGTTTTCTGCCAGAGGTCGCGCTGGTTTTCATCGTTCGCGGGCATAGGCCGATAACCGATGCGATCGAGTTCAAACATCAAGCTCGAGAGCTGAACCTTAGCGCTGTTAAACACTAAAGTTAGGCGATGGTTAGTGGCGTTAACGGAGACTTTTAATACACCGTCGATGGCGTACAGGTGTTTTTCAATCAACCAAACACAGGCGGCGCAGGTCAAACCATCTAACAACAAAAAGGCACTGCGCTGCGCCGTTTCACCGGTGACAAAGTCAGCCTGTAAGTCAGCTAAATCATAGGCACTGTAATCGGCAAGATGAGCTTCCGGGCGGGCGTTAGATTCAGTGCGATAGCGATAAAAACTCGACAAGCCACCGTCGACAATGGCGCTTGCTATCGCCTGACAGCCGGGGCAACACATGGGCCTAGACTCGCCCTCGATAAGGACAAAAAACTCGGCCGGCTCAGGTGTAGGTAAGTTGCAGTGATAGCAAGGGATATCGGCCACGGAGGATGTCTCGCCTATTGATCGGCGGCTTGCTTCTCAGTGGCCTGCAGGGTGACGGCGTGAGACGCTTGAAAATCAATTTTATCCTTCAAGCGCCACGGGGCTGTGCCTCGCTCACTCGCTGACGCACCGGGAAAGAGTAAAAGATAACGGGAAAAGTTGACGCCCAAGTTTAAATCACCGCGATAATTACCCTGGCCTGTGGCAGCCAAAATAACCGTTTGATCGAGGTCGGCCTCCGTTGGGTGCTGTAATACCAACACCAAGGACTCAGGTAGCTCGTCACCGCTCAACTGCAAAAAAACTTCGCCGGTTTCTAAATCAAAATCCAACTCTGCGCGCATGGCCAGCGCCGTGGCACGATGATCTTGTTCGAGGCGCTCGTTATACATACGCCCTTCGCGGTAGTAATTATCGATAACTACGTCATCGGACAGTTTCACAGCAACAGAAATATAGGCAGCCATCACCAACACAATTACAATTAATGGCGTCAGTAAAAACCAAGCCCAACCTTGGCGATACCAGGGGCCTTGATCGAGTGTTGAATCTTGAATAGCCATTTTCTACCGTTTCCACGCTCGTTACATTAATGGGTTGGGCCAATAAAACTCGCCGTTGCCGTGGTATTCAGTTCGGGATTGTCTTCACTTTCCACATAGAACTCGATCGTCGCTTTGGTGGTTGTTAACTCGCTGCGCGGCACCGAAACGCGAACCGGAAAGCTCAACAGTTCACCTTGCTCAATCACCGTGGGACGATAACCACCCAGCGTAAAGTGGTGTTCACCACGCACTTCGACTCGATAAACTTGATCGGCTGGATCGAGATTGAGAATTTTCAAGGTGTAGACGTTTTGAATATCATCGCCCACCACGCGATACATATTCGCTCCCCGGTCACGCAATACATCCACCTTAATGGGCACGCGATTACTTACTGTGTAGGCAAACACTGCAATCATTAAAAGAACCGCCACCGCATAGCCAATCAAGCGTGGCCGGAATACATGGGTGGTACCATTTTTGATGGCTTCTTCCGTGGTAAAACGGATCAAACCGCGGTCGTAGCCCATTTTATCCATCACGCTATTACAGGCGTCAACACAGAGCCCGCAGTCGATACATTCCAACTGCACGCCATCGCGAATATCGATATCAACCGGGCACACTTGTACGCACCAAGAACAGTCGATGCAATCGCCGAGGCCTTTGGCTTTTGCGTCTTCGTCGGGCTTGCGCGGGCCGCGCGCTTCGCCGCGCTTGTAATCGTAAAATACCGTTAAGGTATCTTGATCGTACATCACCGACTGAAAGCGCGCGTAGGGGCACATGTATTTACACACTTGCTCGCGCATGTAGCCGGCGTTCAAATAAGTTGCGCCGGCAAAAAACAGCACCCAAAACGCCGAAATTGGCTCGGCTGCAAAGGTAGCCAAGCCGGTTATTAATTCCCGTACCGGGGTAAAATATCCGATAAAGGTGATACCGGTTATCAGCGAAATCGTTACCCACATGGCGTGTTTGCCAAACTTGCGGGCAAACTTGCTCGGGCTCATGGGCTGCTGATCTAGTTTGATGCGCTTGTTGCGATCGCCTTCGAAAAAATGCTCGGCCCAAATAAACATCATGGTCCAAACCGTTTGCGGGCAGGTGAAACCACACCAAACTCGGCCCACCAAAACCGTGACCGTAAATAAGCTGAAAGCGGCAATAATCAACAGCCAAGACAGCAACATGGCGTCTTGCGGACCGAAGGTTAACCACAAAATATGAAACTGGCGGGTCGACAAATCAAACAACATGGCTGGACGATCATCGATAACAAACCACGGCATCAACAAAAAGCCGGCCAGCAGCGGCAGGCCCGTGTAGCGGCGGAGCTTTTGAAAAAAACCGGTAATCTTGCGGGTATAAATACGACCGGAAGATTCGTAGACATCGACGTAGCGAATTTTTTCTTGTTGTTGTTCTGAATCCTTACGTTGATCTTTCAACTCTTGATCAGACATGGGAAGCAACTCGTAAAAGCAAACAGGATTAAATCACCCACAGGTAATTTTCGCGCAATAAAAAGGGCAGCTTCGCTGCCCTTTTTATGTCTACTGGGCGTTTTGGTCTAAAGACAAGCTGTAGACATAAGCCGCTAACAAATGAATTTTATCTGCGCGCAATTTCTCTGCCTGGGCAGGCATTTGGTTGGCGCGACCTTCGCGAATCGAGTGACGAATACCTTTGCGCGAGCCATCATACAACCAAATATCATCGGTCAAATTGGGGGCACCCATGGCCTGAATACCCTTTCCATCTGCGCCATGGCAAGCCGCACAATTTCCTGCGAACACACTGGCACCCTGTTTGGCCAAATCGGCATCGTGCTCCATGCCGGACAAGCTCATCACGTACTCTGCAGAACTTTGTACCGCAGCTTCGCCAATAACAGGCCCCCAAGGTGGCATGTTGCCGTTACGACCGTAGGTAAGGGTTTGTAGAATGGTTTCTGGGCTGCCGCCGTAGAGCCAATCGTTGTCGATAAGGCTTGGGAAGCCATAGCTACCGCCACCATCGGCACCGTGACAAATCGCACAGTTATTGGCAAACAGGCGCATACCCATTTTCATAGCGCGCGGCTCATTGACCAACTCTTCGATAGACATTTTTTGGTACTTACCAAAGCTCTCTACGTAAGCCGCCTGCGCTTTCTGCTGCTCGCCTTCGAGCTGCTTGTGCGACGTCCAGCCATCTTGATAGCTCGGGTGAATACCTTTCCACGAACCTAAGCCTGGAAAAATAATCAAATAGATAGCGCTAAATATCAACGTCGCAACGAACAGCTGAAACCACCATTTCGGTAGTGGGTTATCATATTCTTCAATGCCGTCGTAAACATGGCCAGTGGTTCTGTTTTCCGGATCTTCGTCATCGTTTACCGCAACTTTACGGTTGGCAAACAGCACCCAAGTTATCAACGCTAAACAGGTTAGCGTCAGAACAATGATCCACAGGTTCCAAAAAATACTCATAATTAATCCTGCCTCTCTTCATCGGTTTCGGGATGAAGTTGTTGGGTTGGCTTGCGTGGCTCCTCATCTGCAAAAGGCAAATTGGCCGCCTCTTCAAAACGCTTTCTGCGGCTTGGCGCGAACGCCCACCAGCAGACGCCGATGAACGCCAAAGTCACAAATACCGTTCCGAGGGAACGCAAATCATTCATATCCATCATTAACGCTTCTGAGTTACTAAGGTGCCCAACTGCTGCAAGTAAGCCACCAAGGCATCAATTTCAGCCGTGCCTTTAACAGCCTCTTGCGCGCCTTCAATATCGGCATCGGTATAGGGCACGCCAACTGAGCGCAGTGCAGCCATTTTTCTACCGGTTAATTCGCCGGTTAGCACATTGTCAAATAGCCAAGGAAAAGCAGGCATATTGGATTTCGGCACGACGTTACGCGGGTTGTATAAATGCGCTTTCTGCCACTCATCCGAATAACGTTGACCGACGCGCGCCAAATCTGGCCCGGTGCGCTTCGAACCCCACAGGAACGGATGTTCGTAAACCGATTCACCGGCCACCGAATAGTGACCGTAGCGCTCCACTTCTGCTCGCAGCGGACGCACCATTTGCGTATGGCAAACGTGACAGCCTTCGCGGATATAAATATCGCGACCTTCAAGCTCCAACGCCGGCAGAGGCTTCAAACCCGCTACTGGTTCGGTGGTTTCTTTTAGATAAAACTGCGGAACGATTTCTACCAAGGTTCCGAAGCTGATGGCAACGATAGTTAGCACGGCCATGAGACCAATGTTCTTCTCTACTATGTCATGGTTTTTCATCTGCTAGTCCTCAAGCCGCCTGAGCATTGGTTAAAGCGACTTGCTGCTCTTCGCGCTCATCAGTCACTGTGCGGTAGGTGTTGTAGGCCATGATTAACATGCCTAGCAGGAAGAAAGCACCACCCATAAAACGGACGAAGTAGCCTGGGTAGCTCGCCTCAACCGATTCAGCAAAGCTATAGGTTAAGGTGCCGTCGGTGTTAAAGGCGCGCCACATCAAGCCCTGCATAATGCCATTTACCCACATAGCGGCGATGTACAAAACAGTACCGATAGTGGCCAACCAGAAATGGGTGTTAATCAACTTAACGCTGAACATTTCTTTCTTGCCAAACAGCACAGGGATCAAGTGATAAATGGCGCCAATGGAGATCATTGCAACCCAACCTAGGGCACCTGAATGTACGTGGCCAATGGTCCAGTCGGTGTTGTGCGACAGGGCATTCACCGTCTTAATGGACATCATGGGGCCTTCGAAGGTAGACATACCGTAGAAAGACAAAGACACCACCAAGAAGCGCAGGGTCGGATCGGTGCGCAATTTATGCCAAGCACCGGACAGCGTCATAATACCGTTAATCATACCGCCCCAGCTGGGCGCCAGCAGGATCAAAGACATCACCATACCTAAGCTCTGCGCCCAATCTGGCAAGGCGGAGTAGTGTAAATGGTGTGCACCGGCCCAAATGTATAGGGAAATCAGCGCCCAGAAATGTACGATAGACAGCTGATAAGAGTAGACCGGACGACCGGCCTGCTTAGGTACGAAGTAATACATCATGCCCAAGAAGCCTGCGGTTAAGAAGAAGCCTACCGCGTTGTGGCCGTACCACCACTGCACCATGGCATCCATGGCGCCAGCGTAAGCCGAGTAAGACTTAAACATAGACACAGGCACTGCAGCCGAATTCACCAAGTGCAGCACGGCAACCACGAGAATAAAACCGCCGTAGAACCAGTTGGCCACATAGATGTGCTCGACTTTGCGCTTCACAATGGTGCCGAAGAACACAATCGCATAAGACACCCAAACTAGGGTAATCAGAATGTCGATGGGCCACTCGAGTTCGGCGTATTCTTTGGAGGAGGTCAGCCCCATCGGTAGGGTAATAGCCGCAGCAACAATCACTAACTGCCAACCCCAGAAGGTAAAGGGTATTAACCAACCGCCCCACAATACTGCCTGACAGGTTCGCTGTACCACATAATAGGAAGTCGCAAACAGCGCGCAGCCACCGAATGCAAAAATAACGGCATTGGTATGCAGTGGACGCAAGCGACCAAAATGCGAATAGGGTTGGAACAGGTCATTCAGTTCTGGCCAGTAGAGCTGCGCTGCAATCAGCACCCCAACGGCCATCCCAACAATGCCCCAGACAATGGTCATGATCGCGAACTGGCGCACAACCTTGTAGTTATAAGCTGGATGATCTCCAGCAGCAGAATGGCTACCCATAGTGATTCCCAATATCTTTAAAGCTAATAATTCGTTAGCTAGCGGCGCTCCCCCTATTGAGCTGTTACTAACCCAAAAGAGGTAAAACCTTGCACCGCTGCATTGTAGGGCCTGAAAACTGGCTGGTATTGATCCGAATCAAGGTTTAAGCAGACCTACGCTAAACACGGCAAAGCATAAAGCCCCAAAGTTTAGGACAACTTAGGGGCTTTAGCCTGCTTTAGAACAGGTTGCGACCTTTGCCCGCTGCGATGCGCATACGCAAGGCATTGAGCTTAATGAAGCCCTCGGCATCTTTCTGGTTGTAGGCGCCGGCATCGTCTTCGAAGGTGGCTATCTTGCCGTCGAACAAGCTGTCTTCGCTGCGCCGACCCGCAACGCTGACGTTACCCTTATAGAGCTTGACCCGCACTTCACCGTTTACCACATGCTGCGACTCATCGATAGCCACCTGCAGCATCTTGCGCTCCGGACTCCACCAGTAACCGTTGTAAATCATCTCGGCATACTTGGGCATCAGCGCATCTTTCAGATGTGCAACTTCGCGATCGAGGGTCAAAGACTCAATAGCGCGGTGAGCTTTTAACAAGATAGTGCCGCCCGGGGTTTCGTAACAGCCGCGGGACTTCATGCCAACATAGCGGTTTTCAACGATATCTAAGCGGCCTACGCCGTTGGCACCGCCGACTTTGTTCAAGGTTTCCAACACGGTGGCAGGAGACATATCTACGCCATCAATGGCCACCACATCACCGGCTTTATAAGTCAGGGTAATGTAAGTAGGGGTATCCGGTGCCGCTTCAGGCGCTACCGACCAACGCCACATGCCCTCTTCGGCCTCTTCCCACGGATCTTCCAAAATACCGCCCTCGTAGGAGATGTGTAGTAAATTGGCGTCCATCGAGTAAGGTGACTTGGTTTTCTGCTTGGCAAAATCCACCGGAATATTGTGCTGCTTGCAGTAATCCATCAATTTTTCGCGCGAGTTCAAATCCCATTCGCGCCAAGGTGCAATCACTTTAATGCCCGGCTTCAGTGCGTAGGCACCCAGCTCAAAACGCACCTGATCATTACCTTTACCGGTGGCGCCGTGGGAGATGGCATCGGCACCGGTTTCGTTGGCAATTTCAACCAAGCGCTTGGCGATTAGTGGGCGCGCAATAGAGGTGCCGAGTAGGTATTCGCCTTCGTAAATGGTGTTGGCGCGAAACATGGGGAAGACATAATCGCGCACGAATTCTTCGCGCAAATCTTCAATATAGATTTCCTTGATACCCATAGCTTTGGCTTTCGCGCGCGCTGGCTCAACTTCTTCACCCTGACCAATATCGGCAGTGAAGGTCACCACTTCGACGTTGTAGGTTTCTTGCAACCACCGGGCAATCACTGATGTATCAAGCCCGCCAGAGTAAGCGAGTACCACCTTTTTTAGCGACGACATAGACAACTCCATTCACCTGCTGAGCGGACGCTAAACCCATAAAACTATGGTTTAGCCGGAAAATTAGGGCGCGAATTGTATAACCAATCACGCCTGATTCACAGGGTTAAGGCCGCGCAAAGGAAGGTTTTTTAAGGCGCGGATGCCATTTCTGGCGCGACGTCGCGATCGACGCGAACGGTGACACGTCTATTTTGAGCGCGTCCGGTTCGGCTTTGATTCGATACCACCGGATAGCGCTCGCCATGCCAGCGCACGGTAAATTTATTTTCCGGAATGCCTTCGCGCTTGAGAAATTCTGCCACGGCCTCGGCCCGCCGCTTGGACAACTCCAAATTTTCATCGCGAATACCTTTGCTGTCGGTATGGCCGTCAATATACAGGTGCGTCACTTTGGGGTCGGCCAAGGTATAGATCGCAATATTGCTGAGCTTGCGTTTTTCCGAAAGCGGAAAATCATCGCCAGAGGAGGGAAAGTACACGGAAGTTTTGGCAATTTGATCGTAATTAACCGGCAATAATCCGGCCAAACATTTTAAAAACTGTTGGTAAGCGGGCTGGAATTTAATCGGCGACAGAGCCACCTGCGAGGATTCAACGGCGCCATACCAAGGGTAGCGAGTAAACACTAACTCGCGCCCACCCTGCAATTCCGTTAAAGCGCGGTTCGACAATTGATCGTTTAGACTCACCGGCAACAGGCCTTGAGTAACAGGCACCAAGCCCAGCTCGATATTTTTCATGCGCGGTCGCCACACCGGTGCCCGCGCGGTGAGCCTTGCCTTGCCAGTTTTTAGCCGCGGCGTATCGGCCTGCAGCTGCAGTGCCAAGCGCTCGCCGGCCTTATGATAGAAACTGGCGGCGCCATAAAAAGGCACCTCTTGGCGCAATTCACAGAGAAAAATCGAACTATTGACCTGCCATTCACTTTTATCCATGGCCGGCGTGTACTGGGTGGCCGCCGCTGCGGGGCCAAACAAGCTCAGCCCGAACAGCCAAGCTATGGGTGATTTAGTGATATTTTTCATGAACATAACGCCATTTACCTCGCCTACCCCAGCATAATCGCCACCGCTGCAACTCCACGCCGGTAGCTAACTCTTAGGTTATCGGCTCGCTTGAGTCGAAATTAAGGTCTAATTTAGGTAGGATGCGCGCCATCACTCAGCAAGGCTGACCAGCACAGGATTTGGTATGACCCAAACACTTACCCTCACCCGCCCAGACGACTGGCACATTCATTTACGCGACGGCGAGCAGCTGGCCACCACGGTACCCGATGCCGCGCGCTATTTTGGCCGCGCCATTATCATGCCCAACCTAGTGCCGCCGGTAATGAATGCCGAGCAGGCCATAGCCTATCGCCAGCGCATTTTAGCCCAGCGCCCCAGCGGCAGTAACTTCGAGCCCTTGATGGTGCTGTACCTGACCGACAACACCAGCGCCGCCGACATTGTGGCCGCAAAAGCCGCCGGTGTTGTGGCCGCCAAGCTCTACCCAGCCGGCGCCACCACTAACTCGGACTCCGGCGTTACCAGCTTAGACAAGATTTACCCCGCGCTCGAAGCCATGGAAAAGGCCGGTATGCTGTTTTTGCTTCATGGCGAAGTGACCGATGCCAGCATTGATATTTTCGACCGGGAAAAGGTCTTTATCGACCAGATACTAAGCCCGCTGCGCCAGCGTTTGCCCAACCTTCGCATCGTGATGGAACACATCACCACTAGCGACGCAGCGCAATTTGTGGCCGAGAGTTCAAGCAACACCGCCGCCACCATCACCGCGCACCACCTACTCTACAACCGCAATCACATGTTGGCCGGCGGCATCAGGCCGCACTATTACTGCCTGCCCATTCTGAAGCGCAACACCCATCAGCAAGCACTGATTAAGGCGGCCACCAGCGGCAACCCGCGCTTTTTCCTCGGCACCGATTCCGCGCCCCACGCACGCGACAAGAAAGAGGCCGCCTGCGGTTGTGCCGGTAGCTACACCGCCCATGCCGCCATCGAGCTCTACGCCGAGGCCTTCGAAGCCGCCGGCGCGCTTACGGCACTGGAAGGTTTCGCCAGCCACTTTGGCCCAGACTTTTATGGTATTGCGCGCAATACTGATACCATCACGCTGGTCAAAGAGAGCTGGCGCGTACCCGACTCCCTACCTATGGCCGGCAGCCAACTGGTGCCATTGCGCGCCGGCGAAAGCCTGCAATGGCGCGTGGCACCGGCATAACCGACAGTAACTTGTTCAACCCGAAGACCTTCCCAATAGATTAAGGCGAAAGATTAGTGAACCCAGCGGAACCGCAAGACAGCCCAAAAACCCTTCTAGCTCAACGCTTTAGGGGCTTTTTACCCGTTGTGGTAGATGTGGAAACTGGCGGCTTTAACGCCGATACCGACGCGCTATTAGAAATTGCCGCTGTCACCCTGCGCATGGACGACGACGGCATACTGCACCGGCACGAGACCTTCGATTTCCACGTCGACCCCTTTGAAGGCGCCAACGTCGAACAGGCCGCGCTGGATTTTACTGGTATTGATATCGACAACCGCGACGCGGTGCCGGAGATGATGGCGATTCCTGATTTATTTCGCGCCATTCGCCGCGCCGTCAAAGAAAACGGCTGCTCGCGCGCCGTCATTGTCGGCCACAACGCCCACTTTGACCTGGGCTTCGTCAACGCCGCCGCCAACCGCTGCGATGCCAAGCGCAACCCTTTCCACCCGTTTTCCTGTTTTGATACTGCGACGCTCGCGGGGCTGGCGTACGGCCATACCGTGTTGGCCAAGTCTTGCCAGTTGGCAGGCATAGAGTTCAGCAATAGCGCCGCCCACTCGGCCGCCTACGACGCCGAAAAAACGGCCGATTTATTTTGCAAAATTGTCAACCGCTGGCGCGAGTTAGGTGGCTGGCTGGGCCAAGTAGTCGAGGAATAAGCCTCTGCGCAATATGTGCAGGCATAAAAAAAGCGGCTTTCGCCGCTTTTTTTATGCCTGCATCATCTGGTGCCGCTTAGTCGTTCTCAAGCCGTAAACAAAACCAGTAAAAACAATGGGTTTCGTATTCGTCGTCGAGAGGGGTTATCTCGGTGCTATCCAGCATGCCGTCGCCATTGGCGTCGATACTGGAAAACTGGCCGAGAAAACTGCTGTATTCAGCTTCGGTGACTTCGCCATTTTTATCGCCATCGAGCTTATTAAAACGCGCCTTGAGGATAAGGGTGCGGCGAGCCGAGTCGATTTGCTCATACTCATCGTAGCTAACGCCACCGGACACGTTTAGATCCATCAAGCGAAAAATATCGAGTTTTTTCGCGCTGATTTCTTCTTGCGAAATACGCGAATCACCGTTGAGATCGTATTTGGCTAACAACCAACCGTGGGAGCCATCCGCTGTCGTTTGTGCGCCGGCAAACATAGCCGTACTCAATAACACAAACGTAAAAAGTAATCGTTTCATAACCTACCCGCCTATTTATACTTGTTCTCGGGCAATCCGTCGCTGCTGCCGCCTACCAGTCCTTAGTATTAATACCAGAGTCTTAATACTACGTGGCAACGGCTCACCATAACGGATAATGGGTCACAAAACAGCCATATCAATAGAAGCATTTGGAATATAGAACGCTAGTCCAATAGGAAGTCGCTACAAGCGGCGAGCCCTTAGTCACGCAAAGGCATAAGAGCAGGCAGCATCTACTATTTCCCTAGCGGCTAGAGTGCCAGCGCACTTCCCGGGCGTGCTTATCCACCAGCTCGACAACATCGAGCACCAGAGCAAACAAGGCCATACGCACCAAGATGCCGTTATCGGTCTGGCGGAAGATAGCCAGATTAGGGTTGGCATTCAGGTCGTTATCCAGCTCGTTGGCCTCGGCGCGCGAGTCACGCGGCAAGGGGTGCATAATGACCGTATTGGGTTCGCAAAACTGGGTGTAAATCTGCTGATTCAAACGAAAGCGGCCGCGATAGAGATCGGCCTCTTGCTTGGAGGTAAAGCGCTCCTCTTGAATGCGGGTGGAATAGGCGATATCAACCTTGCTGATACTCGCGGTCAGCTCGTCCGTCACCTGCACTTGATGGCCGGCTTTGCGCATTAATTCAACCAAGTACTCAGGCATGGCCAGCTCGGTCGGCGAGACCAAGGTCACTTGCAAGTTTTGATACAGGGCGAGCAGGCGGCAGAGGGAGTGCACCGTGCGGCCGTGCTTTAAGTCGCCAATCATGGCGATGCGCAGGCCATTCAAGCCCTTGCCCTTGGCGGCCAGCTCTTTGCGAATGGTGTAAAGGTCGAGCAGCGCTTGGCTCGGGTGTTCGTTCGAGCCATCGCCGCCATTGATGACCGGCACTCGGCTAGCCTCGGCAAATTCGGCGACGGAGCCATTTTGCGGGTGGCGCATGCAAATCACATCGCTATAGCCAGACAGCACCCGAGCGGTGTCGTACAGCGACTCGCCCTTGGCGATAGCCGAACTTTCGAAACCCGTGGTTTCGCGCACTTCACCACCGAGTAAATTAAAGGCACAGCCAAAACTCACGCGAGTTCGAGTACTGGGCTCAAAAAACATATTGCCGAGAATCGCACCCTCAAGAACGCGTGTTACCCGCCGACGACTAGCGTAGGGTTCCATGGCATCGGCAACGCGAAAGATACGCTCTATGTCGGGTTGTTCGAATTGATCAATAGACAGAATATGGGCGCCAGTAAAATCCACAGTAACCTCGGGGCTAAAAGACAGACGGCCGATATTTTAGCGGTCGGACTCCCGAAGCGCTACGCTTATACCTAGGGAACCTCTGAATAACTCTGGTACCGCTCTGCGTGACCTGTAGCGGTCAGCCGCAAGGCGAGTTTCGCAGCTAAGGGCCGTAGCCCTTAGCAAGAAGCTCAACGCAGCGGATGGCCGCTAAAGGCCACGCCCTACGGGGCTTCCAGCAAATTCCGTGTGAATTGGGGGCGGCCATCCGCTTGCGACTTCTCGACAGACCCCGGTATGCCTTCGAAGCCGCGCCTAGCCCACGAAATCTGCTGGAAGCCAGAGCGGCACCAGAGTTATTCAGAGGTTCCCTAGTAATACACAAGATACGGAATAGCCCATTTAAGACACCCACCAATTAGGTGATTAGCCAAGAGGAGCTAGTGTGGTTATACACAACCCGGAAACACTGGTGAAATATGTTAGCGTCGACACCGCTTTACAAATTTTAAACAGTCAATCGATGCGCTGGAGCGCGCCGCATCTCTTTAAAGACCCGTTCGAGCTAAACCATCTATCTGGCCTAAGCTTCGACCCGCAAGCCATACTAGGGGCGGCCATTCAGGCCGCAAATGCCATGATTTTTGCCAAGGACGAACCCCGCGGCATGGCACCGCTAACGGTGGTCATTCGGCGCTGGCGCGAAGAGGAGCGCTTTCAATCACCCGATGAAGCCCTGGACGTGCTAAAAGAGCTGCTGTCGCAAATGGTGGACAACCGCCTGCAATTGCTCGATCAACTCATGGTCGATTGGCGTAAGTTTTGCCGTACGCTGCGCATCTGTAGCTTTTCAGCGAAACCAGACAATGTCGCGGCCTGGACGCACTTTGCCGACAATCATCGCGGCGTTGCCATTCGCTTGCAGTGCGGCGAATTTACCTCGCTACCCAAACCCCAGCAGGTCAGCTACCGGCCCATTAGACCGGAAATAACTAGCATGAAAGAGCAACTCGATGTGGTGCTCACCAACCAGGCCTTTGATGCTCAAGAGCATTTCTTCGAGAAATTTACCAGTAAATCACTACACTTTGCCTCGGAGGCTGAATGGCGCTGCTTTCGCCAAGTAAAAGATGAAGTGGGGGCGGATGCAAAACCGGAGAGCGAGTGGTACGAAGACGTTAAGTTTGAGCGCAACGATGTCACCGCCATCTATTTCGGCGCCCAAACAGACCCGAAGGCCATGCGCCAGATTTACGCCATCATTAAAGAAAAATATAACCAGGCAAAAGTATTTCAAGCAAAGACCGCAGCGGGAAAATACGAAATAGAATTTAACCGCATCACCAACGGTTAGTGCTTAGCTGCACCAGAGTGATAGGCGACAATCACTCTGGTCAGCCGCGCATTGCCCCACTGGAGCCAAGTCACCCTGCCACGCACGCGACGCGAAAAACCATTAGACCAAAGACGCACCGTAGGCTTCCAGTTCGCGTAAAATTTTCAAGTTGCGCTCAGTTTGGTCCGGCTGTTGTGCCAAGGCGGCAATGCGATCGAAGTATGCATCCAGCACAATACTGGCGCCCTGCTCTGGTTCAGTCAGGCGCAGATAACACTGCTCTTCCCATTCGAACTGCTCTTCTTCGCTCAAGCTGTGAAAAAAATGCCGCGCTCGGTAGCGCATCAACAAGGTGTTTAAACGCTGATCTTTAAACTGGATATTGGCTAACAACTCGGGCGCGCTGGCGCGCACCTGTTGCATTATTGGCTTGTCTTCATTGGGAAGAAAACCCTGGTACAACTGCTGCTCTGGGTCGGCACTTGGGGCAAAATCGCCATCGCTAAACACCTCGCGCAACACGCTGTTGAGATCGGCCTCGCGCAACATCGCCCAGTGCTTTTCGCACAGGGCGCGGTCAATGTGCAACCTAGCGGCAACCGGTTCAGATAACATGGCGAGCGGCGCTAGCATTGGGCTTTTGTTGGCGTGCACCAACTTAAGCGGAATACGTGCAGCACCTTGCGGCAAGTCGGCATCGGCACAAAATACCCGCGCTCGAATGTCGGCGGCGCTTAAGCTCATCAAGGGTGTGGGATCTACCGCTAAATTATAAACAATGGTGGCATTTTTATTGACCGGGTGCGGGGCCAAAGGCATTACCAATGCGCTGCAGCCATTGCTCGCAGGAAAACGCGAGGATACGTGCAACAACGGCTTTTTAGTAATCCAATCAAATTGCCGCTGCACTGCGTCTTTCAAGCGTAAACCGTAGGCATAATCGTAGAGTTTTGGCTGCTTGGTTTTAATCAACCGCGCCAGCGCTATGGTGGCGTACACATCGGAGAGCGCATCGTGCGCGGCTTCGTGCAGCAAGTTATTGGCGCGCGCCAAGTCCTCTAATTTAAAGCTGGGGCTGCCATCGTCTTTCACCGGCCACTCAATGCCCTCCGGCCGCAGCGCATAAGTCATACGCACAACATCAATCAAATCCCAGCGCGAGTTGCCATTTTTCCACTCGCGCTCATAGGGGTCGTAAAAATTGCGGTATAGGGTGTAGCGAGTCACCTCGTCGTCGAAACGCAGGCTGTTATAGCCCACACCGCAGGTGCCCGGCTGGATAAATTCAGCGTGAATCTTGGCAATAAATTCCGGCTCGCTCACACCTTCGACCAAGGCCTTTTGCGGGGTAATGCCGGTAATCAAGCAGGCATCTGGGTTGGGCAGCAAATCGCCAGTGGGCTTGGCGTAAAGCATCATGGGCTCGCCAATAACATTCAAATCTTCGTCGGTGCGCACGCCAGCGAATTGCGCGGGCCTATCTTGCGCGGGGTTTGCTCCCCAAGTTTCATAGTCATGCCAAAAGAGGCTATTCATTTGCATCAACCCACAGCTAATTTTCAACGCTATGATAGCGCAATTAACTTGGGATATACTTCGCCGAACCAAAGCCAATCGAAAGAAAAATGACCAAATTAGAAAATCTGTTCGACAAAAATCACAACTGGGCCGAAGCAATAAAGGCGGAAGACCCGGATTTCTTTCTAAAACTCTCACAGCAGCAAGAACCCGATTATCTTTGGATTGGCTGCTCAGACAGCCGTGTGCCTGCGAACGAAATCGTGGGTTTAATGCCGGGCGAGCTGTTCGTACACCGCAATGTCGCCAATGTGGTATTACACACCGACATCAATTGCCTGTCCGTCATTCAATACGCGGTGGATGTACTCAAGGTTGATCACATCATGGTGGTGGGACACTACGGCTGCGGTGGTGTGCGCGCGGCACTGCAGAATCAGCAACTCGGCGTGATCGATTTATGGATTCGCAACATTCGCGATATTTACTACGCACACCGGGCCCATATCGAATCTTTCCCCACCGAAAAAGAGCGGGTAGATCGCCTGTGTGAGCTCAACGTTATGCAGCAGGTGCAGCAGGTGAGCCGCACAAATGTGGTACAGAATGCCTGGGCGCGGGGTCAATCACTGTCGGTACACGGTTGGATTTACGGCGTATCCGATGGTTTACTGAAAGACTTGATCGAGCCTATTACCGGTGTCGAGCAAATCCCAGACCAGTATAAAGTCTTCAAGCTAACGCCTACTTAAGTTAAAAGGCGCTCAATCTTTTACCAACACGCGATCGGCACCGGTAAATTCCGGTGCCTGAATCGACAAGACTTTCAAGGGCTGCTTCGAAGTCACTTGCACGCCATGCACACGCCCTTCCGGCACATGAATAAAATCGCCCGGTGCGATATTCACCGATTCGTCACCTAGACGCATAACGCCATGCCCCTGCAACACATAAATAGTCTCACTGTGATGTTGATGAATGTGATTAGGTACCGTTTCTCGAATGAAAATGAGAAAACTCGAGCTGTGTTTGCCGCTGGCTAGAGATTTGACTTCAATATTCTCCACACCGCTCGGTTGCAGCGCGAGTAAGTGCGTTTGAGCGCTGGCATCCGCGGCCACATATAACAATAGCGCGCCAACAGCCCATAATACCGCTAGTAGTCGAATCATCCCGTTAACCTCAAAGTTCGTATAAGCGTTGATTATGGGGTCTCGTTTTCATTTTCTTGCCCCCTCTTTTATACCTTTCTCATTTTTAACCTTCCCTTTTTAGCCGCTAAGGCTAGCAGAGTGGCACGCGTGCAAAGCAAGCAAAAAAACGTTAAATAACGCCTTCATATTTTCTGCATAAAACCGCAACACAAGTTGCGTAGGCTTAGCACTCCTCAACTCGGCCAAGGCATTCACGATGAAAACCTCACACCGACTCACCACGCTCGTATCGGTACTCGCTTTATTTATACTCTCCCATACAGTAACGGCAACAACCTCGTCACAGGAAAGACATCACCTAGACAGTCAGCGCGATAACGGTGCCGCGCACTATGCTAAATCCCGCCCACTCGCTATTTCCCTCGGCCCTAGACCCTACTTCTTGGTAGAGGATATGGACCCATCGCCACTCAAAACGAAACTTGAACATTGCGCCAATAACCGAAGGGCATTTCGCAGCTCCGACTTCTCCATCGGTCACCGCGGCGCCGCCTTACAGTTCCCCGAGCACACCGAAGAATCCTACATAGCGGCGGCGCGCACCGGTGCCGGTATCATCGAGTGCGACGTCACCTTCACCAACGATAGAGAATTAGTCTGCCGGCATTCGCAGTGCGACCTACATTACACCACCAACATTCTGGAAACACCTCTGGCTAACAAGTGTACGCAAGCTTTTAGCCCTGCCGAATACGACCCACAAACTGGCGCACTGATTAAAGCGGCAAGTGCACAGTGCTGCACCTCAGACATCAGTTTGGCCGAGTTCAAAACGCTGAAAGGCAAAATGGAAGGCAGCAACCCCAGAGCAACAAACCTACAGGATTACTTACAGGCCACACCGGCATGGCGCACCGACGCCTACGCTAGCCGTGGCACCCTGTTGTCGCACAAGGAAAGCATTCAGTTGATTCGCAGCTTAGGCGCAAAATTTACACCAGAACTGAAAGCGCCCGAAGTTAATATGCCATTTCAAGGTAGCTACACTCAGGCCCAGTACGCGCAACAAATGATCGATGAATACCGCGCCGCCGGCATCTCGCCTAGGCAGGTATTCCCTCAGTCTTTTAATTTAGCTGATGTAAAATACTGGCTCATGCACGAACCGGCCTTCGGTAGACAAGCCGTCTATCTCGACGGCCGCTACGACGAGCCAAGCTTTGATCACAATAACGAATTAACCCACAACCCGAGCATGGCGGAATTAAAAGCCTCGGGCGTCAACATTATCGCACCGCCCCTATGGATGCTATTGGATGTCGACGGCAATCAAAACATTGTACCCAGCCAATACGCCAAGCTCGCACAAAGCGCCAAACTCGATATTATCGCCTGGACCTTCGAGCGCTCGGCACCCCTGAATAAAGATGGCGCCTGGTATCACCAAACCACCGACCAAGTCATCGACAAGGACGGCGACAAGTATGAAAGCCTGCACGTGCTAGCCACCCAAGTGGGGGTGAAAGGTGTATTTTCCGACTGGCCGGCAAGCGTTAGTTTTTATGCAAACTGCATGAATAAATATTAACGCCTGCTTTCTAGCTCAAACTAGCTACAAAGCGGGCACTCCGCTTTGTAGCTTTTAGGGGAAACCTGTTGCCTATTGTCTGTAGAGACAGGCCACCCGGCTTGTTGCTTGTAGGGGCCGGCCATCCAGCTTGTAGCTTGTAGCTTGTAGCTTGTAGCTTGTAGCTTGTAGCTAAATATTATCCCTTAATCTTCCAACAAGTTTTGGTTGAAAAAAGCAACTCTGGGCTCGCCTTTGGGGCTGGTGTCATAAATCAGTACATAGGTGTCGCCATCATTGGCGTCGGCAATACTCACGCTAAAAGCCCGACGCTTGATTTGCAATCGACGCTGACCTGCCGATAGTGCGAATTCGGCATAGTACTGACCCTTGCCCCAATATTCGAAATCAATATTTTCTTTGCGATCGACAACCAGCTCAAGCTCTTGATAGCGGCCCGATAATTTTTTGTCTGCGCCCTTGGTCAATTCATGCAATCGACGCATTTCAGCGCGAGCGTCCTTTTGCTCCTTGCTTAGCGGCGCAGGAGCCACTGGGCCAGCCGCGGGTGCAGGCAAGCGCGCTATGTCGGCGGCTAGAGCCTCTGATGTTGTCACCTCGATATCAGCTTTACCTGTGGTAGCTTCTACTGGCGCTTCTACCGTATCTCGTTTGGCTGCTAGGGCGGCAACTTTTTTCTGGTACCTCATTTGCGCTGCTTGGTTGGCAAGCTGTTGTTTCAAACTCGCAATGGTCGATTTTTGGCGGGTAATAAACTCGCGCTGCTCGATGATCGAGCGCTGAATTTTATCGAGATTTTTATCAATGCGATTTAAACGACTTTGACGACCGTCTAAGCCTTGCTCTGCCAATGCCAAACTTCTCTGCGCCAACTCCCGCTGCGTCGCTCCCTCGGTATCCTGACTATTACCGGCATTGGCTAACTGAATTCTGGCTTCAACAACATCGGCTAAAGCTTTATCGAGCCGATCGCGCGCTTCAACTTTGCTTTCCTCATAGCTACTCAATCTACTTTCCAGGGTTTCTAAACTCGCCTGCTTAGTCTCCAACAAGGCTGACTGTTTTTGCAGCTGCACCTCAAGTGTCGCCGCCATTGTGGTGGCAGGCTCAAAGCAAACAAAGAACACAAGCCATAAGAGCTTGAAAAAGGAGCGCGGTACAGCTAAAGACAACATCGTTTTTCCAGCCGGGGAGGAATTTAAAAGCGGCATTGTACGCAAGTAGAAGTATTTGTGTGTGTTCGATGGTAGAAATGTGATTCCGTTGGTTTTTCGTATCAACTGAAACCAATAGCCGGTTTTATTTTTATTAGCTAGATAGCGCTAAACGGAGATATTCACGCAACTATCAAAACCGGACTATACAGGACCCGATTATGTTGACGACTTGTCGTCAACATGGTGAGCAACAGACCTTAAGTAGAAACCCAGAGTGATGCGCGTCAGGCACACCGCGAGAACGAGCGCCAACAGCGGCAACCACACCACGTGCACTTCAGAAGCTAATACACTCGCGCCACGAGCTGAGAGGAAACTCTTCAAGCCGATGGGCGATACTTCGATGACCCGCCAAGGTAAAAAGTAACGGCTTTCGACGAAGGGCCAAGCCAAGGCGACACCCAAACCGCCGTTAGTCAGCGCATCGAGCAACGCATGCGACGCAGTACTGACACTGAAGAAAAGAAAAATCGTCAGCCCTTTTGCATGAAAATAATGCCGAGCAAAAGCGCCGAGCGAACCCACCATAAGGGAAAAAACAACAGAGTGCGTAAAGCCCCGATGGCCTAAAATATCTTGATAGGGGATGCCGAGCTTAAATGCGATGACATCGGCGTCCGGTAAAATACTGACCACGCATCCCCAAAAACACAAGCGCCAAGAGATTTGCCGACGCCCCGCCATGACTGTCAACGCCACTGGAATGAGAGCATGAGTCAAAATAGTTGCCATCGTTAAAAGCCCCAGCGCCTAGCTCGCTCAATCGGTGCCTTGAGTTGATGTGCCAAATTGGCAAGCCGCGCCCGATGCAAACGCGCACGGCCCTCTAGGCTGCGGGTGTAAATTAAATCGCTGCTACCCACCTGCCGCAACCAGGCCTCGGCAAAATGTTGTGCACGCTTTTTTTGGTTCGCCAAACAATAAGGCACTGCATGGTAGTCGCGCTGGGTTAATAACCGAAGCAGCACAGAGCGCCGCACAATAAGGTAGCGGGGGTTATCTACCGGCGCGATAATTTCCGTCAAGGACGCCATAAACAACTCTCGCTCATGGCGCTCACCACCGGAGATATAGAGCTGTGACACACCCCATTCGTCAACGTCAACCGTAAGCATAAAATCAGCCACCTGCGTTGCAACAAGCCCAGCGGCCGCAAGGCTTTCAAGCAGCGCCTCGCCAATGGCGTGTAAGTCTTGGCCAATATCTCGATAGGCTAACCAGAGTCGGAAGTAATTAAAAAAACGAACACCAAAATACAGCGCTGAGAAAGACAGCAATGCGACCAGGCAAATTACAATTGCTTTGCCATCTTGCACGCGCGCTAACAGGCGCGACACCAAGAGTGGCATCAGGTCAAACCAAATCGATAAAGACACCATTAATAACGCAAAAAAATGCGCCAGGGAGCGCGTTAACACAAATTCCTTATCCGCTTTATAGCTTTTCTCGCCCACATAGGGCGCCGCTATGCCCTCTAAGAAGTTCGCGCCGGATAATACAGCCGCTTGCCAGCGCGAATGCATCTCGCCGCGCTCACTCGCCACACTTAACATCTTGTGGTTGGCTTGCGTAACCGAGTCACTGCCAGCGAGCAAACTATCCAGTTGCAAGCGCGCTATACCGTTTTCAATGACTGCGTCGCCGACGATAGAGACGCCGGAAAAGGCTTTAAAGCGCCGAACTAACAAGGAAAAATCTTCACCCAACTGTAACGCTTTAGACAAAGTTTTTGCGGATTTATCCACACAGGCCAAATGCCAGATATTGGCCACTTTTTTCGGTTCTCGTTTATCCACCCGTATGGCGCGACCGCGCATTTGATTGGATTGCACAAACGACCCCACACTGGAGGCCAATACCAGAGTGTTTATTGAAGGCGCATCCCAACCCTCACCCAACAGCGCACTGGTGCCCACTAACACATGCAATCTACCCAATTCAAACAGGCGGGTTATCCAATGCACGATACGCTTTTGCTCCTGCCCCGCTAAGGTTAAGGTTCCAAAACGTTCATCACAGGCTAAAGGCGTGAGTGAAACTAACGTTTCTGACGTTTCGGCCACCAGCCGTTGTAAATCAGCTAACAGGTGCATTGGAAGAATAACCAGCTGCCCGGTCAACACCGCCATGTGACATGAATCTGTGGGCGCGATGTTCGAAAGGTGATGACGCAGAGCCTCAAATAAAGGAATTACGCCGAGTTTATTGAGCGCGCCACTGTTATGCACATCGCCTTGGCCAAGGTATTCGGCGCGAATGAAGTCCGCCAAAACCACCATGCGCAAACCATCACCCAACTGCCCCCACTCGTGCTGGGCCAGCTGCACCACGGCCTGTAATTTTCCGGCGCTATTGACCAATAATTTCTCGCGCCGCTCTGAATCTTCGATATCAACACGGCCTCTATGCATGAGCCCCGCGCGCCTAAGTTGCGCCGCCACGCGCTCGCGCAGCGCTTCATACTCCGGCGTTTTTTGATCGAGTAGCTGCTGTAGAGCAAGGGCCAAATGTACAGGCGAAAACTCCGGTAAAACGGCATTTTCTAGCGCCAATATTTGTTGGTGCTCAATGCAGCGCTCGCGACCGGCTGCGCGCCACAAACACAACGTAGCGATGTAAACATCCAGGTGTTCATAGATCCAGTCGAGATGCTCTAAAGGCGTTATCAGCCAAGGTTGCGACGCGAGCCATGAAAATATGCCCGCATCTTCCAAGACATTTTTTGCGAACTGGCGACGCTTCAGCGCTGCCCGATCGAGTAGCTGGGCTTCTTGTTCGGTGGGGCTACAGAAAAAAATATAATCTTGATGTGGGCACAGGTCGCCGGCGGCCACCAATTCCGGCACCGCGATCTCAGCATCCACATCGCCATTGAGCGTCATATAGCGCTGCCACTCAAGCCCAGTTACGTCGTAGGGCGGCGTCGCCGTCAAGCCCACAACAACGGGCGATAAGTGCTCTTTAACCAGCATCAAGGCGCGCCACCAGGCATTTTTTAAGTGGTGCGCTTCATCCAAGACGAGGGTTGATATCGCGCAATCGCGCAGTTTGGCGAGCACTGTGTCTTTTTGCCCGTGCTTACTCTCGAGCGCCGCATGCAGTGCTTGATAGGTAACCACAGTAAGAAACCTTGGCTCAGACAATGAGGTGGAAATCCAGTCGGGGCTGGTCGACGTTGCCAAAAATAGCTCGCAAAATCGATCCACCCACTGATCTCTTAAGGCAAGAGAGGGCGCGCATATCAAGGTCGGCTTGCCGAGCCGACGCATGACTTCTAAGCCGAGAACCGTTTTGCCCGAGCCAGGCGGTGCGACGATATGCAGATGCTGATCGGCGAGATGTGCCTCTAATTGATCCAGCACCCGCTGCTGATAATGTCGCCAGGGATACTTGAAGCGCGTTTGTGCTGGAAAACCCTCCATGTCTTCTCGACCCGCCGACTAGTCAGCGAGCCCGACATAAACCTCGTGCACGTCATCATCGTCATCGATGGCGCCGAGAAAGGCTTCAACTTCGGCCAGCGCTTCACCTGCCAAGCTAACCGGGTTTTTCGGGCGGTAGCCAATTTTGGCTGAATCGACGCTAAAGCCAAAGTCGGGCAGCGCCTTAGAGACCAAGTCGAGATCGGTCATGTCGGTAATGAACAGAGCCGAGCCGTCGTCTTCTACTTCGAAATCTTGTGCGCCGGCCTCGATGGCGGCCAGCTCCACATCGGCGTCGGGCGCGCTGGGCGAGGCTTCAATCAGCCCTACATGATCGAAATCCCAAGAAACGGAACCCGAGGCACCCAACTGCCCCTTGCGGAACAAAACGCGGATATTAGAGATAGTGCGGTTCACGTTGTCGGTTAAACACTCGACAATAACCGGCACCTGGTGCGGGGCAAAACCTTCGTACACTACTTTTTCATAACTGACGGCGCCATCGAGCTGGCCAGAGCCTTTCTTGATAGCGCGCTCGAGGGTTTCACGGGTCATGGATTGCTTGCGCGCCGCTTCAACCGCCATGCGCAAACGTGGGTTCATGTCTGGGTC
This sequence comes from Simiduia curdlanivorans, assembly GCF_030409605.1. NCBI lineage: Bacteria > Pseudomonadati > Pseudomonadota > Gammaproteobacteria > Cellvibrionales > Cellvibrionaceae > Simiduia > Simiduia curdlanivorans. The sequence goes on from NZ_JAUFQG010000006.1 coordinate 1,280,687, forward strand.
TGCGCCAGTGCGGGCGGCAATCATGATTTCCTTGGTTAACTTGGTAAACAGCTTGCCTTTGGCATTGGCCGCGGCTTCACGGTGTTTAGCTTTCCACTGGGCACCCATGGGCGTTGCTCTCTATTTTCAGATGTTGTGATGAACCGCGACAAATTGGCGCCGGCGTTAATCGGCGAATTTTATAGAATGTCCGCGCCGGTGCAAGCAAGAGTTCGATAACGCGGCAGCCGGCCGATAAAAAGTCGGTTGGCACAGAAAGCAGAAAGCCGCTACAAGAGCGGCTTCTAAACAGGCAGAACCTAGAGAGAGGTTCGCGCGGACTAAGAGCGAGCGATACTTTTGCGGGCAAAACCAAGGCCAAATAAACCGAGGGCCAACAAAACCAATGAACCCGGCTCAGGTACGCTAGCGGCTACCACAACACCGTCGAGAAAGTTACCCACAGTGCCATTGGTGATTGACGTAAAGCGAATCTGCGACATTTCGCTCGACGCAATGAAGCTACCCTGAAACTGGCTCCAGGTGCCAACCACGTGATCGGTTAATTCACCCATCAACGAACCCACGCTATAAGCGAAGGACTCGGCATTGCTTTGACGGGCGCTATAGAAGAAAGACACATCATAGCTTTGGCCAACCACAGTGGCGAAGTTCTGGAAAATAGAAAACTCACCGGCGTAGGGGTGCGCATTTAATTCAGCATGCTGCTCGCCCACGGCCGAGGCAACACCGTTCAAACCATCCCAAATCTCAATATTGCTGCCATCCCAGCCATTCACATCATCGGCTGCGAAATATTGCCAGGTGCCTTCGGCAACATCATTATCTTCAAAGCTACCGTTAACAATTAAGTTAGCGTTGGCAGAGGCGGCCAATACCAAGCCTAAAACTAAGGCGACTGAATACTTTGCTAGTTTGTACATAAATTAACCAATCCATTGAAATCAAAAGTCTGCAAATCCACTATTAACGATTGCACCCTGAATCCGTTTAAAAGCAAGCACTGAGCCAACCTTAAAAACCTATTAAAAATCAACATATTACTGAATTTCCATGCACCGTCGAGCCAACTAAATGTAAAAAAAATCGACAATCAACCGTGCGAAACTGATACTTCAACCCGATCAATCTATGCCAGCCCACGGGTACAACCTTCCCTCACTAGGGGTGCACGTCGTGTCTAAGGCCAAGGGCGAGTAAGCTAGCAACACTAACCGCTTCTTCCAGCCACCGCCCGAGAACGCTATGAACGCTATGAACGCCAATGACCTGAAGCCATCAAAGCAACAAGCGCAAACTATTTGCCCCAACTGCCGGCAACCCAATCAGTGCGCTCTAGTCGAACAGCCAGAGACAAGCGCCTGTTGGTGTATGCAAATCGAACCCATGACTAACAGCCGGCAGGCGCTCAATAGCACCCAGGCCAATAAAGTCTGTTTGTGTAAAACCTGCTTAATGAATAGCAGGCTTGACCCGCAATAATTTTTTGCACGATATCAGTGCAAGCCAGCAAAAAGGCAATTTCTTGCGCCCTATTTTAGCGCCCCCTTATCTATCGCTTTTTACTGTCATGACAAAACAGGAAATATTAATAATATTTTTTTAAGCTTATCGAATTAAAATTGCGCAAAAATACAAAAAAAGTCGTTTTGTAAAAATTGGCACAGCAGATGCAATACTAGTCGTGCAGTCAGGCAAAACGCCGACACCCATTAGCTTACTGATGATGACGAGACAGAGGTATTTACCATGCGATTAATGACACGCGCTTCAACAATTATTGCCATGAGCACTTTAGTCATGATGACCGGTACTGCAACAGCGGCCACCTGTGACATGTCCACAGCACCTGCTGCGCCAGCGGTTCCTGCAGCTACCGAGCGTAGCACTGCAAGCATGTTAAGCGCCCAAAGTGAGATTAAAAGCTACATCAACGCGGCGAAAGAGCACTTGAAATGTGTTAATTCAAGCCGTAAACACAACGCGCTAGTCGATCAGATTTACGCAGTCGCCGACGAATACAACACAGCGCTACAAGAATTTAAAGCCAGCACGCGATAACAATAAATAGTGTTGTTCTTACCGTTTCATTGCTCTCCTGCTGTCGACCATTGACAGACCGGCGCATCAATAGCAAAGCGCTTACTGGGCTTTGCTATTGACCGCCGAATTTTATTAATGAGTGCGGCTACGCATTTTTTTCCTTTCCAAAACAGTCATGGCATTAACATGATTAGCGACATGCTGCTCGGCAATTTTTAATCCCATCGCGTCAATTGTTTTCACATAAAGTTTCAAACAAGACGATTTATTCTGCGTGCTATTTTTCTGTGCCAGTTTACGCAGTAAATGGTGACGAACAAATTGCAACACGGCATCGGCCTCGGAAAATTTCGATAACTGAGCCAAGACTTGGGCAAAATATTCAGCCGACACCACCAACTGCGTTTCATCAAACGCACTCAATTGCCCCTGGCTCACATCATTCATGCGAATTTTTGCGATCGCAAAGGTACAGCCAAAGAAACGCTCGGCGGCCTGCCAGTGACCGCGTAGATAGGCCTCTTGGCCGTGGCAAAATGCGCCGCGCCACAACTGCTGTGCCACCTCGGCAGATCGAGCCACCTGCACCCGATGCCGTAAACATAAATACTCCATGCAAACACCTTGTTGATAACGATTATCATTTGCATGTAAGATAACGAGTCTTTTCCGCGCTGACAAGTACAGGAGCCATGAAAATGAAAAATTCTCTGGAACACACCCTGATGGTCGAAATTGATGCCGTGGCGCTAAGGCGCTTGATGGCAGAAGGTAGATTGGTGGCAACCGACTTCCGCTGCGCCCAAGCGGCAGACAAGCTGCAGATAAAACGCTGGTGTTTAGAGAATGCGAGTTTGCAGCTAAGAAGCTACTAGGGAGGCCAGTAACCGCGCTTCAAGGCTGGCAACATCGATAGCCTCAAGGCTAATAAGCTCTAGCCGCGAATCGAAGCAATCATCGAGTTCGGTCACGCTCAAAACGCCATCAGCTAGGTTAAACCCTCGCACACAGGTGTGCGTGATCATAACCGCTTTTAATCGCTCGCAGCTTAACCCGAGCAAGCAGTGCTCTAGCGCCTCGGAGGAAAAAACCAGCTCTGGGGCAAAGGCCCAGCCATAGGCGTGAAAGCCATCGGCGTATTTGTGCTTAAATACCAAGCCTTGGCTGTTGTACTGCGGTGCCAACGATAACAGTGGTGCGCTAGCGGCGCTGCTGTCTGATTTGCGCGCTTGAGCGGTGGATGCATTCAAGCGCCAAGCCTGAGCCGCCCCCTGCAACCAGGCTATTTGCCCAGCGCCCTGTTCAATGGCGCTGATGGAAAACGGCGCCTTTGGTCTGAGGGCTGTTACGTAATGATTAAGCTGGGTGTATTCATCGGCGCTATAGGTATCGGCTTTAGCGGCCAAAATATAATCGGCAACCAGCAGCTGTTGGTTGAAAAGCGCGTGCTCGGTATAGCGCGGGTCTTTAATTTTTCGTGCGTCCACCAAGGTTAAGGTGCTGCCTAATTGACTTACCGCCTGATAGCAGGGCTGAGCCAAGAGTGCGAGAATTTCGAGCGGATGGCCTAAACCCGTGGGTTCAATCAACAGTCGGTCTAACTGTTTAGCAGCCAGCAATTGGTTCAGCGCGATTTGAAACGGCAAGCCATTCGCACAGCATAAGCAACCACCCGGCACCTCCTTAATCACGGCGCCGGTGGCCGGAGATGACAACAGAGCACCGTCAATACCGACTTCGCCAAACTCATTAACCAGCACGCCCCAGCGCTCTGCCACGGGTTTGTGCGCCAATAGATGGCGTATAAGCGTGGTTTTGCCGGCGCCCAGAAAACCGGTAATGACGTTGATATGCACCATAGAAAAGTCGTTATTGCCCGCGTTCATTCACTGCAAAGCCGGCCATTATCCAACACTCGGCGCTAGACTGTCACACGATCAAACCAGCCATTTACCGGTTACACCCTGAATAGGTGATTTTTTTTATTCGATGCGGGGCGGTAAGATGGCGTCTAATCGTCTATTAGCCCTACAGGTTTCTATCAGGAGAAAGACTATGTCCCGCAAGGTTACGGTTGCAGCCACACAAATGGCCTGCTCTTGGGATCGCGATGCCAACATCGCCAATGGCGAAAAGCTGGTGCGTCAGGCGCACAAGCAAGGAGCCCAAATCATCCTATTGCAAGAGCTTTTCGAAACCCCCTACTTTTGCCAGAAGCCCAATGCCGATTACGCCCTGCTCGCCACGGCACTGGACGAAAACATCGCCATCGCGCATTTTCAGAAGCTCGCTAAAGAGCTCAACGTGGTACTGCCCATCAGCTACTTTGAACGCGCCGGCCGCGCGCGCTTCAACTCCATTGTGGTGATCGATGCCGATGGCACCATTCTGGGCAACTACCGCAAGAGCCACATTCCCGATGGCCCCGGCTACCACGAGAAGTATTACTTCAACCCCGGCGATACCGGCTTCAAAGTGTGGAACACCCAGTACGGCAAAATTGGCATCGGCATTTGCTGGGACCAATGGTTCCCCGAATGCGCACGCGCCATGGCGCTCTTGGGCGCGGAAATCTTATTTTACCCAACTGCCATCGGCACCGAGCCGCACGACCCCACTATATCCTCGCGCGATCACTGGCAGCGGGTACAACAGGGTCACGCCGGCGCCAACTTAATGCCATTAATTGCCAGCAACCGCATCGGCCGCGAAGACCAAGAGGATTACCACATCAACTTCTACGGCTCGTCATTCATCGCCAACCAGTTCGGCGAAAAAGTAGCGGAAGCTGACGACACTAGCGAAGCGGTTTTGGTGCACACCTTCGACTTAGACGAGCTCGAAAAAATTCGCACCGCCTGGGGTGTGTTTCGCGATCGCCGCCCGAATCTCTACGGCCAAATCAAAACGCTGGATGGTGACCTCGCCTCATGAAACCACTCACCAGCAGCCCCAAAGCCGATGGCTTTTACATGCCCGCCGAGTGGGCGCGACAGCAGCAAGCCTGGATGGTATGGCCCGAGCGAACCGATAACTGGCGCTTAGGGGCCAAGCCCGCGCAAGCAGCATTTGTGGCCGTCATGCGCGCTATTGCGCGCTACCAACCACTTACCGTTGGCGTTTCTGCGGCACAGTTTGAAAATGCCTCGGAACAGCTTGGCGACCACGACAACATTCGGGTAGTGGAAATCTCCAACAACGACGCCTGGGTGCGCGATACCGGCCCCACCTTTGTGATTAACGGCCGAGGCGAGGTGCGCGGGGTCGACTGGCGCTTTAACGCTTGGGGCGGGTTTAACGGCGGACTGTATTTCCCGTGGGATAAAGATGATCAGGTGGCGCGCAAAATTTGCCAGCTAGAGCAAGTGCAGCGCTACCGCACCGACGACTTTGTGTTGGAGGGCGGCTCCATTCACGTGGATGGCGAAGGTACGGTGATTACCACGGAAGAGTGCTTACTCAATGCGAATCGCAACCCGCATTTGAGTCGTGAAGTCATCGAGCATACGCTGGCGCAACATCTCAATATCGAAAAAGTGATCTGGCTGCCAGAGGGTTTATTCAATGATGAAACCGATGGCCACGTGGATAATTTTTGCTGCTTTACCCGGCCAGGCGAAGTATTGCTGTGCTGGACCGACGACGCAACAGATCCCAACTACGCGCGCTGTCAGGCTGCTTGGGAGGTTTTACAAAATACCACCGACGCCAAAGGCCGGACCTTAAAGGTGGTAAAAATGCCCATTCCCGGGCCGCTGTTTGCCACACCAGTGGAGTGTGAGGGCATAGATCAGGTGGCTGGCTCCCAGCCGCGCGATCCCGCCATTCGCCTTGCCGGCTCCTACGTTAACTTTTTAATTATCAACGGCGCGATCATTGCGCCCAGCTTCGATGACGAAAAAGATAGCGCCGCCAAAACCATTCTCGGGCAATGCTTTCCCGACCGCGATATCGTTATGGTGCCCGGGCGGGAGATATTGCTCGGCGGTGGCAATATCCACTGCATCACCCAGCAGCAACCGGCCGCTTAAGTTTTAAACACAGCGACTTTATTGCGCAGGCTATCCACCGTTGCAGAGAGATCATTGGCTATCGTTAACAGATAGCCAATGTCTTTTTCCGACATGCCCGTGGATACGGCCAACTGATCAACCTCCACCAAAACCTCTTCCACTTTTTTATTGATACTGTGTATATTCGAGTTGCCCTGCTGACTGCGCTGACCGGTAAGCTCCGCGACCTCTTGCATGACATCACAGGCGCTCACAATCACATCCGCCGCTTCGCTGGAGGTTATTTTTAAGGCTTCAAGTGAGCTCTTTTGATGCTCCACCTTCTTGCCCGCAAGATCGATAGCACTGGTAATAGCGGAAATAATTTCGTTAATCTCGGTGAGGCTATTTTGCGTAGACTGAGACAAGCCGCGCACCTCATCGGCCACCACAGAGAAACCTCTGCCGTGCTCGCCGGCGCGCGCGGCTTCAATGGCGGCATTCAAGGCCAAGAGGTTAGTTTGATCGGCGATGCCGTTGATAACCGCCAAGACGTCCTTAATCTTCAGCGCATTTTCAGAGAGTTTGGCAAAATTTTCAGTAATATCATTGCTGGCGCGCACATGCTCATCGACCATTTCAGCCATAGTGCCGATGTTCTGGCGCGACGCTTGGAGCTGCTGGTTGGCACCGGTCACCTGAATGTTGGTTTGATCGGCGCGCTGAGTTACCGCTTGCGACAAGCCCTGCATCTCTTGCATATACTGCTTGGCGCGGCTCACGGCAGCCACCTCCTGAGTAATGCGCTGGCCCATGGTTTTGCTCGTGTCGGTTAATTTCTTAGCGACATTTTGATTGGTGTCGGCCACCTGTTTAATGTCCACTAAGGCGCCCCGAATTTCCTCTCGAAACTGATCGATGGTGGACACCATGTCGCCCATTTCAGCATTCAGCGAGGTGTTCACATCGCACTTTACCGATAGATCTTTATCTGCGAAGTGCTGAAAGTAGCGCGCGATCGCGCTAAGCGCGTCGACACCCCAACGCTTTTCATCTATGTCGTGGACAATCAGCACGGCGATGAGCACAAATTGAATAACGCGGCTAACAGTATTGTCGGTAAAAGCCAACGCATTGACGAGCAACAACGCCATGCCGATCCAATGCACGAGCCGCATTCTGAGAAATAGTGATGCCATATAACCCTCCCTGAGCCATAAACCTTCATCTAGGCAAAACAAAAACACTGCCTTTGAGGCTAGCACAGGGAGGACACTCAGGCCGAAACGCATTTAAAAAAGCAACATTTATAACCCTGAAAATTTCAGGGTTATTTGGTGCGCCGCTGAGAGCGGCGCAATCAACCTCTCGACTACCACAACTATCGGGACGCCACCTCCTCGGTGGTAACAACCTCGCCCCTGTTAAACTTAGGCGCGAGGTAAGACGTTACTTTTTCAGCTTTAACCTCGTGCGCAAAACTCAACAAGTTCTTCTCATTGCATTGGTAATACGTATGAGCGCGCTGGCGCTCCACGCCGCGGATGCCGTGATAAAGTGCGCTGCGCAACTGGCCCGGCTGATCTCTAACAATCGCTTTACACACGCTGGCGGCGTCATTATCAACAACGGTATATTTAACGCCATTTCTTTCGATGTGCGTGTCGGCACTGACCAGACCAGATAACGCCAAAGAACAAGCGCCGATAAAAATGCCAAACGCTACACCTTGTATTTTTTTTGAATTTTTCATGATCGAGCTCCTGTGACTTTTCTTTTTGAGGGAAGCATCCCATCCAAGTGGCGCCTTGCCGCTCGGTTAGTCACAGTATTGCTGGTTTACATTTTTTCAAAAGCCTATATCGGCGAGGAGGTGTTGAGCAGAGACTAACCACAAGCTTGCGACTAACTGTCGGCTAGTGCATCCATTCAACGCAGCCAAATCAGTCGCCTGCTGCGACAACCTGTCGACAAGCAGCGGCCAACCGTTCATCGCAAGTAAAACGGCAGCAAAGAAAAATCAGACATAAAAATCCATACCGCAATCGACACGCCAAATGACGTTTCAATTTATCTTTGGCGAAAACTTTTTATAACTTTACTCCCAATCTGTTCGCGTGTTTACCAAATGCGGTGATGACTCATCCTCACGCTAAACGCTAGCCTTGCTAAACGTTGCAGCGCGAACCAGTGCCTAAACCGCCACATAGTCCTGTGCTCCCTGTGATAGCGGTCATTAACAGACCCGAAAGGTTAAGCTAATATTCTTATCAGCTAGCGTTCACATCCGTTCAACCCGCAGAGGTGCGGCAGCACAAGCCCAGCACTTGTCGTTTTTTGCTCATTGCTTGCGGCTTGCGGCTTGCGGCAAGAGCATAACCCCAAATAAGCGAGACCTAATGAGCCACCAACACATCGAAATAGAACTGCAGTTTCACTGCACACCTGAAGCCTTATTTCAGCAGCTTAGCGATCACGTACAGTTCGGCAAGATCGTCGGCGCTAATATTCAGCGGATCGTTGATAGCAAATCAACCAATCGCAATGGCTTAGGCGCGGTGCGCAGAATCACCATCGCGCCAGGTCTCTCATTTGACGAGACGATAACCCGCTTTGATGCGCCGGATTTGATGGAGTATCGAATCACCCGCGGCAGCCCAGTCAAGGAACACTGGGGGCGGCTTGCATTCAAACCCCATGCTCACGGCTGCGTACTTTTTTACACCATCGACTTTAGTGCCAAGCTCCCCGGCACAGGCTGGCTGCTCAAGCCGCTCATCGAAGGCCCGATCCGGCGCGGTCTGACGCGGTTACAAGCGACGCTCCAAGGCAAGTAAACGCCGCTGCCGTTACGTCTTTTAGCTGCCACTTCGTCCTAGGTAACTTAGGTGGCCGATACAACTGAGGCCAAGCACACACCTAGGCCAGATTTTGCGCCTAACCCCTAAAGTAGGGGTTTACACGGTAAAACCATAAGACATAACCCGAACAAAGGACTTCCCATGACTGTTTCGACATTCAAACCACTACGCTCAGTTGCTCTGGTAGCGTGCGCGACAGCCGCCCTATTAGCCGGCTGCAGCAGCGACAAAGAAGCAACACCAGAAGCTAAAAAGGCACCAGCATTGGTAGCCGGTATCGACCTTGGCAATATGGAGCCAAGTACGCGCGCGCAAGACGACTTTTACCGTCATGTGAATGGCCAATGGTTAGCCAAAACCGCTATTCCAGCGGATAAATCCAATTACGGCTCCTTCACCAAGCTAGCCGATGATGCCGAAGTGCAGCTGCGCGCCATTATCGAGTCGGCTGCAGCAAGCGCTGCCAAGGAAGGGACTGAGCAACAAAAAGTCGGCGACTTTTTTAAAAGCTATATGAACACCGAAAAACTGGAACAACTGGGTGCCAGCCCGATTGCGGCGAGCCTTGCGGAAATTGATGCGCTGGCGTCGAAAGACGCGCTGCTGACCTGGTTTGGCAAGGTTGCCCGCGTTGGCGTCAACACACCGGTTGCAGTCTTTATCAATCAGGATAAGCGCGATGCGACGCAATACGCTGTTTACACTTATCAAAGCGGTATCGGTTTACCCGATCGCGATTATTACTTTAAAGAAGATGAGAAGAGCCAGGCCATTCGCGCCGCCTACAAAAAGCATATTCTCGCCAGTTTTGCACTGGCCAATGTCGCGGCCAACGCCGACTCAGTCTACGCCATCGAAGAGGCACTGGCGCAGGGCCACTGGCAGCGAGTCGATAACCGCGACCCGGTGAAAACCTACAATAAAATGCCCTTAGCTGAGCTCAGCAACCTCAGCGCCGGCGTTAATTGGGGCAACTGGGCGCAGGCGCTCGGGATCGACGGCCAAGCAAATATCATCGTCTACCAGCCGTCCTACTTAACCGTTTTTGGCGACACACTGGCCACTAAATCCCTAGAAGATTGGAAGGCCTATGCCAAGTGGCAGGTGATCTCCGGCGCTTCAACACTGCTCAGTAAAGCCTTCGACGACGAACATTTTACCTTCTACAGCAAAACCTTGCGCGGTGTTGAAGAGCAACAGGAGCGCTGGAAACGCGCGGTGCAGTTCACCGATGACGTGATCGGTGAGGCCGTGGGCAAAATCTACGTTGAGCAACATTTCCCGCCCGAAGCCAAGGCGCGCATGGATCAATTGGTCAACAACCTACTGCTAGCGTTTGGCGAAGGCATTAACGATTTAGAGTGGATGACCGAGGAAACCAAGGTCGCCGCGCGCGAAAAACTCTCGAAGTTTACCTACAAAATTGGCTACCCAGACAAATGGCGAGACTACGCGTCTCTAGTCATTAAGGCCGATGACTTATTTGGCAACGCGATGCGGGCCGCGGCATTCGAGTACGCGCGAAACCTCAGCAAGCTAGGCGCGCCGGTGGACAAAACCGAATGGTTTATGACGCCGCAAACCGTGAATGCCTACTACAACCCGGTAGCCAACGAAATTGTTTTCCCGGCCGCCATATTGCAACCACCCTTCTTCAACTTAGCTGCCGACGACGCCGTTAACTACGGTGGTATAGGCGCGGTGATTGGCCATGAAATCGGCCACGGCTTCGACGATTCAGGCTCGCAGTACGATGGCGACGGCAACCTCAGGAACTGGTGGACCGACAGCGACAGAACCGAATTCGAAAAGCGTACCACCGCCTTGGTCGAGCAATACAATGCCTTCGAGCCACTGCCGGGCGAATTTGTAAACGGTAAATTCACCTTGGGCGAAAACATTGGCGACCTCGGCGGCCTAACCATCGCGCACAAGGCTTACTTGCTGTCACTGCAGGGCAAAAGCGCACCGGTGATCGATGAACTCACCGGCGAGCAACGCTTCTTCATGGGCTGGGCGCAAGTGTGGGCGCGCAAATACCGCGATGAAGAGCTCTCTCAACGTCTGGTCACCGATCCTCACTCGCCGAGCGAGTTCCGCACCAACGGTATTGTGCGCAATATGCCTGCTTTCTACGACGCCTTTGGTGTGAAAGAGGGCGACGCACTCTTTCTAGCGCCTGAAGCCCGGGTCAAGATTTGGTAGGCGTCTATATCTGTTGTATCGAGGGGAAGCTTGCTTCCCCTTTTTCCTGCGCCCTACATAATGAGTACTCTTTCGAGGTATACTCGTCCCACTGTCCGTTTCAGCCAAGAGTGCCGCATGACTAGCCCTGCCCCTAATTCGCCAACCTCGCTCAAAGCGTATTCTTTTGCTGAGGAGCTGGCTAACAGCATCAGCCACGGGCTGGGCGCCCTGCTCAGTATCATTGGCTTAACCCTCATGGTGATCGTTTCGGTAGCGGCCGACGACGGCTGGAAACTCACCAGCGCCATTGTCTACGGCTCGAGTCTGGTCTTCCTTTTTTTAGCGTCAACCTTGTATCACAGCGTCCCCAACCCCAAGGTTAAGGGCGTATTAAGAGTGGTAGATCACTGCGCTATCTATATGTTGATTGCCGGCACCTATACGCCGTTTATGCTCATTAATTTGCGCGGTGCTTGGGGTTGGACCATCTTTGCGGTGATATGGAGTCTGGCGCTATTTGGCATTTTCTTTAAGCTTTTCTTTCGCCACCGCTTTCCTAAAATATCGCTATTTACCTATATTATGATGGGCTGGCTGGTTATCGTTGCCACCTCGGAAATGTTGGCTAAAGTGCCTTCTGGCGCACTCTGGTTGCTGCTCGCGGGCGGCCTCGTTTACACCATCGGGGCCATTTTTTATAAGTGGGAGCGCATTCCCTACAACCACGCCATCTGGCACCTATTTGTATTAGGTGGCAGCACATGCCATTTCTTAGCGGTTTACCTTTACGTTATTTAGTAAACCGTCATATTGAAGAGACAGGACGTCGTGAATACGCCTATTGATAACACCGCAAGCTTCGCCGCCAAACAAGAGATGTTGCACCTCTTGGCGCGACAAAGTGGTCGCGTTCCGTTCGGAAAAATTCCCGCAATTTTGTTGATTGCAGCACTGGCATGGATGAGTGCGCCAAAGGCTATTGTCGCCGGCTGGGCCTGTGCCGCTCTCGCCGTGCTGATGCTGCGCTGGCTAATTCTCAGCAGGATAGACACTCACTTTTTAGATAGGCCCCAAACTGGCCTTAATCTTAGCGTGTGGCTCAGCTTAATTAATGGCCTAGTCATGGCTTGCTCGCTGATGGTGTTTCCCTTTATCCCCGAAGTGGAGCGCGCGGTACACACGCTAATACTGATGGGTCTATGCACCGGCGCCATTGCCACAACAGCAGGTCACCTGCCTTTGTTTTTATCCTACGCTGCTCCCATTGCACTACCATTGGTGATTATATGGGGCAGCCTAGCAACGCCCAACCAAGCCGAGTGGATTGGCCCGGGCCTCGCCGTGCTTATCGCAATGTTCTTCGGCTTGATGATTTCGCTGGCGCGCGACACGTCGCGGCTCTATTTACGCTCATTCCAAATTCGATCCGAGCAAAGTGAACTCAACAGCAAACTTCAGCAAGCGTTAAACCAAGCAGAAATGGCCAGCCACACAAAAACGCGATTTCTAGCCAGCGCCAGCCACGATTTGCGTCAACCTATTCACACCCTAAGTTTATTTTCGGCGGCGCTTATCCGGCGCGATATCGACACCAAAAGCAAACAGATAGCCAGCCATATGGACAACGCCATTCAAGCGCTGGCAGCGCAATTGGACACACTGCTCGACATTTCAAAACTCGAGGCTGGCGTTGTTGACGTCAACATCAAAACGATCGATATACACACCTTACTGAGCCGGCTTTTCGAAGAACACATACAGTCAGCGCGGCAGAAAAATCTACACCTCGGTATCAATGGTCTCGAGCACCTGGATATTTCAACAGATCCCATCTTGCTCGAACGCATTATTCGCAACCTCTTGAGCAATGCCATTAAGTACACAGACAAAGGTGGCGTCGACCTCAATTTTAGTATCGAAGACCGTCGCCCCTGCATTGAGGTTATCGATAGCGGGCAAGGGATACCGAGCGAAGAACAGGCTAAAATTTTTGAAGAGTTTTACCAGCTTAACAACCCGGAGCGAAATAGAAGCAAAGGTTTGGGCCTTGGCCTCGCTATCGTCAAACGCCTCACAAAACTCATCGATATAGACATAGACCTGCGCTCATCGCCGGGTAAGGGCACGCGTATTCGGCTACTACTACCCAGCAGCTCACTGCAATCAGTTACGCATGCGCCGCGCGAAGAGTTACCACAACTAGCTTGGCAAAATATCAAAGTACTCGTAGTAGACGATGAAGCTGATGCATTGCAAGCCATGAGTACTTTACTGCAAGAATTATCCTGCCAAGTATCCTGTGCTCATTCAACCCAGTCAGCGTTAAAAGCTGCCCGCGTTACACCGCCCGATGTCTTGTTGGCGGATGTAGACTTAAACAGCCATGAACCCGACTTAAATTTAATCGATGTCTTTCACACCCAACATCCCTCGCTACCGATCATTTTAGTGGGCGGACAAGCGGATACCCAACCCACCTTGGGTGCTGAAGCTACACCGTTAATCCAGTTACAAAAGCCAGTCACCCTAGAAACCCTCACCCAAGCTATCCGGCAGTCTTTAGCTAAGGTATAAAAGCCGGTAAGCAAACAGCCATGGCCCAAAATCAAACAAATTTGGGCATAAGGGCGCACCACGGCAAGCCTAATGCGATGAAATTCTGAGGGATTAGGCAGCTTTTTCGTTTAGTATCCAAATTAACCCTATGCTTTACTTAATACTCAGGTTAAAGATACCCAGACTATAACCATTGAGCTATTACTAGACATCACCGTTAAGGTGTAGGGTCATGTGGAGTCAATATAAGCCCATCAAAGCTCTACACCTCCGCTGGCAAGCGATAAAGGATATATTCAATGACAAATTTCATTCCCTGGTTGGTCGCCGCTCTGGCCTGTACGGCGCTTCCCGCCGCGGCCGCGGATAGCTCGGCATTAGCCGAGCAGTTAAAAGCACGCTATCAAGCGTCCAGTGTAAGGCTCAGCAGCAATAGCCAAGCTCAACCCGAAGGGCTTTTTAGCATTGACGGCGCTCAACAACCGAGCCCGACAAGCCAAAGTTTTATCGCCGGCGCCAGTAGCAAAAGAGATCCAGCCCTCGCTATCGCCCTGCAATTTTTATCTGAAAATTCGGATTTACTGTCAGCATCAGCCGAAGATTTTCTATTAAAGAAACGCAGCGAGGATCAATTTGGTGTGCAGCACTTTCGTTTTCTGCGCACCCTTGCAGGCATACCCGTTGCTGACATGGAAGTTATCGTGCACGTAAACACGAACAATAGCCTTAGTGGTGTTAACGGCAACATTGTCAGGCCAAGTCAACAGCTTATCGACCATGTGACTCAAACAAATATCGATGGATTAATCGATAAAGTACAAGCCCTCACCACTGTTGCCGGGTTACGCGCAGAACAGCCGCAGAAGCTACGGCTATTAAATGCTGAGTTGTTACTGTTCAGCAATACCCCGCACATCCGCTGGCATCTCGATATAAATTCCAAGGCACAACTAGGCCGCTACAGCTATTGGCTCGACGCAGAAACGGGCGAGCTCATTGACGTAAAAAACACCCTGCGCCACCCCATTCCATTGACTAACTATTAATTAACAAAAGGCATTGTCACTATGAAATGGTTACCTACTCTAGCCTTTGGACTCCTAAGCTGTAACCTTATTGCGACGGCGCACGCAGCCACGCTCGCAAAAGGCCAAATAGCACATTACAGTTTTCAGACGGTCGCAGGAAAAAGTTATGAAATTGGCTACAGCACAAATAGCACCTGCTCAAATTCACTGAGCAAGAGTTGCTGCGCGCTGCTCATTAACAACAGCGCAAGCCAGCCTAGCGGGAACAGTTTCGACCATGTGGTGGCCGCTGCTGACAACAGCGTCGCCAGCTTAGTCATTGATCGGACCAGTAACGGCACCGTTAGCGCGGCCGTGTATGCCATCGAGGCCTGTAACTACAACCCGCCCAGTATTTTAAGTGAAGCCAACACTGTCGACACCTTAAAGTTCGGTACCGCAACCGGCCAGTTAGGTAATGACTACGCCAATGTACCCACCACGCAGGTCAACCCCGCCGACGGTTTTATGCTCAGAGACATTAGCCGGCGTACCAGCATGGCCGGCGTTAATGGCAACCCCAATACCGGCGCCATGTCCGGCACTGGAGAAATAAGCGCCCGTCGAATTTTCGGCTATTGGTTGAACAGAGATTACTTTTTAGCAGATAACGCCAAAGACAGCGACAACCACTTTGATTCATCGCAACAAGGTGAATTGGCCGACGCCTTAATGAATTCCGGCAAGGTGTACGACTACTGGCGCGATGTCCTAGGCTTCAACAGCTACGATCAAAACGGCGCCGCCATGCATGCACAAACCAATGCGCCCTACCCACCCGTAGCGCAACCTTTTTGCGGTAGAATCTATCCGGCCGATTCACTCTACAACGCCTTCTGGGATGGCAGTGAAATCGTCTTTACGCCGCGCGATTTTACCGACATAGGTGGCAATTATTACCCTCACAGTTTAGCAGCTGCCCTAGACGTAACCGCGCACGAATGGGGCCATGCCATTTCTGATCGCGCGGTCAATCTCGTGTACCAACGGGAATCCGGTGCCCTCAATGAAGCTTACTCAGATTGGATGGGTGTTGCCGTTGAGTTTGCCAACGGCGAGGACAACTGGACCCTCGGTGAGGGCGTCGAGACGATCCGCGATCTCGCTAACCCGCGCGCATTCAATCAACCCGATACCTACAAAGGCACCTACTGGAAAGCAACCGATACCATTGCTTGCCCAACACCGGATGTCTGCTTTAACGATTATTGCGGCGTACACACCAACAGTGGCGTACCGAACAAAATGTTTTATTTGCTCGCCAACGGCGGCACCCACAATAACGTAACGGTAACGGGTATTGGTGTCGATACAGCGATCAAAATTGCCACCGATGCACTGCACAATTACTGGACGGCGAACGAGGATTTCATAGGCGCGCGCGCTGGTATGGAGGCGGCAGCGGCCAATTATGGCGCTGATGCGGCGGCCCAAGTGGCGCTCGCCTGGCAAGCAGTCGGCGTGATCAAAAAAGAGGAAGATGATTCCAAGTTATCCCGCTTTGGCTCTACCGGCGGTGGTGGCGGTTGCGCGGCGGGTAGCGGCTCACCCTTCGACCCAACGCTTTGGCTATTGGCGTTAATTGCCGGCCTCGGCCTTGTAAAGAAACGTGTCGCACTTGCCAGAAAGCGCGCCGCCTAAAGCCAATCACTGGTGGCAAGACCGCCAGTGGTTAATCGCCCTATGCGCTGGTCTTTTGCTTAGTGCCAGCGCCGGTTTTGTGTTGCGCGCAAGCATCTTATCACCCGCCTCTTTACTCGCCTTTTTCTTACTCGCGCTTATTTACCCACTATTAGAAGAAATCGTCTTTCGCGGCCAAATTCAGCCAATCATTCTGCGTCACTGGCCTGTAAAATTTAGCGCCATCAGCGCCGCCAACCTCATCACCAGCGCAATATTTGTGCTCCTACACATCGCCAGCCGCGGCGTCTCCACACTAACCTTGGCCGTGTTTTTTCCGTCGCTACTTTTTGGTTACTTTCGCGAACGGCACGGGCATATTAAAAGTGCTGTAGCTTTGCACGCGGGGTTTAATTGGGTGTTTTTCTTGACGCTTTCGGTTTTTAACTAAGCGAGGATGAGATTGTTTGGCTGGGTGCGACATAAGCTCGGAGTTTATTCGTTCGACGTGCCATAAAATTTTGCGTGCTTATAAAATTTATAATGTCTGGCTATCCAGCGCCAGAAGAGGCGCGCTGCCCTTGTAACAATCAAGGACAGCGCGATACAAGAACTCACCTCTTCTGGCGTCTGCAAGGCGTAATTTTTTATGCATTATAAAAAAGATGCAACTCAACTTTGGACATTAACGTGAACAGTCTGGTTGGGGTAGTAAATTTTCATTAAGAAAACTCACCACTTTATCAAAGTTATCATGATGCTCATTGTGCCCACCCACTAATGGTATATGCTGGCTTGGGTAGGGGAAGTTATTTTGCTCCAACCGGCTGAGCATAATTTCAGACATTTCCATTGATGGCCATTGTTCGTCATCAGTACCAGAAATGAGCAGTATAGGTCCAGATATATTCTCAACCCTTATGGCCGCAGCCTCCATAGCTTCGGCATTTTGCATCATTTTTTCGAAAGCGCCCCGTAAGTTACCTGATATTAAATCCGGAGTAGCGCTCCATGGTACAGGGACAAAAGGAAGAGGCTTTTCGTTATAGGCGAATCCAGGCGTTGTCATCGCTTCATTTAGCGCTGCGAACACCGAGCTACCCGGAACTATGCCTATCACGGCTTTGTACTCTTCATAATAGCTACCCATAAGCAGCGCCAGCTCGCCGCCGCGAGAAACGCCCATAACGGCGATGCAATTTGAGTTTATTCTAGGATCTAGCGAGGCCTCTATCACAGCTTTGTGGACGCCTTCGATAGCAATTCTATCGAGCTGTTCTGGTGTACCATCAGCGCCGAAGTAGGCGATTGATAAAAACGCGTAGCCATTTTCTTGGAGTAGCTTTCTCTGTTTTTCTCCGTGCTTTCCAGCCCAGCTATTGCCACCTTCAGCACCGCCAAGGCCAATAACTAAAGGTTGACCTACTTCCTCGTTTAAAAACAGTTTTGTTTTCACCTCGCCGTATTTATCTGGCAAGGTCTTTGTATCAAATGAGTAGATCGTGTAATTTATGTAGGCCACCAACGCTATCAATAACGTAAATATTGCGATCAACAACCATTTGAATAATCTGAATACTATTGTCACTTGAATTCCTTTTTTTGTGTGATTTTCAATTGCTAGTAGGTTTTTCCATTAAACTTTTATAAATGATATGCCGCTCCTGCGGCATACAGCCGCCATGGATGGAGAGAGCGATATAGATTGTAGTGATCTGCAGCGCGCCGTTCTCGGGCGTCCTGCCCTTCACGGCATTCATACTTCCTGTATTTCATAAAAAAGCCCAGCGGGGCTGGGCGAAGACGAGAGAGCAAAAACGAGGTCATACAAAAAATTAACGCATAAAGGCGCCGGTATAAGCAGGTAAATTAAGTACTTGCTCTTCCAAGCTTGCACCTTGCAACCCATGGCCATCTAGCATCGACAAGGTCGCGGGAATGGGGATTTGCACCGTTTTATCGGTTAGATTAAAGGCCGCCCACAAAGATTGGCCGCCATCGGCTTTATCAAAGCGTTCGAACAGTAAACAGCCGTCAGGAGCGCTGGCGAAACGAATTTCGCCACCGAGCAATAGCGGTTGATCTTTTCGCCAGGCCATAAAGCCGCGATAAAAATGTAGCATTGAATTAGCATCAGCTTCCTGCACATCAACGGCGAGCGCGGCGTGCGCCTCAGATACCGGCAGCCAGGGTTTTACCTTGCTAAAACCGGCATTTTTTTCATTCGACTGCCAAGGCATAGGCGTTCTGCAGCCGTCGCGGCCCTTAAAGTTTGGCCAGAAAGTTATGCCATAGGGATCTTGCAAGTCTTCGAAGGCGATATCGGCCTCAGTTAGTCCCAACTCTTCACCTTGGTAGTAACAAACGCTACCGCGCAATGAGGCCACGAGTGCGTGCAAGGTTTTACCTAGCACGGGGTTGTAACCACCACCCCAGCGCGACATTACGCGCACCACATCGTGATTCGATAACGACCAGCAAGGCCAGCCCTCACCTAAGCTAGCTTCCAGGTTTTCCACTGTGTCGCGAATGTGTTTGGCACATAACTCTGGCACTAACAATTCAAAACTGTAGGCCATATGCAACCGCTCATTATTAGCGGTGTATTCAGCCATGGTGGCCAAACTATCTTCGGACGAAATTTCACCAAGGGTCACGGCACCTGGGAAGCGGTCGATTAAACGGCGCAATCGTTCAAGAAATGCGAGGTTTTCCGGCTGGGTGTTGTTGTAATAATGGTATTGAAAAGCGTAGGGGTTATCTTCACTAAAGCCGCGGCCCTGACGCTGCTCTGGCGGCTTGGCGGGGTTATCGCGCAGCTGCGCGTCGTGAAAACAAAAATTGATGGCATCCAAGCGCAAGCCATCGACGCCGCGCTCCAACCAAAACTCCACTTCCGCTAAAATTTGATTCTGTACATCGGGATTGTGGAAATTTAAATCTGGCTGACTTTTCAGAAAGTTGTGCAGGTAATATTGCCCGCGACGCGGTTCCCACTCCCAACCGCAGCCACCAAAAATAGAAATCCAATTGTTCGGTGCCGTGCCATCAGGCTTGGCATCGGCCCACACATACCAATCCGATTTTGGATTGTCGCGGCTGGCCCGGCTCTCTTCAAACCAAGCGTGCTGATCGCTGGTGTGGCTCAGTACCTGATCGATCATGACTTTAATATTGCGCTCATGCGCCTGCGCTATGAGCGCATCTAAATCATCAAGCGAGCCGAACAAGGGGTCGACATCGCGATAGTCGCTAATGTCATAGCCAAAATCTTTCATTGGCGATTTAAAGAAGGGAGACACCCAAATGGCGTCTACACCTAAACTCGCTATGTAATCCAGCTTGCCAATAATGCCGCGAATATCACCCACACCATCGTCATTGGCATCCATTAGGCTTCTTGGATACACCTGATAGATGACGGCTCCACGCCACCAAGGGCTGTTTGCTTGCATTGAACTTGGCGCAGTTGACATGGCTACCTCAAATGACTGAATCCCTACCTGCTAATCTTAATTGCAGCTACAGCTATCTACCTAACTAGAGAGGTTGTGATAGAGCTGAACGCCACGATGATCGAGCCGGCAATTCATTATTGTTTTCGATAAATGCAACATACTGGAGCGGGCCAAAGTACAGCAAGTGACTACATACGTATGCATAGCAGACGAGCGTCCAACTAACGCGCCTAAGCCTATGAATACGTATGTATTATTGGTCAGATTCTAGGTCTTCACGGGCCTTATGGAATAACCTATGGATGTATTGTGATTGTTAGTCCTCTCGTTCTTTGCCCCCGCCAAACGGCTCAATTGCCGGCTGGCGGCGGGTCATTTTTTTAGAACCCTTACCGGAGCCACCATGCACAACTCTTGCACCGCATTGGCGTTAGCCATCAGCCTAGCAAGCCTTTCGGCCTGTTCCCCTAATAACACGAATAATAGCAGCGACAAGCCCGTCAACGCGGATACTGCGCCACCTAGGGTGGTGATAGGCACAGAAGAGCCCTGGGCCAGCGAAGCGATTTATTTCGTGCTCACAGACCGATTTGTGGATGGCGACAAAAGCAATAACTTTGAACAACAGGGCGCGGATATAGACGCTGGTCAGTGGCACAGCTTTAATCGCCATTTCGACGGCCCGGAGGGCCGCAGCGCCAACGTTGGCTATATGGGTGGCGATTTTAAGGGCCTACTCAATAACGCCCAGTACATTCAAGACATGGGTTTTACCGCTGTGTGGATGACGCCCATTATCGACAACCCAGATGCGGCCTTTAACGGCGGCGATCCAGTGGGTTACGACCAGTGGGGTGATGGCGGCAAAACCGGCTTTCACGGCTACTGGGGCGTGAACTTCTACACCCTAGACGAACACCTGCCCTCAGCTGACTTAGACTACCGCCAGCTCAACAGCGCACTAAAACAAGATTTTGGCTTGAAGACAGTGCTGGATATCGTCGGCAACCATGGCTCACCGTCCTATACGGCGCCAAGGCAAATCAGCAACTTCGGTAAATTGTTTGCTAAAGATGGCACGCTCATCGCCGATCATCAAAACCTTCACCCCACGGAACTCAGCGACGATCAACCCCTGCACGCCTTGTATAACCGCAAGCCAGACGTCGCGCAGCTGTCAGACTTCAATGAAAATAACCCCGCGCTGGTAGACTACCTAGTGGGCTCTTATTTGCAATGGATAGACCAAGG
Organism: Simiduia curdlanivorans; assembly: GCF_030409605.1. NCBI lineage: Bacteria > Pseudomonadati > Pseudomonadota > Gammaproteobacteria > Cellvibrionales > Cellvibrionaceae > Simiduia > Simiduia curdlanivorans. The sequence continues at coordinate 1,301,722 of NZ_JAUFQG010000006.1, forward strand.
CGCCAATGCCATTCGCATCGATACCATCAAGCACGTGCCCCATCATTTCTGGAAAACCGTTGCCGACCGCATTCGAGCCGTGCACCCGGGTTATTTTATGTTTGGCGAATCGTGGAACTACGATGCCGCGTTTATTGCCGAGCACACCAAGCCGGAAAATGGCGGCGTTAGCGTTTTAGATTTCCCCTTACAGAAAGCCATGTTCGCCATGTTTGGCCAAGCGCAAGCACCCTATAGCGAGGCACTCAACGCGCTGCATTTAAACGACGGCATCTATCACAATGTCTATGATCTGGTGACCTTTTACGACAACCATGACGTGCAGCGCTTGGATGCAGACGATAAGGGCTTTATCGACGCCAATAATTTCCTGTTCACCGTGCGCGGTATCCCGCAAGTGTACTACGGCTCAGAAATGGGTTTCGAGCGCGGCATGAAAGAACACCAAGGCTCGCGCAACTACTACGGCGAAGACAATATTAAGCAAGCCCAAAAGCACCCCATTCATCAAGCCCTGACACGGGTCGCGCACTTGCGTAAAAAGTTGCCGGCGCTGCAGCGCGGCGTACAAGTGAATATCGCTTTTGAAGAAAATACAGCGGCGTTTTTACGCATTTTAGAAACCGAAACAGGCCAGCAAACGGCGCTCGTGTTGCTAAACAAAGGCGATAGCGAACATGCCTTCGCGCTCTCGGGTTTGCTCAGCAACGGTCAATGGCAAGCGCAAGTTCAAGGCGGCACGCAAACGGTAAGCAACCACAGCCTAGACATCAGCGTGCCCGCCCATGGCATTGAAGTATTAGTGCTTAACCAGGCTAACAACAACCCGGAACTCGTGGCACTGCTCGATGCACTGGCTACGAAAGCAAGCAGCGACACAACTGGCACTGATGGACAAAATCATTAACCCTTTATGCACCGCTTTGGGTCACACTGTGACCCGCTTTTTATTCGTTACAATGACTACAAAACCATAAAAACAATTAGGTAAAATTTCATGAGCCAACCCAGTAAAAAGCAACCGATTTTGCCCTTTTGGCAAGTGTGGAACGTCAGCTTCGGCTTTCTTGGCGTGCAGTTCGGCTTCGCGCTACAAAATGCCAACGTCAGCCGTGTGCTATCAGATTTGGGCGCAGACTTGCATTCTCTGTCGCTGTTTTGGTTGGCCGCGCCCATTATGGGCTTGCTGGTGCAACCCATTGTCGGTGCCGCATCGGATAAAACTTGGAACCGCTTCGGTCGCCGCCGGCCCTATATTTTAGGCGGCGCTATTGCCGCCGCCGCAGGCATGTTGTTAATGCCCAATGCGCCACTATTCGTCGCTTTTTTAGCGCCGATGATTTTCGGCGGCATGATGCTGGCACTGATGGATGGCGCGTTTAATGTGACCATGCAACCCTTCCGCGCCTTGGTTGCCGACATGGTGCCAAGCGAACAGCGCACGCTGGGCTATTCCATTCAATCGTTACTGATTAACATTGGTGCGGTGTTCGGCTCCATCCTGCCGTTCTTGTTAACTAACGTTATCGGCTTAGAAAATACCGCCAACGTTGGCCAAGTGGCACCCTCCGTTACCTGGGCCTTTTATCTCGGTGCAACAATTTTATTCGGCACAGTTTTGTGGACGGTATTGCGCACCAAAGAATATCCGCCAGAGGAATACAACGCCTATAAGGGTTTAGATGCAGATACCCTTGCCAAAGCTAACGCACCGAAATCTATTGGTAAAAAGTTGGCGGAATTTTGGCAGCTGTTTATCAACATGCCAAAAACCATGCGCCAGCTTGCATTGGTGCAGTTCTTCAGCTGGTTTGCGTTGTTTATCATGTGGGTTTACACCACACCGGCCATCACCCAATACGTGTGGGGCATAGAGGCAAAATGGTTTGACCCAACCTACCTGCAATCACTCGAGAGTATTCCCGCCGATATTGCCGCAGCGAAAGGTGCTGCCGGTGACTGGGTAGGTATTTTGTTTGCCGGCTACTCGTTATTTGCCGCGATTTTTTCGGTGTTACTCACCAAGCTGTCGATGACCTTCGGGCGCAAACCTGTATACGCCGTTTCACTGCTCGCCGGCGGTTTGGGTTATATCAGTTTTCTGCTGTTTCAAAACCCGGAACTCACTCACGTCAATCTGTTCATTACCGAAGTGGATGTACCGAAAGGCGCCGTCGGCTTATTGTTGCCTATGATCGGCGTGGGCATGGCGTGGGCCGCGATTCTGGCGATGCCCTACGCGATTTTATCCGATACCTTACCGGCCGATAAAACCGGTGTTTACATGGGCATTTTCAACTTCACCATCGCCGCACCACAAATCATTTCCGGCCTATTCGCCGGCTGGATACTGCACAATGTATTCGCCAATGAAGCTATCTATATATTGATGCTGGCCGGTGGCGCCATGATTGCTGGCGCGGTTTCAGTGGTGTTCGTGAAGGAAGATAACTAACGCCAACTTATTGACCTTTCTGCATGACTAAGGGGCCAATCGGCCCCTTAATTTTTTCTGCAATAACTGATTTTACTTTTTACATCAGAGTACACATTCTCGAATGCGCACGCACAAGAATAGCTAGATCGAGGCCTCGCAGGAGGTTTTCACAGGCAAAAAAAAGCCGCGACACTAAGTGTCGCGGCAATTAATTTTTCTAGCTTTTAGCTGTCAACTGTCAACTGTCAACTGTCAAAAACTATAATTCACACCCAAGTAATACTGGCGGCCGTAATAAGAGATGGAGCCTGTTGCACTTTCGGTACCAAAATAATTGACGTTAGGTTCGTCAGTTAAGTTGTGCACCGAAAACACAAGGTCCATGCCCATATCGAAGCCATATTTAGCTTGGAAATCCCACACGGTAGAGGCGGCACGAATAGTTGGGTTCACGTTGATACCAACAACCTCATCGGTACGCTTACTTTGATAAACACCAGACACACGCGTTTCAAAATTCTCGTAGGTGTAAAACAGCATCAAGTTACCTGAATGCGGTGATAAACCTGGGAACTCTGTTACTGCACCTGGCTCATCAGTAAAGATGCTAGGCGTGGTAATTTCGCTGTCTACATGGGCGTAGCCGGCAGTAAAACCTAAACCATTCCAAGGCGCTGGCAACATGCTAAGGGTTTGGGTGTAAGCCAACTCGACACCGCGAATGTAGCCGCCTTCGTCGTTATTGGTTGCCAAGGTATAATCGCCTTGTACCACAGGAATTTCTCGCGGTAATTGACCTGGCTTTTCTACGTACATATAGTCTGGGCGCGGTATGCCGAACGCCAAATAATCTTCAACGAAGAAGTCTTTATAGGTTACGGTTTGAATGCGATTTTTTACGTCTTTGTTGTACACCGCAACCACAATGGCGCCATCGCCGTCTTCAAAGTAATGCTCGTAAGATAGGTCCACCTGGTCTGCTTCAAACGGTCGCAAATAAGGGTTGCTGGCCTGATTTAAATCGTAGCGCGCTATACCTGAGTTGTCGGCGGTTTCTGATACCGAACCACTTTTCACGTTGCCCAGCTGAGCGATGGGGGCGCGCGACATTACGGTTGCGGCACTGAAACGCAGGTTGTCATTTTCAGTGAGTGCATAGTTTAAATTTAATGACGGCAAGGTTTTAACGTAGGTTTCGCCGGCGCGCTCTACTTGCAAATCTTGGTCGTACTCTAGGTTCGACTCACCTAATTCATCTAACACAATGTCGCTAGGCTGCAGCGGGTCATCAGACAATTCCAAGGGAATAAGGCCGATTGAATACTGCTCGGTTTCAACCACGCGCACACCCAAATTTCCGGTTAGGCCTCGGCCGGCAATTTCTGTTTCAAAGTTGGCTGATAGATAAAAAGCGGTAACGTTTTCTTCTACATCAGCGCGTTCGCGCATAGACCAATCGCGGTTTTCACTCCAGCGCGCGCGCGGTGAAGTATCGCGCGGGTTACCCTCCTTATCTAACACCAGCCCTGCTGCCACGGCGCGATCAAAAACGCCCTTGGCATCTACGGCTAAATAACTTGGAAAGTGTGAGAAATCACCAGTCCAGCCGATTTGTTCAGCATCGCTAGGCAAAATTGCCAAACTGTAATCAGTGCTGTAGTTACCGGTGCCATTGCCATCGTAGACAAATACTTGACGGGACTGCTCGTACTGACGCTCCGATACACGAACCCCAGCTTCCAAAGAAACAATGGGGCCCCAGTTCACATCCACTTTACCGTCCAGCTTTAGCGCGTCCGATTGGTCACTACTTAAATGCGGGTACACTTCGTAGCTGGTTAAACGCAAATGGTTAAGGTCGGTATAGTCTTGGTTAAAGGCAACATTTGGGATGCTAAGCCCGTTGTTTTGCCACACCAATTGCTGATCGCCGTCGCGCTCCCACAAGGTGCCGCCATTGCCATCGTCAACTGGGTTATAAAGATGCGAGCGAGAGATGCCATCGGTTTCAAAGGCTTCTGATTCTGAATGGGCATAATCCAGCGCGACCTGCCAGCCGTCGCCACGGTACTCTAGATTTAGACCGCCAGAAAAAATTTCTGCTGTTTCTGATGAGTCGTCGTTAATCACCTGAAAATTAATCAGCGATGGCGCATCGGGATCTGTTGCAGCTGTACCGCCGGTAACAATATCGCCATCGGTAACTAGGTTATAGAGATCGCCATCGCGAAGAGTGTTTACTCGAAAGCCACTAGCAAACGTATTGGTTTCAAATTCGGAATAAAATACATCGGCCTTGGCGGTAAAATTATCTGTTGGCTCAAAGACCAAGGTGCCCATGTAGCCGTCGCGTTCGTCGACACCGCCGTTTTGCTGAAATTCAAAACCTTCAGAAAGGCGCAAGCCATATGCGGGACTATTTTTATCTTCCACCAACGAATAGGTGAGGCCAATGGATTCGGTAGCAGCGTTTGATTGCTTCATGTGCGCGTAGCCAAGACCCACCCCTAAGGTGTCATCCAGGAACTTGCCCATGTACGACAGGGTTAAGCGGTTGCCAAGCTCGTCGGCGTTAGCAACATCGCCGGCGCGATCATTGTAAGAGCCCCGCACACTCACAAAAGTTTTGTGCGCTTCTTGATTTTCAAGTGGGTTAGCCGTGCGCATATCCACGGTACCAGCCACACCGCCTTCAATCAGCGAAGCCTTCGGGGATTTATACACGGCCACATTAGACAGCAATTCCGACGGGTATTGGCTGAAATCAATTTCGCGCGTACCGCGAGTATCGGTAGTGACCTGCTCTCTGCCATTCATGGTAGAGAACACAAAACCTGCGCCCATGCCGCGCAATTGAATACGCCCGGCTTGGCCGCCGGTGCGATCGAAAGTAACACCGGGTAAACGCGCCAATGAATCGGCGATAGACATATCCGGCAAACCGCCCATGTCGGCCGCTGAAATAGCCTCCACAATGGTGTCGGCATCGCGCTTAATGTCTAGCGCGTTTTGAATAGAGCGGCGAATGCCGACGACTTCGATTTCTTCTAGAGAATCAGCGGCCTCAATTTCTTGCGCAACAACTAACGGCGCTAAAGCACCTCCCAATGACAGAGCTATAACTGCGGCCAGTGGTTTCAATATAAATTTTTGCATAGCGTTTTCCTCGCTTGGTCGGGGCGGCAGCGCCGCCCCTTATGATCAGGGCAGCTCTACCACGGTAACCCGTGGCTCGGCGAAGTTAGTGTCCAAGGTAATGCGATAGGTCACACTGGTCTTTTCCACCACCAGCTGACTGTTACCGCCTCCGCGCTGCATCTGAGATTTTTCAAACGATTTAAGCAAGCAGCTACAGGAGAATTCAGTCTCCCATCCCGCTGTCGCGAGCTTAAATTCATAACCGCCTTGAGCAAGTGTGATATCAACCTGATGAATGCCACCGCCTAGATGGGTCATCGGATTACCAATACCCCAACTGTTCATAGACCCCTTGATGTATAGATCTGTCTGGAAGCCGCCGGACACCACTAGATCAAGTACTGGCTGTTCAGTGTCAGCGGCATACAAGTTGAAGCGATAGTCACCACCTAGATCTTCACCAATGCTGACGGTCAAATTTTGACTATCACCATTTTGTAGACCCAGCTGACTGTTCGCTATAAGTGTCAGGCCAGCGCTTGCACCACCTAAATCTGGCGCACCCCAAGAGGTATCCGCAATTTTAAAGCCCTGATCCCCTTGAGCTAGCGTCAGCACCAGACTGTAAAGGTTGTCGCCTAAATAGGTCATCGCGTCGACATCAGCCCACCCGTTCATGCCACCTTTTAAATACAGGGTATTTGCGTAGCTAGGCAAATCCCGCGAGATAGTAAGGACTGGCGCACCTGGGGTTGTTACGTTGACACTGAATCTGTAGCGACCACTCACCCCGGGCGTGAAGCTAAGATTGCCCTCACCAGGATTAAGTGTCTTAGGTTTATCCAGCTCAACAAGTGGATTACTGTTGCCAAAATCAACCGTATTCCAATCGGCTGACGCAATCTTGAAGCCATAATTCGTAGCGGCCGTCAGGTCGGCAAAAGCAGTAAATACGCCATCGCTGGTGAAGAAGAAGGGCGAATTAGTACTCCAGCCCGTCATATCACCACGCAAATAAACACCCACATCGAAGGGGTTATCAATAGCGCCGGTAGCGGGCACCGTAGCACCTGCCGACAAACCTGAACCTTGCGCACCGGCTTGGGTTTTCACAAACACAGCCGTGGTATAGGCCGGAACGGTGAAGGTACCGTAGGTCACATTTTCACCACCTTCGTCGCGCACGGCTTCGCTGAAGCTTGCATCGCGCACAAGCGCGTCGGCACTCGCCGCCTGCACTGGGTGCAAACTAAAGCCACTCGCGGTGCGAACGTCGATGGAAGTCTCAGCGCCATTGCCATTGAACACCACCATGATTGCATCGAAAGCGGGGTCCAAATCAGTAAGGCCCGTGCCATCATCCAAGCTCATAGCAATAACACCATCAACCTGGTCAGTACCCGTGTTGTGAAAGCCGAGGCGGTCACTTACCGATGCCAAATCCGGCAGGCTGAACAGGGCCGATGTCTGAGCAATACGTAGAAACTCATTAAAGACATCACTACTTAGCTGAATGTCAGCGGCTACTGGCAAGGTGTTGGCGTTATTAAACTGCGTACGAATCCAGTCTTCGCTACTGTTACCGCGATCCAGTGGCATTCCCACTGCCCAGTTATTGGTGTTCTGGGTGAAGTCTACATAGTTATACCAGTCACCGGCATCGTAGGTGTTGCGGTCCATTGATTTAGAGCGCAACAAGTCTGAGCCCATGTGGAAGAAGGGCACACCTTGGCTCAGCATGTTCAAGGACAAGGTTAGGTTTTGAATGCGCGCGCGATTGGCTGCGCTGACGGTCGAAACCAAATTATCGGCATCATCGTAACCATCCAACGCATCTTGCTTTTGGATCATGTCCCACAAGGTTTCGTTGTCGTGCTTGGATACGTAGTTAATGCTTTCCTGAGGATCGGCGGTGTAACCACCCACCGTGTCGCCGGTGACCTTGGCACTCGCGGAGTTGTAGAACTCGAAACCGGCGAGATTACCCGCCAAGCCGATGCGGATCTTGTCCACATTTTCGCCTTTAACCAGCTTCAGCTCGCGCATTGGATCGCGCATGACATCATTGAAAGTACCAACGCCGGTGCCGGTCATGTTGCGCTGCACTGAGCGCTCGAAGATGGCATCGTTTTCGGAGCTACCACCCATGTTCCAACCTTCGCCGTAAAAATAGCTGTCGGGGGCAAACTCGTGTACCGCGTCGCGCGCGGCCAACACCACAGACTTAGGAATAAAGGTCATTAAATCAAAACGAAAATCGTTGTAGCCGTAATGTTTAGCCCAATGCACCACGCTGTCTTTTACGAATTTGCCAAACATGGCATTTTCCGGCGCGGTATCGTTACAACAAGACACAGTTTCAATAGCTCCGCTTGTAGGATTGCGACGGTAGTAGTAACCGGGCACCAATTTATCGAAGGTAGAAGAGGCATAAACCAAACCAGCACCGGCGGTGTGGTTGTACACCACATCCATTACTGTGCGCAGGCCCATGGCGTTAAGCGCTTGGTTCATGGCGCGCAGTTCTTTAATGCGCGCTATACCATCGGCATCCGAGGCATAAGAACCTTCCGGCACATTGAACAACAACGGGTCGTAACCCCAGTTAAAGCCATCGAACTCGCGCATGGCCTCAACTAGATTTTTTGCATCGTTGCTGGTGGGTTCATAACCCTGAAGCAGCGAAATTAATGTCGCGCTGTTTGACTCAACACCACAAACCGGCGCTGAAGGCGCTATAGCGCAAAGCTTGGCTACGGTGTCGGTAACCTCAATACGCGCTTCTTCCCTTTCGTCAATGGTGGCTATGTCGGCGGTGGGCAGTGCATGAAAATGCGTTAAACCCGACTGTTTTAGTTCAGCCAAATGTTGCATAGGCACAGAACCAGACTCGGTAAACGCGAGATATTTTCCGCGATTAGCTTCACTCGTAGACTGATCCAAAATAGAAAAGTCACGCACATGGCCTTCGTAAATCACGGCACTTTCTGGCGTTGCCAGCGTCGGCGGCGTTACGCTGCCCCAACCCTCTGGCTGCGTGTCGTCGTCGTTCAAATTGACAAATTGCGAGTAGTAACTGCGCTCGGCAGCACCTACTGAATAGGGGTCGGTCGATTCAATGTTAGCGATTACATCATTTTCGCGATCATAAATGCTGGCGGCGAAACGGTAAAAGCGGCGATCTAAACGCTCTTCGCTATCGGTGTAAGACCAAATACCGGTGGCCGCATCGACCGTCATGTCTACGGTATCCAGCAAACGCTTGGGCGAGCCATCGTTAAATACTTTTAACCGAACGCTGTGCGCCGTTGGTGCCCAAACCGATACGGTAATGTCGCCGCCGGCATAGACCACACCCAGCTCTGCTTCGTCGGCATCGGCTTCGCCCTCGGTATAAAGCGCGTCTAGCAAGCGTGCGGTCTGCACTTCGGTGCCGACTAAACTGCCGTTGCCATCGGTACCGGTAACCCAGATCTGACCTTTGGTGGCGCTGATGATTTGCGCTTCACTCAAACCATCCACGGCGTAAGCGGGCCAGTTCGCTAAATGCGGAACTCGCTCGGCTTGCTCGGGCGTTAAAGTGGTTGCAACCAAATTGGCCGACAACTCGCTGCCAGTAATATTGCCTTCAGCGTCTTGATCCATACCGCCATTGCTGGCCGCAAAAAGTTTGTCGACGCTGCCGCCGCTGTTCCACACTAAGGTGCTGGCATCAATCCAATGCGCAGCTGCATTTTTTAGTGCGCGCGCTGGCGGTTCAGGTGCCTCACAAACACCATTATCGCCAATACAAATTGGAATACCTTGGCTCACGTCGGCACTGCGCATGTCGTCCTTGGCAATCACAAAGGCCATGCGGGCGAATTTACCTGTGCCATCTAATTCCAGCTTGCTATTATTGGTTTGGTTGTCGCCGGCTCGGTTGTGCACAATCCAGTGGCCACAGCTCGAATTTGCCTGAATATTTAACACCCAGTAGGCGCCGTAAATGGGATCAACACCAGAGCCATTGATGCTCGGGCCGTCCGGCCAACTGGTCGGCGCTGTTGCATCGGACGTTACCTGAGGTGCCCAACCGCCGGTGCAATCGGTATTCCACAAATGCAGCACCCAATCGCTGTAGATTTGATCGATATGTTGGCGATTTAAATAAATAACCGCTTCATCTGCGGAGGGAAAATACACTGGGTCTGGCCCTGCAAAAGGTACGTCTACACACATTTCGCCAGCTTCGTCGGGTATTTTACCGCTCTCACATTCCAGCGGCCTATCCACGCACATAGTGCCGGCTTCATTGGGTATTTGATTATTCGAACAAGTGAGTAGGTCGCTTTGATCGCCAGACACATCCGTTTTACAGCCAGCTAACGCCAGCAGCACAACGGCAAGTGTCGACAATCCCAGCAATCGGCGGGATTGAGACATGATTTTCTCCGTGTTTTGTTATCTTTTTTATTTAGGAGCACCTATTACCTAGCCAGCAATAAGTCGAAGTGTTCACACTTTTTGGAACACAACTCCCACATGACATCGATAGTAGGTTCACGCACGAGCGTGCCGCAATGGCTTGCATACGTATGTATTGCTTGCATACGTATGCATCCAAGGCGCAACACAACAAAAATTGAAATTTACCGGATAAAACGCGATGGCGTAGCTAAAACTCTTGGCGCCAATTCAACAAAATGTTTTTTCAGGAATAAAAAAAGGTCGCCTAAGCGACCTTTAATCTAGCGGCGGCAACTCACTGAACTTCGAGAACGCCCTCTTCAATTTTCGCCTGCCAAAACTTAGGCCCGGTTTGATGCACCGACTCACCTTTCGAGTCCACAGCCACGGTGACCGGCATATCTTTTACATCAAACTCGTAAATAGCTTCCATACCTAATTCGGGGAAACCCAAAACCTTCGACGATTTGATGGCTTGCGAAACTAAATACGCGGCGCCGCCAACGGCCATTAAATACACGGCCTTGTTATCGCGAATAGCATCGATGGCGATGGGCCCGCGCTCGGCTTTACCGATCATGCCTAACAAGCCAGTTTGCTCGAGCATGGTGCGGGTAAATTTATCCATGCGCGTGGCGGTGGTTGGCCCGGCGGGGCCAACGGCTTCGTCGCGCACGGGATCAACGGGGCCAACGTAGTAAATGAAACGGCCTTGCATAGAGACAGGCAGTGGCTCGCCCTTGGCCAACAAATCCACCATTTTTTTATGGGCAGCGTCGCGGCCTGTTAACATTTTTCCAGACAATAAAACCGTCTCGCCCGGCTGCCAGCTTTGCACGTCTTCTTTGGTGACGGTATTTAAATCAACACGGCGCACGCTGTCGCCTACCTCCCAGGTAATTTCTGGCCAATCTTCCAAAGACGGTGGTGTTTGCAGCGCTGGGCCCGAGCCATCCAACACAAAATGCGCGTGACGGGTGGCCGCACAGTTGGGAATAATCGCAATCGGCTTATTCGCCGCGTGGGTTGGGCAGTCCTTTACTTTTACATCTAGCACGGTGGTTAAACCACCCAAACCCTGCGCGCCAATACCTAGACGATTGACCTTATCAAACAATTCCAAGCGCAATTCTTCGCTGCGGTTGCTCGCGCCTTTCGCTTGTAGCTCGTGGATATCGATAGGGTCTAACAAAGATTCTTTGGCCATCTGCATGGCCTTGTCGGCCGTGCCACCGATACCAATGCCGAGCATGCCTGGCGGGCACCAGCCGGCACCCATTTGCGGCACCACGTTGAGCACCCAGTCCACCACGGAATCGGACGGGTTGAGCATGGCGAATTTAGTTTTCGCTTCGCTGCCACCGCCTTTCGCTGCCACGTGCACATCCACGGTATTGCCGGGCACAATTTTGTAGGTGATCATCGCCGGCGTGTTGTCGCCGGTATTTTTTCTGGCGCCATCTGGGTCGGCCAAAACAGACGCGCGCAACACATTGTCCGGTAACTTATAAGCCCTGCGCACGCCTTCGTTGATCATGTCTTCCAGGCCCATATCGCCCTGCCACTGCACATCCATACCTACGGTTACGAAAACCGATACGATGCCGGTATCTTGGCAGATCGGGCGCTTGCCCATGGCACACATGCGCGAGTTAATTAAGATTTGCGCCATGGCGTCTTTCGCCGCTTTGCTTTGCTCGCGCAGGTAGGCTTGATGCACGGCGTCGATAAAATCCTTCGGGTGGTAATAAGAGATAAATTGCAGCGCATCGGCAACGCTCTCAATCAAATCATCCTGGCGAATCACGGTCATGATCTTGGTCTCGTCATTGGGCTGGGTTGTAGCCGGCAATTCTACACCAAGCGGCGGAGGCTGATAAAACTTAGCGTGAATTAAAAAGCACGCCAAACCACAAAATGCGGGCGTAAATGTGCGTCCATCACCTAGAATATCCGCATTTAGTGGCTCCAACACTTTGCAATCACTAAATATAGGGCTAGACTCGGGTAAGCGTTTAACGAGAATAATTCCATGACAAACGTGTTTCTAGGCCTTTCGCACGGGGCGCTAGAAGATAAGCCGGTAGTAAGGCTTAGCCATTTTGCCTTTGGTTTTGCCCCTTGATGGTGCCTACTAATAACCAAAAGCCATCCATTTCCGACTTAGCGTCGGCTGTCACCGCCTCCCCCAAAAAATCGTCAATGACCCATCAACCTGTTATTTGGAGTGAATCATGGCAACTGCGCTCGCGCCCTGCCCTTATTGCCACAGCCCACAATTACATTTTGTGCACCACTTAATCACCCACGCCGTTTGCTGCCAGCAATGCGGCGCTTGTGGGCCGAGCCAGCGCGAAGCCGACGATGCCGCAGCGCAGTGGAACTTGGTGGCGCGGAGCCTGCAGCAGGTTGATGCGCTGCGCAATAGGGGCCGCCAGTTAGCAGCCATAGGTTAGCGGTAGGCAAAAAAAAGCCCTCTGCGAAGAGGGCTTTAGATTATTTAGGTTGCAAGGCGTTGACCTTGTCTTGCAGCTGCCGCAGGTCTCGATTAATGGTCAGACGATAAACGTCTATCGACCTCACAGCCTCTTCATTCACTTTGATCCGATTGGATAGGTCGTTGCGCAAGGTGCCAAACTGTTTTTCTAGGCCCGCCAACTTATCCATCTGTGTTTGAATTCGACTCACCTGCTCATCAACTGTCGCCTGCGCGGCCAAAAACTTACCGTCTACGCTGCCCAGTTGCTTTTTAACATCGGCCAGCAAGCCCGCGTTGGCTTTGTCCAACTTTTTAGACAGCGCCTCAATGGCGTTTTTATTCTCTTCGATATTCTTGCGATTGGTATCGTAAGACACACCCCAGAGCTTGCGAATTTCCGAATCGGCCCAAACCAGCTTGGCTTTAAAGGCCGCAGACGATTCCATCGCCTCGCCCTCGGTCATGGTCAATTTGCCTTCGAGCTCGGCAATGCGGGCATCCAACATGCTGCGCAAGTGGGCGTTTTGAACTTCGAGCTGCTGCGCCTGCCAGGCCACATAACCGCTACCGCCCAAGGCCGCGATGGCAACAATTAAGGCAAACAAGGTTAACCCAGAACCCGATTTATCCTGGGCTTGCGCCGCGCGAATGGCCGGGCTTGGTCTCGGTGGCGCGGATGCCGCGGCACTGGCGGGGCGCGCTGGTCGGGTTGGCCGCGCATCTCTTTCGGGTGCCTCAGTGTGATTACCTAGCGTGGGTTCTTTGCGTTCGGTCATAGTCTTCGACAGTCTTTTAGCTGCCTGCCTCTTTATTAAAACAAGCTGACGTTATATCAGGAATAAGCATCAGACAAAAGAATGCCGGGTAAAACCCGGCATCTTTACCACGAGATTGTGATTAGCTTACGCGAAGTTAGCGTTCACAAACTCCCAATTCACCAACGACCAGAAGGCGTTCATGTAAGTTGGGCGGGCATTGCGGTAATCGATGTAGTAGGCGTGCTCCCACAAATCCACTGTTAGCAAGGGTGTAACACCTGCGTCTGTCAGTGGCGTTGCGGCATTGCTGGTGTTCACAATGGCCAAAGAGCCATCGGCCTTCTTCACCAACCAAGTCCATGACGAACCGAAGTTGTTAATCGCAGAGGTTGTAAAAGCCTCTTTGAATTTGTCGAAGGAGCCAAAAGCGCTGTCGATTGCGGCAGCCACTTTACCAGAGGCTGCACCGCCACCATTGGGGCTCAAGCAGTTCCAGTAAAAGGTATGGTTCCAAATTTGCGCAGCATTGTTAAACACGCCACCAGAAGATGCCTTTACGATCTCTTCTAAGCTTTTGCCTTCAAACTCAGAGCCGGGGATCAAGCCATTCAGCTTATCCACGTAGGTTTTGTGATGCTTGCCGTAATGAAACTCTAACGTTTCTTTAGAGATGTGTGGCGCGAGGGCGTCCATTGCGTAGGGAAGCGCGGGCAGTTCAATAGCCATGTTTATCCACCTTAAATATCTTGCTTAGCTTGCGGGTTAACGGAGAGAACTCCGGTAGAAAGCTTGCTGTGGCATAAAACCCTACAAAATGCAGGGAAATATGACCATCCGAACAGTAACTTTGTCGGAATCGGCGGCTATTTTACGGCCTACGCGGCTAAATAAGAAGGGTTAGGCGCAGGATAAACACGATAGTCTCGGCAAAAGTCAGCGCCGCCATAACGGCCCTGCCGCATCACGGCAACTCACCGAGCGAATAGGATGCCATCACGTATATGCTTAAATATTGGGAAAATCATACTAACCAACCCCGGCTTACCAACCAGCACAACAAAACTGTCCCAATTCACCCTAACCTCTTAGCCCCCCTGTCAATAGCCCTAGTGGCGCCATCCACTCGTCTTATCTCGCGCTAAACTCAGCTGAACGGGTTTCACGCCCCGCACACAGCTCAACCCGTATACTGCCCGACTACCCAAAACCACTCAAAAGAGGTCTTTATGAAGCCCAACTTTAAACGGCTTGCCAGTGCAAGCTTAGGTCTACTGCTGGCGATGTCCGCGCAGCTGTCACTCGCCAACGAAGACGAAAAAGCAGAAGCGCTATTTGAAACAGTTTTCAATGAAGGCCTAGATCGCAGCCCTGTGTTTCAAACTTACCTCGGCATGAAGACCAATTACGACCAATGGGACGACCTCTCGCCCGCCTTCGAACAAGAGGGCTTCGCACTCACCAAACAGCAACTCGCACGCTTGCAGGCTATCGATAGCAGCAAGCTCTCCACCGACAATGCGTTGAGCTATCGCTTACTGGAAGAGCAATTGAAACAAGACATTGCGTTCGAGCAGTGGCGTTTACACAATTACCCGGTCAACCAAATGTTTGGCACCCACTCTATGGTGCCGTCTTTCCTCATCAATCAGCACCGCGTTGATAGCGTTAGCGATGCTGAGGCCTATATCGGTCGCCTCAACGGCGTACCTAAAATGATGAAGCAACTGATTGCCAATTTAGACGAGCGGGCCAAGGCCGGCATTATTGCTCCTAAGTTTGTCTTCCCCTACGTCATCAGCGATAGCGAAAACATAATCAAAGGCGCGCCCTTTGATAAATCCGAAGACAGCCCTCTGATGGCCGACTTCCGCAAAAAAGTGAACGCACTGGAAATCGACCAGAAAGAAAAAGCGACGCTGTTAAGCAATGGCGAAAAGGCACTGAAACAAAGCCTGAAACCTGCCTACACCGAGCTTGTTAGCTACCTGAAAAAACTTGAGAAAAAAGCAGACACGCGCGACGGCGCCTGGAAATTCCCCAAGGGCGAAGCCTTCTACAATGCATCGCTGGCAAAAACCACCACAACCGATCTCAGCGCCGAACAGATTCACGCTATCGGCCTGAAAGAAGTTGCTCGCATCCACGACGAAATGCGCGCGATTATGAAGCAGGTGAAATTTGAGGGCAGCCTGCAAGAGTTTTTCGTTTTCATGCGCGACGACGATCAGTTCTATTACCCAACCACCGATGCAGGTAAGCAGCGCTACCTGAACGAAGCGACCGCGCTGATCGACAACATGAAAGGCCGCTTAGATGAGCTTTTCATTACCAAACCAAAAGCTGACCTTGAAGTAAAAGCGGTTGAAGCCTTCCGGGAAAAATCGGCCGGCAAAGCCTTTTACCAGCGCCCAGCACCGAACGGTGCGCGCCCCGGTATTTACTACGCCAACCTCTACGACATGAAGTCTATGCCCACCTATCAAATGGAAGCACTGGCCTATCACGAGGGCATCCCTGGCCACCACATGCAATTGGCCATTGCCACCGAGTTGGAAAATGTTCCCAAGTTCAGAAAGTTTGGCCACTACACCGCCTACTCTGAAGGTTGGGGCCTGTACACCGAATACCTGCCCAAGGAAATGGGCCTCTATGCAGACCCCTACTCAGATTTTGGCCGCTTGGCCATGGAGTTATGGCGCGCCTGTCGCCTCGTGGTCGACACCGGTATCCACAACAAGAAATGGACCCGCGAGCAGGCCATCGACTACCTAGTTACCAACACCCCCAACGCCAAGGCCGACAGCGTCAAAGCGATTGAGCGCTATATTGTTATGCCGTCTCAAGCCACTGCCTACAAGATTGGGATGATCAAAATTTTAGAGCTGCGCGAAAAAGCCAAAGTGGAAATGGGCGATAAGTTCGATATTCGTCAATACCACGATCTGGTACTGACTTCCGGCCCAGTGCCGCTGAACGTGCTAGAAGAACGCGTTAATCAATGGATTGCGCAAAGTAAATCGTAATTTGCCAAGACTCTAGCGCAACAGCAAAACGCCGAGCTTCGCTCGGCGTTTTGCTTTTTCGGCTGCTATGCTCAATGGACCGCACAAGCAACCATTTAACAGGATTATGACCAAAGGCCATAAACTCCCCATCAGCGAACTGGCGCGCTTTCGAGCACAGCGTTTAAAGCAGGTTTATTGGATTACGCTGACAGGCCTCGGTATTGCCATTTTTGCCAACTGGCAAATATCCAGTGATTTACCCACGCTCGCGATCCTCGTGTTGGGCGAATGCGTATTGATTTGGGGGCTCAGAGACCTTAAAAACAACAAAATCAATCAAGCCGCCGCCATCCTACTGTGGACCCTATCACTCAGCCTAACTGGCTCTATTGTTATCAACTCAGGGCTAAGAGATCCAGCCCTGCTCGCTTACCCCGCCATCCTAATATTTGCGGCGTTGTTTGGTAACACTCGGCTATTCGTCTCGCTATTTAGCTTTCTCATCCTTAGCGTCATTTTCGTAGGCGCGAGTGACATCTACCAGTGGAAAGAGTTTAACCAGGCAGCCTTGAACTGGACTGCCATTTCCGACGCACTAATTATCCTTCTCATTATTGGTCTTACCGTCAGATTTCAGGCAGCCGATTTACGCAATGCGCTAACACGCTTAGAACACGAGAACGAAAAATTCCGCGTGTCTGAGGCAAAGGCTTCTTACCTCGCCCAATACGACAGCCTAACGGGCCTGCCCAATCGCGCCCTGTGTGAAAACCGATTTAATCTGGCGCTGCATACGCTACAAAGGCGCGGCGGAATTTGTGCCCTGCTCTTTATCGACTTGGATAACTTTAAAACCATCAACGACTCGCTCGGGCACTCCGTTGGCGATGCCGTGCTTAAAACCATCGCCGATCGCATTACCGATAATATTCGCGCATCCGATACGGCCTGCCGATTTGGCGGAGATGAATTCATCGTAATATTAACCGACTTGCAAGACGCAACTCAGGCCGAACGCATCAGCACTAAATTACTCAAGGCGCTGTCAAAACCCTTAGAGTTAGAGCAGCATTTTATCGACACCTCCGCCTCCATCGGCATAGTGCTGGCACCACAAGACGGTGATAGCTTTGATGCGTATTGTAAAAACGCTGATATCGCCATGTACCAAGCCAAGGCCGACGGCAAAAATTTATGCCGCTTTTTCAACGACCAGATGAATACCTTAAGCCAAGAGCGGTTTGAATTGATCACCGGCTTGCGCCTCGCCATTAAACGCCAAGAATTTAGATTGCACTACCAGCCAAAAATCGCTTTAGACTCGGGCCAATGGGTCGGAGCCGAGGCGCTACTGCGCTGGCAGCACCCAGAGAAGGGGCTGTTAGCACCGGCGGTCTTTATGGCTTTGGCGGAGGAAACCGGGCTGATTATCGATATAGGTAAATGGGTATTACAACAAGCTTGCACACAATGCCGCGCCTGGCACGACCAGGGCTTCGCATCACTCGACATAGCGGTCAACCTTTCTTCGGTGCAGTTCAGCCGTGGAAATCTTGAGCGCGAAGTTAAAAAAGCATTGAAGAAATCTGATCTAGATGGCCAATTTCTAGAGTTAGAATTGACCGAAAGTTTATTGCTAGGCGACGCTGAAAAAGTCCGCATTCAAGTCGACAAGTTACGTGCCCACGGGGTTAGCTTTTCCATCGACGACTTCGGCACCGGCTATTCCAACCTCGGCTACCTCAGCAAATTTGATATCGAGTCGCTCAAAATAGACCAATCCTTTGTGCGAAAAATACTCGACTCGGAACAAGATTTAAATATCACCATCGCCATCATTAATTTTGCCAAAAGCTTAGGTTTAACCACGGTTGCCGAGGGCATTGAGGACGCCGAGATCATGGCAAAATTAGCTGTACTCGGCTGCGACTTGGGTCAGGGCTACTATTGGTCTAAGCCACTCGATGCCGAAACCTTCACAAGCCTGTTGCGGCAAAACCATGCCAGCTCCGGGCAAGATAGCCCGACGCCGGCGGTGCCAGATCTCAACCACTAAGTCAGTCCTGCACGAACAACCCAGTGCTGGAAAAATAAGTGATGCGCGCCACCCGCGCGCCGCCACTTCGGTATTCCCAGCACCGCCGTGGATTAAGACCGGCCGCGCAGCTGGCATTATTGCCTAACATGGCCCACCCGCTATCGGCCCCGTTGCGCGCCACTATCTCGGCCGGTGCCGTGCGCAAAAACAAAAAGAACAAACGGGTATAGGCGGCATTTCTATTTTGCGGCACCGTGGGTACGTGATTGGAATTAAGTGTGGTGCGAATCTGGCCGGCGTTAAATCGAACCGGTATGCCGTCAACCATCACGGTTCTATTCCCAGCCACGCCATCGCCGGGCGAGCCCTGCACCCGATATTGCGCCATCACTTGCTGTTGCCCCGAGCGCAAGGCACCGAGCACGCCGGCAACCTGGGCTAATTGCGCCTCTTCAGACAAATTCACAAAACGGGGAATAGCGAGTGCGGCAATAACGCCCACAATCACGATGATTGCCACCAGCTCCACCAAGGTAAAACCACTACTCGGAAAATTTCGCCCCAGCAAACTTGCTACTCCCGATTAACATTGCCTCGCATTCTAGGTTATTCTGCCCACACAATACCAACGCTAAGGTGCCAGACTCCGCCACAGTCGAGCCTGCCGCCTTACTAGGAATCACTAGCAATCTAACGAGAATTGAGTCTACCTATGTCTCACCCACGCAGGCTGATTGTCGGCATTACCGGTGCTTCTGGCGTCGTTTACGGTGTTCGCCTACTCGAGCTACTCAAAGCTACCGACATTGAAACCCATCTGGTCATGAGTAAAGCCGCCGAACTGACGCTGCACTACGAATCCGATCTCAAGCCCGACGACGTAAAAGCGCTGGCCAACGTAGTACACGCACCGAAAAACATAGGCGCCACCATCGCCAGTGGCAGCTACAAAACCGAAGGCATGATTGTTGCGCCCTGCTCGGTCAAGACCATGGGCGAGATTGCCACGGGCATTACCACAGGCCTAGTCGCGCGCGCCGCCGATGTGGTTTTGAAAGAGCGCCGCCGATTAGTGCTGATGGTGCGCGAAACACCCTTCCATACCGGCCACTTGCGCACCATGACCGCACTATCGGAAATGGGTGCCGTCATCGCGCCGCCGCTACCGGCGTTTTACGCCAAGCCCACGTCCCTCGAGCAGATGGTTGATCACAGCTTGGCCAGGGTGCTAGATCTGTTCGATATTGAAGTTTCCGGCCTGAAGCGCTGGCACGGCGGCCAGCTGGAAACGGAATAAACCCGCTAAACAACAACTCGGGCTCACAGCCCAGGCCAATAAGCGATAGCGAACTTTTTATTGATGCACCGGTAGCCGCCGTACAAGCCGCATTAGGTGGCTACTTAGGCAAAAGCACGCCGACCTTAAAAAAGGTACAATAACGGCCCAATTCATCCGCCTGATTTCGCTGTGCACCAGCAATCGAGAAAATCGAGACCACACTATGAGCATGCCACCCGAGCCGTCGGCCTTCGACACACTGGCCTTTCGCAATGCGCTCGGCGCCTTTCCCACGGGCGTAACCATCATTACCACGCGCGATAAACAGGGCAACCCGGTGGGCATGACGGCCAGCAGTTTCAATAGCGTGTCACTCGATCCGCCGTTGGTGTTGTGGAGCATCGCAAAAACGGCAAACTGCTTTGATGTCTTTGCCGAAACCGATCATTTCGCCATTCATGTGCTCAATGAAAATCAGCAAGCATTATCCGACCTATTCGGCCGCCCCAGCCCGGAAGATAAATTCGCCCAATTGCCCATAACCACGGGGCTGCTCGATAGCCCAAAACTCGACGAGTGCATCGCTTGCTACGAGTGCCAGTTGGAATACAAATACGAGGGTGGCGATCACATTATTATGGTGGGCCGCGTGCTCAGTTTTGATGTTAAAGACGGTAAGCCGCTGATATTTCACGCCGGCCAATATCGCCAACTCGCAGAATAGACAATCCCAGGTATTTTACCCGTGGTGATTCACACAAAAAAAGCCGCTGCATGGCAGCGGCTTTTTTCACTACCTAAAAACTACTGAGCCGTAAGCGAATAGGTCATAGATTGATCATTCACTCGCACTTTATAAGAGCCAATCACGTTAGTAAAAATATCCGCGCCGGTTTGCTCGAGCACGAAGTCGGCATTGTTGTCGCCGTAGTTTTGGCTCCAGTCGCCCTTCACGTCAAACTTAAAGCGCTGATTGCTTTGCCCGTCAAAGCTTACTGTCACTTCCCAGGTATTATTCGCCACTAAGCTCATCGCACTGGTAGACCAACCATTGGCGGTACCGCGGAAAGATAGGGTTGGTAAAACACTGGTGTAACAGGTCGTGCACTGACCGACTTTTACCAAGCTATACGCCAAGGTTTGGTCGTTAACGGTAAGCTTGTAGTCACCGCTGCCGGCATTATAAATATCGGCGCCGGTGCGCTCCAAGATGCCATCGCTATTGGTGTCGCCATAGTTTTGGCTCCAATCGCCATACACATCGAGCTTCAGGCGCTGGCTGCTACCGCCGGTGAGAGTGATGGTCGTCTCCCAAGTATTATTAGCCACCAGCGTCATTGCCTTGTTGCTCCAGCCGTTGAAGGTACCGCGCACATTCAACTGCGGAAACACCTTCGCCAATGGGCAATTGGTGGTGCAACCGGTACCTTTTGCGCCACCGTGAATGGCGGCAGCGGCATTGCCGGCAACATTAAACGTCGCCATGCCGTTAGCTGCCACGGTAATCATTGGCCCACTACACTCGGCCGCGCCGGCTAAAATATTGCAGTAATCGCCGGCGGGCAGGCCGGTTTGTAAAGTCTGTTGCAAAGCGCCGGATTCATTGTTAATCACCACAAAGCCCTTGTCGCCGCGCCCAAAGGCAATTTGATTGTTGCCGTTATCCCACCAGTTATTAACGCTCCATGCGCCCACGGTGAAATTGCGGAAGCCCACCATGTTGGCGATATTTGCCCAGCGGTGCTGGCACACCCACTGCGCGTTATCGCAATTGGTATTACCCGCCGGTGGGCCGGCATCGGTATCGGTAAATTTGTAACCCGACATCACTTTCGGATAACCATAGGGGAAGGCCAGCATATAAATGTTGGCCAAATTATATTTAACCCCTTCCTTGTACGTTAAGTTGCCGCCACCGCCGTGACCGCGCTCGCGATCGTGGTTGTCGATAAACACGATGGCTTTATCCGACGGCAACAAGCCCCAAGACGTGCCCAAGGTTTTTAGGTTTTTAATTTGGCCGTTAAAGTTTCCCGCCACGGCGGTGCCGTAACCAAACTCGGTGACCGGCGCTATATACGTGTATTGCGTGGGCTGCACAGCTTCACCCGAGGCACCAATCACCTCCAAGAAAGACCAGGGTCGATTGGCCTTCGCCATCACCGTATCTAACTCGCTTGGGCGAATATGTTTCGCCGCATCGATACGGAAACCATCGACCCCCATGGCGGTAAGCTTTTTCAAATAATTGGCCACGTAATCTTGCGAATTGCTGCGCCCGGTGTGTAAATCCGGCATGCCATACAAACCGCAATCCCACACATTGTTGGCATCGCCATAATTGGAAATAGTGCAGTCATTGTGGAAATCTTGACTGCTTAAATCGGGATAATTGCGCGGGCTCCAGCTGTCGCCACCGGAGGCAATATTGCCGTGATCTTGGTAGGAGGCCCAGTTATTCATCACCACATCGGCATATATTTTTACACCGGCGGCATGACAGCGATTGATCATGCTCTGCAATTCGGCTTCGGTACCGCTGCGGCTGGTTAAGTTGGTAAATGACACAGGTTGGTAGCGCGTCCACCAATAGGGGCCGGCGGTGTGTTCGTGCGGCGGCGAGATCTGTACCGCATCAAAGCCCTTGGGACCTAAATTCACCTCGCATTCCGTGGCGATATCATTCCATTTCCATTCGAATAAATGGACGAAGGCGGTGCCGGCACTGGCCGACAAAGAGGCGCAACCCAGCGCAAGGCCGAGCGACGCTGCCGTGAGACAACGTTTCGTTAATTTCATGTTCATTACCCTGTGATTATGTTTATTTTTTAGGGTACTTGGCTCTCAACCGGCAGCCGAAGCACGGTTGGCGAGAAGGCACAGCAACAAAATGTTTATCTTATTTGTAGTTATCATCGCCCGACAATCTCGACAATTTAAGCCAAGGTTACGCGCCTACCACAAGCGACTACATACGTATGCAGCCCATATTGAGCGCTGAATACGTATGCACCTTTGTAAGGATTGCCGGCCGCTGTGCACCGCGCCAAGCTTCCAGCTTGGTGTAAACCCTGCTCTGTTTGGCAGATTTCGACCGGCACAATGGTGTAGCCTTCGTCCTATTGGTTATACTCGACCCAGCACCGAAACGAGGAACATGCGTGTCATTTGAAACTGTTGTCGCCAATATAGATGCCCAACTCGCCCGTTTACAGGAAACGCTGACGCAATGCGAAGCCCAGCTGGCCGTGTGCGATCAAACCAAACAACCGTTTTTAGAGCGCGAAATTGAGGCCCTGAAAGTCACCCAGGCCAAGCTCGAGAAGTCGAAACAGTTAGCGACCAGCGCCCATATGCTCCGAGCCAAAGTGGAGCAACCCGCGCCGCCCCCAATACAGGATCACCGCATCCGCAACACCATCGTCATCCTCGTGCTCGGCATTGTGGCGGCCTTCGCCACCTTAACATTGCTGTAACAGTCACTTAATTTACTACCCGCCTGCCTTGCCCCTTCACCGCCCATGTCGCTTTGGGAATAGCAGCCTGTCGCCCGACGAATAGTTGCCGCCCGCCGCCTCCGCTATAGTCTGCGCCGGCAAGCTGGGTAAAAACCGCCCGCTGTCATTGAAAAACATAACAATACTAGCGAACTCAGGAGAGAGAGAATGAACAATGCTTTAATCAAGAAGCCATTGGTAGCCGCCCTAACGGCGCTGGCACTATCAAGCACCACGGGTTACGCACAAGTGCTCGAGGAAGTTGTGGTTACCGCGCAGAAGCGCCCACAAAGCTTGCAGGATGTACCTGTTTCTATTAATGCCATTGGCGGCGATAAGCTAGCCGAAGGCAACCTGACTACCATGGAAGACGTGACCGCCTATGTGCCTAACTTCTCCATGAGCGAAACCGGCATCGGTACTCAGATTTTTATCCGCGGCATCGGCTCGGGCATCAACCAGGCCTTCGAGCAGTCCGTCGGCACTTATATTGACGGTATTTACTACGGCCGCGCGCAGCTAAGCCGCGCGCCCTTCATGGATTTAGAGCGCATCGAAGTACTGCGCGGCCCACAGGGCATTCTGTTCGGTAAAAACTCCATCGCTGGCGCCATTAACATGACCACCGCCAAGCCCACCGATGAAATGGAATTAAAAGCTGGCGTGCTCTACGAGCCAACCTACAACCAGCGCGAAGTCAATTTAGTGGCCTCTGGCCCACTGAGCGATACCGTGCGTGCACGCTTAGCTATCCGCGGTTATAACGACGACGGCTATATTGAAAACCAACTGCAAGATCGCGATGAACCCAACCGCGAAGAACGCGCCATTCGCGGCACCATCACGTGGGATGTTACCGAAAGCTTCGATGTCACCTTGAAAGCCGAGCGCGATACCTTCGACGTAAAAGGCCGCCAAATTGAAATCGTTAAAGAATTACCCCGTGGCGACGGCGTTCAATATGGTCAAATTTTGGCCCAGCTAACCGGCGACCCACGCATGATGGATAACGAGCTGGATTTCGTGCGTCAAGCCGACTCAGCCGAGTACTCAGATAACACCGTAGACAACGTCACCATCACCGCCAATTACGACGCTGGCTTCGCCACCCTGACTTCGGTAACGGGCTGGGCCGGCTACGAGTTCAGTGAAAACTGCGATTGTGATTTCACCGGTGCCGACGTTTTTAATATCGAATCCAACGAAGAGTATCGTCAGGTTAGCCAAGAGTTCCGTTTAGTATCTCCCGGCGGCGAAACCGTAGACTGGATTGCCGGCGTGTTCTATCAAGACAACACACTGGATTACAACGAAGCCACTTATTTTTCTGAAACCAGCATCCTCGGTTTATTAGATCCACAGCTGGCTTTAATCCAAGGCATTAATGTACCCCGTGCTTACGAACAAGATTCAACCGCCGCGGCAATCTTTGCGCAGGCCACTTGGAATATCAACGAAGCTTGGGCGTTAACCCTCGGCGGTCGCTACACCGAAGAAGAGAAAACCGGTTCGCGCCGCATGAACACGATAAACACGGCAACCGGTCTGGCCGACCCAGTCGCGGCCTTTGTGGTCAAACAAGCCTTTAACGTAGATACCGAAGAACTGAAAGTACTAGTGCCTAACGCCCCGGGTCACAATCTCGCCGGCGAGCGCGACGAATCGGCGTTCACACCGTCTGTCTCTTTGCAGTGGATCGCCAACGACGACGTGATGCTTTACTTAAGCGGTTCAACCGGCTTCAAGTCTGGCGGCTTCGATACCCGCGCCAACCAAGTAACCTCTTTTGAATTCGAAAACGAAGAAGCGGTAACCTACGAGTTCGGTACTAAAACGCGCTTACTCGACGACAGCGCTGAATTGAACGCTGCAGTTTTCTACACAGAGTACAAAGATCTGCAAACCTCGCAGTTCGACGGCATTTTAGGCTTCACCGTTGGCAACGCGAAAAAAGCCCGCGTACAAGGTGTTGAAATCGACGGCCGCATGGCATTACCGTTTAACTTAGTGTGGACTGCCGCTCTGGGTTATTTAGATTTTGAATACTTGGATTTCCAAGACGGCAACTGCTACCACGATCAAACCAATCAATCAGCTGCAGGCACCTGTGATTACACTGGCAAAGAAAGCCAGTACACACCAACCTGGAGTGGCTCTACCTCGTTAGATCACAACTATGATTTCGGCGAACTAACCCTGCACTCAACCTTGGATTTAACTTACCAAGGCCAGCAGTACATTCACCCAAATCTTGACCCACGCTGGGACTACACACCCGGCACTAAAGTGAATGGCCGCATCGCGCTGGAAGCGGAGAGCTGGACGGTTGCTTTAGTCGGCAAAAACTTAACCGACAAAGAAACCCTAACCTATGCCAACACGGCGCCGCTATCTGCTTCAACTTTCCAAACACCGGCTTACTACGGTTTTGTTGAAGCACCACGCACCATCGCAATCCAGGCTAATTACCGCTACTAATAGCGGCTAATTAGCCCCCAGTCATCAAGCGGCTTCCTCTTCGAACCGCTTGGTGTTTCTACGCATTGCTGCAGTAGAACCTTCACCCTCGCCCTAAAAAGCGAGGGTTTTTTACGGCCATGGATGGCCGGTATGCCAGAAAGAGCCATGGATGGCGGTCTGGCTGCTCGATTTCACTCCGGTTCATTTCAAAACACAAAGCCCTAGGAAGGTGTGCCCGAATCCACTACCTCACCCCGATATATAACCGGCGGTCTGGCTGCCCGATTTCACTCCAATACAATTCAAAACAAAAAGCCCTAGGAAGGCGGCCCCGAATCCACCACCTCACTCCAATGTTTAACCGGCGTTCTGGCTGCCCGATTTCACTCCGACTCAATTCAATAAACCCGTCGCAGGAAGGTGTGCCCGAATCCACTACCTCACCCCAATGTTTAACCGGCGGTCTGGCTGACTGATACCACTCCGATACAATTCAAAACAAAAAGCCCTAGGAAGGTGGCCCCAAGCCCACCACCTCACTCCAATATATAACCAGCGATCTGGCTGCCCGATTTCACTCCACCAATTTTCCCTTTACCAACCGCTCAAAAACCTCCCAACCAAAAAGCACAAAATCAGCCAATCGCCTGAATAAATACCCTTAACGACCGGGTGTATGATTCCGCGAGGTAAGCAGTGAGTCAGGCGCCTTGGGTGCCAGGCAATTCCCCCAGCCACTTCACCGCTCCATCAGTGCTATCCTGCACTGAGTCGCTCGCGCCACGTCCCTGTGGCTTGTGAAGTGGCTGGGTGAATTACCTTATCAATTGCGTGCAAGGCTCCGCGAGTTAAAGCTTAACTCAGGCCTATTACCAGCTTGAGCTGAGTATTCTCGGGGTATTGATATGTGGATAACAGCCGTATTATTTTGCGCCCGATTCTGGGAGTTGTGATAACTTCTTGAAATTAAAGGGGGAGTTGGACTGGTGCACCAGCGCTGCTCTGAATATAAGCCTTAGAAACGTAATATATTGCGCCACCAAGGAATTGAATAAGGTTGTTATGCCACTTGAACACAAACAATGTCAAACAGGAGAATAAAATGAATCTAGGTGCATTTTCCATAAGCCTTACCGTCAAGGATATTGAGGCGTCAAAGAAGTTTTATGAGAAGCTTGGCTTTGAGTCGCTTGGGGGCGATTGTGGACAGGGCTGGACAATCCTGAAGAGCGGCGATCATGTGATAGGGTTATTTCAGGGAATGTTCGAAAAAAACATGCTTACATTCAACCCAGGCTGGAACCAATCCGCAGAGAGCGTTGATAAATTCACAGACGTTAGACAATTGCGAGATGAACTCGTCCGTAGGGGTATAAAAGTTGTGAGCGACGATGCTAAACAAGACACTGGCCCCGGGAGTATTCTCATAGAGGACCCAGACGGAAACCCAATTTTAATCGATCAACATCGGTAGATTCCGGCACAACAAAGCATTGCACCGGATACGAAGAAGAGTGGGATATAGAGATTGATAAGGCATAAAATATTATCGGACGAAGGCTAGCATCTAACCAGCCTTCGTAATAACATCCTGCACAATTTCGCACAGAACACTTCACCTAGCCTGGTGAAATTTATCAAGACGATTTACAAACAAAACATGGATAGTTCAACAATGAATACAATTGACACTAAATTACTGCTAAAGACTGACCGAAAAATAACCCCCCTGATACGTGTACTTGCTGTACCCGTAGCAGCGCTTTTTTTCGTGGCTTTTGCATATCACCTTCAAGCACTTGTTCTTGAGTCACAGTCTATTTACACAGTTTTCATAAACGCTTTATATTTACTGCTAACCGGCTACTTACTATGGCCATTCTCATACGTTGCAATAAAAGGTAAGTCGCCAAATAAGTGGCCCCCTTATGAATAACCTTTCCTAGAAATTGCATAGCAGGACCTCCAGAACCAAAGGCAAGAACTTGGAGCAATTGAAATTATCGACGATATTCGAGAACACATAATAAGCATTGAATACTTCTGTGTACCATCAGTGCAGAGCGGAAAACATGAAGTGCCCTAGGTTAATGAAGAGTAAGGTAAAACTTAGGAAAGCACTCGATAAATGACTATTTTTATCAATTCACATAGTAATAGTAGCTATAACAACGGGCGGAAGAAAGCTTCAGATAATTCTTAGTTAATTTTTAGGGATGGCACTCTGCACGAAGAATTATTTTCGCCAGCAGGCAATGGAAAAAAATCCATTCAGATGCAATACCCAATACAAAAAATCCATTCCTGTAAAGTGACCACATCAACCTAAACCAACGAATAAGAAACATCGGAACCAAAATATGAGCAAGAAAGACAATATCGTATCAATGTCAGGCGCCCCAATATTCCGCTATACCGATGGCGAGAAGGAGTGGGAGGCAGCAACAGGTGAGGAGTGCATTGAAGAGATTTCAGATCATATTGAACGTCATATTGGCAAGGTTAGCTCGGTGTTTCACGAGCTATTATCAGATACTGTGCATATAGATATACACCACGTTAAACCAACCGAAGCGCGGCCGTTTCATACCTTAGTAACCTCAGGCATGAGCGACCTCGCCATGAATGTACCTACAGACGTTAATTCAACGCGTTACATGGAATTAATGGTCACCCTGCCAGAGCATTGGAAAATAGACGACGAATCGTTCAAAGACGAAATCTGGTATTGGCCTATCAGGCAGCTGAAATTTTTAGCGCGTTTCCCGCACAAATTCGAAACTTGGTTAGGCTGGGGCCACACTATTCCAAATGGCAACCCAGCGGAGCCTTTTGCCGACAATACTAAATTGTCAGGTTCTATTATTCTGCCTTCCGTTTATGTACCCGAAGAATTCACCAGCCTGAGAATTAATGAGAGTAAGGTCATCGAGTTCTTTAGCCTTGTCCCGCTCTATGACGAGGAGATGGAACTAAAGCTAAGTAAGGGTTCCGATCTACTACTCGACAAGTTTGATCAGCACCGCATCAATGACCTCATTAGGGTTGATAGGAAGAACGTCGCGAAAAAGCGATATGGACTGTTTTAATCATTTTAGCTCACACATAAATGAAGTCATTTAGGTTGATTTCAGCTAATGCGGTTTCGGGTGTCGAGTTTTAATCTCACCCTATTGGTCATAATTTCAACGTCATTTAGAGCTAGCCTATGAAGCGCGGCTATCTCGCATCAGCACATTTAACCTCGCTTGTGCTTTCATTTGATCATCAAGATCTACCAGCTCAATCATTTCACACTCATCTCTGATCATTTCAGAAATGAGACTCGGGTATTGCCGGCAGTCTTCAGGCCTGTTGAGGTAAATACTGCAGGTATATTTATCTGGAGATGCTGGTGCTTGTTTAGGTGCAAGCTCGAGAAACGGGCATCTTTCAAGCCTTGCGCCAGATTGAGGATCGAACCATATCTGGTTAGATTTTACATATTTGAAAATGTCTGGATTAAAAATTTCCCACAAGTCTATCTCATCTTTTGTGGCCGCAAGATCGGCGCCGCCGTACTTAATACAGCACTTACCGCATTGGTTACAATCCTTCATAGCTCTCCAATAAAGTGATGCGCAACAGGCATAGTAACATTGATGCTGTTATTAAGACTGAGTCTGTTAGTATCAGTGGCATTCAGTCTTTAAGTAAGACTCGTGCCAAAAGCCCACGCCCTACTCAATATTCAACTTGGAAAATTACCCATGAGCGCGTTGTTCGAAGAAATCGATAGCCAGCCGTCGCCACTCGGTGAAATATCCCTGCGCCGGCGAGTCATTCCCATGCTTGGCGAGGAACCCATTTACGAGGTGAAACTGGGCGAAGAATACCTGATGTCAAGCATGTTTGTAGCCGCAGAAGAGGCCTTGTCCACCTTGGGTCTCGCCGCTGTAGATGGCGACGAGTTAGCGGTGGTTGTCGGTGGCCTCGGGCTGGGTTACACCGCCGTTGCGGCGCTGCGGGATACGCGTGTAGCGGAACTACTGGTAGTAGACGCGCTGGAAACGGTTATTCAATGGCACCAACAGGAAAAAGTACCGCTCGGCAAGATTTTGAACGCCGACGCTCGCTCTCGCTATATTCACGGTAGTTTTTTTGATTTAGCCATGGGTCAACCCACCGGCTTTGATCCGGCACAGGCGAACCGTCGGTTCGATGCCATACTGCTAGACATAGATCACTCACCAAGCGAATTCTTAAACGACTCAAACCAAGACTTCTATACTGAAGCGCAGTTGCGCCTGATGAAGCAACAGCTAAGATCAGGCGGCGTGTTTTCCATGTGGTCACAAAACCTACCTGACCCGCAATTTATGGCGTTGTTAGCCAGTGTTTCGACGATGTGAGTTCACACATTATTTCCTTTTACAACCCATTTCAAAATAATGAATCCACCAATAGTGTTTATGTTTGCAAATGATCTTTATAGCCTAGAGGCCTAGCAATGAAATTCACCTTAGTCTGCGCCCTGCTACTGGTTGCACCTGTCTCTGTGGCCGACAACTGCAGCTCTCTTAGCACATTAAATTGGATGTTAGGGCACCTCTGAATAACTCCGGCACCACTCTGCGCGGCCTGGAGCTGTTAGCCGCAAGGCGGGATTCGCAGTTAATGGCTCTAGTCCTTAGCAAGAATTCCAACGCGGCGGATGACGTCTCCAGGCCACGCCCTTCGGGGCTTGCAGCAGTTTTCGTGCGCTTTGTTGCAACTTCTCGACAGACCCCGGTATGCCTTCGAAGCTGCGCCGCGCTCACAAAAATTGCTGCAAGCCAGAGAGGTACCGGAGTTATTCAGAGGTGCCCTAGGTTCTTGGGTTGCGCACAGCGGAAAGCAAATCACAACAGAAGCCTGGGCAAGCGCAAGTTCACATACCTTTGAAGGCAAAGGCATGAGTTTTTCTGACAATCAGTTAAAAAGCGTGGAATCCTTAAGAATCGTAGAAATGTCTGGCGCTTTGTATTTTATTGCTAAGGTCAGCCATAATGCGCTACCCGTAGTGCTCAGCCTTACCAGCTGCACGGCAACATCCGCGCGCTTTGAAAACGTAGCGCGCGACTTTCCTAAGCGCATTCAATATAGCCTCGCTGGCGCAGATCAACTAAGCGCAACTGTTAGCGATGCGGTAAATCAAGGCATTAGCATTAATTTCACGCGCCAAACTGCTAAGGGAAACTAAAGCAGTGTTACTGAACCAATACAACTAAAGGTTTTTAGCTAAAAAAATCTACCAACAAGTGCGCCAGGCGCAGCAGATATTGCCCATCATCCCAAGATTACGAAAAAGATAGAATACCTCCGCTTTATGCAGATTTTTCAAACATACAGTGTAAATTTTTCACGGCCAATTACATTTTCAGTTGAGCATTCCCGCATAGCCTAGCTATTAAGCGCAAACACGGCTTGGCACGCATCCTGCACCTTCAGTTGCAAGAGATGATGCTGCGTATTTTTAAATACCTGTAGATATGTCTTTCAAGTGGCGGTAGATTAATCGCACTTTTATCGCCAGCGTATTAATTGAACTAGCAAATAGGTGACGTGATGAATGCAGACAATGTAAACAACATCATTAAAGTACTTAATAGCGGCAAGGATTTTTACCAGCACGCCATTGATAAAGTCGACAACAGCGGCTTGGTGATGGTTTTTCGCTCGATGGTAGACGCCCGCAACAATGCATTAATAAAACTGCAGCCCTTTGCTCAAATGACGGACGGCGAGCGCGAAGCGGGCGATAGCTGGGTGGTTAAGGCGCGCGAGGCTTACGCTGACTTACGAGCGGCATTAAGCAAAGACCCAGATCACACCTATATTGAACAGCTGGAGGAGGTTGAGGATAAAACGTTAGTGGAACTTAAAACGGCGCTCAATAAAACCTCCGAGCCCCTTTATGCGGCTGTGTTAAAAAGAAGTGCACTCGGATATTAAGCTGTGCCACGACCGGATGTTGAATCTACAAAAAATCACGGCATAAAAGCCATCAACCCAAGCTTTAGAGTTTGGAGAAACCCTAAAGCTTGGCAAGCCGCTCGAGGTCAAACGGCTTTTCAATGGCGCCATCGAAGTCAGACGCCGCCAGCACGTCGGCGTCTGGCACCGCACCCGTAGCGGCCAGCAGGTGGCTAGCCGGTGTTAACTTGCGCAATTTTTTTGCCAAGGCAAAGCCGGTCATATCGGGTAGGTTGATATCGACGAGTATTAACGACGGCTTCTGGGTCGCACAGTGGCTGAGCGCCTGCGCAGCACATTCACAAACGCTAACCTCCCAGCCAAGGCTCGCCAATAAAAGTTGCGTTGCCTCGCGCGCGTCGCGATCATCTTCAACCAATAATAGCGTTTTACCTATCGTCGTTTTATTTGTCGGAGCTTTAATACTCGCCTCGGCACTTAAATGCTGCCTTATGCAATCGACAAGGCGTTTTGATTGCACGGGCTTTCCTAGGTGATCGTTGCAACCGGCGTCTAAGCAGCGCTGGCGTTCGCCGCGCATGGTTTGTGCCGTTAGCGCAATAATCGGTGTTGTTATGCCCTGCGCTCGCAGTTGTTGGGTTGCCGCTAAACCGTCGACCACCGGCATTTGAACATCCATCACAATCACATCAAACGGCTGCCCTTGAGCCCGGGCCTGCAACACTTCCGCGACTGCCTGTTCGCCATTACTCACCTGACTAACACGAGCGCCGGCACTACTGAGTAGATGCGCGATGAGCTCGCGAATATCGGCGAGATCATCTGCAACCAATATCTTGGCATCGAGCCGTTCAAAGCTGTCTAACGGCGTCCGCGATTGCGTCTGCAGTGCCCAGGTTTCTGCGCTAGCGCCCGCTGATAATGGGCAGTTAAGGCTAAAGGTAAAGCAGCTGCCTCTGCCTAATTGACTCGCCGCATGAATCCGGCCGCCGAGGCGTGAGGCCAGCTGCTGACTAATCGCCAAACCTAGGCCGGTACCTTGTTCAAACCGATTCTGCCCCCCCTTCACTTGGGTAAAGGGCTGAAATAAACGCGCCATTTCGGTTTCGCTTATACCCACGCCGGTATCATGAACGGCAAAATTAAGTGTGCAATGGGCGTTGGCTATATCCGCCCCAACCACTAAGTTGACCTCGCCTTGGTCTGTGAATTTAATCGCATTGCTCAATAAATTCAGCAGTATCTGGCGCAAGCGCGTCGGGTCAGATTGGATACTCGTGGGTAGCTCAGTGAGTGCACTGATGGTAAAGCCAATACCTTTATCTTGCGCCCGAATAACCATCAATTGGTGCACGTCCGACAAAAATTCGGCTACCGGCACGGCGCTAATTTGCAGTTCTAACCGATCGGCCTCAATTTTTGAAAGGTCTAATACGTCATTCAGTAAGCTCAGTAAATGCTGGCCATTGCGCTTGATAATATTTAGGTGGGCTTGGGCTTGTTGGTTTGTTTGCGCTTGCAGCAGAACATCGGTGTAGCCCAAAATGGATGTTAACGGTGTGCGAATCTCATGGCTTAAATGCGCGAGGAACTCGCTTTTCGATTGATTTTCCGCCTGTGCTTGCAATCGCTGTAAGCGCTCGCGCTCCATGTCTCGGCGGGCGATGGCGTAACGGATGGCACGGCTTAATCGCGCGGCATTTAATTGCGTCTTAACTAAGTAATCAACGGCACCGGCAGACAGCGCATCGGCATCCAATGCACTGTCATCGTGGCCGGTCAACATGATCACCGGCGCCTGAAAACCCAACTGCTTTGCTTCAGTTAATAATTCGAGCCCGGTAAATGCGCCTAGCGTGTAATCCATCAGGCAAATATCGTACTCACCCTGCTGGAAATTTTGCACCGCACTTTCGCGGTTGCTAACCCACACTAATTGGTAGCCCGATGGATCTATGTCTGCAAGCAGATCGCGAGTGATGATGTAATCATCTTCATCATCCTCAACCAACAGTAATCGGGTTTTAGCCATGGTTTTTTTGCCTGCGCCGGCGAATATTAATAGCTGCTATTTTGCTTGTAAGGAAATTCAACAAACTCAACCCAGTAGCGGCCGAGCGATCGCATCAGTTCCACTAAGCCATCAAATGTCACCGGCTTAGACAAATAAGACGCCGCACCCAAATCGTAGGACTTGAGCATGTCCTCCTCCGCTTTGGAAGTGGTGAGAATAACCACGGGAATGCGCCTTAGGTTTGGATCTGCTTTAATCGCAGCCAAGGCCTGACGCCCATCCATGCGTGGCATATTGAGATCGAGCAAAATCAAATCGGGCAAGGGTTCGTGCGTCAATTCCGCAAACTTACCTTGCCGCCTTAGGTAGTCGAGTAAATCTACGCCATCATCAACAATGCTTAGCGTACTCTTTACTAGACTTTCCTCAAGCGCATCGCGCGTGAGCAGTTGGTCGTCTTTGTCGTCATCTGCCATTAAAATAGAAATGGATTTCAGGGCTGGCATACATGCTCCAAATTAAACATATCAATTGTGCGTGGCTATTGCTGGGCTATAAGCCGGCTTCGGATTCTGTAGCTATTATTTGCCGACCTTCTTGCGCCGGTAGGCGAACGATAAATGTTGCACCCTTGCCCGGTTCACTTTGCGCGGAAATGCTACCGCCATGGCGCTCGACAATTCGGCGGCAAATTGCCAAGCCGATACCTGTACCTTCATATTCCTCGCGTCCGTGTAGACGCTGGAAAGCACTAAACACTTTATCTAAATACTGTTCGTCAAAACCAATGCCGTTATCGGTTATGCGAATTTCATAGCCAGGGATTTGGTCAAGATCGTCCAGCATCATTTCTGTAACACTTATGTGTACCTGTGGCGTTTCGCCCTTGGCAACAAACTTAAGTGCATTGCCTATGAGGTTCATGAACAACTGCCCCATTTGCGTTGCATCGGCCCACACCTGTGGTAGTGGGTCAGATTGGATACTGGCGCCGGCTTGCTCAATTTTAAGCTGTAGGTCGTCCAGTACACCGTCGAGCACATGGTTTAAATCAATTTTTTCGAACGGCTTAATACGCGTGCTAACCCGAGAAAAAGCCAGCAGGTCCTCAATCAATTTGGACATGCGCGCAGCGGCATTTTGCATGCGATTCACATAGTCGGCACCGTCACCCAGTTGCTCGCTATAACGATCTTTCAAACGATCGCCAAAGGCTCGAATTTTGCGCAACGGCTCTTGTAAATCATGGGAGGCGACAAAGGCAAAACTTTGTAATTCGCGGTTACTCCGGCCTAGCTCTTGGGCGTATAGATCCAACTCGCGCGTGCGCTCTTGAACGCGTAGCTCAAGCAGCTCCGCATACTCGGCGTGCTGACGCATGGAGCGGCTGGTGAGCATGGCAATGATGAGAATAAAACCTATGCCCAGGCAATTAGCAAACAAAACCGTGCGTGAAATCTCTTGACGCCGCAGCGCGCTATCGTCCATCAGTGACTGGATGCGCTCGAATTCCGTCTCTTCAATGGCACTGATTAAGTCCGACAACATCTGCAAGCTATTGTGGCTGGTAGACATGGTGATCTCTAGAGCTTCCGCCTCTTGTTTTTCCTGTACGTTTTCGCGTTTCTGCTCCTCGCTAACCTCACTAACAGGCTGATCATTTTGAAGCTTGTGCAAGGTCACCTGAGAAGCCGCTCGGTAGTGGCGCTTTATCAGCAGCTCCAACTCGTCAAACCGCAAAACCTGCTCGGGAATTTCCGATTCACTCGCGCGCAGGCGATCCACCAAGCTGGAAATTCTGGTAATTTCTTTGCCGTAAATATCTAAGTGCGCCGGATCGTCATGGATCATATATTCGCGCAGACGCAACTCGGCAGACTGCACGGCAAAATAGGTATCACTGGCCAGCTGAAGAATTTCTTTTGTTTGACTAGAGCGCGCAGCATTCAAACTCAACTCATTCAGGCTGGTATAAGTTTGGTAACTATTGGCAACAAACAGTAAACAAAGGCCAAACACCAGTGCAGACCAAAACATTTTTAGTTTTTTCACGCGCTCAGTCATGGGCGTCTCGGTTTTGCTCTAACTGCAAGGCACATTCCTTACAGGCTTGCATAACCTTATCAAGCGAGGCTAATACGTTTTCAGTCGGCTGCTGCTGGCCTACCTGTAAGCGCGCGAGTTCGGTATTAACGCTGATGTTATTGAGTAGGTTGCGCAATCTATGCAGCGAATGCTCGGATGTCATAGGGCCTCCTGCTTGTATTGCTTAAGCCTGTTGTACAAGGTTTTCAAGCTAATACCCAACAACTCGGCTGCTTTCGGCTTGTCGCCATCCACGGCCGCAAGGGTGTTGTTAATCAGCTCGCGCTCCATGGCTTCTATCGTGGTGCCTACGGCTAGGTCTGAGCCGCCGGTTTGCTCTTCCCTAGGTTCGGTGTCTGCGTTAGTGTTGCGCGCAGCGGAATTGGCAAAGGGCGAACCCAGCTGCGCCGGCAGCGATAAATGCGGGTTAGCTTGATCGGATAAGATAAAGGCCCGGTGTAAGGCATGCCGCAGCTCGCGCACGTTACCCGGCCAGTCGTAGCGACATAGGGTGTCCATGGACGCCTGATCGAGGCTGAAGGCTGTGCCATGTTGCTCATTTAATTGATCGAGAAACGCCTGACACAGCAGTGGAATGTCACTCTTTCGCTGGCGCAGCGGTGGCAATTCAATGGGGAAAACGGCGAGGCGAAAATAAATATCTTCGCGCAGATACTGCCCCTGCGCTAGCTCGTTGTGGCTGCGGTTGGTGGCCGAGATAACCCGGCAATCGACCGTCAGTTCTTCGGTGCCACCCAAGCGGGTGACCTTACCCGTTTCCAAAACACGCAGTAAATTGGGCTGCTGCTCCAAGGGCATTTCCGTCACTTCATCGAGAAACAACGCACCATGGTTGGCGCGCTCAAATAAGCCGGGCTTGCGAGCCACGGCACCGGTAAACGCGCCTTTCTCGTGGCCAAACAGTTCACTGCCAATCAGCTCTGCGGAAATGGCGCCGCAATTGGCCGCTACGAGCGGGCCTTGGGCCCCGGAAGCTGCGTGTATGGCCTGTGCCACCAACTCTTTACCGGTGCCGCTTTCGCCTTGAATCAGAACGTTGGCGCCGGTTTTAGCAACCCGGTTAATCACTTCATACAACGCCTGCATGGGCTCCGACTCTCCCACCAGGCTGCCAAAGTGGTATTCATAGCCCGCATCGACCGCGGTTTTTTTGGGTGCCAATAGGGTCTGTAATTGCGATAGATCTATCGGTTTAATAAGGTAAGTAACATCCGGCCCAGCCATGTGTTTGACCATAGACTTTATCGCGCTGTGACCGGTAACAAAGGCAATCTGATCGGGCGTTCGGTCAATAGGCAAGCCTTCAATCACGTCAAAGCCGCTGCCCTCTGGCAACATAAGATCGAGCAGTAATGTGTGGTATTTGAAGCGAGTTAAATAATCCCGGGCACTCTTTACATCACCTGCGGTATCGACTTTAAAGCCGAGGTGCTCAATAAGCGCCTTGGTTGCACGGGTAAAGCTCTCATCGTCATCAACTAATAGAACGCGGTGCACATTAGTTACCTTTTGTTGTTAACCTAGGGTTGTTCCATCACGAGCCGCCAAGAGACTGGTGCAACATACGCTTATGCCGTCGAAATAACACCATACAATGAACTAATATATTGGGACAATGGCAGATTTTTCAATAGCTTAGTCGTGGTTCACAAAACTCACGCTCTGCTTTATTTCAACGCTATAAGCCCGAATAAAAGCATTCTCCTAAATCCCCCAAAGCGCCGGCAGAACCGGTGTGTGCAGGTCGTTAAGCTCGCCGTAAAGCCGCGCGCGGGTAGCAATTTGTTCGGCGCTTCCATTTTCAAGGGCGTCAGCTACTAGATCTCTGACGGCCTCTGCCGTTAACAAGAGCGGGTTATCGCCATCATTGAGCACGTCTTGCTCAACACTAAATAGTGACAAATCCTCAATGCCAAGTCGCGCATAGCCCTGCACCAGCCCCTGCTCAGACTTAACCTCAATGACCAGGTTAGCGCGCCCGGCCTCCAGATCGAAGGGCGTATGAAATTCAATGAGCGGGCCTAAATCCTCA
The DNA here is from genome assembly GCF_030409605.1 of Simiduia curdlanivorans. Classification (NCBI taxonomy): domain Bacteria; kingdom Pseudomonadati; phylum Pseudomonadota; class Gammaproteobacteria; order Cellvibrionales; family Cellvibrionaceae; genus Simiduia; species Simiduia curdlanivorans. The sequence goes on from NZ_JAUFQG010000006.1 coordinate 1,339,369, forward strand.
ACCGGAACATTCGCCAAGCTAAGGTCGAGATCAAAAGTGGGCAATTTCGTAGTAGGATTAAACTCGCCAAGCAATGTGACTTTAGCATTAGCGTAGAACAACGCTTTCTAATCATCATTTGTACTCTCTGACTCAGGCGTAACCGCCGGTTTTAGCAGGCCAGAGAATTGAAAAATAAAAAAAGAAATAACCGATAAAACCAATGCAATTTCATAGCGGCTATACGCAACAGACACACCAATCGCACCGGTATTCCACAGGCCTGCAGCCGTGGCGGTCCCACCTACTCGGCCCGCGTGCTTGACTATGGCGCCACCGCCGATAAAGCCCATCCCGGTTATCACACCGTACACTACACGCGCCTGTGCATCCGCTTGTTCAAAAATATCCACGCCCACCAAGATAAACGCACAAGACGCGATGGCAACCAGCGGAAAGGTTCTCAGCCCTGCGCCCTTATCATTCAACTCCCGATTCAGCGCAACCGGCAGCGCCAAGACAAATGCAATGCCGAGCTGGGTAAAGTGAAAATAAACGAGATCTACATCGAAGCTCATTGTGCCTCTCCCGCTGCTTCCGAATGCGCCAAGGCGTTGGCAAAATACAAGGTGCGGTGCGGGAAAGGGATATCTATTCCCTGCTGATCGAAAGCGTACTTCAAGCGCCTGTTGAACTCCCGGCCAACCCGCCACTTGGCCTTGGCTTGGGTTTTTATACGCGCCTTAATAATAACGGCACTGTCGGCGAAGCTATCGACACCGAGCACGTCTACATCGTCGAGAATAAGCTGTTCGAAATCCTTATCCGCGCGCAGTTCTTTCGACACACTGGAAATACAAGCGTTAACTTGATCGATATCCTCCTTGTAGGCAACACCGATATCCATGAGATAGTAACTGTATTCTTTGGTAAAATTGTCGACTACCGACAGCTCACTAAACGGAACCGTGTGCACTGTGCCATCGAGGTTGCGCAGCTGCACTTTCCTGATGGTTATTTTTTCCACCATGCCTTTTCTATCCCCCAGCTGCACTACGTCGCCAATTTGTAGGAGGTCTTCAAAAATAATAATAAAACCCACAAGAAAATCACGCACTAAGGTCTGCGCGCCGAAGCCAATGGCAATACCAAAAACGCCAGCACCGGCGAGCAACGGCATTATATCTAGGCCCAACTCTGACAAGGCTATTAGGCCGAACAGAATCGCTAAGATAAAAAATATGACTTTTTGAATAATGGGCAGCATGGTATCAACACGCTCATCCGCCATTCGCCCAGCACTGTGCAAATAGTATTCAATGGTAGCGTTCAGTAGCTCCCAAACGACAACATACAGAAAAATTAATAAGGAAAATGTCAGCACCAAGTCCAATAACCCAGAGTAGGATAAAGTGCCACTGGGCAACATGGCGCTGAGCGACCATATTTCCGCCAGGCCGGCATAAGACAGAGAAAAGGCAATGGCGTAACCGACAGCGCGTAGCCAGCCCGACAACATGGCTAGGCGTCTAGCATCGAGAAAGAATTTACGCCTTAGGCCATTCAACCTTTGATCGAGAAGGGCGGCCAGCCAACTGTTTGCTTTTGCACAGATTAAAAGCAGCAATACCATAGCTACCGATACAGCCATAGCGCCGAATTGATTATCGGTCATGCCTAGCGCATCTAATAGCGCGTTATAGCGTGCCACCAACTCGCTGCTGCTCTGCTCCAAATCAAGCAGCTCACTGACACTCAGCGCCTGACCCATCGGCTCTGGCTTAAGCGTGGATATTGCTTTAAGTTTATTAACGAAATCAGTGCGCGCCGTTTCGCTTTCTAGCAGGGTAATAATGTCATCTACTTCGGCGCGGCTTAACTCTTCCGGAAGCGTTTGCTCTAGGCTCGCCTGCTGTTCTTGCGGCACTTGACTGGCGCTGGATGAGGTTTCTTGTGCGGCGCTGAAAGCAGACCAAAAAACAACAATGCTGCCCAATAGAACACCGATAACGATAGATTCGGCTCGTTTTTTAACAAATAAAATCTGTTTCATGGGAATGCACTTAAGCATAGAGTCAAGAAGGAGATAGGCCAGCTTGCGCTGGCCGTCTTGGATTAACAGTCGGTATCTTTGGCCTTCATAGAAGCCTTGGCCTCTTCGCAAGCATCTTCAATATCGTTGCCGACATCCTCGACCGTTTCTTCAATATTTTCGCCTAACTCTTCCGGACCGCCTTCGTTAACATCACAAGCGGAAAGTGAAAAAATAGAAAACAGAACGCACAGTATGATTGATAGCTTCTTCATGGTATTCATCCTTATTGTTTCGTTGATGTATGCCTTTCACTTAAAAGGTCAAAGTGTGTATAAGGACAAAATGTCCTGACATAGGTAGGCAATCAAATTTCATGCCATCAAATCTCCTAGCCGCCACCCACTAAGCGTTAAAGCCCGTTAACTTGCGGGCATTGCAATGTCTTCATGGTCAAAAAAAGCGTAATTCTTTTGAAAAAGAGCTATTGATGTGAAAAATGCTCTAGGAAAAATCGGGGGGATTGTAAAAACAAGCCGAATTTTTCCGGTAAGTGTAAATTTGGGTTCTTCTTTTTTGTAATTCTTTCAAAATAGCCACAACATTAGGCTAAAACACCATATAACAAAGACTCACAGCCCCTGAAAACCGTGAACTTCAATTTTGGCATAGCGCTTGCTGCACACATAACTGACATCACTGCACGCACAACCAACCGCCTACTATCTGCTGTGCATAGATGTCACAAATGACAATACATTCTGGATCGACATATTAGGTCGATGCTAAAAATACCAACCGACATTGGAGAAACATCATGTTAACCTGGGTAATCACCTTTTTAATCCTTGCTTTAATTGCTGGCGCACTGGGTTTTGGCGGTATCGCTAGCTTCTCGTTTGCCGCAGCAAAACTATTCTTTTTTGTTTTTCTCGTGCTATTTATTGTATCGTTGGTTGCACATCTTTTAACGGGACGAAAGACAACACTGCCATAAACAGCAACGCTTCGATAACACATGAAGCCCACGAAAATACATTTTTGAACGGGAAGCAATATGGATATTCAAATTACCGGCTTACTTGGCCTGTTAATATTTATCGGCGATATCTGGGCAATTTTGAACATTGCTCAGTCGAAAGTCACGATGGGGGCAAAACTACTCTGGGTACTACTCGTGCTCTTTCTACCGCTATTAGGCTTGATCATTTGGTTTTTTGCCGGACCAAAAGCAACAGCAGGCTAAATCTGCACAGTTGGCGCTGCACTGATTTTTTAGCCTTAGGTGCAGCCAGCTATTGAAGGCCATTAGCGGTAAAGGACAATCGCAGTTAAAGATAGGGAGCGAAAAGCGTTGTCATCGCCGCTCGCAACCGCAGCCAAAGCGATCTTTCCCGCAACTGCGAGAGGGTTAACGGTATCGCTTGATCAACCAGCTTATCGATGTGCTCTGCCATGGACTTGGTAAACTTCTGGTCGTAAATCTCAACTAGCATTTCGAAGTTTAACTTTAAACTCCGAGCATCCAAGTTAGACGAACCAAACAAACAATAGTAGCTATCAAAAACGTAAAGCTTCGAATGCATAAATGGCGGCGGCATTTGAAAAACCTGTATGCCAGGGCGTAAAAGTCGACCTAGTGCATGCTCACAGGCCCAACCCATGAGGCGATGGTCAGGCGCTTGCGGAATCAAAATCTGTACTTCTACCCCTCTCAATGCCGCCAATTGAATTGCCGTAACCAAGGGCTCAGGCGGAATAAAATACGGGCTAACCAGCCGAATCTTTTCTTTCGCGAGGGTGCAGGCCCCCACTAAAGCCATCAAACCTAGGTGTTCTGATTTGTCGGGGCCATCTTCGATTGCCCGACACAAAACGCCAGCCTCATCACTGAATTCAGGTAGCGCGATATTATCCTCAAGCTCGCCGCCACTAAATGACCAGTCGGCCAAGAAAGACGCCAGCAGCTGCCTGACAATCCGGCCCTCTACGGCAAAAAACTCGTCGATCGAAGCGGCGCGCGCATCGGTACTGACATTGCCGTTGACAATATTCATTCCGCCAGTAAACGCTTGAGCCTGATCGATAACCAACAGTTTCCTGTGGTTGCGCAAGTTAATATGAATGCGCGGCGGCAACAGCTTGGGCGGGTTAAACAATTCACACGCTACGCCCGCCGATCTAAAGCCAGCCACAGCATCTGCTTGACTGGCAAACACGCCAAGCCCATCGAGCACCACCCGCACATCAAGCCCCCGCTGCTGAGCGGCGCCAATAGCCTCGATAAACCTCCAGCTTTCACCGTCGCCGTCAAAATTATAAAAGCAGGCGTAAATACTGCTTTTCGCCTTCGCTATGGCATTGAGCATCGCGGGATAGGCTTGATCGCCAGTATGGAAATGTTCAATCTGGCGGCTGGTACAGAGTAAGCGCCCACTCAGCTTCTGCATAGCTAACGCCTGCGGCTGCCAGCTCGCATCAACCAAATCGAGTTGATCGTCGCTCTCTCTGGCGAATAGCGCATACCTATTAGCCATGAGTTTATGGGCGCGCCGGGAAATGCGATTGATGCCAAAGATCCAATAAACGAGTGACCCCAAGAACGGCAAGCCAGCAATAACGATTAACCACGCGAACGCGGAGCGCAGATCTTCCTTGCGCAGCAAAAGATGGGAAAAACTAAAACCTGCCAAAAAAATGTGCAGAAGTAAAAAAGGTACGCCGAGCGATACAGTTAGCGTCATTTACTTTCTCGTAATGTGTGAAATAGATAAGCAAGCCCGACTATAGCAAAGCCGCGGTGTAATTTTTTCAAAGCTGGCAACAAATACACGAAAGTCTTGAAATTCATGCAAATGCAGCCGAGCACAGGATGCCAAACCCGCTAAATTCAAGAGATTGCAGGCTTGGCACACTATTCGCTAAACACCTTGTGCAACGTATTGATATCTACCGCTCGGGCGCTTGCCGCTCACAGCACTAGAGAAAGTACGGAACCGGCCGAATGGTCGAATTAAACCCAAGGAGTATCCTATGAACAAGCTAACGAAAACGATTGGTACATTGACCCTCGGCGTGGCGATGGCAGCGTCTATCCCAAGTATCGCCGTTGCTGGTACGGATGAGGGTAAGGGCATGACATCCGAGTCGTCGGTATACTTTAGTAACGGCTGGCGCGAAGGTAAAATTGAAGCAGCCGTATTGTTTAACGAGCATTTAAACCCGTTTGAAATTGATGTGGAAGTTGGAAAAAATACCGCCTATTTAGTGGGCTCGGTGTCTAGCGACATAGAAAAAGACTTGGCTGAACAGGTCGCCTTGAGCGTTGAAGGTATCGACAAGGTAGAGAATCGCCTTGAGATCAAGCCCGATGCCAAGCAAAAAACCACAAAGAGCGAGCGTCAGCAGCAAGACGGTAAGTTCGTTCAGGCCGTTAAAGACGCCACCATCGCCGCCGAAGTAAAAATGAAACTATTGGCCAGCGAACATGTGTCCGGATTTGACATAGACGTCGACACTGAAAATAAGGTTGTCGTGCTGGAGGGCGATGTGTCGAGCGATGCCGCTAAAGATTTAGCCGGGCGAATCGCGGAAAATGTCGATGACGTCAAGCGTGTGGAAAACCACCTTAAAGTTGTAAAAAGTTAATTCGTGTTACTTGGGGTTGCGCAATGCAACCCCGCATGCTCGCATCACTTGATGCATCCAATCATAGATAAGCACCCAGCTATAACCCTATCTAGGCTACCTACCCTTTCTACCCTATTTACCTTATTTACCTGGCACCGTTGATTATGCGATGCAGAGCCAGTTTAGACTCACGACCGCCCAGGTTTAAATCGCGTAGAGCTTTCTGCTTTTATTCTACTAGGGGTAAATACTCAGCGCAGCGTCTCTTCCCCTTTCCGTTTCCTTCTTGTAGCTTGTAGCTTGTAGCTTGTGGCTTGTGGCTTGTGGCTTGTGGCTTGTGGCTTGTGGTCGGCATTTTCACCTCTATTGGAAAAATAGATACACCGCCGACACGTCCCATTAAACACTGAACAAACAGCTTTGTACTATTTTCAAATTTTGTAAAAACAATTGTAACCAAGGAAACACAAAGAAGGCGTTATACCGATTAGGCAAAGAAATGAACGCAAATTACAAGACAATGGCTGAGAAAACACACTAAAAAAAGTTGGCACAGCTCGTGCAACACTATTTGTGGAAATGAAAGTGTAATAGCACCCACTGGTAAATTAAAGGAGAATACCATGGCTACATCAAAAGCAACCGCTAGCAGTTCAAATGGCAGCTTCGGCTCACCCGTAGCGGATGTCGCGCGCGAGCAGGGCCACAACGCGGTCGATAAGTTAGCCGATCAAGCCGCCATCGCGGAGCAAAAAGTACGCAGCACTGCAGCCTCCTCTTCGGAGACCATTGGCGAAAAAACCGAGCAAGCAAAAAAAGTGGCTAACAAGGCAGCCGCCGACGTGCAGGATTTCGCCAAGAACAACCCTTGGACAACCGCCGGCATCGCCTTCGCAACCGGCGCTCTCGTTAGCGCATTTCTGCGTCGTAAATAGTCATGCTTAACAGCAAGTCGGATACTTTCAATGCACAACACCGCAGCGAAGGTGAGACGTTAGACGATGTGCGCCTAGGGCCAAGTATTGATGCTCTGGGCGCCGCACTAACGCAATTTATTAACGCGCGTCTGGCACTATTAAAAGCCGAATGGCAATTATCCTTGTCAGCTTTAGCCTTGTCCTTTGTGGCATTAGTGGCGCTGGGCGCACTATTGGCTATGACTTGGTTTGCAGGCTTCGCCGCGCTGTCCTACGGCGTGGCCATATGGCTCAACCATTGGCTCTGGGGCCTCTGCTTTTTTGGCCTGTGCCAATTATCGGCAATCACTTTGCTTTGGCGATTAAGCCGTCGGCTGGTCGGAAAAATCGGCTTTCAACATAGCCTTGCGATTGGGGAGATCACGCATGTTAAACCAACTGCTAAAACGTGAAATGGCAGCACTCGACGCCGCCAAATTACAGCTAAGCATTAGTCGCTATGAATTAAGCCTTGCCAAAAATGATGTGATAGAAACCACTGAGGCATGCTTGGTTAAACCGGCCACCTTGGCAGGACTATTTGCCGGCGGCGTCGCTTCCGACCTACTGGCCGACAGCTCGACAAAAAGCAGCGGTTTCCTGTCGACCCTTAAACTCAGTTTCATAACGCAAATATTGGGCGCACTGGCAGATGCTGACGAAGTCGCAGCAACGCCAGCGAATGACTCATGACTAGCATTCCAGAACACAACTCAGCCCCAGAATGCAGCACCGTTGCACCGGCCACCACCGCGCGCCAGTCTGCTTGGACCAATACGAAAAACCAGCAAATTATCTGCGCCTGCCTCATTCCAATCGCACTTGTCACATCGGTTGCGGGGCTCTATTACGGCAAGTCCATTCTATTTCCCATTACTTTGGCTTGGCTCTTGTCGCTATTACTCTCGCCCTTGGTGCGCTGGGCTGGAAAATTTAACCTGCCCAACCCGCTTAGCGCCGCGTTAGTGGTTGCGCTCTTGCTAGGTAATATTTATTTGATCGGTCAATTCCTCGCCGAGCCAGCAGCAAAATGGTTGGAAAAAATGCCACAAAAAACGGCGATGCTTAAATCTAAATTGAACCTTGTGCACGAACCACTAGCCGAGCTAAAGCGCGCCGGCGAGCAAGTTGCAAAACTTGCACAAGGGTCGACAGATCAACCCATCGTTGTATCTGTGCAAGACAACACCTGGATGCAAAACTTGCTGACCGATGATTTACCCGCCTTATCCGGCACCATGCTAATTGTTGTGGTATTAACCTATTTTTTATTAGCCTCGCGCGGTTCCATGGTTCGCCAGGCGGGGCGCTTCGGTAGCGACTGGTCAATGCGCAGGCAACTGATGCGCATTACCGCTCAAGTTCGGCAACAGCTTTCCACCTATTTGGCCACCATCGCCCTTGTCAATTTAATGCTCGCGTTAGCGACCAGCACCCTGCTGTGGAGTATCGATTTTCCAAACCCCTTGCTATGGGGGATGGTTGCAGGGTTGCTCAATTTTGCGCCCTATGTTGGGCCGCTGATTACACTGGGGCTACTGGCTTTGGTGGGCCTCACCAGCTTTGACTCGCTCGTCATGGCTTTGGCCGCACCAATGGGCTTCTTGGTATTAACCGCCCTCGAAGGACAGTTGATTACCCCTTCCATTGTTGGTTACAGAATGTCTCTATCGCCCACCATGGTTTTTCTAGCGGTAGTGTTCTGGACATGGCTGTGGGGCGTTGCCGGTGCGCTAATGGCCGCCCCCATTTTAGCTTGCGTTAAAATACTCTGTGAAAACCTAAGTTCTGAATCTAATTATGGTTTGATTTTTCAGAGCCAATAGTCGGGCAGCAGCCCCGTGCCTGCGGGTAGACTACTCGACCCATTGCCTAAGCGAGCACCGATATCTTTTAGTTGGGATTATTGCGGGTACGCCAAACCTTAATTCACCACAGCTGAACAAGGCGAAAGTGGCGAGATGTCAGTTTGACCCGCAGGATTCTCGGACTATTAATTTTGGTTGTAGCAATGTCGATTCCACCTGTTCACCAGCAACAATACTGAGCAGATTTTCCACCAGCATTTCGCCCGCCACATTGGTATCTTGGCGCACTGTGGTGAGCGATGGCGTGATGTAGGCAGCGGATTGAATATCATCGAAGCCCACCACGGAAACATCGGTGCCCACTTTCACGCCACTTTTTTGCAGCGCGCGCAGCGCACCAATGGCGATTAAATCTGAAGCAGCAAAGATGGCGTCGAATGGAATATTGTCTGCGACTAGGCGCTGTACCGCTTCAAAACCAAAGGTTTCGATCGTTTCCGCGGCAATTAACAATTCGGCTGCATGATCAATATTGGCCTCGGCTAAGGCGCGGCAAAAACCGCGGTAGCGCGCGCTGAACTCTGGACTGTTGGCCGATACGTCGCCAAAAAACGCGATGCGCTTGCGCCCCAAGCTGACTAAGTGCCGGCCGGCCAGATAGCCGCCCTCTTCGTTATTACAACCGATCGAGCAACCGGGCTGATCGTTATGCACCGCGCCCCAGCAAATAAAATGGGCGCCGTCTTCTTGCAAATTTTTTAGCCGCTCCACGTAACTATCGTACACACCGTAGCCCAATAGAATTAATCCATCGGCGCGGTGGGAGTCTTCAAAGTCTCTATGCCAGTCTTCGCTTTGTTGTTGAAAGGTAACCAGCAGGTCGTAACCGCGCACGGCGGTCGCGCGGGTGATGGCGCCCAGCATCGATAAGAAAAACGGATTGATATGGGATTCGTCCGTAGTGGGGTCTTCGCGAATCAACAGCGCTAAAGTTCGGCTCGACTTGGCCCGCAAGTTACTCGCAGCCTTATCCACTTTGTAGTTCAGCTCGCGCGCAATGGCTTTAATTTTTTCGCGGGTTTCTAAGCTCACTAAGGGGCTATCGCGCAACGCGCGCGATACCGTTGACTGGGATACGCCGGCTCGGTAGGCGATATCCAACGACGTGGGCCTGCTATCTTTCATGACGGTTTTTTGCTCGTTTTAATTATCATTAGGCACAAGCCATCTCAGTGGCTTTGCTGCAGATTATAGAAAGCCAGCCGCAATGCCAAGGGTCAGGTTATAATGGCGCCCAGTTAACATTCTCATTCGACTTAGCATTCCCATTTAGCACTTCCAACTAGAGACACGCCCATGCCTTGGCTCCAACTCATTATTCACTCTACTCGCGCCCAAGCCTCAGCCATCGAGGAGGCATTAATGGACGTAGGCGCGGCGTCTGTGACCCTGCAAGACGATGCCGACCAGCCCATTTTAGAGCCGGCGCTGGGCGAAACACCGCTCTGGGATGCCACCCGCATCACCGGCTTATTCGAGGCCGATATCAACACTAAGGCCGTGAGCCTAGAACTGCTGGCACAATTACCTCAAGAACCCCTGAACCTGAAATGGGAGCAACTGGAGGATAAGGATTGGGAGCGCGAGTGGATGGCGAGCTTCCAACCCATTTGCTGTGGCGAGCGCCTGTGGATCTGCCCGAGCTGGAAAGAGCCGCCCGAACCCGAGGCGGTAAACTTAATGCTCGACCCAGGCCTAGCCTTCGGCACCGGCACCCACCCCACCACCTTTCTGTGCTTGCAGTGGTTAGATCAACAATCTCTCGAGCAAGCCGCACTGGTGGACTTCGGCTGCGGCTCGGGCATTTTAGGCATAGCCGCACTGTTACTGGGAGCCAAGCAGGTTATTGGCGTGGATATAGACCCGCAGGCGCTCTTGGCCACCCGCGAGAATGCTGGCCGCAATGGCCTAGCCGCCGATGCCATGCCCGTGTTTTTACCCAAGGATGCGCCGCAAACAAGCGTCGACATCATGCTCGCCAACATTTTGGCCGGACCTTTGGTGGAGCTTGCGCCACTGTTAACCAGCCAAGTGCGGGCAAGCGGCTTGTTGTGTTTATCGGGCATACTCGCCAGCCAAGCCGATGCGGTCATGAGCGCCTACCCAGCCTTCGATTTCGACCCAGTGGCGCAAAAGGAGGAATGGGTTCGCTTAACTGGGCGCAAAGTTAGGTAGACTAGGGCGCTTGGCGCGATTTACCTTATGGTTCACAAAGACTAAACTCTGCACTGCGCGGCCTAGCCGCCGGCGGCTGGCCAGTGTGTTCAACAATTAAGCGCCAACCAAACTTTTAGAATGACAGCCCTTAACCAGGCTCAAGATGCCGTAAGGATTACGACGCTCATGACCCAATTTGTGACCCGCTGCCCCAAGTGCAGCACGTCATTTCGCATCACCCAGGCACAACTGGATCGTGCTAAAGGTGCGGTTCGCTGCGGCTCTTGCCTGCAAATATTTCGCGCCAACGACCATATCGTGAGCCAGGTGGCTGCTAAGCCTGCGGCCAAACTAGCCCCCACTAAAGCGGCAGCTGCGCCTGCGAAAGCGGCAGCGCCAGCAAAAGCGGCGCCCAGCGCCAAGCCAGCAGCACCGAAAACAGCCGCCAAACCACAGGCAGCTGTCGCTAAAAAGCCCGCTCCTGCGCCAGCTAAAGCAGCCCCACAAACCAAGCCGGCGAATAAAAACGAAGGGCTAAAGTTCAACCAAAAGGCCATCGATGAAGAGGCCGAGTGGGATGATAGCCAGCTGATTCACGACGATTTATTCGAAGAGGAAGACAAAGACCGCACCGGCGAGCTGTCGGAAAACTTTTTTGACGTCTATGAACCGACCCGCGCCAAGCACCAACCGGAACGCACCCTATTCGACCGGGAAATTAAGAGCCACGAAGAGGAAGAGGAAAAAGACAGTGCCGATGAATCTTGGGCGCTGAGCATTCTTGAGGCCTCGGAAGATGAGAGCCGCGAAGAGGAAAAGCGCAAGCCCGAGCAGGAACAATACTCCAGAGCCACCACCGGCACCTTTTCCGCCTTGAGCGACGAAGACATCGAAGACGCCCTCGGCGATACCTTCCGCACTACCGGTCAGCAACCCAAATTTGACCCGGAGCCAGAGCCAGAACCCAACAAGAGCAAGGGCTCGGCGCGCACCTTATTCACCCTCGAAGAAGACGACAGCCGACCCAAGCCGATGTTTACCGAAATGGAAGAGATCGACGACGACCCTGCCATTCGCGGTTACGATCCTGAAAAGCGCGCGATCATACGCAGCATCGAACCCGAACCCTTAGAATTCGGCTTCCATATCGAGGGCTCACCTTGGCCCAAGCGCTTATTGTGGAGCGGCTTATCAGTATTGGCGCTATACGGCTTTATTTGGCAAATGGCCCATTACAATCTGGATGACTGGGGCCGCCATGCCAGCACCCGACCCTACTACCAAAGCTTCTGCCCACTATTCGGCTGCACCCTGCCGCCTATGTCTGAGCCCGGCAAGGTCATGGCTTCTAACTTGGTGGTGCGCTCCCATCCGCGCATGAACGATGCCTTATTAATCGACGCGGTATTGCTCAACAAAGCTTCCTTTGAACAACCCTTCCCGCCGCTGGTTATCCAGTTTAGCGACCTACAGGGCAACCTCGTTGCCAGCCGACGATTCTTGGCGCGCGAGTACTTGGCCGGTGAAATGGCCGGGCAAACCATCATGCCCAGTAATCAACCGGTGCATATTGCCTTGGAGATTCTCGACCCAGGTAAAGATGCGGTCAATTACTCGGCGCATATCGCCCAGTAATCAAATTGTCATGGCGGCCAAGCATACTTGGGCGCCAAAAACCAGATTAAAATTTCGCCATTTTGTGTATTTTCTGCTTTTATCCCACCCCTGCTGCGGGTATCATAGCTGCCCTTTTCGCGTAGGCCCGTAGCGGCTTCGCATGTCGGAACCACAGCAAAACTAGGGTGTTTACGTGTTCAACATCGGGCCTCACATCATCGACAGCCAAGCGGTGCTAGCACCTATGGCCGGTGTGACCGATCTCCCCTTTCCGTTCGCCGTTTATGCATGCGCTTTGGTGCAGGTTTAGCGGTTTCGGAGATGGTCACCAGCGATGTGAACCTGTGGAACAGCCGAAAGTCCAGTTTGCGCCTCGTTCACGACGACGAAGCTAACCCACGAGCCGTGCAAATTGCCGGCGGCGACCCAGAGATGTTAGTGCAGGCGGCGGCGCTTAAATGTGAGCGCGGCGCCCAAATCATCGACATCAATATGGGCTGCCCGGCTAAGAAGGTATGCAAAAAAGCCGCAGGTTCGGCATTGCTGGCCAATGAGACTTTAGTGGCACAAATTTTAACGGCTGTGGTTGCGGCCGTTGATGTTCCCGTGACCCTAAAGATTCGCACCGGTCCAGATGTCGACCAAAAGAACGGCGTCGCCATTGCGCGCATGGCAGAGCAATCTGGCATTGCGGCACTGGCCGTGCATGGCCGCACTCGCGCCTGCGCCTTTAGAGGCCAAGCCGAGTACGACACCATTGCAGAAATTGTGCAAGCTATCCGAATTCCGGTGCTTGCCAATGGCGATATCGAAACACCCGAGCAAGCGCAAAGTGTACTGAGATACACAAGCGCCAGTGCGGTAATGATA